>NZ_JBEXOK010000002.1:127661-793461 GCF_040611495.1 Nocardia sp. NPDC006630
GGCGCCTCCACCGGCCGGGGTTCGCGCACCACGGTGCCGCGCCGCCGGCCCCGCCACCAGAGCACGGTGACCGGCGACTTGTCAGGTATCGACTAGGAGGAGAACTTGATTTCGAGTCCGATACCGAGGATCGAGATCAGCCAGATCACCCCGAGGAAGATGGTGATCCGATCCAGGTTCTTCTCGACGACGGTGGATCCCGACAGGCTGGACTGCACACCGCCACCGAACAGGCTCGACAGACCCCCGCCCTTGGCGCGGTGCAGCAGCACCAGCAGCACCAGCAGCACGCTGGTGATGATCAGGAGGATATCGAGGAACATGCGCATGCGGGCCATTGTATGCGGTCGTCAGAGGCATGATCGCATACACCCTGGTGCCGGCCGCGCCTTATCGGCAACGTCCTCGGCACACCTTCGTATCCTGCGATCTCCCGCGAAGAGTGGCACCAGGTTCGACACGGCAGAACCTCAATATTTCACAACCCCGATAATCGAACATATGTTCGACCCCTGCGGTATGCTGGCTCGCGTGACCATACATTCGACCGCGCTGGCGCCGAGCGCTCCAGCAGCAGAATGGCCGGAACTGGCCGATGTCGACTTGCTGCGCACCCTCGTAGAAACCGAACGCCGCCGGAGGCGACTCGACGCTGCCATGCGCGCGGCCGTCGCCGAAGCCGAGCGTCGCGGCCTCGCCGCAGACACCGGCTACCGGGACACCACCGAGCTATTGAGCGATCTGCTGCGAATCAGTACCCACGAAGCACGCCGGCGAATCGAATACGCAGCTCCGCAGCCCCGCTCACGCTCCAGAAAGGTATGGAGGGCACTGGCGGCAGCAAGCTGAGCCGAACCCAGCCGCCTCGACCGCCACCCGGAGCGCCGCGAGGACCGTCGGCCCGTTCACCGCGCAAGCGCCGGATCGATGGCAGCGTCTGCAGTTTTCAGAGCAGCGAGCACCACAGCACATCCGCACAAGCCGCATACCGCGCTGTTCGGAACTGCCAGCGCGGCACCTCGGAAGATCAACTGGCAGCATCCATCTGGGGCCGACCGAACGCACTGATCTGCTGAGTTCAGGATGTGCAAGCAGGCGTGGCTATCACGCTGCTTTGGCGATTTCAGGCCCTGCGCGGCGAATCGAAGTAGTCACGCAGCTTATCGGTGTAGACCCACCGCTGTTCGCCGGCCGCGTATTCCGACAACGGGTCAGAACCATACAGGTTGTCACCGTGATACCGCGGGAAGACATGTACGTGGTAGTGCCAAACATCCTGGCCACCAGCAGGTTCATTGTGCTGACGTGTGGACACTCCGTCGCAACCGTAGACGGCCCGCATCGCGATGGCGATCTCACGGACCACGTCGTGTACGGCGTGCCCGTACTCCGGCGGCAGGTCGTAGAGATTCTCGTGATGAGCGTTCGAAATGACCAGCACATGTCCGTGATTGTTCGGCCACCATCGCGATGCGGTGAACGCGGTGGCGTGGTCGGTGCGCAGCACGATGTCGCGCGGACTGTCGAGCGGAGTCTCACCGCCGATGAGGAGGAAGCAGAACGGACAGTCGTAGCTATTGGGTTCATGATTGTGCACGATTGTCCAAAGTTAGTGCATCACCAGCCTTTCGACGTCACTCCGACGCTAAACGCACTGCCTCGCGGAACATCCTGTTCTGCCGCGACCCGCGCGGTTCGACGCGGCACCGCCATGCGGAAGATCACTGCCCGAGGTGAACTCGGGCCGGTGCAGTGCGCGCTCATGGCTCGATCAATCTGCCGCGGTCGCCGTGCAGCACGGGCGATTCCGGCAAGTTACGCTCGCCGGGTGGTTCGGGATTTCGTGGTGTTGCCCAAGGGTGTGGCTCGGCGGCATGCCGAGGTGGTGGTCTACGTTCGCTCGCAATACTCCTGCCCACCGACCGAGGACAACCATGTGCTGTGCATGACGGGCATGGTCGAGGGCTGGCGCAATGGCGTGAACCGGGCGAACCGTCCCGAGCTGACCGCTCACGCTTTCTTTCATGGCGACATCGTGCAGGTTCGAGTGCCCGATGAGGCCGTCGCGGGGTTCCTGCCGATCATGGAGGAAGTCATCTCGCCGGGTGCCGAACTCTACGACGTGACGTTCGAAGTCTTCGTCCGCTCGAGTTCGCGCCGGACAGTCGATGTGGACATCGGCGGGGAACATTCATTCTCCTCCGTGAGTCTGCGCGAATTGCACTACTGGGTACCGAATTTGCACAAATACGCACGAACCCCTTTCGTGATCGTCACACGACCGAACGACGACACCTCTCTGATCCAGGCCTACCGAGGCGCGGTGTTCCACAACCCCGACGACCCGATCACCTACACCCTCGAGGTCGTCCGAGACTCCGGCGCCCGCCGCTACAACGCAGACCCCAAGCTCGATGACCCCGCCCTGGTCGCCGACCTCATCTGGGACTGGGCAGAGGAACGCTGGGATCGTCTGAATGAATTGCGCTGGAGCAAATCCGATTCGAGCGACCGTACCTCCCTGGTCCAATCCCTAGACGATTGACACTCGATTACCGGTGGGCTCGGTGGGCCATTTCGATGTGACCCTCGTGCCCAATGTACTGCCGCACAATACATCCCATTCCGGCTACCTCCGCGCTGTGCAAACCGGCCCACGCAGGGAATAGCAGCTGTCGCGGATCAGATCTCAGGGTTGCGATCGATACGGTGCGACAGGCGCTCGGTGAATGTTTCCGCCCACGCAGCCGACTCGGAGTCCTCGTCGATGTCCGCCGCGCGCTTCGCTGTTTTCGTCCGGCCGAGTTCGCCTGCCCGCTTGCCGCCACCCGGGCGGGCCTGCACTGCGAAGATCCGAATACACCATGAGGCATAGGCCTCCACCGACATGCCCGCAGCGTCGGCGGCATCGATCAGTGTGCGCCAGTCTTCCTCACCAACCGTCACCACAATCTCTTTGCTCCCCATGGGAAACAACGCTAGACCCTCCACGCCGCCTCGCCTCGCCACCCCGGTGTCGAGTCCGGCTCGACTGGTCCGCGAATGGCCGGCGGGCATTGCGCACAGACCATTCCGCTGCGCCGACCTGCCGACGTCAGCGGCGATCCGGGCTGGCCGAACGCACCATATTACCGATCAGGGGGATTTATCGCCGTGATCGTTGCTGCCTTTGTCGTTGCCCCGGCGCAGGTTTCGCATGTCGAACTGGGCCGCGGGTACGTCTGCTCGGAATATTCCCGAGGCGACCATGGCTACTGTTGCGCGGGTTCAAGCATCTGATCCGGTAACGCCTTGACCAGTAAGGAGCTTTGCCATGTCCGCCGAGCCATTCGAGGTCAGCATCACCGAAGCCGAGATCGCGGACCTGCGTGAACGATTGCGACGGACGCGGTGGCCCGAGCCCGAGCCGGTGGTCGACTGGTCACAGGGTGTGCCGCTGGCGTATGCGCAGGAGCTGTGCCACAGCTGGGCCGAGGACTACGACTTCGGGTTCGCCGCGCGGCTGAACGTGTTCCCGCAGTACCGCGACACGATCGACGGGCTGGGCATCCATTTCCTGCACGTCCGCTCGCCGGAGCCGGACGCGTTCCCGCTCGTGCTCACGCACGGGTGGCCGGGTTCGGTGCTCGAGTTCCTGGAGGTCCTCGGCCCGCTGACCGACCCCCGCGCGCACGGCGGTGACCCGGCGGACGCATTCCACGTGGTCGCGCCGTCGTTGCCCGGATACGGCTGGAGTGACAAGCCGCCGATGACCGGGTGGGGTGTCGCTCGCACCGCGCGCGCCTGGGACACGCTGATGGTCTCGCTGGGTTACGAACGATACGGCGCACAGGGCGGTGACTGGGGTTCGGCGGTGTCCGGCGCGCTGGGTGAGGTGGCGCCCGAGCGGGTCGCCGGCGTGCATTTGAATTTGGGGTCCGTGGCGGCGGGCACGTTCGACGACCCGACGCCCGCGGAGCTGGCGAACCTCCAGGCCGAGAAGGAGTTCCAGCGCACCGGCCGGGGGTACTCGGCAATTCAGGCGACTCGGCCGCAGACGCTCGGCTACGGCCTCACCGACTCCCCGGCGGGGCAGGCCGCCTGGATCGCCGAGAAGTTCTGGGCGTGGACGGACAATGACGGCCATCCCGAGGACGCATTGTCGCGGCAGCAGATCCTCGACGAGATCTCGGTCTACTGGTTCACCGCGTCGGCCACGTCGTCAGCGCGCCTGTACTGGGAGAGCTTCGCCCACTTCCGGGACAAGGTGACCGCGCCCTCCGGGCTGTCGATCTACCCGCGCGACATCACCCGCCCGTCGAGGCGGGAGGCCGAGCTGCGGTTCACTGACCTGCGCTGGTTCGAGGAGTTGCCGCATGGTGGCCACTTCGCCGCGCTCGAGCAGCCGAACTCGCTGGTCGAGCAGGTGCGCGGGTTCTTCCGCCTGTTCCGCTGACTGTCCGTGCCATCCTCTGGGAAGCCCGGCGCGGCAGAAGATCAACGGGCTGAGGGCATCTCGGTCATCGGGAACGGATTGACGCTCACCAGCCTCGGGGGCGATCGGCTCTTCCGTGTCCGCGTCTGTGAACCCGTAGGCGGAGGCGACAACTCGGAAGCTCGTCGCGAGAACCAGGAGCACCCGATTCCTGGACTGGTCACTGATCTCGAGCTGTGCCGACACGCTTGCCATTGTGAAACACCGCAACTCGCGTGGAGATCGAATCAGCGATACGCCCGGCGCGCTGCGGCATTACGCTCACCAGCCGAGAAGTCAACTGTCCGACACGAACGTAGTCAGTGGGTCATTGGACAAGCTCGGCAAGCACTTCGAGAATCAGACTTCGTGCATCGCGCCCGTAGACCGCCGACTTTTTCAGTACTTCGAACATGCGCGCGTACATCTCACATTCCGCCGGTTGTGTGACCTGGATACTCGCGGTGGGTGTTTCGAGCGCAACCAATTCGTTGTCGAAGATCCAGAACCCGGCGGAAGCGACGGCCTCACGTTCGGTCATGAGCGGGATGATGCCGACCGAGATATTGGGAAACGACATCAGCTCCAGGAGGTGCCCGAGCTGCCCTGACTGGATGCGCGCGTCACCGAACCAGGTTCGCAATGCCTGTTCTTCGAGCACAACCACGAACCGTTTCCCGCCACGCTCGAGGATGCGCTGACGTTCCATCCGGACGGCAACAGCCTCGTCCACGTCGTTCGGGGCGCCCAGGAAACGGATCCAAAACGACAGCATCGCAGCCGAATACTCCGCGGTTTGGAACAGACCGGGGATGACATTGTGCTCGTAGATCCGGAACACCCGAGTCTGCTCGTACTGCTGCTGCGTGTGTGCGCCGAGCACGCGCTTCAATCCGGCACGGCTTTGCCGCCGGAACTCGAGATATGCCGAATCAACAGCTCGCAGAGTCGCAATCAGGTCCGCGACCTGATGCTCCGCACCACAGACCCGGCACCACTCACGGATATCCTGATCGGTGGGTGACTGGGTACCGTTCTCGATCTTCGATACCCGCGTGTAGTGCTGCCCGGTCGCGGCGGCCATGTGACGTGCGGTCAGGCCGGCGTCTCGGCGTACATCACGCAGCCGGGACCCGAGTGCTCGTCGCGCTTCCCGCGCGGAACTAGACGGGCTTGTATTCACTGTGCGGAATCGCCAGCGCCCACACCGCCTCGAATGCGTTGCGGCACAGCTGAATATCACCAGGAATGGTCGATGTTGTCTTGCCGGTGCCCAACCCATCTCCAGCGTAGTGCAGGAACACGACCAGCTTGTCGTCGAGGAGGTAGAAGTCGTTGCCCGGCAAAGCAATCGATGACACCAGGCGCCTCGGAATCCACCGGATGTCTTCGCCCGCATCGACCATCGGCCCGGCGATGCTGTAGGACCAGCGCTGATAATCACTCAGCGGTTCGGAAACGACGCGAGCCCGCCGCACCGATCGTCCCGCCGCGGCATGTTCCCGCAATGTTACGCACCAGCCCTGCAACCATTCGAGGTCGTCCGGTTCACCGGCAGCCCACTGAGCCATGTGCGGCAGTTCGGTTGCCGTGCCGTACGCATCCCGAGTCTCCAAGTGGATCGCGGAATGTTCGAAATCGGTTAGCAGCTGGTCGAACTCACTGTCACTTATCTGAGCCACTGTCCCCCTGCTCAAAGAAAGGAACCAATCGGTCGGGGATCTCTACGCACGACTCGCCTTCAGGAATGTTCATCTGTGCGAGCGCTTCCGGATCGGTGACCAACCAGCCCTGGACTACCCATGAGCCTCGATCGGTGCGATACAGCGTCGGTGAACCCGTCGGGTTCGAACCCGGGTCTTTAGCAATGAACTTCAGGAGCATGTCATCCCCCTGGTGCAAAGTTGCGACTAGTTGCACCATCGTCTCCCCTGACCGATGAGACCGTCAAGAGCAGCCCACCTAAGGCATGAATTTCTATGCCTCGCAACAATTCGCAACAACCTTCCATCATCGTGGCACCCCTCCTTAACGTTCCTGACAGGCGCTCGGGACCGGTACACGCCGCCTCGGTAGCGAGTTGCCCGTCATCACGACGGCGAAGGCGGCGAGCACAGCGAGGGGCGACCATGGCATTGTCCGAACCACAGGCGAAAGTTCTTGGCGCACTGGCGAATCCTGATGTTTCTCGAACAATGACAGTGCATCAGCTGGCCGAGGCGACCACCCTCAGTGAGCAATGCGTTCGGCGGGCACTGTTGCGACTCAGTCGCTCCGGGCTGGCTGCCGGCACGAAACAGAGTCCGTCGCGTTGGCGGCGGACCGATCGCGGGCGACTGGCGGTCACCAAATCCGGATACAGCGACTACATCACGAGGGCTGCGGGATGAGCCGGCCGGACGCGATCGGAGACTTGCGCAGCGATCGCTATACCAACGGGCGTATCGGATATCGACACGACGCCACCGGTATTCACCCGATCGGCGAGGACGGGTGGCCTCTGACCGACGGAGAGATTCGGGAGTGCGACGGGGAGGTGTGGGGCGCACCGATGAATTTCGGGTGGATCGGCCGTCGATAACTCTGAACCGCTGCCCGGAACTGATGGAGGAAAACGAATGCGCAAGTTGATCTTGGGGTTCTATGTCTCGCTCGACGGTAAGAGCGCTGATGGGGACAACGGAATCCGCGACGTGATGATGAGCATCGACGACGCGGAGCAGGAGGAGTACTTCGTCAGTCGGCTGTGGGAAGCCGGGGCCTTCCTCATGGGCCGCAACTCCTACGAGATCATGGCCGGATTCTGGCCCGGCTCCGACCATCCGTCGGCGAAGGCGATGAACGAGATCCCCAAGGTCGTGTTCTCTCGCACGCTGAAATCGGCCGACAGCTGGCCCGAGACTCGGATCGCCAGTGGTGACACGGCGGAAGAGATCGCCAAGCTCAAGGCCGAGCCGGGCAAGGATCTCGTCGCCGCCGGCGGCACCGCCTTCATGCACTCGCTGATCAAACTCGGTGTGGTCGACGAGTACCGCCTGTGGGTGCTGCCCGCCGTCACCGGCAAGGGCGCACCCCTGTTCCCGGAGCTGGACCAGGCGCTGAACCTCCGCCTGGTGAAAAGCACCGCGTTTCCCTCCGGAATTCTCGAGCTGGTTTACGCGCCGGCCGACAAAGGCTGAGGCCCTGGGGCTTTGCCGCGGACGAAGAACACCGCGACGACGCCGAAGACGATCAGTAGCAAGGTCGCGAATGCCGCGATCACGGAGGCACTCCCACCGCCGGAGTCGCCGACCGCTTTGTCGAGTCCACCGGTGGACAGGAAGGTGGTCGGGTCGGTGCAGGCGTGCAGCGTGATCGCGGCCCAGATCGTGCCGGTCACCCGCATGGTCAGGTACATGCACATGCCGAAGCCGAAGGTGTAGACGACGGTCGCGGCCACCGTGCTCAGTTCCATTCCGGAGATGAGGTTCACGGTATGCATCAGCGCGAAAACCAGCGAAGAGACCACGGCAACGAACCGTTCGCCATGGCCGGCGTCGCGCAGAATCTGGACCGTCAGTCCTCGGGTGGCCAGCTCCTCCGCCACACCGACACAGAGGCCGAGCACCAGCATCGCCACGATCTGCGCAGCGGTCCAGGAACTCCACTCCGTGCCCGCCACATGCCCGATGATCGCGATCAGCACCAGCGCCGGGCCGATCCACATCCAGCCGCGACCGCGCACGGGCTGCGGTCCGAAGATCGCTGCGAGCTTGCCCAGTCGGGCGGTCACGGTCACCAGGGCAAGGGCGCCGATAGCGATCGGCAGGACGAGCCCGAACCAGATGCTGGGCGCGGTGGCCACCACATTGTCTTTGTCGATCCGGTCGCCGAAGAGCCACGACGTCAGTTGCCCCACCAGCAGGTAGAACACCAGGTACGCCACGATCAGCGCGAGGGCCATCCACACGGAGGGGCGTCTCCACCCCTTCGATTCTTTGCCTGTGCTTATCACCGACTGATCGTAAGCAACACACTCGCAACCTGCCTACAATCGCCGCGGGCCTGCCCGGATCGCTGGACGACCGAGCCGAGGGGTGGGGGTAGCACCACTGCGGGCCTACCTGGTCCCCGGTTGGAGTGCCGGGTAGTGGAACCAGGAGGGTAGTCCTCATGTTCGATATCGCACAGGCACGGCGGGATCTGGCCTACCTGCTTCCCGGCATCCTCGTCGGACTCGCCAGTTTCATCACGCTGATCTGCGGTTTCCTGTTCGGCACCGCGACACTGGTGGTGTGGGTGGGCGTGCCTGTGCTGATCGCCACGCTGGGAGCGGCCCGCATGTTCGCCGCACTCGAGCGACGGCGAGTGGCGGCGGTGCTCGGGCACGAACTGCCTGCGGCCTATTACGCCGTCGGCACCGGGAGCCGATCGCAGCGGATCTGGACGGTGCTGAAGGACCGGCAGTACTGGCGTGATCTCGCACACGGGATCCTCGCCATGCCGGTGTGGCTGTTCACCTGGGGCATCACCGTGATCTGGGTGTGTGCGGCGGTGGTGGGGACGCTGTATCCGCTCTTCGGCTGGCTGACTCCGGACTATCCGGACTCCCAGGGCCTGGCCGACCTGCTGGGCCTGCACGGTCTGGCTCCCAATATCATCGTGAATACGCTTCTGGGACTTGCATTTGCGGCCACGACTCCCCCGGTTCTGCGTGGTCTCGCGATTGTCCAGACGGGTGTGGCCCGCGCACTGCTGACCGATGAGAAGGCCGCACTGCGCGCCAGAACCGAGCAGCTCACCGTGAGCCGCAGCGCCGCGGTGCAGGCGGAGGCGCAGACGCTGCGCCGGGTGGAACGCGATATTCACGACGGACCGCAGCAGCGGCTGGTCCGGCTGACCATGGATCTCGAGGCGGCGCGCCGGCGCATGAACGACAATCCCGATGCCGCAAGGACATTGGTCGATGAAGCGCTCGAGCAGAGCCGCGAGGCCTTGAACGAATTGCGGGCGGTATCGCGCGGTATCGCACCGCCGATCCTGATCGATCGCGGTCTCCCCGCCGCACTCGCCGCCGCCGCGAGCCGCTGCCCGGTCGAGACCACGCTCGAATGCGATCTGCCCGAGGACCGGCGACTGGCCGAATCCGTCGAGAACGCAGCCTATTTCGTCGTCAGCGAAGCCCTGACCAATGTCGCCAAGCACTCTCGGGCCGGCAGCTGTGTGGTGACGGTGACCACCGATGCGACCAGCCTGTGGCTGCGGGTGACCGATGACGGAGTGGGCGGCGCGCATATCGGGAAGGGGCATGGGCTGGCCGGTCTGGCCGACCGGCTCGCCGGTGTGGACGGGCGGCTCGACGTGCACAGTCCGCCGGGTGGTCCGACCGTGCTGACCGCCGAGATACTGCTCCCCCGTTAGGCTCACCGCTCATGCGAGTAGTTCTGGCAGAGGATTCGGTACTGCTGCGAGAGGGTCTGGTGCGGCTGCTCGAGGAAGCGGGCGCGACCGTCCTGGCGGCGGTCGGCGATGGTGAGGCCCTGGTGCGGGCGGTGGTCGAGCACCGGCCCGATATCGCGGTCACCGATGTGCGCATGCCGCCGTCGTTCGGCACCGAGGGGCTGCGCGCGGCACTCGAGGCGCGGCGTCTGGTGCCGGGCACGGCGGTGCTGGTGCTGTCCCAGTACGTCGAGCAGAGCTATGCCTCCGATCTGCTCGCCGAGGCGGGACTCGGCGGTGTCGGCTATCTGCTCAAGGACCGAATCTCCAAGCTGGAGGAGCTGTCCGACGCCTTGCGCCGCGTGACCGAGGGCGGCACCGTGCTCGATCCCGAGGTGGTCGCCGGGCTGTTCGCGCGCAGGCGCAGCGGACCCCTCGACGAACTGACCCCGCGCGAACGGGAGGTGCTCGGGCTGATGGCTGAGGGGCGCACCAATCGGGCGATCAGCAAGCAGTTGGTCATTACCGAGGGAGCGGTGGAGAAGCACATCTCCTCGATCTTCGCCAAGCTGAACCTGCCGCCGTCCGACGATGATCACCGCCGCGTCCTGGCCGTGCTGACCTGGCTGCAGTCGTAACCGCCTGCTACCTCGGCTCGTCCACCGCGATCAGATGACTGATCTCCGGTTCACCGACGGTGTACTGGGCCATGTCCTGCTCATTGCGCTGATCCTGCGCGGTGAGCCGGACCTGATGCTGGTGCATGTGCTCGGCCCAGGACCGCACGACGAACGCCTCCACAAAGCGGTCGGCCACACCCACATCGCGGTAGACCCGCCACTCCATGGCGCCGGTGCGCTGGCGCGAGCGTCCCACCCGGGCCATGGCGGTGAGGAAGCGGTCGACCAATTCGTCCGGGACGGTATAGCTCTGGAGGATCAGCACCGGACCGTCGGCCGGATCGGGTTCGCAGAGGACGTAGGGCTCCGGCCAGAAGGCGGTCGGAGTCAGATCGAATCCGGTCGCATCCTGATTGACCGGCCACCACAGCGTGCTCACCGCGCACACCGCGAGCAGGACGGCCGACAGCAGCAGCGCGAACACCACACCCATCCCGCCGGCGATCGAACCCCACACCAGCGAACCGATCGCCTGCCCGCCCATGAACACCAGCGTGTAGACCGACATCCCGCGCGCCCGCACCCAGGCCGGAAACATCAGCAGCATGGTCGAATTCAGCGTCGACATGGCCAGCGGCCAGCCGATGCCGGCGATCAGCAGGGCGATCAGGACCAGGGGCAATTGCTGGACCAGTGTCGAAACCATGGTCGCGACACCGAACAGCACTGCGGAGAGTGTGAGCATGCGGGTGGCGGTGAGCCGGCGGCGCAGCGCGGCGAAGGAGAGCCCGCCGATCACGGCTCCCACGCCGAGCGCACCGAGCATCAGGCCGTATCCGGAGGACCCCAGCCCCAACCGCTCCCGCGCCACGATCGGCAGCAGCGCCCACAGCGCGCTGGCCGGAATGATGAACAGCACGGCCCGCAGGAGCACCCGGCGAATCGCGGGCCCCGACCGGACGTACCGCATCCCGGCCTGCAGTGCCGCCAGCGGACGCTCGAGCGGCAGTGCCGACTCCCGAATCGGCCGTCGCCACCAGATCAGCACCACGACAATGCCGATGAACGACACGGCATTGAACCCGAACACGAATGTCGGCCCCGCCAGCGAGACGAGCACACCGGCAATCGCGGGCCCGATCGCACGAGCACCGTTGACACTCAACCCATTCAGCGCCGATGCCGCCGGAATCTGTTCACGCGGAACCAGTTCCGGCTGAATCGCCTGCCAGGTCGGCATGGTCAGCGCCTGCCCGCACCCCATCGCGAACAGCAGCGCCAGCAGCACCGCCGGTGTCGTGTGCCCCACCGCCGTCGTCACCGCGAGCAGCAGCGCGATCAATGCCATCGCCGACTGCGCACCGATCAGCAACCGCCGCCGATCGATGAGATCCGCCAGCACCCCGGCCGGAATCACCAGCAAAACCACCGGCAAAGTGGTCGCGGTCTGCACCAGCGACACGAGCAGCGCCGCATGGGGCTGATCAACCAGCAGCCACTGCGCCCCCACCGTCTGCATCCAGGTGCCCAGATTCGACACCAACTGCGCCACCCACAGCGCCCGATACACCTTCGACGCAAACGGCGCCCACGCCGACACAGGCCCAGCCTCGATCCGGACATCACTCACATTCGCACCCTATGCGTGCCCACCCCTTCCACCCACAGGCCACGCGGTAGGTCTTCGCGCCTCAGGCGCCGTCGGATGCGGAGGGTGTGCGCGCCGCGTAGGTGGCCAGGAGGTCTTCGACCAGGGAGAGGATGGCGGTGTCCAGGTCGGGGCGGGGGTAGACGCCGCGGACTACGGCTTCGCCGGAGAAGAGGTGCAGCATCATAAAGAACAGGGGTTCGCGGATGTCGCTGGGGAAGGCGTCGAAGAGGCCGGTCTGGTTGAGGGTGGCGATCATTTCGCGGTAGTAGCGGTCGGCGATGGGGGCGATGCGTTCGCGGAGTTCGGCATCGGAGCGGGCGGCCAGGTAGATCTCGCGGAGGGCGTGGGTGAGGTTGGAGGATTGGGCGGCGCGCAGGAAGCGCAGCGCGGTGTCGAGGGCATTGTCTTGTGCGCCAAGGTGTTCCATGGTGGCGCGGTAGCCGTCGAGTTGGCGGGTGAAGGCCGCCTCGGCGGTGCGGACGATGACGTCGAGGCGGGTGTCGAACTGACGGAACATGGCGCCCGCGGAAAGTCCTGCACGACCGCAGATCTCCTGCACGGTGGCGCGCTGATACCCGACCTCGCCGATGGCGTCGATGGTGGCGTCGACCAGTTTGCTCACCGTGGCGGCCCGGCGCTCCTGTTGGGTGCGGCGCGGGCGCGAAACTTCACTCACGTCGCACCATCCTGCCGTGTCCGGCGGCCCTGACGAACCAGTCGGCCGACGTGACCGTTGACACATTCCATGCCTGCATCATAGGGTCGCGGTGCAACTTAGAAACCAAGCGCTCTCTAACTTTGCAGGGGAATGAGCGCTCCGCCGCCTCGGGCGGCACGGAGGAGTTCGATATGACAGCGGGGACCCGGACGATAACTCAGGCATGCCTGGCGGTGGCGGCGGGATTGACGGTGAGTATCTGCCCGGTGGTAACGAATACGGCTGTGGCGCAACCCGTTTCCGTGGAACCGGCGCTGCCGTTCCCGATTCCGCCCGCACCGCCGTACCTGGACGCCAACTTCTACCAACCGGATCCGGCCCGGGTAGCGGCCGCGCAACCCGGCGAGATTCTGTCGGCCCGGCAGGTGAATCTCGCCAATCTGTGGCTGATTCCGCTGAATGTGAATGCCTGGCAGCTGTCGTACCGCAGCACCAATACCCACGGCGAGGCGATCGCGGCCGTGGCGACCGTCATCGTCCCGCATGCCGCGCCGCCCAGCGGACAGCGCGGTCTGCTCTCCTTCCAGTTCGCCGAAGATTCGCTGTCCCAGAACTGCGCACCCTCCTACACGCTGCAGATGGGTTCGCTGCCCAATCCCCTGAACCCGGTCATCTCCGCGGAATTCGTGGAAGTGCAGGCAATGCTGCAGCGCGGCCACGCGGTGGTGATCCCGGACCATCAGGGCCCCAACGCGGCCTATGCGGTCGGACCGCTGGGCGGGCGCATCACCCTCGACGGCATTCGCGCCGCGGAGAACTTCGAGCCCGCCGGGCTGCCCGGCACGGACACCCGGGTCGCACTGTGGGGCTACTCCGGCGGCGCCATCCCCACCGCACATGCCGCTGAGCTGCAACAGGAGTACGCGCCAGAGCTCAATCTCGTCGGCTCGGCAACAGGTGGCCTGATGGCCGATATCCGCATGGCGGTCGACTACAACAATGGCACCTCCACCTTCGGCGGCGCGGTGCTCGGCGGATTGTTCGGCGTGGCACGGGAATACCCGCAGGTCGCGCAGTTCATCGATCAGCATATGAACCCACTGGGCAAAGCCGTCCGACTGATGCACGAAAACCAGTGCGTGGCACTGCAATTCGCAGGCTTCCCGTTTATCAATATCAAGGGCCTGTTCGACTATCCCGGCGATCCCATGCGCTCACCCGAAATGCAGCCAGTCCTGGACGAACTGAGCCTCGGCCGGCGTGGAACCCCGAGCACTCCCCTCTACATCTATGAGGCCCCGCTAGACGAGGTGATGCCGATCAATGCCGTGAACAATCTCTACGACACCTACTGCACCGATCCGAACGCCCGCGTCTCCTACACCCGGGATCTGCTCAGCGAGCACGGCGTCGCCGCCGTCGCCGGAACCGCGAGCGCCGTGCTGTGGCTCGACGACCGACTCAATGGCGTGCCCGCCGCGAACGGCTGCCATCAGCGCGATGTGCCGACCGAAATCCTGGACCCGGGCGCACTGTCCACCTTCGTCGGCGCCATCGGCGGGACGCTCGCGTCGGCGCTCGGCATGCCGGTGTGATCACCGTACGATCGGCTACATGTCAGCAACTCACAGAGGGTGTGGCGTGCTGCTCGCCGTGACGGTCACGGCCGTCGCCGGGTGCTCCACGCAGCAGACGGCGCCCGCGCCGCAGCCCCAGGTCACGCCCATGGGCCGGTCGTTCGTCTCCACGCAGGTCAAGGGCACGGCCATCCCGGGCGGCGGTCCGCTCACGCTGAAATTCGCGGACGGCCGGGTCAGCGCAGGCGCGGGCTGCAATACCGCCACCGGACCGGTCACCCTCGACGGCAATACGCTCGAGGTCGGCCAGATGGCGACCACGCTGATGGCCTGCCCCGGCGATACCGCCGGGGCGGACGGCTGGGTGGACGGGCTGCTGCGCTCGGCCCCGAGCTGGAAGCTCGCCGGACCCGATCTGACGATCACCGGCAATGGCATCACCGTGACGCTGCAGGACCGCAAGGTCGCCCAGCCCGGCAAACCGCTCACCGAAACCACCTGGATCGTCACCGAGCTGCTGCACACCGATGCGGTGGTGCGCTCCCAAACCCTCGACGAGGTACGCCCGGCGCTCACCATCGCCCCCGACGGCACCCTGACCGGCAGCGCCGGATGCAATCAGATGAACGGCCGCGCCGAGATCGACGGCAGCGATATCAGTTTCCATGTCGCCACCACCAGAATGCTCTGCGACCCGCAGGTCATGGATGTGGAGCGGGACGTGCTGGCCGTCCTCAACGGAAAAGCCACGGCCGCTATCGATTCCGACACTCTGACGCTGCGCAATGCGGGCAGCGGTACGGGTTTGACGCTGCACGCCGAATAGCCCCACAGCACGAAAATCGTTGTCGCCGGACGGTATCCGAGAGATACCGTCCGGCGCTGCGCATCAGCCATACCTGAATGTGGTGAATGTGGAAGCCGCCTGGGTGACAATGACATTTCGGCCCCCGGCCCGATCTGCCGGCGGCGCGACCAGCCGAGGAATTCGAAGGTCCGGAGGAGACGCCTATTTCACATCTACGCTGATAGCCCGGCGTACACGACATTTGGGACAAATGGGGAGAGGTGGGTCGTATCAACGAGCGGGAGGCAGAACTAGACCAGTGGTTTCGGGCGGAAGTCGCCGCCACGAGACCCGGTGCGTCTCGCTCACCACAGGACCCGCTCACCCCCGGCGGCCCCCTGACCGGCGCCCGCTGCCTCGAACTCTTCGAGGATCAGGCGACGGCGCGGCATCTCGATCTGACGGCCCGGCGATTGACCCGAGAAGGGCAGGGCTACTACAGCATCGGATCCTCCGGCCATGAGGGCAATGTGGCGGTGGCCGCGGCGCTGCGCACCACCGATCCGGCGCTGCTGCACTATCGATCGGCTGCCTTCTTCGTCCATCGCGCCCGGCAGGTGCCCGGACTCGATCCGATCCGCGATGTCCTGCTCGGCGTCGTCGCGGCCGCCTCGGATCCGATTTCCGGTGGGCGGCACAAGGTTTTCGGCAGTAAGCCCGCCCATGTGATCCCCCAGACCTCGACCATCGCCTCCCATCTGCCGCGCGCGACGGGGCTGGCCTTCGCGATCGAGCGTGCCGGCCAGCTGCGGGTGGCCTGCGAATGGCCCGCGGATGCGGTGGTGGTGTGCAGCTTCGGCGACGCGTCCGCCAATCACTCCACCGCCGCCGGTGCGATCAATACCGCCGTGCACACCACGCACCTCGGTGTCGGCATGCCGATTCTCTACGTCTGCGAGGACAACCGGCTCGGCATCAGCGTGCCGACCCCGCGCACCTGGATCGAGCAGGCCTACGGCTCCCGGCCCGGGCTGCGCTACTTCGACGCCGACGGCGCGGAACTGCTCGAGACCCTGGAAACCGCACAGGCGGCGGTGGATTGGGTACGCACCCATCGCAAACCGGCCTTCCTGCGACTGCGGACGGTACGCCTGCTCGGGCACGCGGGATCCGATGTGGAGGCGGCCTATCGCCGGCCGGCCGAGCTGGCCACCGATCTGCGCAGCGATCCGGTGACCAGGACCGCGCGCATCCTCGTCGCGGCGGGCGTCGCCACGCCCGGTGAAATCCTCAGGCGCTACAGCGATATCGGCGCGCAGGTCGCCGCGACCGCCGAATCCGTTCTGGGCGAAGCGAAACTCACCTCGGCCGAGGCGGTCATGGCCGCGCTCGCCCCCGCACGCCCGACCGTGGTGCGCACCGATGCGATGCGCACCGCGCCCCCGCCGCCGGATCCGGAGCAACCGTGGTCCGCGTGGACCGATGCCGTCGCCCCGCCGCCGGTGGACACCGGTGATCCGATGACCTTGGCGCAGGCCGTCAATCACACGCTCGGGCAACTGCTGGCCCGCGATACCGACGTGCTCGTCTTCGGCGAGGATGTCGGGCGCAAGGGCGGCGTCTACGGCGTGACCAAGGGGTTGCAGCAGGCCTTCGGTGTGCGCCGCGTTTTCGACACCCTGCTGGACGAGCAGAGCGTGCTCGGCACCGCGCTCGGTGCGGCGCTGGCCGGATTCGTGCCGATCCCGGAGATCCAGTACCTCGCCTATGTGCACAATGCCGAGGACCAGCTGCGCGGTGAGGCGGCCACGCTCTCGTTCTTCTCCAATGGCAGCTACCGCAATCCCATGGTGGTGCGCATCGCCGGCTATGCCTATCAAAAGGGTTTCGGCGGGCACTTCCACAATGACAATTCCATTGCGGCACTGCGGGATATCCCCGGCGTGGTGATCGCGTCCCCGTCCCGCGCCGATGATGCGGCCGCCATGCTGCGCACCTGCGTCTCGGCGGCGCGGATGGACGGGCGGGTGTGCGTCTTCCTCGAACCCATCGCGCTCTATCACACCCGCGATCTGTACCGCCCCGGCGACGGCGGCTGGCTCGCCCCGGTATCCGCCGTGCGACACGCCGACATCGGGCTGGCCCGGGTGCACGGCATCGGCACCCACCTCACCATTGTGAGCTTCGCGAACGGCGTGCCGATGAGTCTGCGGGTGGCGCGGCGGCTGAGCGAACGCGGTATTCACGCCCGGGTCCTGGACCTGCGCTGGCTGGCCCCGCTGCCCGTCGAGGATCTGCTGGACAATGCGCGCGCCACCGGACGGGTGCTCATCGTGGACGAAACCCGCCGCAGCGGAGGGGTTTCCGAGGGAGTCTTCGCGGCGCTGCTCGATGCCGGATTCGACGGCCGCATCGCCCGGGTCACGAGCGAGGACAGCTTCATTCCGCTGGGACCGGCGGCGGGCACGGTGCTGCTGGACGAGGCGCGCATCGAGGCAGCGGCGGACAAACTGCTCGCCGCACCCTGAGGACGGATGGCAACGAGCGGAACAGGCCCGATGAGGGGTGGTCCCCCGTTCCGCTCGTCACCGGCGCCGGTCCGGTCGGCGCCCCTGTGCCGATGAGGGGGCGGCACAAGCTTGATCTACTATCTCCGTACGTAGATAGTAATACCGGAAGATAGCCGGTCAGCGCAATACTCAATATGACCGCGGCGCCCGCACCGACAAAGTAAGGCTCCCCTCAGGTTCGCTTCGTACACTGAGCCGGATCAAACGGGAGGAGTCACATGCGGCCGGGTGGACGGCAGGTAGGGCAATGACCGTCGCCGCATGTCTGTTGCTCTACGGATTCGCGGTCGCCGTACTGGCGCCACGACTGCTGCTGCGAGTCAGCGACGGCAGCGCGGCTCCGCATGTCGCACTGGCAGCCTGGCTGACCTCGATTGCCTCGACCGTGCTGGCGTGGGCCGTGGCGCTGGTGATTCTCATTCTCGACCTGGTGACGCACCAGGTTCGGACGGTGCCACACCGATTCATGGACACCTGCCTCGTACACCTGCACGACGCCGTCGTGGGCGATTACGGCGCACCGATCCAGGTCGGGCTCCTGCTGCTCGCCGGTTTCTCGGCGCTGGCCGCGACCACGGTGGCGGTCCGGCTCGGCAGCTCCCTGCTGCGTTCCCGGCGCATCACCCTCGAACACGGCCGCATGGCCCGCCTGGCGGGGCGGCACCACAGCGGACTCGATGCCGTCATCCTCGAGGTCGACGAGCCTGCGGCGTATTGCGTTGCGGGAAAACCACATACGGTGGTGGTCAGTCGCGGTGTGCTCGACGCACTCGGCGACGAGCATGTGGCCGCGGTACTCAGCCACGAACGCGCCCATCTGACCGGACGCCACCATCTCCTGCTGGCGGTGACCCGCGGTCTCACGGCGGTGATGCCGCGCATCGATCTGTTCGCCGTCGGAGCCGTCGAGATCGCGCGACTGCTCGAAATGATCGCCGATGACGCGGCCGCGCGAATCCACGGCCGTGCCACGGTCTTTCAGGCACTGCTGGCCCTCTCCGGCCTGTCGACCGGTCCCGCCGGGGCCCTCAGGGTGGCGGAGGAAGGACTCGCGACACGTCTACAGCGCCTGTCCGAACCCAGCGCCTCGATCGTGCGGACGCGTGCACGGCTGGCACTGACAGCCGGTGCGGCGGCGGCGATCCTGGTTCCGCTCGCCTCTGTCGTCACGGCCATCATCGCCATCACCATCTGCTCACCACTGGAAAACTGAGCTCTGGATCGCCGCGCCGAATCCGTTCGGCAGCCTATGTTTTCGACATACAGTGCTCACCTTGCGGCCACCTGATCGACACCCTCCGGAAACAATCCACTATCTCCGTACGTACTTAGTTGGTACGCTGAAGAACGAGTACGGGTTTCAGGTGACGGCAGACCAATTCGGAAGGGGCGGCACCGGTCGGTGAATCGACTAGCGAGTCTTACCCCGGGCCAGCTTGCGCAGTGCGGCGCGCAGCCCCTCGGAATCCTCCGGGCTCATCTGCTGCACAAAATGCGCGAGCACCAGATCGGAGCGGCCACCGCTGCCCAGCGCCTCACTCATGAGCCGCGCGCTGTACTCCTCGCGGCTCAGAGTCGGCCAGTAGTGGTAGGCCTTGCCGACCCGCTCGCGTTCGAGCCAGCCCTTGCGGTGCAGATTGTCCATGGTGGACATGACTGTGGTGTAGGCGATTTCGCGTTCGGTGGCAAGACCGTCGAACACCTCGCGGACCGTCGTCTTGTCGCCGTGATCCCAAATCCGTTCGATCACGACCGCTTCCAGGTCGCCGAATCCTCGCGAAGCCATTACTGACGCCTCCTCACCGCACGGCAGGGCCGTTCGCATACGTTCTACGTACGTAGACAGTAGTATGGTGCACCCGCCGTCCGGTCCGCGCAACCGGGACCGGGTCTACTCGGCAATCCGATGTCCGGCCTCGCGCAGTACGTCCGTCGCCTCCTGCAGCCGATGATCGGGCACCAGCACCAGATCCGCGTGATAGGTCGAGGCGACGAATACCGGAATCGACGACTCCGCCAGCGGCCCGACCACTGCGGCGAGCATGCCCGGCTGGTCCAGGCCGTGGCTGTCGCCGTCGCTGTAGAAACCCTTCCACCGCTCACCGTCCACCCAGGCGGGGGCATCACGAAGGACGGTGAGCCCCTCGGGCGCCCGGACCAGCGCGATCCACTCGTCGTCCTCCGGAAAAGTGGAATTGGCCAGATGCTCGACCGCGAACTGCGACGGGACGATGCGCAAACGTTGACTGCGAGTCATCCGGACATCGTATGCCGGTGCGGCGACAGCATCAGCGGGCCAGACCCGCGCGATGCGCATACGCGATGGCCTGTCCGCGATCGCGGACGCCGAGCTTGGCGAAGAGCGAATTGATGTGACTCTTCACCGTGCTGACACCGATGAACAGCTCCTTGGCGATCTCGGTGTTGTTGCGGCCCTGGGACATCAGGCGCAGCACCTCGAGCTCCCGATCGGTGAGGTCCACGGCGGGCGTGGCCGGGGTGTCCAGCACGGCGACCAGGCGACGGCCGACATCGGCGGCCAGGGTGGTGTGCCCGCTGGCGACCGAGCGAATGGCGGCGGCGATCTCGGCGCGGCCCGCATCCTTGGTGAGATAGCCACGGGCGCCGGCCCGTAGCGCACCGGCGATCGAGGCGTCGTCGGCGTAGGTGGTGAGCACCAGAACCGCGGTGTCCGGATGGGAAGCCGTGATGGCCGCCGTGGCGGCCGCCCCGTCCACGCCGGGCATGCGCAGATCCATCAGCACCACACGGGGTTCCAGGCGGCGCACCAGCTCGACCGCCTCCGCACCGTCGCGGGCCTCCCCCACCACCTCGATATCGGGCAGCAGGGACAACACCGTAGTCAGCCCGTCCCGCACCGTGGTCTGATCATCGGCGACCACCACCGTGATCACCGGCGTGGCGCCCGGATTCGCACTGTCCATCGACCCTCCTCCCTACCCGCCTGCACCGTGCCGCCGATCGCGGCGATCCGTTCCCGCATACCCAGCAGTCCGGCTCCCGATCCGGAGTGCCGCAGCGAACCCCCTTGTGCCGAAAGCACATTCGAGATCACGAGCTCCACCTCGGTGGCGCTGCCCTGCGCGGTGAGCGTAACCGGCTGTGCGGGAGCGTGTTTGCGGGCATTGGTCAGCGCCTCCTGCACGACCCTGGAAACGGCCATCTCGACCTGCTCGCTCGCTCTGCCGGTCGCCGCATCGATCTCGACCTGCACCTCGCCACCGGTCGCGCGATGTTCCCCGGCCAGGCGCCGCAATTCGGTGGTGAGATCGGACCCCTCGGCCCGCAGGGCGCCGACCACCCTGCGGGCGTCGGCCAATCCGGACACCGCCAGCGTGTGCGAGGCTTTCACCCGTTCGGCCGCCTGTTCGACCGCACCGGCCTCGAGCAGGGCGTCCGCGGCGTCGAGTTGCATGACCAGCCCGCCGAGGGTGTGCGCGAGTACGTCGTGGATATCGCGGGCGATGCGACCGCGTTCGGCCATGGCGGCCGCGCGATCACGTTCGGCGCGAATCACGCGGTTCTGTTCGACCAGTAATCGATTCTGCTCGGCGGCAATGCGCGTCTGCCGGCGGGCCCAGCCCATCAGTGCCAGGACCACCACCCCGGTCAGCAGGCCCAGCAGCGAACGCGGCCGCTCGCCCGCCACCACCAGACTCGACACGAACATGAGGACCACGGTCAGCGCGGCCAAGCCGTAACCGAACCAGGCCGGCTTACTCAGCAGGGCGGTCGCCCCCAGCACCGTCGCCAGCGCCGTGATCATCGAGCCGTTCGACTGCGCGGCTGTCGCGCCGCCTCCGATAGCCATGGCGCACAGCGAGATTCGCTCGATACTCAGCGCCCTGTTCGAGGCGTCGGCGGGGGCCGTCACCCATCCCGCCCAGCCGATCCACGACAGTACGATGAGCACCGACACCCACAGCGGGTGCCACGACACCGCATCGACGGACCCCAGCACCACGGCAATGAGCCCGACCAGGCGGAACAGCCTGGTCAGGCCCGTGGTGGCTCCGGTGAACGTTGCGACGATCATCGATGTCAGTCTGCCGCAACCATCCGCGAGAGTCCGGCACGACGGGCCAGGACCACGCCGCGACCGGCACGGTTGAGCGCCAGCATGAGAAGAATGGCGCCGACCGAGGCGACCACCCCCGCGCCGACCGACCGCGCGCACACCTCGACCCCGATGCGCACCGCCAGCAGGACCAGCCACAGCGTCGAGCCGAGCCATCCCGTGCGTGCCTGCCACTGACCGTCGATCCAGCGCACCTGGGATACCGAACCCATGGCCAGGCCGACGCCCAGACTCAGCACCGCGGACACCGCCAGCAGCCCGACCGCCGCGCCGCCGAGGGTATTGCTGGCGAGCACCGTCTTCATCTGCAAGACGCCCACCACGCCGAGAATGATCGGGCCACGCCACATCCGCATGGGATCCAGCACCTGCCACTGGGTCTGCCGGTACACGATCCAGCCGACCACCAGCACCACGACGACGCCTTCGACCACCGCATTCTGCAAGTTCATGCCTCTAACAGTCGGCGATCCGGCGGCCCGGCCCCACCACCCGCGGGTGGAATCCGGGTGGATCCCCGGTTGCCCTACACCTCGATTCGGGAACCGATGAGCACCGTGCGTTCGCCGGGGAGGCCGAAGTATTCGTCGGCGGCCGCGGTGATGTGCGAGGTCGCGATGAACAGGCTCTTGCGCCAGGCCGCCATGGTCGGCGCGTCGCCCTTCTTCAGTTCGATCTTGGACAGGAAGTAGGAGGCGTCGTCGACGGAGATCGGGCCCTCGGTCTTCGCCGGATCGAGCGTGCGCAGCGTGCCGGGGATATTCGGCTTCTCCATATATCCGAAAGACGCTGTCACATGGATGATTCCGTCATCGGCGTAGACCAGCTCGTCGATCTGGGTGCGCTCGGAATCGGGAATGCGCGGGACCGGCAGCGTCACGATGGACACGATCACCACGTGTTCGGCCAGCACGCGATTGTGCTCGACAATGGCCCGCATCGCCAGGGGCGCGGTCTCATTGCTGCGGCTGAGGAATACCGCAGTGCCGGGGATCCGGATGACCGGCAATCGATTCTCGTGCAGTGCGTCGATGAACTCGGGCAGCGGGCCTTCCTTCTCCTCCCTTGCGCGAGTGACGATTTCGCGCCCGCGCCGCCAGGTGGTCATGGCGGTGAAGGTGGAGATGCCGATCAGCAGCGGCAGCCAGGCGCCGTGCACCAGCTTGGTCAGATTGGCCGCCAGGAACAGCAGATCGATCACCAGCAGCGGAACCGCGCCCAGGACGACCAGCCACAGCGGGGTGCCCCACCGGGTCCGGGCGATATAGAAGAACAGCAGCGTGGTGATGGTGATGGTGGCGGTCACCGCCATACCGAACGCGAAGGCGAGCGCCGCCGAACTGCGGAAGGCGAAGACCAGGGTGATCACCGAGACCATCAGCACCCAGTTGATCCACGGTACGTAGATCTGCCCGATGGTCGACTCCGAGGTGTGCTCCACTCGCAGTCGCGGCAGATAACCGAGGTGGGCCGCCTGTGCCGCAACCGAATACGCGCCGGTGATCACCGCCTGTGAGGCGATCACCGTGGCGGCCGTCGCGAGCAGCACCATCGGCAGGCGCGCCCAGCCGGGGGCGAGCAGGAAGAACGGGCTGCTCACCGCGGACTGATCACCGAGCAGCAGGGCGCCCTGTCCGAGATAGCTCAGGGTGCACGCGGGCAATACCAGCCCGAGCCAGCCGCGGGTGATCGCCCGGCGGCCGAAATGGCCCATATCGGCATACAGCGCCTCCGCGCCGGTGACCGACAGGACCACCGCCGCCAGGGCGAAGAAGGCAATGCCGAAGTGCCCGAACATGAATCCGAGCGCATAGGTCGGCGACAGCGCCTTCAGGATCTGCGGATGATCGACGATGCCGCCCACACCGCAGGCGCCGATCGCCGTGAACCAGGCGATCATCACCGGCCCGAACAGCTTGCCCACCGCCGCGGTGCCGAGGCGCTGCGCCATGAACAGCACCAGAATGATCACCACGGTCACCGGCACCACGAAGTCCGCCAGCCCGGGCCGCACCACCTTCATGCCCTCCACCGCGGACAGCACCGAGATGGCGGGGGTGATCATGCTGTCGCCGAAGAACAGTGCGGCGCCGAAGATTCCGAGCCCGGCCAGTAGCGCGGCGGTCCGTCCGCTGCCGCCGCCCGTGCGCCGCAGCAGCGTGATCAGCGCCATGATGCCGCCCTCGCCGTCATTGTCGGCGTGCATCACCAGCGTGACGTAGGTCAACGTCACGATCGCCATGACCGACCAGAAGATCAGCGACACCACGCCGTAGACATTGGCGGAATCGAGCGGGATCGGGTGCGGATCGCCGGGATTGAAGACGGTCTGAATGGTGTAGATCGGGCTGGTGCCGATATCGCCGAAGACGACGCCGAGCGCGCCGACGACAACCGCGGTCCGGACCGGCATCCGGCCGACCATCAGATGAGTCGAGGGCACGACCCGGGGTTCCGTGGTGTTCATGGCACACTCCTCCGTCTGCGGCCCCGAACCTATCGCGTCGCCACCCGTCATGCCCGGTAGCGACGCGGCAAGCGACCACAGCGGAGAGAGTATTCAGGCGCTCAGGTGCACCCAGCGGCCTGCCGACGGTATGCCGTTCATATCCACGACAACCACGAGATACCAGCCGGGCGGTGCGAGGGCGGGACCGGACGGCATGGTCAGGCTCAGCGTGCCGGGTGCGGTGACCGTGAACGGCAGATCGATCAGCCGCTGATTGTTATCGCAGGAGTGCGTGCACGAACTGGGATGCATGAGGCTCGCCTCGCGCGGCGTCCCGTTCGTGGTGGCGGTGAGGGTGCCGCCGTAGCCTGCGGTTCCGGTGGCCAGCTCCAGTTCGGGGCGCGGGCCGCGGAAAAGGTAGGGCGGCCAGAACATTTCGATGCGCAGCTCCTCGGTCTTGCGCAGCGGGTTCGAGCCGGCGGTGAGGACCTTGCCGTCGGGCATGAGCAGTGCCACCGAGTGATACAGCCGGGCAACACGTTCCGGTGCGGTGGGAGTGAAGGCGGTCGCGCCGGCGTCGAGGAGCTCGGCGTGCGGCGGCACCATATCGGCCATCTCCTCCATGCCGGAACCGCCCGCCACGAGCACGGTGCGGTCCGGCAGCAGTACCGCGCTCAGATGCATGCGGGCGAATTCCATGGCGGGTCCGGGCTTGTAGACGGGCGTCGCGGCGCGCAGATCCACGATCTGGGTATCCGCCGAAGCGGTACCGGGACCGTGCGGATCGACATTCCCGCCGCCCAGGAGCATGACCCGCTGCGCCTGCGCGGGCGGCAGCAGCACACTGGTGGACTGACTGCGCGACTCCGGATCGACCATGCCGTCGACCTGGGTCAGAGCGCCCGTCTCGGGGTTCCAGATCGAGGGGTGCATGCCGTTGTTGACACCGAATTGACCACCGGTATAGAAGAGCCGCCCGTCCGCGAGCAGGATCAGGTGACCGTAGGTGGGGATCGGCCCCGGAATCGGCAGCTGCGACCAGGTTTCGGTGCCGGGATCGAACAGTTCCGGTGTCTCCGAGAGATATCCGTCCGTGCCCAGACCGGACACCGCGACCACGGCACCGGTCGGCAAGGCCGCCAGGGTCGGGTACCAGCGGCCGAAAGTCATGTCCGGCATCGTGTTCCAGGTGAGCGTGGCCGGATCGAAGAGCAGCGAATCACGCAGGCCGTAGAAGGGGTCGTACTGTGCGGTGCCACCGGCGGCGAGCAGGCGGCCGTCGGGCAGGAAGGCCTGACCCGAGCAGAACATATCGATGGGCGTGACCGGCGCGTCGAGACCCGGATTCGGGTAATGCCATACGCGAGTGCGGAAGTCGTGCGCGTTCTCGCGATCCGGGTCGTTGCCCGAGCCCGCGAAGAACAGCACATCGCCGGTGTGCAGCAGGGCAGAATGCACCGGATTGATCTCGGTGCCGAAATCGAGGATTCGCCAGACACCGGCGGTCGGGGCCTGTGCCAGATCGGTTTGCAGGTCCAGCACGCGCAGATATCCGGCATTGCCGCCGTCCGGATGGTCGATGGTGCACACGACCAGCTGCGGGTCCGACCCGGTGGTGGGCAGCAAAGCTATTGCCGCGCCCTGGTTCTGGGAGAAGCGCCAGTCCGGAACGTGTGACCAGCTGCTCCAGCCGTCCACGCAGTGACCGGTGCCGTCCAGGCCCCAGCCGACGGTGTAGACGCCACCATTGCCATTGTCGGGATGGTCGACCGCGAAGACGATCAGCTCCGGGCGGCCGTCACCGTCGAGATCGGCGACGGTCATGCCCGCGCCCTGGTTCTCCCAGCCCCACCAGTCCGGAATCTCCAGCCACGGAGTCCATTCCGCGACCGCGGCATCGGCGGTGAGGCCCTTGGCCAGGCGGAATCGGCCGGAGTTCTGCCCGGGCGGGTTGTCGACCGTCATCATGACCATGACGTGCTGCCCGTCGATCCGGGTGAGGCAGATATCGGCGCCCTGGTTCTCCCAGCCGTACCAGTCCGGAACCTGTTGCCACGGCGTCCAACCGCCGGTGACCGTGCCATCGGCCGCGAGAGCTCGGCCGACGCGGTAGTAGCCCTGATTCTGGCCGACGGGATTGTCGACCAGGAACACCACCAGATCGAGGCGGCCGTCGCCGGTCAGGTCAGCGAGGGCGATGCCCGCGCCCTGATTCTCCCAGCCCCACCAGTCGGGCACCGAAAGCCAAGGGCCCCAGGCGGAGACCGTGCCATCGTCCCGCAGCGCGGTGCCCACCCGGTAGTTGCCCGTGTTCTGACCGGCCGGGTCGTCCACCATCAGCACGACGACATCCGAGGTTCCGTCACCGCTCAGATCGGCGACGGCGATCCCACAATCCTGATTCTGTTGCGAAAACCAATCCGGTATGGCTACGAAATCCCCTGTCACACCGGCAATCATGGCCCTCCGGACCGGTATCCGCCCGGCGATGTCCGGATTTTCGTACCGAATCGCTCCGGCGGCGTCTGCTACCCGCTACCCTGCGAAACACTTTCATTTCACATATTCGACGGGACCTGCATTCATGCGTAAGACCCTGTGGCTCAATGGCGTAGCGCTCACCGCTGTCGCCCTGCTGAGCGCGGCGGGACCCGCCTCCGCCACCGCTGCCGACAGTATGGGCTCGGATTCGACCTTCAAGGTCGGCATCGATATTCAGCCCGGCGTCTACACCACGACGACCGCGGCGAGCATCTGCGCCTGGGCGCGGTTATCGGCGATCACCGATGACCTCAGTGCGGTCCTGCAGAGTGGCGGCGCGATCAATGGCTATGTCAAGGTCGAGATCAAACCCGGCGATATCGCCTTCTACACCGCTGGCTGCGGCACCTGGACGCTGACAACCACCACCACGATCGGTACCGGCTCCGGCGGCACCGGCTCCCTGGGCAGCGGCTCCGGCGGCTCCGGGTCCAGCACCCTCTCCTCGTAACTCTGCAAGATCACCAGGACATGGTGGCGGCGTTGTGCGAGTGGTCGCCGCCATCAGTTCCTGGTCGCCGTTGTGTTCTGCGGGCCGGGCCGGGAATCCACCCACGGGTGGAGGCGGGTTGCGCCCGGGGTGGTGGTTCGGGCGGTAGTGCGGCGGCATGCTGGGTTCATGGTCGTTAGTGATTTCCTGCAGGCAGCCGCGGGCTGGAGTTTTTCGATCGTCGGACTGGTCTGGATCGGCACCGCGGTGTGGTTCGCGGCGGTACGGCAGACCGATCTGCGGGGGAAGATCTGGCATTTCCTGCGCACGCTGCTGCCCGAACCGTGGATGATCCTCGGTCTGGCGGTGCTGGTCGTGGTGCTGGATCTGCTCCCGCACACCATGTGGGACTCGGTCACCTGGAAGTCGGCGGCGCTGATCGATGTGGGCTCGATACTGGTGATCGCCGGTGCGGCCCTGATGGTGTGGGCGCGACTGGCGCTGGGCACCATGTGGGCGGGGCGGCCGATGATCCAGCGGGATCACGAGCTGCGCACCGGCGGGCCGTATCGGCTGGTGCGCCATCCGATCTACACCGGGATTCTCGGCGCGATCGCCGGTCTCACCCTGGTCGCCGGTTTCGGGTCCGAGACGGTGGTGCTGGTTTTCGTCGCCGCGTGGCTGGGGTGGCGGGTGCATGTCGAGGATCAGATGCTCGTCGCCACCTTCGGTGATCAGTACCGCGAGTATCAGAAGCAGGTGGGCGCGCTGATTCCGCTCCCCCGCACGCTGATTCGGGCGTGACGGCTCAGCAGTCGCAGCAGCTGTCGTCACAGCAGCAGCAACAGCAGTCGTCGGTGCAGTTGCAGCATTCGCAGCAGGCCACGCCCTCGCAGAAGGGGACGCAGAAGCCGCGGCGGCGCTGGGGCGGATAGTAGCCCTGCGGCGGATAGCCGGGAGGCGGGTAATAACCCTGCGGTGGTGGGTAGCCGCCGGGATTGCGGCGGCGCCAGCGACTTTCGACTGTGGACGGCGCACTGTCGACTGTGGGCGCCGCACTGTGGCTGGTGCAGCCCGACTCCGCGCCGAAGGTGCGGTGGACCGAGCGGCGTAGCTCATGGGTCAGCAGGCGATGGATCAGCCGGCCGTCGGCGAATTCCGCTTCCGCCAGTGCTAATTCGATGCCGAGCACGGCATCCGAGCACAGCCGGTACGCCTCCGCGACGTCGGTTCCGGTGGCGGCCAGCGGATTCCACTTACCGTGTTCGAGATCCTCGCCCAGATCCTCGACGGCGTCCACGAGATGCGCTATGCGGCCGAACATCCGGCCGACCTCGGCGAGCGGCTCCGCATTGGACGGGCGGCCCGCCAGCACCGCGGTATGGCCGAAGGCCGCGGCGGTCGCGGTCTCGGTCGGCTCGGTCACCTCGAGCAGCGAGGTGCCCGGACCGGCTGCCGCCTCGATCGCGGTCTGCCGGTCCACGGCTGTCAGCAGCACAGCGGTGTCGAAACCCAGGCCCGCACCGGAGGATTCACCCTGCCGGGCCCACCGCTGCGCGATGCGGCGGGCGGCGGGCCGCATACCGGCCGTGCCGGCGACCCCGTCGTGGTCGTCCGCGTGGTCGCGCACCTTGGCGGCGGCGAGCACCAGGGAGACCGTCGCGGCCAGCCGCACGCAGTCTCCGGTCGCCACATCGGCGCGCCGCATACCGCGCAGTGGACAGGGACCGGCCTCCCGGCGCGTGGGCGGGGTCGGCGATTGCGCCTCCACCAGGGCGGAGACGATCAAGCCGTCGTAATTTGTTGCTATTCGGGCACTCTGCCCGTGATCGTCGCGCAGCGCGAGACACAGTCCGCACAGCTGCGCCAGCCAAGCCCGTCCGAGTTCCTCACCCAGCCGGTGACGGCAGGGCCGAATAATGCCGAACATATAAAGACGGTAAGCCTTTTGCGGGCGGTGGGCCCATGGAATGGGCTGCGGGGTGATGTCAGCCGAACGGCGTCGGCGCGTCGCCGGACAGGAGCAGCTGCGGCACCTGGGTGAAGGCCCACCCATTGCCCGCGCGGGTGAAGACGTACACCATGTCGAAACGCGAACCGGGCCAGGAGGCAGGCGGATTCGGGCTGATCGGGCCCAGGTGCGCGATGATCTCGCCGATATTCTCATGCTCCCAGGAGAGGAGGACCGGGCCGGTCGCGTGTGCGAGTCCGGCGGCCAGCTGTGCCTCCTGGCCCTTCTTGAAACGCTGATCCACCGTCAGGCCGAGCGCCTCCGCCAGCGGGGTCACCGTCTCGACGGGCCGCTTGCTGCCGCCGGATCCCGGGTCGGCGCCGAATATTGTTGCGGGCCTGGACAATCCCGGTCGGAAGGCAGCCGGCTTGCCATCGGCGGTACGGGGATCGAACAGGCCGATCAGCGCACCCGCCCGGGTCCAGCCACGGACGGTCAGCGACTCCGCATCGTGGTCACCGTCGGCCGTGATTCCGTACGGACTCCCGGAACCCTCCGGCTTCTCACCGTGCCGGATGATCATGACGATATCCGCGCCGGGGCCGGTCAAGGGTGCGGGCGTCGTCGGCGCGACCGCCTTGGGGTGCTTGCCCTTTCCGCCGCACGCGTCGAGCACCGGTACCAGCCCGGCCAGTGCTCCCACCGCCAGCATCGACCGCCGATTCATCCGTCGTCCCATCAACATCCTTCCCGAGCACCGCGTCACTGGTCCCGAGTCTGGCAAACGACCCTGAGAATGCGCTGCGCGCAGCACTACCGCGTGGGCAGGACTTGCTCCGACGACGGTGAACGGGTCGATGACGCCAGGAGGCGAGTGGTGCCGCTGCGCGCCTCGCGGGAGTGTGCGCTGCCGGCAGCCCGGATCGGCGTGTCCGGCCCGCGCCCTTCCCAGGACGTGGCTAACGTTGCCCGAATGGCGTCCAGCGGTGGATCGGTCCGGGTGGATAGCGAGTTCGCGACCCTGCGGACTGTGGTCGTGGCGCAGTCGCAGGTGCGCGCGCCGGACGATGTGGCGGCCCTGGGGCATACGCCGCCGGTTCCCGCGAGCGCGCGGGGCGAGATCCGGTCCATAGCCGGGAAGGATTTCGGGGAGGTGTTCCCCCGAGAGCAGGCGGCGTGGGAGGCGGAGCGGGAGAATCTCGCTGCGGTGCTGGGCAGGTACGGGGTTGAAGTATTGCGGCCGCGACTGCTGACGGAGGCGGAGAAGGCGGCCGGCGGCAGCACCGGGTACGCGAACTTCTTTGTGCGCGATCCGTGGTTCACCGTCGGCGAGCATGTCATCGAGGGCGGGTTGCAGTTTCCGCATCGACGGCACGAAGTGTTGACCAGCCGCGAGCTACTGGTGGAGCGGGTAATGCCCAGTGCGGCCGCATATGTGGCGCTGCCGTCCCCCGCGGTGCCCGAGGCCGGCGAAAAGAACGGTGCCGGGCCTTTTTTGGAGGGCGGGGATGTGCTGGTGCTGGGCAAGCACGTGTTCGTGGGCGAATCGGGGATGGCCACCAATCCCGCAGGGCGCGAATGGCTCGCCAAATACCTTCGGCCCCAAGGTTTCACGGTGACGGTGGTGCCGATGCCACCGCACGTCCTGCATCTGGACTGCGCACTCGGCCTGGTCCGCGAAGGATTGCTCATCACCTGCCCGGACCGGCTGCCCGCGGGTCTGCCTGCGCCACTGCGGGATTGGGAACAGATCGAGGTCACCGAGGAGGAGGCCGCCGCCATGGCGACGAACGGCCTGCCCATCGACTCCTCCACCTACCTCACGGATCCCGAGTTCGAGCGGGTCGGCAGTGCGTTGCAGGCGCGTGGAATCACCGTCGAATACCTCGATTTCACGGTGTCACGGAGTTTTGGTGGTGCGTTTCGCTGCTCGACTCAACCGTTGCTTCGGGTGAACTGAGCTGCCGGGGAATCAGTGCGGTGGCCAGTAGTCCCAGCAGGACGAATGTCGCGGCCAGGTAGCCACCCAGAGTGATGCCGTTCGTCATGGCGGTGCGACCGGCCTCGGCAATGGCTTCGGTATGCGGTTGCGCGGCAAAGCCTTCGATCGCCGCACCTGCGGTATCGGTGATGGTGTGCGCGTACTCGCTGGCCTGGACCCGGGATACGCCGCTATCGGTGAGGTGATCGGTGACCTGGGAGCTCAGGGTGGTGAAGAAGACCGTGGTCAGCACGGCGATACCGAGAGCGGAACCCAGTTGGCGGAAGGCGCTTTGAATGCCCGAGGCCTGACCGCTGTCGCTTTCCGGGATATCGGCGAGCACCACATTGGTGACCTGGGCGGTCGCGAATCCCACACCGATGCCGTACACGCACAGGATGAGCGAGAGTGACCACCAGGAACTGCCGGTGGTGGCGAAGAATCCCAGCGCGGCCAGACCGACGACCTCGAGACCCAGTCCGAGCCGGACCATATTCAGCGGTGAGGCCTTACCGGCCATGCCGAAGCTGGCGCCGCTGGCGATGAAGCTGCCGATGGCGACGGGGACCAGGGCCAGGCCGGATTGCACGGCACTGTAGCCGAGGGTGAATTGCAGCCACAGCGGCAGTACGGCGACAATGCCGAATTCGCCGAGGCCGATGATCAGGGTGGCGATATTGCCATTGCGGAACGAAGGCAGGGCGAACAGGCTCAGGTCCATCAGAGCGCCGTCCGGGTGGCCGCCGCGGCGCAGCAGTACCTGCTGCCAGAGGAATCCGGCCAGGAAGGCCGCGCTCAGGATGAGTGCGACCAGAACCGGGGAAGGTCCACTCGCCCAGGTGAATCCGCCGATGCCCAGCGGATGGTTGGTGGCGATCCAGCCGTAGGTGCGGCCCTCCACCAATCCGAAGGCGAGTAGTCCCAGGCCGAGTACCGACAGGAGCGATCCGGGCACATCGATGCGACTGGGCACGCGCGGCGAGGGCGTGATGCAGGCCAGCACGCCGACCACGATCAGCACGGCCAGCGGCACATTGATGCCGAAGGCCCAGCGCCAGGAGACATGCTCGGCGAGCCAGCCGCCGAGCAGCGGGCCGAGTGCGGCGGCCGCGCCGATGGTGGAACCCCAGACCGCGAAGGCTTGACCACGGGCTTTGCCGGTGAAATTGGCATTCAGCAGGGCCAGCGAGGTCGGCAGGATCATGGCGGCGCCGGCGCCCTGCAGGAATCGGGCCAGCACGAGCAGGCCGCCGCCGGGCGCCAGGCCGGCCAGGATGCTGGTCACGCCGAAGACGACCACTCCGGCGACGAAGATTCGGCGCGCCCCGACGATATCGGCAATGCGGCCGACCACCAGCAGCAGTGCCGCGAAAACGATGGCGTAGGACTCCTGAATCCATTGCGCCTCAGTCGAACCCGTGTGCAGGTCCTCGATGATCGACGGGATGATCACATTCACGATCGTGGTGTCGACCACGATCAATGCCACGCCGAGGGCGATGGCGATCAAGCCGAGCCAACGGCGGACGGATGACGCCTCGCTCACTAATTCTCTCCAATATTTCCATGGTGGAACTATTCCATGAGCAAAGTAGATTGAAGGACGCTAGGTTGTCAAACAGAGCAGTCGGCGCCGGGCCGATCCAAGGAAGGCGGACAGAGGCGGATGGACCAGCCCGTATCAGATCCCCGCGCGCAGCAGCAGCGCCTACTGGACGGCCTGCGCGCCTACGGTGCGAACTACCGCGAATTCAGCCGCCGCTTCGCCGCCTGGCTGGGCCTGCACGCCACCGACGCCGAGGCCCTCATCGAAATCCTCACCGCCGAGGAACGCGGCACCACCCTGTCCCCCGCCCGGCTCAGCGAACGAATCGCCCTGTCCAACAGCGCAACCACCGCCCTGCTGAACCGCCTCGAACAGGCCGGTCACATCGTCCGCACCCGCGAACACGACGACCGCCGCATCATCACCCTCCGCAGCAGCTCCCACGTCCAAACCCTCGCCGACGAATTCTTCAGCCCCCTCGGCAAACGCGTGGAAGCCGCCATCGACAAGTACTCCCCCGACCAACTGCGCCAATTCGAAAACTTCGTCACCGACCTGCGCGCAGCCATGAACGCCCAGCTAGCGCAACCCGCCGACCCCCAGCCCTGATCGCGGCGGCCAAGCGAGCTGGGTCCGCACAGCCGCAGTGGCCTTCCAGCCGATATCGACAGGCACCCAGTTATACGTAATTGCCATCCGGCCGAACTTCACTGCTCGGTGCCGGGACCCGCCTCGTTCCCCCCGAGCCGCGCGGTCAACTCCCGTACCTGAGCAACCGCCCTGTCCCGCTCTGCCACCACAGACTCCAGCGCAGCCTGCACATCCCGCAGCCGCTCCGCCAAGCTCGTCACCTCCGCAGCCGCAGCATCACGATCTGCGGCCACAAACCGCAATTCCGCATTGCACCGATCGAAGTAATTCAGAACCTGATCCCGGTCATATCCCTCGCGCACGATCGCAAATGGCAACGAGACAAGCGGATTCCGGTCACTGGACACAGATTCGAAGGTACGCCGCCCGGCGGTGTTGCGCGGAACGATGCGAAAGGGCCGGGCATCCGAGTGGATGTCCGGCCCTTTCGAGGGTGGAGACGGTTACGGCAGGGGGCCGCCGGCGGCGATGGCTGAGAGGGTGGCGAATTCGTCGCCCTTCAGGGAGGCGCCGCCGACGAGGGCGCCGTCGATGTCGGTTTGGCCGACGAGTTCGCCGACGTTCTTGGCGTTGACGGAGCCGCCGTAGAGGACGCGGACGCCTGCTGCCACTTCGGGATTCGCCAGGTCGGCGAGTTCCTTGCGGATGGCGCCGCAGACTTCCTGGGCGTTGTCGGGGGTGGCGACCTTGCCGGTGCCGATGGCCCAGACGGGCTCGTAGGCGATGACGACCTTGGAGATTTCCTCGGCGGTCAGGCCCTTGAGGGAGCCGCGGAGCTGTTCGAGGTTGTAGGCGACGTGGGTCTTGGACTCACGGACGCCGAGACCCTCACCGATGCAGACGATCGGCGTAATGCCGAACTTCAACGCCTGCTTGGCTTTCGCCAGCACGGTGGCGTCGTCCTCCAGGTGGTACTGGCGACGCTCCGAGTGGCCGACCACCACATAGCTGCACCCCAGCTTGGCCAGCATGGAACCGCTGATCTCGCCGGTGTAGGCGCCCTCGTCGTGCGTCGAAACATCCTGCGCGCCATAGGTGAGCAGGAGACGATCGCCCTCGATGAGGGTCTGCACGCTGCGCAGATCGGTGAACGGCGGGATCACCGTGACATCGACCTTCGCGAAGTACTTCTCGGGCAGGGCGAACGCGATCTTCTGCACCAGGGAGATGGCCTCGAGGTGATTGAGGTTCATCTTCCAGTTGCCGGCGATCAAAGGCTTACGTGCCATGTTCAGTCCTCCAAGACGGAGATGCCCGGGAGTTCTTTGCCCTCCAGGTATTCCAGCGACGCGCCGCCACCGGTGGAGATGTGCGAGAACCCGTCGTCCGGCAGACCCAGCGAGCGCACGGCCGCGGCCGAATCGCCGCCGCCGACCACCGTGAACGCGCCCTTGCCGGTGGCGACCACGATCGCCTCGGCAACACCGCGGGTACCGGCGGCGAACTGCTCGAACTCGAACACGCCCATGGGCCCGTTCCAGAACACCGTCTTGGCCTCGGTCAGCAGCGCGCCGAAGCGAGCCGTCGACTCGGGGCCGATGTCCAGACCCATCCAGCCGTCCGGAATCTCGTTGGCGGGCACCACCTTCGACTCGGCATCCGCGGCGAACTTGTCCGCCACCACGATGTCGCGCGGCAGATGGATCACGTCGGCGTACTTGTCGAGCAGATCCTTGCAGGTATCGATCATCTCGGCCTGCAGCAGCGAGCCGCCAACCGAAAGACCCTGCGCCGCAAGGAAGGTGAAGCACATGCCGCCGCCGATGACCAGCGTGTCGACCTTCGGCGCGAGCGCCTCGATGACCGCCAGCTTGTCGGAGACCTTGGAACCGCCCAGCACCACCGCGTACGGCCGCTCGGACTGCTCGGTGAGCTTCTTCAGCACCTCGGTCTCGGCCGCGACGAGCCCACCCGCGTAGTGCGGCAGCAACTTCGCCACATCGAAGACCGACGCCTGCTTGCGGTGCACCACACCGAAACCGTCGGAGACGAACGCGCCGTCATCGCCGACCAGCTCGACCAGCGCGGCGGCCAGCTTGGCCCGCTGCGCATCGTCCTTGCTGGTCTCGCGCGGATCGAAGCGAATGTTCTCCAGCAGCAGCACATCACCGTCGGTGAGGCCCTCGGAACGCGCGAGCGCGTCCTGTCCGACCACATCACCGGCGAGCTGGACATTGCGGCCCAGTTCCTCGGCGAGACGCGCGGCTACGGGAGCGAGCGAAAGCTTCGGGTCCGGTTCGCCTTTGGGGCGACCCAGGTGCGCGGTGACAACCACCTTCGCGCCGGCCTCGGCCAGCGCCTTGATGGTCGGCGCCGACGCGATGATGCGGCCCGGATCGGTAATGGTGCCGTTGTCGAGGGGAACGTTCAGGTCGGAGCGCACAAGTACGCCCCGGCCCTCGACACCCTCGCTCAGGAGATCCTGGAGTGTCTTGATCGTCATCGCGCTTACAGGGACTTACCGACGAGACCGATGAGGTCGGCCAGGCGGTTGGAGTAGCCCCACTCGTTGTCGTACCACGAGGCGACCTTGACCTGGTTGTCGATGACAACGGTCAGCGGGGCGTCGTAGATCGAGGAGTGCGGGTCGGTCACGATGTCGGAAGAGACGATCGGATCGGTGTTGTACTTCAGGATGCCCTTCATCGGGCCGTCCGCGGCGGCCTTCATGGCGGCATTGATCTCATCGACCGACGCGGTCTTGGCCAGATCCACGGTGAGGTCGGTGAGCGAACCCGTCGGAACCGGCACGCGCAGCGCATAACCGTTCAGCTTGCCGAGCAGCTCCGGAAGCACCAGGCCGATGGCCTTGGCGGCACCGGTGCCGGTGGGCACGATGTTCAGCGCGGCGGCGCGGGCACGGCGCAGATCGGCGTGCGGCGCGTCCTGCAGGTTCTGGTCCTGGGTGTACGCGTGGATGGTGGTCATCAGACCACGCTCGATGCCGAAGGAGTCATTGAGCACCTTGGCAATCGGACCCAGGCAGTTCGTGGTGCACGAGGCGTTCGAGATGATGTTCTGCGAGCCGTCGTACTTGTCATCGTTGACACCCATCACAATGGTGATGTCCTCGCCCTTGGCGGGCGCGGAGATGATGACCTTCTTGGCGCCGGCCGCGATGTGGCCCTTCGCCTTGGTCGCATCGGTGAAGATGCCGGTCGACTCGACGACCACGTCGACGCCCAGCTCGCCCCACGGCAGCGCCGCCGGACCCTCGCGCAGCGCCAGCGCCTTGATGCGCTGCTCGCCCACCACGATGAAGTCACCGTCGACCGAGACGTCCTGCGGCAGTCGGCCGAGGATGGAGTCGTACTTCAGCAGGGTCGCCAACGTCTTCGTATCGGTGAGGTCGTTGACCGCGACGATTTCGATGTCGGTGGTGCCGAGCGCCTTCTGCGCTTCGACGGCCCGGAAGAAGTTGCGTCCGATACGACCGAAGCCGTTGATACCTACCCGGACAGTCACGTTATCGCTCCTCAGCTATCAAGCGGATCGTTTCCCTTGTTGTCTCACCCTAAACCCGTAACGGAAACGTCACAGACACACCCCTGCCCCATGTGGGGGCGGAGACGGTCGGTTTGCTTCCAGTTACACCAAGGCACCGCAACCCATGGGGGTTGCGGTGCCTTGGTTCGGGTCACGCCTCTTCGAGCAGCTCCGCGGTGACGGCGGATTCGGTGTCCGGTACGCCCAATTCCTTTGCGCGCCGGTCCGCCATCGAGAGCAGCCGTCGAATGCGGCCTGCCACAGCGTCTTTCGTCATGGGCGGATCGGCCAGCTGGCCGAGCTCCTCCAGTGACGCCTGACGGTGCAGGACGCGCAACTTGCCGGCGGCGGCCAAATGATCGGGCACATCGTCGGCCAGTATCTCCAGTGCGCGCTCCACACGGGCTGCGGCGGCTACCGCGGCCCGGGCCGAGCGACGCAGATTGGCGTCATCGAAATTCGCGAGACGGTTCGCGGTGGCGCGGACCTCGCGGCGCATGCGCCGCTCCTCCCACGTGAGCCTGGTGTCCTGCGCACCCATGCGAGTGAGCAGGGCGCCGATGGCCTCACCATCGCGCACGACCACGCGGTCTGTTCCGCGTACTTCGCGTGCTTTGGCCGAGATGCCCATGCGCCGGGCCGCGCCGACAAGCGCGAGCGCGGCTTCCGGACCGGGGCAACTCACCTCCAGCGCGGAAGACCGGCCCGGTTCGGTGAGCGAGCCGTGCGCGAGAAACGCTCCGCGCCAAGCGGCTTCGGCATCACCGATGCTGCCGCCGACCACCTGTGCGGGCAGACCCCGCACGGGACGACCGCGCACATCGAGCAAACCGGTCTGGCGCGCCAGCGCCTCGCCTTCCTTGGATACCCGTACGACGTACCGGGAGGTTTTCCGGAGCCCGCCGGCGCCTAGGACATGCACATCGGAGCCGTAGCCGTACAGCTCGAAGATCTCCCGACGCAGGCGCCGCGCAATGGAACCCATGTCCACTTCGGCTTCCACGATCACTCGACCACCGACGATGTGCAATCCACCGGCGAACCGCAGTAGCGCGGACAGTTCCGCCTTGCGCGAGCTCACCTGTGAAATGGTGAGCCGGCTCAGCTCGTCCTTCACTTCCGCTGTCATCGCCACGAGACGCGCTCCTTTCCACCCAACCCGGTGCGCACATGTTGGCCCATATGCCGTCCTTCGACTCGAAGACCTGCTGATTCCGGCCGAGGTTGCCGGATCACCTGATCCAGTGCGGCGGCAAGCTTTCCGGGGTGGTGCCGGTCTGTCCCGGCCTCGGCAACATCAGCGAAGGTTACTCGTGCTCGCAGCTGTTCGGCAGCTCTTGCTACATGTTCGCGTTCCCTACCCTCGGGTACGGATCCTGAATCGACCAAAACATGGTCCACCGTGAAATCCGGTGCGTGCTGGGACAATACATGCAGGTGCCGTTCCGCGGAGAATCCGGCCGTTTCGCCCGGTTCCGCAGCGAGGTTGAGCACCAGGACTTTTCGGGCACGGGTGTGCAACAGCGCTTCGTGCAAATCGGGCACGAGCACATGCGGGATGACGCTCGTGAACCAGCTGCCGGGGCCCAGCACCACCACGTCCGCATGCTCGATTGCCGAGGTAGCCTCCGTGCAAGCGGGCGGATCGGACGGAATCAGGCGCACCCGGCGGACCTTGCCCGGGGTGGTCGCGACCGCGACCTGACCGCGGATACAACGGCTCACGCGCGGGTCACCCTCGAGCCCCGCCACATCCGCTTCGATGGTCAGCGCGATGGGCGACATCGGCAGCACCCGGCCGGTGATGCGGAGGATCTTCCCGGCCTCGTCGAGCGCGGCCACCGGGTCGCCCAATTCCTCTGTCAAGCCCGCCAGAATCAGATTGCCGACCGAATGCCCGGCCAGTGCTCCGGTCCCGCCGAAGCGATGCTGCAGGGTGCGCGCCCAGATGCCGTCGGACTCCTCGGCCAGGGCGGCCAGCGCCATGCGCAGGTCGCCGGGCGGCAGCATGCCGAGTTCGGAACGCAGTCGCCCGGAGGAACCGCCGTCATCGGCGACCGTCACCACCGCCGTGATCTTGCGGGTCAGCCGGCGCACCGCCGTCAGCGTCGCGTACAGACCGTGTCCGCCGCCCAGCGCCACGATCGCGGGGTTGGCATGCCGATTCGTTTCGCGCGCAGTCATTCTCGCCCCAAATCCCGATGGACCACGCGGATCACGTCCCCCGATCCGGGGTTCGCGCCGGCACCGAGTAGCTCACCCAGTGCCTCCGCTATTGCCACACTGCGGTGTTTACCGCCCGTGCAGCCCACTGCCACGGTCATGTATCGCTTCCCCTCTTGGCGGTAGCCCTCGGTGGTGAGGTCGATGAGGTGGCGGCCGGTACCCAGATAGTCCTGGGCCCCCGGACGCGACAGCACATACTCACTGACCGCGGCATCCTGTCCGGTCTGTTCGCGGAGTTCCGGGACCCAATGCGGATTGGGCAGGAAACGCAAATCCAACACCATATCGGCGTCCAGTGGTACTCCATACTTAAAACCGAACGATTGGATTGTTAATTGCAAGGCGGTCTTGGCATCTCCGCCATACGCCTCTTCCAGCTTTCGGTGCAGTTGGTGAATCGATAGTGCGGTGGTGTCGATCACGAGATCGGCCGCGGTCTTCACCGAGTCCAGACGGCGGCGTTCCGCGGTGATACCCGCGGTCAGCGTGCCGTCGGCACTCTCGCTCTGCAGCGGATGCCGCCGCCGCGCGAACCCGTATCGACGAATCAGGACATCGTCGGAGGCCTCCAGGAAAAGAATGCGGGTGCGCACGCCCGCGGAGCGCAGTTGTTCGGTGACCGCCGAAAGATTTCCGGTGAAGAAGCGGCTGCGCACATCCATCACCATGGCGAGCTTGCGAATCGGCGGGTCGGCACTGTCCCCGAGTTCGACCATGCGGCCGATCAACTCGGGCGGCAGATTATCGGCGACGTAGTAGCCGAGATCTTCGAGCACCTTGGCAGCGGTACCACGACCCGCCCCGGACAAACCGGTGACGATGACCACCTCGACCTGTTGTGGCTGTCCGAGGTTCTTACTACTGGCTTCGACGCGCGTCATGTCCTACCGGGTTCGTGTCTGGGGTTCCCTCGATCATCCTGCACCGATAACCCAAAACATCGCAGGCGCACGCACGAGGAGAGACACAGCTGTAATTCTGTCGCTCCACCTGCACAGACGGCGTGTCGCGCAACATGCCATCGGCGTGTCGCGCGGGCGCCGAAGTATGACCTACTCCGTGCGCAAGGCGGCCAGCACCGCCTTCGCCGTGGCCACCCCGATGCCCGGGACCTCGGTGATCTGCTCCACCGTAGCCTCCTTCAGCTTCGCGACGGACCCGAAGTGCGTGACCAGAGCGGTCTTGCGGGCCGTGCCCAGCCCGGGAACGGCGTCCAGTGCCGAGGCGGTCATGCGGCGGGAGCGCTTGCTGCGATGGAAGGTGATGGCGAAGCGGTGCGCCTCGTCACGCACGCGCTGCAGCAGGTAGAGCGATTCGCTGGTGCGGGGCATGATCACCGGATCCGGCTCATTGGGCACCCAGACCTCCTCCAGACGCTTGGCCAGGCCGATGACCGCGACATCGGTGATACCGAGTTCGTCGAGGACCTCGGCGGCGGCATTCACCTGCGGTGCGCCGCCGTCGACCACGTAGAGGTTGGGCGGATAGGCGAAGCGGCGCGGTTTGCCCGTCTTCGGGTCTATGCCCGGAAGGCCCGATTCCATTGGGTCCGAACCGGATTCGAGCGCGGCCAGATCAGCGGCCTCGGCCGCGTCCAGATCGCGGCGCAATTTGCCGAAGCGCCGCCGGGTCACCTCGGCAATGCTGGCCACATCATCGGAGCGGCCGTCACCGGCGGCCTCCTTGATGGCGTAGTGCCGGTACTCGGACTTGCGCGCCAGACCGTCCTCGAACACCACCAGCGAGGCCACCACATCGGTGCCCTGCACATGGCTGATATCCACACATTCGATGCGCAGCGGCGCGCTGTCCAGATCGAGCGCGTCCTGAATACCCTGCAGCGCCGCCGAGCGGGCGGTGAGATCGCCTGCGCGCCTTAGCTTGTGCTGTTGCAGCGACTCCTGCGCATTGCGCTGGACAGTCTCGGCGAGGGCCTTCTTGTCACCACGCTGGGGCACCCGCAGCTGCACGGCGGAGCCGCGGATACCGGTCAGCCACTGCTGCACCTGCTCGGCATCGCGGGGCAGCGCCGGCACCAGCACCTCGCGCGGGACTACGGCGCCGGGCTGTTCGTCACCGGCCTGTGCCGCGAGGGTGGACTGCTCACCGTAGAACTGGGTGAGGAACTGCTCGACCAGGACCGGCAGCTCGCCGCCGGAGTCGATCTCGTCGATGGCGTCACCGGATTTGTCGACCACCCAGCCGCGCTGACCGCGCACCCGGCCGTCGCGGACGTGGAAGATCTGCACCGCGACCTCTAATTCGTCGATCGCGAACTCGACCACATCGGCATCGGTACCGGTGCCCAGCACCACCGCCTGCTTCTCCAGCGCCCGGCGCAGCGCCTGGACGTCATCGCGCAGCCGGGCGGCGGTCTCGAATTCGAGTTCCTCGGAGGCGGAATGCATCTTCCGCTCCAGCTCTTTGACCAACCGGTCGGTCTTACCGGAGAGGAAGTCGCAGAAGTCCTCGACAATCTGCCGATGCTCGTCGGCATTCACCCGGCCGACACACGGCGCGGAACATTTGTCGATGTACCCGAGCAGACAGGGGCGGCCGATCTGGTTGTGCCGCTTGAAGACTCCCGCGGAGCAGGTGCGCACCGGGAACACCCGCAGCAGCAGATCCAGCGTCTCGCGAATGGCCCAGGCATGCGCGTACGGCCCGAAGTACCGGACGCCCTTCTTGCGGGCGCCCCGGTAGACGAACACCCGCGGGTACTCCTCATTGAGGCTGACCGCCAGCACCGGATACGACTTGTCGTCGCGGTAGCGCACATTGAAGCGCGGATCGAACTCCTTGATCCAGTTGTACTCGAGCTGCAGCGCCTCCACCTCGGTGGACACCACGGTCCACTCCACGCTGGCCGCCGTGGTCACCATCTGGCGCGTGCGCGGATGCAGCGAGTACACATCCGCGAAATACGAGTTCAGCCTGCTGCGCAGACTTTTCGCCTTACCGACGTAGATGACCCGGCTGTGCACATCACGGAACTTGTACACACCGGGTTCAACGGGAATCGTCCCCGGCGCGGGCCGGTACGTCGCGGGATCTGCCACGCCCACAGGTTAACCAGCCCCTCCGACAGCCCGGCAGCACCGGCTCACTCCGACGGCGCGCGACGGGAATCTCCTTGCGACACGGCCGGGATCGACGGCGCGCCGGGGAGCGCATCCGGGAGGCGCGCGGTGACGAAGGTACCGACAAGATCAACCGACAGAGGGAGCACTGACATGATCCGCCTTCGCCTTCGCCGCCGGTGGCTTGCGATCGGAGCCGCAGTGACCATGGCGGCCGCCGCGCTGGTGGCCGTGTCCATGCCGGCCGCCGCGGAATCGGAGGATGCGTCGACCTTCGTCTCCGGGGACTACCTCGTGCACACATCGACCCCGCTGGTGTGCGCCGGGACCGCCGCCGCGCCGCGGCAGCTGCTCATTGCGTAGACACCGCGAGTCCGTGCCGCGTGTACTCCCACGTCGGAGCGGCGTATGAGGTCACTATGGGGGCCGCACTGTCATCGGACGATCTATCCACGAACAAGGAGAGAGTTGAAGATGAACCGTCCTTACCGCCGATCGCTCGCGGTCGGCTCGGCCCTGGGTCTCGGAGCCGCGGCCCTGGTCACCGTTGCCGCCCCGGCCTCGCAGGCCGAGGAGGCCTGCCGCATCGACCGCACGCTGGATACCGCGACCTACACCTGTCCCGCCGACGGCCACTGGTACGCCGCCGTGGTGCAGTGCCTGGGCACACGGCAGGTCGGCAACGGTCAGCAGGCCCCGACCTACATCGTGGGCGACTCGCCGCGCCCGCTCATGCCCATGACCATCGAGTGCACCGGCGACGGCCGCAAGGGCATTGTGCTCAACGCCTACACCGACGGCCCGTTCTGACGAAGCATCCCGGTTAGACGCGCAGGCGCGAGCTCAGCTCGCGCCTCAGCGCGGGGGCGAGATCGCCGCGCTCCCCCACCTCGAAGGTGTCCAGCGCGAGCCAATCGGCCATTTCCCGCAGCGCCCCAGCAAGTTCCGCCACCACCCGGGCATTGTTGTGGCCGGGTTCGGCGAAGGCGCCGGGCACCCGCAGCACCCCGGAATTGCGATCCGCGCGTAGGTCGACCCGGCCCACCAGCTCACCGTCGAGCAGGAACGGGAAGACGTAATAGCCGTGCACGCGTTTGTGTTCCGGCGTGTAGATCTCGATGCGGTAGTGGAAATCGAAGAGGCGCTCGGTGCGGGAGCGGAAGAAGATCAGCGGATCGAAGGGGCAGAGCAGAGCGGCACCGCTGATGCTGCGCGGGGTGCGCGCCTCGGTATGCAGATAGGCCGGTTTGTCCCAGCCCGCCACGGCGACCTGCGTGAGCTCACCCGCGTCGAGCAGATCCGCGATGGCGGGTTCGGTCTGGCGGCGGTTCAGCCGGTAGTAGTCGCGCAGATCGGTCTCGGTGCCGATGCCGTGCGCTGCCGCGGCCCGGCGGACCAGTTCCCGGACGGCGTCGGCCTCGTCGACCTCGCGGGCGTACACCGCGGGCGGAATGACACGCTCGGACAGGTCGTAATGCCGTTGGAAGCCAACCCGTTTGGGTGCGGAGACCTCCCCCGCCGCGAACAGCGCCTCGCACACCACCTTGGTATCGCTGTAGTTCCAGCCCCAATGATCCTTGGACCGCGGACGATCCAGCTCCAGATGGCGCTCGATCTCCCCGGCGGTGCTCGCGCCGAACTCCTTCAGCACACCCTTGACATCATCGGCCAGCCCCGGATTGCGTTGCGCCACTTGACGCATACCGTTCCAGCGACCGTGCCGGTACTCCACCATGCGCCAGCGCATGAGCGCCCAATCCTGCACCGGAATCAATGCCGCCTCGTGCGCCCAGTACTCGACCAGCTTGCGTGGACGGCGCGCGGTATCGCTCCAGGCCGCCTCGTCCAACAGCGCGGTGTCGTACGCGCCGATCCGGCTGAAGACCGGCGCGTAGTGCGCACGCACCACCGCCGACACCGAATCGAGCTGCAATAGCTTCGTGCTCTCCAGTGCCTTCCACACCGTCCGCCGCGTCGCCGGAGCGCTGGGCCGGGCCGCGGCGAACCCCTGGGCGGCCAGGGCGGTGCGACGCGCCGCAGCGACGGTCAGGGTCGGGATCCCGCTCGGAGAAATCGGCACACTCAGACCATGCCATGTCCGACCGACAGACAAGTTCGATACAGTCGTGTATCGAGTTTCTACAAACCTAGGGAATGGGCATGATCGAGAACCCGGATGTCATCGTCGTCGGCGCCGGTCTGGCCGGTCTCGTCGCCACGCACGAACTGGTCAAGGCGGGTCGCCGGGTGCTGGTGGTGGATCAGGAGAACCGGGCCAACCTGGGCGGGCAGGCGTTCTGGTCGCTGGGCGGCCTGTTCTTCGTGGACAGTCCCGAGCAGCGGCGGCTGGGGGTGAAGGACTCCCTGGAGCTGGCCATGCAGGACTGGCTCGGCTCGGCCGGCTTCGACCGCGAGGACGAGGACCACTGGGGGCGGCAGTGGGCCAAGGCCTATGTCGAATTCGCCGCCGGGGAGAAGCGGCAGTACCTGTACGATCTCGGGCTCCGGGTGACGCCGCTGGTCGGCTGGGCCGAACGCGGCGGTGAGTTCGCCGACGGCCACGGCAATTCGGTACCGCGCTTCCACCTCACCTGGGGCACCGGGCCGGAGGTGGTGCGGGTCTTCCTGGAGCCGGTGCTCGCCGCCGAGAAGCGCGGGCAGGTCGGATTCGCCTTCCGGCACCGCGTCGACGAACTCGTGGTCACCGATGAGGTCGTGACCGGCGTGCGCGGCAGCGTGCTCGAGCCCTCCGAAGCCGAACGCGGCGTGGCCTCGTCCCGGAATATCGTGAGCGAGTTCGAGATTGCCGCCCAGGCGGTCATCGTCACCTCCGGCGGCATCGGCCACAATCACGATCTGATCCGCGCCAACTGGCCGACGGATCGGCTGGGACCCTGCCCCGAGCACATGATTTCGGGTGTGCCCGCCCATGTGGACGGTCGCATGCTCGGCATCACCGAGGCCGCCGGCGGGCGCATCGTGAACCGAGATCGCATGTGGCACTACACCGAAGGCATCCACAACTGGAATCCGGTCTGGCCCGATCACGCCATCCGCATCATTCCGGGGCCGTCCTCACTGTGGTTCGACGCCAATGGAAAGCGCATGCCCGCACCGTGTTTCCCGGGTTTCGACACCAATGCGACGATGAAGCAGATCCTGTCCACCGGCTACGACTACTCGTGGTTCATTCTGGATCAGTCGATCATCGAGAAGGAGTTCGCGCTCTCCGGATCGGAGCAGAACCCCGATATCACCGGCAAGGACCTGAAACTCACGCTCAAGAGCCGGGTCGCCAAGGGCGCACCGGGCCCGGTGGAGGCGTTCAAGAAGCACGGCGTCGACTTCGTGGTCGCCGACACGCTCGCGGATCTTGTCGCGGGCATGAACAAGATCTCCCGCGGGCCGCATCTGGACTTCGCCGATATCGAGCGCCAGGTGGTCGCCCGCGATCGCGATACCGAGCACAAGTTCAGCAAGGACGGCCAGCTCATGGCCATCGGCAATGCGCGGCGCTACCTCGGTGACAAGCTGGGCCGCGTCGCGACCCCGCACAAGATCCTGGATCCTGCGCACGGCCCGCTCATCGCGGTCCGGCTCAATATCCTCACCCGAAAGACCCTGGGCGGCTTGCAGACCAACCTCGACTCGCAGGTGATGCGCCCGGACGGCACCGCCTTCGCGGGCCTGTACGCGGCCGGTGAGGTCGCCGGCTTCGGTGGCGGCGGTGTACACGGCTACAACGCCCTGGAGGGCACATTCCTGGGCGGCTGTATCTTCTCCGGCCGGGCCGCCGGCCGGGCGCTGGGCCGCACCCTGAAGTAGCGAGATCGGTTGCCGCCCAGGCTGTGCGCGGGCGGCAACCGACGCTCAGGCGGCGACAAACCAGTTGTAGCAGTCGCGACGCAGCAGCAGCGCGAGCACGATGCCCGAGGCCATGACGCCGATCAGCACACCGAACGGGCTTACCCCGGTGGGCATTTCAGCCGAGACCAGCGTGAACACACCGAAAAATGCCTGCAGGCTGGCCACTCCCAGCGCGGCCACCCATACCCACGATGCGCGCAGCCCGAAAAGCAGTGCCACGCCGCCGGTCAGCCAGGCGGCGAGGAAATGGCCGGTGCTCCCCAGCACACCGTCCAGGCCGTCCGGAATCGCCAGCAGGCCCTGCATGAACGCGAATCCCGTTGTGGCCAGCGCGGCGTACTGCGTTTCCCGCACCTTCACGGGCAGGGCGATCTCGGAACTATTACGACGAAAATTCCGGATCACACCGATAAATCGGTCGAAAAACGTGACAGGAACACCGTTCCCCGCATGGGCCGGCGAGATTTCCACCTCATCGACCACAGCCGAATGCGAACTCACAGCACTCCTCATCGAGTAACCCCTGGTTGTGCGCCCCCTGCGAACGCACAGAACCAGACGCTAACCAAATGTTTCAGTGCTGGACAATCGAGTTCACGAAGTTATGACTATGGCCACAGCGCATAGCACGCAGCGCAAACAGTGATATCGAACACATAACGGCCGCACACGATTTCCGTGTGCGGCCGCTGTAAGTGCAGGTGAGTCAGTAAATCTCAGTTTACCGCCGAAAGCCGGAAACTACTTGTCGTCCATCGGAATCGGCGGCAGCACCGGGAACTCGCCGGTGTATCCGGCCCGCTCCTCGGCGATGGCCAGTACCCGCGGCTTGGCGAACTTCCACCCGATCATCAAGGCGGGCACGAGGAGTACGAGGCTGCCCACGGTCCAGGTGCCGACCGGATGATCGAAGGCCATGAGCACCAGTACGGCGAACAGGAACACCAGGGTCGCAATGCCCGTATAGGGGGCTCCGAACATCCGGAACGCCGGACGCTCCGCGGTGCCCTGCTTCCACCACCACCACAGCTTCAGCTGGCAGGCCACAATGGTGGCCCACGAGGCCAGGATGCCCAGCGAGGCCACATTCAGCACGATTTCGAAGGCCTCGTCGGGGACGACGTAATTGAGCCCCACACCGCACAGCGCGATGGCACTGGTGAGCAGGATGCCGCCGTAGGGCACACCCGCGCCGGACATGCGTGCGGTGAACTTCGGCGCACTGCCGTTCATCGCCATCGACCGCAGAATGCGGCCGGTCGAGTAGAGACCGGCGTTCAGGCTGGAGAGCGCGGCGGTGAGCACCACGAAGTTCATGATCGAACCCATGTGCGCGACACCGAGTTTGCCGAAGAAGGTGACGAACGGGCTCTCCCCCGACTTGTACGCGGTGTAGGGCAGCAGCAGCGCCAGCAGGATCACCGAACCGCAGTAGAACAGCGCGATACGCACGATCACCGAATTGATGGCGCGCGGCATGATCTTCTCGGGGTTCTCCGTCTCACCCGCGGCGATGCCGACCATTTCGACTGCGGCATAGGCGAACACCACGCCCGAGGTGACCGTGATCAGCGGCAGGATGCCGGTGGGGAACCATCCGCCGGCATCGCTCACCATGCGCAAACCGGTGCTCTGGCCCTCGACCTGGAAGCGACCGGCCAGGAAGACGGTGCCCACCACCAGGAAGGTGACCAGCGCGAGCACCTTGATCATGGCGGCCCAGAATTCCATCTCGCCGAACCACTTCACCGACGCCAGGTTGATGCCCAGCACGATGATCAGCGCGCCCAGGGCCAGAATCCATTGCGCGACAGGCTGGAACGGTCCCCAGTAGTGCAGATACGTTGCGACAGCGGTGGTATCGACAATGCCGGTCATGGACCAGTTCAGGAAGTACATCCACCCCGCGACGAAAGCTGCTTTCTCCCCGAAGAACTCGCGCGCGTAGGAGACGAACGAGCCCGAGGACGGGCGATGCAGGACCAGTTCCCCCAGTGCCCGCAGAATGAAGAAGACGAAGACGCCACAGATCAGATAGACCAGGAACAGCGTCGGTCCCGCGGTGTGCAGGCGTCCGCCCGCACCGAGGAAAAGTCCGGTTCCGATGGCGCCACCGATGGCGATCATCTGCAACTGCCGTGGCTTGAGGGCCTTGTGATAGCCGCTGTCCTCGGCAGTGAGGTTTGTGGCCTGTGTCCGGATCTCGGTCATACGCCGGTTAACCCTCCGCAATCGTGTATTGGGCCGTCCGAGAGTACCTTGCGATCAGCTGCGAGCCACATCGCCGCTCCGAGCTGGGAAAGTTCCTGTTCACCCGACGGAGCATTCCCATTGCGGGGGGTTCAAACCCCGGCCCGGGCCGCGCCCCGGCGTTAAGGTCCGTCCATGAGGCGCATGCGAAGGCATATCTGGAACGGCGCCGGCGCCGCCCTGCTCCTGCTCGGGCTGACCACCGCCTGCGGGTCCGATTCGGGCACAGCGCAGGCGACCTGTGCCACCGCCCCCAACGGCACTCCCCTCAGCGCGGCCACGGGCAGTGGCCCCACCAGCACGAATCTGAGCCTGAACCCCGAGATAGCGACGGGCTATCGCACCGGGATGAAACCCGTACACACCAATACCTTCGCGGTCTCCACCGCCAATCCGGTGGCGACCGAGGCGGCCTGCACGGTCTTGCGCGACGGCGGCACAGCCGCGGACGCGCTCATCGTGGCGCAGACCGTGCTCGGTTTGGTGGAGCCGCAGGCCACCGGAATCGGCGGCGGCGCATTCCTGCTCTACTACGACGCGACGACCAAGCAGATCGATGCCTATGACGGCCGCGAAACCGCGCCGCAGGCCGCTACGCAGGACTATCTGCGCTGGATCAGCGATACCGACCACACCACACCGCAACCCACCGCGCGGGCCAGCGGGCGGTCCATCGGCACGCCGGGCGTGCTGCGACTGCTCGAACTCGAGCACAATGACCACGGCAGGCAACCCTGGCGCGACCTGTTCGCCCCGGCCATTTCCATGGCCGATCAGGGGTTCCGGATCGGGCCGCGCATGGCGAGTCAGATCGCCGACTCCGCTGCCGATCTCGCGCGGGACGAGAACTCGCGCAATTACTTCCTGCGGGCCGATGGGACCGCCAAGCCCGCCGGAACCACGCTGACCAACCCGGCCATCGGCAAGGTCCTCTCGGCAATAGCCACCGATGGCCCCGACGCCTTCTACAAGGGCGCGGTGGCCGCGGATATCGTCGATACCATCGCCACCGGCTCCGGCGGGCGCACGCCGGGATCGACCTCCCTCGCGGATCTTGCTGCGTACCAGGCGAAGAAGCGCACGGTGGTGTGCTCGCCGTATCGCACGCACGAGATCTGCGGTATGCCGAACCCGTCCTCGGGCGGCCTGACGGTCGAGGCCACCATGGGCATACTGTCCAACTTCGACCTGTCCGCAATGAAGCCGACCGACAGCACCGGCGACAGCGATGCCGCCCGCAATGGCGGTAAGCCGACCGCCCCGGCCGTGCACCTCATCTCCGAGGCCGAGCGGCTCGCCTACGCCGATCGCGACAAGTACATCGCCGACTCGGATTTCATTCCGCTGCCGGGCAATTCGCCGCAGGCACTGCTGAACCCGGACTATCTGAAGCAGCGCGCGAAGCTGATCGACCCGAATCACAGCATGGGCACCGCACAGCCCGGCGACTTCGGACCGGTGCCGCTCGGCACCGGCCCGCAGCAACCCGAGCACGGCACCAGCCATATCTCGATCGTCGACAAGTACGGCAATGCCGCATCCATGACGACCACGGTGGAGTCCGCGTTCGGCGCGTTCCACATGGTCGACGGCATCGTGCTGAACAATCAGCTGACCGACTTCTCGGCGGAACCGCTCGACAAAGCCGGTGTTCCCGTGGCCAATCGCATCGATCCGGGTAAGCGGCCGCGCAGCTCGATGGCCCCGACCCTGGTCTTCGATCGCGCCGCCGACGGTTCGCGCGGGCCGCTCACCTATGTCACCGGCTCGCCCGGCGGCGGGGTCATCATTCAGTTCGTGGTGAAAACCCTGGTGGCCCTGCTGGATTGGGGGTTGGATCCACAGCAGGCGGTGTCGATGGTGGACTTCGGGGCGGCCAACTCCCCGGTCACGGGTCTGGGCGGTGAGCATCCGGCGATCGATACCAGCGATCACGGCGATCACGACCCGCTCGTGCAGCAGTTACGCCAGCTGGGTCATCAGGTTTCGGTGGACCCGCAGTCCAGCGGGCTGTCCGCTCTGGTCCGGGATGGAAACGGCTGGACCGGCGGCGCGGATCCGCGCCGCGAGGGCGTTGTACTCGGCGATACGCACTAGAACAGGGATCCGCACCGGAGCCGGAAAACACTGCTGCCCATCACCTCTCAGGTGATGGGCAGCATGTTTTGCCAGCAGCAGTGTGATGCCGGAAGTTCAGGCCGGATTGCCCGCAGTATATTTGGCGCCCAGCTCGCGGAAGCGATCCATGGCGGCGGCCGCACGCAGCTTGTCATTGGTGCGGATGGCCATCATCGGCACGTATTCGTCGTGCACCAATTCCAGTCGCGCCCAGGACTTCTTATCCGCGAACGAAATGCCGCGAATATCCTGCCAGCCGAATTCATTGTCGCCGAGGATGTTCCGTACGACGACACCTTGCTTGCCGACCCGCACTCGGGGCCGCGTGAGCATCAGCACCGAACCCGCGAGCAGCAGGCCGAACAGGATGAGCGCGAGCTGATCGGCCAGCCGGAAATTCACGCCGGTCGAACCCGTCCGCATGAAGATCCCGCCCACGGCGAACGCGAGGAACAGCACCGCCGCAATAATCCGGGAGGTCATGATCGCGTGCTGCGGCCGCACCTCGAGATCCCACTGCGCACCGGATGGCGCGGGGCCGTCGGTCTCCTCGCCTTCGGGAGTCGACTTCGACTGCACCCCGGACACTTCGGTGCCAGACACTTCGGATTCACCGGCCTTCGATTGGGCGGACGCCGCGGACGTATCGGGCGTGCGGCGCGGTTCCTCCGCCCCGCCATCCCGTTTCCAGATCCGGACGACAGGCATGACTAGACGGTCTGACGCAGGTCGCGCAGGGTCAGCGCGGCATCCAGGGCAGCGGCGGACGCCTGCTCCCCCTTGTTCTCCACCGAACCGGGCAGACCCGCGCGGTCCAGGGCCTCCTGCTCGGTATTGACGGTGAGCACGCCATTGGTGACCGGGGTGCCCTCGTCCAGCGACACCCGGGTCAGACCAGCGGTGACCGAATCACACACGTACTCGAAATGCGGTGTGCCACCACGGATCACGACGCCCAGCGCGACCACCGCATCATGCGTGCGGGCCAGCGCCTGCGCCACCACCGGCAGCTCCATGGCGCCCGCCACGCGGACCACGGTGATATCGCCGACCCCGGCCTCGCGCGCCGTCTTCTCCGCGTTCGCCACCAGCGCGTCGCAGATGGTGGTGTGCCAGCGCGACGCGACAATGCCAAGTTTGAGGTCCTTGGCATCGGCGAGCTCGAACGTGGGTACGCCCGTGCCGCTCATCGGTTTCCGCCCTTCTCGTTATCCGTCGGTGCGATTCAGATCGCGGTGTCGCCGAGATCCAGATCGTCCAGGCCGACCAGATCGTGACCCATACGATCGCGCTTGGTGCGCAGGTAGTGCAGGTTGTGCGAATTGGCGCGAACCGGCATCTGCACGCGCTCGGTAATGCTCAGACCGTAGCCCTCGATGCCCGCGCGCTTATCCGGATTATTGGTCAGCAGCCGCATGGAGGTGATGCCCAGATCCACCAGAATCTGTGCGCCGGTGCCGTAGTCGCGGGCATCGGCGGGCTGACCGATGGCGATATTGGCGTCGTAGGTGTCGAGTTGCTGCTCGTCCTGCACCTGGTAGGCCTGCAGCTTGTGCATGAGGCCGATGCCGCGGCCCTCGTGGCCGCGCATGTAAAGCACCACGCCGCGGCCCTCATCGGAGACCAGCTTCAGCGCGGCGTTCAGCTGCGGACCGCAATCGCAGCGCAGTGAGCCGAACACATCACCGGTCAGGCATTCGGAGTGCACGCGCACCAGCACGTCCTCACCCTTGCCGTCGGCGCCGGCGATATCGCCCAGGACCAGCGCGACATGTTCGGAATCGTCGTATTCGCTCTCGTAGCCGATGGCCTTGAAGTCACCGAACGCGGTCGGGATGCGGGCCTCGGCGACACGGCGGACATGCTTTTCGTGCTTGCGCCGCCAGGAGATCATGTCGGCGATGCAGATAAGCGCCAGATCGTGCTCGTCGGCGAAAACGCGCAGCTCCTCGGTGCGCGCCATATCGCCTTCGTTCTTCTGGCTGACGATCTCGCAGATGACGCCGGCGGGGCTGAGCCCGGCCATGCGCGCCAGATCCACGGCGGCCTCGGTGTGCCCGGCGCGGCGCAGCACGCCACCGTCCTTGGCGCGCAACGGGACCACGTGACCCGGCCGGGTCAGATCATCGGACTTGGAGGCGCGATCGGCGAGTACCCGCATGGTGGTGGCGCGATCGGCGGCGGAGATACCGGTGGAAATGTTCTCGCGGGCATCCACGGAGACGGTGTAGGCGGTGCCGTGCTTGTCCTGATTGACCGCGTACATCGGCGGCAGGCCCAGGCGGTCGCAGTCCTCGCCGGTGAGCGGCACACAGATGTAGCCGGAGGTGTAGCGGATCATGAAGGCCACCAGCTCGGGTGTCGCCTTCTCCGCTGCGAAGATGAGGTCGCCCTCGTTCTCCCGGCTCTCGTCGTCGACGACGACAACGGCCTTACCGGCTGCGATGTCGGCGACTGCGCGCTCGATGGTGTCGAACCTGGTCACGTCTGTTGTGCTCCATCTCGAATTAGGTGCCTACCTACAGTAAGCCAGCGTCCAATTTGCGCCGCCTCCGGCGTCGCTGTGGTCATCCGCGCTGGACGAGTCGCTCGACGTACTTGGCGATCACATCCACCTCCAGGTTCACGGTGGTACCGGCGGGCGCGGACCCGAGCGTGGTGAGCGCACGCGTGGTGGGGATCAGCGAGACCTCGAACCAGTCCTTGCTGCCGTCGGCGGCCGCCTCCGCGGCGATGCCGAGGCCGGAGACGGTCAGCGAAATGCCGTCGACGGTGATGGAGCCCTTCTCGACGACGTAGCGGGCGACGCTGTCGGGCAGCGAGATTCGCACCACCTCCCAGTTCTCCGAGGGGGTGCGCGAGAGCACGGTGCCGGTGCCGTCCACGTGGCCCTGCACGATATGGCCGCCGAGCCGGCTGTTCACCGCGGCGGCGCGTTCCAGATTCACCCGGGAACCGACCGCGAGGCCGCCGATGCTGGAGCGGTCGAGCGTCTCGGCCATGACGTCCACAGTGAAGACGTCACCGGCGACCTGCTGGTCCACCACGGTCAGGCAGACGCCGTTCACCGCGATCGAATCACCGTGTCCGGCATCGGAGGTCACCAGCGGGCCGCGAATGGTGAGGCGGGCCGCATCGGCCAGTTGCTCGGTGGCGACGATCTCGCCCAGCTCCTCGACGATGCCTGTGAACATGCCCTGCCTCTCCCTGTCACCTAGGGCCACGTACCGGGCCCTCTGCTTGCGCCAACAGCCCGGACCACCGGCGGTATTCCCGATGGGCGCGGTCCGCCACCAGCCTAACGACGCCGGGTCGTAGACGACATGCGGCCTACTTCACTGGTGGGTTCGGTACCGCCGGACGCCACGAGAGGGTAGAAGCCGACCGGAAGTGGGCGAATTCGCCGAATTGCGCGGGATACCCAATTGAAAATTCGGAATTTCCCAGTTTTGCGAATTGTCCACCCGGGGGCAATCAATCCGCCCTACCCAATTCACGACTCGCTCACACCAGAATCTTGCGCATCGGCGGAAATGGACGCAATATTGTTATGCAGCTGATTCCTACCGTTCAACTTCTCCGCGAGCAGTCCCGCCCCCTCGCGGGTCGGATCCAGGTGGACTACAACACAATTGGGAGTGCAGCGTGACCACGCTTCTCGATACCACGCTCGAAGTTCGCTGCGTGCAGTACCGGCGCGAATTTCATCTGCCGGCATCGATCGATCCGACGTCACGACACATATTACTCGAGATAGGCAGCCGTTACGGAGCCATCACAATGCCCGCCGAACTAGGCGAAAGAGTGCAAAAGCGACTCGCGCAGGCCGATCTGGCCGGGCCGGTCGTGCATCACCCGCGCGCACGGCGCTGGACCTTCATCACCGGTCCGGTCCGGCCGGAGACCCTCGGCGCCTCGGTCGCCGCCGCACTGTTCCGGGCCTATGCCACCGTCGCCTGCGCGGGCGCTCAGGTCGTACTCCCGTCCGCCGATGACGAACGGACGGGATACCGCACCTGGATTCAGCCGCCGGAGACGGTCAGTTCGGTGCCGCCGCTGGAAACCGTGGTCGAGGCGCTACTTCGCCGCTGAGGCTTCCACCGCGATGACCCGCTGCCGCAGTGCTTCCACGGTGGCGGCGGGGTCGGCGGTGCCGTACACGGCGGAACCGGCGACAAAGCAATCGATTCCGGCCTCGGCGGCCTGCTCGATGGTGTTCATATTGATGCCGCCGTCGATCTCCACCACCAGGCGCAGCTCGCCGGCGTCGACCAGGCGGCGCACCGTGCGCGCCTTGTCCAGCACCTCGGCGATGAAGGACTGCCCGCCGAAGCCGGGCTCGACGCTCATGACCAGCAGGGTGTCGAACTCGCGCAGGATCTCCAGATACGGCTCGATCGGAGTGCCGGGCTTGACCGACAGCCCGGCCTTCGCACCCGCCGCGCGGATATCGCGCGCCACGGCGATCGGATTGTCGGTGGCCTCGGCGTGGAAGGTGACGTTGTACGCGCCCGCCTCCGCATAACCCGGCGCCCAGCGCTCCGGATTGTCGATCATGAGGTGGCAGTCCAGCGGAATGTCGGTGGCCCGCAACAGACTTTCCACCACCGGCAGCCCCAGGGTCAGGTTCGGGACGAAGTGGTTGTCCATGACATCCACGTGCACCCAGTCGGCGCCCTCGATGGCCTTCACCTCGTCACCGAGTCGCGCGAAATCGGCGGACAGGATGGACGGCGCGATCATGGGCGCGGGCCGCGCGAAGGGGGAGGAAGGAGTGCACACACGCGGCAGTCTAACGGGACCGCCGCCGTGGATCGACGAGACCGGTGATGCCCGGTCTCGGTACGGTCGCGAGCAACCCACGAGCCGGCGATCGCGGCGAATGCGCTGATTGCCGCGCGGTGGAATGGGTAGCCTAGTGCAGGTGATCAACATTTCGGCGGAGCAAGGGCTGCGGGCCACACCGGTCGAGATCGGTGTTGCCGCCTCCGTCTCCCAGTTGCCCATCGTGCGCGGACTCGCCGAAACCCTGGTGTTGCTCAGCGAATTCACCCTCGACGAAGTCGCCGATATTCGCCTCGCCGTCGACGAGGCGGCCTCCACCGTCATCGCGCTGGCCGCACCCGGTACGACGCTGCAGTGTGTGTTCACCGTGGGCGATACGGATTTGGTGGTGCGGGTCAGTGGTGTGGCCAAGACCGAGGGGATGCCGGATCAGCGCAGCTTCGGCTGGCATGTGCTGCGCACCCTCTCCGATGAGGTGACCGCCGCTCAGGGCGAGTTCGACCCCGCAATCTCCGGATACCCGACGACGGTTGAGTTCCGGCGGGTCCGGGGGAAGGCGTAGTGGCCGACGAGGACATCGTGTTCGTATCTCCTGAAGAAAAGCAGCCCGGCTCACCCGAAAACAGCACTGCCGCCGAGACAACCGAGAACGGCACAGTCGTCGAGACAACCGAGAACGGCACAGTCGTCGAGAACGAGACGGCTGCCGACACCGAGGACACCGCCGACGAAACGGTCGATGCCGAGGAAGCCGAAGAGCTCGCCGAGGAGGTCGCGCGCAGCGGCTCCGGATACGACGATGTGTCGGCACTGTTCGAACAGCTGGCGGCCACCGATCCGAAATCTCCGCGGCGCACCGCGCTGCGCGGTGAGCTGATCAACCGCTGTATCCCGCTGGCGGACCACATCGCTCGCAAATTCTCCGGACGCGGCGAGCCGTTCGACGATCTCACCCAGGTGGCGCGCGTCGGGCTGGTGCACGCGGTGGATCGGTTCGATGTCAGCCGCGGCTCCAACTTCCTGTCGTTCGCGGTGCCGACCATCATGGGTGAGGTCCGCCGGTACTTCCGTGACAACACCTGGGCCATGCGAGTTCCGCGACGGGTCAAGGAAACTCATCTACGCATCGGCGCGGCCATCGACGCGCTCTCGCAGCAGCTGGGCCGCTCCCCCACCGCCAAGGAGATCGCCGCCCAGCTGGGCATCGACGCGGACGAGGTGACCCAGGCCGTCATTGCCGGGAACGCCTACCAGCCCGCCTCGATCGACGCGGTGTCCGTGGGCCGCGATACCGAGGCCTCGCTACTGGACACCCTCGGTGAGGAGGAGTCGCAGTTCGATCGGGTCGAGGAGTACGTGGCGATCCGGCCGCTACTGGCGGGACTACCCGAGCGGGAGCGGCGCATTCTCACCATGCGGTTCTTCGAATCCATGACGCAGACGCAGATCGCTCAGCAGATGGGGATCTCGCAGATGCACGTCTCCCGGATTCTGGCGAAAACCCTTGCCCGCCTGCGGGAGCAGACGACACGCGAATAGTTCCGCCGCCCCGCCCGTTATGGGCTTGCCAGGCACTCGCACCGGTGCGACGATCAACGTCTCTCGGCACGTACCGCAATCGGGCGGGACACATGACGCAGCACCGCGATCAGCATATTGTGAATCAGATCGACCAGCTCGTCAGCGAGCAGCTGGCCGACGGGGAACCGCACACCGGTTACGACTACGGCGATCCGGATTTTCCGCGCTGCCCGCATCCCTGGTGCGATGAGGAGTGGCACGGACTGCCGATCACCACGCGGATGGCCGAAATGCGCTGGCGCGGTGAGGTGGATCCGGGTTACCGGTACCCGGACGATACTTCGGCGGTGCTGTGCCCGGGTTCCGAGGACGCCGGCGATTTCACGCCCGCCGACAAATTCCGGGCGCTGGCGCAGCTGCGGCAGTCGGTCTCGGTATCGCGCACGGTGCGGCGGATTCGGGCGGAGGCGCAGTGGTGGTGCTGTTTCCACATTGCCGATCTGTCGATCAGCTCCGTGGTGGTGCGCGGCGGTGGCTCGCCGCAGCGGTTTCTCCAGATCAATGGTGAGACAGTCGAATTGGTGCCCGATGTCGACGGCACCTGCATGCTCGGGCGCACCGATCGGGGACCGGACGCCGGTGCGCGACCGCAGTGGATGGCCATCCACTGCCGCCAGGTGCCGCGCGCGGGCGTGTGGGTGTCCTGGCGGCCGACACCCTGACAGATGAGGTCCGCACCGATCGGTGCGGACCTCATTCAGTCCTATGCCGCGTAACGCGAGCGCCTATACCGCGTTACGCGAGGGGCTTGCGCAGCGCGGCGACGAACATGGCGTCGGTGCCGTGGCGGTGCGGCCACAGCTGCGCAGCCGGACCGTCACCGAGATCCGGGACGCCGGGCAGCAACTCACGAGAATCGAGCTGCTCTGCACCTGTTCGGCGGACCATATCGGATACCACCGATACCGTCTCCGCCAGATGCGGGGAGCAGGTCGAGTACACGACCACGCCACCCGGACGCACCAAATCCCATGCGGCGGAAAGCAATTCGCGCTGCAATTTCACCAGATCGCCCACATCGGACGGCTGCCGGCGCCAGCGTGCCTCCGGGCGACGGCGCAGCGCGCCCAGGCCCGTGCAGGGGGCATCGACCAGAACGCGGTCGTACCCCGGAGTCAGACCGCTGTCGCGACCGTCGGCGACGTGAATATCGACCGGCATGCCGCGGGTCGACTGGCGGACCAGTTCGGCGCGATGCTCGGCGGGTTCCACCGCATCGATGCGGAAGCCGTCGATATCGGCGATCGCACCCAGCAGGGCGGCCTTACCACCCGGACCGGCGCACAGGTCCAGCCAGCGGCCGCCGTCCGGGCCTTCCAGGGGAGCGCGCGTAAGGGCCAGGGCAACAAGTTGACTGCCCTCGTCCTGCACTCCGGCCAGGCCGTCGCGGACCGGTTCCAGCTTGCCCGGATCACCACTGTCGAGGTAGACGGCGTACGGCGACCAGCGGCCTTCCTCGCCGCCGGTCACCAAAGCCAGCTCCTCCGCGCTCATTTCGCCCGGACGCGCCACCAGATGCACGATCGGACGGGCATCATCGGCCGCGAGCACCTCGCGCAGCTCACCGGCCCGCTCCCCCAGCGCATCCGCGAACGCCTGTGCGATCCACACCGGATGCGCGAACTCGAACGCCATATGCCCCAGCGGATCCTTGGGCGCCAGCGCCTCGACCCACTGCTCGGCCGACTTCTCCGCCACTCGCCGCAGCACCGCATTCACGAAACCGGCCCGCCCGATACCGAATTCGGCCCGCACCAGCGCCACCGAGGTATCCACCGCCGCATGCGCCCCGATTCGAGTCCGCAGCAGCTGATACGCGCCCAACCGCAGCGCATCCAGCAGCGGCCCGTCGATCTCGTCGACCGGACGCCCGGCCCCCGCCGCGATCACCGCATCGAGCAGCCCCAGCGACCGCGCCGACCCATAGGTCAACTCGGTGGCCAGCGCCGCATCCCGCCCACTGATCTTCCGCTCCCGAAGCAGTCCCGGCAGCACAAGATTCGCGTAAGCATCCCGCTCCCGTACCGCCCGCAACACATCCCGCGCAACCACCCGCACCGGATCCAACCCCTGCGCGGCCTCGGCCCCCCGATCCCCGCGATCCCCATGCTTACCGGCAGCAGTAGTCCGCTTCGAGTCACCCTTGGCCGCAACCCGCCCCCGAGTGCCCTTGCCGCGACTGACCACACCGGAGCTCCGGCCCCGATCCGCCTGCGCCCCAGCCGATTCCCGCTCACCGCCCCGGCGATCACTCCCACCCGACTGGACGCCGGCACCACCCGCACTCTGAGTTCCAGCGCCACGGGCAGCGTCGAACTGCTGCTGATTCCCTTGCACCGCAGCTGATTTGCGCTGGCCACCCGCCGCGGACCGTGGGCCACCCTTGCCTGCGGCGCGTGCCTCGCCGCTGCGAGCGGAGTCATTGTGAGCAGGCCCGGAACGGTCTCGATCAGAAGATCGCTGACCGGCAGCGGAAGTGCTCCGATCGGCGTGTGGCGCAGCGGAACCCGTCGGCTCCGTCCGGCGGTGCTGATCACCCTGCGTCGCAGAGCGTTCGCGGTCACCACGACTGTCGCCGGCGGCCCCGCGAACGGCGCTGGTCCGAGGTCCGCGCGCGGCGGCACTGCGGCCCGCGGCAGTGGACGCGCCGCTACCGCCGGTGTGGGCCGGGCGCGATTCGGAGTCGCTGCGGCCACGCTCGCCGGTGGTCTTGCGGGAGTCCGTGTTTGCCGTGCGGGCGGTGTCCGGCTTCGGGCGCCAGTCGCGGCGCGGCAGTTTGGCTGCGGGCTTGGCGTCGCGGCGGTCGCCGGTGGCGGGGCGCCCGGCGCTGGTGCGCGAGTCGCCGCTGTCCGCGCTCTTACGCGGGCGGCCGGAATCGGCGTCGCCGCGGCGGCGGTCGCCGGTGGCGGGACGGGCTCCGGTGTTGGTGCGGGAGCGGTCGTTCGCGGTGCGCGCGGTGTCTTTGCGCGGGCCGCGGGACTGCCCGGTGGCGGGCTTGTCGCGGCGGTCGTCGCCGGTGGCCTCTCCCCGATCGGGGCGGGTCATTCGACCACCGCGCCGGGCTGGAGGCGGGCGCCGCGGGCCCAGTCTAGGGCTGGCATCATGCGTTTTCCTTGGGGTTGCACCTCGATGAGGCGGACGGCTGTGGTGGCGGTGCCGATGAAGACGCCCGACTTGCGGACCTCGATCTCGCGTTCGGGGAGGGTCTCCTCCACCATCTCGATCGGGCCGAGCTTGAGACGTTTACCGTCGACCTCCGTCCACGCGCCCGGATTCGGGGTGACCGCGCGGATTCGGCGAGAAATGGCCAGGGCGGGCTCATCCCAGCGGATGTGGCCCGCTTCCGCCTCCACCTTGGAGGCGTACGACACGCCCTCCAGTGGCTGCGGAACCGCTTGCAGGGCACCGGCTTCCACCCCGTCGAGGGTGGATTCCAGCAGGTGCGCACCGCTTTCGGCAAGGCGCTCGAGCAGGATGCCGGAGGTATCGGTGGCGCGCACAGCCTCGGTGACGGTGCCGAAGACCGGACCGGTATCGAGACCCTTCTCGATAAGGAAGGTGGAGGCGCCGGTGATCTGGTCACCCGCGAGAACGGCCGCCTGCACCGGGGCTGCGCCACGCCAGGCGGGCAGCAGCGAGAAGTGCAGATTGATCCAGCCGTACCGCGGAATCTCGAGCACCCGCTCGGGCAGCAGCGCGCCGTAGGCGACCACCGGACAGCAGTCCGGCGCCAATTCGGTCAGCTGCTCGATGAATTCGGGCTCCGACGGCCGCTTCGGCGTGAACACCGGAATGCCGTGCTCGTCCGCGAGCAGCCCGATGGGTGAACGGGTGACCTTGCGCCCACGCCCGGCGACCGCATCGGGACGGGTCACCACGGCCACCACCTCGTGGTTCGCGGATTCGATGAGCCGGCGCAGCGACGGCACCGCCGGTTCGGGGGTGCCGGCAAAAACCAGGCGCATCAATTGCTCCGTTCCCGGGCGCGACGGCCCCCACCGATTTCCGACGCGGGCAGCACGGTGATCCCCTGGGAGAACCAGGACGATTCACGCAGCGTGCGCATCGCTTCCTTGCGAACCTCGGGCGCCAGCCGCTGCAGGAACAGCACACCGTCCAAGTGGTCGGTCTCATGCTGCACGCACCGGGCCAGCAGACCCTCGGCGCGGAATTCGACCGGGGTTCCGTCCATATCGACACCGCGCGCGATCAGCGTATGCGCGCGCACGACGTCCTCACGCACGCCGGGGATGGACAGGCAGCCTTCGGGCCCGATCTGCGTCTGCTCCCCGACCACCTCGAAAACCGGGTTGATCAAATGTCCCTGGGCATCACCGGTGTCGTAGACGAAGACACGTAATCCGACCCCGATCTGCGGGGCCGCCATACCGACGCCCCCGCTTTCGTACATGGTGTCGACGAGGTCGGTCACCAGCTGGCGCACCTGGGGATCGAACGTCTCGACCTCCGCCGCGCGAGCGCGCAGGATCGGATCGCCGAACAGGCGGACAGGCTGGATGGTCACGGGCAACTCCCGGTGCGAATGAATGCGGTCGTCTCATTTTACGGATAAGACGAAGCCGCCACGCCACGCACCGGGCTGAGGACGCTCACGAATGTGCGGCCAGCACCACATCGCTGATGCCGGTACCCAGCGCGACGGCGGTGCAGGTGGGCTGCACGGCATGCGCGGGATCGAGGACATTGAGCACCATCTGCTGCACATACGGGTCGTAGACCATGTGGAAGTGCCCGGTCAGATCGGTCGAGCACATATCCTGCAGCACCAGATTGGTGGCGCCCTCACCATGTAGCGCGATGTTCGCGAACGGCTGGATCATCTCGTCCACGCGGCTGCCGATTGTCGTATATCGCACACCGGGGACGGTGTCACCGCCGGCATTGAGGTCCTGAATGAACGGCGAGCCGGCCGCCTGCTGGATCGCGGCGAGCGAGGTGGCCTGCTGCACGACCTCGTAGAGCACCGGGGCTCTATCGGCCACCGGCACCAGCCCGTACATGACGCCGCCGTAACTGGGCGAGGCCATGCCGACCCACTGGCCGACCTTGGGCGCACCGCCCAGCTTGTTGATGTAGTAGCGAGTGACGCTGGCGCCCTGCGAGAATCCGACCATATCGACCTGTGCGGCGCCGGTCGCGGCGAGCACCTGATCGACGAAATCGCCGATCTGCGCGGAGCTCGCCCAGACATCCTCGGTGCCGAAGCTGTCCCCGCCGACCTTGCCGCCGTAGTTCACCGCAAAGACGCAGAAACCGGCCTGCGCGAGTACGGGACTCAGGGCCGACCAGTCGGAATAGGCCGAGGAGTCGGTGCCGTGCGCGAGCACGATCGGACGCGGATGGTCGGCAGTCGGCTTGCAGCCGAAGTCATTCGACCCGGCCGGCGCCGCGTCCGGATGTTCTTTGAGATACCGGGCCGCTGCCAGATGTTCGGTCTGCGGCGGCCCGGCTTCGCTGGGCACCTCGATCGGTCGTAGCGCGGGCGCGGCCGCGGCCACCCCGGTTTCCCACGGAGTCGCGCCGACACCCGCGATAATCCCCAGCAACATGACCCCGACCGGTGCGACGCTGCGCAGCAGCGGCTTTCGCATCCGACTCGACCGAATTCCCATACAGGAATGATCTCTTGTGAACAGTCACAATGCACACCAGTTCGAGGTGTTGCGCACCCACTACTTTTCGGGTGTGTCGTCTTCGGCGAGGATCCGGTACAAAGACCGGCGCGCCTCGGTGAGAATCTCCGCGGCCTTGGCCGCCTGCTCGGGCGTGCCGACCGAAGCGACCTGTGCGACCGCACCCATCAGCTGACCGATCAGCCCACGCAGATCGAGCGCCTGATCGCCGACGCCGTCCTTGACGTCCTGCCAGGGATCGCCCAGATCGGCGCGGTTCTCCTCGAGGTACGCGGTGCCGGCCTCGGTGAGCTTGGCGGTCTTACGACCCGCCACCTTCTCGATAATGACCAGACCCTCGTCCTCGAGCTGTGCCAGCGCGGGGTAGATGGAGCCCGGGCTGGGACGCCAGACGTCCTGGCTGCGCTCGCGGATCTGCTGGATCAGCTCGTAGCCGTGCATGGGCCGGTCCTCCAGTAGCAGGAGGATGGCCGCGCGCACATCGCCACGACGCCCGCGTCCACCGCGACCGCGACCACGGCCGAGGGGTCCGGCGCTGAAACCGCCCGGGCCGAAACCACCGGGACCGAAGTCCGGGCCGAAGCCACGACCGTGGCCGTGCCGGTGCGGGCCGCGCTCGCCGCGGGGACCACGTTCACCGAACGGGCCGCCACCACGTCGCATCCGCGGATGTTCGGGGCCCTGCTGCTCTTCCGCTCGCAGTCGCCGCCAGGGCCCGCGGCCCCTGTTGTCAAAGTTCTCCATGTTTTCCATGGTGTGCTCCTAAAGGTTCGTCGTTGTACTTGACGTTATCGACGATATATCGACAAACTATCGATAGCAAGTGTGTCGCGTGACACAAACCTGCCAGTCTGGATCTTTAGGAGGGTACGGAGATCAACCCGCGGTCGAGGAGAATATCGCGCAGGGCGGTCCGGCGATCCGCCGTCGAAATCGGCTCGACCAGGGCGAATTCACAGCCGAGAGCCGTCGAGCCGCCGTCCGCCTCAACACTGTCGCCGATCATCAGAGCGTTCTCGGCTGCCACCCCGAGCGCCGCGAGCGCGGATTCGAAGATGCGCGGATCGGGCTTCATGGCGCCGATTTCGAACGAGAGGGCGAAATCGCCGATATATCGATCCCAGCCGCGGCTGGCGAACGCCGGGCGGATGTCCCAGGCGATATTGCTGACCACGGCCACCGGCACACCGCGTTCGTGCAGCGCCTGGAAAACCTCGCCGGCATCGGGATAGGGCGACCACGCCTGCCAGTCGAGCATGCGCTCGTAGAGCTGTTTCGCCGGCACCTCGGGCACGCCGGAGCGCTCGAGCACCTGAAGATAGGCGATGCGGTGCAGGGCGGGGTCGAGATCCCTTCGGTCCCAGGCATATTGACCCGCCTCGTCGAAATCGACGAACTGCTCCACGGGTGCGGTCATGGCGCGCATGATGGCGGCGACCTCGTGCGCGTCCAGTGGCCTGCCGTCCGCATCGGTCAGATCTATCGCCCAGAGTTCCGAGTCCTCCAATCGGAAAACCGTGCCGGAGAAGTCGAAGAGAACCGCCTCGATCGCCATATCGCCAGACTACACAGCAGATTTACCGCTATTTTTGTGCCGAAAACCACTCCTCAACTTGTCTGAGGAGTTGCTATCGTGGGCGTATGAACGACTTCCCGGTGCTCCAGGTCGATGCGGTCGATGTCGTGCGGGATGGAAACCTTCTCCTGCAAGCGGTTTCGCTCACGGTGCGATCGGGCGAGCACTGGGCGCTGCTGGGGCCGAACGGTGCGGGCAAGACGACTCTGCTGCGCATGCTCGGGGCCTTCGAACATCCCACCCGCGGGACGGTCGAGGTGCTCGGCAAACGACTCGGCCGCGTCGATATGCGCGAATTGCGCACGGCCATCGGGCATGTCGACCCGCGCCATACGCCGCGCAGCCCGCTCACGGTGCACGAGGTCGTACTCACCGGCATCACCAATACCGCCGAGCTGGTGCCGCGCTGGCAACCGTCCGCCGAACAGCTCGCCGAGGCCGAGCGTTTGATCGAACTGCTCGGGCTGTCGCACCGCCACGATGCGCCCTGGCCGATCCTGTCGCAGGGGCAGCGCGGACGCGCGCTCATCGCCCGGGCGCTCATGCCCAATCCGCGCCTGCTGCTGCTCGACGAACCGGCGACCGGCCTGGATCTCGCTGGGCGCGAACAACTTCTGGAACGCCTCGACGCACTGCAGCGCGCACATCCGGACCTGGCCTCGGTGCTGGTGACACACCACCTCGAGGAGCTGCCCCCGGGCACCACGCACGCCATGCTGCTGCGCGACGGGCAGGCGCTGGTGAGCGGAACCGTCGGTGACGTGGTGACCAGCGAACACATCAGCGCCGCTTTCGATCACCCGGTGCGCATCGTGCGCGAGGACGGCCGCTGGAGTGTGCGCGCGGCCCAGCCGGCACACCACTGACCGGCACTCAGACCAGCGAGTCGATCCAGCGCTGTAGTCGCACGCCCTCTGCCGCCATCATGTCCGGATCACGGAAAGTATTGGTGAGCAGCGAGATTCCCTGATACGAGGCCAGCAGGGCGACCGCGAGCTCCCGGGCGTCCGCGCGCCCCATGGCCGCGAACTGCTGCTCGATCCAGGTCAGCAGCTCCCCCATCACCGCCGCCATTTCCCGGTCGAGCCCGTCGGTGCGCTTGTCCAGCTCGGTCGCGAGAGTGCCCGAGGGACAACCGAATCGGGCGGCGAGATCGCGCTGCCCCACCCAGCCCTCGACCAGCGCTTTGAGACGCTCGGCCGGTGCTTCCACCTGCTCGAGGACCGGGAGAATCTCGTGCAGGCTGCGCGCATGCGCACCGATCGCCGCCTGGACCAGCTGATCCTTGGTCTTGAAGTAGTAGTAGACGTTCCCCACGGGAACGTCCGCGACCCGGGCGATATCGGCGATGGTCGTCTTCTCCACGCCCTGCTCGTGGAACACCTTGGCGGCCGCATCGGCCAGGCGCTCCCGCTTCCCCGCTCCGCGAGCCACTGAGTTAGTCATACAACTAACTATAGACAACCGGCCGAAGGATGGTCTACGGTCTTTTTTAGTCAGCCAACTAACTCAGGAGTGAGACAGATGATCGCGGTAACCGGGGCAACGGGCAATGTCGGCAGTGTTGTGGTGCGACTGCTCACCGAAGCGGGCGAGAAGGTGATCGCCGTATCGCGGGGCGAGAAGCCGGTGGATCTGCCGGAGGGTGTCGAGCACCGTCGCGGCGATGTGGGCGATCTCGACAGCCTCGCGGCGGCGGTGACCGGGGCGGATACGCTGTTCCTGCTCATTACCGGCGAGCAGCTGGTGACCGGGCCGGATCCGAAGGAACTGCTCGACACCGTTGCCGCACAGGGCATTCGGCGGGTGGTGTTCCTCTCGTCGCAGGGCGCGGTGACGCGGCCCGAGAGTCCGGCGTACGCCAGGACGATCGCGTTCGAAAAGGCCCTGGCGGCTTCGGATCTGGAGTGGACAGCGGTGCGCCCCGGCGGGTTCGCCAGCAATACCTTCGCCTGGATCGAACCGGTGCGCACCGGCCGGATGATCCCGGCGCCGTTCGGCGATATCGGATTGCCGGTGGTGGCGCCGTTCGATATCGCCGCGGTGGTGGCGGCCGCGCTCCGGGAGGACGGGCACAACGGGCAGGTATACACACTGACCGGCCCGGCGGTCATCACGCCGCGCGAACAGGCCGAGGCGGTGGCCGCGGCATTCGGCGAGCCGCTGCGCTTTGTCGAACTGACATCGGACCAGGCCCGGTCCAACATGCTCCGGTTCATGCCGGAATCCGTTGTGGATCACACACTTCTGATCCTCGGCGAACCGACTCCGGAGGAGCAGACGGTGAGCCCTGATGTCGAACGCGTGCTCGGCCGGCCGGCGACCAGCTACGCCGACTGGGCGAAGTACGTCATCGGCGCTTTCCGCTGAAGCGGGAAATCGGCCATTGCAGATTTAGTACGCTTGAGCTTATCGTCTGTTCATGCGTATTAAATCTGCACCTTTCTCCGAAGGCACCGTACTGATGCCGTGGAATCCCGGGCCGCACCACGAGATCTCCGGGGAGGTCTTCGTCAGCGTGACGGACTTCCTGGCGGAATCGGACGACGAGGCCCGCACTATCTACGAAACCGGATTCGAACTGGGCCGCACCTGGCCGGTCATGCAGGGCGCGGTGGGGCTCTGGCTGTGGGGCAGGCCCGCCGAGCGGCGCGGCGGATCCATCTCGGTGTGGGAGTCGGAGCAGGATATGCGGCGTTTCGTGCGCTGGCCCGTGCACACCGAGATCGTGCGGGCCTGGCGCGGGCGGGTCGGCATCGGCGTCGACTCGTGGCGGGCAGAGCGCTTCGATCCGGACGAAGTTCTCACCCGCGCGGGCGACACCATCGAGCAACCACACCGGAGGGCCGCATAATCTTGTCCGCATGACGACACACCGCCCGGATCTGGCAGCGATGCTCGCGCCGCTCGCCCGTGCACTGATGGCGGCCGAGCAGCCGGTCCTCGACGCGCACGGTCTGAGCATGTGGGCGTATATCGTGCTGCTGCACCTGCACGAGGGACCCGCACGCGGGCAGGGTGTGCTCGCACAGGAGATCGGCGCGGACAAGACCCGCATCATCGCGGTGCTGGACGATCTACAGGAGCGCGGACTGATCGAACGCGATCCGGATCCCGCCGACCGCCGCGCCCGGGTGCTCACTCTGACTCCGGCGGGGCGGCGGCTGCGGGATGCCACTCAGGCCGATATCCAGGCTCGGGAGAACCGGCTGCTGGACAGACTGCCCGCCGCCGATCGGCAGGGATTTCTCAATGCCCTGGCCACGCTGGCCGCCCTGCCGCGCCAGGAGATTACGGGCGACTGATACGACCGGCAGGACTACTGCTGCGGCACAGCGGAATTCACAATGTCGTGAAGAATCACAATGGCCCCGCCGCAGTCGGCCGGTACCGACCCGCTCGATCAGCCGATATCGACGGGGTCGATCTGAACACGCAGCGGCGCATCCGACTTGTGGGTACTGCGCACCGCCAGCGCCGCGCTCAGCGCCCGTGCGAGCGCCGCGCCCGCCGCGCGATCGACCCGCAGGATCATGCGCTCCACTTCCGGGGGATTGTCGCCCGAGGAGAAGGGTTTACGCGCACCGGGGGGCAGCGGCACCGGGCCGAGTACCTCGACCGTATCGGGAAGCTTTGCCTCCGTGAGCAATTCGGCGATCGAATCGGTGGTGCCGTCCACCGCGGCCAGCCGCACCGACGGCGGGAACCGCACCTGCGTGCGCTCATCCAATTCGAATTGCGCGTGCCCCACCGGATCCCACCGCAGCAGCGCCTGCACCGTCGAGATGGCGGGATCGGCCATGACGAGCACCTGACCACCCGTTCGCACCAGCGCCGCCGCGGACATCCACCGCCGCAACGCATCCTCCGCCGCGCGGAGATCGGCCCGGCCCAGCAGGGCCCAGCCGTCCAACAGCAGCGCCACCGCGTATCCACCGGGCACCACCGGCTCGGCCCCGATCGTGGACACCACCACCTGCGGACCCTCGGGCACCGAATCCAGCACCGCCGTGCCACCGGAACCGCGCACCGGAACCCCCGGAAACGCACGCCCCAATTCCTCGGCCGTCCGGACCGCCCCGATCACCACGGCCCGCAATGCACGCGAACCACAAGCGCCACAGCGGAATGCCGCCTCGGTAATGCCGCACCACCGGCACGCCGGACTGTGCGCCATCTCCGCACCGCCACGCGGCACACTCACCCCCATCGCCACACCGCGATCCACGAAAGGGGGACGAGCCGCCCCTGCGACCGTAGGCCGACCGCGCGCCCCGTCAACCCCGGCGCTCTGCCGCGTAGAACCGTCGTACCCTGCTTGCCTCGCTTCCGCACCGTCGTACGCCGCTCGGCCCCGAGCACCCTCCGCTTCCGCGCCATTGTGCGGCGCTCGACCGGGTGCGTTCCCGGGCGTCGTGCCGGCACGCGCCACTCGGCCGGGGGTGCTCCCCGCTGTGGGGTTGGCGCGCGAGGCGTCGGATGTTGTGTCCGGCAATGCCAATGGGCCGTTGCAGTGCCGACAGCGGGCGGGGGTACGGCATTTCGCGCAGGCCAGGGCGGGAATGTAGCCGCGCCTGGGTACCTGGACCAGCACGGGCTCGCCCGCCGCGAGCGCCTTGCGGGCGGCGAGGAAGGCGACGCCGGGAATACGAATGGCTCGTGCGATGGGATCGCGCTCCAGTGCTGCATCGCTGTCGCCCGGGGCACTGATGTGCGGCATCACCTGGCGGAGGACGCCGCGATCGGCGAGAAGGTCGTGGGCCCAACCGGATTCGACGATGGCCTGGACCTCGGCGGTGCGCGCGAAACCACCGGCGACGAAGGCGGCGCCGGTCTCGTGCGCGCGCAGCATCGCCACCTCCCGCGCATGCGGATACGGTGAGCGAGGTTCGGCATAGGTGCCGTCACCGTCATCCCAGATGGCGATGAGACCCAGATCCTGCATAGGGGTGAAGACCGAGGCGCGGGTGCCGACCACGATGCGGGCAGTCCCCCGCAGCGCGGCCAGCCAGCGCCGGTACCGCGCCGACGGACCCAGTCCGGCAGCCAGGGCGACGGCCGAATCTCCCACCAGCTCAGTGCATTCGGCCAGCACCCGATCCAGATCCCGCTGATCGGGCACCATCAGCACCGCGCTGCGACCGCTGCTCACCACCACTGCCGCGAGTTCGGCCAGCCGCCGCGGCCAGTTCTCCCCCGGCAGGGCCTGCCATGCCGCGCGCGGGCCCTGACCCGCCGCAAGCGCACTCAGAAACGACCGGCCGTGCTCGTATCGGTGCCAGTCCGGAAATTCGGACGGGATCGCTTGCAGCGGAACAGCCTCCGCGCCATCCGGATCTCCCGATGAGCCGACCTCGGCGGACAGCGCCGGATCTACACCTTCGCCGGACCCACCCTCCGAAGACTCACCGTCACCGGACTCGCCTTCGCCAGACTCATCATCAACGGACCCACCTTCCGCGTCTTCGGCAGACTCGCCTACCGCAGACTCCCCGTCCGCGGACTCATCTTCGACGGACTCTCCTACCGCGGGCTCGTCTTCCGCGGACTCGCCTACCGCGGACTCGCCTACCGCGGACTCGCCTACCGCGGACTCGCCTACCGCGGACTCGCCTACCGCGGACTCGCCTACTGCGGACTCGGCTTCGACGGAACTGTCATCGCCCGAGTCAGTGACCTGTGCGGGCGCTGCGGCAGAAAGCCCGCCGATCGATGGAGCGTCGACCCGCTCGGATCGAGCACGCGGACCGTACGAATGGTGCGGAGCATCGACAACCGGTCCGTCCGAGACAAAATCGTCCGCGGTCCGTGGATGTGACGCATCCAACGTCGGCGAAACGTCCTCCGGGTCAGGCTCATCGAGCATGACGGGTTCATTGCTCGCCGCCGCCGGCGCCATATCCGATGCGCGTTTTCCGGCGGTCTTGCGCGCCTTGGCGGCCTTGGTGGCCTTCTTGGAGCCGTTCTCGCCCTCGGCTTCGATCTTCGCGTGGCGCGGCGGAATCGCCAGGCGCAGGACGTCTGCCCGGGTGCCCGCATAGCGGGCGGCGACAGCGGTGACCAGCCGCAGGATTTCCGGGGTGAGCACGCGTTCGCTGGACACGACGCGGTCCAGGCGCACGAGTCTGCCTGTGTGGTCGGACTTTTCGAGGCGTTCGAGGATATAGCCGTCGATGAGACGGCCGGAGAATCGCACTCGGACGCGAACGCCCGGCTGGGCGATCTCATCCAGCTCGGGGGGAACGAGGTAGTCGAAATCCCTGTCGAGATGGGCCGGTTCCAGCAGCGGGAGCACCCGCGCGATGGGGCGCCCCGCCGCTGGTCCGGTGTGTGTCAATTACAGCCCGGCGGCGGCGCGCAACTTCTCCGCGCGGTCGGTGCGCTCCCAGGGCAGGTCCACGTCGGTGCGGCCGAAGTGGCCGTACGCGGCGGTGGGTGCGTAGATCGGGCGCAGCAGGTCCAGATCACGAATGATGGCGCCCGGACGCAGGTCGAAGACCTCGGCGATGGCGGCGGAGATCTTCTCCGGGTCGATCTGCTCGGTGCCGAAGGTCTCGACGAACAGACCCACGGGGGCAGCCTTGCCGATGGCGTAGGCGACCTGTACCTCGACCCGCTCGGACAGACCGGCGGCGACGACATTCTTGGCGACCCAGCGCATGGCGTAGGCGGCCGAGCGGTCGACCTTCGACGGATCCTTACCGGAGAAGGCGCCGCCGCCGTGGCGGGCCATGCCGCCGTAGGTGTCGACGATGATCTTGCGACCGGTCAGGCCGGCATCACCCATGGGGCCACCGAGCACGAACTTGCCGGTCGGGTTGACCAGCAGGCGAATATTGGAGGTGTCCAACGGATTCGGCAGCTTCAGCTCGGCGAGCACCGAGTCGACGACCTTCTCGCGGATGTCCGGGGTGAGCAGATTGTCGAGATCGATATCGGCGGCGTGCTGGGTCGAGATGACGACCGTGTCCAGGCGCTTGGGGATATCACCCTCGTACTCGATGGTGACCTGGGTCTTGCCGTCCGGGCGCAGGTACGGCAGCACGCCGGACTTGCGGACCTCGGTCAGGCGACGCGAAAGCTTGTGCGCCAGCGAGATCGGCAGCGGCATGAGCTCGGGGGTCTCGACGGTGGCGTAGCCGAACATCAGACCCTGATCGCCCGCACCCTGGCGTGCGATGGCATCGTCCTCGCCGCCGGTACGAGCCTCGTGCGAGGTGTCCACGCCCTGCGCGATATCCGGCGACTGCGCACCGATGGCGACGTTCACGCCACAGGAGGAGCCGTCGAAACCCTTTGCGGAGGAGTCGTATCCGATCTCCAGGATCTTTTCGCGAACGATGGTCGGGATGTCCACATAGGCGGTGGTGCTGACCTCACCGGCCACGTGCACCTGACCGGTGGTCACCAAAGTCTCCACCGCCACGCGGCTGCGCGGATCGGCCGCGAGCAACGCGTCGAGGATGGAATCGCTGATGGCATCACAGATTTTGTCCGGGTGACCTTCCGTCACGGACTCACTGGTGAATAGGCGGCTGCCAGTCGTGCGCACAGTTGTTCCCTCTCCCTCAACGGGTTTCTCGTATCGGCCTGCGACAGTAGCGCGTCCCCGCTACCGCACAACCCTTTGTCTCAGGTTATTCCAAACCACCGACTGCGGGGGAACGACGTCCCCAGATGGCCAATATTGTGGCTCAGACAGTTGCCCATCCGAGCCAGCGGCCCGCCCTGTCGGTGTGTCGCCCTCGGCCGGGCATGGATCAGCGGTCAGCGCAGCAGCGGACCGAGCGAATCCAGCACCCGGCTCGCCAGCAATGCCTTGGATCCGTGGTCCAGCGCGATCTCGGTGCCGTCGGCGCCGAGTAGCCAGCCGTCGTTGTGGTCGACCTCGAAGGCCTTGCCCTCGCCGACCGCATTGACCACCAATAGGTCACAGCCCTTGCGAACCAGTTTGGCCCGGGCGTGGGTGAGCACATCGGCGTGCTCGTCACCGGTCTCGGCGGCGAAGCCGACGATCGCGGTGCCCGCCAGCAGCCCGTCGCGACGGGACTGCACCAGACCCGCGAGAATATCCGGGGTCTTGGTCAATTCGATCGAATTCGGTTCGTCCGCACCCTTTTTGATCTTCGCGGCGGCGACGTTCACGGGCCGGAAATCGGCCACCGCGGCAGCCATGATGACCGCGTCCGAGCCGATGGCGTGCTTGTCGACGGCCACCTTCAACTGCTCGGCGGTGGTCACATGCACGACCTCGACCGAAGCCGGGGGCTCCAGGCCGATGGTGTTGCCCGCAATGAGCGTCACATGCGCGCCGCGCTGCGCGGCAACCCGGGCAATGGCATAGCCCTGCTTGCCGGAACTGCGATTGCCCAGGAACCGCACCGGATCGAGCGGCTCACGCGTGCCGCCCGCCGAAACGATGATGCGCCGGCCTTCGAGATCCCGCGGCACCGCATCGGTGCGCTCGAGCAGCAGTGAGGCGAAGCTGAAGATCTCCTCCGGCTCCGGCAAACGGCCTGCGCCGGTATCGGATCCGGTGAGCCGCCCGTGCGCCGGCTCCATGACCATGGCGCCGCGGGCGCGCAGTGTCGCCACATTCGCGATCGTCGCGGGGTGCTCCCACATTTCTGTGTGCATCGCGGGCGCGAACAGGATGGGACATCGGGCGGTGAGAAGTGTGGCGGTCAGTAGATCGTCCGCGCGGCCGGCAGCGGCACGCGCCATGAGATCCGCCGTCGCGGGAGCGATGACCATCAGCTCGGCCTCCTGGCCGAGTCGCACATGCGGCACCTCGGGCACATCGGCGAAAACACCGGTGTGCACGGGATGACCGGACAGCGCCTCGAACGTGGCCTTGCCGATGAAGTTCAATGCCGACTCGGTGGGAATTACGCGAACCTCGTGCCCGGTTTCGGTGAACCGGCGCACGAGGGCGCAACTCTTGTATGCGGCGATACCGCCGCCGACACCGACGATGACCCGGGTCACCGCATGCCCCGGGTGAATTCTGTCGTCACTACGCCTCCAGCGCCGTAGTAGAGATGCCTGCTTGTTGCCGCAACGCCGGGGGCTTATTCGCCCTCGGTGTGCTCCAGCAGGTCGGCGTGGATCTCGCGCATGGCCACCGACAACGGCTTTTCCTGCAGACCCGGCTCGACCAGCGGGCCGACATATTCGAGAATGCCGTCACCGAGCTGGTTGTAGTAGTCGTTGATCTGCCGGGCCCGCTTGGCTGCGTAGATGACCAGCGCGTACTTCGACGAGGTCCGCTCCAGCAGTTCATCGATCGGCGGGTTGGTCAGGCCGATCGGAGTGTCGTAGATGGCCGCGGTCTTCATTTCAGTACTCACTAGGAAGGCTCCTGCGGGGTTGTTCGAGAGGTGGAGCCGGCCCACTTCGAAGATGGGCCGGTCGATATACGAGGACTACCTCGAAATTGTGCTAACGAACAAGGATACCAACTGCTCACAGGCACTGGTCACCTCGTCGTTCACTATGACGGTGTCGAACTCGTCACAGGCCGCCAATTCTGTCCTGGCGGTTTGCAGCCTTCGCGCTATGACCTCGGGCGATTCAGTGCCTCGCGAGGTGAGCCGGGATACCAGTTCGTCCCAGCTGGGCGGGGCCAGGAAGACCAACGTGGCCTCCGGCATGGTCTTGCGGATCGAGCGTGCCCCCTCGAGGTCCACCTCGATCAAGACCGAGTGTCCGGTCGCGAGCGCTTCGCGCACAGGTGCGGCCGGGGTTCCCGACCGCTGCAGTCCACCGTGGATATCGGCCCATTCGAGGAGTTCGTCCGTCGCGATCATGACGTCGAATTCTTCGCGGGAGACGAATCGGTAGTCGCGACCGTCGACCTCACCGGGCCGGGGGGCCCGGGTGGTGGCCGACACACTGAATACCAATTCGGGCAGTCGTTCGCGCACGCAGCGCACGACAGTGGACTTACCGACGGCCGAGGGGCCGACCAGGACTACCAGCCGGCCCTTCCGAGTGTGTTCGACCACCCTCGGATTATTCCGCGGTGAAGTCGAACCGGGCCAGCAGCGCCTTACGCTGCCGATCGCCCAGTCCGCGCAGTCGGCGGGTCGGTGCAATTTCCAGTTCGCTCATGATCTCGGCAGCCTTGACCTTGCCAACCTTCGGCAGGGCCTCGAGCAGCGCTGAAACCTTCATCTTGCCGAGAACTTCGTCCTTCTCGGCATCAGCAAGGACCGTCTTCAGATCGGTACCGCCACGCTTCAGGCGCTCCTTGAGCTCCGCCCGAATGCGCCGGGCGGCAGCCGCCTTCTCCAAAGCAGCGGCGCGCTGCTCGTCAGTCAGCTGGGGAAGGGCCACGGTTCCTCCGTCTCGTCGTTCATTGCTTGTACTCCCGCCGTTCGAACCGGCGGTCTCAGCGACCGTACCCACGACGCTTGGCGATTGCGAACCCACCCCCCAGGTCAGCGCGTGATTCCGGGCGCGACCGGGTGGAATGCACATCCGCGTCGGCCCTCGCGCACCGGCTGCCCCGCCCCTGCCGCCGGGATGGCGAATCCCCTTGTCATCAGCGGTTTTTCGGCCTCCGGAAAGGCCCGCGAACCCGGTACCGAATGTCCGATTCAGACCGTGACCGAGCTGTAATCATCCGACCTGGAACTTTCTGGATTTCCTCGGCGTGTCGCACGATTTCGCACCGCGTGTCGCGCATCACCCGACACATTCGAACACCGTTCGAAGACTCGATTCCGCCGCAGGTCCAGCCCCCGCGTGCCGCCCCGATGACATGTCCTGCCCCCTGGCGCGGCCACAGACGGGTTAAACCTCACCGATGCGACTTCCCGGGCGTTTCACCCAACGCGCCGGGCCAGGCGGGCGATCAGGCAAGCGCTCGGTCAGTCGTCGTACTGGCAGAGTTCGATCAACGTGCCCTCCGGGGCGCGCAGATGCGCCACGCGCGTGCCCCATGCGGGCTGGTCGACGGGCACGGTGGCGAGTTCCGCGCCACGCGCCTCGACGATCTTGGCGGCCGCATCGACATCGCTGACCCGCAGCACGACCACCACGGTGTCGACACCGTCCCGTGGCCGATGTTCGACACCGACCGCCGCGTCCATGTAGGCGCGAGTGAACAGAGCCACATCGGCATCACCTGCGACGAAGCAGGCGTAGGGACCGGCTTCGGGTTCCGGTTCGCCCGGCTCATGATGCTTGAGCGGCAGCCCGAGGATGTCGCGGTAGAAGCGATAGCTGTCCGCGAAATCGTCTACCAGCACACGGGTTTGACCGTAGGAGAGCAGGCCCAGGTCGGGACCGGACATGAAGAATCCACCTTTCACTTCGAGTGACTCTCGAAAAACTCTAGTGAAAGGTGGCGAATTCAGCGGGTCGGCCAGACCGCTTTCAAGCGCAGAGCAGCGTCGGAGGCTTGCCGGACGCCTGCTTCGTATGCGGGCACCAACGTCGAGATATCGAAAAGATCCTGGCCGAAGGCCGTGAGGGTGTCGGCGTCGGGAACGATGGACAATGTTGTGGCGCCGCCCAATTGGCTGTCGGACGGGGAATGCGGGAACAGGTGCGCGAGCGGTTCGATGATGACGATCAGATCTGCGCCGGCGGCCAGATCGGCATTGATGGGTGAGCGCAGGCCGCCGTCGATGTAGTGGTGGCCGCGGATCGGGATCGGCGGGAAGACACCGGGAACGGCGGTACTGGAGGCCAGTGCTTCGGGGAGCGAAGCCATTCCGGTGCGGGTCCAGGTCTGGAGCTCGCCGGTGGTGGTGTCGAGGGCCGTGACGATCAAATCTGCGTCGGGCCAGTCGGACACGCCCGCGAGGTCACTGATCCTGGCAATGTGGTCGGCCGGATCACCCACCTGCAACTCCAGCGCGCGGGCGCCGATCCGCTGCACCACCTCGGCCGGAGTGAGTCCGGGGGTCGCGGCGAGCGTCATGATCTCGGTGAAGCCGTTCAGATTCGGCTGCGCCTGTGTCGTATCGGGCGCCGGCCGGGTCTCCGGACTCGGCAGCTCACCGCCCCCTGCCAGCATCGCACCGACCACCGCACCGGCCGAGGTGCCGACAAAGCGATCGGCCAGCGCCAGATCTACGCCCGCCGCCCGCAAACCCGCTGCCAGCCCGACCATCCAGAAGATGCCGACAGCGCCGCCACCTCCGAGTACGAGCGCATGGCGAATTCCATTGGGCGACACCGCGTCAGACATGCCCCCACAGTACCGAAGCTGCCCGGCGCGGCACCGAGATCGACTGCAGGTCGACTCACTGCCGCGGATCGCGGTATGCACACCTGCGCCGTTGTAGCGCGGCTGATCGACTTCGCCGGGCGCCATTGGCTATGGGACCAGGGCAGGAGAGTTCACGCTCCCGCCCCGCGGGCCCGCCACCCGGCACGAGAAGGGTTTCGGCTGAGAACCTGGCGCGGGCAGCGAATTCAGCGGGTCGGCCAGACGGCCTTCAAGCGCGGGGCCGCCTCGGCGGCCTGGCGGTAGCCGGCGTCATAAGCAGGCTCCAGGGCAGCAGAACTGAAGACATCTGGGCCGATCGCGGCGATGGCGGCGGAGTCGGGGACGATGGACAGGGTTGCGGCGCCGCCTAATTCGCTGTCCCTGGGCGCGTGCGGGAACATGTGGGCCAGTGGCTCGATGATCACGATGAGCTCGGCGCCGGCCGCGAGATCGGCATTGATGGGCGAGCCGAGACCGCCGTCGATGTAGTAGCGTCCGTCGACGGTGATGGGTGGGAAGATGCCGGGAACCGCGGTGCTGGAGGCCAGTGCCTCGGGCAGGGTCGCGGCGCCCGCGCGGGTCCAGGCGTGGCGCTCACCGGTGGTGATATCGACGGCGGTGACGATGAAATCGGTCTCGGGCCAGTCGGAGACCGCGGCCAGACCGCCGATCCGGGCGACGTGATCGGCCGGATCGCCCACATTCATTTCCAGCGCACGAGCGCCCGCCAGTTTGCGTGCCTCGTTCGCGGGCAGGCCGGAGTTGAGCAGCAGATTCATGATCTCGCCGAAGCCCGACGGATCTATCGGCGGCCGTGCCGAATCCGGTTCCGGCCTGATGAGCAGGCGCTGCACATCGCCGTGGCCGGTGAGGACGGCGCCGACCACCGAGCCCGCGGAGGTGCCGACCACCCGGTCGGCGAGGGACAGGTCGATGCCCGCCTCCTGCAGCCCCTGGGCCAGGCCCGCCATCCAGCAGATGCCGACGGCGCCGCCACCGCCCAGGACGAGAGCATGGCGAATACCGTTGGGCGACACTGCGTCAGACATGGTCCCCACTGTACCGAAACGGCCCGCCACGGCACCGAGAGAATCGGCGTCGTCGCGGGCCTACCGGTTGATCAGTGCTGCAGGAAGGCGAATTCGTCGGCCAGTTCGGCCACGCGCGCCTGCAGCGCGGTGACGGACGGTCCGGACTTGAGAACCTCGCGGGAAACGTTCGGCAGTACCGCGCCGAGATCGCCCGCGGGGACCAGGTTGCGGATGGAGTCCGCTCCCCCGCCCTGCGCGCCCACACCCGGCATGAGGATGGGGCCGTTGAGGGCGGACAGGTCCGGCGCCTCGGTGAGCGTCGCACCGATGACCACACCGACGGAACCGAATTCCGCGCCCGCATTGGCGGCGGCCGCATCGTCGACCATGCGCTGGGCGATGGTGCGGCCGTCGGGACCGGTGATGCGCTGCAACTCCGCACCTTCCGGATTGGAGGTGGCGGCGAGTACGAACACACCGCGATCGTTCGCCTTCGCCAGCTCCAGCGCCGGTGCGAGGGAACCGAATCCGAGGTACGGCGACACCGTGACGGCATCGGTGCCGAGCGGGCCGTCACCGAGCCAGGCGTGCGCGTAGGCGTCCATCGTCGAGCCGATATCGCCGCGCTTGGCATCGGCGAGCACCAGGGTGCCCGCCGCGCGCAGTGCGGCAATCGCGTTCTCCAGCACCGCGATTCCACCGGAACCGTAGGTTTCGAAGAACGCCACCTGCGGTTTGACCAGGGCCACCCGGCCGGCGAAGGCCTCGACGCACGCGTCGGTGAACTTCGCCAGGCCGTCGGTGTCCTCGGTCAGGCCCCAGGCTCGCAGCAGCGGCGGGTGCGGGTCGATGCCCACACACACCGGTCCGTGCTTGTGCATCGCATCCCGCAGCCGCACACCGAAACTCGTCATCGGATCAGCCCCGGAGGGTGGCGTGGAGCTCCTGCAGGGACCGCACGCCGATGCCGCCGTTGATGGTGGCCTCGATGCCCTGCACTGCCGCGGCCGCACCCTGCACCGTGGTGATGCACGGGATATTCGCGCTCACCGCAGCGGTGCGGATCTCGTAACCGTCCACGCGCGGACCGTTATTGCCGTACGGGGTGTTGAAGACGATATCGACGTCCCCGTCCTTGATCATGTCCACGATGCTGGGCTGATCGGTCTTCTCGTCCGAGTGCTTGCGCACCTGCTCACACGGAATACCGTTGCGCCGCAGCATTTCCGCGGTGCCCTCGGTGGCCAGGATGCGGAATCCGAGATCGTGCAGGCGCTTGACCGGGAACACCATGGCCCGCTTGTCGCGGTTGGCGATCGAGACGAAGGCGGCGCCCTCGGTCGGCAGCGAACCGTAGGAAGCGGTCTGGGACTTGGCGAATGCCGTGCCGAAGTCGGCGTCGATGCCCATGACCTCGCCGGTGGACTTCATTTCCGGCGAGAGCAGCGAATCGATGCCGCTGCCGTCGGGCCGCTTGAAGCGGTGGAACGGCAGGACCGCCTCCTTGACCGCGACCGGGGCGTCCATCGGCACGGTGCCGCCGTCGCCCTCGGCCGGGAGCAGGCCCTCCTTGCGGAGTTCGGCGATGGTGGCGCCCAGCGCGATACGCGCCGCGGCCTTCGCCAGCGGTACCGCGGTGGCCTTGGAGACGAACGGCACGGTGCGGCTGGCGCGCGGATTGGCCTCGAGGACGTAGAGCACATCGTCCTTGAGCGCGTACTGCACATTCAGCAGGCCCTTGACGCCGATACCGTGCGCGAGCGCGGTGGTGGAGCGGCGCACCGCCTCGATATCGCTGCGGCCCAGGGTGATCGGGGGCAGGGCGCACGCCGAGTCACCGGAGTGGATGCCGGCCTCCTCGATGTGCTCCATGACGCCGCCCAGGTAGACCTCGTCGCCGTCGCACAGCGCGTCGACGTCGATTTCGATGGCGTCTTCCAGGAACCGGTCGATGAGCACCGGGCGATCCGGGCTGATATCGGTGGCGCGGGAGATGTAACCCTCGAGGGTCTGCTCGTCGTAGACGATCTCCATACCGCGTCCGCCCAGCACGTAGGACGGGCGCACCAGCACCGGGTAGCCGATCTCGGCGGCGATCTTCTTGGCGGCCGGGAAGGTGGTGGCGGTGCCGTACTTGGGCGCCGGAAGTCCCGCCGCGACAAGGACATCGCCGAATTCGGCGCGGTCCTCGGCCAGGTCGATGGCGGCCGCCGAAGTGCCGACCACGGGCACGCCCGCATCGGTCAGCTTCTGCGCCAGGCCCAGCGGGGTCTGGCCGCCGAGCTGGCAGATGACGCCCACGACGGTGCCGGATTCGCTTTCCGCGTGGTACACCTCGAACACGTCCTCGAACGTCAGGGGCTCGAAGTACAGGCGATCGGCGGTGTCGTAGTCGGTGGAGACGGTCTCCGGATTGCAGTTGACCATGACGGTCTCGTACCCGGCGGCCGACAGCGTCTGCGCGGCATGCACACAGCTGTAGTCGAATTCGATGCCCTGGCCGATGCGGTTCGGACCCGAACCGAGGATGAGCACCTTGCCGCGTTCACGCTGCGGCGCGACCTCGGACTCGGCGGCGGGATCGAGCTCGTAGGCCGAGTAGTGGTACGGCGTCTTGGCCTCGAACTCGGCGGCGCAGGTGTCGACGGTCTTGAACACCGGGCGAATGTGCAGGCGGTGACGCAGTGTGCGCACGCCGTCCTCACCCGCGAGTTCCGGTCGCAGAGCGGAGATCTGGCGATCGGACAGACCGTAGTGCTTGGCGCGGCGCAGCAGCGCCTCGTCGAGCACGGGTGCGTCGATGATCTCCTGGCGCAGCTCCACCAGTGCGGCGACCTCGGCCACGAACCACGGGTCGATGCCCGAGGCCTTGGCGGTGTCCTCGATGCTCGCGCCCAGGCGCAGTGCCCGCTCGACCTGGTAGATGCGCCCCTCGGTGGGGGTCCGCAGATCCTCGAGAATCGCCTCGGTGTCGGTCCACTCGCCGTCCGGCAGCGTCCAGAAGCCGGTGGCCTTGGTCTCGAGCGACCGCAGCACCTTGCCCAGGGCCTCGGAGAAGTTGCGGCCCAGCGACATTGCCTCGCCGACCGACTTCATGGTGGTGGTCAGCGTCGGGTCGGCGCCCGGGAACTTCTCGAAGGCGAAGCGCGGCGCCTTCACCACGACGTAGTCGAGCGTGGGCTCGAAGCAGGCCGGGGTTTCCTTGGTGATGTCGTTGACGATCTCGTCCAGGGTGTAGCCGATGGCCAGCTTGGCGGCGATCTTGGCAATGGGGAAACCCGTTGCCTTGGAAGCCAATGCGGACGAGCGCGACACCCGCGGGTTCATCTCGATGACGATGAGACGCCCGTCGGCCGGGTCCACCGCGAACTGGATATTGCAGCCGCCGGTGTCCACGCCGACCTCGCGCAGAATGTCGATGCCCAGATCGCGCATCTTCTGGTACTCGCGGTCGGTGAGGGTCATGGCCGGGGCGACGGTCATCGAATCACCGGTGTGCACGCCCATGGGGTCCACATTCTCGATCGAGCAGACGATCACCACATTGTCGCGGCGGTCGCGCATGAGCTCGAGCTCGAATTCCTTCCAGCCCAGGATGGATTCCTCGATGAGCACGTTCGCGGTCGGCGAGGCGGCGAGGCCGCCGCCGGCGATGCGATCGAGATCCTCGTGGTTGTAGGCCATACCGGAGCCCAGGCCGCCCATGGTGAAGGACGGGCGCACGACCACCGGGAAGCCCAGTTCCGCAACGGTTTCGCGGACTTCGTCCATGGTGTAGCAGACCTTGGAGCGGGCGCTCTCGCCGCCGACCTTGGCGACGATGTCCTTGAACTTCTGCCGGTCCTCACCGCGCTGGATGGCTTCGAAGTCCGCGCCGATCAGCTCGACGTTGTACTTCTCCAGAATGCCGTTCTCGTGCAGGTCGACAGCGCAATTGAGCGCGGTCTGGCCGCCCAGGGTCGCGAGGATGGCGTCGGGACGCTCCTTGGCGATGACCTTCTCGACGTACTCCCAGGTGATCGGCTCCACGTAGGTGGCGTCCGCGTACTCCGGGTCGGTCATGATGGTCGCCGGGTTCGAGTTCACCAGCGACACTCGCAGCCCCTCGGCCTTGAGCACGCGGCAGGCCTGGGTACCGGAGTAGTCGAACTCGCAAGCCTGGCCGATGACGATCGGGCCCGAGCCGATCACCAGGATGTGATTGAGGTCGGTGCGGCGAGGCATCAGGCTCCTTCCAGCAGCGTGGCAAAGCGATCGAACAGGTAGGCGGCGTCGTGCGGTCCGGCGGCGGCCTCGGGGTGGTACTGCACCGAGAAGGCGCGCCCGCTGACCAGCTGAACACCTTCGACAACACCGTCATTGGCGCAGATGTGGCTGACTTCGGCCTTGCCGAACGGGGTGTCGAAGACCTCGCCGCGCTCGCCCTCGAGGGCGAAGCCGTGGTTCTGCGCGGTGATCGAGATGCGGCCGGTGTGGTGTTCGATGACCGGGATATTGATGCCGCGGTGGCCGAACTTCATCTTGTAGGTATTGCGCCCGAGCGCGCGGCCCAGGATCTGGTTGCCGAAGCAGATGCCGAAGAGCGGCAGATTCTCCTGCAGCACAGCCTGAGTCAGCGCCACGGCGCCGTCGGCGGTGGCCGGGTCGCCGGGACCGTTCGACAGGAACACGCCGTTGGGGCTCAGTTCCTTGATCTGGTCCAGCGTGACATTGGAGGGCACCACGTGCACCCGGATACCGCGCTGGGCGAACATGCGCGGGGTGTTGGACTTGATGCCGAGATCGACCGCCACCACGGTGAAGCGGTGCTCGCCGTCGGGCTCGATGGTGTACATCTCGTCGGTCGAGACCTCACCGGCCAGGTCCGCGCCCAGCATGGAGGGCTGGTTGTTGACCCGCGCGACGAGTTCCTCGTAATCGGCGAGCGCCTCGCCGGAGAAGACGCCGGCCTTCATGGAACCGCGAGTGCGCAAGTGGCGCACCAAGGCTCGGGTGTCGATGCCCGCGATGCCGACGACGTTCTGGTTCTCCAGCTCCTGCTGCAGCGTGCGCTTGGAGCGCCAGTTGGAGGCGCGGCGCGAAGGATCGCGCACGGCGTAACCGGCGACCCAGATCTTGCCGGACTCGTCGTCCTCGTCGTTCCAGCCGGTATTGCCGATCTGCGGGGCCGTGGCCACCACGATCTGCCGGTCGTAGCTGGGGTCGGTGAGGGTCTCCTGGTACCCGGTCATCGCGGTGCAGAACACCGCCTCACCCAAAGTCTGTCCGACGGCGCCGAATGTCGTCCCGCGGAATACGCGGCCGTCCTCGAGCACCATCACTGCGGTATCGCCGCTGCTCATGCCTCGTCTCCCGTCTTCGTCGTCTGTTTCGTAGGTGCCGTCCCGGTCCACGCCGGGTACACCGTTTTGTCGTCTCCCCGGAATCCGGTATCCACCTCGGTTCCGGTCGGCAGCTTCCAGCGAATCACCAGCACACCGCCTTCCGTCATGACCTTGCCCGCATGCCCGCGCTCGGTGCGCACGGCGGTGATGGCCTCCTCCGGAATCCAGACCGTGCCCGCGCCGTCACGTTCGAGCAGGATGCCGCGTTCGAACCGAGTCAGCTCCGCTGTGGCCCGGAAGCCCAGGTCGCCCACCGTGATTCGCTGAATCCAGCTGGGCGCCAGGGTGCTGCCGAGATACATGCCCGTGGTCGGCTCCAGCAGTTGCGCACCGCAGTCGGCGGGCACCACCGGCAGCTCACCGATCGATGCCGCTTGCTTCTTCGCGCGGCCGGTCCAGGCCCGGTACATGCCCCACAGGCACAGCGCGAAAAGTGCGAGCAGCACGACAATCGTCAGCGTTCGCTCCATTACGGTCCTCCTCGGTTCCCCACCCGCCGGTCTCCGCCGGCGAAGACCTCATCGCCACCGCGCGCGGCGCTGGCGACCCCGTCCCGGGAGGTGATCCGGCCGCGCAGGAAGGTGGCGGTCACCTTCGCGGGCAGGGTCATCTCCTCGAACGGAGTGTTCTGAGCGATGCTGGCGAGTTCCTTCGCCCGCACCGTCCATTCGGTATTCGGATCGATCAGCGCCAGATTGGCCGGTTCGCCGACGGCGAGCGGGCGGCCCTGATCATCCAGACCCACAATGCGCGCGGGGTTTTCGCTCATCACCCGCGCGACGCCGCGCCAATCGAGCAGACCTGGGCGAACCATGGTCTGCACGATGATCGACAGCGCGGTTTCCAGGCCCAGCATGCCGGGACGGGCGGCCGCGAATTCGCAGCACTTGTCCTGTTCGGCGTGCGGGGCGTGATCGGTGGCGACACAGTCGATGACACCGTCGGCGAGGGCCTGCCGCAGCGCGGCCACATCGGAGGATTCGCGCAGCGGCGGGTTCACCCGGTTCACCGCGTCGTAGGTCTCCAGCCGCGAATCGTCGAGCAGCAGGTGATGCGGAGTGACCTCGGCGGTGATCGAAATGCCCTGGCTCTTCGCCCATTTCACCAGTTCGACGGTGCCGGCGGTGGAGGCGTGGCAGATGTGCACGCGCGCACCGGCATCGCGGGCCAGCAGGGCGTCGCGAGCCACGATGGACTCCTCGGCGGCGCGCGGCCACCCGGCCAGGCCCAGGCGGGCGGCATTCGGGCCCTCGTGGGCGACCGCGCCCTTGGTCAGGCGCGGCTCCTCCGCGTGCTGGGCGATGAGCACGCCCAGGGAGTTCGAGTATTCCAGCGCACGGCGCATGATCAGCGGGTCGTAGACGCAGTGGCCGTCGTCGGAGAACATGCGCACCGAGGCGAGACCGGCTGCCATGGTGCCCATTTCGGCGAGCTGCTTACCTTCGAGACCGACGGTCACCGCACCCACCGGGTGCACATCCACCAGGCCGACCTCCTGGCCGCGCCGCCACACATGGTCGGTGATGACCGAGGTATCGGCGACCGGGCTGGTGTTCGCCATGGCGAACACGGCCGTGTAACCGCCGAGCGCCGCTGCGGCAGAGCCGGTTTCGATGGTCTCGGTGTCCTCGCGACCCGGTTCCCGCAGATGCGTGTGCAGGTCGATGAAGCCCGGCAAGAGGAATTGCCCGGCGCCGTCGATGATTTCAGCCTCGCCGCCGTCCAGCTCCGCACCGATTTCACGGATCTCGCCGTCGGCCAGCAGGACGTCGACCGGGTCGCCTTCACCGTAAAGAAGAACGTTCTTGATCAGGATGCTCATGCCACCACCTCGTCGGTTCCGACCAGCAGGCGGAAGAGCACCGCCATGCGCATATGGACTCCGTTGTTGACCTGTTGCAGCACAGCCGCTTTGGGGGAATCGGCCACAGCCGAGGCGATTTCCATGCCGCGCAGCATGGGCCCGGGGTGCAGGACCACCGCATGCTCGGCGAGCATGCCGAGGCGGCGTTCGCTCAGGCCGTAGTTGATCGAGTACTCGCGCGCCGACGGGAAGAAGCCGCCGTTCATGCGCTCGGCCTGCACACGCAGCATCATGACCGCGTCCGCGCCCGGCAGTTCCGCGTCCAGGGAGCTCGCCACCCGGACCGGCCAGGCTTCGACGCCGACCGGCAGCAGCGTCTGCGGTGCGACCAGCACCACCTCCGCGCCGAGAATGCTGAGCAGGAAGGCGTTCGAGCGGGCGACCCGGCTGTGCAGAATGTCGCCGACCAGCACCACCCGCTTACCTTCCAGATCGCCGAGGCGCTGACGCAGGGTCAGCGCGTCCAGCAGCGCCTGGGTGGGGTGCTCGTGCGTGCCGTCACCGGCATTGATGATGGCCGGTCCGGGACCGACGAAGCCGCCGCTGGACTCCTGCATCTGGGAGAACCAGCGCGCGATCTGATGCGCCGCACCCGAAGCCGGATGCCGCACGATGAGCGCGTCCGCGCCTGCCGCGTGCAGGGTCAGCGCCGTATCGCGCAGCGATTCGCCCTTGGAGGCCGAGGAGCTCGAGGAGCTGACATTGATGACGTCGGCGCTCATCCACTTGCCCGCGACCTCGAAGGAAACCCGGGTGCGCGTGGAGTTCTCGAAGAACACCGTCATGACGGTGCGGCCGCGCAGGGTCGGCAGCTTCTTCACCTCACGGCCGAGCAGCGCCTGTTCGAACCGCTCGGCATCGTCGAGCAGTCCGGTGGCATTGGCGCGATCCAGATCGGTGACCGAAAGCAGGTGCTTCACTTCTCCCTCTCCTGACGCAGGTGCACACCGTCGCGACCGTCGTGCTCACGCAGCAGCACCGAGATGTCCTCGGTGCGGGAGGTGGGCACGTTCTTGCCGACGTAATCGGCGCGAATGGGCAGTTCGCGGTGGCCGCGGTCGATGAGCACGGCCAGCTGCACCGCGCGGGGGCGGCCCAGATCGCGCAGTCCGTCCAGCGCCGAGCGCACGGTGCGACCGGAGAAGAGCACATCGTCGACGAGGACCACCAGCACGTCTTCGATACCGCCCTCGGGCACCGAGGTGCGCTCGAGCGGGCGATGCGGCTTGCTGCGCAGATCGTCGCGATAGAGGGTGATGTCGAGGGAGCCGACGGCGGGGCGCACGCCGGAGAACTCTTCGATGCGGCTTGCCAGTCGAGTGGCGAGAGTCGTTCCGCGCGTGGGAATCCCGATGAGCACCACGCGGGGCGCGGTCGGGTCGCCGGAATCGAGAGCGGTCTTCTCGATGATCTGGTGCGCCATACGTGCGATGGTCCGGCCGACGTCCGAATCGGAGAGCAATTCGCGTCCGGCTTCCACCTGTGCGGGATCGTGCCGCTGCGAGTATTCGCCAGCGCTCGACTTGGCCGCCCGATCTTCGGGCACAGCCATGCCGACCTCCTTCCCCGCCTCACCGGACGGTCCGTTAAAGGATGTCTTTTCGGGTACGCAGCCTAGCAGCGGTACGGGGTCAGGCCGTCACCGCACCCCTGTGGCAACCGAGTGTTCGCGACCGGTTCGCGCGCTGTCCGGGATACACCTTTCGCGGAGTCGGCGATTTGCCGTGATCACCCCGCTATACGGCGCGCACCAGCAGGTTTCCACGGGCGAATCCTCGCAGGCGGGGCAGGGCAATAGCAATCCCGTAGTTAAGATTCAGACCGATTGGTCTGCGATGAATCCGCCCCCGGCACGTGATGCTGGGAGGAATCTCACATGTCTCGCGCGACGGTCACAAGACCTGGGACAGGAACTGCCGTAGTCGCGGAGTTTCCGCATTGTCGAAAAGCTGATCCGGCACACCCGACTCCACGACCTGCCCGCGATCCATGAAGACCAGGCGATCGGAAACCGAACGGGCGAAGCCCATCTCGTGGGTCACCACGATCATCGTCATCCCGCCGGAGGCCAGGTCGGCCATCAGCGAAAGCACGCCCTTGACGAGTTCCGGGTCCAGCGCGGAGGTGACCTCGTCGAACAGCATCAGCGCCGGCTTCATTGCCAGCGCCCGCGCGATCGCGACACGTTGCTGCTGACCACCGGACAGATTCGCCGGACGCGCATCGGCCCGGCCCGCCAGGCCCACGATCTCCAGCTGCTCCGCGGCCACCGCGCGGGCTTCCTCTTTCGACAGTCCCCGCAGCTTCCGCGGTCCCAGCGCCACATTGTCGGCGATGGTCATATGCGGAAACAGATTGAACTGCTGGAACACCATGCCGATGCGCTGGCGCAAGCGATCCGGATCCTCGCGCAGCACCGACTGCCCGTCGATCAGCACATCGCCGGAATCCGGCTCGTACAACCGATTCAGTACGCGCAGCAGGGTCGACTTACCCGAACCGGAAGGGCCGATGACGGTGGTGGTCTTGCCGGCGTCGACGTGAATGTCGATGCCACGCAGTACATGATTGTGAGCGAGCGTCAGATTCAGGCCGGTCCCGGTGAGGGATGCGCTGCGTGGCCGGTCCGGGGTCTGCGCCGCGTCTTCGGTCGGCTCGCTCATGCGCCGCGACCTTCCGTGATGGCGGCCTCCTCGACCGGTGCGGCGGGGGCTTCGGCCCGCCCGGTCCGAAGGCGCTGATCGATATAGTTCACCAGGTGCGTGAGCGGAACGGTCAGTAGGAGATAGACCAGACCGGCGGCGACCAGTGGCGAGAGATTCCCGGTCTCCGCGTTGAGATCTCGGCCGACCGCGAACAATTCACGTTGCGTCGAGAGCAAGCCGAGGAAGTAGATCAGGGAGGAGTCCTTGATGAGCGCGATGAACTGGTTCATCAGGGCGGGCAGCACCCGGCGCACACCCTGCGGAATCACCACCAGCGTCATCGACTGCCGATAGCCGAAGCCGATCGCCCGCGCGGCTTCCAGCTGCCCGGATTCGACCGACTGGATGCCCGACCGGAAGATCTCACCGATATACGCCGAGGCCAGCAGCGCCAGCGCCACCGCGCCCAGCCAGTAGGGATTGTTCCCGGTGATGCCCTTGAACACGGGGCCGAAGCCGAGCCCGATGATCAGGATCGTCACCACGGCGGGCAAGCCTCGGAAGATATCGGTGTAAACCCTTGCGGGCCAGCGCAACCAGCGCGTGCGGGAGATGCCCGCCACTGCTAGCAGCATCCCGAGGATGGTGCCGAGCACACCCGACACCACCGCCAGGATGAGGGTGTTCGGCAGACCGGTCTTGAACAGCGCCGGAAACGCCTTGCGGTAGAGCGACCAGTCGAGGAACGTGTCCTTCAATTGCGCCAGTGTCGATTTCGGTGCGGCCTGCGCGGTTTTGGCGCTCTGATGTTCGGCGGCGATCTCGGCGAAATCCGGCAGCGTCGGCATGGGTGCGGCCTTCGAACCCGGCTTCCAGCCCGGCGGGAACTGCCGCGGCTCCCATTGGGAGTAGATGCGGGCGTAGGTGCCGTCGGCGATGATCGCATCCAGTCCGGCATTGAGCGCCTCGGTCAACGGCTGATCGCCCTTGCGCACCGCGAAGCCGACATAGTTCTGCAGACTGAAGGTGTTCTGCACGACCGACGCCGGATCGCCGGGCTTGATCGCACCGGCCGCCTGCCCGGACGGCGCCACCCAGGCATCGAGCTGTCCGGATTTCAGATTCGCGTAGGCGGTGGTGAAGTCGGGGAAGGTCACCGGGTCCAGGTGCAGCGTGTTGACCACATACTCGTTCTGCACGGTGCCCTGCACAACACCGATGCGCAGCCCCTTCCGGAGATCCGGAAAGCCTTTGAGGGCACTGCCGGTGGGGACGACGAGCGAGAAATAGCCGAAGTCGTACCCGTTGGTGAAGTCGACGAGTTGTCTGCGCGCATCGGTGGCGGTGATGCTCGCGGCGCCGACGTCGAAGCGCCGATTGGCCACCTGCGCCAGCAGGCCCGCGAACTCGGTTCCCGAAAATTGCACTCGCAGACCGAGTTTCGCCGCGATGGCCTTCAGCAGCTCATTGTCGATGCCGGTGAAGACGCCCTGGGAATTCACGCAGACGCTCGGCGGCGCATCGGAGATCGTGCCGACGCTCAGTGTGCCGGGGTTGATCAACCCGAGTTTGCCGGCATCGATCTGCGAGAGCGGAACCGTGGCCGGGGTCGTGTACAGATCGACACCCGCGGTCGGGCCTGCCGCCAGGTTCGGCGGTGCGGCCGACGCGAAGTTCACTCCGGGCGGGGAACACAGATCGCGGGGCCCCGCGGAATTGCCGCCGGTCGAGCAGGCGGTGGTACACAGGATCAAGACTATCGACAATATCGCGAACACCGCACGCGATCGTGATCCGGCCATTCGAGCCATACCCGAAAACCATAGCGGCACTGCGGCCTTGCCGGTGGATATCCGCGCACCTCGACTCCGGAACCCGAATTCCCCGGCCGCGTGAACGGCGCGAATCCGCACCTGCGCGGCAGGTCTTCATACACCGTAAACCGCTGTGTGCGATGCTCGGTGTGTGAGCAATGAAGCCGACTTCACCGAACCTGCCCGCGTCACCTTCCGCGGCCAGGGCGGTATCGCACTCGCCGCGGACAGCTGGGGACCCCAGGACGGACCGCTCGTGGTGTTCCTACACGGGGGCGGCCAGACCCGGCACTCCTGGAAGGATTCCGGGCTGGCGCTGGCCAAGGCCGGCATGCACGCGGTCCTGCTCGATGCGCGCGGGCACGGTGACAGCGATTGGGCGCCGGACGGCAACTATTCGCGCAATGCCATGGTCGAGGACCTCATCGGCGTCCTCGAGCAGCTCGGCAAGCCCGCGTTTGTGGTCGGCGCCAGCATGGGCGGACTCACCGGTCTCATTGCCAGCGCGCACCCGCAGCGCGATCGCATGACCGGGCTGGTCCTGGTGGATGTGGTGCCGCGGCCCGAACGCGCCGGTGTGGAGCGCGTCATCAATTTCCTGGACAGCAATCGGGAGGGCTTCGCGAGTCTCGAAGAAGCCGCCGATGTGGTGTCCGCCTATCTCCCGCACCGCCGCAAGCCGCGTAATCCCGAAGGGCTGCAGCGCAATCTGCGGCAGCGTGACGACGGCCGCTGGTACTGGCACTGGGATCCGGCCATGCTGTCGGGGCGCGGTGAGGAGATCGATTTCCATACCGATCCGCTGGAGGACGCGGCACGGCAGCTGACCATGCCGGTCCTGCTGGTGCGCGGTGCGCTCTCCGATGTGGTGAGCGAGGAGGGCGTGCGCGCCTTCCGGGAGCTGGTCCCGCACGCGGATTACGCAGAGATCGGTACGGCCGCGCACACCGCCGCCAGTGATGCCAATGACGAGTTCACCGATGCGGTCGTCGATTTTGTGCGCGCACACGTGCGCACCGAATGAGCTGATCGAGAGCCGGTTCACCACTAATTAGCCAATCCAGATTGAACAATCTGGGTTGGCTATCTACAGTGGACGTATGACCGAATCCGCCCTCACCGTCTCCGCATCAGCCGCGCTCGCCGCGCGTGAGCTGCGAGTATTGGTCAGCCGCCTGCGACGGCGGTTCCAGGAGCAGTCCGACAGCCGCGAGCTCACACCGTCACAGCTGTCGGTGCTGAGCCGGCTGAGCCGGGGCGATACGACGGCGAGCGATATCGCCACCGCCGAGCGGGTGCGACCGCAGGCCATCGCGGCGACGCTGAACATTCTCGAGGAGCGCGGGCTGATCGAACGGCGGCCCGATCCGCTCGATCGGCGACGGCAGCTGGTGACCCTCAGCGGTGAAGGCCGCGAATTCTTCGACGGCCGGCGCCGCGCCGGGGAGGAATGGCTGACCACCTCGCTGCAGGACAGGTACACCGAGGCCGAGAGGCAGGTGCTGCTCGACGCCCTGGCGCTGCTGGAAAGACTCGGGCAGGAATGAGTTCGGTACTCACCCGCCGGTTCCGGGCGGAATCCGGCAGCGGGTTCGATCGCAAGCTGCTGGCCCCGATGCTGCTCGGGACGATTCTCAATCCGATCAATTCCTCGATCATCGCGGTATCTCTGGTGCCGATCGGCGTGGCCTTCGGCGCACCCGCGTCGTCCACCGCATGGCTGGTGTCGGCGCTGTATCTGGCCACCGCCATCGGGCAGCCGGTGGTCGGCCGGCTGGTCGATCTGTACGGCCCGCGACGGCTGTATCTCGCCGGTGCAACGCTCACCGGGATCGCCGGGATCATGGGCGTGCTCGCACCCGATCTGCTGGTGCTGGTACTTGCCCGCATCGTGCTCGGGTTCGGCACCTGCGCAGGCTATCCCGCGTCGATGTATCTGATCCGCAGCGAGTCCGAGCGCACCGGCAAGAACAGTCCCGCCGGGGTCCTGACCGCGCTCGCCGTGGCGGGGCAGACCATTGTGGTGATCGGGCCGACCCTGGGCGGGTTGCTGATTCACCTCGGCGGGTGGCGTACCACCTTCGCGATCAATATCCCCCTCGCCATCGCCTGCCTGATCGTGGGCGCACTGCGGATGCCGAAAACCCCTGCGCCGCAGCGCGGCAAGGGTTCCGGACTGGATCTGCCCGGTATCGCATTGTTCGCCGCACTGCTGGTCTCGCTGCTGCTGTTCCTGATGAAACCGCAAGTGGCGTACTGGTATCTGCCGGTGCTGGCGATCGCCGCCGGAGCGGCGCTGATCATCCGCGAATTGCGCACGCCGGAGCCGTTTCTCGATGTGCGGGTGCTGGGCGGCAATGTGCCGCTGCTCGCCACCTACGGGCGTGTCCTGCTGACCAGCATGGTCGGCTACTGCTTCCTGTACGGCTTCACCCAGTGGCTCGAGAGCGGTCGCGGACTGAATGCCACCGGCGCGGGACTCATCCTGCTGCCGCTGTCGATCACCGGTATCGCCGTATCCGCGATCACCGGACGCCGCACCGTGATCCGCGGCAAGCTCATCGTCGGCGGCATCGCCCAAATCCTGGGCTGCACAGCACTTTTCCTGATGCCGGGCGCCGCGGCGATCTGGCTGCTGCTGGGCGTCGCCGTCATCATGGGCATCCCGCAGGGCCTCAACAGCCTGGCCAATCAGAATGCCGTCTACTACCAGGCCGATCCGGAGCGCATCGCCTCCTCGGCCGGACTACTGCGAACGTTCACCTACGCCGGCGCGATGGGCGCCGCCGCCGCGGGCGGCGCCTTCCTCTCCGCCGGCAGCAGCGCGGCGGGGCTGCACCATCTCGCGCTCTTCATGCTCGTCGCCTCCGGATTGTTTCTGGCCCTCACACTGGCGGACCGCTCACTGCGGCTGACGGGCCGACCCGCCCGGGACGCCGCGTCGGCTTGATCATCCACCGAATAGAACGTATGTTCGATCTCATGTCGACGCCATTGCAGGGATCGCTGCTCGATGGATTCGGGGAGCTCGAGGTCGGTGCGCTGGACGGAATTCAGCGCACGGTCTTGAGCAACGGCGCGTGGGTGGATGTCCTGCCCGGCTGGTTGAGCGGGGCGGACCTGCTGTTCGAGCGGCTCGCGGCGGATGTGCCGTGGCGGGCGGATCGCCGGCCCATGTACGACCGGGTGGTGGATGTGCCCCGCCTGCAATGCTTCTACGACGAGGGGCAGCTACTACCGGATCCGGTGCTGAACGACGCGCGCGATGCCCTGAGCCGGCACTACCGGCAGGAGCTGGGCGAGCCGTTCACCTCGGCGGGCCTGTGCTACTACCGCGACGGTATGGACAGCGTTGCGTGGCACGGGGATACGTCCGGCCGGGGAGCCACGCACGACACCATGGTGGCCATCGTGTCGGTCGGCGCCGCGCGAGCGCTCATGCTGCGACCGCGCGGTGGTGGCGAGAGCCTCCGATATCCGCTCGGCCACGGCGACCTCATCGTCATGGGCGGCTCCTGCCAGCGCACCTGGGAACACGCGATTCCGAAGACGCGGCGACCGGTCGGCCCCCGCATCAGCATTCAGTTCCGCACCCGCGGCGTGCGCTAGCAACGACCCACAGCGGCAGGCTCGTTGGCAGCCTGAGCAGCAGGACCGGCCGACGAAGGTTGAACTCGCCGAATCGCTCGCGGACGAGCCGTCGAAGAACCGCTGGCGGTCGAGCCATCGAAGCTACCGAACGGACGAAGCTACCGAACAGGCGCGTGAGCCGACAAAGCTACCGAACCGGTGGGCGTCGGGCGAAGCTACCGAACCGGTGGGCGGCGGGCGAAATCTGGTGCGTGCTCGGGCAAAACGCCGCGGCTGACGAAGAGCGGTGGCAGGTCCCGCACGAGCGGGATGCGGCGGAACAGGCGCAGTGCGAGCGGTGCGCGCTGGGCATTCGACAGATTCCGCCGGCCCTCGACCGCCGGGCCGACGAGCAGCGCATGGATGATGCGCTGCACGGTCTGCGTGAGGACCGTGGGCAGGGCGCGACGGCGCTGCACACGTGCCAGTTCCGCGGCTGTGACGGTACGCGAGAGTAGTTTCGGCGCAAGAATTCTCGCGGCCGCCACCGCGTCCTGTACCGCCAGATTGATGCCGACGCCGCCGACCGGGGACATGGCGTGCGCCGCATCACCCAGGCACAGCAGTCCGTCGGTGTACCAGCGGTCGAGGCGGTCGAGCTGTACGTCGAGCAGCTGCACCTGATCCCAGTCGTGCAGAACGTCAGTCCGGTCCGCGAGCCACGGGACGGCGTCCGCCAGGCTCCGCATGATCACCTCGACCGATTGCTGCTGCCGCAGCGCCGGGTCACCGCCCTTCGCGAGCAGAGTCGCGCACTGCCAGTAATCACCCCGATCGAGCATGATGGCGAAGCGGTTCTGCGTCAGCACCGGAACCGCACCGGCCGGATCGGTGTCATGGCGCGGGATGCGGAACCACCACACATCGAACGGGGTGGCCCACCGATGCGAACCCAGACCCGCCGCGGCGCGCAGGATCGAGCCGCGCCCGTCGCACGCCACCGTGAGATCGGCGCGAATCGTGCCGGTGGCACCGTCTTCGGTGCGATAGCGCACGCCGACTACCCGGCCCGCCTCCCGCACCAGCTCCGTCACCTCGGTGTTCATCCGCAGCCGGAAGGTGGGTTCGATATCGGCGGCCCGCGCCAGCAGATCCAGCAGATCCCACTGCGGAACCATGGCGATGTACCTGTGCCGCCCCGGAATGTTCCCGAAGCTCGCCACGGTCACCATCGCGCCGCCGATCGGCAATTGCACCGAATTCATCCGCCGCTGCGGCAGTTTCGCGAATTCCTCGCCCAGCCCGAGCTCATCGAGCAGGTCGAGGGTGGTGGGATGCACGGTGTCGCCGCGGAAATCGCGCAGGAAGTCACCGTGCTTCTCCAGCACCGTCACCTCGACCCCGGCGCGGGCCAGCAGCAATCCCAGGATCATGCCCGCCGGTCCACCCCCGGCGACGAGACAGGTCGTGCGTTCCATCGGGTACCCCTCCCGAGCGACAACCATCAGCACTCTCGATGGTAGGTCGCAGGCGCACACCGGCCGCCCGCTTACCGCGAACGGCTACCGGTTGCGAAAGAGGATGAAGAAGTACGGATCTCGCATACCGCGCATATCCATGACGCCCAGCAGCGTGTTCTCATCGACCCTGCGGAAGACGTCGATGATCGGCAGGTGGTCGTAGATCATTGCGGCACTGGACTTTCCGCGGAATTCCAGATTGCGCAGCCGGGCGCGCGGGATGCGGGTGCTCAGTAGCGGGCGCAGTACGCCGAGCGAACGGCGCACCGGGCGCAGCGCTGCGACCGGCACTTTTCCGGCCAGGAAGAGCGGCACCCGGCGCGGGTCGACGGGGAACACCTCGCCATCGGGCCCGGCGAACAGCAGCGGTTGCACGGCGTCGGCGTCGTCGAACTGCTTTCCACACCAGCCGGATTCGACCAGTACGCCCTGCCACGGATGCCCGGTGTCGAGTTCGTCCCCGCCCCAGCGGCCGGTGGTGATCTCCTCCACCCGCACCGCCGGCAGCGCGTCGAACAGCGCCCACGCCTGCTCGGGGGTGCAACCACCGTTCCGCAGCGCGGCCAATCGCGCCCCGGCGTCCGATACCGATTCACCGACGACCATCCCAGACCTCCTCGTCGAGTGGATGAAAGATTCCGTGCCACATTATCTCAACACAGGAAATCGGTTCGCGCACATGGGCGTCTTTACCGAAGCCCAGACGGCAGCGACCTTCGACCGGCCGCAGGTGCATCACCAGCCAGTTCTAGTCTTCTCGACAATAAGTTTCCCGAATCGCTGGCGTTCGACGTTTTAGTCGACTAGCCTAAAACGCATGACGACGGTGCGAGACACGGTGCAGGCCATTCGGGCGGCGAAGCGACCCGAGGACCTCTTCGGCAGCGCCACAACCGATTCCGCCGCCCGCAAGGACGCACAGCGCCGGTATCACCGGCTGGCCGCGACCGTTCATCCCGATCGGGTGGCAGCCGGCGAATCCGATATGGCCAAGGCGGCATTCGTGCGACTGGCCGAGCTGTACAAGCAATGGCTGGACCTCGATGACGCGAGCCTGCACGTGACCGGGACGCACGGGACATATCCGGTCGGCAGACCGCTGGCGCGCGGATCGGTCACCGACCTGTATCGCAGCGGCAGCGATCGGGTCGTGAAAATCCCCCGGCGCTCCGCCGCCAACAAACTGCTCGCCGGTGAGCGAAACGCGCTGCGCGACCTCGCGATGACGGCCGAGGAGCACGACTGGCTGCGACCGTACTTTCCCGAACTGGTGGATACCGTCGATCATCTGGACGCGGGCGAAACCCGGACCGTGAACGTACTCAATGCGCTCACCGAGGGATTCGTGACGCTGGAACAGGTGCGCGCCGCCTACCCGGACGGGCTGGATGCGCGCGACTACGCCTGGATGCACCGGCGGCTGCTGCGCTGTCTGTCCGGGGCGGCGCTCGCCGGGTGGGTGCATACGGCCCTCACTCCGGCGAATGTGCTCATTCATCCACGACTGCACGGTGTGGTGCTGGTGGGCTGGTCGTTCGCGACCCGGCCGGGCACACCCGCGGCCGCGACCCTCGGCTCACTCGACTACCCGCCGGAGATCAACGATGCGGTCTCCCCCGCCACCGATGTGTATCTCGCGCATCAGCTGATGCGCACCATGCTCGGCGATCGCGCGCCCGCCGCCATGCGCACCTTCGCCGCCGGCTGTATGCAGCCCGATGCGCGGCTGCGCCCCGACGCCGCCGATCTGCTCGGCGAATTCGACGACCTGCTCGACCGGCTTTACGGACAGCGCCGCTTCCGGCCCTTCGAGCTCACGAAAGGACAGTGATAGCAATGGGTTACGGAAACTGGGACGACAGCGCCTACGACGCCGCCCGCACCTTCCGCGCCGCCCGCGGACTCGACGATTTCGGCTATACCGCCGATATGCGGTCGGTGCCCTGGGACCAGTGGAAGGCGCACAAGTCGCTCGACCCGAAGAATGTGGGGATGCGGGAGTCCCGCGATTCGGCTGATCACGGGAACTCACTGCCCATCGCGGTGCTGTTCGATGTGACCGGGTCGATGGGCGCGGTGCCGCGAATCATGCAGGAGAAGCTCGGCAAACTACACGGGCTGTTGCAGCGCAAGGGCTATGCGGATGATCCGCAGATCATGTTCGGCGGTATCGGCGATGCCGACACCGATCGGGTTCCGCTGCAGGTCGGGCAGTTCGAGTCCGACAATCGGATGGACGAGCAGTTGCGGCTCATCCTGCTGGAGGGCGGCGGTGGCGGGCAGAAGTCCGAAAGTTATGAACTGGCTGCCTATTTCATGGCCCGGCACACCGCCACCGACGCGTGGGACAAGCGCGGACAGAAGGGGTACCTGTTCATCGTCGGCGACGAGCTGAACAAGGATCGCCTGGCCTCGCGACACATTCGGAATGTCATCGGCGACAAGGTATCCCAGGATGTCTCGGTCGAATCGATCTATCGCGAGCTCGCCGATCGCTGGTACGTGCACTACATCCTGCCCAATCAGTCCAGCTACTACGGGGATCCGGAGATCGCCGAGCACTGGCGGGGACTGCTCGGCGAACGCTTCCTGCGCCTGGACGATCCGGCGGCGGTGTGCGAACTCATCGCGCTGACCATCGGCATCGGTGAGGACCGCATCGATCTCGGTGCGGGACTGGCGGATCTGCGGGATATCGGCTCGCTCGACGAGGCGGATGCGGTCGGCAAGGCGCTCGCACCCCTCGGCGCGGCGCGGCGCACCCGCAGTGTCGGCGCCCTGCCCGCCGGCACCGGCGACGACGACGTCGATTTCGGAAACTAGAGGGGAGAGAGCAGTGTTCGGCGATCGCCACCTGATCGTGGTGGACCTCGGGTTCGGCGACGCCGGCAAGGGGGCCACCGTGGACTGGCTCTGCGCACCGGAGACAGGCCTGGACGTGTCCGCCGTGGTGCGGTTCAACGGCGGTGCGCAGGCGGCCCACAATGTGGTCGCCGGCGGACGTCACCACACCTTCCGGCAGTTCGGGTCCGGCACCTTCTCGCGGGTGCCGACCCTGCTGTCGCGGCACATGCTGGTGGAACCCATCGCGCTGGCCGCCGAGGCCCGCGCGCTGGCGCTGCTCGGCATTCCCGATCCGCTCTCGCTGATGTCCGTGGACGAGCGGGCGCTGCTCACCACTCCGATCCACGGGGCCGCCAACCGTTGCCGGGAGGATGCGCGGGGTGCGTCCCGGCACGGTTCGTGCGGTATCGGCATCGGGGAGACGGCGAGCTACGCGCTCGCGCACGATGCGCCGCGGGTGGGTGATTGCCGGCGTCCGGATGTGCTGCGGCGCAAGCTGATCGCACTGGAGGAGCACTATCGGCCGCTCTTGGCGGGCAGTGGGCACCGCTACGACTCGATCGATGATCTCGTCGACGTGTACACCGAATTCGCTCGGGCCGTGGCGATTCTGCCCGGCGATCAGCTGGCCGTCTTCGCCGAGAGCGGACGGCTGGTGTTCGAGGGCGCGCAGGGGACGCTGCTCGACGAATGGCGGGGGCTGCACCCGTACACCACCTGGTCCACGGTGGAACCTCGGCATGCGCGGGCCATGCTCGCCCGGATCGATGCGCCCGGGTACGTCCTGGGCATCACCCGCGGCTACTTCACCCGGCACGGGGCGGGACCGTTCCCGACCGAGGCTGCGGAGCTGCGAATTCCCGAGCGGCACAATGGGACCGGCGCCTATCAGGGCGAATTTCGCACCGGGCACCTGGATCCGATCCTGCTGCGCTACGCGGTCGATGCCTGCGGTGGCATCGACGGACTCGTCGTGAATCATTTGGACGCGGTCGGCGATATCCGCACCGCCACCGGATATCTCACCGCCGACGGCTATGTCGACCGGCTCGACTGCGGCACATGGCAGGACCTCGACCACCAGCAGCGGCTGACGGACCTGCTGAACGGGGCGACACCGGTACTCGCGGACCTGCCCGCCGACGTGCCCGGCTACCTCGAAGCCGAACTGGGCGTGCCCGTGGTGCTGACCGCCCACGGGCCCGATCGCGCCGACCGCCGCGCCCGATCCGGGCAGGTCACACCGTCCGCGCCCGGCCGATCACCCAGCCCGCTGCGGGCCGATCACCCGACCGCTCCCCCGGCTACGGCATGATTGACCACTTGTGGAGCAACAATCCGCAGTATCCATCGATGTGATCGCCCTGCGCTACGGCCGCGACGACGCGACCGTCACCGTGGGCATCGCACCCCGGGAGTGGGAGCCGTTCGCCGGCGCCCTCGCCCTGCCCGGCGTCCTGCTCCACCGCGGCGAACGGCTCGAGGCCGCCGCTCGCCGCGCCGTGCACACCAAACTCGGTGTCCCCGAACAGGCCATCCTGGCGGTGGGCCAGCTCGCCACCTTCGACGAGCCCAATCGCGATCCGCGCGGGCCGACGCTGTCGATCGCCATGTGGTCGGTCATCGCCGACCACGACACCGACAGCGCCGAATGGCTTCCATTCGAACACATTCCGGCACTGGCCTTCGATCACAATCGAATCGTCGACACCGCACGCGGGATCTTCGCCGAAATGCTGTGGAAGCACCTCGAATTCACCCGCCCACTCGTCGGCGAGCAGTTCCCCGCCACCCGCGCAGTCGAACTCACCGCCGCACTCGAGGGCACCCGCCCCGACCCAGGCAACCTCAACCGCACCCTCGCCGCGCTCCCCGGTTTAACCCGCACCGGCGAGCGCGTTCGAGTGAAGGCAACCGGCAGACCAGCAGCCGTCTGGGCATTCGCCGCACAGTAGCTGACTCCCCACCATTCGCCCCCCAGCGGAATGTCGCCGAGAGGGCTCTGACTGTGGCTACACGCCGAGAAGAACCACAGCCAGAGCCCTCTCGCCGATGCTTCAGCTGTCGGGCCTCAGCGCGGGGCGGGGTGGATGCCGGTGGCTGCGGTTCGGCGGCGTTCGGCGCGGTGGGCGAGGGCCTCGAGGAGGCGCTGCCAGGCGGGTGAGGCTTCGGAGATGCGGGCGGAGATCAGGCGGTTGCCCGGGCCGCCGCCGTCTCGTTCGTATTTGATCTCCCAGGCGTCCATCTCGTCGATGAGCCGGTCCAGGCGCGGGTCCTGCGGGTCCCAGTCGACCGATTCATCACAGGCGAGATACAGGCGAATCGTCTCCGGGTCGTCGAAACCGGCGTTCTTGTCCCGGATGCGGTGCGGTAGGGAGGACGGGTCCATGGCCTGCAACAGAATCCACGAGTCGCGCTCGAGTCGCACCCGCTGTTCGCTGACCCCGAGACCGCGCATACGGTCCAGGATGGCGACCACCTCGGCTGGCAGGACGAGCCTTTCGCCACTTGCCAATTCGGTGATTCGGCTCCGATATTCGTTGAGCCGGTCGATCTTTCGCTGCAGTGCCGCGTCGATATCGGTGATCGCCGCGGCGAACTCGGCCGGCTGCGCGTGCAGCAGCGCGTCAATGCGGGCCAGGGGCACACCGGCATCGGCGAGAGTTCTGATCCGGATGAGATCCACCGCCGCCTGCGCGCTGTAGCGCCGGTAGCCGGAGGCATCACGCTCGGGCTCGGGCAGCAGGCCGACGTGGTGGTAGTGGCGGACAGTACGCACGGTCACCCCGGCGGTCGCCGCCAGCTGGCCGATCGTGAGCACCGTCCTCCTCTGGTCTACGTGATGGTGCCGATTCTAGGGGCGTGCGACCCGGTCTACGACGTCGCGGATCGCCTGAACCACCGCATCGGGGCGGTCGAAGCAGAGCCGGTGATGGAAGGTATCGGAGAGAATGCGCTGCTCCCCGCGCGAAACACCATTCACCAGTGCCGCATCCATTCTCATCCTGCCGTCGTGCATCCCGGCCGACGCCCGGGTGGGGTCGCCGCCCACCACGGAAAGAGCAACCACTGGAACGTCAGGAATGTCAGGCCCGGCCCGCAGTTCGGTAGCGAGTGCGGTCAACCCGCGCCGCTCGGCAATGCCTGCGCGCATCCACTCATCGCTCACACAGGCATCCACGAGTGCTCGCCGCACGTGCTCCGGGTAGTCCGCGTACAACTCGGCGTACATCTCACGCAGACCGGAACGCAGCTCATCAAGCGGCCCTTCCGGATCAGGCCCCATCAGCTCGGTCGCGGCCAAACTCGCTGCGGGCGGCATGAAGTCGTCCCAATCACGATGCAGGGCGTCCAACCAGACCAACCCAGCCACATCCCGCGGGTACAGCTGCGCGAACCGATGCGCGAAGAACCCGCCGAGCGAATGGGCAGCGAGAACGTATGGCGCAGCGATGTTCTGAGCGCGCAGCAACTCGTGCAGCTCCGTAGCGACCGCGGCGGCGGTACGCGGCAGCGGGAGCGGGAGCGGATCGCTGTAACCCGAGCCGCCACGGTCGTACACCACAGCAGTCGTGAACCGCGAAACCTGCTGCTGGACACCGAGATAATCCAACCCGACCGCACTGGCCCCCGGCAGGAACACCACCGCCGGTCCCCCACTACCCAGCCGATGCACAAAAACCCGCCGGCCATCGACGTCGTGAAATCCCCCGATCGGCGGCGCAAGCCGCGCAGAAGAAGCGCTGTTGTTCGTCATACGACAACCCTCCAACCCTGACGTGGCGTCAAGGTCAACCCACCTCTCCCGAAACAGCAGCGACCCCCGTGACCGTCCAGCCCGATCGGTGCCCGGATTCCCTCTCCCGCAACCGAAAACGCGCCGACCTGGAATTGGGTGCGGATTCGGCGAAGCTTGCGCCATCAGTCCTGGTAGGCGGTTATTCGGGTTGACGGAGCACGGATTCGACGAGGGCGCGGACTGCGCTGCGAAGGCGGCCGGTTTCGCCCGCGCGGGCCATAGCACGGGCCGCTTCGGAACCTACCGAACTGAAGAGCAGGCGGCCGGCCGCTTCGGCGTCCAGGTCGGGGCGGACTTCGTGGAGTAGTTCGGTGATGTGGCGGTCCCAGGTGCCATGGAATTCGGCGGTGCGGGGGTGCGGGGGGATGGATGCGCTGGTGTACGCGGACATGAGTTCTACGTTGTCGGCCATCATGACGGTCATGGCGTCGAAGAAGGCCAGGAGCCGGGCCGGCGCGGGGGCTCCGGGGCCCAGCGGGGGTGGGCCTTCGGATATGGCGGCCATGAGGGTTTCGGCGGGTTCGGCCACCAGGGCGTAGAGCAGGCCGGAGCGGCTGCCGAAGCGGTGGAAGATGGTGCCCTTGCCGACGCCGGCCGCGGCGGCGACCTTGTCCATGGTGATGGCATCGGCGCCGTGGTCGGCCAGCAGCGTGCGGGTGGCGGCCAGGATCGCAAGGCGATTGCGGGCGGCGTCGGCGCGTTCCCGCGGCTGCTCAGCAGGCATTTCCTCGACTCTCGTTGACAAGTTGACCGACGGTCCATATTGTCGTGACGCATAAGTGGACCGTAAGTCAAGTTATGAGGTATTTCAATGCAGGCAATCCTATTGACCGCGACCGGTGGGCCCGACGTCCTGGTGCCGGGCGAGGTACCGGCGCCGCGTCCGCAAGCCGGCGAGGTGCTCATTCGCACCGAGGCGATTCCGGTGCTGTACCCGGAGACCATGCTGCGGTCGGGGGCCTTTCCGATCCCGCTGGAGAAGCCGTTCGTCTTCGGTACGCAGGCGGTCGGCGTGGTCGTCGAGGTGGGCGCGGAGGCGGATGCGGGATTGGTCGGGCAGCGGGTCATGGTGGCCAGCAACGCCTTCGGCACTTACGCCGAATTCGTCTGCGCACCTGCGGAATCCGCGGTCCCGATTCCGGACGCCGTATCGTCCGTCGACGCTGCCGCGCTCTCTATGAGCGGATCGGTGACCATTCCGCTGCTGGAGACCGCCAAGCTGACCGGCGCCGAGACAGTACTGATCGAGGCGGCCGCAACGGGAATCGGCGGCTATCTCACGCAGCTGGCCAAGGAATACGGCGCGGCACGGGTCATCGCCACCGCGGGCGGGCCGGAAAAAGCCGAGCAGGCCAGAAAATTCGGCGCCGAAGTGGTGATCGACCACCTCGATCCGGACTGGCCGCAGCGACTGCGCGAAACTCTCGGCGGCGCAACGATCGACGTCGTCTTCGACTCCATCGGCGGCGAATCCGCGCTCGCCCTATTGGATCTCATGACCCCGCTGCGCGGCCGGATGCTCAGCTACGGCTTCCTCTCCGGTGCGCCCGCCCAGGTGACATCCATGGATTTGATCATGCGCGGACTGACCCTGGTCGGATGCTCCGGGCCGGATTGGCTGGCCTGGGTCGCGGGATCGCGCGGTGCCGCGCTGGACCGCGCCGCCGACGGCTCGCTCACCCCGCTGGTCGATCGGGTACTTCCGCTGGCGCAGGCGGCGCAGGCCCATCAACTCCTGGAAGATCGAGCAGCCAAGGGCACCATCGTCCTACGCCCCGGGCAATAGCCCCGCCTACGCCCCGTCGAAACCGCGGCGAGCGACGAGCAGCGGCCTCCACCGCACTCCCCGCTCGCCGTACCGACCTGGACAACGCAAAACGGGAGAATCCAGGCAGGAAACGGCCGGGCGGATAGAGTCGGTAATCGACAGCGATGTGGTGAATGACAAGCCCGGAAGCGAGGCTCCATGAGCTCCTCGAACACCGTTCTGATCACCGGCACCTCCTCCGGCATCGGCCTGGCCACCGCGGTGGCCTCGGCGCGGGCGGGCTGGCAGACCATTGCCACCATGCGAGATGTCGGCAGAGCGGGTGCGCTGCTGGACGCCGCGAACGAGGCCGGCGTCGCCGGGCTCATCCGCGTGGAGGCCTTGGACGTCACCGATCCCGGCTCGATCGCGCACTGCGTGCAGCAGGTCGTCGCCGATTACGGCCGGCTCGATGCCGTGATCAACAACGCGGGGGCGGGATACGTCGGCACCATCGAGCAGACCGGGCTGGCTCCGGTGCGAAATGTCATGGAGGTCAACTACTTCGGCGTTGTCGCGGTCACCCATGCCGCCATGCCGCAGCTGCGCGCCTCGGGCGGGCGGCTCATTACCGTCACCAGCGTCGGCGGCGTGATCGGCCAGCCGTTCAACGAGGCATACTGTGCGGCCAAATTCGCGGTCGAGGGCTTCATGGAGTCGCTCGCACCGGTCGCCGCCACCGTCGGCGTGCACGTCACGGTGGTCGAACCCGGCGCGGTGGCAAGCGAATTCGTGGCCAGCCAGCAGATCGACATCGCCGCACTGCTCGCCGCCGCCGGTCCCTACGCCCCCGCCCTGAAGTCCTATATCGAACGCACCCAGGGCGCGTTCCGCAATGCCCAGACCTCGGAGGGCGCAGCCGCGTCGATCATCGAGGCGCTCACGGCGGAGGAGCCACCCTTCCGGGTCCAAACCTCCTCCTGGGCCCGCGGATTCAGCTCCACCAAGCTCGCCGACCTGGACGGTTCCGCAGTTCAGATGGTCACCGCGAGCTGGGTGGCCCAGCCCGTTCACTGACCTCGCCGATCGCGTGGACCGGTCCGAGCACGAGTTGCTCGCGACCGGCCACCGCGAAATGCGCTCAGCCCTGGGGCTTGCCGAGGCAGAAGGTGGTCTGCGGATCGGACAGGGTGATCACATTGTCCGCATCCGCGCTGCACAGGTTCTCGTCCGCCTGCCCGTCGATGCGCTGCAGCACCCGGAAGCTGGCGTCGCTCGAGGCACAATCGGCATACTGGTAGCCGGTCATCGGCGCGTCGTGATAGCAGCTGGCCTGCTTGAAGTTCGGCGCCAGGCACAGGAATGCGGTGGTGGTCGCGTTGAGCGTCTCCTCGTAGGAGGTGTAGTCCGCGGCGCAGTCGGCCTTGGCGTCGAATACCTTGGCCACCTTGTAGACCGCCTTCTCCGAGGCGCAGTCCACCGGTTCGGTCTTGGAATCGATCATCGAACCCTTGATCACATTGATGCAGTCACCCACCTTGGCGCGCGCGGTATCGGATTTGCTCGAATCCTTGACCGCCTGCGTGCCCTTCTCCACCACGGAGCATCCGGCCAGCGCCAGCGCGAATACCGCCAGCACCACCGGTACGAGACGCCACAGCCGCCGCGTGCTCGTCGGATTCACCTGCATCGATGTCACATCCCTTTCAACACTTTTGTCCCGATTTGCCTGGCCCACCCAACCCGGTCGGCGCCGCGCGAGCATCCGGGAAACCACGGGTTCGGCCCGGACCCGTGACTGCACCCCACGCAAGTTAGGCTGCCAGGGGACCGTCCGACCGGGAGGAGCGCGCCATCAAGGCATTCGTCGGACGCGCCCACGAGCTCACCAGCTTGGACGCGGTCTACAGCGCAGCCGACGGTCCCTGGGTATTCCTCGTCGAAGGTCCCGCGGGCATCGGGAAGTCCCGGCTGCTCGGCGAGTTGTCGAAACAGGTCGGCGCGCGTGCGGTCCAGGTGGTGTCGGTGCCCGCCACCGAATTCGAGGAATCGACACCGCTGCAGCTGATCCGCGACATCCTCGAACAATTCCCCGACGCCGATACCGCGGCGCTGGATCGTGATCCGAGCGGCGCCGACGCCCGCGAACTGGCCCGGCTGCTGCGGCGGCGACTCGGCGCCGCACCGGCCATGCTCATCATCGACGACGCCCACTGGGCCGACGCCGCCTCACTTCGAGTGCTGGCCTTACTGATTCGCAGCCGCCCGGACGCATCCACCCGAGTGGTGCTGGCCTACCGCGAGGGGCAGTTTCCGGCGCTGCTGGGACACACCCTGCGGGCCATCGGCAGCGCGACCTTCCACCTGCTCATCCCACCACTGTCCCCTGCCGACGCCGCCGCGCTGCTGCCCGGCATTCCGTCCGGGCGACGGGATCGGCTGCTGACCGCCTCGCACGGCAACCCGCTGTATCTGCTGCTTCTCGCCCGGCTCACCCCCGCCGAATTCGACGCCGCCGTCCACGAGGACGATCCCGCCGCACCGACCGCCGACCATTCCGCGCTGGACCGGACCATCCGCGCCGAACTCGTGCACCTACCCCGGCGGGAACGACTTGTCGCGCAGGCCGCGGCGGTCTGCGGCCCGACCGCCGACGCCGAACTGCTCTGCGCCACAGCCGAACTGAACCGCACCGAATTGACCGCCGGAATCGACGAACTCGCGCGGCGCGGCTGGCTCACCGTCACCGGCGGCACCGTGACCTTCCGGCATCCACTCATCCGCACCGCCGCCTACCGGTTGGCAGGCCACGGCTGGCGAGCCGAGGCCCACGCCCGCGCAGCACGCACGCTGCGCGCCGCCGACGCACCCTTGCTCACGCGCGCAAGGCATCTCGAACACGCACTGTGCGGAGGCGACGAGGAGGCCGTCGCAGATCTACTGCGCGCCGCGGAACAGACCCTGGCCACCGCGCCCGCCACCAGCGCACGCTGGATCGCGGCCGCCCTGCAGGCCGCACCCCACCAGCGCGACAGTGCCGGGCTGCCGGTGCGACTACTGCTGGGCCGCGCGCTGCTGCTGTCGGGTACCGCGGAATCGGCTCGCGCCGTTCTCGAACCTCTTGCCGCACAACCGGGACCGCAGCAGACCGACGCACTGCTGCTGTACGCCCGCTGCGAACGCATTCTCGGCAATGTCGATACGGCCCGAAACCTCTTGGCCACGGCCGCCGATCGGCCCGGCGCCACCGGAAACGGGCCCGTACAGCTGGAATTGGCAATTCTCGAACTCCAGGACAACCGGGATGCCGAGGGTGCGGAACGAGTACGGGCGCTATTCGACTCCGACGCGGTGTCCGACCCCGCCATCCGGGCGGCCGCGCTGACCCTGCGCAGCATGGGCCAGCTCGCCGGTCTGGACATGACGGCGGCAACCACCAGTTACCGTGCCGCCGAACGAGAATTCGCCCAGCTCACCGACGCCCAGGTGCGCGACGGCGTGCACGCGGTATCCGCACTGGGCTGGATGGCGTACTTCCTCGACGACCATCGCACCGGAATCGCCCATATCGAACGGGCCATTCGTATCAGCCGTCGCTTCGGTCAGAGCTTCATCCTGCCCGAACTGCATACGGTGCAGGCGTATTCGCTGGCCAAGCTCGGACGGTTCGAGGAATCGCTCGCCGCCGCCGAGGACGCCGCCGAATCAGCGGAACTGTTCGGCTATCCCGATGTCCCGCCGCTGGCGGGCACGATCAAACTACGTGTCCTGGAGGCGACCTCACCGCGCGCGGAGGTGCTGCGCTGGTGGCGCATTGTCGACGCCATGCCGCGCCCGGTCATGCGCTGGTGGCGAGCCGTCGTCGATGCCGCGCTGAGCGAGACCGCGGCCCGGCTGGGCGCGGGGGACGCGAATATCACAGCACTGCAACCCGATCGAGCGCATCCCACTCAACCGACGGAACTCGCCGCACGAACGCAGGCGGCAATCGCACAGGGCGCCCTCGACACCGCGGCGACACTGGTCGCGCAGGCCGAAGCGGCGGCTCACAAATTGGGGCTGCCAGGACAATCGGCCGCCGCCGCGCAGGCGCGGGCCGAATATGCCTCCGCACGTGGGGATCTGGCGGCGGCGGGAACGGCTGTACAGATCGCGATCGAGGAGTTCGGCCGGGCCGCCATGCCGGTGCAGCGCGGGCAGGCACTCCTGCTGGCGGCCCAACTCGCCGGTCGCGGAGGCGACTTCACCCGCGCCACCGCCGCGATCGCCGCCGCGCGTGCGGATTTCACCGCGGCGGGCGCATTCGAATTGCTCGTCGAAGCGACAGCCGTGCAACGACGCCTGGCGGGGCATCAGACCGTCAGCGGGGCAGGGGAACTGACCGAGCGGGAACGTGAAGTCGCCGATCTCGCGGCCTGCGGTCGTACCAACAAGGAAATCGCCGCGCAGCTGTATCTGAGCCCGCGCACCGTCGAGGACCACCTCAGTCGCATCCTGCGCAAACTGGGTCTCACCAGCCGGGCGGGCATCGCCCACCGACTGGCCGAGCTGGATGCCGCGCCGGCGCGCTAGCCGGAGAGCTCGAAAACCGGCACTCAGCCGGTGATTTCCCACTCGTACACGGTGAGTTCCGATGCGCCGCTGGTGTGAATGGGATCGGTGAACACCAGATCCCGGGCGGCATCGAGGTTTTCGGCGAGGATGACGTAGGCGCCACCGCTGTTATCGGTGAACTTGCCCGTCTCGACCAATTGCCCGCGCGAGCGGACGCCGTCGAGCCACTCCCGATGAGGCTGTGCCACAGCCGGATCGAAGCGCGGGGTGCGCATTGCCAGCACCAAGTACTTGCGCACCCTGCGCCTCTCCCTAATTAATTCTGTTCGTCGTCGGTGCGCGGCGTGGCGCGGGTTGCGGCCGCCGCGGCCCGGACCTGCGGTGCGACCTGCACCACCTGACCGAGCACACCGTTGATGAACGAGGGCGAATCGTCGGTGGAGAGCTCCTTGGCCAGTTCCACCGCTTCATCGACCGCCACCACGGGCGGAACGTCATTGGCGTGGAACAACTCCCACACCGCCACCCGCAGAATGGCACGATCCACGGCGGGCAGCCGGGACAGGGCCCAATCCTGCAGGTAGGACTCGATGGTGCCGTCCACCCGGTCCAGATCGTCGGCAACGCCTTCGACCAGCACACGGGTGTAGGGGTTCACCGGGGCCACCGAATCGTCCCGCACGGAGAGCGAGACGCGTTCGGACAGCAGTTCCGCAGGGTCGATGTCACGGGCTTCTGCCTCGAAGAGCAGATCGACCGCACGTCGGCGCGCCTTGTGTCGCGCACCCAGCTTCTTGAAACTCGCGGACTTCTTGTCCTGGGGCTGATTGGCCACGGTCACCAGTATCCGCGCGTCAGGAGTTGACGCGGCTGATGTAGGAGCCGTCACGGGTATCGACGCGCAGCTTGTCACCCTGATTGATGAACAGCGGCACCTGGATTTCCGCGCCGGTCTCCACGGTGGCGGGCTTGGTGCCCGCGCTGGAGCGGTCGCCCTGCAGACCCGGCTCGGTGTGGGTGACCACGACATCGATGGCGACGGGGAGCTCGACGAAGAGCGCCTCACCCTCGTGCATCGCGATCTGGACCTGCATGTTCTCCAGCAGGAAGCCCGCGTTCTTGCCGAGGGTGCCCTCCTGCAGGTGAATCTGGTCGTACGTCTCGCCATCCATGAAGATGAAGTCCGAGCCGTCGTGGTACAGGTAGGTCATATCGCGACGATCGACCGTCGCGGTCTCCACCTTCACACCGGCGTTGAAGGTCTTGTCGACCACCTTGCCCGAGACCACGTTCTTCAGCTTGGTACGCACGAAGGCGGGACCCTTACCCGGCTTGACATGCTGGAACTCGACAATCTGCTGCAGATTGTTGTCGATCTTCAGCACGAGGCCGTTCTTGAAGTCGCTGGTATCCGCCACTGTCCTCGGATCTCCTGTTCTAGTTCCATTCGCGGCTCGCCGCGCTGGCAGACCGGCGTCATTCGACGACGGTCAGGTCTTTGCTGGTGCGGGTGAGCAGCTCCGGGCCCCCTTGGCGAACCACGAGCGTATCCTCGATCCGGACTCCGCCGCGGCCGGGGAAATACACACCTGGCTCGACGGTCACCGCCACGCCATCGAGAAGTGTACCCGTGCCCGTTTTGGCGATTCCGGGCGCTTCATGGATCTGCAGGCCGACACCGTGTCCGAGGCCGTGCACAAAGAGTTCGCCGTAGCCCGCCGCCTCGATGACGGAGCGGGCGGCAGCGTCGACCGCGCGGGTCGAGACGCCGGGGGCCAGGGCCTCGCGCCCCGCCTGCTGCGCCGCGCTGACCAGGTCGTAGATCTCACGCTGCCAGTCCGAGGGCTGGCCCAGGACGTAGGTGCGCGTCATATCCGAGTGATAGCCGCCGAGCATCGCACCGAAGTCCAGCTTCACGAAATCCCCCGTGGCCAGCACCGCCTCGGTCGGACGATGGTGCGGGACGGCCGAATTCGCGCCGGCGGCCACGATCGTCTCGAAGGCGATGGCATCGGCGCCGTGCTCGAACATCAGCCACTCCAGCTCACGAGCGACCTGGCGTTCGGTGCGACCGGGGCGCAGCCCACCGCGCTCGAGCAGGGTGGCCAGGGCGGTATCCGCGGCGGCGCAGGCGGCGGTGAGGAGGGCGACCTCGTGCGCGTCCTTCACCATGCGCAGCTGCTCCACCAGCCCCGAGACCGCGACCAGTTCGAGTCCGGTGACCAGGCCCTCGAAGCCGCGATGCTGTTCGACGGTGAGCACGTGACTCTCGAAACCGACTCTGCCGGTCTGCCACTCCCCCGCGATCTGCACCACGCGGCGCGCACTGGCCCGGTTGATCTCGGCCCGCAGATCGGGGACCTGCTCGCCGACCTGAGTGATGTAGCGGCCGTCGGTGCAGATGACGGTGCGGTCCTCGGAGCTGTCCCAGGAATCCACCAGCAGTGCGGCATTCGATCCGGTGAAACCGGTCAGATAGCGAATATTGATCAGATCCGTGACCAATAGCGCGTCGACGCGGTTTTCGACCAGCAGGTTCCGCAGGTTGGCCCGGCGCGCCGCGTAATCGGGCCGCCCGCCCGGATCGTGGTCAGCAGACATGCGTCCAAGCTACCGCCGACACGCCGCAACACCGACACCCAACACGTAGATGCCCGAATTGGGCGAAAGCCTGGTTGTTCACATGCCAAGTGGTTCTCCACAATTCGTGATTGCGCCGCCCACGGCGGCGTCCGGGGCGGCAGGCTCGATCTATGCGATTGCTGCCACTGCTCGTCCTCGCCGCCTGGTGCGCGGCACTCAGCTGTATCGATCTGCGCATGCGGCGACTGCCGAATTCGCTGACGCTGCCCGGTGCGGTCGCGGTGCTCTGCTACGGCTCGGCTATCGGTCGTCCGGCGGCCGCGGCGCTCGGTGCGCTCTTGCTCGCCGTGCCCTATCTACTCGTACATCTGTGTGCCCCGGCCGCACTCGGGGCCGGTGATGTGAAACTCGCGCTCGGGCTCGGGGCGGCGACCGCACTGGGCGGCGCGCACGCCTGGGTGTGGGCGGCGCTGGCCGCACCCGCGATCACCGCACTAGCCGGGGTCGGCTTGCTGCTCGCGCAGGCGGTACGACCCCGGGATTCGGCTGGCCCCGACCCGCCGATCGGTACCGTCGCACACGGTCCCGCCATGTGCGCCGCCAGTGTGCTTGCGCTCCTTGCCACGCCGTGACCGCACGGTCGGCCACGCCGTGACCGCCCTGTTTGCCGCACCATGACCCGGGTCACGCCGGACCGCGTGTCCGGGTAACCGTATTCACGTGGAAAGATGTAACCCGTGTTGCGCTGGATAACTGCCGGAGAATCCCATGGCCCTGCTCTCGTCACCATCCTCGAGGGGATGGTGGCCGGTGTCGAGGTGAGCTCTGCCGATGTCGGCGCACAGCTGGCCCGCCGGCGTCTGGGCTACGGCCGTGGCGCCCGGATGAAGTTCGAGGCCGATGTGGTCACCCTGGTCGGCGGCGTGCGCCACGGCCGCACCATGGGCGGGCCGGTCGCCATCGAGGTCGCCAATTCCGAATGGCCCAAGTGGACCCAGGTCATGTCCGCCGATCCGGTGGACGAGGCCGAGCTCGCCGAGCTGGCGCGCAATGCGCCGCTCACCCGGCCCCGGCCCGGGCACGCCGATTACTCGGGCATGCTCAAGTACGGCTTCGACGACGCCCGCAATGTGCTCGAGCGCGCCAGCGCCCGCGAGACCGCCGCGCGCGTCGCGGCCGGGACCGTGGCCAAGAACTTCCTGCGGCAGGCGCTCGGGGTCGAGGTGATCTCGCATGTGGTGTCCATCGGCACCGCGGCCGATACCACCGGCTTCGTGCCGACCGCCGCGGATCTCGACGCGATCGACGAGAGCCCGGTGCGGGCGTTCGACAAAGCGGCCGAGGCCGCCATGATCGTCGAGATCGAGGCCGCCAAGAAGGACGGCGACACCCTCGGTGGTGTGGTCGAGGTCGTGATCGAGGGGCTGCCCGTCGGACTGGGTTCGTTCACCAGCGGTGAGGCGCGGCTGGATTCGCGACTCGCGGGCGCGCTCATGGGAATTCAGGCCATCAAGGGTGTCGAGGTGGGTGACGGTTTCGAGACCGCGCGCCGCCGCGGCAGCCAGGCGCACGACGAGATGAAGCCCGGCCCCGACGGTGTGCTGCGCTCCACCAACCGCGCGGGTGGGCTCGAGGGCGGTATGACCAATGGCGAGCCGCTGCGGGTGCGCGCCGCCATGAAGCCCATTTCCACTGTGCCGCGCGCACTCTCGACGGTCGATATGTCCACCGGTGACGAGGCTGTCGCCATTCACCAGCGCTCCGATGTGTGCGCGGTGCCGGCGGCCGGTGTGGTCGCCGAGGCCATGGTCGCCCTGGTGGTGGCCCAGGCGGTGCTGGAGAAGTTCGGCGGCGACTCGCTGCCGGAAACCGTCGACAACATCAACGGCTACTTGAAGCGAATCAACGCGCGCCCGCACGTTCCCTCGGGCAACGCGCCACAGTGACCGGCGAAACCGATCAGCAGCCGCCGAGCGTGGTGCTGGTCGGTCCGCCCGGTGCGGGTAAGTCGACGATCGGCCGCAAACTCGCACGCGAACTCGGCGTGGACCTCTACGACACCGATGCCGGGATCGAGGAGCAGACCGGGCGCACCATTCCCGAAATCTTCGCCGAGGACGGGGAACCGGAGTTCCGGCGCATCGAGGAACAGGTGGTGCGCGACGCCGTCCTGGCCGGACACGGCATCATCTCCCTCGGCGGCGGCTCGGTGCTCTCGGCCACCACCCGGGAACTCCTCCGCGGCCGCACCGTGGTGTACCTGGAAATCAGTGTGGGCGAAGGACTTCGGCGCACCGGGGCCAGCACCAACCGCCCGCTGCTCAACGGCGCCGATCCGGGCGCCAAATACCGTGAGCTGATGAAGATCCGCCGCCCGCTCTACCGTGAGGTGGCGAGCGTGCGCGTGCGCACCGACGGCCGCAGCCCCGGCCGCGTGGTCAAAATGATCCTCGGCAAACTCGGCCTGGAATCGACTCTGCCGCAAGAGGATACGACCCCCGACCTGCCCCCCGTGCCTCTGGAACCGAACGACTCCAGCCGCTCCCGTTCACGCCGCCGCCGACGCCGCGGCCGTAGCCGCGCCGACAGCGCAGCCCCCACCCAGCCGAATCCCTCAGCACCCGAGGCAGTCCCCTCCGCCTCCGCACAGCCGAACCCCGCCGATCCGGACTCCGAGACCGGTCCCGACGACGCCACGACCAAACCCGCCCGCCGCAGCCGCCGGTCTCGCCGCCACAGCCGCCGCCCGGCGGGTCCCGCCACCGGCGCCACGACGGCCGATGCCACGGACGGCAGCGGCGCCGCGGCGATCGCGGAGGGCGGCGCCTCGGGAGCGGGCGAACCGCGGCCGGATTCCGGCTCCGCCACAAGAGGTTCCGCGGGCTCGGATGCCAACCCCGCCGCAGCAGCCCAGCCAACCGACTCCGACGCTTCCCCACGGGCCTCGACGCGTGGCGGTCGTCGCAGGGCTGCCGCCAATCGGCGATCCGCAGCCCGAAGCGCAGCGGCGGAGGGAACGCAAGCCACGACCGGGGGCGCTATTGCGAATCCGGCTGCTGAACAACAGGATTCGGGGACGCAGAGTGCGCCGGGGGCCGGGCGGTCGCGGCGGGCTCGGGCCCGCCGGGCGCGGGCGCGGGCTCAGACCGGACCCGAATACGGACCAGAACAATCCGCACGAGAAGAATCGGAGCAGCCCCTATGAGCGAGCCGACCCGCATCGAGGTCCGCACCGCCGACCCGTACCCGGTGATTATCGGGCGTGGTCTGCTGGGCGACCTGGTGGACGAGGTGACCCGCAGTTCCGCCGTGCGCACCGTCGCGATCTTCCATCAGCCGCCGCTGGCCGAGACCGCGGAGGTGGTGCGGAAGGCGCTGGCGGACAAGGGTATCGACGCGCACCGCATCGAGATTCCAGATGCCGAGGACGGTAAGGATCTGGCCGTCGCGGGCTTCTGCTGGGAGGTGCTCGGCCGCATCGGTCTCACCCGCAAGGATGTGATCATCAGCCTCGGCGGTGGCGCGGCGACCGACCTGTCCGGCTTCGTCGCCGCCACCTGGATGCGCGGTGTGAATATCGTGCACGTGCCGACCACCCTGCTGGCCATGGTGGATGCGGCCGTCGGCGGTAAGACCGGCATCAATACCGAGGCGGGCAAGAACCTCGTCGGTTCCTTCCACGAGCCGGCCGCGGTACTGGTCGACCTCGCCACGCTGGAAACGGTGCCGCGCAATGAGATCGTGGCGGGCATGGCCGAGATCATCAAGGCCGGTTTCATTGCCGACCCGGTCATTCTGGAGCTGATCGAACGCGATCCGCAGGCCGCGCTCGACCCGACCGGCGAGGTGCTGCCCGAGCTCATCCGCCGCGCCGTGCAGGTCAAGGCCGATGTGGTCGCCGCCGACCTCAAGGAATCGGATCTGCGCGAGATCCTCAACTACGGCCACACCCTCGGCCATGCCATCGAGCGCCGCGAGCGCTACCGCTGGCGTCACGGCGCGGCCGTCTCGGTCGGCCTGGTCTTCGCCGCCGAACTCGGCCGCCTCGCGGGTCGTCTCGACGATGCCACCGCCGAACGCCACCGCAGCGTGCTGGCCAGCGTCGGCCTGCCCACCAGCTACGACGCCGACGCGCTCCCCCAGCTGCTGGACACCATGCAGACCGATAAGAAGACCCGCTCCGGCGTGCTGCGCTTCGTGGTCCTGGACGGTCTGGCCAAGCCGGGCCGGCTGGAAGGCCCCGACCCGTCGCTGCTGGCCGCGGCCTACTCGGCGGTCGCCCGCGAGGGCAGCACCGGCGGCGGCGCGATCCTGCTGTAGTCGCAGCCGTCGTCCCGGCATGCTTTCGGCCGGGATCCACACTGACGACGCCCCAACGGGTTTCGGTGGATTCCGGCCGAAAGCGCGCCGGAATGACGGGGCCCGAATGACAACGCGCTGCTGCGGAATTCCGCAGCAGCGCGCATGTGTCGGGGTCCGGGCGTGTCAGACGCTCGCGTGCTCCTTGTTCAAGGAGACGGAGTCGTCCGCAGCGGTGCCCGAGCTCTTCTTGTGCTCACGGCCGACCAGGTAGCGGCCGATGGCCACACCGATCATGGCCGGGATGAAGATCAGCAGGATGATGAAGGACGCGCCCGAGGTCATCTCGAAGAGCAGCCCGTTGGAACCGAGATCGAACTTCGGCACGAAGCCCAGGATCCAGGCGACGAGGCCGCTGCCCAGTCCACCGGCCAGGCCCGCCTTCAGCCAGCGCATGGTGAGATCCGCGCCGTCCTCCGGTTCGACGTTCTTCCGCCGATCGGCGCGCCCGTCGAGAACGCCCCAGGCGACCACCGCGACCACCATGACCAACAGGCACAACATTCGCATCCACGCACCATTGGTCGGCCAGTACACCATCGCGAAGCCGAGCAGGGTACGCAGCACAACGGTCAGCGCTCCCAGTACAACGGCGCGCAACACCCACGCATTCATGATGATCACCTTAACCTGCGAACCGGCTCGTTCGAACTGAAACTCGTTCTAGAACTGTATCCCGTTCGTCCCGACACGGCCCCGACGGGCACCCGCGCCCCCGCAACACCTTCCGACACGCTGCTACAAAGGCACGGTGAGCACTGACGAAAGCTCCGCGAGCATCGAGGCCGTCGCCCTGCTGCAGGATCCGATCCGCAGGCGGCTCTACGAGCATGTCGCCGCGGCGGACCACGATGTGAGCCGGGACGAGGCCGCGGCGGCGGCCGAGATCAAGCGGCCGCTCGCCGCTTTTCATCTCGACAAACTCGCCGAGGCCGGCTTGCTCGACGCGGTGTTCCGGCGGCCCGAGGGTAAGACCGGCCCGGGCTCGGGACGTCCGGCGAAGTTCTACCGGCGCGCGGATGCCGAGTTCGCGATCAGCCTGCCGGCCCGCGACTATCGCACGCTCGCAACGGTTCTGGCCGAGGTGATCGAACATGTCGGACTCGAGGATGCCGTCGCGACGGCCGCCGCCCAGCACGGGCCGGCGGTGGCGGGCGGGGATCTGATGGCGGCGCTGCGCGAGCGCGGTTATGAGCCGTACCTCGACGGTGCGGTGATTCGCCTGCGCAACTGCCCTTTTCACCGGCTGGCCGTCGACTTCCCGCCACTGGTCTGCGGAATGAATCTCGCACTGCTCGAGGGCCCGGCCACCGAAGCCGGATGGACGGCCCGCATGGATCCGGCGCCGGGCAGGTGCTGCGTAAGCCTTTCTAAAACAAACAATGATTAGTTATAGTCGAGATATGCATCTCGCTCAGCTCAATATCGGGCGGCTCGTCGCACCCGAAGGCGACCCGCAGGTCGCGGAGTTCTACGCCGAACTCGACCGGATCAATGCCGTCGCCGAGGCCTCCCCCGGGTTCGTCTGGCGCCTGGTGGACGGCGAGTCGAACAATGCGACCTCGCTGCGGCCCTATGCGACCGACCCGGACATGCTCATCAATATCAGCACGTGGGAGTCGCGTCAGGCGCTCTTCGACTACGTGTATCGCAGTACGCACATGGAATTCCTGCGCCGCCGCCGCGAATGGTTCGTCCCGCTGGGCAAAACGGCCACCGTGCTGTGGTGGGTCCCGATCGGCCACACGCCGTCCATCGAGGAGTCCATCCAGCGGCTCGAGCACCTCGAAGCGCACGGCCCTACACCGCATGCGTTCACATTTCGCAGTGCGTTCGAGCCGCAGCCGGCCGGATAACGTCAATCCCGCAGTGCCGCAGCCATTTCGGCGCGAGGGGCGGGCTTGCCCGTGAACTGCTCGACCTGGTTGTATGCCTGGTTCAGCAGCATGTCGAGGCCGCTGATCACGGTGTGCCCCGCCCGGGTGACCGCCTCCGCGAGCGGAGTGGGCCACGGGTTGTAGATGGCGTCGAGCACTATCGGAGCCTGAGCCACCGCATCCGCGACGGCGGCGGCCGCGGACGCCGGGACGGTGCTCACCACGACATCGACATCCGAGCACACGAAACCCAGCGTGTCCGGGTCGAATCCGATCACCTCGGCCGACAGGCCCAGTCGCTCGGCCAGTTCCAGGGTGTCGGCAGCCCGGCCCGCATCACGGGCGACGATGGTGACCGTATGCGCGCCGAGTTCGGCCAGGGCCAGCAGCGCCGGGCGCGCGGTGCCGCCCGCCCCGAGCACCACGGCCTTCGAAATCTCTTCGACGCCCGCGCCTTCCAGCGCACCGCGCACCCCGTCCACATCGGTGCAGTCGGCGCGCCACCCGGTATCGGTGCGCACCAGCGTATTCGCCGACCCGACGAGCTCGGCCCGCTCGGTGCGCTCATCCGCGTAGGCGAGGGCGGCGACCTTGCCGGGCATGGTCACCGACAGCCCGACCCATTCCGGGCCGAGGCCGTCGACAAAGCCGGGCAGCTCGTCGCCGGTGCACTCGACCCGCTCATAGGTCCAGTCCAGGCCCAGCGCGCGGTAGGCCGCCAGATGCAGCTGCGGCGAGCGGGAATGCGCGATCGGGCTGCCCAGGACGGCCGCCCGGCGATTACCGTCCACTGTCGAGAATTCCACTCTGCCTGGCCTTTTCAATATTGCGCAGATGCTCGTTGTAGTTGTCGGTGAACAGGGTGGTGCCCTGCTTGTCGACGGTCACGAAGTACAGCCAGGTGCCGGGGGTCGGATTCTCCATGGCGCGCAGGGCATCCAGCGACGGCGCGGAGATGGGGCTGACCGGCAGGCCCGACATGGCGTACGTATTCCACGGCGTCTTGCGATTGCGGTCGGCGTCGGTGGTGGCGACCTCGGTGCTCGGCAGCGTGTAGTTGACGGTGGAGTCGAACTGCAGCGGCTGCTCGGCCTTGAGCCGGTTCAGGATGACGCGCGCGACCTTGGACATGTCCTGCGGCAGGGCTTCCCGCTCCACCAGCGACGCGCCGATCAGCGTGTCATAGGGCGAGAGACCGTTGGCGGCATTGGACTGCAGCAGACCGGTCGATTCGTAGCTGGCGGCGCTCGCGATCACCAGCTGCTTGAGAATCTGGTCGGGCGCGGCGCTGGGATCGAAATCCCAGGTGCCCGCGGCAATCAGGCCCTCCAGCTGGCGCGAGCGATCGGGCACCGCGCGCACCCGGTCCAGGGCCCAGGCGGGCACACCCAGCGCCGCCGGATCGGTATTGGTGCCCGCGGCCTCGAGCTGGTCGTAGGTCACGCATTTCGCGGTGCTGCCGTCACCGACACAGCTGGCGTCGGCGATCTTGCGGTAGATGCCGTCCTTGCGCGCATTGGTGGTCACATCGGTGGAGTCGTGCAGCTGCCGGCCCTCGGAGATCACCACATTGCCGACCCGGGAGCTGGGGGTCACCAGGGCGACCACGGCCTCCGACGCCTTGCTGTGCCCGGGTATGGCGTAGTAGCCGGGCTGCACCGCATTCATATTGTCATTGCGCACGGCCGCCTCGTAGAAGGCGGCGCTACTGGCGACAACACCCTTGGTGTGCATGGTTTCGGCGATCTGGGTGGCGGTATCGCCGGGCTTGACCTGCACCACCGCCAGCGGTCCCTGCGAACCGGAGGCGAAGTCCTCGGCCGGGGAGAAGCGGTTCATGAACTTCCACGACGCGAAACCGGCTGCGCCGACGAACAATACGGCGAGCACCGCGCCGATGACCCACATATTGCGACGGCGGCGCTTGCGTTCGGCGGCCTTGCGGGAGGCGACCCGGGAGCGCTTGGGGCGCTGCCCGCCCGAGCGCCCGCCGCCGCGTCCACCACTGCGCCCGGCCGATGCCCGGGACCCGCGTGGTTTCGCGGGGCGTCCGCGATCGGGCCGCTGCGGCGCCGGGCGGCGCGGCGGCTCGGGCTCGAGCAGGGGCTCCTCGTCCTCATCCTCGTAGCGCGGGATGATGGTGGTGTCGTCTTCGTAATCGTCGGCTTCCGACCATTCCAGATCGTCACGACGGTAGCGGTGTTCAGCGCTCTGCCGGTAGCGTTCCTCGGCTCGCGTCCAGCGGTCGGTCATGCAAGATCACCATCACCGCGCGGCTTCAATGCTGCACTCCGTTCGTCCAACCAACCCTGCAGGATCGACACGGCGGCCGCCTGATCGATGACCTGCCGCTGCCCGCGCGCGCGAACTCCACTGTCCCGCAACGCGCGTGCAGCAGACACCGTAGTCAAACGTTCGTCGGAAAGTCGCACCGGGATCGGCGCGACCAGGGTCCGCAAACGCCCCGCGAAGGTGGCCGCCAGCTTAGCCGACGAGCCGCTCTCCCCGCGCAAGGTGCGCGGCAGGCCGACGATCACTTCGACGGCCTCGTACTCCCGCACAATCTCGGCAATTCGCGCGAGATCGGGCGAGAGGGTGCCGGGCGCGACCTTTTTCGCCTTCGGCACCGTCTCCACCGGGGTGGCGAGAATACCGTCCGGGTCACTGGAGGCGACACCGATGCGGACGGTGCCGACATCGAGGCTGATACGCCGGCCGCGTCCCGGATCGTCCGCGAGGGTGGGCCGGTCCACGGGATACCCCGCGCTTTCGGCAGGGGTCCGGGCGTCGCCGCCCGGGCTGTCCGAGGGTTCGGAATGCGACATCAGCCGGCGAGCTCGGCCACCTGCGCCCGCACGGCCGCCAATCCGGCCTCGATACCGGACGGATCCGAGCCCGCGCCCTGCGCCATCTCCGCCTTACCGCCACCGCGGCCATTGATCTTGGGCCCGAAGCCGGCGACCAGGTCACCGGCCTTGATGCCGAGATCCTGCGCGGCCTTGGTCACCGCGACCACAAATGGCACCTTGCCCTCGTCATTGCCCAGCAGCACCACGATCGCGGGCTCGGAACCGAAGCGGCCCTTGATGTCCACGACCAGGGTGCGCAGATCACCGGCACCGACGCCCTTGGGCGCGGCGGCGGCCACCAGCAGCACCTTGCCGATGCGCTGCGCCTGCTCCACGAAGGTGCCCGCCTGAGACAGCACGGCCGCGACCTTGGTGCGCTCGAGCTCCTTCTCGGCAACCTTCAAGCGCTCCACCAGCTGCTCGACCCGCCCCGGGACCTCTTCCGAGGGCACCTTCAGCGAGGACGCCACACCGGCCAGCAGCGCGCGCTCCTTGGCGAGGTACTTGTAGGAGTCCAGGCCCACAAAGGCTTCCACGCGTCGCACACCCGAACCGACCGACGATTCACCCAGCAGGGTGATCGGCCCGATCTGCGAGGAGTGCTGCACATGGGTGCCACCGCACAGTTCCATGGAGAACGGTCCGCCGATCTCCACCACGCGCACCTCGTCGCCGTAGTTCTCGCCGAACAGCGCCATGGCGCCCATCTTCTTCGCCGACGGCAGATCGGTGACGAAGGTGTTCACCGTGAAGTCGTCAGCCACGGCATCATTGGAGATGGCCTCGATATCGGCCTTCTGCCCCTCCGACAGCGCGCCCTGCCAATTGAAGTCGAAACGCAGGTAGCCCGGCTTGTTGAGCGAACCGGCCTGAACGGCGTTGGGGCCCAGCACCTGTCGCAGCGCGGCATGCACCATATGCGTGCCGGAGTGACCCTGGGTCGCACCGCGCCGCCACGAGGGATCGACGGCGGCGAGCACGGTATCGCCCTCGGCGAGCTGACCGGCCTCGATCGTGGTCTTGTGCACCCACACCTTCTTGGCGATCTTCTGCACATCGTTGATGCGCGCCTTCATCGCATGCGAGGAGCTCAGGCTGCCGCGATCGGCGATCTGACCACCGGACTCGGCGTAGAGCGGCGAGCGGTTCAGAATGACCTCGACGTCCTGCCCGATCTCCGCGACCGGCACCCGCACGCCATCCTTGATGATCGCGAGAACCGTTGCCTCGGTGGACAGTTCATCGAAACCGGTGAACTCGGTGGCGCCGCGATCGACGAATTCCTTGTAGATCGTCAGATCCGCGTGCGCGTGCTTGCGGGACTGCGCGTCCTCCTTGGCGAGTTTGCGCTGCTCGGCCATGAGGGAGCGGAAACCCTCCTCATCCACCGAAAGCCCGGCCTCGGAAGCCATTTCCAGGGTCAGATCGATCGGGAAGCCGAAGGTGTCGTGCAGCAGGAACGCCTCGGTGCCGCTGATCGTCTTGCCGCCCTGGGCCTGCACCTCGCTGACGGCGTCGTCGAACAGCTTGGAACCGGTGGTGAGCGTGCGCAGGAACGCGCTCTCCTCGCCGACTGCGACGGTCTCGATGCGCTTGAAGTCGGTGGCCAGCTCCGGGTACGAGGGGGCCATGAGGTCGCTGACGACCTTCATGAACTCGCCCATGACCGGCTGGTCCGCGCCCAGCAGGCGGGCCGAGCGGACGATGCGCCGCAGCAGCCGGCGCAGCACATAGCCGCGGCCGTCATTGCCCGGGTTCACGCCGTCGGCAATGAGCATGGCGCCGGTGCGGGCGTGATCGGCGATGACGCGGAAGCGCACATCGTCGGCGTGCTCGACACCGTAGTTGCGGCCGGTCAGCTCCTCGGCCTTGGTGATGATCGGGCGCAGCAGGTCGGTCTCGTAGACATTGTCGACACCCTGCAGCAGGAATGCGACACGCTCGACGCCCATGCCGGTGTCGATGTTCTGCTTGGGCAGCGGGCCCAGGATCTCGAAGTCGTCCTTGCTCCGGCCCTCGCCACGCTCGTTCTGCATGAACACGAGGTTCCAGATTTCGAGGTAGCGATCCTCGTCGGCCTCCGGGCCGCCCTCGATACCGAATTCGGGGCCGCGGTCGAAATAGATCTCCGAGCACGGGCCGCACGGGCCGGGGATGCCCATGGACCAGTAGTTGTCGGCCATACCGCGGCGCTGGATGCGCTCGGACGGCATACCGAGCTCGAGCCAGATCTGCTCGGCCTCGTCATCATCGAGGTAGACGGTGGCCCACAGCTTTTCGGGGTCGAAGCCGTAGCCGCCGTCCTCGACGCTGTCGGTCAGCAGCGACCAGGCGAAGGCGATGGCCTCACGCTTGAAGTAGTCGCCGAAGCTGAAATTGCCGGCCATCTGGAAGAAGGTGTTGTGGCGGGTGGTGACGCCGACATTCTCGATATCGCCGGTGCGCACGCACTTCTGCACGCTGGTAGCTCGCGCCCAGGGCGGCGTCTGCTGACCGAGGAAATACGGGACGAACTGGACCATGCCTGCATTGACGAACAGCAGGTTGGGGTCGGCCAGGATCAGCGAGGCACTGGGAACCTCGGTGTGTCCGGCACGGACGAAATGCTCCAGGAAGCGTCGGCGAATCTCGTGGGTCTGCACAGATATCAAGCCTACCGGTCCCGGTCCAGCGGGTTTCCGCCGACCACCGGGCGATAGATACCATCGCGATGGTGACTGTGATCCCGGACCCATCGACCCCGTTCCCGCTGCCGCACACGGACCGGACGGTCTACCTGAAACCGCACATCACCTCGGCCAGTATCGAGGTCGGCGACTACAGCTATTTCGACGATCCCGTCGCGGCGACGGAGTTCGAGGCCAATAACGTCCTCTACGCCTTCGGCCCGGAAAAGCTGATCATCGGCAAGTTCTGCGCCCTGGCCACCGGCACCCGCTTCATTATGGCCGGCGCCAATCACGCCACCGCGGGCGTCTCGACGTTCCCGTTCACCATCTTCGGCGGGACCTGGGCCGAGCAGACCATGGACATCATCACGTCGATCCCGAGCAAGGGCGACACCGTGGTCGGCAATGACGTGTGGTTCGGCTACAACTCGCTGATCATGCCCGGCGTGCGCATCGGTGACGGCGCGATCATCGCCACCGGCTCGGTGGTCACGGCCGATGTGCCGCCGTACACGATCGTCGGCGGCAATCCGGCCAAGCCGGTCAAGCAGCGCTTCGACGATGCCGAGGTGGACCTGCTGCTGCGCGCGGCCTGGTGGAACTGGCCCATCGAACTGGTCACCGAGCACGTCCGCGTCATCATGGCCGGCACCCCGAAGGAGATCGGGCAGATCGCCCGCGAAAACGGGCTCCTCGCAAACTGAATCGAGACCGCCCGGTCGCGACGTGACTTCCGTCGATAACCGGACATGCGGGGTGGCGAGTTCTAGGCTCGCGGTGTCGGCTCAGTGGGCCGCGAGCCGGCACCTTCCGCCCCGAGAGGAGTCGGCCATGCCGAACATGAGCTCGTACGCACCGGGCGTGCCCAATTGGGTAGACCTGGCCACCACCGATATCGACGCAGCCAAGAATTTCTACGGCACCCTGTTCGGCTGGCAGGCCAATGTCTCGCCGGATCCGCAGTACGGCGGCTACACCATGTTCACCCTCCCCGGCGCTGCGGGCGGCGAGGTGGCCGCCGCCATGACGATCATGAATCCGGGACAGCCGCCCGCCTGGACCGCCTACGTCAATGTCCTGGACGCCGATGCCACGGCCAAAGCCGTACAAGCCGCCGGCGGTCAGCTGTTCATGGAACCCATGGATGTGCCCGAGCAGGGCCGGATGGTCGTCTTCGCCGATACCCAGGGCGCGGTCATCGCCGGCTGGCAACCGTACGGATTCGCGGGCGCGGGCGTGGTCAACGAACCGAACAGCTGGTGCTGGAGCGAGCTCAACTGCCGGAATATCGAGCCCGCCAAGGCTTTCTACGCCGAGGTCTTCGGCTGGGAGAGCTCGACCGCCGCATTCGGCAGCACCACCTACACCGAGTTCAAGGTCGGCGGAAGCTCCATCGCGGGCATGATGCAGATGGACGACAACTGGCCGCCGGATGTGCCCGCGCACTGGCTGAACTACTTCGCGGTGAGCGACGCCGACGCCATCGCGGCAAAGACCGCCGAGCTCGGTGGCACCGTCGCCGTACCTCCGACCGATATGACCATCGGCCGCTTCGCCATCCTCAGCGATCCCCAGGGCGCCCACTTCGCCATCATCCGCCTCGCCGGCTGAACGACCCGGCGGCCACTACCGGCCGCGGACGATGCGGCGGAGTTTGGTGACTCGGGGGCCTACTTCGCGTTCGTAGCCGTGGTCGGTGGGGTTGTAGTAGTCCGTACCGACCAGTTCGTCGGGCGGATACTGTTGTGCGAGAACGCCATCCGGGTGGTCGTGGGGGTACTTGTAGCCTTGGGCACTGCCCAGGGCCGCGGCTCCGGGGTAGTGGCCGTCACGCAGATGCGGCGGCACCGCACCGGCTTTGCCTGCGCGGATGTCGGACATGGCTGCGCCGATGCCCTTGACGACCGCACCGGATTTGGGGGCGGTCGCGATGTGGATGGTGGCGTGGGCGAGGGCCAGTTGAGCCTCCGGCATACCGACCAGTTGGACTACCTGGGCTGCTGCCACGGCGGTCTGCAGGGCGGTGGGGTCGGCCATGCCGACCTCTTCACTGGCCTGAATCATCAAGCGGCGGGCGATGAATCGCGGATCTTCGCCGGCGCTGATCATGCGGGCGAGGTAGTGCAGGGCGGCGTCGACATCGGAACCGCGCAGGGATTTGATGAAGGCGCTGATGACGTCGTAGTGCTGGTCACCGGCGCGGTCGTAGCGGACCGCCACCTTGTCGACGCTGGCCTCGACCAACTCGACGCCCACGGTGCCGTCGAGCGAGGATTCGGCGGACGCCTCCAGGGCCGTGAGCGAGCGCCGCGCATCACCGCCCGCAATGCGCACGATGTGATCGAGCGCGGCATCGGTCACCGTGTATTCGCCCGCGAGACCGCGCGGATCTTCGATGGCACGGGTGAGCACGGTGCGAATATCGTCCTCGGACAAGGACGTCAGCTGCAGTACCAGCGAGCGGGACAGCAGCGGGGATACCACCGAGAAGGACGGGTTCTCGGTGGTCGCGCCGACCAGCAGCACAATGCGGTTCTCGACCGCGGCCAGCAGCGCGTCCTGCTGGGTCTTCGAAAAGCGGTGCACCTCATCGATGAAGAGGACGGTCTGCTCCCCCACGGTGAGCCGGCGGCGCGCGAGATCGATGACCGCGCGCACCTCCTTCACACCGGCGGACAGCGCCGAGAGCGCCTCGAAGCGGCGGCCGGTGGATTGCGAGATGAGCGAGGCGAGCGTCGTCTTACCGGTTCCCGGCGGCCCGTAGAGCAGCACCGAAGCCGCACCGGAACCCTCGATGAGCCGGCGCAGCGGCGAGCCGGGGCCGAGCAGATGCTCCTGGCCCACCACCTCGTCCAGATTTCTCGGGCGCATGCGCACGGCCAGCGGCGCGAATCCCTCGCGGCCTGCCGGCGGCAACGCCTCGAACTCGTCGGACACGTCCTCCATCCCTGGCGCTTCGAACAATCCGTCACTCACCACGCGACCGTACCGCCCGCCCACGACAGGAACGGTGAAGGCCGGGGTCCACGTGGGATCCCGGCCTTCACCGTCGAATCGAATCTATTCTTCCCAGTGCTCTTCGAGCGTCGCCGAGACGTGCTCGGCGAAGTCACCGAGCGAATCGTCGCCCGTGCAGCGGGCGTCCTCGGCGAGTGCGGCCCAGCGGTTGATCAGCGCCGCCGACCGCGGAATCGACAGTCCGTGCTCACGAGCCGCCGCGATGCGGGTGTGGTCCGCGGGCAGGAACCAGTAGGTGGAGAGCCAGACCCAGATCAGCCGCGCCTCGAGAATGCGCTCGGCGAGCACATCATCGTCGGCGAGAGCCGGCCAGACCGCGACCACTTCCGAGCGCCAGGCCTCGACCATCTGCCGGGCACGTTCCCGGGAGAGTTCGAAGTCGCAGAGACAGCCGGGGAAAGAGACCAGGGCGTAGGCGATATCGAGGGTGGCATCACGGAATCCACCCCACTCGTAGTCCAGGAAACGCGCACCCTCGTCATTGAGGATGACATTGTCCGGACACAGATCGGACGGGCTGAAGGCGCGATAGCGCCCGGCGGAGAACAAGCGGTTACCACGAACGATGCGCTCGGCGATCTCGCCGGGGACCTCTATGCCGAGCTCGTGCTGCAGCATGACGGGGACATCGGAGACCGAGGATTCGGCCTGCTGGGCAATGCCGTCCACCCGATGCACCACGTCGACGCGGCGTAGCAGGGCGACAAAATCGGCCTCGCGGCCGACGGTGGCAGCGTGCATGCGACCCAATGCCTGCGCGAATGCCATGAGCGAATTGCGCCCGGCCGGCTCGGCTCCGGCCTGCAGTACGGCCGTGAGCGAGGTGTTCTCCCCGAGGTCGCTGAGGATGAGCAGCCGATCGGGCAGGCTGTAGCCGAGTAGGTAGGCCCCGGGTCTGTGGTCGCGCCCGAGCGCCGTGGTGAATTGGTAGGAAACCGCCTCACGCAGGAATGCGGAGTCGATGCTGGCCACACCGGGCGCCATACCCCCGGTGCGTCGTTCCTGCGCGCTGCCGCGTACCTGCTTCACTATGAGAGTGCGCGGAAGTGAGAAAGCGTTCTCCGCTACACGCACGCGTAGCACCGTCGTTCTACCACTGCCGCTGAGTTCAATTGGATCGCTCAGCTTTACCGCAGCACCCATTCGCTTTGTGAGCAACTGTTGTGCCGCGTACACGACTTCGGCGGCGCGTTCGGCCAATAGTGCGGTCATCGGTTCCCAAGTTACTCGCACCAGGTCACTTTCAGCGAGCGGTTGCGCAACCTTTCGCGCGTCGTCCGGCGTGTCTGGGTACCGGGTTTGCCCACACGGCGCTGGTTGCTTGACACAACCAGGACCGTCGAGTTGTCTCATGTTCAACTGCTGTGTGTCACACCGTAAACCGGGAAATGTGAAAGGCTCGCGACCATGACCGGCACGCCGCCCTCCGCACCGAACGCACCCTCCGGCGACAATCCGGGCGAGGAGGGCGGCGGGCAGTACACGGCCCGGCCCGGAGCCCATCAAAACCCCGAGCCGCCACCGCATTCCGGTGCGCCCGAACAGGGTCCGGGACACGGTCGCCACGAGTTGCCCGGGCTCGCCGGATACCCGCAATTCAGCGGGCCGGGCGCCGCGCAGTACGGCAGCGAGGCCGTGGAACCACCGCCTCCGCTGCCCCCGCAGTCGGGCGCGCCGGGATCGCAGCCGGGCTACGCCCAGTCCGGCGGTATACCGCAGCAGGGCGGGTACGCACCACAGCCCGGCGGGTACACACCACAGCAGGGTTCACCTCAGCAGGGCGGTTACGTACCCGGCCAGGGCGGACCTCAACAGGGCGGTTACTCACCCCAGGGCGGACCCCAGCAGGGCGGTTACACACCTCAGCAAGGTGGTTACGCACCGCAACAGGGTGCGCAGCAAGGCGATTACGGCCAGCCCCCGAGTGGTTACGGACAGCAGCCCGGTGCGGTGCCACCCGGCGGACAGCAGTCTTCGGAGCCGCAGTCCTCGACCTACGAGCATCCCCCGATCAGTCTCAATGTGGGTCGCGCCATCTCCTACGGCTGGGATCGCTTCCGCGCCAATCCGGTTCCGTGGATCGGCATGGTGCTGGTCGGATTGATCGCCTGGCTGGTGGTCACCCTGCTGGTGAATATCGTTGACGTGCAATCGCTCACGGGCGTGCTGCTGCTGTTCATCGTGGCGGCCCTGGTGATGTGGCTGCTGCAGGCGGCGATGATCCGCGGTGCGCTCTACGAAACCGACGGCACCCCACCGGATTTCTCGGGCTTCTTCGGATTCGTCAATGCCGGCAGTGTGCTGATCACGGCGCTCATCGTCTTCGTGGCCTGCCTGATCGCCTCGATGCTGTGCGTGTTCCCGGTGGTCATCGTCGGCGTGCTGTGCATGTTCGCACTGCATTTCGTGATCGATCAGGAGATGGATCCGCTGACCGCCATCAAATCCAGTGCCCAACTGGTGATCTCGAATGCCCTGCAGGTGATCCTGCTGGCCCTGGCCGTACTGGTGATCACCTTCGTCGGCGCGCTGCTGTGCGGTCTGGGCCTGCTGGTCGCCGGCCCGGTCACCGCCATCGCGATCACCTACGCCTATCGCACACTCACCGGCCGCCTGGTCGTGCAGTACTAGGTACAGACAGAAAAGCACCGGCCGGTATCGAGATACCGGCCGGTGCTTTGTGTTCGGACCGAGACTACTTGTCCTTCACCGGGTTACCGTCGGCGTCCAGCTTCACGTCCAGTCCCGCGTCGCGGCGCTGCACGGGCGTGATCGGGGTGGGCGCGTCGGTGAGCGGATCCACGCCGCCGCCCGACTTCGGGAAGGCGATGACATCGCGAATGGAATCCACACCGGCCAGCAGCGCGGTGATGCGGTCCCAGCCGAAGGCGATGCCGCCGTGCGGGGGCGCGCCGTAGGAGAAGGCGTCGAGCAGGAAGCCGAACTTGTCCTGCGCCTCCTCCTCGCTGATGCCCATCACCTTGAACACCCGCTCCTGCACGTCGCGGCGATGGATACGGATGGACCCGCCGCCGATCTCATTGCCGTTGCAGACGATGTCGTAGGCGTAGGCCAGCGCCGAACCGGGATCGGTGTCGAAGGTGGCGAGCGAATCGGGCTTGGGCGAGGTGAACGCGTGGTGCACCGCGGTCCAGGCCGAATGGCCGAGCGCCACATCGCCACTCGCGGTGGCGTCGGCGGCGGGCTCGAACATGGGGGCGTCGACGATCCAGACGAAGGCCCACTCGTTCTCGTCGATGAGCTCGCACTTGCGGGCGATCTCACCGCGCGCGGCACCGAGCAGCGCGCGGCTGGACTTGGCATCACCGGCACCGAAGAACACGCAGTCGCCGGGGTTGGCGCCGACAAACTTGGCCAGACCCTCGCGCTCGGCGTCGGTCAGGTTCTTGGCGACCGGACCACCGAGGGTGCCGTCCTCCTGAATGAGGATGTAGGCCAGACCCTTGGCGCCGCGCTGCTTGGCCCACTCCTGCCAGGCATCGAGCTGACGCCGCGGCTGCGACGCACCGCCCGGCATGACGACCGCACCGACGTACGGCGCCTGGAACACCCGGAACGGGGTGTCCTTGAAATACTCCGCCATCTCGGTGATCTCGATGCCGAAGCGCAGATCGGGCTTGTCGGAACCGTAGCGGCGCATGGCTTCCGCGTAGGTCATGTGCGGAATCGGCGTGCTGATCTCGTGGCCGATGAGCTTCCACAGCGCGACCAGGATGTCCTCGGCCAGGAGGATGACGTCCTCCTGGGTCACGAAGCTCATCTCGATATCGAGCTGGGTGAACTCGGGCTGGCGGTCGGCGCGGAAGTCCTCATCGCGGTAGCAGCGCGCGATCTGGTAGTACCGCTCGATGCCCGCGACCATGAGCAGCTGCTTGAACAGCTGCGGGGACTGCGGCAGCGCGTAGAACTTGCCGGGCTGCAGGCGGGCCGGAACCAGGAAGTCGCGCGCGCCCTCCGGGGTGGACCGGGTCATGGTCGGGGTCTCGACCTCGACGAAGGCGTGGTTGCCGAGCACCTCGCGGGCGGCGGCGCTGACCTTGGACCGCAGCCGCAGCGCATGCGCCGGGCCTTCGCGGCGCAGATCCAGGTAGCGGTACTTGAGACGGGCCTCTTCGCCGGGCTCGTCATCGAGCTGGAACGGCAGCGGCGCGGCCTCGTTGAGCACCTCGAGTTCGGTGACGTTCACCTCGATGGCGCCGGTCGGCAGATTCGGGTTCTCGCTGCCGGCCGGTCGATTCTCGACCACACCGGTGACCTTCACGCAGAACTCGTTGCGCAGCTTATGGGCCTGTTCGGCGGGGACGCCTTCACGGAAGACGGCCTGCGACACGCCCGAAGCATCACGCAGATCGATGAAGATCACGCCACCGTGGTCTCGCCGTCGGGCCACCCATCCGGTGAGGGTGACAGTCTGACCGGCGTGCTCGCTTCGCAGCGAACCAGCCAAGTGGGTGCGCAGCACTGGATTCCTTTCGACGGGCTCGAAGCACCGGCGGGGTGGGCCGGGTGCGCTCCCATCGTAGTGAGACACGTATTCCGAGAGGAAACCGATATCCGTGCGGCCGTGCCAAGCTATTGGTCATGACCTTCAACGAGGGCCTGCAGATCGACCCGAACCGGGTCTCGGGCGGCAGCGGCGGACCGGGTATGGGCGGCGGAATAGCCCTCGGGGGCGGCGCCCTGGGCATCGTGGTGCTCATTGCCACACTGCTGCTCGGGGGCGATCCCGGCAGTGTCCTCGGACAGTTCACCGGAGCCCAGAGTCAATCGCAGGGAGCGGCGCAGACGCCGGACCACTGCAAGACCGGTGCGGACGCGAACAAGTACGCGGACTGCCGCGTGATCGCGACGGTTCAGAGTCTGGACACGGTCTGGGGCACCGAACTGGCCAAGCAGACCAATAAGCAGTACACCGAACCGAAGGTGCGACTGTTCTCCGGCGCGGTGAACACCGGCTGCGGGCAGGCGTCCTCGGCGGTCGGCCCGTTCTACTGCCCCGCCGACCAGACCGCCTACTTCGATGTCAGCTTCTTCCAGGAGCTGAAGGATCGCTTCGGCGCGAGCGGCGGCCCGCTGGCGCAGGAGTACGTGGTGGCGCACGAGTTCGGGCACCACATTCAGAACCTGCTCGGCGATATCGGCCGCGCGCAACGTGATCCGCGCGGCCCGGAGTCCGGCGCGGTCCGCACCGAACTGCAGGCCGACTGCTACGCGGGGGTGTGGGCGTACTACGCCGATAAGCTACCCATGCCCGGCACCAACCAGACGTTCCTGAATCCGTTGACGGACAATGATATCCGTGACGGTCTCTCGGCAGCCTCGGCTGTCGGTGACGACCGCATCCAGAAGGCGTCGACCGGCAAGGTCAACCCCGAAGCCTGGACCCACGGCTCCTCCGACGAGCGGCAGAAGTGGTTCCTCTCCGGCTACAAGACCGGACAGGTCAAGATGTGCGACACCTACTCCGCCCGCGACCTCGGCAACCCGCCCGGCATCCGCTGATCGATCCTCGTCATCCCGGCATGTTTGCGGCCGGGATCCACACCCGAAGCACCCCAACACGTTTCGGCCCGCCTCCGCCGTGACACATCGGCCCTGCTCTTGACATGCTGTCGGTGACCGATGCCCGCACAGGGCAGAATCACGGACGGCGGGCGTACGCCCCGCGCGGGAGCTCGGAGGGGTGCTGATGCAAAGACTCGGCGAGACACGCGGATTCGGTCGAACAGCGTTCGGCACAGGACTGCGCGGCATGGTGACCGCGCTGGCGACAGCCGTATTACTCACCGGCACCATAGGTTTCGCGCAGGCCGACGATCCCGCTCCCCCACCACCGGCCGAACCCGCTGTCGCCGCGCCGCCGCTCACCAGCGCGCCCGCGCCCGGCCCGGCCCCGGCGGCCCCCTCGTCCGCACCGCCCGTTGCGCCCGTCACGCCGGTGGCCCCGGACCAGCCCGCGCCCGTGACCACTACGCCCAGCGCCGAACCGGCTCCGCCGGCGCCGGTTTCGCCCGCACCGTCTACCGCGCCCAACACCCAGAAGCCCTGGTCCACGGTGTTCCTGCTGACATCCATGCCGAACAGCTGGGAGAACATCGGCAATCCGCAACCGGCGCTGGAGATCTGGGCCGATGGCCGGGCGATCGAGCGGCGCAACGGCCAGGAGATCTATGGCAAGGTGGCGGCGGAGGTGACGACGGCCGCCGCGGCCGAGGTCCGGTCGCTGGCGCTGGCGGATATGGGTACGGCGACGCTGACCGATCAGGGTGCGGCGATCATCGATTTCATGCCGGCGCCGCCTGACCAGGATGTGCATCTGGTTGTCTACAGCCCGGGTGCCCTCGACGGGCTCACCGATGATCAGAAGGCGTGCCGCCAGCGCTTCACCGAGGTATTCCAGTGCCTGCTGAACGCCTTCGTCGTGTCAACATGACCGTGACCGCGCCACAAAAGCTCTGTACGCCGTCCAGATTCGGCGACCACTGCACTTCAGCTACAACGAGTACCACTGCTGCTACCCGAGATTCTCAGCCAAGCACTACGCCGGTTCGTGCAGAGCTGAACCAACACTGCAAGCGGCCTCGTTACGGGATAGCCCGAATACACTCCGCACCCGAATCGCACGTCTTGGTTGGGCGAAATAGTCTGGTGCACAGCAACAATGGCGAATACGATGGGCGGACGAGCACGCTGAAGTCGCATCTGGGGGAGCATTGACTGTCAAGGACGTCAAGGTCGAGTTGGGCTGGGGTCCAATAAAACTAGCAGGCACGTGGGTGCCCGACGCCGCTGAGCGCGCCGCGGCCTGGGAACTATATGTGGAATTGGTCACTCGGGTAGCCGTCGCCCCGTTGGCACCCGGCGAGGGAACCCTCAAAGAAGCATTGACATCTCTCCATCAACTATTCGCGGTCACGCGAGACATTCTTCGACGCCACGGACCTGCAGTAGCACGTAAGCCTCGGCGTGGCCGCTATAGATTCGGCTATCTGGCGGTCTGGATTCTCAACGCTGCGGTCCGACCAGTCCTGGCGTACTGGCATCCACAACTGCAACGTTGGGAAGATTCATGCCCCTCAGGCAGGTCGATTTCGGAGCACGAACTGGCCTGGCCCAAGGCACCCGAGCTGCGCGCAGAGCTTGAGAGCCTTCGAATCCTTCTGCTCGCGTACGCCCGGCTGCTTGCGGAGGCTTCCGAAGCACCTGCCCTTATCGACGCAACCGACGATATCTTCACTGCCCGACGTCAATAGCTATCAACCGGAATTCAACCGCACCAGTTAAATACTATATATTATCGTTTCTACGCCGGCCAGAGAGTCCGATGCCCCTTAAAACACGGTTAAACGGCTACTTCTATACTTTGATCGGACCAAAACGGACTCGCCCTGAAATTGGATATGGGCTATTCCTCTCCTATAGTGGTCAGCGAGATCGCGGAATCTTGCCATCCCTCCAACGAGCTATCGAGAAGCAGCCACGACCATGGTACAAGCCTCCCCTTCTACGGGTATTTCTCGACAAAAGCAGCATTCCTATCGGACCGCATCTATGGAGCAAAATCGAGTCCGGACTCTCTCGCTCAAATTGGCTCGTCGTGATCGCTTCACCCGAAGCCGCAGAATCAAAATGGGTGGACCGGGAAATAGCCTGGTGGCTCACAAATAGATCCTCTGATACTTTGCTTCTAGTACTAAGTTCAGGAGATCTAGTATGGGATGATGACCACGAGGACTGGAATCATTCGGTTTCAACTGCCCTGCCTCCGAGGCTACTGGGGGCATTCGAACACCAACCTGTATGGAAGGCGATAAAGTGGCATAAATCAAGTAACAGATCAATTGATCCCGATATCGACGGTGCCGCGCTGAGCATTTTATCAGTCATCCGCGGAATATCGGAAGATGATCTCCACTCCGAGAGCCTAAGAGAAACACAACGAAATCTCCGGTGGGCCCAGCTCACCGGACTGGTGTTGACGATACTAGTCATATTGGCAACCATTGTGGCCCGAGTCGCGGTGGTCCAAAAGGATCGCGCTGACAAGCAGGCAATGATCGCCGCAGCGCGGCTCGTGACCACCATCGCGGACAACAAAATGGATACCGATGTCCGTTCCGCCCTACTACTGGCGGTAGCAGCGTACAAGATCGATCCTTCAGACACGAATCTATCGACACTTCTTCGAGCGAACATTGCCAGTCCCAGTATCGTGCGATACCTCACAACAAGTTCACCCGTAACAGCCTTGGAAACCAGCGCAGATGGTTCAACCGTGGCAGCGGGAACAGCGGATGGTCAGGTTCTTCTATGGTCGCCGTCAAACCCCGAACTAACCCGGGTATTCAAATTGACATCATCGATTGCAAGCCTAGCTATAGACAGGTCCGGTGAAACAGTCCTCGCAACGGACGGCACCCAAGTAGCACTGTGGCAGAAAGCCTCCGGTACGCACCCTATAAAAATCGAAGGAGAAAATTCACCCGACTTAGTTGCCATATCGCCTTCAGGGAAATTGGCAGCCATACACAGCATAGCGCAAAATACAAGACTTATAAGCAATGCATTTGTAGGGGTCCTCGACCTTCAGTCAGGAGAAATAGACGAATCCCATCCTGATAATTGGAACGCAACAACAATGTCATTTATCTCCGATTCAGAATTAGCCCTGTTCACCGGGCAACGGGACACGCGAATAATTTCTTTAACCCACAACTGGGAGTTCGCTGAGTTCAGACACGGTGGATGCGGAGCATCACATCCAGTCGGGGATCCCTCGGTAAACGGAAGATATGTTGCATGTGGCCCATTGAAGGGTGAACCGATCCTAATTTTTCCATCCGACGGATCGGACGCTAATTCATTTCTCAATGCATATATTCCACAAGCCAGCACAGCGATACCCGCCACCCTTAGCCTGAGCGGCCATACCGTGGCAGTACCAGGACAGGACGGAGCCCTCTATGTCGCAGGCACATCCTCCGTCAAGGACAACACCCCCCCAGCGACACGCCTGACAGGCGCGACAGTGACGTCCGAAAAGCTTCTGAGATTCATGGGAGATTCGGAAAATAGACTTGTTTCTGCGCATCAAGATCAGATCACTTTCTGGGATATGCAGCAAACAGATAGAATTACCAGAACTTTGACCATTCCTTCTGTAATGGGGTGCAATGCCTGCCAGCCCAACATTTTCGTCTCGCCGAATTCCCAAGCCGCTATAGTATCAACGTCAGTCAATTACAATGATAGCGATGCAGATGCAACTCTGCTTCAGAATCTGGCACCAGACAATTCTCCACCATCGACGATTATCGCACCCTTCAGGGGAATTCCGATATGGCTTGACGAGAAGGGGAAATCTAGCCTTATCATCGTGGGCGAAAGCTATCCATGGGGAAGCGGGACCGAATGGGAAGAAGATTTGTCGATCCCTAAAAATGTAACTCTTTCACCTCCGGTCAGGAGTGCCGAACGAATCGTCGCCGCGTCCTCCGCACCCGGATCGAAAGTCATCATCAAGGTGGACAGCGAGGGAAATATCGCGCTGGAAGATACAAACGGAAGGGATCTAAAGTCCATCCCCAGCCCGGTCGCATCGACCGATGTGAATGGATCAATTTCACATGCCGCAATTAGCCATGACGGATCTCTGGTTGCCATCGCAAAGCGCGACGATACCGACAGCAAAGACAAAGTCACGATATTCGATCTTCACAGTCTGCGAACTGTCGGAACAGTTGACGGGCAAGACCTGACAGATATTGTGTACTCCGACTCAGAGTTGGTTATCGAACGCCGTGAAGCGATCGAGTACTGGAGCCTAGATGGACACTCGCTTCACCGCACAAACCGAGGTGAGAATCCCGCCGGCCTTCCATGGATAATTGCAATGGACCAAAAAGGATCCATGGTAGCAGAGGACACTACCAACGAGTATACCACGTTGATAAAAGATGGGCTCACTCTCGCTATTATTCCGCCGACAAGGGTCGACTGGTACGCCCATACAGGAATTGCCTTGTCCGCCGATGGAAAAATGTTCCTGAGAACGACAACCGGCTCAGACGGTGGGCCGGATGGAATACTTGAGGTACGTGACATATCTGCGGATGCACTCATCCGCTCCGCATGCCACTCTTCCGGATCAGACCTTTCTTCCGAAGAATGGCGCACCATTGTAGGTATCGCCCGTCCCAAGAATGCATATTGCATATAGTTGCAGAGGCTCACGTCGACGACAATACAATATGCGCGCATAAGAATCGGTCGAATCTCCGGACGTCTAATCCCCAGAGTGCTCGATTACGGTACCGAAAACTCTTACAGCCGGTCAGAAGTCGGCAGGCCCTTCAGGTATCAGAGCTTGCCGGATGCCTTTCTCGCTCTGGGCTGGCGCCGCAGCGCGAAAGGTCAGCCGACCGTCCAGGTTTCGCGGCCGGTGAGCAGCTGTTGCAGCGAATTCTCGTGTACCGGTTTGTGCTGCACCGCGGTCGCGAGCTGGGCGCGGACGCCGTCGTCGTAGGTGGATCGATTCACGCTGCGGAAGACGCCGGTCACCACGTGCGACAGGTCCTGATCCGAGAGCCGCGAGAGGGCGTAGGCGTATTCGGGATTGTCGGTGTAGGCATCGTGGACCACGATGTCGGCCTCGGCGACGGAGTCGGTGGGCGCGACGCGCAGCCCGAAACCATCTCGCACCACCGCGAATTCGCTCTCGGCCCCGAAGCGGATGGGCTCACCGTGCCGCAGCCGGATGAGATGCGATTCGGCATTGTCGCGGCGCAGGGCATCGAAGGAGCCGTCATTGAAGATCGGGCAGTCCTGCAGGATCTCCACGAACGAGGTCCCGCGATGCGCGGCGGCGGCGCGCAGCACCTCGTTGAGACCGGTACGGTCGGAGTCCAAAGCCCGTGCGGCGAAGGTGGCTTCGGCGCCGAGCGCGATCGAGAGCGTATTGAACGGGTGGTCCACCGACCCCATCGGCGTCGACTTGGTGACCTTCCCGGTCTCCGAGGTCGGCGAGTACTGCCCCTTGGTGAGTCCGTAGATCCGGTTGTTGAACAACAGGATCGTCATATTCACATTGCGCCGCAGCGCGTGAATGAGGTGGTTACCGCCGATGGACAGCGCATCACCGTCACCGGTCACCACCCACACCGACAGATCCGGCCGGGTCACGGCCAGTCCGGTGGCGATCGCGGGCGCACGACCGTGGATCGAGTGAATCCCGTACGCCTCCAGGTAATACGGGAACCGGCTGGAGCAGCCGATGCCGGAGACGAACATCAGGTTCTCGCGCTTGAGCCCCAGATCGGCGAGGAATCCGCGCACCGTGGCGAGAATGACGTAGTCACCACACCCGGGGCACCAGCGCACCTCCTGATCGGTGGTGTACTCCTTGGCCTTCTGCGGCCCGTCTGCGCGTGGCACACCCGACAGCCCGGTAAGCCCGAGATCGGCGCCGACAAGCGGGTTTTCAAGGATGGTCATCACTTACCCCCAGTTGTGCGGTAGGTCGCCCGCGCCCGGGCGGTGAAGGCCTTGTTCTGCTCCATCTCGGTGATGGAGCCGTCCAGAGCCGCGTCGATGACGCCGACGAGTTCCTGGGCGGAGAAGGCCAGACCGGCGATCTTGGTCCACGGCTGCACATCCACCAGGTAGCGGGCGCGCAGCAGCATGGCCAGCTGACCGCCGTTCATCTCCGGCGCGACCACGGTGCGATAGCGCTTCAGCACCGCACCGAGGTTGGCGGGGAACGGATTCAGATGCCGCAGATGCGCCTGCGCCACCGGTACGCCGCGGCGGCGGGCCCGCCGGCACGCCTCGCCGATCGGCCCGTAGGAGCTGCCCCAGCCCAGCAGCAGCAGTTCGGCCTTGCCGTCCGGATCGTCGACCTCGAGGTCGGGCACGGCGATGCCGTCGATCTTGGCCTGCCGCAGCCGGACCATGAGTTCGTGATTGGCCGGTTCGTAGGAGATATTGCCACTGCCGTCGGCCTTTTCGAGGCCGCCGATGCGATGTGCGCGACCGACAGTGCCGGGCACGGCGAGCGGCCGGGCCAGGGTCTCCGGATCGCGTGCGTAGGGCTCGAACGAATCATCTTCCGCACCAGCGGGTTCGAAGCCGGGATCGATGGGCGGCAACTCGGAGACCTGCGGAATCGACCACGGCTCGGACCCATTGGCAATCGCGCCGTCGGAGAGCACCAGCACCGGGGTGCGGTAGGTGAGCGCGATGCGCGCCGCCTCGACCGTGGTGTCGAAACAGTCCGCGGGCGAGCGCGGGGCCAGCACTGCCACCGGCGATTCACCATTGCGCCCGAACAGCGCCTGCAGCAGATCGGCCTGCTCCGTTTTGGTCGGCAGGCCGGTCGAGGGCCCACCGCGCTGCACATCGATGATGAGCAGCGGCAATTCGGTCATGACCGCGAGCCCGATGGTCTCGCTCTTGAGTGCGAGCCCGGGCCCGGAGGTGCTGGTGACGCCGAGCGCCCCGCCGAGCGAAGCGCCCAGTGCCGCACCGATTCCGGCGATCTCGTCCTCGGCCTGGAAGGTGGTGACGCCGAAGTTCTTGTGCTTGCTCAGTTCGTGCAGGATGTCCGAGGCCGGGGTGATCGGGTAGGTGCCCAGGAAGACCGGTATTCCGGCGAGTTGCCCAGCGGTGACGAGGCCGTAGGCGAGCGCGGTATTGCCGGTGATCTGCCGGTAGGTGCCGGCGGGCAGCGTCGCGGGCGCAATCTCGTAGGTGGTGGCGAAGGATTCGGTCGTCTCGCCATAATTCCAGCCTGCCCGAAATGCGAGGATATTCGCTTCGGCGACATCCGGTGTGGACGCGAATTTCTCCCGCATGAATGTTTCGGTGCCGCCCAGCGGCCGCCCGTACATCCAGGACAGCAATCCCAGCGCGAACATATTCTTCGCGCGCTGCCCGTCCTTTTTACCCACACCGGTCGGTTCGGTGGCGGCCAGCGTCAGTGAAGTCATGGGCACCCGGTGCACCACAAAATCGGACAAACTCTCATCGCCGAGCGGATCGGCGGCGTACCCGACCTTGGCGAGATTGCGTTTGGTGAATTCGTCGGTATTGAGGATGAGAGTCGCTCCCCGCGCCAGATCCTCCAGATTCGCCTTCAGCGCTGCGGGGTTCATCGCCACCAGTACATCGGGCTGGTCACCGGCAGTGAGGATGTCGTAGTCGGCGATCTGGATCTGGAACGAGGAGACACCCGGCAGCGTGCCCTGTGGTGCGCGGATCTCGGCGGGGAAGTTGGGCTGGGTGGCGAGGTCATTGCCGAATGCGGCGGCCTCGTGCGTGAATCGGTCACCGGTGAGTTGCATACCGTCACCGGAGTCACCCGCGAAGCGAATTACAACCTTTTCCAATTTCTCTGCGGCGCCACCGTTTCCGGATGTTGCCACCGAATCATCACGCTGCGAAACCATGCGCCTGCATCACTTCCTCGTCCGTGAGAGGTACCAACGCCAAACTACTCCGCTCTATTCGCGGCACGCCCGCGAAGTGAGCAGTGAGATATGCGGAGATTGCAGAGATCGGAGAGATTCGCAGCGAGCGTCAGGCGAACAGTGCCAGCTGCGGGTCGGGCGTCTGCGACAGCACGGCAGGCGCCTCGGGCTCGGCCTGCTGTGCGCGATTCAAACCATGTTTTTCCAGTAGCGGATCGATCCGGCCGCGTAGCCACGCGGAGTACTCCGGAGTCACCGAGGTTCCGCGACCATACAGCGTGCGATAGCGCCGCAGCAGCGCCGGGTGCTGTTCGGCGAGCCAGGTCAGGAACCAGCCACGGGTGCTGCCGCGCAGGTGCATCGGGAAGGCGACGGCACTCGCCGCGCCGGCGTCGGCGATGGCCTGGAAGATCTCTTCGAGGTGGGCGCGGCTGTCGGTGAGATACGGAATGATCGGCGCCACCATGACATTCACGTCGAATCCGGCATCGGTGCACGCGCGCACCAGCTCCAGCCGCGCCCGCGGCGACGGCGTGCCCGGCTCCAGACTGCGATGCAGTTCCGGATCCAGAATGGCGATGGAGACAGCAAGATGCACCGGCACCTGCCGCGCTGCCTGAGTCAGCAGCGGCAGATCCCGGCGCATGAGAGTGCCTTTGGTGAGAATGGAGAACCCGGTGCCCGATTCGGTGAGCGCGCCGATGATGCCCGGCATGAGCCGGTAGCGACCCTCGGCGCGCTGATACGGGTCCGTATTCGTGCCCAGCGCAACGGTTTCCCGATGCCAGGAGCGTTTGTGCACCTCGCGGCGCAACACGGCGGCGACATTGGTCTTGACCACGATCTGATTGTCGAAGTCGTCACCGGCATCCAGATCCAGATACTCGTGCGTGCCGCGCGCGAAGCAGTAGCGGCACGCATGCGAGCATCCGCGCATCGGGTTGATGGTCCAGCCGAAGGGCAGGGCGCCGCCGTCGGGCACCTTGTTCAGAGCGCTCTTGCAGAGCACCTCGTGGAACGTGATGCCCTCGAACTCCGGAGTCTGTACGCTCCGTACGAATCCCGCGCGTTCGAGTCCGGGCAGCGCGCCGTCATCGGCCTCGAGGGTCTGGCTTTGCCACCGCACCCCCCAAGTCGAACACTTGTTCTACCAGGTGTCAAGCGATCTTCTGCGTGTCGACCTTGACGGTCTGCCCGTTGTAGAAGGCGATCAGGTCGCGCACGGTCTCCGCGGCGGGCCGCGGCCGGTAGCCGAGTTCGGCTGTGGCCTTGGCGTGTTCGACGATCGGCGCCGCCAGCAGCGCGCCCATGGAAGCCTTCGAGATGCGGTCGCTGCCGAGCGCCTTCGCGACCGGTTCCATGACCGGCATCAGCGAGTTGATGAACTTGGCGGGAATGGCGAAGGCGGGCTTCATCCGGCCGTTGATCTCGGCCGCGAGCCGGGTGGCGTGCAGCATATTCGTGAAGTGGCCGCCGAGCAGGTAGTTCTCGCCGGTCTTGCCGCGCTCACCGGCCAGAATCAGGCCGCTGGCGACATCGCGCACGTCGACGAGGTCGAAGCCGCCGCTGATCATGACGGGCACCCGCCCGCGCGCGGCGTCCCACAGGGTGACATTGATACGGGAGCCGGTGTTGTCGACCGGACCGTACACACCGGTCGGGTTGCACACCACGGCATCCAGGCCCTTGTCGATGACCTTGCGCAGCTCGATCTCGCCCTGCCACTTGGACCGGTCGTAGACGGGCAGCTCGGGATCGATGGAGCGCGGCGAACGCTCGTTGATGTGACCGCCACAGGTGTACTGGTTGAACGCGTGAATCGAGCTGGTGTGCACCATGCGGCGCGCACCGACCGCGAGCGCGGCCTCGGCGACGGTGCGTACGCCCTCGGTATTGATCCGCCACGCCACATCGTTCTTGTGCGCGAGGGTGATGAGTGCGACCAGGTGGTACACGACCTCGGCGCCTTCGAGCGTGCTGCGCATCGAGGCGGGATCGAGCACATCGCCACTGACCCAGGTGACACCGGGGGTGTCCGTGGTGGGCCGGACGCGATCGATGGCAGTCACCTCGTGACCGCGATCCGTAAGCTGGCGAAGCAAGTTGGTGCCAAGGAACCCGGCAGCGCCGGTGACTGCGACCTTCATGAGTTGAAGAATATAGAACTTGTTCTAATTTGCAAGAACGGTCATGCCGCGAACCGGGAGCGCTTCCACCTGCGGCGTGGGGGCATACGGCACGCCGGAGTGGACGCTGAGTGCGTTATATTCGCAACCGCATGTTCACGACGATTGGGGGGCACTGATGGCCGATCTCTCGGTCGATACCGAAGCGGTACGCACCTTCGCCGCGACACAGGACGGCGTGGCCGGCGATATCGCCGCCACCGGCGGGCTGGACACCGCCTCCCACGTCGCCGCCATGACGCCCGTCTTCGGGCTCATCGGGGCGGATTTCCTGGCCAGTTTCGCGGTCGCCGAACTATTGCACGACAGGGACATCAACGCGCTCTCGGCGCGCTTCTCACACCTCGGGCAGGCCGCCTTCGGCTCGGCCGCCACCTTCGACGCCACCGACGGTTCCTTCGCGGACGGGCTGGGCGCGGTCGCGGGTCAGATCGGTAGCCAGGCATGAGGCCGCTCGATTCCGGGGTGATCAGCGCGCCCGCGCAGCCGATCGCCGCCGGACCGGATATGGCGCGCGCGGTACCTTCCGGCACCTTGCTCGATCTGCCGCTGGGCCAGCTCCCAGCCGATATTCCAGGGTTCGAGGCACCGGAATTCGCCTTGTCCCGCAAGGAATTCGAGCAGCATGGCACACCGCTGTCCGGTGGTTTGCCGGGCGGTGCGCACGGTGGCGACACCCGTGCGGCCTCGGTGCTGGAGGGCGCCCTGTCCCCCGCCCTCGATTCCGCGCACGGCGTGCTGTCGGGCGCACAGCGGACGCTGGCCGATGCCCAGGGTGTGCTCGGCAATGCTCAAGCCGCGCTGAGCAATGCGCCTGCCGCGCTCCATGCCGCGCAGGCCGCGTTCGCCCAGGGCTCGATCGCTCCGGTGCTGCCGCCGCTGTCCGCGGATCCGGTCGGCGATCTCATGAAGGGTTTGCCGGTTCCGGCCGTTCCGGGTCTCGACGCACTGTTCAAACCATTCCTGGATCTGATCAACAGTTTCGGCACCGGGGTGCTGGGCACCTTGAATCCCGCTTCGCTGCTAAGTCAGGGCTCGAAGTTCATCGAGAGCGCGGTCCAGGTCGGCGGTGGTGCGCTCAAGACGGTCGAGGGGCTCTGGCAGGGTCAGGCGTCGAGCACTGCGCAGGCAGCGGGCCAGCAGGCGCAGAACCACGGCCAGGAGACCAGCCAGCGCGGATTCGATCTCTCGGCGATCACCCAGCAGGCCGCAGCGGTGGTACAGCGCGGCAATATCCAGCTCACCGCCATCGCCCAGTCCTTCGCCGCCCAGGCGACCGCACTCGCCCCGGTGGCTCTGACGCCCCCGGGCCAGACCGCCCTGATCGCCGCTGCCACCGAACACCTCGGCTCCGCGATCACGGTAGTGAACGTCACCCACGGCGAATTGTCCGGCTACACAGCGCAACTCAATGGCATCATCGGCCAATTGGCCGGTCAGAACGGCGCACCCAACCCCGCCGAGGTCGCCCAGTCTCTCGCGCAGAATGTCGGCCAGCCGATTCTGGAGCAGGCCAAATCGCTCCTGGAAGGCGTGGCGAACCAGTCGTCCACCGACCCCGCGAAATTCGACCCGGCCGCCGACCTCGACACCAAGGCCGCCGGTCTCGGTGAAGGCGGCGGAGGCGGCGCAGGCGCGGGTGGCGGCGCAGGCACTGGCGGCGGTGGCGGCCTGGGCGGCGGCCTCCCGTCGGTGCCCGGCGGCCCCGGCTCCTCGGTCCCCGGCGGCCGAATTTCCGCACCGGCCAACCCCTTCGGCTCGGGCGCGCCCGGTATGGGAGGAGTCGGCGGGCCCGGCAGCCCCGGCTTCATGGGCTCCCCCGGCGGCGCGGGCGCCAAGGGCGGCGGCAGCGATCAGCAGCACTCCCGCACCGTCCAGCCCTACCAAAACGTCTCCGGCGAAAGCGAACTCACCAGCAACCTCGGCGCCTCCGGCCCCGGCGTCATCGGCCAGGCCGACGAGATCTCTGGCGACTTCGACAGCGATAACGCGTGATTCGATCCCCAAGCCGGGCGATGAACAAGCACTGACCGTGCAGTAGCGGAAAACTGTGGGCCGCCACCCGCTTCAGGCCCACCGGGAACGACCTTCTACCTGGCACTCGCGCCCAGGGTGACGGGCGGCGGCATGCCACTACCCGGGTTTTCACACGGCCCGGTGACTCCGGTAAGGGGTGATGCCGCGGCCATCGGAGTAGCTGCTCCGAGACCGCGGCATCGTTGGTGCCGAGCCGATCCGCAGTACACCCCGCGGGCTCAACCACCGTTCGTGGCGCCGGATCGCGTCCGGCGTGGGGATCAGACTGCCGTCGGACGGACCTGTGCGTCAATTCCGCCGTCGATGACGAACTGGGCGCCGTGGATGAAACCGGCGTTCGCGCCGAGCAGGTACTGGATCAGGGAGGCGATTTCCTGCGGAGTTCCGTTGCGGCCGATGGGGGCAACGAAGTTGCGGATGGCGTCGCCGTAGCGGGGGTCGTCGAGGCCGGCCTGCAGCAGCGGGGTTTCCACGCTACCGGGGGCGACGGTATTGAGGCGGACGCGGGCGGCGCCCCATTCGACGGCGCGCTGGCGGACGGCGACGGTGACGGCGTTCTTGGACGCCGAGTATGCGAACGAACCGGCGTAATCACCCGCCTGCGCGAAGGATTCGGCCTCGGTGCCCAGGTTGATCGGGTTGTCGGCCCACGCGAGGTGGGTGGAGGCGACGGAGGAAACCACCACTGCCGCAGGCGATTCGCCCTTCTGCAGCGCCGGGAACAGCGCGTCGAGGAAGGCGATGGTGGCGCGGTAGTTGATCTCGACCACGAAGTTCGGATCGGGGACCTGCGGTCCGACGCCGGCGCAGAGCACCAGCCCGTCCAGCACGCCGCCGGAACGTTCCAGCACCGTCTCGACAGCGGCCGCGCGGGCGACCGGATCGGTGAGATCGGCGGTGACGTCGGCATTGCGCAGGTCGATGCCGATGATGTCGTGTCCCGCCGCGGCGAGCGCGGCGGCGGTGGCCGCTCCGATGCCCGAGCCGGATCCGGTGATGGCAATGGTCATGTCTGCGATTAGAACAAGGTTCAGATTGCTGGGGCAACCCCTCGAGCCAGCGATCTCAGCTACCGAGACCCCGCAAGCCCGCTCGGCGAACGTCGCGCTACAACAGATGCTGCACCTCAGCGACTTCGAGACTGATACGCCGGTTTCACTCGGATCCATCGCCAATGCGCCCGTCGCGGGCTAACATCACGACAAGAACTAGAATCTGTTCTAGTTTTGGCAGACTTGCTCACCGTCGAGAGGACGACCCGATGCGCTACACCTACGCGGAGGCGATGACCAACCCGGATTACTACATCCCCTTGGCCCAAGCGGCCGAGGCGGCCGGGTTCCACAGCATCACCATCGCGGACAGCATCGCCTATCCCGCGGAGTCGGACTCGAAGTATCCGTACACCCCGGACGGGAACCGTGAGTTCCTGGAGGACAAGCCCTTCATCGAGACCTTCGTTCTGTCGGCGGCCATCGCCGCGGCCACCACCACGCTGCGCCTGACCCCGTTCGTGCTGAAGCTGCCGATCCGCCCGCCGGTGCTGGTCGCCAAGCAGGCCAGTTCGCTTGCGCGCCTGAGCAATAACCGTTTCGCACTGGGCGTGGGCATCAGCCCGTGGCCGGAGGACTTCGACATCATGGGCGTGCCGTTCGAGCGCCGCGGCAAGCGCCTGGACGAGTGCATCGAGATCGTGAAGGGCCTGTCCACCGGCGAGTACTTCGAGTACCACGGCGAGTTCTACGATATCCAGAAGATCAAGATGACCCCCGCGCCCACCAAGCCGCTGCCGATCCTGGTCGGCGGGCACAGTGACGCCGCCCTGCGCCGCGCGGTGCGGCTGACCGACGGCTGGATGCACGCCGGCGGCAATGCCGAGGATCTCGACAAGTACCTGGCGCGCATCAACGAATTGCGCAGTGAGCGTGACAATCCCGGCGAATTCGAGATTCACGCCGTGTCCTATGACGCCTACACCCCGGACGGTGTGAAGCGCGTCGAGGAGAAGGGCATCACCGATGTGATCGTGGGCTTCCGCAACTCCTACGCCAAGGAGCACGATACGGAGTCCCTCGAGGACAAGATCAAGAAGATCAACTGGTACGGCGAGAACGTCATCGCCAAGGTCAGCTGACCTCCCTGTCGAAGACCCCGCTCAGGAGCGTTTGGCGAAGCCGAGCTCGATGACCGCATCGCGCTCGGCCGCCAGCTCCTCGACACTGAGATCGATTCGGCTGCGCGAGAATTCGTCGATCTGCAGCCCCTGCACGATGCTGTACTCCCCTGCGGCGCAGGTGACCGGGAACGAGCTGATCAGCCCCTCCGGCACGCCGTAGGACCCGTCCGACGGCACCGCCATCGAGACCCATTCGCCCGGCGCGGTGCCCAGCGCCCAGTCGTGGATGTGGTCGATGGCGGCACTGGCCGCACTCGCCGCCGAGGAGGCCCCGCGCGCCTTGATGATCGCGGTGCCACGCTGCTGCACGGTGGGAATGAAATCGTGCTCCACCCACGGCTGATCATCGATCAGCTCGAGCGCGGGGCGGCCGCCGACGGTGGCATGACTCAGATCCGGGTACTGGGTCGCCGAGTGGTTGCCCCAGATGGCGACGCGGTGGATATCGGCCGCTGCCGCACCGGTTCGCTTGGCCACCTGCGCAATCGCCCGATTGTGGTCGAGGCGGGTGAGCGCGGTGAACCGCTCGGCGGGCACATCAGGCGCGTTGTTCATGGCGATGAAGGCATTGGTATTGGCCGGATTCCCGACCACCAGCACCTTGATATCCGCGGCGGCATTGGCATTGATGGCCGCGCCCTGATCGGTGAAGATCGGGCCGTTGGCGGCCAGCAGATCCGAGCGCTCCATATTCGCGGTACGCGGCCGGGCGCCGACCAGCAGCGCGATATTCGCGCCGTCGAATCCGACCCACGGATCATCGGAGATGTCGATGCCGGACAGCAGCGGGAAGGCGCCGTCCTCGAGTTCCATGGCCACACCCTCGAGCGAGGACACCGCGGCGGGAATCTCAAGCAGTCGCAACCGCACCGGGGTCTCGGGGCCGAGCAGCGCGCCGGAGGCGATGCGGAACAGCAACCCGTAGGCGATCTGTCCGGCGGCGCCGGTCACGGTGACGGTCACAGGTGTCGCCCGGGCGGCAGTGCTCACGACAAACTCCTAGCGGTAGTCGGAATAACCACTTCGACCCTAACCGCGCTCACGCCCGCCGGTACCTGCCGGTGAGGCCCTTCGTGAGGAAGTAGACACTCCGCCGGAAGCAATAGCACCGGACGGCACTGCACCCCGAAGCACTCGCTGCGCATTCGGGTGACGCTCGTCGTATGCTGCCCGAAAGGCGGGCCGGGTGTCCCGATGTGCCTGCGAGTCACGAGGATTGGGGACATCGATGTCACCGGATTACCGCCGGCCGGACGATTTGTGGTCACAGGACACCGAGGTGTTCGAGGTCATTCCGGATGACTACGAGCCGGGCCAGGGCGCGCCGCACGCCGGTTCCGGTGCATCGCGGACGAGCCGGTACCCGATCATCGGGCTGATAGCCGCTCTGACCTGCGGAGTGCTAGTGCTCGGAGCAATCCTGCTGCACGGAAAGTTCGCACCGAACAACTCCGGTGCGTCGGCCGCGCCGGTCCGCGTCACCCCGGTGGCGGCCGCCCCGACGACGGTGGCCCGAACGACCACGGCGGCGCGGACGACCACCGACGATCCGACCACCACGTCCTCCACCACCACGACCCCGACCACCACGAGCGTCGCGGATGTCGCCGTTCATCAGCAGTGCACGACACCCGGGCAGACCATTACCAAGGACAGCGGGGTCATTTTGACCTGCGATACCGCCGGGGACGGTGGTTATGTGTGGCTGCAGGAGAGCACTCCCGTCGTCGGATCGCTGTGCAATACCAATGAAGCGGGGACGTTCCGGGCCGCGAGCGACGGCTCGACGCTGCTGTGCGCTCCCGGTGGTGACGGGCGGCTCTACCAGTGGAGACGTCCGGGCGCCTTGCCCGCCGTCAGTCCCGCGCCCGGCGCGAGATGCAGTGCTCAGCGGGACCACTACGCCAGGTCCGCCAGCGGTACGGCGATGTGGTGCCAGCCGGACGGCCACAATTCCGCCAGCGCTACCGGGACGTGGCAGCCGGTGTCATGACCGCCGGTCCGCACTCGGGGACTAGCGAGCCAGCTGGGCGATATCCGCATCGGTGAGCACCACGGCGGAGACCTCGTCACGATCGCGGACCATGCGCACCGCCCGATAGAGCGGCCGCTCCTCGGCGACGGCGTCGCGCGCCTCGGCGCGTGATTGCAGCACCAGTATTTCCGAGACCGCCAGCGCGGCGGCCAGCGGGCAGTTGGCGAGAGCGTCGGCGAGCTTGCGCAGCCCGAGAGTGTGCAGTTCCCGGCCGTCGCCGGAATCGGTGTACATGGCCAGCGGCACAATCCGGATGTCACGGTCGGCGGTGGCGCGCAAGACGATTCGGCTGAGCCGGCCCGGGCGCACGAGTATCTCGACCCCGACGGCGTCCGCGAGATCGAGCCGCCGCTCACCCATCCACGTACGGGACCGAATCACGGTGCCGGACAATCTGATCCGGCGCCGCTGCACCGTAATGGCGTACAGCGCCGTCGGCGCGCCCAGCACCACACCGGTGGCGACGGCCAGCGGCCAGGTCACCATGAGCGCCAGCAGCAATCCCACCCCGACCCCGATCCCGATGGCGGAGAGGGCAAGTCGGCGCAACGAGGGCGCCAGCAGTTCCGGCGCGATGAGATCGAGCCCGATTTCGGCATCGGGCCCGGCGTTCGATTGTTCAGTCACGGTTGCGCATTCGTCCGGTCGGAGGGTGCGCCGGTCGCCACGAAGCACCGCTCCCGCACACCGCCGGGACGCTACCAGCACTTCCCGCCTCCCCGAACCTTTTGGACCCTTCCCGCCTCCCCGAACCTTTTGGCCAGACTTAGGATTCGATGCAGTCGCGTTGGCGACCGGCGGTCAGGCGGTGGTTCGGTCAGCCCGTACCCAGGGAGTTACCCCGACCGGAACTAGATCGGTTGTCGCCTGGAGCGACGGAACTAGGGCGATGGACTCGAAGCCACCGATTTCGCACGAGCCAGAAGGGTCCGGACGGCCGATCGGCACCGGCGTCCTGCGCACGATTTCCCCTGCCGCGCACGGAATCTCCGGACATTTGGTGCGCGGCGAGCTATTTGCGCCGGCAACCGCGACCTGGACAGCGGATTCGCTGCCGGGCCGCGGTTGGGTTCGTCAGGGCTGTTTGCCCGTGAGGGCGGCGGTCAGTTGGGCGACTGCTTCGTTCAGTGGGATTTGGCGTTGTTCGCCGGTGCTGAGGTCCTTCAGGCCGATTTCGCCGTCGGTGACCTCCCGGTCGCCCAGCACCAATGCGAAACGCGCACCGGACTTGTCGGCGGCCTTCATGGCCGACTTCATACCGCGACCGCCGTAGGCGAGATCGGTGCGAATGCCGGCGGCGCGCAGCTGTCCAGCGAGGGCCACCAGATGCTGCTTGGCGATATCGCCGAGCGGCACCCCGAAGACGTCGATGCGCGAGCCGTCGGTGGCGGACTTGCCCTCGGCGGCGAGCGCCAGCACGGTGCGGTCCACGCCGATGCCGAAGCCGATGCCCGAGAGCGCCTGCCCGCCGAGCTCGGCCATCAGCCCGTCGTAGCGGCCGCCGCCGCCGATGCCGGACTGCGCGCCCAGACCGTCGTGCACGAATTCGAAGGTGGTCTTCGTGTAGTAGTCCAGGCCGCGCACCATGCGCGGGTTGACCACGTACGGCACGCCGAGCGCGTCGAGGTAGCCGAGCACCAGGTCGAAGTGCGCCTTGGCCGATTCGGACAGGTGATCGATCATGAGCGGCGCGCCGGCCGTCATTTCCTTGACCTCGGGCCGCTTGTCGTCGAGCACACGCAGCGGGTTGATCTCGGCGCGGCGGCGGGTCTCCTCATCGAGCGGCAGCTTGAAGAGGAACTCCTGCAACAGTTCCCGGTACTGCGGGCGGCAGGTCTCGTCGCCGAGCGAGGTGAGCTCCAGCCGGAAACCGTCCAGGCCCAGCGATCGGAACCCGGTATCGGCGATCGCGATGACCTCGGCGTCCAGCGCCGGATCGTCCACGCCGATGGCTTCCACGCCGACCTGCTGCAGCTGCCGGTACCGGCCCTTCTGCGGCCGTTCGTAGCGGAAGAACGGACCCGCGTAGGCGAGCTTGACCGGCAGCGCCCCCCGGTCGAGACCGTGCTGAATGACCGCGCGCATGACGCCGGCGGTGCCTTCGGGTCGCAGCGTGAAGCTCTCACCATTGCGGTCGGCGAAGGTCCACATCTCCTTGCTGACCACGTCGGTCGACTCGCCGACACCCCGCGTGAACAGGGCGGTGTCTTCGAAGATCGGCAGCTCGATGTGCCCGTACCCGGCCAGTCGCGCGGTATGAATCAATCCGTCGCGCACGGCGACGAACTCCGCTGAGGTGGGCGGCAGGTAATCGGGGACCCCCTTCGGGGCACGGAAGCTGCTGGTCTCGGTCACGAGGTTCAGTTTTCCCCATCGTGCTCTCCCAAGTCCAACCGGTTAGTGTGCACCGGTTATAAGGGGTCGTCTCAGGAAGTGATGGCACACTCTTATGCCGGAAGCAACCGATACGGAGGGACTAGCTAGTGCCGAGCAATGAACAGCGACGCGCTGCAGCGAAACGGAAGCTGGAGCGTCAGGTCGCAAACCGGACCCAGCGGGCGCGCAAGCGCAAGCAACTGACCATCGCCGCCTCAGCGCTGGGCGTCGTGGTCGCGGTCGCGGCAGGTGTCGGCATCTACTTCCTGACGCGGGGTGATGACAGCACCAGCACCACCGCCGCCTCCGAAACCCCGGACGCCTCGCTGGCGTCGGCGGCGCCGCCCGCGGCGAAGGCCAAGCCCGCGACGGTGACCTGCGATTACCGTGTGGCACAGCAGCAGCCGTCGGATCGCCCGGTGACTAAGCCCGGCACCGACAATATCTCCACGGCCGGCACCCCGAAGGCCGATCTGCAGACCAGCCAGGGCCCGATCGGCATCGCCCTGAACCCGGGCGAATCCCCTTGCACCGTCAACTCTTTCGAGAGTCTGGCCAAGCAGAAGTTCTTCGACAACACCACGTGCCACCGGATGACCACCGGTAAGGGCCTGCAGGTGCTGCAGTGCGGCGATCCGACCGCCAGCGGTAAGGGCGGCCCCGGTTACGCGTTCGACAACGAGTACCCGACCGATCAGTACGACCCGAACGATCAGGCCGCTCAGACGCCGGTGAACTACAAGCGCGGCGTGATCGCCATGGCCAACGCCGGACCGGACCAGACCGGCCACGGCACCAATGGCAGCCAGTTCTTCCTGGTCTACGGCGACTCGCAGCTGCCGCCGCAGTACACCATCTTCGGCACCATCGACGACGCCGGACTGGCCACGCTCGACAAGGTCGCCAAGGCCGGTGTCACCGGCGGTGGCCAGGACGGCAAGCCCGCCACCGACGTAACCATCCAGTCGGTCCGAATCGACTGACCAACACGACATTTCGGGCCCGGCATCGCGATGATGCCGGGCCCGTTCAGTTTCCGGCGAAACGCCCGAGATTCGGCCACCGAACCTCCTGTGTAAGGCTTTCCTAACCAAAGAAAATCCTGAGTTTCCCGCACGCTGCCGGAATTGTGCGATATATGCTGTATCGCGACGCGCGCGTGCGGCGGTATCTGAGTTTTCGCTGGTAATCTCGTAGAACGGAGTACGAAGCGGCGTAGTAAGGCCTACCGGGCCAACCCCATCGGGCCGAACCCCCCAGCGCCACTCTCGCTCCCGGTGTCACGTTTGCAGGCGGGACTCAGCTATCCGAATCACCGTTCGTGTGGCGAGGATCGTGACGAAGCACCACAATCATCCATAGTGATCACTGCAGCATCGGGGAGCAGGCAATGGCCGAGGAACTCGACGACATCGGCCGCGAAACCGCGGCGATGATGAGGCAAATGTTGCAGCTCGCGACGCTTGTCGCGCTGCGCACCCGGGAACGTGGCCAGAAGGAAGCGGAAGCCCGCGTCAAGGTCACCGAAGCCCGGCAGAAGGAAGGCCGTGAACGTCAGCTGCGCGAAGCCGCTGATGCGAAGGCCAAGGATCCGCGCAATGTCGAACTTGCGCGCATGATCGAAAAACCGCCGCTGGACAAGGGCGTATCACTCGAGAAGGATCGTTTCGCCGCACAGGCAGAGGCCGGCCGCATGGCCGCGACCCAGGCCGCCGCCGCGAACAAATCCCTCACGCGATACGACTCCGTCGAGCGCCGAACCGCTCTGGCCCAACATCTTTCCCGCATGGGTATCGCGCCCGAGCTGGCCGCGGTGCGCATGCTGATGGAGGTCGGGCAGGCACAGTCGGCGCAGGAAGCCGTGCGGGCCAAGGACCAGGAGGCCGCGGTGGCACAGCGCCGGGCCCGTGAGATGGAAGCCCGTGGGCGCGAACGCGTCCGCTCCTGACTGTCAGACCCCCTCGACGCGAAGCGGCGGATCGCCCGAAAAACGATCCGCCACAACGCGATCCGACGCGCTCCGGCTCACATGTGGAAATCACCCATGTTCGGATCGCTGAACAGCCCCTGCTGCGGTGATTTCAGCGGTAGCGGCGTCAGCATGTCCTTGTGCCCATTGCGCACGCTGCAGTACTTGAACGGCCCCTTCGGGTCGAACAGCTTCGCCATATGCGGATCGGCGTGATCCAGGAACCACACGCTCAGACCGGTTTTGCCGTCCTTGCGGAAGTGCTCCCACGCCCGCCACATGGCATCGAGCCGCGCGACCGCCTCCGCGTGCTTCCACCATTCCGGGCACCACACGGTGTCGCTGATATCGGTGACCTGCCGCCGGTACACCAGGCTCAGATAGTTCTCCACGAACTCGACCACGCTCGCGTAGACCATGGGTGTTTCCTGCTGTTCGTTCACAGCGGCCGGACCTCCTCAATCTGCCCGGCGTCGTACGCCGGCTCGGCCTTGATAAGCGAGGGTCCGCCGATCAGATCAGCGATCTCGGTCTTGCGACGCGGTGACGGATCGTGGTGCGTAATGGATTTCTGCACCTCGTCGGAGTATTCGCCCTCCCACCACGGCACGGTGCGCACCAGCACCGCGGGTGCGCCGGAGGAGAAGACGATGGCACGGCCGCGCGGCAGGGTGGCCAGACCGTGCACATTGAAGGTGCGCGAGGAGCCGAGCGACCGCGAATAGCTCTTGCCGCCAGAGGATTCCGAGACCGACGAGGAAATGCTGTCGTAATCGCCGATGGCCTCGGAGCGCTCCTGCAGGAACTTGGTGTCGTCCACGCCGCTGCCGAGCACCTTGACATTGGCGGCGGCCCACAGCGCCTCCATACCGTCCACACCCCAGCAGCGGGCGCCCTGCGCCCAGGACTGCAGCACCGTCATGACCACGATGCCGCGCGAGCCGAAGTGGCTGTACTGCTTCGGAAGATCCTTCCAGCGCACCACATTCGCGGCCTCGTCGAGCACCGCGAGCAGCGGGATCTCCAGCCGGCCGCCGTGCGAGCGGGACGCCTCGCGCATGGCGATATCGATGACCGCCTCGGTGAGCGCGCTGACCAGCGGCGCCGCCGAACCGCGACCCTCCAGCGAGAGGCAGTACAGGGTGCCGTTGTCCCGAATGAAGGCCAGCTCGTCGAACTGCTGTCCACCGAATTCCCGGGAGATCCAGCGGTGCACATTGGACATGCGCAGACAGCCGACCATCTTCTTGGCGGTACCGAAAACACCACTGCGCGTGCGATCGTCGACGTTGTACTGCTGCGCGAGACCGGAGGCGACGAAGTGGAAGCGCCCGGAGCGGCGCAGCAGTTCGATCGGTTCGGTATCGAGCGGGTTGGTGACCCAGTCCCAGATCTGCGTGATCGGCCGTTCGTCCACCGCCGCCGCCAGGAACAGTCCGCCGAGCAGGTCCTCGGCTTCCTGATCGAAATAGCTGTCGGTGGAGGTGGTGACCGAGCCGGACATATCGGAGGCGTCGGCGAAGTGCCCGGCCAGTCGCGCGGCCCGCACCTCACAGCCGGGATTGTGCGCATCGACCCAGGCCAGCGGATCCCAGAACCAGTTGTGCGCCCGGTCATCGGAATTCATCGGATCGCCCGCGATGTCCTGCGGATCGAAGATGAAGATCGGGCTGCCCTTGCTGTCGCGCACATCGCGGGTGGCGTCCACGACATCGCGCTTGTTCGAGGTGACCACCACCGGCCCGATGGCCGCCAGGATCGCCGGGATCACGCGGGAGGTCGTCTTGCCCTGCCGCGGACCCCAGATATCGATGTGCAGATCCTCGTAGGAGCCGTACAGCATGCAGTTGTCGGCAACCGACATGCCGATGGGCACACCGGGAATATCGTTGCGGCCCAGGCGCATACCGAGCTGATCGGCCTTGGCGCGCACCCCGGCCTCGGTGAGCGCGCTGATGGCGCCGCCGTTGCCCATGTGCTCGGCCTTGTCGTCCACCGGTAGTCGCCCGACGGCCTTGCGCGTCTTGTGCCGCTTCTTCATGAAGACGTATGCGAGCGCCGCCACGATCACCAGCACCACGATGACGGTGGCGAACACCGGCCAGTGCAGAGTGCCCTTGCCCAGCGCGATGGCGAGAGCGATCGGATTGATCGGAATATTCTGTCTGGGAGAAGACAGCAGGTTACCCAGTTGCAATGACAGCCACAGCGTTCCGAGGATCGCGCCCGCCGCGTAGATCAATTGCAGGGTGGTGTCCGGCCCGGGATCGGCCGGGTCCTTCACCGGTTTCTTCGCCATCTCTAGCCTCCTGGATGACCTGTATCTCGTTGCTGCTCAGTGGAATTCATCGAGCAGCCAGCTGCTGCCGTTGCGTACTACGGTGGCGACGACCGTTATCGGCGGCCTCGGCTCGCGCCGGGAGTCCGGATAGACGACCGTCTGCTCTATACCGATCTTGTACTGCTGCCGATTCGGATCCGCGCCCGGCGGAGCCGTCTCACCCGAGGCGAATACGAATGCCTCGACGTGTGCTCCGGCCTTGCCCCAATCGGCCCACTGCAGCGTCGCCTTCGGCGTCTCGGCGCTCGTGGGTGGTGTGTCCAGTGTACGGATCAGCGTGGGACCCAGCCATTTCCGCGCCCGCATCAGCGCGGCCGATTGCGACTCGGTAGCCGGATACCAGGTGAATATCTCCCGCAGCGCTGCGACCGCTACCCCGTCGGGGGTGGTGGGGTCGGGTGTCGGAGCGCTCTGCAGTAGACGCGTGGTGGACGTGGGCGGCTGCAGCGGACTCGGACCCGAGCTGCTTCCGCCGCCACTGCCGCACGCGGACACCAGCATTGCGACGCCTAGCACCAGCATCACCACCCGGTTCGCGTGTTGGCCATTCCCGAGGACGGACCGCACCGACCTCCAGGCTAGTCGCTGCGATCGGCCGCCGGGCAATACCGGCGGGTTTGCCGAGTCGGCGTGTCCGCACTCGCGACACGCGGTCAGATGCCCGGTACGGCACGCGGTCATATGCCCCGCTTGGCATCGTGCAGGGTCTCCACCAGGCTGCGATTCATTTCCGCGGCGGCGGCCAGCTGCTGTTGCAGCAGTGCCACCTTGCGCCGCAGCGCGATCGCGTCCATGCGTTCCAGACCCGGGCTCTCCGCGGCGCGGACCCAGTTGCGCACCGAATTGGTGTGCACGCCGATCTGTTCGGCGACCGCCCGGCAAGCCTCGGACTCGGACCGCAATTTGCCGGTGAGCGCGATGACCGATTCGACCGCGGCCTGTCTGACCTCGGGCGAGACTCTGCGATAAGACCGATGCGGCATCATGCGGCACTCCCGTCGTCGGTGCCGCGGCGGGCGGTGGATTCGGTGAATTCGCTGAAACGCTGATTGGTGTCGTGGATTCCGCTCTCCTTCTCGGAGGGCGTGAACTCCATCTGGAACGGGATGCCGGGACGGCGGTCCTCACCGATCTTGAGCAGGAACTTGCCGGTACCCGGTGCGGGCGGCCGGTGCTGGCCCGGTTTGAGCGCCTCGCCGGTGAGGGCCTGCGGCGCAGACCAACTGGTCACCATGTCCTCCTCGGCGGAGGTGAACGGGACCGTGGAATCGAGGCGGGCGATCTCCTCGGCCGGCAGTGCGCCGAAGATCTTGGCGCGGGCGCGTTCCAGGAAGCCGAGCGCCTTGGAGATGGCGGCCTCCGAGCCGAGGGACTGCAGATCCTTGATGGTGTGGCTGATCATGATGAGCGAGGTGGCGATACCGCGCTGCAGACGGGTCAGCTCGTCCACCCGGTCGACCATGAAGTCGCCCAGGCCGAGCACCTGCCACAGCTCGTCCATGACCACCTGGAAGTAGCGCTGCGGGCCCAGATCCGCATCGGCGAGCACGTGCGCGGCCTCCACCGAGGCGAAACCGTCTGCCCAGCAGGCCAGCATGACGGCGGCCTTGAGCTTCTTGTCCCCGCTGGGGATGTGCGAGACGTCGATGCAGACCGCGGTGGCGGTGGTATCGATGGGAGTTGTGGTCTGCCCGTTGAAGACCGCGCCGAACGGGCCCTGGGTGAGCGCGCGCAATGATCGGCGCAGGCCCTTGATGGCGTTCTGGTATTCCTCGGCATTATCGGCGCCGGCGTCGAGTTGCATTTCCTCACCGCCCGTGATGATCACGGTGAGCAGGTCCTCGATGATGGGCGGCTGATCGGGGGTGAATTTGCTGCCCGTCCGGTACAGGATGGTCAGCGCGGTCGAGATGAGCGTTTCCTCGTAATCGCGTACGCGCGCACCGCGAACCAGCTCCACCAGACCGGCGACCAGGGTGGTCTGGCGGGCGCGCAGCTCCTGCATCACCTGGATCTGCAGTTCGGGCAGGTGATCGAGCTTCGGCACGATGGAGCCGAGTACACCGGCGGCGAGCGGATTGAGCTTGCCGTGGCCGTAACCCAGATCGATGACCTGGCCGTCGACCAGCTCCACCAGCTTGCGGTAGTCGGGCTTGACGTCGGCCAGGATGAGCGGGGTGATGCCCTGTGCCACACCGCCGAGCACAATGCGGCGCACCAGCGAGGATTTGCCGAAACCATTGAGGCCCAGCACGAAAAGGCTCGGCGCGGTGATGAAACTGCCGCGCATGAACCAGTTCATCGGGTCGAAGCAGACCGGCGCACCGGTGTGCAGATGGGAGCCCAGCGGGGTGCCGATGAGGGGCGCACCCGCGCCGACCGACCACGGCCACAGGCCCGCGACCTGCGCGGTGGTGGCGCGGTATTCGACCGGGCGGCCGATCACGTTCATCCGCCCGCCGCCCGCGCCGATATAGCCGCGGTCGGTCAGTTGCGCTGTGGTGCGGTCGAATTCGTCGACACTGCCGTACTCCATACGCTCCGCGCGGGCCGCGAAATTGCGCCGGCGCAGATCATCGGTATGCAGGCGGAAGGTGGCCCAGGCGGCGCGCAGGCCGTTCTGTTCGCGTGCCACCACCTCCAGCTTCGCGCGCGCGGCATCATCGAGCAGCTTGGGACCGGACTGCTTCTTCTTGGCCGCGGCCCGGCGCTTCGCGGCAGCGGATTTGGCGGCCTTGGACTGAGCCGCCTTATCGCTCTTGGTTTTCCGCGCGGCGGTGCGCTTCTGCTCCTCGGTGGCGGGCCGCTCCGGGCGGGTGCGCGCCTGCCGGCCGCGCTCCGGGCGATCGGCCGATTCACCCTCGGGGCGCGGTCGCCGGGGACGCGCGGGCGTCCCGGTGCGTCCGCCCAGATGCACACGATCGGCATCGGTGGGCCTGGGACGGCCCTCGGCGCCACTGGGGCGCTGCGCTTCCCGGGCTTCACCGCGTGCCGCATCCGGCGTCCGCGGCGTCTCCGGTCCGTCGGGGCGCCGCGGATCTCCCTCGGGGCGGCGCGGATCGCGGCCGGCGGCGCGCTCCCTGCCGTCGGCGCGCGGCGCATGTCTGCCGTCGGCACGCTCGCGTCCCTCGGTACGGGGCGCATGCCTGCCTTCGCCGTGCTGACCCTCACGTTCCGCGCCCGGCGCCCGGCGACGTTCCCGGCCCGGCGCGTCAGGGCCGCGTTCGCGCCCATGACCTTCGAGATCGGCGGTACGGCGGCCTTCGCGTTCGGAGCCGTGCTCACCACGCCGCTCACCCTCGGCGGCGCGGCGGCCTTCCGGTTCACCCGCCTGCCGTATCCGGCGCTCGCGCGCGGCCGGTTCCCCGACTCGCGCTGTGTCACTCCCCGGCGGCACCTCACCCGGGACGACCTCCGGACCGCGCGGACGCCGCGGCCTGGCCTCGGCGCCCGCCTCCGGCCGCTCCGCCACTCGATCCCGCACCGGCCCAGGCGATTCCAGCGCAGGCGGAACTACATCGGCTACGGCATCGACGCCGCGAGTACCTTCCCCATCCATGCGCTCCCCCTCGACTCGATCCGAATCACGCGGGCGCGCACCTTCGGTCACCACACGGCGCGCACGTTCCCGCACCGACTGTTCCGAGCCGCTGAGACCTTCTGCAATAACCGCCGAATCCCCCGCCACCGCAGCAGCTTCCGCTCCCACCGTGGCTGACGGCGCGCCCTCACCCGCACGCCTGGATCCCTCGCCGGCCGCCGCCCTCCGGGCCACCCGATCGACATCGGCAGTGCCGGCGCTGCCCGGGACGCCGATATCCGAGCCCGGAGCCCCTGTGCGCGGCGCCTTTTCGGACGTCGCGGCCCGAGAATCCGAACCCGCCAGGTCCGCCCGCGGTTCACGGCCGGAAGTCGCTGCTGCCGACCGCCGTTCACGGTCCACGCCAGCGCGGTCATCCCGATCCGGGGACTGCGTCAGAGCCTGCGTTTCCCTGCCGGGAGTCGCTGCTGCCGACCGTCGCTCACGGTCCACGCCAGCACGACCGTCCCGTTCCGGGGACTGCGTCAGAGCCTGCGTTTCCCTGCCGGGGGTCGCTGCTGCCGACCGTCGCTCACGGTCCACGCCAGCGCGATCGTCCCGTTCCGGGGACTGCGTCAGAGCCTGCGTTTCCCTGCCGGGAGTCGCTGCTGCCGGCCGTCGCTCACGGTCCGTGGCGGCGCGAGTATCCCGATCCGGGGACTGTGGGTCACGGCCCGAAATGTCTGCGGTGGACCGTGATTCACGCTTCGGCGGGGCCGCCGGGGCGTGGTCGGAACGCACCGGAGTCGCCTCGGACGTCTGGGGTGCGGAGGCGCGGAGGGCATCGTAGGAGGAGCGCTCGCGGTCCGGAGGGTCCAGTTCCAGGGGCGCGGCAGGGATCTGAGCAACCGAATCGGCGTCCTGCGGTTCTGGGGGCGGGCCGAGTTGGATGGGCGCGTCGGCGTCCGGGAGGGGGTCGCGGCGGAGCAGGCGGCGGTCGGGCAGGGTGCCGCGGCGCGGGCGGTGCTCGTCGCGGGCCACCCGGCTCGCCGGATAGGCCTGCTCCGGATCGCCGAGCGTGCGCTCGGGCTCATCCGGGACCGCCTCGCGACGGGCAGCACGACGGGCGGGAACGGCATCGCGTTCCCGCACCGGTGGTTCGAAGTCACGTGCCATGAACGGTCACCCCGCAAGTGCTTTCGGAATCGTCGCGTGTTCCGGCAGGATCACCCCGCAGCCGAGCGAGGCTGCGAAGGCGGCCGCCTGGTAGCGGTAGCACCGCCGGATTTTCAGCCGCGCCTGTGTGGACAGGTCGCGGGTGATGGCTTCGATGCGCGGCAGATCGCCGCGCAGGGGTTCGGTAATGGTCACCAATGCCCCGAAGCGGGTCACACCGTGACCCCTGGCCTGTTCTTCTCGGGCCTGCTGGGTGGCGCCGACCCGGATGGATGCGGCGGCCGAGACGACACCGCGCTCGCTCTGCTGAGCGACGAGCGCGTTCTTGAAGTCGTCATCGACGATCTGGGCGGCATCGCCGGCCGAATGCGGCCGGAAGACGATGGCGATACGTTTGCGCGGCACTTCGGGATTGGGCGCGAGCAGCCGCTGCAGCACACGCTCGTCGACCGCGCCCTCGGGAGCGGTGTCCATCTCCCAGGTGACCGAGCGACCGCCGTCGTGAATGAAGTGGTCCCAGCGCTCTTCGTGCGAGACCGGCCCGGCATCGGCCCAATCCAGGCCGTGCCCACCGGGTTCGCCCGAGGCGACCTCGAGGTCGGCCTGCGAGGCCGGATCGTAACTGCGCCGAATGTAGGAGATGACCTCATCGGCCGACATGGGCTGGCAGCGCACGCCCGCCTCCGACAGCGCCGCGCAGATGCCCGGCAGCCGGCGGCCGATCTCGACCGCCTCCTCCGCCGGGTTCTTCCGGCGTTCGGCGGTGGTGGCCTTGAAGGTGATGGCCACGCGCGGCAGCAATTGCACCCGCTCCTGCGGCAACTCGGTCGCCAATTCGTACATGACCTGCTGCGCCAGCTCCGGCGCCTCGGGCCGGGTGATGGCCGAAACCTCGGTGAGCAAACGGTTTCCGGTCTCGGGCACGGTATCGATCACCGGTACCACGGCCACGATGTCCGAGGTCTGCCCGAGCGAGGCCAGGAAGGTGCCCCAGGCCGACACCCAGCGATCGATCACCGGCTGGTCGACGGCCTCGTGGCCCTGCGGCCAGGCCCGCAGCACGACTGTGTACTGGCCGAACTGGGGTAGGTGGATCATGCCGAAGCTGTAACCGCCGGCGTCGATGCCCTCGTACAGGCGCGACGGAGCCATCAGGCCCGGCAGCCGGGTCACACCGCCCGGAATCCGGGAGAATCGGCCACCGCGGTAGACGTGTTCGCCTTTGCCGCGGCCCCGCAACCAATGGAACATCATCAATCCGTTCTCGTAGCCGGAGCGGCCCCCCGTCCGCCACACCAGTGGAGTCATCACGATCAGGCCGAGTCCGGCGACGAACAGCGCCGGTTTCGGGCCGGCGATCATCGCCGTCAGCAGACCGGTGATCACGACCGCGAACCCGACCACGGTCTCACCCCAGCGCAGGCCGAAAAGTCCTGCGCTGCGCGGCTTCTGCCACAGTCCGTACGAGCGACGCTCGTAGGTGTCGGTCATGGTCATCGCGGAATGGTGCTCCTGCCGAGATCGGGGGAACGGTTGGCCCAGCGGTCGCCGGCCAGATCACCCGCGGTCGCATCGGCCCGATTCAGGCCCGCGGTCGCCGCACGCACCTGAGCGACTCGATTCGCTGCTGCCCGTGTCGCGCCTGACGGTACTGCGGCCGATCCACCGGAAGCCGCAGGACTCGCGGCAGCACCACCGCCGCCACCGCCGCCCGGCGCCGGGGACGGACGCGGACCTCCGCCGCCTCCCCCGCCACCGCCGCCGCCCCGACCGGCGATACCGCCCGGTGGTCGCGGACCGCGGCCCGGACCGACAAATCCGGCGGAGCCCGGTCCGGCCATGGCACGCGCACCGACGGCCCGGCTGCCGACCGCACCGATGGCGGCCACGCCGACCAGGGTGCCGGTGGTCGCGGTCAGACCGGAACCACCGCTACCCACGATCGCCACGGCCGGGGTGGCCAGGCGCATGAGGGCGGGCAGGACGAACGCGGCACTGCACAGCAGCACGATCGCGACCAGCATGCGCTGGGCCTGATCGGAGTCCGGCAGCGTTGCGGCGGTGGACAGATCATCCACGTGCCCGGCGGTGGTGAACGCGATCATGTAGACGATCGCGGCCACCGGTTTGTACAGCATGAAGGCGATGATCCAGCTGATCAGCTTCGGATAGGACTGCCTGCCGGTCGAGGTGCCCGAGGCCGCCGCCGCCAGGGGCAGCACGCCCGCCGCGACCACCAGCAGACCCTGGCGCACGATCGCCAGAATGATCTGCGCGAGCGCGCCCAGCAGGCCCACGATCGCGATGATCAGCACCAGACCGGGCGAGAAGGCTTGCAGCTTCGAGGTTTTCACCATCAGCTCGGCAATGTTCTTGGCCTGGCCGTCGGTGGCGTCGTTGATCACCCACTCGGAGAACTTGTCCGAGGCCTGGGTGCCCGCGACGATGACCGCGCCCAGCATCCAGGAGCTGAACACCACGCGGGCGAACATTCTGAACGATTCCGCCGCCTCACTGACCGCGGCGCCGCGTCTGGCTTCGGCGAGTTTCATGCCGGACAGGATCACCGAAACCATGAGCAGCAGAATCTGTAGCTGATAGGTGTAGTCGTTGATCTTGGTGAATAGTGCGCCGGAATCACTGATCCGATCGTTGGGCACCTTCATCCAGAAGGTCAGCGCCAGGATCAGCGCCTCGCCCAGACCGTTCATCAGCGAGTCCACCACCTTGCCGAAGGTGGAATCCCACGCCTTGTCGCGCACGGCCGCGGCCGCGTCGGTCGGGTGGGTGGCGACATTGCCGGCCTTACAGGCGGCCGAGGCCGCGTCACCGAGGCTCACCCCGGGGATACCGAGACCGTCGAGCGAATCGTGTAAGTCGTTGCACGCCTGGTCGAACCCGTAGGTCTGTCCGTACGCCACCGTCGGCGTAGCGATCATGACGGTGAACACGACCGCGAAGATCGTGAGAATGCGCCTCACCATATGGTCCACCCCTCGAAGGGTCGCAGGGCCACTTCATTCACCATTCGTTCCGTTACCACCGGGTCCACCCCGCAAGGGAATCCACGTACTCGGTCTGCGAGGTCTTGGAGGTCGACGGCTTGAGCCGCCAATCCCCGGCATCCCACACCATGATCAGCCGTACGGCCGCCCACAGCTGTCTGTTGTCGACGACCGGCCCGCGCGCCGCGAGCCGCACGATCGCCATATCGTCGGCATAGTTCTCGACCTGGAAGGCGTCGGACGCCACCAGGTACCGGGTTACCTTCTCCGGCTGCTGTTTCGGCAGCCGCTGATCCGCCAGGGCCTGGTCGTAGGCGGTCACCTGCTGCGCCGAAACCCGCACCTGCCGCACATAGAGCTCACGATCGGCGGGGCGGGCATTGAGCCGGTAGGTGATCTGCGCGGCGGCCAGCACCGCTCCCTGCGGTGTGTGCGAATAGCCCACCGCCAGACCGTCTTCCAAACGCGACGGGCCATCGGAGGTGGAGAACGGCACCGAGGCGCCGTAGACCCGCTGCCAGCCGTCCGGATCGACGGTGCCCGCCGGGGCGGCGGTCAGCCAGTCCTGATCCGAAGGCTTGTGCTGTTTGCGCACATCCTGCGGAAGCGGCTGCCCGGCAACGTTGTTGGGAATATCGACACGGCGGCCGAACAGATCCACCTCGGGCGCCGCGAAACCTGTCGCGCCCGCATCGGAGACCGCCGGAGCCGTAACGTCGGGTTTGGTAGCGGAGGGGCTGTTGTCACGCCCGATGTAGACCACGACGCCCACGACGATGATCAGGATCACCACGGCTGCCGAGGCAATGACGCCGAACGAGATGCGGTCGCGCTCGGGCGACTCCTTCTCGTTCATGACGACGCCTCCGAAGTATGTATGTCACTTGACATTTCAGTGCTGGACAATGTGTGCGGACCGAACCCTCTATGCAGGCAGCAGGGCGAGAGCGATAGCGCTGGCCGAACTCGCCATGATGGCGCCCAACAGGCTCATCACCACCCCGTGCGTCGCTTCGTTGGCGGCCAGATCGCCGCGGAAGTGGTACCACAGCTTGCCGGCGGACAGGATCATCCAGGCCAGGCAGAACAGCAGCACGCACCACAGCAGCCAGTCGATCAGCTGCATCATCGGCCGAAGGACATCGGCCGGCATCTGCTTGTATGCCAGCACGGCAACTGTGGCGGACACTAGGTGATCACAGCGTTCATGATCGTGCCCGCACTGGTCGCGATGATTCCACCGATCATGGCTCCCGCCACCATCTTCGGCGACTCCAAACCGCCTCCTGACCACTTCTCCCAGGCGAATCTGCCGCCCGCGTAGGTGATTCCCATGATTCCCGACAACAGGACGAACCAGGTGAAGTAACGAACCAGCTTCAGCAATTTGTCCGACGCGGGCGGAGCCTCGGGGGTCGGATTGCCGACCTGGGCGAGGACCTGCGTGTACGCGTCGTGTACGACGAGGATCATGCTCATTGTCTGTCCTTTTCCAAATACGAACCGCTAGTGACAATCTCCCCTTGGATGAGGGAACCTCTTCGGGCACAACGCATTCCAACAGTCACAATGATCACTCGTCCGCTTCCGGGGCGTCCGGGCGGGGGGCGTCGAGCGCGTCCTGCGCCGCCGCCACGATGTCCGAGCCCAGCTCCCAGATGTCGGAGGTAATCTCCTGCAGCGCATCGGTTTTCCGCTTGCGCTGATTCGGCACCGGATCGGCGGGCGACCAGACCGGCAGCTGATCGGGCTCGACCAGCGTCCACTCCTCGTGCCACGGCACCTGCCACACCTGACCGGCCAGCGAACCGACCACATCGCGATAGCGGCGGATCTCCACCGGAATACGGCCCGGCCGCGCCGCCACCGTCACCAGGCCCAGCACCTCACACGGCCCGGCCAGGCCGGCGTGATGCTGGCGCAGCAGATCGTGGGCGCGGGTCAGGCCGGAGATGGTCTCGCGGGCGACCAGCACCACGAACGGGGATTCGCGATCGAAGACTCCGGGCCAGCGGCGATACGAATCCGCCGCCGGCGCAAGCAGATGCGCGAGAGTGCTGGCCCCGGCGCCGCCGTGCACACCGAGCAGCCACACCAGTGGCGCGCGGCCGCCGCCGGGTACGGGACGGTCCCAAATCGGTGCGCGGCGGGCTTCCGGGGGTGGCACCACACCTGCCGCCATTGCGGTTTCGGGGGAGGGTCGACGTTCCTTCATGGCTGCGGTCATGATGCCACCCCGGCAAGCAGGCGGCGATATGCCCGGCGTGTCTCGTTAGCCAGATCTCCGTGCCGCACAAGCTCTCCGCGGGCGAGGTGGGGGTCGTAGGGCACTTCGCGAATATCACCGACCCAGCCGTCGAGATGTTCCCGCAAATGGTCAGCGACTCGAGAATCACCACCCGGCAACTGATGTGAGACAACAATCGTGGTATCTCCGACGATTCCGTCACCCTGCCCCTCGCCGGGGCCGCCGAACTGATCGTCGAGCCACTCCAGCGTCACCCGCAACCGGTTGGCGGCATCGGCGCGGGCCGGAATCGACAGCACCAGAGCGATATCCCCGTCTTCGAGCAGCGGGCGCAGGTGCCGGCTGGCGATGGGGCTGCCGCCGTCGTAGACCGGCGCATAACCGGACTCGTCGATCGCGCGCGCCACCGTGAGATAGGTGGCGCGGCGGCGTAGCGGGGCCGGATCGCGCCACAACAGGCCGATGCCCGAGGTCGCCCGCGAGAGGCATTCCTTGAGCGGTGCGGCCTCGTCGTCACCGCGGCCGTAGAGCCACGCCTGCAGACTGATCGGGCTCAAATGCTCGTCAGCGCCCCGCAATGCGAGATCGCTGCCCGCGAAAGTGGCGTCCACGGCTACCGTTTGCGCACCGGCGGCGCCGATCTCGCCCGCGATGCCCAGAGCCGTCGTGGTGGCGCCCGCGCCACCGCAGCCACCCACCACCAGAATCGGGCGCTGCGCCGGACCGGCCTCGCCGGAATCGCCGCGGCGCTTACGCAAGCGCACTACCGGAGCCTTGGAACGCGCGGCACGGCCTGACGATTCGCCCTCTTCGGGCACCTCGTCGAGCCAGCGGCTCCAGTCCTGATCCATCGTTCTCAGCTCTCCCTCTTATCCAGCCGGAATGCCTGCGGCGGGGATATGGTCGCCGATCGCCACGGTCGCCGTCATTTCGTTGTACGCCGCCGGGAGGTCACTCGGACCGGAACGGGGGTCCGTTCCGAGTGTGCCGATGGATTGCGAAGTGCCACTGTGTGAGTTGAGCACATAGAGAGCAACTCCTCCGGCAGCAGCCAGCAACAGGATGGCAACAATCAGGAAAGCGAGCGCGAAAGCCCGTCGGCGCCTGTATCGATCGGGCGAGACGGGCACCGCGCGTGTCTTGGCGGCGGCGTCCGTGTCCACGGCGTCCAACAGTGCCGAGGCCACATCCGGTCGCGACCCATCATCCTCGCCATCGCCCGGAAATTCCACGACGGTGGAACCGCGATAACGCAGTTTCGGTGTGTAGGAAGCGGACTCGTGATCGGTCATCCAATCGGACCAGGCGCCGCTGAAGTGCGTGCGGCGCAAGACCGATTCCGGAACCGGGGGGAAATCGAGATCGGGCTCATCGTCCCGGATGTAGTGCGGAAAACGGGCCGGGCCGTCATCGCTCGTGAGCGGCTCACCGAAAGCCGTCTCGCCGTGCGCATCTGCGGACCCGGGCGCCGCGCCTACCGCGCCCTGCGGGGCGGGCTCCAGTGCGGGATACCAGCGCGAGAGTTTTTTGTACGACTTCAACATTGCTCGGTTATCCGTGGAGCCAGGCGCGTCGTGCTGCATCGTCGGACCCTCTCGGCGGTCGGTCGTGACGGACGGTCGGTGTCGCAGGACGGCCCGCCGTCACCGCGCCGCCGGTTGCGTCGCAGTCAAGACGGTCCCGATCAGAAATTATTTCGCATGTGCAGGATTCCAGCGACTCGACGCGCCGGAAGGCACTCCTTGTATTCCCCGCGCGTACGCGATAGCAGGCCCGTCAGCGGCCTGTGCACACCACGCCGGGGACCCGCTCTCACGTACCGCCACACAAGAATCTACATTCACAAGACAAGCTATTTGGAGGTTTTGTGAAGACAGCAGACATCGCCGCGATCGTTACCGGCGGCGCGTCCGGACTCGGCCTGGCCACTGTGCGCGAACTGCACTCGGCCGGAGTGAAGGTCGTGATCATCGACCTGCCCTCGTCCGACGGCAAGGCTGTGGCCGAGGAACTCGGTGAGCGCGTGGTGTTCTCGCCCGGCGACGTGACCAGCGAAGAGGATGTCACCGCCGCGCTGGACGCCGCCGAGGCACTCGGTACGCTGCGAATTGCCGTGAACTGCGCGGGAATCGGCAATGCCATCAAGACGGTCGGCAAGCAGGGCGCGTTCCCGCTGGACTCGTTCAAGAAGGTGGTGAACATCAACCTGATCGGTACGTTCAACGTCATCCGCCTGGCCGCCGAACGCATCTCGGCGACCGAGGAGGCCGACGGCGAACGTGGCGTCATCGTGAACACCGCCTCGGTGGCCGCGTACGACGGCCAGATCGGTCAAGCCGCCTACGCAGCCTCCAAGGGCGGCATTGTGGGCTTGACGCTTCCGGTCGCGCGCGATCTGGCGTCGTACAAGATTCGCGTCATGACGATCGCGCCGGGCCTGTTCCACACGCCCATTTTCGCCAATGTGCCCGAAACGATGATCGCCGCGCTCGGCGCGCAGGTGCCGCATCCGGCGCGCCTGGGCGACCCGGCCGAATACGCCGCACTGGTGCGCCACATCGTGGAGAACCCGATGCTGAACGGTGAGACCATTCGTCTCGACGGCGCGATCCGCATGGCGCCGCGCTAAAGAGCCGCCTGTGACAAAGGCAACAGCCGAAACCGGCCGAGAGTTGTTCGCTCTCGGCCGGTTTCGGCGAGTTGCAGTCAGGAATGCTTGCGGCACTGCCGCTTCGGCGGCTCAGGCCCCGAGGGAGAGGATGAGCTTGCCCGTCGAGGTGCGGCTCTCCATCAGGCGATGGGCCTCGGCGACCTCGCCGAGCGGGAATTCGGCGGTGATCGGCAGATCCACCTGACCACTGGTGACCAATTCGAAGGCGCGCGAAGCGATTTCGCGCAGCGCCTGCGGCTCGTTCGCGGTCAGGCTGAGGATCGAGAATCCGGCGACGGAGCGACCGCGCGGGTAGAGCTGCGGCGAGCCGACCTGCCAGGCGGGTTCCCCGCCCGCATTGCCGAACGAGACCAGGCGGCCGAACAGCGCCAGTGCGTCCAGCCCGCGCTGCAGGGTCTGCCCGCCCACCGGATCCAGCACCAGATCGACGCCGCGACCGCCGGTGGCGGCGCGGACCTCGTCGTCGAAGGTGTCGCTCAGGAACGCATCGTCGTAGCCGAGCTTGCGGGCGTAATCCGCCTTGGCCGCACTGGAAACCACGCCGTACACCGCACCGGCTCCGGCCAGCTTGGCCACCTGCCCGGCCACCGTGCCGACACCGCCGGCGGCGGCCTGCACCAGCACGGTCTCCCCCGGCTGCAACCGGCCGACCGTGTGTACGAGCGCATAGGCGGTCGGCAGCACCGTGGGAAGAGTGGCGGCAGTGCGCAAATCAACGCCCTCCGGCACCGGGAACACGGTCGCGGCCTTGGCGACGGCCACCTCCGCGTACGCGCCGCCCTCGGTGATGGCGGCGACCGGCTGACCGGCGGTCAGGCCCTCGACCCCCGCGCCGACGGCCCGCACGTGACCGGACAGCTCCAGCCCGGGCACGAACGGCAGGCCCGCCACCCGATAGCCGATGGACCTGGCCTGCAAGTCCGCGAAATTCACTCCGACATAGGCGACATCGATGGTCACCTCGCCCGCACCCGGCTCCGGCAGCTCGAGCTCCACCAGCCGCAAGACCTCCGGCCCGCCGAACTCATCGAAACGCACACCGCGCATACCGCGACCTCCACATCCTGAAAACAGCAACGTGGAAGCATAACGACGGCAGCCGTTCTGCATTCCCGGCTCTGGGCCTAGGCTGTCCGGCATGACGCCGCTGCAGCGCTATATCGCAGAGGAAATCGCCACCGACCACGTCGAGGGCCTGCTCAGTCGCCGTGAGGCGCTGCGCCGGCTGGGCATGCTCGGGCTGGGCGCACCGGCCGCTGTCACGCTGCTGGCCGCCTGCGCCGACAAGGCCGGCGATTCCCCCACTCCCCCAACCACATCGACGTCGGCAGCAGCAGTGCCGACCACACCTCCCGGATCGAGCACCGCACTACCGACCAGCCCGATCACCTTCCCCGGGCCGGACGGCCGCACCCTGCAGGCCGCCTGGGCGGCCGCGGCGCAACCGCGCGGCGGAGTGCTGGTCATCCACGAAAACCGCGGGCTCACCGACCACATTCGTTCCATCGCAGGCCGTTTCGCGGGAATCGGATACAACGCGCTGGCGGTCGACCTGCTCTCGGAGGAGGGCGGCACCACCAGCTTCAGCGAGGAGGCGGCGGCCACCGCGGCCCTGGGCAAACTTCCGCAGGAACGCTTCATCGCCGATCTGCAGGCGGGTGTCGCCGAACTCGCGCAGCGCACACCGGGAAAGAAGCTGGGCGCCACCGGTTTCTGCTTCGGCGGCGGTCTCACCTGGCTGCTCCTGACCACCGGCACCCCGCAGTTGGCGGCCGCCACCCCGTTCTACGGTCCCTTCCCCGATGGCGGCGAGATCGCCACCAAAGCCGCGGTCCTGGCCATCTACGGCGCCCTCGACAGCCGAGTCGACGCCTCCCGCCCCGCCGCGGAAGCGGCCTTGAACAAGATCGGCGCCGAGCACGACTTCTTCGTGGCGCCCAATGCCGACCACGCCTTCTTCAATGACACCGGACCGCGCTACGCCCCCGCCGCGGCCGCCGAAGCCTGGCAGCGCGTGACCGACTGGTACGCCCGCTACCTGATCTGAGCGAGACATCCCGGCACAAAACCGCCCGCGTGATCCGATCGGATCACGCGGGCGTTGTGCGCAGGCAGCTCAGCCGAAGTGGCAGACGTAATGCACCGGCTCGATGACCTCGATCTGGAACGAGCTGTCCCCCGGCACCGAGAACGTCTCGCCGCCGCGGTAGACCACGGTCTCCTCCGCACCGGCGAGCGTCACCTTGCACTCACCCTCCAGCAACTCCATGATCTCCGGCGCGCCGGTGGTGAACGTCAGCGTGGCCGGGAGAATGACGCCGACCGACTTGCTGGTGCCATCCGCCAACACAATGTTGTGGCTGACGCACTTGCCGTCGAAGTAGACATTCGCCTTCTTCGTGACACTGACATTCTCGAACGCGGTCATGAACTCTCCTGGTAGGTGGCGTGGAAGAGGTCAGCCTACTAGAGCGCGGCAGGGGTGCTGACCAGGCCGATACCCAACCGGTCACCGGCTCAGAGCGCCCGCGACACCGCCTGCTGCCGGCGCAGTGCCGCGTCGAGGGCGAGGGTGTCCTCCAGCACGAGGTCGTCGGTCAGGCGACCCCACCGCAGGGTGAGCCATTGGATCGCGGTGTTGCCGTACGGCGTTCCGTCGGCCAGCGTGGCGCTGACGCGCAATTGCGCCGCGACGGTGGTACGCCAGGGCCACCCGTTCGCGACCACGTCCACGAGTTCCAGCCGGACCCCGGGCAGTTCCCGCTCGAACCGGTCGAACCACTCCCGAAACGCCTGCCGCCCACGCACATCCGCACCCAGCGGCGTATCGCCGAGGAACCGGAACCGAACATCCGGCGCAGTCATCGCCACCGCCGCATCGAAATCACCCGCGCCGACGCGCCGCCACGTTCTCCGAACCAGGGCCCGCACAATTGCGTGATACATATAATGACGTTAACCTGCTGGCTTGCTTCTAGCAAGGGACTGATATGGCAAGAACGGACTTCAGCCGCATCGCATGCTCGATCGCCCGATCAGCCGCGATCGTCGGTGACGGCTGGGCACTGCTAGTAGTACGGGACATCACCCTGGGGCTGCACCGGTTCGACGAAATCCAGCGCGACCTCGGCGTGGCCACCAATGTGCTGAGCGACCGATTGCAACGGCTGACCGCATGCGGACTCCTGGAAAAGCACCGCTACGAACAACATCCGGACCGCTACGAATACCTGCTCACCGAAAAAGGCCGAGACCTCGTCCCCGCCCTGCTGGCCCTGATGGCGTGGGGCGACCGCTGGGAGGCCGGGCCGGACGGGCCGCCCCTGCTAATGCACCACCACGACTGCGATCACACCACGGAAGCCACGGTGACCTGCCGCCGATGCGGGCACGAATTGACCGCGGATACCGTGGACTACCGGCCCGGTCCCGGCGGTCGGACCGCTCCGGGAACCGCATTGATCGCCGGCCTGCTCTAACGGCGCTGCAGACACCAGACTTCCAGGTCACCACCGGATCGGTACTTGAAGGACATGCCGTCCCTGCCGTAGCACCTGTCGCCGAAGTCGACGGCCGCCGGCGCGGAGTCGGCATTCGGACCGGATCCGGTGAGCACGAGTTCGTCGAGAATCTTCCAGGTCGCCTCACCCGCGGCACAGGGCACCGCCTTGCGCGGCGGGTTCGCGCTGTCGGTCTGCCGCAGGCAGTGACCCGGTGAAATCGTCAGACCGTCAGTGAGATTCAGTGATTCGTCGGCGAACCTGGAGAACCAGACACTATTGCGGTAGAGCAGCACTGTCGCGAGGCAGCCCACCACGACCGCCGCGGCGATACCGATCGAGATGCGACCCCATCGCCGACGCCCGGCCGACCGCGGCGGTGCATCCAATTCGATCGGCGCCACCTCCTGATCAGGCTCGGCGGCAACGGTTTCCAGAATCCGCGGCGGAGCGCTCGCCAGGGCGACGGTGGCCCGAGGTGTTCGATCCGGCTTGCGGTGGAGCAGGTCCCGGGCGGCGCGAACGGACGGCCGCCGGGCGGGATCCTTCGCCAGCAGCGCGGTGATCATCGGCTCGAGCCGACCGGCCGCGGGTACAGCCGGAACCGGTTCGAACAGCAGCGCGCTCAGCGTGGCCGTCACATTGTCCCGGTGATAGAGCGAGGTGCCGGTCACCGCGTAGTACAGTGTCGCGCCGAGCGAGAAGAGATCACTCGACGGTGCCGTCACCCGCTCGCCGGTCCGCTCAGGCGCCAAATACTCCATTGAACCGATCAGCACCCCCGTCTTCGTGACCAGCGTGTCGGATTCGTGCACCGCAATACCGAAGTCGGTCAACAGGATCTTGCCGTTCGCGGCCAGCATGACATTCGAGGGCTTCACATCCCGATGCACGATGCCGGCATGGTGCGCGGCCTCCAGCGCATTCAGCATGGCCTCGGCGACCCACGCGGTCTCCTCGACCGTCAACGGTCCCGCCGATTGCACCCGCTGTTCCAACGACTGCCCGTTGACGATCTGCATGACCGTCCACGGAATGCCGCTTTCGATCACCACGTCGTAGACGCCGACGATATTCGGATGATCGCGCAGGCGGGCCGCATTGCGCGCTTCGTGTTTCGCGCGTAACAGCAGTTCCTGATGCTCCTGGTCGGGCAGAATCCGGGCAAAGGTCACTTCCTTCAGTGCCACTTCGACATTGAGCGCCTCATCGTGCGCCCGCCAAACCCGCCCGAAGCCGCCTGAGCCCAGCACCTCGACGAGGCGGTATCGGCCACATACCGAATGGGCTGGTTCGAACATTCCAGCCATAGAGACCCCCGATCACCCACACCCCCTCGCCGTGGTGTGCACGATGATCGTAGGCTGCTCACCCGATTGTGGCGTTGTCAGCAGCAGATCCGCTGCCACCGACTTCTACAGCGCCGCAAGCACTCCGGCAGAATCTGCGCGATCTAGGGGGTCCAGACGTATGGGGTTGTGGTGGTGATGGCGGTGAAGCCCCAGCGTTGGAGGATGGGGCGGCTGTTTTCGGTGGCGTCGACGTGGAGGTAGCGGATGCCTCGGGCTGTGGCGATGCGGGCGCGGTGGGCTACCAGGGCTCGGTAGATGCCGCGGCGGCGCCAGGCGGGGAGGGTGGCGCCGCCCCAGAGGCCTGCGAATTCGGTTTCGGGTTCGATTTCCAGGCGGGCTGCGGAGACCATTCGGCCGGCGGCTTCCGCGACCACTACGACGGTCCGGGCCGGATCACTGCGCAGTTGGTCGATCAGGGCGGTGGCCAGCCAGGTGCGGTCCTCTTGCCATATCTCCGAGGACAATTCGGCGAGGCGGTGCAGATCGGCATCGGTGTGGACCTCCCGGAGGGTGATGCCGTCGGGGGCTGGGGCATCCAGGATGGGCAGGTCGGAGGCGACGCCTATCAGGACAGTCTCGCGCTCCTCGGCGACGAAACCTGCGGACAGGAGTCGCTGTGGGATGTCGCCGGGCAGGTCGTGGGCGCGGGTCTTCCATTCGACGGCCTCGCCTCGGGCTGCGAAGAAGCGCCGCTGCCGGGCGATCACGGCGTCCAGGGCCCGGCCGCAGAGTCCGAGATCCCTTGGGCCGCTGATGAAACCGCGCTGCGCGAGTCCGGCCACCCGATAGACGGGCCCGTCCCGCTCGACCCGGGCGCCGGGTGGCAGATTCCTGATCTCCGCTGCTCGCAGCTGGTCGTCGTAGGCAGCAAGAAGCGATGCGATGTCGGCCACCGGGCCACGCTAGTGCGCACCCATCGCGGACGCAGCTGATTTTCGACCGCGCAGACAACTGCGCGGCGTCCTCCGGTAGGGAGAACGCCGCGCAGTGAGAACAGGTCAGGCGGCCGAGGTCACCCGATAGACGTCGTAGACGCCTTCCACGTTTCGGACCACGTTCAGGAGGTGGCCGAGGTGTTTCGGGTCGCCCATCTCGAAGGTGAACTTCGAAATGGCCACGCGGTCACCGGAAGTGGTGACTGCGGCGGAGAGGATATTGACCTTCTCGTCGGCCAGGACCTTGGTGACGTCCGAGAGCAGGCGGGTGCGGTCCAGGGCCTCGATCTGGATGGCTACCAGGAAGACCGAGGACGGGGACGGCGCCCATTTGACGTCGATGATCCGTTCCGGTTGCGCACGAAGGGAATCCGCGTTGGTGCAATCGGTGCGGTGCACGCTGACCGCGCCGCCGCGGGTCACGAAGCCCATGATCTCGTCGCCGGGCACCGGGGTGCAGCACTTGGCGAGCTTGGACACGGTGCCGGGCGCGCCCGGAATCTCCACACCCGCATCGCCGGTGAGCCGCTGCCGCGACGGCACCGTGGAGGGGGTGGAACGTTCGGCGAGCTCGTTCTCGACATCGCTGACCCCGCCGAGCTGCGCCATGAGCCGCTGCACGACGTGATGCGCCGACACCTGGTTCTCACCGACCGCGGTGTAGAGGGCCGAGATATCGGTGTAGTGCAGCTCGGCCGCGAGCGAGGTCATGGCATTGGCGCTCATGAGCCGCTGCAGCGGCAGCCCGGACCGGCGGACCTCCTTGGAGATCTGGTCCTTACCCGCCTCGAGGGCCTCCTCGCGGCGCTCCTTGGCGAACCACTGCCGGATCTTGGCCTTGGCGCGCGGGGACACGACGAAGTTCGCCCAGTCGCGGGAGGGTCCGGCATTCTGCGCCTTCGAGGTGAAGATCTCGATGACCTCACCGTTCTCCAGCTGCCGTTCCAGCGCGACCAGCCGCCCGTTGACGCGCGCACCGATGCAGCGGTGGCCGACCTCGGTGTGCACGGCATAGGCGAAGTCCACCGGGGTGGACTTCTGCGGAAGCGTGATGACCTCACCCTTGGGGGTGAAGACGAATATCTCCGGCGACTTCAGGTCGAAGCGCAGCGACTCCAGGAATTCGGCCGGATCCGCCGCCTCCCGCTGCCAGTCCAGCAGCTGCCGCATCCACGCCATATCGTCGACCTCGGTCGAGTCACTGGAGTGCTTGCCCTTGGTCTCCTTGTACCGCCAGTGCGCGGCAATGCCGAACTCGGCCGTGCGGTGCATGTCCTGGGTGCGGATCTGCACCTCCAGCGGCTTGCCGTCCGGACCGACCACGGTGGTGTGCAACGACTGGTAGACGCCGTAGCGCGGTTGCGCGATGTAGTCCTTGAAGCGCCCGGCCATGGGCTGCCACAGCGAATGCACCACGCCCACAGCGGCATAGCAGTCCCGCACCTCATCACAGAGGATGCGAATACCCACCAGGTCATGGATGTCGTCGAAGTCCTTACCCTTGACGATCATCTTCTGATAGATGGACCAGTAGTGCTTGGGGCGACCCTCGACGATCGCATTGATGCCGTTCCCGGTCAGGCTGCTCACGATCTCGGACCGCACCTTGGCCAGATACGTGTCACGTGAGGGCGCGCGGTCGGCGACCAGGCGCACGATCTCGTCGTACTTCTTGGGGTGCAGGATCGCGAAGGCGAGGTCCTCCAGCTCCCATTTGACCGTGGCCATACCGAGCCGGTGCGCCAGCGGGGCGATCACCTCGAGGGTTTCGCGCGCCTTCTTGGCCTGCTTCTCCGGCGGCAGGAAGCGCATGGTGCGCATATTGTGCAGCCGGTCGGCGACCTTGATCACCAGCACGCGCGGGTCCCGCGCCATGGCGATGATCATCTTGCGGATGGTCTCGGCCTCGGCGGCAGCGCCCAGATTGACCTTGTCCAGCTTGGTGACACCGTCGACCAGGTGCGCGACCTCGGTGCCGAACTCCTCGGTCAGATCCTCCAGCGCGTAGCCGGTGTCCTCGACCGTATCGTGCAGCAGCGCCGCCACCAGCGTGGTGGTGTCCATACCGAGCTCGGCCAGAATATTCGCGACAGCCAGCGGATGCGTGATGTACGGATCGCCGGACTTGCGGAACTGGTGCTGATGCTTCTCGTCGGCGACGTCGAAAGCCCGTTGCAGCAGAGCGAGATTCGCCTTCGGGTACAGCTCGCGATGCACGGTGGCCAAAGGCTCGAGCACCGGCTTGACGGCAGCGATGCCACGCTGCCCGGTCATGCGGCGAGCTAGGCGGGCACGGACGCGACGGGATGCGGAGGTGGGGACAGCGGCCGAGGCGGGACGCACGGGAGCGCCGGGCTGCGGAGCAGCGGCTGCGCCGTTCTCCTCCGATTGCCCGGCGTTCGCCTGCTCCAAATTCTGTGTCATGCCACCACCTCTCCCGGCCTCGATCGGAACACCGTATCGGACCGTCCAACCACGCAGACCACCTACTTTAGTCCTGGAAACGTTTCGAGACCGGAACGCCGAACGCCGCCCACCCGGACCTGGCCGGAGAGATCGACCCTACTCTCTCCCGCACCGTCTTCGACGCGGCATTGCGTCCGGATTGCTCCGATCTCGAAACGGCATCCCTCAGCTGACCTGGACATCCGCCAGGCCCTCCGCGGAGAGCTCCACGCGGCGCGTCACGCCGATCTCCGCGAGGAAGCGCGGATCGTGACTGACCACGATGAGCGCACCCTGGAATGCCGCCAGCGCCTCGGCGAGGTGGCGCAGGCTCGGCAGGTCCAGATTATTGGTCGGCTCATCGAGCAGCAGCAGTCGCGGCGCGGGCTCGGCCAGCAGGATCATGGCCAGGGCCGCCCGCAGACGCTCACCGCCGGACAGCGCGCCGGCGGGGATATCAGCATCGGACCCGCGGAACAGGAAGCGGGCCAGCTGGGCGCGAATCTGTTCCACCGAGGCGTGCGGTGCGGTGGCGGCGACATTCTCGAACACCGACAGTTCCTCATCGAAGACATCGAGGCGCTGCGGTAGCAACCGCCACGGCACCCTCGGCGATTCCGCGCAGATACGTTGCAGCAGAGTCGTTTTGCCGACACCATTGCGGCCGGTGAGGGCAATGCGCTCCGGGCCGGTGACCTTCAGCGTCACGGTCGGGCCGCAGGCCAGCACCACCTCGTCGAGCTCGATCACGTCCTGCCCCGGATAGAGCCGGGTGCCAGGCAGTTCGATGCGGATCTCCCGGTCGTCACGCAATTTCTCCTGCGCTTCGGTGAGCTGATCCTTCGCCTCCTCCAATTTGCCGATATGGGTATTGCGCAGTTTCCCGGCCGAGACCTGGGCCTCGCGCTTGCGGTTGCCCATGACGATCTTGGGTTCGCGCTTCTGCTCGAACATCTTCTGGCCGTAGCGCAGCCGGCGGTCGAGCTTGATGCGGGTCTCGGTCAATTCGCGCGCCTGCTTGCGCACATCACCGCGAGCATCCCGAATCGCGGCGCGCGCGGCTTCCTGCTCCGCCTCGACCATGCGCTCGTACTCACTGAAATTGCCGCCGAACACCCGGATTTCGCCCTGCCGCAGCTCGGCCACGGAGTCGACGCGCTCCAGCAGTTCGCGATCATGGCTGACGGTGAGCACGGTGCCGGAGAACTGGCCGACCACCTCGTAGAGCCGCTCGCGCGCCCGCTGATCGAGATTATTGGTCGGTTCGTCCAGCAGCAGCACGTCGGGTTCGCGCAGCAGTTCGGCCACGAGGCCGAGCAATACCGTCTCCCCACCGGAGAGTGTGTCCAAGCGCCGATCCAAATGCGCGATATCGCCTGCGACATAGTGCAATCCGAGCCTGCCCAGCAGCGCCACCGCACGCTCCTCGATATCCCATGCGGCACCCACGGTGTCGAAGTCGGTCTCGAGTCCCGCTCCGGTTTCGATGCGGTGCAAGGCTTTCCGGATATCGGCGATACCGAGCACCTCATCCACCCGCTGGCCGGTGGCCAGTCCGAGATCCTGCCGCAGATAGCCGAGCAGTCCGGGCACCGTGACCGAACCCCGCTGGGGGTGCAGCTCACCGGTGATCAGGCGGAAAAGAGTGGATTTACCAGCACCATTGCTGCCGACCAGGCCGATATGACCGGGTCCGAGCAGCGCGTCGAGACCGTCGAAGACAGGGGTGCCATCCGGCCACGCGAAGGTCAGATCGGACAGCGAAATAACGGGATATGACATACGGACTCCCAGCGGTAATCGCGAAAATGCGGCGCGCAAGAACTGCGGGCCACGCGGCGGCTACCTTCAGGAAATCAACGCAATGTCTCCGATCGGACGGGGCTGGGAACGGCTCCCACCGTATCCAAGGTCAACGAGGCCGTGCAAGTACATATTTCGTGACCCGACTCTCAGCGCCGGCGATCACCGGGCTTGGGCACTCTCCACCTGATTCTGCTTCCACCTGCCGAGCGCCCTGCGGAGCAGCCGAACGTACGGGGACCAGCGCGCGGGCCGCACCGGCGGATGACCGACCGCAACGGCCATGCGGTCCAGCAGGTCCTCGATCATCGCGTCGTGCGACCAGCGAATGATCAGACTCCACTGCAACCGGCCGCGCAGGTCACGCGGGGTCGCGATGACGGCATGCCGGAGTACGCAGGCATTCGAGCCGCTCTTCAGCACGTCGAAAGCGTGTGTGCCCACGAACGGCGATTCGGGTCCGAACGTGAATTCCACCCGCCGACCGGGTTGGTAGTTGGTGCAGGTGTATCGGTTACGGCCGTGGCCGCCGTCCGCACCGTCTGCCAGCGGACGATCCAGCACCAGCGCCGGCCAGTCCGGGGCCGGCCAGACGGGGTTTCCGGGTTCGGCCACGCGGTCGAGCAGTGCGCCCGCGACGTCGGCGGGCACCGGCAGGGTGCGCAGGTGGACATTGCAAATCATCAGATCCCCCATATTCATACGACGGCCGCAGGACGTCCCACGGCCTCACTGCCCGACGCGGCGGGCCTTCATGCCGTTCTGCAACGGCACTTCGGCGACCACACCGCCGGGTTCGGCGTGCAGCATGCGGCCGTCGCCGGTGTAGACACCGACGGTGGCGGGGCCGCGGATTCCGAAATTGCCGAAGACCAGGTCACCGGCCTGCGCCTTGATCAGCGGGATCTCTACGCCCTGCTCCCACTGCTGTTCGGCGGTGCCGGGCAGGGTGATGGCGCCGCCGCTCGCGGCGAAGACCGAGGCCGCGGTGAAACCGGGCTCGTCGAAACCGCCGTTGGACGGGCCCTGGGTGCCGCCGCCGCCGAAAACGTACCGGGTACCCAGCCATTGCTCACCGGCGGAGACGACCTGCGGGCCGAGGGCCGCGGAGGAATTGGGCTGGAATCGGCCCTCGCTACCCATACTGCGGAAATTCGCTTCGGCCGCAAGGATATTCGTCACGTAGGGACGGGTTTCGGTGAAGTGCGCGGCCACCTGATTGGGCATGCCGCCCGAGGCCAGCACCGCGCCTTCGCCCGCGTTGTAGGCGGCGAGGGACAGGGCGGCCACATCGCCGGTCACCTTGCCCTCGTTCTCCCAGCCCTGAATCTTCTGCGCGAGGGCGCACATATAGCGGCCCTGGCCGATGATGGCGTCACCGTCGTCCCAGAGGCTGGCGGTGCCGTTCCCGTCGGCGTCGATCACATACGGCTGTCCGTCGGGGGCCAGCGAGGCCGCCGTACCCGGCAGGAACTGCGCCAAGCCTTCCGCGCCGGCGGGCGAGGTGAGCCCGCGGTGGAAGCCGGATTCCTGCTGACCCTGCGCGGCCAGCAGTGAGGCGCTGATCTGCGGGCACAGCGATCCGGCACGCCGATACCAGATCTCGAGCTCGGGCGGGACCTTACCGGGAGCGAGATTGCCACCGGCAGTACCGAATCCGTTCTCACAGGTGGGTGTCGTACCGGCGGTGGGCAGTGCCGAACCGGCCAGCCACGGCATGGGGTCGACCTGTTTGCCACCGGTCAGCCGACCGCCGGGCACCACCTCGAAATGCAGATGGGGGCCGGTGGATTCACCATTCGAGCCGACATCGGCGATGTGCTGGCCCATGGTGACGATATCGCCGGTGTGGACGTGGATACCGGACTCGTACATATGCCCGTACACCGTGGAGTAGCGCTTACCGCTCTCGTCGATCGAGTCGATGACCACCCAGTCACCGAAACCCGAAGCCGGACCGGACGCGACGACCAAACCATCGGAGGCGGCGTAGATCGGGGTGCCGGCCGCCCCGGCCATATCGACGCCCATATGGGTGCCGCCGCGCGCGCCGAAGACATCGGAGATGGTGAAAGTGCCTGCCGCCATGGGGTATTGGCGCCGCCCCACACCGGTCAGCTTGCCCGCCTCATTGACCGCGCCCGGCATCGAGGCCAGCGAAACCTCCGGCGGCGCACTGACCGTCGAGGTGGCGACGACGGATTTGATGGTCACCTGAACCCGATCCATGTGATTGCGCACCGGATCGCCGCGATCCTCCATGGGCGTCCACTGGGTGCCGTTGGCCGCATCGGGAGTCCAGCTGCGCTGCTTCCACATCACGTAGTCGATGTGGAAGTTGGCCGCGCTCTGCTGCAGGAAGGCGACAATGGCATCACCCTTGGCCTGATCGTTGCCGACGATGAATTCGACGGCCCGGCCTTCCCGATGGTCCGGATAGGCGTCATCGGCCACCACCCCGCGCATATCCATCATGCCGAAACGTGCGACCACACAGCGCAGTGCGCGCAGCGCGCCGTCCTGCAAACCGGCCTCGGCGGCCGCTCCGGTGGCCGGGCAATTGGGTTCGGTGAGCGCCTGCGTGGTCGAAGGGACCACCGGTGTGCCCGCGCCGCAGGTCTCTTCGCTCGAGGGCAGAATAATGACCAGGAGCAGCAGCAGAACCATCCCGGCGAGGCCGACGGCGCCGACGATGAGGGCCTTGGCCTTCACCCTGGAATACTCACGGCCGCCGCAGAGGTCACGGAAACATCATGCCATGGCGTACACACGCTTTCGTGGAGCAAACACAGCCGGAGCACGACACTGTTTCGACACGCGCTGACGCCGTTTCGAGCGGCACACATCGGGCATTCCTCCCCAATGCCGTACGTCACGCGCAATGAGGCCACCGCCGCCCGAATCATCGGCGGGGTCGGAGCACTGTTCGCCCTCATCGAGGGCGTGTATATCTTGCTGCTGGTACTGGGGGCCGATCAGGCAAATCGGTTCTTCGTCTTCATCAAGTCATGGGCCGAGCCGCTGGCACTGTTCTTCCCGGGACTGTTCCACACCGGCAACGGCACGATCGACATCATCCTGAATTATGGTCTGGCGGCTATCTTCTGGCTCGTTGTCACCGGTTTCATCGCCCGCATGGTGGCCCGCTAGAGGTCGGCGGCGGCGAGGTCGAAGGCGGTGAGCGCCGCGGCGAACAGCGGCGCGTGCTCGGACCGGCCCGGGTCGTAGCCGGTCAGGGTGGCAATGCGGTTCAATCGGTAGTTCAGCGTATTACGGTGCACCACCAGGGACTCCGCGGCCGCGACCCGATTGTGGTCGTGCGTGAGATAGGCGCGCAGGGCCTGCATGAGATGCGGGTGCGCGGTCAGAGGATCGAGCAGGCCGAGTAGCCAGGCGCGGGCCGGACCCGGCCGCGCGAACTGGTACTGCAGCGCCAGATCCGCCATGCGATACACACCGGTCGGCCGGCCCAATCCGATGGCCAGGCGTGCGATCTCACCGGCCTCCTCGGCACGGGCTGGAATATCGGAAACCAGTGCGGCGGTGGCTGTTCCGGCGATCACCCGCACACCCGCGGCGGCGGCGATACCCGCGATCGCGGCATCCAGGCGCGCACCCGGTTCGGTCGCGGGCACCAGCGCCCAGCCGCCGGACCGATCCAGCACCGTCAGGGCTTGCGGGGACAGCGCGTCGATCTCGCCGTGAATGACCCGCATGGCGGGCCGGATTCCGTCCGTGGCGGGACCTTCGGAGGTGCGCAGCGCGAGTACGTGATAGCGGCCGAGCGTGATACCGAAGCGCTCGGCCAGCAGTTCCGCGGGCTTGCCCTGCAGGAGCGCCTGCGCCAGTGCGCGTTTCACCTCCCGCTGCTCCCAGTGCAGATCCTGGCGCTCGCGCAGATAGGACGCGGCGACGCCGGGCACCACCGCGCCCAGATAGCCGAGCAGCTGCGGCACGGCAGCGATCAGCGCATCCCGCTGCTCCGGTGTGCGCGCCCCGGCCGCCATGAAATTCCAGGCCGCCACCGCGCCCCGGTGGTACACCGCCAGCACCGCATCGAGCGGAATGCCCTCGCGCGCACGGCGTACCGCCGCCTCGATCATCTCGTCGAGGTCGGCCGCGCCCGGTTCCCGCTCCTCGCTCAGCAGGCGCACGAACAGGCGCAGATTGTCCTCGGAGCGCCGGATCAGGTCCTGTTCGACCCGCTCGGTGGGCAGCTGCTCATAGTCGGGCACCGCCCGCACCACGGCGGTCATCATCTCCCGCGCCACCTCTGGCAGGTGGGCGGTCAGGAATTCTGTGAACGGTGCTGCCGACTCCCCCGGTGCAGTACTCATCTCGATATTGTGAGCGCGAACGAATCCGCCTGCACGGCAAACGGACACAGCAGGGCAATCCGGATAGCAGGCTGCTCACATCCTGTCATCCGAACAAACTGCACGCCCGCATAGTTTTCCGCGACCGACCGGTTCGCCCGTACCGTTTCGAGCAACGCAGACAGGGCATTACCGCTCCATGCCCTATATGTACGACACTTACCGCGAGAGCGCCGCCGCCCGATTGATCGGCGGCCTCGGCGCTCTCTTCGCCATCATCCTGGTCGTCTATATTCTGCTGCTGGACTTCGGCGCGGATCAGACCAACCGGTTCTTCACCTTCATCAAGTCGGTGGCCGAACCACTCGCCCTGTTCTTCCCCGGCCTGTTCCACACCGGAACGCCCCATCTGGACATTGCCGTGAACTACGGTCTCGCCGCGCTCTTCTGGCTGGTCGTCACCGGGATCATCGCCCGCATCGTCGCCTGACCGGCGACGGCGCGGGCGCGGATCAGAGCTTGACGATCGAGGTCAGCGGGTAGTCGCCCTGCTTCGATCGGCCGCCGAGGAAGCCCAGTTCCAGCACCACGGCCGTGGCGATGACCTCGGCACCGGCCGCCTGGAACAGCGCCGCCGCGGCGGCGAGCGTGCCGCCGGTGGCGAGGACATCGTCGAGCAGCAGCACCCGGCGGCCCTTCAACTCGATGCCGTCGGCCGGGATTTCCAGTGCGGCCGAACCGTATTCGAGCGTGTACTCCCGGCTGATGACCGGCGGCGGCAGCTTGCCCGCCTTGCGCACCGCCACCACGCCCGTGCCCAGCACCGCGGCGACACCCGCGCCCAGCAGGAAGCCGCGCGCGTCGATGCCCGCCACCAGATCCGCGTCCGGTGCGCAGGCGGCGAAGCAGTCGAGCACCGTGCGGAAGCCCTCGGCATCGGCGAATACCGGCGTCAGGTCGGCGAAACGCACTCCGGGAGTCGGGAAGTCGTCGTGCCAGCGGGTCAGCCGCTGTACGGCTTCGGCCGCTCGGGCAGTGCGCTCACCGACGGTCTCGTCGGTGTCCACCATTCCATGCTTGCTCATCTACACCCGCTCCTCTTCACCACGCCACCGCGGTCTTTACCGCTCCAGCACCCAGCGATCCATATTCCAGCCCGCACCAGCCTTGGTGGGGCTGGCGACGCCGTTCCGCATGCCGTCACCGAACGCGATGGTGCGCGGGGTGGCGAACAGGGGAATCGACGGCATCTCGTTCCACAGCAGGTTTTCCTGCTCGTTCAGCAGGTTCAGCACGGTGGTCGAGTTGTCCTCCGCCGCAAGCTGATCCGCGATGGCATCGTAGCGACCGTTGCCGTACCTATTGAAATTCAGGCCCTGACCTGTGTGCAACGCCGCAATCGCGTCGGTGGCCGACAGCGATCCGGAAGGCCCCGGCATGGCCGCCGCACCACCCAGAATCGCATCCACCTTGCCGTCGGTGAGCTGCTGCGCCGAGAAGTCCGGCGTGCCGGCGTCGACCACGGTGATGCCCGCGCCCTTGCAGGAGTCGGCGATCATGGCGACGGTCTGCGCGCGCCGATCGTCCGGGCGCAGATAGCCGATGCGCACGGTCTGATTCTGCAGTCCGGCCCCGCCCGCGGCCTGGGTGGCCGCGGCGACATCGGCGTTCTTGTACTTGTCGGCGGCACCGGAGATCGCCCCGTAGTACAGCGAATCCTGCGGCACGGTACGGGAATTCAGCGGACCGGAGCCGAGGCCCGAATCCACCTTGAAACCCGGGTGGCCGAGCTTGTCGAACAGCGCCTGCCGCGGTACGCACAGGGCGAAGGCGCGCCGCGCCGCGGCATTGCCGAAGACGCCACCGGTGCTCAGCACCAGCTGCTCCACGCCGCGACCGGGGTAGTTCTCGCCCGAGAACCCGCTCGGAGTGCCGTCACCGAGCGCGCCCGTGCCCACATCGAGCACCCCGACGGCCTTGGCCGAGACCTTGGCCTTGAGATCGGTGTTCTTGTCCCACACCACAATGCGCGGTGTCTTGGCCGGATTACCCCACCAGTGCTCGTTCTTCACCAGCACCAGACCGTCCTTGTCATCGAAGGATTCGATCCGGTACGGGCCGGAGGACGGCAGCACCGTGACGTTCAGCTTGCCGGGGGTGAGCTTCCAGCCGTTGTTCCAGAAATCGGCAATGCGCTCGGCGGTCGCCTGATCACCCGATTGCAGGGGCGCCACCACATTCGGCGCCTGCACCGCCGTGGCCACGACATGCGCGGGCATCAGCTCGGAGGCATTGAACAGCGTCTTCCAGGCCGAATAGTGCCGGCCCGGCCGGAACACCACGGTGGCGTCCTTGGATCCGGGCGTGCAGTCCACCCGCTCGATATCGGCGTACCCGGCGGTACTCGCGGCATCGAACATCGGAATCGGGCCGCCCGGGCCGGCTTTGGTGAACCGGCCGCTGCGCGCGGCCCACGCCATCACCAGATCGTCACAGGACGTGGGCGTGCCGTCGGAGTACTTACCGTCCGGATTCAACCGGTACTGGATGGTCTGGGCATCGCCCGGGACCTCCTTGGCGGTACCGGTATCGGTGTCCGCCACCGGCTGCCCGTCCGGACCGGTATAGAAGAACCCGGTCAGGACGCGCGAGAACACCGCCGCCGCACCACTTTCGGCGCCAAGCGTGCTGCCGCCGTTGTAACTGGCGACCACGGTGTCCACGCCGTACCCGATGGACGGGACCTGATTCTTCCCGGCGCAGCCTGTCACCATGCCCGCGGCGACAGCACCCGCGAGCACGACCACAGCACCGCGGCGAGCCGCGAAATAACTACGGCGGCGGGCCCTCTTGTTGACCACCGACGGCAACCCCCTGCGCATGGTCAGTGCCTCTTCTTGGTTCGTTTCCCGCTCGGCCGAGTTCCAGGTCGCGGTCCCTCACCACCGCGCGGACGCGATGCGGAGGCTTCCCGCCCGGCACCGACGGTGACGGGACGGCTGGCCGCATCCGCGCGCTGCGCGGCCGCATCGGTCGCCCGTCCGGTCAGCGCACCGCTGCGGCGCGCGAGCACCTTCTTGGTGTGCGCGGCCACCGGGCCGAAGCGCTCCTTGATGGTCACCAGCAGCGGCACCGCGAAGAAGATCGACGAGTACGCACCGACGATCATGCCGACCAGCTGCACCAGCGCCAGATCCTTGAGCGTGCCCACGCCCAGCAGCCAGACCGCGATCACCAGCATGCCGATGATCGGCAGGATGCCGATGACGGTGGTGTTGATCGATCGCATGAGCGTCTGGTTGGCGGCGAGGTTCGCCTTCTCCGCGTAGGTGTGCTTGGTCAGGTTCAGCACGCCGTCGGTGTTCTCCTCGACCTTGTCGAAGACGACGACATTGTCGTAGAGCACATAACCGAGAATCGTCAGCAGGCCGATGACCGCCGCGGGCGTCACCTCGAAACCGACGAGCGAGTAGATGCCCGCTGTCACAACGAGGTTGAAGAACAGCGAGCCGATGGCCGCGATCGACATATCGCGTTCGAAGCGAATCGCGATGTAGATCATCGTCAGCAATACGAAGACGCCCAGCGCCAGCAAGGCCTTGTGGGTGACCTGGCCACCCCAGGTCTCACTGATCTCCGCCGTACTGATGGCGTTCATATTCGGCTGGCCGTTGGAATCCTTCGGCTTGAACGCGGTGAACAGCGCGTTCTGCAGCGTGTCGGTCTGCTCCCGGGACAGCGTGTCGGAGCGGATCTGAATGGTCGCCGCCGAACCCGAACCGACCTTCTGGACGGTCACGGCGTCATGGCCGAGGGCCTGGTTGTAGACCTTCTCCACCTGTGAGGTGGTGACACCGTCCGCGGGCAGCTGGATCCGGGAACCACCGGCGAAGTCGATGCCCAGGGTGAAACCGCGAATCGCGATGCTCAGGATGGCGATCAGCAGTAGCACCGCCGCCACACCGTAGAACAGCTTGCGCCGGCCGACGATCTCGAATCCGCCGGTGCCGGTGTAGAGCCGTTCGAACAGGCTGTGTTTCTTGGTGCTCTTGTCCGACTCGTAGTCGAGTTCGGAATCGGTATCGATTACGGAGCTGGTATCGCGCATGATCACGCCTCCTTCACCAGAACGCCGGACGCCACCTTGCGTTCACGGGCGAGTTCGGTCACCGCACCGAGACCGTTGACCGACGGCTTCGCCCAGAAGGCCGAGCGCGACGCCAGCATCAACAGCGGCGAGGTGACCAGGTACAGCACGATGATGTCGAGCACCGTGGTCAGACCCAGGGTGAAGGCGAAGCCCTTCACCTGGCCGGCGGCCAGCAGGTACAGCACCGCGGAGGCGATGAGGCTGACCGTCTTACCCGACAGGTTGGTGCGCTGCGCGCGCTTCCAGCCGCGCGGCACGGCGGATCGGAAGCTCCGGCCACCGCGCATCTGGTCCTTGATGCGTTCGAAGAACACCACGAACGAGTCGGCCGTCAAACCGATACCGATGATCAGACCAGCGATACCCGCCAGGTCCAGGGTGAATCCGATGCCCCGGCCCAGCAGCACGATCAGCAGATAGACAGCCACACCTGCCGCGACCAGTGAGAACCCGGCCAGGAAGCCGAGCATTCGGTAGTAGAGCAGGCAGTACAGCAGCACTGCGATCAGGCCGACGGCGCCGGCGATCAGGCCCGCGTGCAGGGACGACAAACCCAGTGTGGCCGAGACGGTTTCGGCCTCGGAGGTCGCGAAGGACAGCGGCAGCGACCCGTACTTGAGGGTATTGCCGAGCTCCTGCGCGGTGGACTTGTTGATGCCTGTACCGGAGATGGAGGTGCTACCGCCGTACTGGCCACCCTGCTGCACGACCGGCGCGCTGACGACCTTCGTATCGAGCACGAACGCCAGCTGCTTGTTGTAGAACTCGGTGGTCAGCTTGCCCCAGGTGTCGGCGCCGCCGGACTTGAAGTCCACATTGACGACCCACTTGGATTCCTTCTGCTCGAAGACTCCGGAGGCGTCCTTGATCTCCTGGCCGTCGAGACGGCTCTTGTCCAGCAGATAGACCTGGCTGCCGTCGGTGCCACAGGCGACCAGCGGCAGGTTCGGATCGTCGTTGCCCTGCAACGGATCCGGCTTGGTGCAGTCCATGGTCAGCATGGCTTCCTGCTGAACCGTCTGATCGGTGCTCTGCCGCAGGGCTTTTGCGGCGGCGATCTCCTGCTGGGTCTGCTGCGGTGACGCGGGCGTCGGCGCCGGCACGGGAGCCGAGGGGGTGGTCGGCGCCTGCGCCGGGAACACCCGGTTCTGCGCGGCCGGGGCCTCGGAGGTGGTCGGCGGCGTCTGCGAATCGCTCGGCGCCACGGTTTCCGCCGGCGGTGCGGCGGGCTGCTGCTGCCCGGCGGCCGGCGACTGCGGCGCGCCGGGCTGCTGCGCTGCGCCGGGCTGCTGGCCCACCGGCTTGCCGTCCTTCACCTGCGGGGCGATGGACTGGATCACGGGGCGGATGTACATCTTGGCGGTGGTGGCGAGGGCCTTGGCCTGCGCGCCGTTCTCACCCGGGACCGTGATCACCAGGTTGTCGCCATCGATCAGGACCTCGGAACCGGAGACACCCAGGCCGTTGACACGCTGCTCGATGATGCTCTGCGCCTGGCGCAGACTGTCCTGGCTCGGTTTCCCGCCGTCCGGGGTACGCGGCGTCAGGGTGACACGGGTGCCACCCTGTAGATCGATGCCGAGTTTGGGGCTGGCGGATTTGTCACCGGTGAAGAACACCAGGCCGAACATCACGGCCACCAGTGCGGCGTAGACGCCGAGCAGACGCAATGGATGCGCCGTTCCCTGGGAAGGTGGCACTGTACTTATCTCCTAGGCGGATTCGAGGTGGAACGAGCGGGCACACCGCAGCGCCGTCCGGCCACCGGATCGCGGAGGCCGACGGCGCGCGGGAATCTCAGTCCTTGGACAGCCGGGGGGCTTCGTCGGCGTTCTCGGTGGCAGCATCGGACGTGGCCCCGAGGGCGTTGCCGGACTGCGCCTCCAGAGCATGGTCGGACTCGGCTTCCGGAGCGGTGTCGGCCGACCCTTCGGTCGTGGCGTCGGCATCCTCATTGCGGATCTCGCGAATGCTGGCACGCAGCCAGGTGGTGACGACGTCCTCGGCGATCTCGAGATCCACGGAGGTGTCATCGGCCTCGACCACGGTGCCGAACAGGCCCGACGTGGTGACGACGCGGTCGCCGACCTTCAGGGTGTCCTGCATTTCGATCACCTTGGCCTGTTCCCGCTTCTGGCGGCGGACGCCCAGGAACATCGGGATGAGCAAGGCAACCAGCAGCAGCGGCAGCAGAAGGTCCATCGTCGAAGTCAGCCCTTAATTTGAGTGGTCGAGTGGTCGTTTCCCAGACAGTCTGCCAGCTGAAGCTGAGATAGGCCGCGCCGACCTGTACTGGATTCGCCCAGGGCGAAGGACACAGCAAGATCGGTCAAGCGCCGCGGCGGGCGGTCCGGCCAGACTGATCGGGTGCACATCGGACGGGATCGGCTCCGCGAACTGCTGGACGCGGTACTGGCAGAGGACAATTCGACGCTCGGCGATATGGCGGCAGGCGCCTATGCCTCGCCGTTCCACTTCTCCCGGCAGTTCGCCCGCGGCACCGGCGAATCCCCGGTGGCGTTGCGGCGGCGAGTGCTGCTGGAACGGGCGGCCTGGGAGCTGAGCCGGGGCGTGCGTGTCACAGACGTGGCATTCGCGGCCGGATACGAATCGGTGGAGGGGTTCAGCCGGGCATACAGCCGCGCCTACGGACATCCGCCGAGCAGCACCGGCCGCGAACGGGCAGCGAGATGGCTACCGGCGGTGAACGGCGTCCACTTCCATCCGCCCATGTCGCTGTGGGTGCAGAGCGAACCGAAAGGACGGGCCGATATGGATCCGACCGCGATCATGCTGCATCAGGATCTGGACGACACCCGGGAGCTGTTGACTCTCGCGGCCGGACTGAGTGCGGACCGATACCGCCACGTACGTGCACCGGGATTCACGGTGATCCCGTGGTCCGGCGCCGAGGAGTCACTCGCCGCGGTGCTGTTGCAGCTGGTGTGGACGAAACAGGTGTGGCTGGCGGCGGTCGAGGGCGCGGACAGTCCCGAGCAGCCGAGTGACGATCCGGTGGAGCTGCTCGCCTGCTTCGAGGAGATCGGTCCCCGGTGGCTGGCGACGGTGCGCGAGATCGATCGGCGCGGGGGCTGGAACGACACCCTCATCGACGCGCTCTGCGATCCGCCGGAGAGTTTTGTGCTCGGCAGCGTGATCGCGCACGTACTCACCTATTCCGCACACCGCCGACTGCTGGCACGGCAGTGGCTCGGGGCCGAATTACCGGATACCGCAAGAGAACTCGGCCACGGAGATCCCATCACGTGGCTACGACAGAGAGGCTGAGATGTCCTTCACCACCTATTACACCGCCAGCAGTCTCGACGGATTCATCGCCGACGCCGAGCATTCCCTGAGCTGGCTGCTCTCGCGCAAGAACGATAGCGATGGACCGATGGGTTACAACGGATTCATCGCCGAGATCGGCGCATTGGTCATGGGCGCCAATACTTATCAGTGGCTGCTCGACAACGAACCCGATACCTGGCCGTACGACATGCCGGCATGGGTGATCACCCATCGGGAGTTCCCGCCGCAGCCGGGCCGCGATATCCGCTTCACCAATGAATCCGTACCCGCCGTACACGCGCAGATGGCAGCGGCGGCCGGGGACAAGAAGCTGTGGGTGGCAGGCGGCGGCGATCTGGCGGGGCAGTTCGCCGATCACGGACTGCTCGACGAGATCGTGGTGTCCTTCGCACCCGTCACGCTGGGTTCGGGTGCACCGCTGCTGCCGCGGCGGCTCGAGCTCACGCCCATCGAGGTGGCATTGAACGGCGAACTCGCCTGCGCCCGTTATGCGGTCGTGCGCGACTGACAACGCGGCTCCGCGCCCGGCGGTGATCGCCGGGCGCGGAGTGCTCGGCTCAGGCCGACTGCGTGCCGTAGGTGTAATCGTCGAGCGGGAAGGTCACCGCTTCGCGATGCGCGTTCAGTGTGCTGGTGGGACGCAGCAGTGCCGCCTCACCGTGCTGGTTGTAGTAGTAGCTGCGCGCGGTGGAGCACTGGCCGCTGTAGAACACCGAGGAATCCAGCTTGTCGGTGACCCGGTCCAGGAATCCGGTGTTGGCCTGCTCGGTGACCTCGAAGACCTGCTCGCCACGACGGTTCATCTCACCGAAGAGCCGGCCCATATGCTTCATCTGGGCCTCGATGGTGGTGAAGTAGGACAGGCCGCTGTAGGAGTACGGGCTGTTGAGGCTGACGAAGTTCGGGAACTTCGGCACGGTGATGCCCTCATAGGCCTGGAAGCGGTTGTCGCGCCAGAACTTTCCGAGGTTGACGCCCTCGCGGCCGATGATCTCGATGGCCGGGAAGTTCACATCCCACAGGTTGAAGCCGGTGGCCAGGATCAGGGTGTCGATCTCGGTCTTGTTGCCGTCGGCGGTGACGATGCCGTCGGGCTCGATGTGGTCGATGGAGTTGGTCTCCAGGCGCACATGCGGTTCGTTGAAGGTCTTGAAGTACAGGTTCGAGAAGGTGGGGCGCTTGCAGCCGAAATCGTAATCCGGCGTGAGCTTCTTCCGAGTTTCCTTGTCCTTCACCGAGGTCCGCAGATGCGCCTTGGCCAGCGCGGCGGCGGCCTTGTTCAACGGCTTGGCCTGCTTGAAGTGCAGCACGCCGACGACCATGAGGGCCTCCAGCGCGGTGGTATTGGCCAGCCGGGCGGCCTTCTGCGTCAAAGGAACCCGCGCGAAGAGCGACTGCACCGACTTGGAGATGGCGACGTCGACCTTGGGCACCACCCAGATGGGGGTGCGCTGGAAGACGGTGAGCGCCTCGACCTTCTTGGCGACCTCCGGAATCAGCTGCACGGCAGTGGCTCCGGTGCCGATGATGGCGGCCTTGCGATCGGTGAGATCGAAGTCGTTCTCCCACCGGGTGGTGTGGATGATCTTGCCCTGGAAGGTGTCGATCCCCGGGAACGGCGGCGTGTACGGCTGCGACAGGAAGCCGGTGGCGGTCAGCAGGTAACGGCCGGTGAGGGATTCGCCGTTCTCGATGGCGACGACCCAGTGCTGCTGCTCCTCGTCCCAGCGCGCTCCCCCGACCACGGTGTCGAAGCGCATGCGTCGGCGCAGGTCGTACTTGTCGGCCACGTGCTCGGCGTACTTCTTGAGCTCGGCGCCCGGCGCGAACAGGCGCGACCAATTCGGGTTCGGCTCGAATGAATAGGAGTAGGTGACCGAGGCGATGTCCACGGCCAGGCCCGGATAGTGATTGACGTGCCAGGTGCCGCCGAGGTCGTCCTCGCGCTCCAGGATCACGAAATTGCTCAGACCGAGCCGATCCAATTCGATGCCCGCGCCCATGCCGCCGAAACCCGCACCGACCACGATGGCGTCGTACTGAGGTGCCACGCCGAACCTCCCTGAAAGCTGCGGCTCGCAAGAGCCCTGTGACTCAGTTGTCACGGAATGACATCTCATTCCGTTTGTGAACACCGTATCATCGGCCTGGTGACGAAGCCATCCTCCCGAGTCGAACGGCGTAAGGCCGAGCTCCGCCAGGAGATCATCGATACCGCGTTCGCATGCTTCGCCGAGCGGGGCTATCACGCCACCGGCATTGCCGATATCGCCAATGAGCTGGGCATCGGGCACGGGACCTTCTACCGGTACTTCGCCAATAAGCGCGACATCATCGATCACGTCATCGATGATCTGGCCGCCCGCATCGTGGAGGCGCTGGGCACCGAGAACGCACCCGACGCGGCCGAGAGCCTGGAGGCGTACCGGGGTCAGCTCGAGCGGATCGGGGTGGCGCTCAACAGCATCTTCCTCGAGGATCGCCGGGTGGCGCAGCTGCTGCTGTTCCAGGCCACGGGCATCGACGCCGAACTGACCATGCGGTTGTACGGATTGCTCGATACCGCGGACGCATTGACCACCGCCTATCTGGAACACGGTGTGGAACAGGGGTATCTGCGCGCCGATCTGGACACCGTCAATACCGCCAAGGCCGTCACCGGCATGCTGCTGGCGGCGATTCTGCACGGGCTGCGCAATCCCGATCTCGACCAGGCCGCGATCGACGGTCTCACCCAGGCCATTCGGCGGCTGCTCATCGACGGTGTGCGCAAGGACTGAATCCGCCACGCGCACACGGACTCACCCGACAAAGCGGATCCACCAGGGGCGGCGACGATTCGGACATGAGCACATTGGCACAATGACCGACGTGACCCCCGAGGACGTTCGCCGCAGGCACTTCGGCACAGCACCGTTCGGGCACCACGGCTACCATCCGGCCCAGGTGGATGCCTTCCGAACACGTATCGCCGACACCATGATCGGTCACGATCACCTCAGCACCGCCGATATCCGGCTGGTCGAATTCGACGACGCTCCGCGCGGGCATCGCGGCTATGACATCCAGCAGGTGGACGAATTCCTGGATCAGGCCTGTCTGGAATTGGAGTTCGTGCGCCGCGGCTGCCATCGGGTGCCGACGGGTCGCGACCGGGATCGCCTCACCGTCGATGATGTACTGCGCGTCCAGTTCTCCGCTCCCCCATTCGGCCTGACCGGTTATGCGGCCGAGGAGGTGGGCGCCTTCCTCGATCGCCTGGCGGCCACCCTCGCTCACGACGGGCCCAACGGTCTCACCGCGGAAGATGTGCGCGGCACGGCTTTTCACACCGCGCCCGGCGGTACGGCCGCCTACCACCGCGAGGAGGTCGACGCCTTCCTCGATCTGGTGGCGCATCAGCTGGAGAAGACTTCGCGCTGAATCCGGGGAGCATTTATCGTTGGCGCGACCATCAATCTCGGAGTAGCGTTGGTCTCACCAACGTTTCTTGGAGGTTCCCATGACCCAGAATTCCGCGCCGCGGCCAAGCCTCGGCCGCGCACTCGGCGAAACCGCGCACCGCATCAAAAAGCTGCACGACCGCGCCCTGGCCGACCAGCACACGGATTTCCCGACCTGGATGCTGTTCACGCTGCTGAGTGAACAGGGTCCCGTTCTGCCCCTCGCCGTGGTGGTGGCCGAGCTGGATCAGCGCATGGATCTGCCTCGGCCACAGGTCATCAGCCTGCTGGAGCGCATCGCGCCGACCGGCGACATCGTGTTCGACACGGCCGCCGCGACAGTGGAGCTCACGGCCGCGGGCGCGGCGCACTTCAAGCAGATGTACACCCACGCAAGGCAATTGACCGATGCCGCGCTCGCCGATATCGATCCGGACCTGGCCGAGGCCGCGATCACCATGCTGCTGCGGGCGGGTGAGCGCGCGAGCGCACTGCTCGACGCCTAGCGCTCGGCGCGGATCGCGGAAGGGGCGCTCATGTCCCTCTTCCGCGTTCCGCGCGTATAGATTTCATCAAGGTACGGCGGGGAGTGTGGCCGGCACGTCAACTCATCGATCCAGCTGGAGGCGCACCGTGCGCGGCATCAATCCCGAATGGGACCGGCGGCGGGATACGCTGCGAACGAATCTGTGGTTCGTGCCCACCATCGAAGTGCTGGGCGCGGTATTGATATTCGTCCTCACCTACGGCCTGGACCGGGCGACGTTCCGCGGTGAGTTCGGGATTCCGTCCTGGGTGATCGGCGGTACGCCCGATGCCGCGCGGCAGGTGCTCACCGCGATCGCGGCCGCCATCATCACGGTGGTCGGCGTGGTTTTCTCGATCACGATCGTCGCGCTGACGCTGGCCTCGACACAGTTCGGTCCGCGCATGCTGCGCAACTTCATTCGCGATCGCGGTACACAGCTGACGCTCGGCACCTTCGTGGCGACCTTCGTTTATACGGTCGCGACGCTGGTGGTGGTCGGGCCGGAGTTCGTACCGCACATCAGCACCACGGTGGCCATCGCCTCGCTGGTGCTCGATCTGGTGGTGCTGATCTACTTCATCAATCACATCGCGCAGGAGATCCAGCTGCCCAGGGTGATCGCCGGGATCGCGCGCGATGTCTCTCTCGCGACGGCGGCGTATACCGAGGGCATCGCCTCCAACACGGGGATCGAGACCGGGCCCTCGTCCGCCGAATTGCTGGCGCTGATGGGCGAATCCGGTGGTCCGGTGCGCACGGCCACCAGTGGATATCTGCAGTACATCCGCTATGAGAAGCTGGTTCAGATTGCCGAGAAGGCCGATGCGGTCATCCATTTGCCTTATCGCCCAGGGCATTTCCTCACCGAGGGACAGGTCATGGCAATGGTGTGGCCGGCCTCGGCGGCCGAGGTGGTGGCGGTCAAGCTCGATCGGGGTCATGTGGCCGGGCCGACACGCACTCTCACCCAGGACATTTCCTTCGGCATCGACCAGCTGGTCGAGATCGCGCTGCGCGCCCTGTCACTCGCGGTGAACGACACCTTCACCGTCATGACATGCATCGACTGGCTCGGTGACTGCCTGTCCCGGCTCGCGGTCTCCTGGGATCCCCTGCCGGTGCGGCGATCCCGTGACGGGCAGATCCGGGTGATCGCCGAGCAGGTCAGTTATGAACGCCTGGTGCAGCGTTCCTTCGAGAAGATTCGGCAGGCGGGAATCGGCATGCCCGCCATTATGATTCGCCAGCTCGACGCGCTCACCCAGATCATGGATCGGACGAGCGCGCCGGAGCGGCAGCGGGTACTGATGGATCAGGCGGAGATGATCGAACGGTCGGTGGCCGATTCGGTGCCGGAGCAATCCGATCGCGACGATATTCTGCGCCGCTGCCAGGCCTTGCGCGAGCTCATGACCGCCTGAGCGCTCAGCCCTGGGTCTTCAATCCCTTTGTGGGGTCGATGAATTCATTGGTGACCAGATCCTTGGCGGCGAGACCGTCGGGGACCTGCTGACCCTGGCTGTGCAGGATCGGGGTGACCGCCGCGATGACACGGTCGATGCGGGCGGTGTCGAAGTTGCCGAGGGTATTGCCGGGGCCATTGGCGATGATCTTGTCCGCCAACTGGACCTTGACCGAGTCGGTATTGGCCGCCGCGGTCATGGGCGGGCCGTCGGGGATGGCCTGCGAAATGTGCAGCAGGGCCTGGTTGGTGGGTTCGGGGTTGGCGGCGTAGTCGATCTGGGCCTGCTGCAGCATGGGGACGAGCTTCTGCAGGCAGGGGCGGAGCTTGTCGAGTTCCCCGGTGCGCACCGACCACTGATGCGGGTAGATCTCATAGCCGGACTGGGACACCAGCAGGCTGCCGGTGGGCTTCTGCCAGCCCTTCACATCGTGTTCCCAGCGGTAGGGCTCATTGGAGACGTAGCCCTGCTGCATGACTCGGCCCTTCTCTGCGACGAAGCGGCTGGGGGTGCCGTCGTAGGAGGCGTCGAGCTGCTCCTTCTTCACATCGCCGTTGGCTACGAGGTAGTCCATATAGGGCTTGCCCTCGGAGTACAGGATCGGCGCACCGCTGGCGGCCACGTCCTTCCACGAATTGATGTGGTAGGTCGCGGGATCCCACATGATGACCTGCGGATTGGTCTGCAGTGAGGCGAAGACGCCGGTGAGCGGGAGTTTGGCCTCGGCCCGGATCTGCTCGTCGGTGGGCACCAGGCCCAGGGTGATGCTGGTGTCCTGGTACATCTGGGCCGGCACCGGCTGACCACCGAGGAACGGACCGCCCAGGCGCACTTCGACATTCACGCCGGTATCACCGAGCGGGCCGACGTACGCGCCCTTCTTCGCGTCGACGGTGCCATTGGGACCGACGAGTTGATAGGCGGCGGCGCGCTCGGGGGTGGCGTACCAATCCGTCTGGATCACCACGGTGGCCGGGCATACCCCGGCGAGGACGCCTTGACCGGTCGGCTTGGGCGAGGAGGAGCTACCGCCGCAGGCCGCGAGCACAAGGCTGAGGCTGCCCGCGAGCGCGGCAGTGGCGAGGAGACGTTTCTTCACGAGCATTCCTAGGTTTGTCACAGAGGGGTGGAAATCAGGCGCGCTTACCGTGGGCGCGATCGACGCGGGCGGCGAGAAAATCGAAGGCCCAGAACAGGATCAGGCCGACGAGAGAGGACAGCAGCAGGGCGGTGAGCAGTTCTTCAGTGGCCAGGCGCTGCCGGTAGACATCGATCATGCGGCCGATGCCGGGATCACCCTGGCGGAAGAAGAAGTCGGCGACGATGGAGCCGATGATGGCCATACCGGCGGAGATCTTGAAGCCGGTGATCATGGCCGGAAGCGCCGCGGGCAGTTGCAGTTTCAGCAGCCGCTGCCACCGGTTCGCGCCGTGCAGGGTGAACAGGTCATGTTCGGCGGGCTGCACCGACTTCAGGCCGAACAGGGTATTGGTGATGACCGGGAACAGCGACACCATGACGCAGACGATGACCCGGCTGCTGAATTCGTAACCGAACCAGAAGCCGAAGAGCGGAACCACCGCCAGCACCGGAATCGTCTGCAGGATCACCGCATACGGGTAGAGGGAGTACTCGGCCCAGCGGGCCTGACTCATGAGCACCGCGAAGGCGACGCCCAGCACAATGGCGATGGCGAGGCCGGTGAGCGCGATCTGCACGGTGGCGCCCAGCGCCGTGAGGATCTCGGTGCGGGTCGCGGCATTCAGCAGGCCCTTGGACAACACCGATTCCGGCGGGGGCAGCAGGAATCGGGAGTCCGCGGCGAGCACGAAGTGACTGACCACGGTCCAGGCGGAGATGACGAGGACGAAGACGGTCACCGGGGCGATGATGCGAATGGGGGCGATCGCGAAGGGCCATCGAAGTTTTCGGCGATCGCCCGGCTCCGGAGTGCGCAGTCCCGCGTCGGCGACAGGCACGGGAGCTGCGGTCGCGCCGCTCAGGGGCGCGGCCTCGGCGGAGTTGTCGCCCGCCATGACCGCGGCGACAAGCGTTGCGGCGGTGGCGGAGCGGGCGGTGGCGGCGGTCATGCGGCCCTCCCGGTCGGTGTGATGTCGGTGCGTTCGGCGTCGTGCAGCGCCGCCGAGACGGTGGCGGCGATGGCCCCGAATTCGGGGGTGTAGCGCAGTTCCGGGGTGCGCGGGAAGTCCAGGGGCACCGGGATGTCCGCGGCGACCCGGCCGGGGCGACCGGTCAGCACCACCACCCGGGTGGACATGAACACCGCCTCGGCCACGGAGTGGGTGACGAACACGCCGGTGAAGCCCGAACGGCGGTACAGGCCGCTCACCTCTTCGTTCAGTCGCTGCCGGGTGATCTCGTCGAGGGCGCCGAAGGGTTCGTCGAAGAGGAACAGCTCCGGCGCCACGGTGAGTGCGCGGGCGATCGAGGTGCGCATGCGCATACCGCCGGAAAGCTGTGCGGGCTTGTGGTTCTCGAAGCCCGACAAGCCCACCCGCTCGATGGCGTCCCGGGCCGCGGCGCGGCGGGTGGCCTTGTCCACGCCCGAGAGTTCGGCGGGGAGTTCGACATTGCGCAGTACCGAGCGCCACGGCAGCAGGGTCGCCTCCTGGAAGACGTATCCCAGCTTGCTGGTGGCCGCCGCGACGGCGCCCGCGGTGGGCTTGTCGAATCCGGCGGCCAGGCGCAGCAGGGTCGATTTACCGCAGCCGGAGGGTCCGACCAGGGAGACGAATTCGCCTGGGCGAATGTCGATATCGATGCCGTCGAGCGCGTGTGTGCCGTTCTCGAAGACCAGCGAGACGTTCTGGAACGCCAGCGCCGGGGCGGTGGCGGCCGGGCGGGTGTATACGTTGCCGTCATCGGCGGCATCCGTCGCACCGGCCCGGCCCGGACCGGTAATGGCTTGTGAAGCGGTGGTGCTCATGCTTCACAGTTCTATCGGTGGCTCATTGCCGTTCGCGGTCTACATGATTACGCCGCTGTTTCGTATACGATCAGTTCTCGACGAGAACGCCATGGCGCGCCACCACCCGGCCACGCTTGAGCACCAGTGTGCGCGGCGCCACGGAAACCACAGCGGCGGCGGGCGTTTCGGCGCTGACGGTGAAGAGGTCGGCGGCCGCGCCCGCGGTCAGTCCGTAGTCGGTGAGACCGAGAACCTGTGCACCGCCGTAGGTTCCGGCGGCGAGCGCCAGTTCGATCTCCGGATCCGATACCAGGCGGTCACGGAAGGCGACGGTCATGATGCGGCGCAGCATGTCGCCGTCGCCGTACGGGGTCCACAGATCGCGAATGCCGTCGTTGCCGAGCGCCAGGGTCGCGCCCACCTCGTGCAGGAGCCGGACCGGTACCACCGGGGCGTCCCCGACCGCGCAGGTGACCATCGAAACTCCGGCCTCGGCAAGGCCTTCCGCAATGCGCCGCTGTTCGCCCGGGGCCAGCTCCCCCATGGCGTAGGCATGACTGATGGTGACGCGACCAGCCAGCCCGGTGGCCCGGGTGCGCTCGATGATCAGGTCGTACTGCCAGGCGCCCAGCGCGGCGCGGTCGTGCAGATGGATATCGATACGCGCGCCGTACTTCTCGGCAAGGCCGAAGATCAGATCGAGCTGGCCGTTGGCATTGCGGTCGTATCCGGCCGGGTCCAGGCCGCCGATCACCTCGACTCCGTCGGCCAGGGCGGCCTCCAGGAGTTTGTCGGTGCCGGGGCGGGTCAGCAGGCCACCCTGCGGGAAGGCGACCAGCTGGACGTCCACTCGATCCGAATACCGCGCGGCCGCGGCGCGCACGGCGTCCACCCCGCGCAATCCGACCTCCGGGTCGATATCGATATGACTGCGCACGTGGGCGGTGCCACCGGAGATCATGGCTCCCAGCAGATTCGCCGCGTAATCGGCACTGGGCAGGCCGAGTTCATCGCGGCGGCCTTCCCCGTTCGCGATGCGGCCCTGCAGGGTCAGGCCACCGCTATTGGGCACCCAGGGGCCGCCGTACATGGTCTTGTCGAGATGGCAGTGGGAGTCGACCAGGCCGGGCAGGACCAGCGCGCCCGCCAGATCGATGGTCTCCGTGGCGGTTCCGGTCAGATTCGGGCCGATCGCGGTGATCCGGCCGTCGCTGATCGCGATATCGGCGGTTTCCAGGAGCCGGCCGGGGGTCCAGGGGCGGCCGCCGCGGAGCAGTAGGTCGTGCATCGATGTACCTCTTTCGAAGGGGTGGGAGTGCCTCAGGCCAGCAGCATGGCGGTGCCCGCGCCGACGCCGAAGACGATGACGAGGGCGCGGAAGGCGCCCGGCTGCAGGCGGTCCGCGAGTTTCGCGCCCGCCACGCCGCCGAGCAGGCAGGCGGGTGCGAGCACCAGCACGGCCAGCCAGTGCACGGGGCCGAACAGTGCGACGGCGATCATGGCGGTGGTCGACACCGTCAGGGTGAGCAGGCTTTTCAGGCCGTTCAGCTGTGTGATCGAGGCGTCGATGCCGAGGGCCAGCGCCGTCAGCAGGACGATGCCCATACCGCCGTTGAAGTACGCGCCGTAGACGCCGCCGAGGAATACCCCGGCGAACAGCAGCAGCTGGGAATCGCCCTCGCCCCGGCGCGCGGCCAGCAGTTTGGACAGGAACGGCTGCGCCGCGAACAGGGCGGTGGCCGCGAGAATCAGATACGGAACCAGCGCGGCGAAGACCCTGGGCGGGGCCGCCAGCAGTGCGATGACCCCGCCGCCGGCGCCGACGGCACCGGTCAGTATCAGTCGCGGGACCAGTGCGCGGTGTTCGTCGAGCCGTTTGCGCAGTGCCGCCGCGCCGCCCAGGTAACCCGGCCAGACCGAGACCGAATTGGTGACGGTGGCCGCGACCGGCGGCAGGCCGGTGGCCAGCAGTGCGGGAAATGAGAGCAGGCTGCCGCCGCCGGCGATGGCATTGCAGACACCCGCCCCGAAACCGGCGACGAGCAGTAGAACCAGATGCGCGGGATCCATGAAATCCTTCCGGACAGATATGCAGCGCATCGTATACAAACTGCCTCATACCGGCGAGCCGAAAAACGCGGCGGGGCAATGCAGGTCACACAGTGTCGGCACAGCCCGCGGTCGCGCAGGCGGGCAACCGCTTTCATGCAGTACATTGGCGGCAATCGATCCGGCGCCAGCACGATGGATCGTATGCAAATGCCCGTTTCTCGTTTCGTCTGTGAGGCCGCAGTGCCGTTTGTGAGGCCATAGTGAGCAGCACCGTCCGGCGCATGACGCCGCAGCAGCTGTGCCGCGCGATTCGCGACGACATCATCAGTGGGGTGTTCGCCCCGGGCCAGCGGCTCACCGAGGAGTCGCTCGCCGAGAGCTACGGTGTCTCGCGAGTGCCGGTGCGGGAAGCGTTGCGCACCCTGGAGGCAGAGGGTTTCGCCTCGTCACGGCCCTATGCCGGAGTCTTCGTCGCGGAACTGACCGAGGAGGAGGCGGCGGATCTGCTGGAGATCCGCGCCCGCCTGGAACCGCTGTGCGCCTCGCGCGCGGCCGTGCGCCGCACGCCCGAACAGCTCGGGCGGCTCAAGGAACTCACGGTGCTGGGTCAGGATGCCGTGCACGCCGGTCGCCTGGAAGAGCTGACCCGCCTCAACAGCCGCTTCCACGAGGTGCTCGCCGAGGCGTCCGGCAGCACCCTGCTCGAACAGCTGATCACCCAGCTGAGCTGGAAGATCGCCTGGGTCTACGCCGTCGAGCTGCCGCGCCGGGCCAGCGACTCCTGGCATGAGCACGAGGAGATCTGCGCCGCGCTGGAGGCCGGGGATCCGGACCGCGCCGCGCAGGTGGTCGCCGACCATATCGCGCATGCGGCGTACGCCTATCGGCTGCGCCAGCTGCCCTAGCCCGCCGGAAGTCCTTGCCCGGCAAGGCGGCTCGTAACCTCAGCGCAGCAATTCTCGCCCTCGGACGAAACACGCCGGTCGTATACAAACGGTGACACTTTCGTTCAGGAGGCACCCATGGCGGATCTTGTGCTGCGTAATGCCCGCATCGACGATGACATCGATCCGGTGGATATCGTCATTGCCGACGGTCGCATCACCGATATCGGCCGCAGCCTGCCCGAACAGGGCCGTGACGAAATCGAGTGCGCCGGGCGCGTGGTCATTCCCGGGCTCGTCGAATCCCATGTGCACCTGGACAAGGCGCTGCTGGACGCCGAAAAGCCGAACCCCGACGGCACGCTGGCCGGAGCCATCGCGGTCACCGCCGAACTCAAGCGCGGGTTCACCGTGGACTCCGTTCGCGATCGTGCCCGACGTGTTCTGGATATGGCAATCACCCACGGCACCACGGTGATTCGCGCACATCCCGATGTCGATCCGATTGTCGGACTGCGCGGTGTGCAGGCGCTGCTCGAACTGCGCGAGGAATACCGCGACCGCATCGACCTGCAGATCGTGGCGTTTCCGCAGGAGGGCATCCTGCAAGCCCCCGGCACCCTCGATCTGCTCCGCGAGAGCCTCCGCCGCGGCGCCGATGTCATCGGCGGCTGCGCCTACAACGAACCCACCGTCGCCGAATGCCGCCGCCACATCGACCTGGTCTTCGACCTCGCCGCCGAATTCGATGTCCCCGTGGACATCCACGCCGATTTCGCCGACGATGCCACCGATCCGCGCTTCGCCATGGCCGACTACATCGCCGATGTCACCGACCGCACCGGCATGTCCGGCCGAGTCACCCTGGGCCACATGACCTCCCTGTCCGGCCAGGATCCCTCCCGCCGCCGCCATACCCTCACCCGCCTGGCCGCCGCCGGTGTCGCGGTGGTCCCCCTCCCCGCCACCGATATGCACCTCGGCGGCCGCACCGACACCACCAATATCCGCCGCGGCATCGCCCCCCTCCGCGAACTCTGGGCAGCAGGCATCACCACCGCATACTCCTCCAACAACATTCGCAATGCCTTCACCCCCTACGGCAACGCCGACCTCCTCGACATCGGCCTGTTCCTAGCCCAGACCTGCCACCTCTCCGGCCCCGCAGACCTGACCCGAGTCCTCGCCATGGCCACCACCGAGGCCGCCCGCGTCATCGGCATCGCCCACAACTACGGCCTACGCCCCGGCGCCCCAGCCGACCTCGTTGTGCTCTCCACCCACCGCGTAGCCGACGCCCTACTGGACCGCCCCGACCGCAACTACGTCCTCAAGGCGGGCCGAATAGTCGCCCGTACCAGTCGAATTCAGGAGAGAATCTTCACGCATTAGTCGTACCCGAGTCACCATGGGCACAGTTTTTACGGCTGGCCCTCACTCGTCGAGGCGGTCGGCAATGTGTCCATCCGGGCGCACCCACAGCGCGGTGGTCTCGGATAGGCCGCACTCCCGCCGAAGCTGTTCGGGCAGTTGATCTCCCGATAGACGGGTAGGGCCGGGACCGACCAGATCGAGGGTGGAACGGCCGTCGGCCAGCCAGGCGTGCGGTAGCCAATCAGCCAATCCGCCTGCACCACAGTCTTTTCGCCGGTGCCTGTATCGAGCAGCGTCGCGACGACAATATCCGCTTTCTGCCGACAGGACACCAGTCGCACGCCCCGGCGCACCGCTACTTCATAGACACCGGCCGCCGCCAACCCCAGAGGTACTGCACCCCCGATGCGCCACCCGCACCCGCGTAACCACTCACCGCCAGCGCAAATCCCGAAAATTCCTCCCGCCCAGCCCAACACAACGAAACCAAGCCCGCCGAGAGGGCTCTGGTGGTGGACAACTGCGGCGTGTCGCCACCATGAGAGCCCGCTCGGCGTCACAGGGGTGTGGGTGGCGAGATGTGTGGGGCTCGGGGCGGGATTTCGGAGGGTGCCGGGGCTGGTGGGTTTCGGTCGGCGGTGGTTGGTCAGCGTGGTTGAGGGAGGTGGGATAGGGCGATGAGGTGGGCCTGGCGGATGAGGGTGTGGTCGGTGTGGGGGGCGCCTAGGAGGCAGAGGCCTACGGGGAGGGTGTCGAGGGGGTGGGTGGGGAAGGTTACTGCGGGGAGGCCTGCGAGGGAGGCCAGGCAGGTCAGGTGGAGGGTGCGGGTGCGGCCTGCCTCCAAGGTGATGGCGGGGGCTGTGCGCGGGGGTGGGAGGGTTGCGGTGGTGGGGAGTAGGAGGGTTCGGCCGGTCAGGGCGGTTCGGAGGTGGGCGGCTGCGGCGGTCAGCACTGCGCGGGCGCGGTCGGCGGCGGGGTCGGAGATGGTGGCGGCGTAGGCGAAGCGTTGGGCCACTTCGGGTTCCAGGGCGCCGGGGTGGGCGGTGATCCAGGGGCCGTGGGTGGTCCAGGCTTCGTGTGCCTGGACGGTGCGGAAGGCGGTGAACCAGGCGTCGAGGTCGGCGTCGAGGTCCAGTTCGGCGGCGCCCAGGGCGTTGGCGGCGGTGAGTGCGCGGCTCGCGAGGTCTCCGTCGGCGACCACGCACAGCGCCGGATCAACGACGAGTTGCGGGGGATCCGCGACGAGGCGCGCGGGATCGGCGACGAGGTGCTGCGAGGTCGGGTTGGGGTTTGGCAGCAGGCAATCAGCCACAGCAGCAAGTGTTTCCGGGTCACGAGCCATCCAGCCGACGGTGTCGAAGGAAGGGGCCAGTGGGAGGAGACCCTCGGTGGAGATGCGGCCGTGGGTGGTGCGAATTCCCCAGAGGCCCTGATAGGCGGCAGGCACTCGGATGGAGCCCGCGGTGTCGGTGCCGAGGCCGAGGGTGGCCTCGCCGCGGGCCACGGCCACGGCGGAACCGCTGGAGGAACCACCCGGAATACGTTCGGGAGCTGCCGGATTCACCGGCATCCCGTACCGGCCGTTGGATCCGGTGATGCTGTAGGCGAATTCGTCGGTGTGCGCAATCCCGGTGAGATCGGCGCCGGCAGCCAGCAACTGCGAAACCGCGGCGGCGTGATCGGGCTGCGGCTCGCCGAGATAGTCGGGTACGCCTGCGCCGAGCGCGAATCCGGCTACGGCGTAGAGGTCCTTCACCGCTACGCCGTGACCGGACAGCGGGCCCGGCGCGGTGGCCGCTACCAGGGGCGCGCCCAGTACGCGCCAGACACCGTCACCACTCCCCCGTGGGTCCGCCTCCACTACGCACGCCCCAGAATGCGGCGCGCTAGGTCGGTGGTGGCATGGTGCGCGAAGTCGGCCACCCGGATCTCGCCGTGTACGCCACGCACCTGGTCCACGGCCTGCGAGATATTGAAATCCGTTGCGGCACTGAGATAGAGGTAGGCCTGCTGCGGGTCGGCATCGAACAGCGACACCACCATTTCGACGGCATTGCGAACGCAGACCTCGAGCGCCCGGTTCAGATCGGGATCCAGGCCGGTGGGTATGACAAACCCGTGGGCGGCCGCGAACGGGCCGATGGACCGGCCGAGTCCGGCCGTCACCTCGGCGCCCGGGACCAGATCGACGGTGAGGCGGGCGCGCAGCGGCGCTTCCAGCGCGGTGAGCGCGACCTCGCCATTGCCCTGCGCAAAATGCGGGTCGCCGATATAGAACAGCGCGTCCTCGACCTGCACTGGCAGGAACAGCGTCGCACCGGGCGTGAGACGCCGGATATCGATATTGCCGCCGTGCTGACCGGGCGGCACCGAGGAGATATGCGAATCGGTATCGGTGGCCACACCGATGAGCCCCAGGAACGGATTGATCGGGAACTCCGCCCGATGGGGCCGGTCGGGGTGAATCGGCATGCCACCGAACCACTCTCCGTCGCGCGATGCCACGCTGCAGAACTGACCGTAGTCGCCGTCGAAGCCGAGACGGTGCGCGAGCACACCGCGATTGTGCCGGGTGGACACGACGCCGTAGGGCGCACGCATGGCCAGATCGTCGATGCGAATGGCGAGCAGGTCTCCGGGCTGCGCACCGGTCACAGCGATCGGACCGGTGACGATATGCGGCCCGGCGAGGGAGTCACGCTTGCGGGCGGCGGCGACGTCGACCGTGTCGGTGAGGATATGACCGGCCTCGACGCCGTGCCTGCCGAAGTAGGCGACCGGGTCCGAACCCTGATCCTCGAGAATGCCCTCATGGCTGATGGTGTCGATGACCACCGTCTGCCCGGGGTCGACGGTGGCGATGGGCTTGTCGCCGATACAGGGGATGCGCCCCCACAACACCTTCGGCGGCTCGGCGGGGATGTAGCGGTCCGCACCGCCGATCCCCTCACCCTGCTGCAGCACCGGAAACGCGGGAACGAACTCCTGCACGATCGACGTCACGCCCATACCTTCCATACCCGACCGCAATTGGTCGGACCATCCGATATGCCGACCATAAGACAGGCGAACGACCGGGGGCGTACTTCGAAACCTAACGTAACCAACGGTTTACAGGCGCGAAATGGCAAGCATACGAACGGATTTAGAGTTGAGACGGTGACCACTTCGATACCACCGCTGAGCCGCCGCTCCCGCAGTGTGAGCGCGGAGGTCGCGGCGCACCTGGAGGGCCTGATCATCAGCGGTGAGCTGTGCGCGGGCGATAAACTCCCGCCCGAACGCGAACTCGCCGCCAGTATGAACATCTCCCGATCGTCCCTCCGGCAGGCCATGTTCGAACTGGAATCGAAAAAGCTCATCGAGCGCCGCCAGGGACGCGGCAGCACCGTCACCGAGATGGCACGCGGGGCAGCGCAATTGGCCGGCAGTCTCGCCGAGGCCGATATCGAACTCGGCTACGCCAGCGAGCTCCGGGATCTCGTCGAACCACGCATCGCCCATTTGGCCGCACTGCGCGCCGTGGAATCGAATCTGCTCTCGCTGGAGACCGTGCTCGGGCAGAGCCACGAAACCCTCTCCGCCACCGAATCACTGCGCCTGGACATCGAATTCCACACCCTGCTGGCGCACGCCGCGCAGAACCCGCTCCTGGTCACCCTGTGCACCATGACCACCGACTGGACCCGTCGCACCCGAACCCTCTCGCACCGCACCAAACTCGGCCGCCGCATCTCCCTGCGCGGCCACCACCTCATCTACGACGCCGTCGCCCGCCGCGACGGAATGGCCGCCGCCGCAGCTATGGAGCTGCATCTGCGCGAGGTACGCGACCTCAGCATCCCCCCGGCCCGGCGATAAGCGCTATAGCGCCGGTCTCCTCCGCGGCCGCGGCCGGTCGGTGTGGCCGCCACGCATGAGGCGGAATCGCCCCACTCGTACCATGGGCAACTCGTTGCCGAAACCTGGCACACCAGTGCATCGGGGCATGATGCGCAGCAGCTCCTGGTATCAGCGGTAGATCGAAACCGCCGCTTCGGTGCGAGTCGATGAGCACGGAAGACGATGACAATGACTGCGGGAACTCAGGATTCGGTGAGGGCGACGGCGCGGAAGGTGCGGCGGTAGGCGAGTGGGGCTACGCCGATGGCCTCGTGCAGGTGCTGGCGCAGGGAGGTTCCGGTGGCGAAACCTACTTCGGCGGCAATGCGATCCACGGGGAGCTCGGTGGTTTCGAGGAGTTCGCGGGCGCGGAATACGCGCTGTTGGATGAGCCAGCGGCCGGGGCTCATGCCGACCTCGTCGCGGAAGCGGCGGGCGAAGGTGCGGCCGCTCATGCGTGCGTGGCCCGCGAGATCCGCCATGGTGAGCGGTTCTTGCAGGTTCTCCAGCGCCCACCGGCGGGCCGAGGCGGTGCCCGGGGAGGCGAGCGGGGGCATGGGTTGTTCGATGAACTGGGCTTGACCGCCCTCCCGCCAGGGCGGCACCACGCACCGGCGGGCGACCATATTGGCGACCTCGCTGCCGTGATCGCGGCGAATGATGTGCAGGCACAGGTCCACTCCGGCGGAGGCGCCCGCGGAGGTGAGGACATTGCCGTCGTCGACATACAGGACGTTCGGGTCCACGCGGACGCGCGGGAACCGGCGCTGGAAGTCGTCGCTGAAGTTCCAGTGTGTGGTCGCGGGGCGATCGTCGAGCAGGCCGGCAGCGGCCACCACGATCGCGCCGGTGCAGATGGAAACGATCCGGGCCTGCGGTGGAATTCGGGCGAGGGCATCCGAAACCTGCTGTGACAAGCCGTCCTTCAGGATCGACAGCACATCGCACGGCGGTATGACCACGGTGTCGGCAGTCTCCAGAATGCTCGTGTCGTGGGCGACGGCAATATCGAAATCGGAATTGCTGCGCACCGGCCGGCCGTCGACCGAACAGGTCAGCACCTCATAGCGCCCGTCGGCGGTGCCGAACACGCGATAGGGGATGCCGAGCTCGAACGGATACACCCCGTCCAAGGCCAGCACAGCAACCCGGCGTGGCTCGATTGCCGATATCTGCATGGCACGATCCTATCGAATATTGGCGATCGTGCCATTTTCCGGGGCGGCCGACAGCGGCAAGCTGGGTGATATGAGCGAGAACAGCACCAGCATTCCCGAGACCATGCGCGCCATCAGCCAGGACGTTCTGGGCGGACCGGAGGTGCTGCACGAGGTACGACGCCCGGTTCCGCAGCCCGGACCCAGTGAAATCCTGGTGCGGGTGCACGCCACCGCGCTCAATCCCACCGACTGGGGTCACCGCCGCCGGACCGGGCTGTTCCTTCCGGAACCGCCGTTTGTGCTCGGCTGGGATGTCTCCGGCGAGGTGGTGGCGATCGGGGTCGGCGTCACCCTGTTCCAGCCGGGCGACGAGGTCTTCGGCATGCTCCCCTATCCGCACGGACACGGTGCCGCCGCCGAATACGTCACCGGACCCACCCGCGCATTCGCCCGGAAACCCGCTGGTCTCAGTCACATCGAGGCCGCCGCCATTCCACTGGCCGCGCTCACCGCCCGGCAGGCGCTGGTGGATACCGCCGATCTGCAAGCGGGACAGCGTGTCCTGATCCACGCGGCCGCCGGCGGCGTCGGCCACTTCGCCGTGCAGATCGCCAAGGCTCGCGGCGCGTACGTGATCGGGACCGCCAGTTCCGCCAATCACGACTTCCTGCGCAGTCTCGGTGCGGACGAGGTGGTCGACTATCGCACCACCGATGTGGCGGAGGCCGTTCGGAATGTCGATGTCATTCTCGATCCGATCGATGCCGCTCACGCCATCGCATCGCTGAAGTCCCTGAACCCCAATGGAATCCTGGTGTCCATTCGCGCTCTCGGCGCCGATGCGCTGATCACGGCAGCCCAGCAGCGCGGAGTACGCGCTGCCGTGCTGCTGGTCGAAGCCGACCACGCCGGCATGACCGCCCTGGCGGATCTCGCCACTTCGGGTGCCCTGCGCCCCACGATCGCCGGTGTCTTCCCGCTCGCCGATGCCGCCAAGGCACACGCCCTCGGCGAAACCGGGCGCACCGCAGGCAAACTCGTCCTCACCGTCGACTGAGTTCGCGTTGGGCAGTTGATCACCAGGAACTGGTGGCGGCATCGGCCGAGAACAGGCCGCCACCATGTCCTGGTGATCATGAAAGCTACGCGGAGTCGAACAGGCCCGGATGGGATTCGCGGGCGCGGACTTCGATCGAACCGAAGACCAGGTCCGGGGGTGGCACCAGGCCCAGGTGTTCCCACGCCGCGGCGGTGGCGACACGGCCGCGCGGAGTGCGAGCGACCAAACCCGCACGGACGAGGAAGGGTTCGCAGACCTCCTCGACAGTGGCGGACTCCTCCCCCACCGCGACGGCCAGGGTCGAGACGCCTACCGGGCCGCCATTGAAGCTGCGAATGAGAGCGGTGAGCACAGCGCGGTCGAGGCGGTCGAGACCGAGCACGTCCACGTCGTACACCGCGAGTGCGGCCTGCGCGAGCTGCCGGGTCACGATGCCGTCGAACTTCACCTCGGCGTAGTCGCGCACGCGGCGCAGCAGGCGGTTGGCAATACGCGGCGTGCCACGGGAGCGGCCAGCGATCTCGGCCGCGGCATCGGCCTCCAGCTGCACGCCGAGAATGCGCGCCGACCGGACCAGAATCTGTTGCAGCTCTGCGGGTTCGTAGAAATCCATATGGCCGGTGAAGCCGAAGCGGTCGCGCAGCGGGCCGGTCAGCGCACCGGAGCGGGTGGTCGCACCGACCAGGGTGAAGGGTGCAATATCCAGGGGAATCGAAGTGGCGCCCGGACCCTTGCCGACCACCACATCTACCCGGAAATCCTCCATGGCCAGGTACAGCATTTCCTCGGCGGGCCGGGCAATGCGGTGGATCTCGTCGATGAACAGCACATCGCCCTCGACCAGATTGCTGAGCATGGCGGCCAGATCACCGGCGCGCTCCAGCGCGGGGCCGGAGGTCAGGCGCAGGGCGGAACCGAGTTCGCCCGCGATGATCATGGCCATACTCGTCTTACCGAGTCCGGGCGGACCGGAGAGCAGCACGTGATCGGGGGTGCCGCCGCGCTGTTTCGCACCCCGCAGCACCAGCGCCAGCTGTTCGCGCACGCGCGGCTGGCCGATGAAATCGTCCAGGGATTTCGGGCGCAGGCTGGCCTCGATCTCCCCGTCGGAGGTGAGATAGCTTGCGCTGACCGCGGATTCGTCGGAATCGACCGAATCGGCGTCGAAGTCGGGTTCGTCGATCATGATCGCCTATCGGTTCTTGCCCAGCAGCCCCAGCGCCGCCCGCAGGGCCTGCGAGGTACCCAGGTCGGGATCATGAACCAGGACCGCCTCCACCGCGGGTTCGGCCTGCTTCACCGGGAAGCCGAGGCCGATCAGCGCCTCCACCACCTGCTCGCGCACGGGGGTGATGACGACCGTGGGGCCGGATCCGGGCGGACCGGACTGCACCGGAACAAGATCCACCTTGTCGCGCAATTCCACGACCATGCGCTCGGCGCCGCGCTTGCCGATACCGGGCACGCGGGTCAGGGCGGCAACATTGGATTCCGCGAGCGCCTTGCGCAGCGCTTCGGGCTCGAGCACCGCGAGGACCGCCATGGCGATCTTGGGCCCGACGCCGGACACGGTCAGCAGGAGCCCGAACAGCTCACGAGACTCGGTGTCGGAGAACCCGAACAGCGTCATGGAATCCTCGCGCACGATCATGGTCGTGTAGAGGCGCGCATCCTCGCCGCGAGTGAGCGTGGATAGTGTGACGGGGGTGGCATTGAGCCGATACCCGACGCCGGCGGCCTCCAGGACCACATGGTCGAGCCCGATCTCGAGCACCTCACCGCGTACCGACGCGATCACCCGGACACCGCCTTCCGTTGCTGGGCAAGCTTTTCCTCGTACATGCGCCGCTGTGCGGCCGCCATGGCCTCTGCCTTCGCCATGCGATCGATCATCGGCGCGCGCCAGCAGTGGCAGATGGCCAGTGCGAGCGCATCGGCGGCGTCGGCAGGTTTCGGCGCGACCGCCAGCCCGAGGATACGGGTCACCATGGCGGTTACTTGCGCCTTGTCCGCCGAGCCGTTTCCGGTGACGGCGGCCTTCACCTGACTGGGGGTGTGGAAGTGCACCGGGATGCCGCGGCGTGCGGCCGCGAGTGCGATGACGCCGCCCGCCTGCGCGGTGCCCATGGCGGTGCGGACATTGTTCTGTGAGAACACCCGCTCGATGGCGACGGCCTCGGGCTTGTACTTGTCCATCCACAGCTCGGCGGCATCGGCGACACCCATGAGCCGCTGCGCCAGATCCATCTCCGGCGGCGTGCGCACCACATCGACCTGAATGGCCTTGACCGACCGCCCCAAACCGCCCTCGACCATGCTGAGCCCGCACCGGGTAAGCCCGGGGTCGACGCCCATCACCCGCACGAAAACCCCTCTCACCGCAGACGAACAACTGTTCGAGAGTCTAACGGAACGGCGCGGATTCCCCGCCCACCGACACGAGCGCGCCGCTCACGGACAGGACGGCTGCACACCGAGCAGTGTCGGATCCGTCGCCCGCTTCGCCCACTCCTGTGCCGGGTTCGCCACCAATCGCCGAGTGCGTAGGTCCATCAGCCCGCTCACATGAGCCACGGTCGCCGAAAGTTCCCCATCAGCGCGAATCAGGTCGTGCTCAACGCGATACGTCTTCCCTTCGCCCCACACCCACGAGCAGGACACCTCCACCGCATCGCCCGCCCGCAACTCCCGGTGATACTTGATCACCGTCTCCAGATTCACCGGCCCCAACCCGCCTGCCAGCAGCTCCGCCACCGAAATCCCCGCCGCCTGAACACATTCGAACCGCGAGTGATCTGCAAACTGCTGATAGGCGGCACCCGTCACATGCAACTGCGGATCCAGATCGGACACCCTGACCTCGATCCGAATCCGGAACGGCTCATACGTATTCGTCACGGACCCACCCTTGCAGACCCCACCGACAAGAATGCGCTACTCGGCCAGGGCAGCGAGGTTGGGAAAGCCGGTGAGCTGCCAGCCGCCATCGATGATCAATGAGGTGCCGGTGATGTAGGACGCGTCGTCGCCGGCCAGGAACAGACAGGGACCGGCGATCTGGTCCGGGGTCGCGGGGGCACGCAGCGGGATGCGGTCGAGGAACATATCCAGCGCCGGCTGGTATCCGATGATCGGCGCGCCCATCGGTGTGTCGACCAGACCGGGTAGGACGCAGTTGACGCGAATACCGTACGGGGCCAGCTCTAGTGCGGCGTTCTTGCTGAACATCTCCACACCGGCCTTGCCCGTGGCGTACGGGCTGGCGCCGGGGACCGGGATGCGGGCATCCAGGGACGAGACATTGACGATCGCGCCGCCACCGGCCTCGCGCATGCGACGGGCCTCGTGTTTGGTGCACAGGAAAACGCTCTTCTGCACCAGGTCGATGGTGAAATCCCAGTCCTGCTCGGCCATTTCGGTCACCGCGCCGATCAGCGAGCCGCCCGCGACATTGAAGGCCAGGTCCAGACCGCCGAACTGGTCAACTGCCGTGGAAACGGCGGCCGCCACCTCCGATTCGATCGTCACATTCGAAGTCGCGGCCACGAACCGGTCACCGAATCGCTCGGCCAAGGCTTTCAACCCGGTCTCATTGATATCGACGCCGACAACCCGCGCCCCCTCGGCGATCAGTCGCGTCGCGATCGCAGCGCCGATACCGGAGGCCGCGCCGGTGACCAGGGCGGTTTTCGCAGCGAATCTGTTATTTGCCATCAGCACAACCACTTTCACGATGTTGAGCCCACCGTAGCAGTCGACTGACACAGAGTCTTGTAAATGACAAACCGTCTACCGACGACCTGAAACCACGCCCCGCTCAGACCCCCTGCGCGCAAAACGCCTGGTACGCCTCATCACTGAACAATACGAACCGCACCTCCCGCACCCCGGTCTCCGCCGCACGCACAGTCTCGACCGCAAGCCGAGCCCCATCCTCCATCGGCCACCGAAAGATCCCCGTGGAGATCGCCGGAAACGCCACCGTCCGCGCCCCCAATTCATCTGCCACCCGCAACGATTCCCGATAACAAGACACCAGCAACTCGAACCGATCCTCCTCCCCCGACCACACCGGCCCCACCGTATGAATCACCCACCGAGCAGGCAACCGCCCCGCCGTAGTAGCCACCGCCTGCCCCGTCCCCAACCCCCGCCCATAATGCGAGGCCCGCAACGCCCGGCAAGCAGCAAGAATCTCCGGCCCACCCTTCCGATGAATAGCCCCATCCACACCCCCACCCCCGAGCAACGACGAATTCGCCGCATTCACCACCGCATCCACATCCTGCTCAGTGATATCCCCTCGAACCGCCACCAATTCGACCATGCCGCAATTCTTTCATCGTGGCCGTTACGCCGGGCGCGGCGCTGCAAGCCGCGTGTGCCCGGACCGGCGCGATGGGGCAACGGTCCGGCGCACATCGGGTCAGTGGGTCAGCCGGCGGAGCCGGTGTGGGGGGCCAGTTTTTGGTCGTTGTCGACTGTGGCGGTTTGGTAGTCGATGGTGACCGGGTAGGTGTTGTTCCAGGTGCCGGGGTCTTGGACCTGGTTGGACTGGAAGGTGCCGTCGGGGTTCATGGTCGTTTCTGTGTGCCAGGAGCCGGGCTCGTAGTCGCTCGGGCACGAGATGGGGATTTGGTCGGTGGTGCGGCGGCCCGCGTAGCCCGAGAAGTCGTGGGCGCCACCGCCGAACGAGCAGGTGACGCGGCCGGTGACGTAGTAGATGTCGTCGGTGTCGTTGCGGCAGGTGTAGTCGCTGCAGGACAGGCCGGGGGCGAGATCTTTCGCGGCGGCCTGCGGGGCGAGGACCGCTACCGCGGCGGAGGTCAGGGCGGTAATGCCGAGGGCGACGGTCAACCGTTGCGGCATGAGTGTGTCTTCTCCTTTATCGGCCCCGACCTGAAATCCACTGTACCGATACGAAAATCGCAGGCCGCCCCCAAAAAATAGGGGCGGCCTGCGATTGCCGGGAGGGTGCGAACTCAGTCGTCGAGTTCGGCGAGGACCTCATCGGAGATGTCCACATTGGTGTAGACGTTCTGGACGTCGTCACTGTCTTCGAGCGCGTCGATCAGCTTGAAGACCTTGCGGGCGGTGTCGGCGTCGACCGAGACCGACATCGACGGCTGGAAGCCCGAGTCGGCGGAGTCGTAGTCGAAACCGGCCGCCTGCAGCGCGGTACGCACCGCGATCAGATCGCCGGGTTCGGAGATGACCTCGAAGGACTCGCCCAGATCGTTGACCTCTTCGGCGCCGGCATCGAGCACCGCCATGAGCACGTCGTCCTCGGAGTGATTGTGCTTCTCCAGGGTGACCAGGCCCTTGCGGTGGAACAGGTACGACACCGAACCCGGATCGGCCATATTGCCGCCGTTGCGGGTCATCGCAAGACGCACTTCACCGGCAGCGCGATTGCGATTATCGGTGAGGCACTCGATCAGCACGGCAACACCATTGGGGCCGTAGCCCTCATACATGATGGTCTGCCAGTCGGCGCCGCCGGCTTCTTCGCCACCGCCGCGTTTGCGAGCGCGCTCGATATTGTCGTTGGGCACCGACGACTTCTTCGCCTTCTGAATGGCGTCGTACAGCGTCGGGTTGCCGTCCGGGTCACTTCCACCGGTGCGGGCCGCCACCTCGATGTTCTTGATCAACTTGGCGAAGAGCTTGCCGCGCTTCGCGTCGATCCCGGCCTTCTTGTGCTTGGTGGTGGCCCATTTGGAGTGGCCGCTCATTCCCTACTTCCTCTTTTCAGGGGGCAGGAGCCCACAGATGGACAGCGCCCCAGTCTACTGATCTTGTGCAGCCGGGTCACACCCCGATGCGCGGGCGCACCACGGTGTCGACGAACAGCCGGTGCACCCGCAGGTCTCCGGTCACCTCCGGGTGGAAGGACGTGGCCAGCACATTGCCCTGCCGCACCGCGACGATGGTGCCCGCGGCGGGTCCGGAGGGCACGCGCGCCAGCACCTCGACATTGTCGCCCGCGCGCTCCACCCATGGGGCACGAATGAAAACCGCGCGTACCGGACCGTCGTCGAGACCGCGGAATTCCAGATCGGTTTCGAAGGAATCGACCTGCCGGCCGAAGGCATTGCGCCGCACCGTCATATCGATGCCGTTGAGCGTATGCATGTCCGGACGAGTGTCGAGCACCTCGGAGGCCAGCAGGATCATGCCCGCGCAGGACCCGAAGGCGGGCAGGCCGTCACGCAGTCGCTTGCGCAGCGGCTCGAGCAGGTCGAAGACCTCCAGCAGTTTGCTGATGGTGGTGGATTCGCCTCCCGGGAGCACCAATCCGTCGACGGCATCGAGTTCGGATTCGCGGCGCACGGCCACCGGCTCGGCGCCGCACGCTGCCAGCGCGTGCATATGCTCGCGCACGTCGCCCTGCAGGGCCAGCACGCCAATCGTCGGAGTCACGCCGTCGAGCATACGTTCGGGTGCTGATGTGGCCCTGCTCACCCAGGGTGTGAAGGTTTCGTTAGGACGGGTGTCCAGGTGTCGCCGGAGGTGAACACTCCGCGATGTGACTGATGTGTTACGAGAAACCACACCCGGCCCGCGCGGTGGGGTAGACGCTCCGCCGCCGAAGCACGGGCTGACTGTTTCGACCGGGTTGGCCGGGCTTTCGCTGGACGCCATGGCGTCGGTCGCCTACGGTCCCGAGGCGATCGTGCTGGTGCTGGCGGCCGCGGGCTCGGCCGGTCTGGGCTACACGCTGCCGGTGACCCTGGCCATCGTGGTGCTGCTGACCGTTCTCATCGCGTCCTACCGTCAGGTCATCGCGGCCTTCCCCAACGGCGGCGGCGCGTATGCGGTCGCCAAGGCGCGGCTCGGGCGGCGCACGAGTCTGGTCGCGGCGGCCTCGCTGATCGTCGACTACGTGCTGAATGTGGCCGTTTCCATCGCGGCCGGTGTGGCCGCACTGACCTCCGCGTTCCCGGAGCTGCTGCCGTACACGATGTGGGTCTGCCTGGCGGTGCTGGTGGGCATCACGGTGCTGAACCTGTACGGCATTCGGGAGAGCGCGCGGGCGTTCATGGCCCCGACCGCGGTCTTCGTCATCGGCATCTTCGCGGTGATCATCGCCGGATTGCTGCGCTCGGATCCGGCGAGCGTCTCGAGCGGCGCGGCCGTGGCGACCGATGCCAAGACCATCGGAATCCTGTTGCTGCTCAAGGCATTCTCCAGCGGATGCGCGGCGCTCACCGGCGTCGAGGCCATTGCGAATGCGGTGCCGAGCTTCCAGCAGCCCAAGGTGAAGCGGGCCCAGCGCGCCGAAGTCGCACTCGGCATCCTGCTCGGCCTCATGCTGATCGGCCTGGCCACCCTGATCGGCAAGTTCTCGATCCATCCGATCGACGGCACCACCGTGCTCTCACAGCTGACCGAAGCCGCACTCGGTCACGGAATCGCCTACTACGTCGTGCAATTCGCGACCGTACTGCTGCTGGCCCTGGCCGCCAACACCTCCTACGGCGGGTTGCCGACGCTCACCAAAATCCTCGCCGACGACAACTGCCTGCCGCATCGCTTCGCGGTGACCTCCCCGCGCCAGGTGTACCGATTCGGCGTACTGGCACTGGGCATTTCGTCCGCGGTGCTGCTGGTGGCGTCCGAGGGCAATATGAACGCGCTGGTGCCGCTGTTCGCCATCGGCGTCTTCGTCGGCTTCACCATCGCCCAGGTCGGTATGGTCCGGCACTGGCTCGCCACGCGCAGCGACGGCTGGTTATGGCGTACTGCGCTCAATGGTTTCGGCGCCGTGCTCACCTTCGTCGCCGCGATCGTGACCACCTCCATGAAGTTCACCGAGGGCGCGTGGCTGATCGTCCTGGTGCTACCGCTGCTGGTGCTGGTCATGGAGAAGATTCGCAAGATCTACGAGCGAATCGACGGCTGCCGCGGCGCGGACTGCGTCCCGGAAACACCCCGCCCGACCGAAACCGCCATCGTGGTCCCGGTCTCCGAGGTATCCGAGCTGAGCCGCGAAGCCCTCTCCGCCGCAATGTCATTGGGCCGCGATGTGATCGCCGTGCACGTCTGCATGCACGACGAGAACATCACCGTCTTCACCAAGGAGTGGGAGGCCTGGCATCCGGATGTCCGCCTGGTACTGCTCGAAGACGGCGACGCCACCGTCGGCGGACCGGTAGCCCGCTACGTCCGCGACCATTTCGACGGGCGCCGCAAAGTCGTGGTGATCGCCGAAGTCGAACCGCCCGCAGGCTGGAACCATGTACTGCCCAGCCACCGCAGCGACGAACTGGAGCGGGTCCTGCGCAAAATGCCCGACACCGTCGTCTGCCACCTGCGCGTGCAAACAGCCTGACCGACGAAGCGGCCCAGTCCTTCCGAAGGACCGGGCCGCCCCACGTTCCGGTACTAGGCCGAGCCGCAACCCGCCGGAGTCGTCGCCGGCGATTCCCAGCACAGCGGGTTGAAGCTGCCCGTCGATGCCACCGGGCTCAACAGTGCGGCAATCGCTGAAAGAAAGTTCATGGTGCGTATCCATTCCATCCGCCGGCGACAGTCCGCCGGTGACATCGCACAGTAGGCAGCAACATCAACATTGTCATGCCCATAGTTCCAGCGGGACCGCGTCGAGGGAATTCACGGACTCTGCTGCGGTGCAGACTCGACCATCTCGACAGCCTGATCCTGCACCGAATCACTTGGCCGGAGCCCGATTTCGACCCCTCCCCCGGAATTCGCGCCCTATTGTCAGGACTATTGAGCGACCACTGAGGCCGTGCACGCGTCATGGTGAGCGCGTTCGATCGTCGGCCACACCGGCCTGAGCGGTCAAAGATCGCACCTGGACAGCAAATTTTGCCGCCTGGCAGCGGTCTGTGACCGATTAGGCCGGACGCACACAGCGTCTCGGATGCATCCGAAAACGCCCGATCCCTCCGCGGCGGTTTCACACTCGAGTTCGGGCACCACATGACAGTGCGGCATGCCGTCGGAGCGGCCGCCCGTCCGAGACCTCTTGGCGCGCAGGGATCAATGGCGCGCCCGACGGTCAGTTCGTGCCCGAGGGGTAGGACTCCGTTTTCTTGTCGCGGAAGGTGCGGATCAGTCCCTCCTGGACTACGACGGCGACGAGTTCGCCCTGGCGGTTCCAGATGCGGCCTGCGGTGAGGGCGCGGCCGAAGCCGGCGGAGGGGGATTGCTGGTCGTAGAGGAGCCAGTCGTCGGCGCGGAAGGGGCGAAGGAACCACATGGCGTGGTCCAGGGAGGCGTTTTGGGTGGGCTCGTCGGGGTGCGGGACCTTCGAGGAGCCCAGGAGAGTCATATCGCTCATGTAGGCGAGGGTGCAGACGTGGAAGAGGGGGTCGTTGGGGAGGGGGTGGCGGTAGCGGAACCAGACCTGCTGCTGGGCGGCCAGGCCCTCGCGGCGGTCCACCGACTCCTGCGGGACCGTGCGGATGTCCCAGTGCTCCCATTCCCGCATGGCCCAGAGCCGTTCGGGGCTCATGGAGATAGCGGCATCGGGCAGGTCGTCCGGTGCGGGCACGGTCGGCATCTCGTCCTGGTGCTCGGGGCCTTCGTCACCGATGTGGAAGGACGCCGACATGGTGAAGATGGCGTCGCCGTTCTGCACGCCGGTCACGCGGCGGGTGCAGAAGGAACGGCCGTCGCGAATCCGATCCACCAGGAAGACAGTCGGTTCCAGGGGATTGCCGGGCCGCAGGAAGTAGCCGTGCAGCGAATGCACCTGGTAGGCGGGATCCACCGTCCGGGTCGCCGCGACCAGCGCCTGTCCGGCAACCTGACCGCCGAACGTGCGTGGCAGCTGCGTCTTGGTGGACGCGCCACGGAAGATGTCACGCTCGAGCCGCTCGATTTCGAGGGCCTCTTCGATCGTTGCCATGCACCGTTCCCTTCCGGATTGTCCGGTCAGGCTAACAACCGGGCACTACCGGGACCTGCGCGACCGGCCGAACACCGCACGCCGAAGTCCGGCAAATACTTACGATTTGCTTACGGGCACCGGTGGCAACATGAGCAGAGGGGGTTGACCCCATCAAGATCCAGCGCTTGCACGGGGGGCCAGTCAGTGTTGACACTTGCCGAGGCCGATACGGCCTTGGCCCGGCTCGATGCCGATCGCTCCGATATCTCTGCCAATCTGGTGGAGTTGGAGGGTCATCCGGGGGTTCGTTTTCTCGATGAGGTGCCACTGGCCGGCGCCAGTGCGCAGCGATGGGCGGCGGCGCGGGGCCGACTGGGCGTGGTGTGGTCGCAATTCACGCTGTTCGAGGGTGTGGTGGCGCGGGTGCACGAGGTGCGGGCGCGGCGGCTGCGGCCGGGTCCGGCCGAATTGAGCGATCTGACGGCGCTGCTGTGCGGGCCTTCGGTCGTGCTTGCGCCGCAGCCGATTCCGTTCGGCGAACGGCAGCTGACCGGGCCCGCGGTGGTCGGACGGGCGCTCACGCTGGCACAACTGGTGGGTGAGATGACGGCCGGCTACTCCGAGGTCGCGCGGATGGCCGCGGCCGCCGACACCGTGGCCTCGTCATTTCTGCCAGGGGTCGACCGGGCCGATGCCGGAGTGCGCGAGATCCGGCAGACGGCCGCAGACCTGGAACTCGCCGCGATCGACCATCCCCTGCTGACACATATCGCGACAGTCGAACAGCGGTTGAACACCGAACGGGCACTTGCCATGTCGGATCCGCTGACGGTCGCCGAACGGCACCCGGATCCCGCCGATCCGGTGGCCCTCAGCCGCGAAATAGCGGAACTGCGAGCGAAACTGGCGGAATTGCGGGCACGCCGTGAGAGCGTCGCGCAGCGGATCTCGGCCCTGGCCGAGGCAGTGGAAGCGACCGCGGTGCTGTACGACACCGCGCGGACCGCCGTGACCACCACTTCCGCGAAGATCCTCGGCGCCACTCCCCCGGCGCTGGAACCTCTTGCCCCGCTGCGAGATCGGCTGACTCTGCTGCAAACAGGCCGCACAACGCACTGGACCCGGCTCAATGACGAGGTGGTGGCGCTGACCCGCGACGTGGAGCGGGCACGCACCGCCGCCGATACCGCACGCGATCACGCGGTGGCGCTACTGGATCGACGGGACGAACTGCGCGGGCGACTGGACGCGTACCGCGCCAAGGGCGCACGCCTGCGCCTGAGCGAGGACACCACCGTCGACGCGCGATATCGCCGTTCCTACGAGCTACTGCATTGCACACCTTGCGATCTCGCTGCCGCGACCCGGGCGCTCACGGAATACCAGCGGTCCATCACCGAACGGACAACCACAGCATGACCTCATGTACCCGCCCCGGCTGCGGCGGCGCCATCGCGGATGGTTTCTGCGATGAGTGCGGAATGGCGCCTGCACCGCAACTCGTTTCGGCAGTGAACGGCGTCGCGATCACACCGTCCCTCGCCACGCCCGCCCACTCCCTGCGTACCCCCGGCCCCTCGACCCCGTTCACCTCGTCCTCGGGCAGGCAGAGCCGCCGCGGCTCGAGCCGATCCTCCTCGCGATCCAGTCGCTCCAACCGCACCGCCCGCTCGGCGCGCGGCCGCCTGGGCGCGGGCCTGGTCTCGATTCCGCAAGTGCCGTACCGGGATCCGTCGACGGCGGTGCTGTCCGATCCCCAGGTCCCCGAGCGGGAGCGCTTCTGCAGCAGCTGCGGCACACCGGTCGGCCGGGGCCGTGACACCACCCCCGGGCGCCCGGAGGGCTTCTGCCGCCAGTGCGGGTCCGCCTACTCCTTCACCCCCAAACTCACTGCCGGAGAACTCGTTTCGGGCCAGTACGAGGTACTGGGCTGCCTCGCGCACGGCGGCCTGGGCTGGGTCTACCTGGCTCGCGACCGCAATGTGAGCGACCGCTGGGTGGTGCTCAAGGGCCTGCTCGACACCGGCGACGCCGATGCCATGGCCGCCGCGGTGGCCGAGCGGCAGTTCCTGGCCACGGTGGAACACCCGAACATCGTGAAGATCTTCAATTTCGTGCGGCATCCCGATCCCCGGACCGGGGAGCAGGTCGGCTACATCGTCATGGAGTACGTCGGCGGGGCCTCGCTCAAGGAGTTGCGGTCCCAGCGCGATGCCGTCGGCAATCTGGCGCCGCTGCCGCTGGCGCAGGGTCTGGCCTACATTCTCGAGATCCTGCCCGCGCTCGGGCATCTGCACTCCCTCGGACTGCTGTACTGCGATTTCAAGCCCGACAATATGATTCAGACCGAAGAGCAGCTCAAGCTCATCGACCTGGGCGCGGTGCGGCGCATGGACGACGAGGAGAGCGCCGGCTTCAAAACCGACGGTTACTGCGCACCGGAGCTGGAAACCGAAGGCGCGTCGATCGAATCGGATCTGTTCACGGTCGCGCGCACCCTCGCCTTGCTGACCTTCAATTTCGATTACCGCTCGGCCTACCGCTACACCCTGCCGCCCGCCGCCGAGGTGCCGCTGCTGGCCGCGTACCCGTCCTTTCATCGGCTGCTGATCCGCGCCACCGCACCCGATGCCAATGATCGTTTCGCCTCCGCCGCGGAGATGATCGAACAGGTCACCGGGGTGCTGCGCGAGGTGGTCGCGGCGCAGGACGGGGTGCCCCGACCGGCATCATCGACCGTATTCAGCGGGGAGCGACGGACTTTCGGCACGGAGCCGGACCAATGGCCGACCCTCCCGGCGCCGGCGGTGATCGCGGCGGCGCTGCCGATTCCGCTCGTGGATCCGACCGATCCGGCTGCCGGGTTCCTCGCCACCAATGCCGGCGGTGACCCGACAATGGTGGTGGCCGCCCTGGAGGCCGCATCGGTCTCCTCCCCCGAAATGACCCTCGCCCTGGTGCGGGCCCGCATCGACGCCGGTGATCCGGCCGCCGCCCGGACGGAACTGGATGTGCTGGAGGCGTCCGAAGACGCCGACTGGCGGATCACCTGGTATCGAGGTCTGGCCGCCTTGGCTGCCGGTGAAACATCTTCGGCACGTGCCTTTTTCGATACCGTCTACGACCTTCTACCCGGCGAGGCAGCAGTCAAGCTGGCGTTCGCGGCGGCGGCCGAATGCGACGGCGACGCCACCACGGCGGCCGCGCTCTACGAACGGGTGTGGCGCACCGACAATGCCTATGCCAGCGCCGCCTTCGGTCTAGCGCGAACCCGCCTGCGGGACCGTGATATCGACGGGGCCATAGCGGCCGCGGAGTCGGTACCAGCGAGCTCGAGTCACCATGTGGCCGCGCAGCTTGCGGCCTTCGGCGCACAACTCGAGGGTGGCGCCCTGCAGCGGGCGCACAAATACCTGGCGGCGGCGGGTGACCGGCTCACCGGGCTCCCCCTCGATCCGGAGCACAAGGCTTGGAAGAGCATTGCCGTCCTCGACGCCGCGCGGGAACTGGCTGTGGGACAACCCATTCCACACAGCCTCACGGTGCTCGGCTGCCGATTCACCGATACCGAGCTGCGGCGCGCCCTCGAGGCGCAGTACCGGACCCTGGCCCGGCTGTCGCCGGACGGCACCGCCCGGCGCGATCTGGTGAACCGGGCCAATGCCGTTCGTCCCGTCAGCTGGGTGTGAGCGATGCGGTCGATGACGACCACGAAGGATGATGAATTGAGCGACGCCTGCCCGGTATGCGGCATCACGTTCGAGATCGGCGACCGGTTCTGTGAGGACTGCGGCTACGCGCTCACCGGAGAAGTCACCGTACTCGCGGCGGATCGCCGCGAAGTCGATCTCGGCAGCTGTGCGGCGGTGACCGATCGCGGAAAACGCCACGCGCACAACGAGGATGCGATGGCACTGCGCCTGCTCACCGAGTCGCAGACCCGGGTCTTGGTGGTGTCCGACGGCGTCTCCTCCTCCGATCGTGCCGACGAGGCCGCCGAACGCGCCGCCACCACCACCGCCGACCGGCTCACCGAGGAGCTGCGGGACGGCACCCATCCGGCCATCGCGATGGTCACCGCCATGGCGCAGGCCGCGGCGGCGGTCGCGGCGCTCGGCGATTCGGGTGACCGCAGCCCCGCGTGCACGCTGGTGTCTGCGGTGCTCACCGCCGAGGCCATCACCCTCGGCTGGGTCGGCGACAGTCGCGCCTACTGGCTCGACGCCGGCGATTCGGCACGCTGCCTGACCGACGACGATTCGGTCGCCGCCGGGCTCATCGCACACGGCGTCGATGCCGAGACCGCCATGGCGAGCCCCGAGGCGCATACGCTGACCGCCTGGCTCGGCGCCGACGCGGACGCCCTGGAACCGCATGTGCGCAGCTTCGTCCCGGACGGTCCGGGCCTGCTGCTGCTCTGCAGCGACGGGCTCTGGAACTACTTCCCGGCCGCCGACACCCTCTCCGATCTGGCCGCTCCGGCCGCCCGGACCGCACCGCTGACCACGGCACACAACCTGGCCGATCTGGCGCTGGCCGCCGGTGGCGGCGACAACATCACCGTCGCCGTGGCACCGTTTCCGTCGAACCCGAGGAACTGCTGATCATGAACGCCCCCATCGGCTTCCGCATCGATACCTTTCAGAACGAATTCCTGCCGGCCGGCGGAACCCGGGTGAATGCCGTGGTCACGGTGACAGCCACCGCGGGTGGCCCCGCCACGGTCGTGGACGGCGCGGCGGAAGTCATCATCGTCGACTGCTCCGGATCCATGGATCACACCTACGGCAAGCTCAGCGCCGCCAAAAACGCTACCGCCGCGGCGATTTCGGCGGTGCGGGACGGTGTGGCCTTCGCCGTTGTCGCCGGGACCGATACCGCCCGCATGGTGTATCCGGTGACACCGGCGCTCATCGAGGCCAATGCCAATCACAAGCAGAATGCCATCAAAGCCGTCCAGGGCTTGCGCGCCGGTGGCGGCACCGCCATCGGCACCTGGTTGCAGCTGGCGCGCAAGCTGTTCGGCGACCGGGCCGGACTGCGGCACGCCATTCTCCTCACCGACGGCCGCGACGAACACGAGTCCGCGAGCCAGCTCGATGCCGAGATCCGTTCGAGTACAGGAATTTTCGCCTGCGACTGCCGCGGTGTCGGCACCGATTGGGAGATCGCCGAATTGCGCAAGATCTCCACCGCACTGCTCGGCACGGTCGATATCGTCGCCGATCCGGCGGATCTGGCGGCCGACTTCCAGGCCATGACCGCCGCGGCCATGGGCAAGGAGGTCGCCGATGTGGCGCTGCGCCTGTGGACGCCGCGCGGGGCGACGGTGAAGTTCGTCAAGCAGGTGGCCCCCGAACTGGCCGATCTGACCGGTCGCCGCACCGAATCCGGCACGCAGACAGGCGATTACCCGACCGGTTCCTGGGGCGGCGCGGAGAGCCGCGACTATCACATCTGCATCGAGGTCGCCCCGGGCGGCGTGGGGGACGTCATGCTGGCGGGCCGGGTGAGCCTGGTGCGCACCAATGCCGCCGGGACCGAGGTGCTGGGGCAGGGTCTGGTCAAGGCCGTCTGGACCGATGATGTGGTGCAGTCCAGCAAGATCAGTCCCGAGGTGGCGCACTACACCGGCCAGGCCGAACTCGCCGGGGCCATTCAGGAGGGGCTCACGGCGCGGCGGCTCGGCGATCTGGACACTGCCACACAGCGATTGGGGCGAGCGGTGCAGCTGGCCGCCGAATCGGGGCATGAGGACACCGCGAAACTCCTTGCCGGAGTGGTCGATGTGCTCGACGCCCGGACCGGGACCGTGCGGCTGAAGTCGGCGGTGCGCAAGGCGGACGAGATGACCTTGGATACGCGGTCCACCAAGACCTCCCGTGTGCACAAGCGTTAGGGGCCGACCATGCTGACCTGTCCCGCCGGACACGACTCGGCGGCAACGGATTTCTGTGATGTGTGCGGGCTGCAGCTCGGTGCGCCCGAAGCCGCGATGCATACCGCCGAACGCACCACGCCCACCGCCGAACCGCTGGGTGAACCATGTCCGCAGTGCGGTGAACCGCGCTCCGGGCGGTTCTGCGAAGGGTGCAGTTACGACTTCGTCGCCGGATTCCCGGTTGCCACCGTCGCACCCCTCGTCACCATCGCACCCGTTGCTGCGCCCGCGACGCCACCACCTGCACCCGCACCGGACGAATCCGTCTGGACTGCAACCATTTCGGCCGACCGCGACTATTTCGACACGATGCGCAGCGAGGACGACGACATCGAGTTCCCCGCGCACTACCCCGAGCGCGCATTCGTCCTGCGCGGCACTCAGGTCCGGGTGGGCCGCCGCCGCGCATCCGGCGGCTCGGGCCCCGAAATCGACCTCACCGGGCGGCCCCAGGATCCCGGCATCTCCCATGTGCACGTGCTCCTCCTGGCACGGACCGAGAACACCTGGGCCCTCATCGATCTCGGTTCCACCAATGGCACGCGCGTCAATGACGGAATCGATCCGATCGAACAGGGCACGCCGATCGCCCTCACGTCCGGCGATCGCATTCACATCGGCGCGTGGACGACGCTCACCCTCACCTCCTCGAAGCAGAACCGGGACAACGCATCATGACCACGGTCACCACCCGCCCGGCGCGCCCGGCTCTCGACAGCGCCCGCCGACTGCTGCCGGCGCGCGCCGATACTCCGGGCTGGATTCGCTGGCTGGCGGTTCTCGCGGTATTGCTCACCGCGGGCACCGCACTGGTGATAGCGACCGGCGCGAGTTCCACCCGGCATGGCATCGACGTGATCGGTCACCGCACCGCACCCACCGTGGCCGCCACCGAGGATCTGTATTTCGCGCTGGCCGATATGGATGCGCAATTGGCGAATGTGCTTCTCGCAGGGGATGATTCCGCCCTCACCAAGGTACGTGACACCGCTCTCGCCGGTATGGAGCAGCGGCGTACGCAGGTCGACGCCGATCTGCAGCAGGCCATGACCATCGCCACCAATGACGATGCGGCCGCGCAGATTCGCGAACTGCTCGATCTGTTCGGCAAGTATCAGGGGCAGGCCGCCGACACTCTGCAATTGGCCGACCTCGACCACGGCGCGGCCGGGAAGCCTTCGGCGCGCACGCTGGACGCCTATCGCGCGGCCACCGGAATGGTTCCCGATCTGATGGCGCGGGCGCAGAAACTCGCCGACACCAATAGCGGGGTGCTGGAGAGCGCGTACAGCGACAGCGAGCACACCACGGCGGTGGCACGACTGCGGATCGCGGTGCTCGGCATTCTCGTCCTGGGCACACTGCTGGGCCTGCAGGTCCTGCTGCGCGTGACGCTGCGCCGCCGCATCAACCCCGCGCTGGTCCTGACCACGGTGCTCGCCGCCGCACTCGTGATCGGTGGATTCACCGCGAATTCCACTGCCGCGCAACAGCTCACCACCGCCAAGAAGGATGCGTTCGACTCCCTGCTGGCGCTGCGCCAGGCGCGCGCCCTGTCCTACGACGCCAATGCCGACGAGAGCCGCTTCCTGCTCGACCCGGAGCGCGCAGGCGCCTATCAGGATGCGTTCTACCGCAAGTCGCAGCGCCTGGCCGGGGTCGCCGCGAACACTCTGGACGATTACGTGCCCGCGCTCGACAAGGCGCTCAGCACGAACAGCGCGGGCTTGGAGACGGCGCTGGCCGCGGACTCGTTCCTCGGAAAAGAGCTGCGCAACATTACTTTCAGCGGTGAGCGCACGGCCGCTCAGAACACCTTGACCGCCTACCAGAGCTATCAGCACGACGATCGCACCCTGCGCGCGCAGGACCGCACCGATCTGCGGGCCGCCATCAGCCTCGACACCGGGCCGTCCAACGACCATTTCGCCGCCTACGATCAGGCGCTCGTCGCGACCATCGATATCAATCAGCGCGCATTCGACAGCGCCATCGCCGAGAGCGAATCCGCGCTGGCGGGCTGGAACAACTGGCTTCCCCTCGGCGGTGCGGTGCTGATCAGCGTCCTCGTGCTGGTCGGCGTCCGCCCGCGCCTCGCCGAGTACCGCTGACCCCATCGCGTCGGTGTCCGCCCGCGCCACACCGGGAACCGCTGACCCCTCCGCACCTGCCCCAGCCCGTCGATCATGATGGACGGGTGCCCCGGTTCACCGCCATCTCCCCCGACGCCCTGGCCGAGCTGGTCGCCGACCGCGCGATCAGCCTGCCCGGGCATGCGGTGATCGCTGTCGACGGCGCGGACGCCGCCGACCCGGTGACCTTCGCCCGCACCGTCGCCGACCTCCTGCGCGCCGGCGGCCGCCCCGCCGAGGTCGTCGCCCTGCACGATTTCGTCCGCCCCGCCTCGGTCCGCTTGGAGTACGACCGCTCGGGCGAATACACCTACCGCACCGCCTGGTTCGACTATGCCGCCCTGGATCGTGAAGTCCTGCAAGCCCTCCGGCAGCACGGCCGCTGGCTCCCCGCCCTCTGGAACGAACACACCGACCGCTCCGCCCGAGCCCGCATCCAGACCGCCGCCCTCGGCACCCTGCTCCTCATCGCGGGCCCCATGCTGCTCGGCCGCAACCTCGACTTCGATCTCACCCTCAGCCTGCACATGTCCGAGGCCGCTCTCCGCCGCCGCACCAGCCCCGACGCCGCCTTCACCATCGAAGCGCTCCGCGCGCACGAATCCGAAGACCCCGACATCCTGATCGCCTGGGACCACCCCGACCGCCCAGCCGTCCGCGACTCCACCGCACAGGGCCCTCACCGGGACCGATAGCGCCCACCCCGAAACAGGCGTATGCAGGCACTATGGGCCAGCATCCACAGCGAACACCGTTCTACGGCGTCCTGATGCTGCTCACAGTCATGATCAGCGGCCTCTGGGTCCGCGACCTCCCCTGGCTGGCCCTCCAGGTAATCGCCTGGATCGTCCTGTTCGTCATCGGCGTCGCAGGCTTCCTGATGACCTTCCGCGACTACTCCTGACACGCATGCGGCGGAACAGTGCGTTCAGTTCGCGCGGCCACTTCGAGTCGGCGGCGTGAGGACTGATCAAGGGTCGTTTCGCTGGGTTACTACCTCGGGTGGGCTGTTCGGGCCTCAGCGATGAGTGCCTGCGCCGAGCGGGCGGCCTGCTCCTCGGTGGCTTCCGGTGTATCGCGGCCGGGACGAACAAATCCCTGATCGGTCAGCAGCGCCAATCCGTGGGCGGCGGCGGCGATACGGACGAGAAGGTCGAACGCGGCGTTCTCGTCGGGAGCAATGGTGCGCGCGATCGGCATCAGCATGTCGAATAGCGCTGTGCCCGAATCCATCAGCTCGGGGTAGCGACTCTTGTCCAAGCCTGCGGTGAAAGCGAGCTCGAACAGGGTGCGCTCTTGCGCGGCGAAACGTACATACGCCACCGCGAAGGCGGCGAGCTGCTCGCCGGGCTCGGAACCGGTCGCGATGGCGGCCTCGTAGCGGCGATGCTGTTCGCGGAAGCTGTGCGCAGCCAGTGCCGCGAGAAGTGCCTCCCGGTCGGCGAAATGCTTGTACGGCGCGCCCACGCTGACACCGGCGCGGCGGCACACCTCGGCGAGGGCGAACCCGTGCACACCCCGTTCTGCGACGAGGTCCAGAGCGGTCTCCTCCAGTACTCGCCGGAGATCGCCGTGATGCTTCCCACTGGGCCTTCGCTCGATGCTCACCCCATTGAGGTTAACATCATTTACCATTGGTAAATGGCATTTACTATCGGTTCAGGAGGCATCATGCGGACATCGATCGACTATCTCGCCGAATCCGAGGTGGTCAACCTCGTAACGCGCACAAAGGACGGCCGCGAGATCACCACACCGGTCGGGGCGGTGGTGGTCGGCGGCGTCGGCTACGTCCGTAGCCAGCGCCGCGCCGAGGCGAAATGGTACAAGCGAGCCCTGCGCACACCGGAAGGTGCGCTGCTGGAAGGAAATACGCGCTACCGGGTGACGTTCGAGCACATCACCGACCCCGCGGTGATCCGGCACGTGGACCGGGCGATCTACGCCAAATACGGTGGCCCGCTGCGAAACCTCGCGTTGCGCCCGATGCTGTGGTGGACCAGGCGCTACGTCATCGGCGTGCACACCACGGACCGCTCGGCAGCAGCCCAGCCCTGATCGGCACCCAGAAAACGGCTGCGGAGTGGCTCGGCGTCTCGGCCCGAAGGGTTCCGGGCGGATTCCGAACGCTCTCCACGCCGGGACTTTGCCACGACCAGTCGGTCGCGGTAATGCGTTGTAGAGGGGTGGAGGTGTTCGGCTGGGTGGACCGCCGCACGTCTACTTGCCGGCGAGCTCGGCTACGACTGGAGCGAGGGTTTCTGCGAAGTCGGCGCCGAATACGAAGTAGGAGAAGCCGGTTTCCTCGCGGCGGCGGTGGATTTCTTCGATGGCGGCGGCGGGGTCGTCCGGGAGCATCGCGAACGAGTCTGGGGGGAGGGCGGCGGGGTTGGTGTCGGGGGACGCCATGAAGGGTGCGACCGTGTCGCCGATGATCGGGACGTGCAGGGCGAGTTCGACGTCTCCGAGGGCACGGACCTCGTGGGCCAGGCGGGTGACGTCGGCGCGGGTCTCGTGGGGTTGCAGGGCGAAGTTGACGGTGTCGGCGAGTTCGGCCGCCATTGCGCGGGCCTTGGGTCCGCGCACTGCCATCACCACGGGTGTGCGGAGGTCGGGGCCGTCGAGGTCTCGCAGCGTCGTGATGGTCTCGCGGACCTGGGTCAGCCGTTCGCCCGGAGGGACGACCGGTAGTCCCCGTTCGCGCAGTTCGTCCTCGATTCCGGGTCTGCCGGTGCCGATTCCGAACTCGAAACGACCGTCGGTCAGTAGCGAGAGCGAGTGCGCTTCCCACGCCGTCATCCACGCCGGGCGGAACGGGGAGGCATACACCCAGACGCCCACACGCAGGTCGGGTGCCAGGGCTGCGGCGGTCGCCAGCATGGGGGCGGGCGCCGGTTGCGCCTGCGGGAAGTCGGGCACGAGCAGCGTCGAGTAGCCGCTGTCTGCGATGCGGCGCACGCGATCTCGCCATGTCGGCACGTCGGTTCCAAGGGGGGCAACAACACCGAATCTGAAGGGCTTCGTCATGCCTGGACTCCTGTCTGTCGGTATATCCAGTGGTATCGACGACGGATCCAGCCGAAATTCATCGGTGCGTCCGAGACTATTGAACCAATCAGGCCGGGGTGACGATCTGGATGAGGTTTCCGCAGGTGTCGGCGAATACGGCGGTGGTCACCGGGCCTGCCGCGATCGGTTCCTGTGTGAAGGTGACTCCGCGATCAACCAGCCGGTCGTACTCGGCCCGCACATCTGCGACCTGGAATGACGCGGCCGGGATGCCGTCGGCGAGCAGGCCGGTCTTGTACGGCTTCACCGCGGGGTGGCCATCGGGCTCCAGCAGGAGTTCCGCGCCTTCGGGGTCTTCCGGTGAGACGACCGTCAACCACCGGGCTTCGCCCAGCGGGATGTCGTGCTTCGTGGTGAAACCCAGTACCCCGGTGTAGAAGTCGAGGGCTTTCTGCTGGTCATCGACGAAAACGCTGGTGATGTAGATCCTCACGATGCCGTCCCTTCCTGGCTACCGGCCACCACCGGACACGGTGGCCGAAGTGTGGTCTCGAGGCGGTGGAACTGTACCGCTTCACCTGGGCGCCCCCGCGTCGATAGCCTGACGGGAGGGCAGGACACCCCGACGGGAGCGCGTTGGTGCGGAATGGATCGGAAAGCGGTGGTAGCGGGTTCAACTACGGACCGGTGGGCTTGACGTGTCCGGGGGATGTCGACTGGGCTGGGGGCGGTTCCGGGTATCGCGGGTACGAGAGGACAGTTGTCGTCGGACATGGGGAGGTCGACTGGCGGCGAGCTTCCGAGGCGGTGATGAGCTGGGAGATCAAGCGGCGCAGCGGGTTTCGGGTAGATCCGCAATCAGCGGGTGAATTGCGCGTGACGGCCGGGGCAGAGTATCGGATCACTGCCGCGTTCGGGCCGTTCGCCATTCACGAGCCGGTGCGCGTTGTTGCCGTGGTGGACACCTTGATCCGCCGCGGGTTCGCCTACGGCACACTGCCGGGTCATCCGGTCTCGGGGGAAGAGGCGTTCATCGTCCACCGCAGCCCCGACGGGACGGTCGCACTCACCATTCGCTCGCTGACCCGGCCCTCCCCCACCGGTATCTGGCGGGCACTGTTCCCATTGCTTCTTGTTGCCCAGCGCCGCTACCGACACCGCTACCTCCGCGCCCTCATACCGCTGTAATCGGGCGAAATTGCTTCCGCACCAAGCTGTTCAGAACTCGCGATGGTGCGGTTTGAACGTCTCGGTAGGGAAGTCGTCAGGATCGAACTTCTGGTGCACGACATCCCTCTCGCTGGGCCAGAACCTGCTCGCGTACTGACCGCGGATGCGACTGAGATCGGGCTCGTCGATGTCAGTGATGCCGACCTGGAACAGCATGAGCATGGTGACCATGCTGACGCCGACGATGAGCGGGGTCAGCAGCTGGTTCGCCTGCGCCCCGGCCGGCGCCTGCATGTGCTCGGCGACATGGGCGTGCATGGCGAACATGCCGGTGTAATGCATGCCGCACACCGCGATTCCCATGATCAGCGCCGCACCGATGGTGGCGAGTATGCCGTGCACATGCAGCGCGAACCAGAGCGCCGCCGTCGCCGCGACAATGGCGATCACCAGCGACAGCAGCACCACCCATGGGTCGTACCGCACTGTCGCATCGGTTTTCATGGCGTACATACCGGCGTAGTGCATCCCCGCGACCCCGAGCCCGGTAATCGCCCCGCCGATGATCAACGCGAACAATTCCCCGCCGTGCCGGTGCACCACGATCGAAAGCCCCAGCCACACAACGCCCATCGCGATGAGGGCGCTGAACACGGTAATCGGCACGTTGTACCGAATCGTCGTGTCCTGCACCGAAAAGCCCAGCATCGCAATGAAATGCATGACCCAGATGCCGGTGCCGCCCAGCGCGATCGCCCCGGTCGCGACCCACCCATTGCCGCCACGCCCCGCCTGACCGCGCGCCCGCACCATGCAGCGCAGCGCCAGCAACGAGCCGAGGACGGACATGAGATAGGCGAGCACGGGGGTCAACCAACCATAGGTGAACTGGTCGATTTCCAGCATGCGGACTCCTTGCCAGAAGGCTTCGCGCCGACATTCAGATCGGCAACTGTGGCGAAGAGTATCGATAAATCAGCAGGTAGTAAATTTGCCGCAGTACAATCCTAGAAAAGTAGCCAGGGTTTGCTGGAGCACAAGTGCGCAGGCAAACGGCGGTGCGACCGCGCCCACGTCACCCCGGAGGCTCGCGTATTCGTCCCTTGACGGCGAGCGGTCACAGCAACTTCCCCGGAACACTGCTCTGATCTTCGACTTCGCCCCCGAGTCCTCCACGTGAAAAACGCCGCCGGAGAGCCCTTTTCAGGCTCTCCGGCGGCGCAAGTCTGCGGTATACCGCGAGACGATTACCAGCCGCGCTCGGCGAGGCGGTGCGGCTCGGGGATCTCTTCGACATTGATGCCGACCATGGCCTCACCCAGGCCACGCGAAACCTTCGCCAGCACATCCGGATCGTCGAAGAAGGTGGTGGCCTTCACGATGGCGGCGGCGCGCTGCGCCGGGTTGCCGGACTTGAAGATGCCGGAGCCGACGAAGACGCCCTCGGCGCCCAGCTGCATCATCATGGCGGCGTCGGCCGGGGTGGCAATGCCACCGGCGGTGAAGAGCACAACCGGCAGCTTGCCGGTCTCGGCGACCTCGCGGACCAGCTCGTACGGGGCCTGCAGCTCCTTGGCGGCGACGAACAGCTCGTCCTCGGCCAGGGTGCTCAGGCGGCGCAGCTCGCCGCGGATCTTGCGCATGTGGGTGGTGGCATTGGAGACGTCGCCGGTGCCGGCCTCACCCTTGGAGCGGATCATGGCCGCGCCCTCGGTGATACGACGCAGGGCCTCACCCAGGTTGGTGGCACCACAGACGAAGGGCGCGGTGAAGTTCCACTTGTCGATGTGGTTGGCGTAATCGGCGGGGGTCAGCACCTCGGACTCGTCGATGTAGTCGACGCCGAGGGACTGCAGGATCTGCGCCTCCACGAAGTGGCCGATGCGGGCCTTGGCCATGACCGGGATGGAGACGGCGGCGATGATGCCGTCGATCATGTCCGGATCGGACATGCGGGAAACGCCACCCTGGGCGCGAATGTCGGCGGGGACACGCTCGAGGGCCATGACGGCGACGGCGCCGGCATCTTCGGCGATCTTGGCCTGCTCCGCATTGACAACATCCATGATCACACCGCCCTTCAGCATCTCGGCCATGCCGCGCTTCACGCGGGCGGTGCCGATGGCGGGTGTGGTGTCGGGCGTGGTCACGGCAAACTCCTGTGTCATGTGGGCCAATCGATCGCTCGGACTCGAACCCCCTGAGTCTACGAGCACCGATCAGGCCACTTGATAGCCAGTCGGACACCACTGGACTGCACGCCCGTCCGGGCCGGTAAGCCAGATCACACCCGGCGGCTATCTCGCCGCAACGGGAGACAGCCGCAGCACCGTGCTCATCCGGCGGGTCAGCGCAGCTGGGCCCACGAATTCGAGTCGGCCGGCCCGCATGGCGTGCAGCATCGGCACCCGGCCCAGCCACACCTGATACAGCGAGCTCACATCCGACGTAATGGTCACATCGACCGGAAAACCCGGATCGGAATCGCATACCGACGGGATACCGGACTCCACCACGATCCAGTATCGGCGCGGATCATCGGTGAACAGGACGCCGAGCACATGCCGTTTGCCCGGGAATCCGGAGGTGTCCAGCCGGGTGTGCATCCACCAGACCAGCAGCTGCGCATCCAGCTCCGCAGGCTCCGGCTCACCGAAGGTCCAGCGCGCACCCCAGGCGCCCAGGCCGAAGAGAATCGGCTCCAGCTCATACCCGGCAGCGCTGAGCACATAGCCGCCGTCCGCGGTCCGCTCCACCAGACCGGCCCGCTCGAACCGGCGCAGCCGGCGCGCGAGCAGACTGCGCGAGAGCCCGGGCAGCCCGCGCGCCAGATCATTGAATCGCGAAGTGCCGGTGAGCAAATCACGCAGAATGAGCAGCGACCAGCGCTCCCCCAGCAGGTCGAGCGCCCGCGAAATCGGGCAGTACTGGCCGTAGCCTGCGGTCGCGGAGTTCACGGTTCACCTCTGTGCGATTCGGACGAGTCCACTTTCTGGACTATTCGGTTATCGCGAGAATCCATAGTTTCGGAAACATGACATCGACTCTTCCCGAAACCACCAGCTCCGAGTGGGTCGCGGCCGCCACCGGCGTCGGCGAAACGCTGCGCGCGGGCGTCGGCGATCGCGACCGCACCGGCGAACTCTCCCTCGCCGCCTATGATCTGCTGCGCTCCTCGGGGCTCAACCGGGCGCTGGTGCCCGCCGAATTCGGCGGCGGCGGGGCCACCCATCGCCAGATGGGCGACATACTGCGGGAATTGGGCAGACACGATCCGTCCACCGCGGTGGCCTTCGCCATGCATTCGCATCTGGTCGCCGCGCAGGTGTGGCGGCACCGGCACGGCATCGACGCCCGGCCGATGTTCGAAAAGATCACGGCGGGAGCGATTCTGGTCAGCACCGGCGCGTCGGACTGGGTGGATTCCAATGGCAGCGCGGTCCGGGCCGAGGGCGGCTATCGGGTCAGCGCGCGCAAGGCCCCGGCGAGCGGATGCGAAGCCGGAACGGTGGCGGTGAGCAGTATTCGCTGGGACGACGCCCCCGAGGGTCCGCAGGTGCTGCACTTCGCCGTGCCGCTCGACGCCGCCGGTGTGCGCATCGAAAAGACCTGGGACACCATGGGTTTGCGTGCCAGCGGTTCACACACCGTGGTCTTCGACGAGGTCTTCGTCCCCGACGCCGCGGTCTCGCTGATCCGCCCGGCGGGCGTCTGGCCGCCGATCCTCAATATCGTGGCGGGCGCCGCCATGCCGCTGGTGATGGCCGCCTACCTCGGAATCGGCGACCGCGCAGTGGAATCGGCGACCGAACTGATGGCCGGTCGCGGCGAGGCGCACACCGTGAGCCTGGCCGGCGAGATGATGAACTCCTACACCACGGCCGTCGATCTGATCGATGCCATGTTCACCGCCTCGGACAATCTGCGCTTCGCCAATACCGACGCGCACGCCGCGCGCACCCTCAGCCGTAAGACCGTGGCCGCCGACGCGCTCGTCGCCACCGTGCGACTGGCCATCGAAACCGTCGGCGGCGCAGGCTATTCCCGCGGTTGCTCACTCGAGCTCTGGTACCGCGATATCCACGGATGTCTGTTCCACCCGCTCCCGCGCGCCAAGCAGACCCATTTCACCGGGCAGGTACTGCTCGGACACGCACCGCGGGGCTGAGGAGCCCGGACTACCTCACGGGTTCGTGGTGCCCAGCGGGTTGATCACGAACACCGTCGCCCAATATTCGGCCGCAGAGGGGCCCAGGTACGGCATCAGGAAGTCGTAGAGCAGATAAGACACGAATCAGTTCACCTTCCACACACGGCCGGCCGCATCTCGTATGCGGCAAACCGAATCGACCCTAACCGAGATGCGGACCCGCCACATCCCGATCAAGCATTGCCCTGGCGGGCCCGCCCCAAACCTCGCTCAATCCCAGCGATCGAGGACGTAACGCACCCGCATCGCCGCCCGTGGTGACCCGGAAGGTGTGCCCGACCTTGCCACCTTTCGACAACAGCAGCCCGCACACTTCGGCCTCGTCCTTGCCTGAAGGGATCAATGTCCTTGCCTGATAGGGATCAATGCGGTGCCGCCGGGTCAGCGCACGCGGGCGGCGCTGTCGGCGAACCGCAATTCCATGGTGACCGGAACGACCCCGACCCCGAGCGCCTCCCGCAGCCGCGCCACCGCCTCACCGAGAATCCGGCGGCGCAGCGCGGTGATATCCGCACCGGGCTCGGCTGTGACGATGAGATGCAGTTCCGGCGCGCGCCCCGGACCCGACAGGAACGCCGACACCGACCGGGCGTCGGCATAGCTCTCGATATCGGCCGCCACCGCATCGGCGGCGACCGATGAGGCCAATACCGTTGCACCGGAGGACTGCTCGCTGGACAGGTCCCATTCCACCGCGCGCGGCAATCGGAACACCTGCGCGAGTAGCCAACGCAGACAGAGCAATCCGATCACAATGGCGCCGATCACAATGACCACCAACACCCAGTGCGGCGGCGCGCCCGTGCCCGGCGCCAGCGTTCCCTGCGAATCCAGCCAGCCGAGATGGCCGCGATTGGCGGCAATCGCGTACCCGCCCGCCGCCAGTAGCAGCAGCCCGAGCAGACCGAGCAGTGCCCGATTGAGCCGGGCCGGACGATTGATCGACGTCATCGATTCTCCCCTTTACCGGTCGATCGCAGCCGGGTCCGGACGGTCGCCGGCCGAGCCGGGGCGATGCGCTCCAGCGTGCCGGTCACCGCATCCCGCACCGCGCCGTCCACCTCGTCCGAGCCGATGCGCCCGGTACGCGCCGACACCAGAATCTTCTTGCTCCCCACACGAACTCGCGCCGAATCCACGCCGTGCACCGCACCGGCCGCGCGGCGCAGAGCGGCACGCAGACTGCGCCGCGACACTCCGGCGGAGCTGCCGTCGACCTCGTCGAGCGCCACCACCACCGGCCGTCCGGGCAGCAGTGCCAGCGCGAGCAGGAGCACACCCGCCACCGCGGCGGCCACTCCCACGCCGAGCACCAGCCCGTCACTCCAGTGGGTGTCGTGCAATCGGTGCGCGACCGAGTCGTAGGACACCACTTCCGATCTGCCCAGCAGCCGCCCGATCAGCGAGACCGCCGTGACGACGCACAGTGCGAGCAGCACCACCGCCACCACCACGGCCGGGCCGACCCGGCGCGGGCGGCGGATCATCGCACCCTCCGCCCGGAACCGGTTGCCGCCGAGACGGATTCGACAACCATGGCGGCGATCGCGATATCCAAAGCCGTCACCGTCACCCCCGTGAGCTCACCGGTCCGGCTGATCACATGGGTCCGGCACTCCTCGGCGATCCGGAGCACCGGCAGCGGATACCGGATCGGCAACCGCATGCGCAGCACGGCGGAATCACCCGTCACGCTGGCATCCACCGTGACCCCGTCCGCCACGCCGTCGATCTCGCGGGCGGCGCGCGCCGCAATGCGTTCCACGGCACGCTTACTCACCGTCGTCCGTCCCGCAGGTTCGAGTACGACGGCGGTGGTCATCGCCGGCCCCGGTCCCGGGCCGAACGCAATAATCCGGACAGGTCGATCTCACCATCCAGCCAGCGCCCGGCGACCAGGCCCAGCGCGGCGAACACCAGGACGATGGCGAAGGCGCCGAATCCGCCGAAGGCAGCGGCGAATCCGAGCGCGAGACCGACGGCCAGGCAGATCGATGTGGCGTTCATCTGCGACTCCCTCTACGAGGCGGGCGACTTACTGGACGCGAGTGGCTCCGGAAGCGGGGGCGTCATCGTCCTCGGGGATGTAGACGTCATTGACATTGATATTGACCTCGACGACCTCGAGCCCGGTCATCTGCTCGATCGCGGAGATCACATTGCGGCGGATCGAATGCGCCAATTCGGCGATGGCGACACCGTATTCGACGACGATCTCCAGATCGACCGCCGCCTGGGTCTCGCCCACCTCCACCGAAACACCCTGTCCCACACTGGCGGAAGCACCGGGAATGCGGTCGCGGAGGGCGCCGAACGCCCGGGCCGTGCCGCCGCCGAGATCGTGCACACCGCGTACATTGCGGGCGGCCAGGCCCGCGACCTTCTGCACCACGACATCGGCGATGGTGGTGGTGCCCTGCTCACTCTGCAGGGCGCTGGACGAGTTGGCCGAAGCCTTTGCAGTCGCGGTCTCGGCCTTCGGCTTCTCGGTTGCGGTAGCGGTCATGTCTGCCTCCTGATTCCCTTGTGTTGGAACGGATGAAACGAAACTGCACTGGTGGGACCCGGCATTCGGCCGCCTGTCACGGCGGCGTGACACAGGTCACGGACCCGCCCCGAATGCGGCGGCCTCGAGCTGGGTCACGATCAGGCGCACGGTCGCCCCGGCCCAGCGGGTGTCCACCAGCAGTGGCTCGACCGCGGCCGCCACCCTCTCCAGCAGCGGCGGCAGCGGCAAAGTGCTTGCGACGGCGCGTATTTCGACAACACCGTTGCCCAGATCGATCGCGGTGGACCGGCTCGGCCAGGGCAGGCGCACACCGTCCTTGATCGAGGATTCCAATCGCAGACCGGTCAATGCCGAGACCGCCTCGGCTATCTTGTCGGTCAGCTCCCCCGTGTCCTTCACCGCGCCTCCGGTTCGATATCGACAACCAGCACCGACACCTCGTCGATGCGCACCCCGGTCTGCTCGCGCACGGTCTGGATCACCCCGTGCTGCACCGCGGTCGCGACCACACCGGCATGCCGTTCCGGGCCGATGGCGATCTCCAGCTGCACCGCGAGCACGCCGTCATCACGCAGCACGCGCACGCCGTCGGTGGGCGCGGTCTCGAAGCCGGTCCACAGCTGCCGTCCGGCCCGGGTCAATTCGGCGACCAGGCCGCGCAATCCGGGTTCGACCCGGATCACACCCTGCACCGCGGCCGCGGCCCGGGCGGCGACGCCCGCCACCACCGCGTCCGCGACCACGAGTTCGGACCGGGTTGCCGCAGCGCTCACCGGCCGCCCTCCTGATAGACATCCACGATCGCGATATCCAGCCGTCCGACCAGCAGTCCTGTGCGGGCGGACGCCGCGGCCGTGACGCGCTCCCGGACCTTCGGCACCAGGCCCTGGACGCCGTCGCCGTTGACGTGCACCGCGATGGTCATCGAAATGTGCACGACGGTCTCACCTTCCGGGCCGATGCCGACATTGCTTATCCGGCAGCGCCGGGCACGGACACCCGGCACGCTGTCGGCGGCGAAACGCAGCACCACCGCGGCGGCCTGCTCGCTCACCGCGACCATGCCCGCATGCGGGGTCGGCAGGCCCAGGGCTTGGCCGCGCCGCAATTCCGCGCGCACCGCGGACATGATGCGCTCCACCAGATCCGAGGGCGGCGGATCGGGTTCGTCGATCAGCTCCTGGGTCGCGGTGCGCAGGCCCAGCAGGCTGTCGCGTGCCGTCCGGCAGTGCACACAGGTAGCCTCATGCGCGTCCCCGCCACCGTTCTGCACGCTGTCGAGGCGTTCCCACACGCGTTCCAGGCCACGGCCGCAGGGCAGTAGATAATCTTCCTGCTCGGTATCGGTCACCGCCATGGCTTCATCACCTCCGCCAACTGTGCTCGGGCCCGCGCGATGCGACCGCGTACCGCGGTGGCATTGGCGCCGACGATCTCGCCGATTTCCTCATAGGACCGGCCGTGTACCTCACGTAATAGCCAGCAGGCCCGCTGTTCGGGGGTGAGCTGCTGCAGCGCCACGGTCAGCGCCTCGAGCTGGCTGCTGACCTGCACCGCCTGCTCGGGCTGGGTCTCGGTGCGCGGCGAGGCGGTGGCGTCGGGATCGACGTCGGCCGGAAGTTGCCGGGACCGCAGCAGATTCAGGCAGCGGTTGGTGGTCATGCGGTAGAGCCAGCCCGCGAAGGCGCCGTCGTCCTGCAATTGGCCGATACGCCGCCAGGCGGTCAGGAAGACCTCCTGCACGATGTCCTCCGCCTCGGCCCGATCCGCGAGGATCCGCGACGCCAGCCGGAACATCTGCCCCTGATAGCGAACAACTAGCTGCTCATAGGCTCGGACATCACCGTCACGCACCCGAGCGGCCAGGGTCGCATCGTCCGACTCCACCTCGAGTGCTGCCTCTGGCACGGTCACAGCACCTCCTCATCGCTTACGACAGGAAGACACCCGCCGTCGCAGATCGTCACGCAGCTGTATCAGTGATCGTTGTCTCATCGGTTGCCGCGTGACAGTAGGCTGGCCGGAGTGTCCTGTCCGAGTACGACAAAGTTCGACCACCCCTACGGAGGATTCGAAATGTCTCTCAACGACAAGATCGGCCAGAAGGCGCAGGAAGTCGGCGGCAAGGCCAAGGAGGCCGCCGGCAATATCACCGGCGACGACGATCTGCGGGCCGAAGGCAAGGCCGATCAGATCGAATCGGGCCTGGAGAAGGCCGTCGACGAGGTGAAGGACGCCGTGGGCGGCGCCGTCAAGGCGGTCAAGGACAAGCTCGGCCGCTAGGCGCTCCGCGCGGCCCCCGATGACGAGAAGGGCTCGCTACCACCACATTCCGTGGTGGTAGCGAGCCCTTCTTCATGCCAGGAGGCGCAGCCGTCGGGCATTGTAGCCGAAAATGTGAAACGAATCACAGTTTGCATGAGATTAACCAGATAGATCCGCACCGCGCGGATCCGAAGGGAAAGACCATCATGTTGCTCTCACTGCTGATCAACACATTCGGCGCCTCCGCCGCGCTGGCCGCGAAGGCATTCCTCGCGACGCTGGGCTTCTTCATCTGATCGACGCCCAGTAATCCGATAGCCACCACAGGTAGCCACTGGTTACCGGCGGTGGCATTCGGCGTTTTCGGGCGTCAGAGTTTGTAGACGTACCGGCTGGTGGGGACCAGGTCCAGGTCCAGGTGGGCGCCGAAGCTTACGACGCTCTCCATCATGCGGGTGACGCGGCGCTGGAGTTCGGCGTCGTCATCGCCCGCGCCGTAGAAGGCGTGGGCACTGGTCATGGCCGCCATGGGGAACAGCTCCTCGACGAGAGCGTCGACGCGCCCGCCCTCCGTCACCGGTTCCAGGACGGTGTTCTGGACGTAGCCGAAGGTGTCCTGGGTTTCGATGGCCACCGGGGTGTGCAGGTCGTGCCAGCGGTGCAGCCATTCCTCGCGGGTCAGCTCGGCGGGGATGCGGAGTAGGGCGAAGTTCGCCAGCGCCGGCGTGCGCACCCCGTTCTCGACCGGCGGCGGCACGATCGGCGCCCGCTCGTCGACGATCCAGCCGTTCACCTCGGTGGCCACGGTGGTCAGGGCGGCCGTGACGCCCTCGTGCCCGCCGCCGGTGCGCACGCTCACAATGGCGGCGATCGGCTCGTCATAGGTGCTGTGCCGCACCTGGGCCGCGGCCACGTCGGCGTCACGGACGTTCACCTGCCACTCGGTGGCCCCGATATCCGCCAGCCGGTGCCGCAGCTCGGCGGCATGCAGCCGCTCGTCCAGATCGGCACCCCACAGCGCGTACATCAGCTTCATTTCGGACGTCCCTATCGCATAGCCGTTGTTGAACGGCCCACGGTAATGCCGGCGACGCGAGCGGCCACGCGCTTTCGGGCTCCGATCCCAGCCACCGGACTGCGAGAACGGTGGCCGGTCAAACACCTATTTTGATTTTGTGCCGAAAAAGGTGAAACGCATCACGGTTTGCGTGAGATTAACCGTGTAGATCCGCAAACAGCGGACACACGAAAGGAAAGAAATCATGTTGCTAGGACTTGGACTTGCCACTCTCGGCGGTGCCGCTTGGATCGCCGCCACCGCATTCCTCGCCACACTGGGATTCTTCATCTGACCAGGACAGCGCATGAGGGCTCGATAAGATATTCGGAGCCCTTTTCTCCGGAGTCCGAACGCCACCACAGACGACAACAGTTGTCTACGGTGGCGTTCGGCATTTCCGGGTATTTCAGCGAATCGAGCGGACCTCAGGGTCGGCATGGCCGTCAGCTGCGGCGATGGCTTCCTCCAGCAGCTCGTCCAGATGATAGGGATACACCGTTTCACCGGACCGATCGAGGGCTGCGATATCCCCGGCGTGACACCATTTGCTACCGGTAATAGACCGTCGCTCGACAAAATCCAATTTTGCCGGATTAGGTTCGAAGTTTTTAGCCCGCAGGACGAAGAAGAGTTCTTCGGAACGAATCAGTTCGCCATTGAACGGGAATACCGCCACACGACGCCAGAGCGGACCGTGCAGTGCGGAAGAGTCGGCGGGATAACCGGTTTCTTCGTATAGCTCGCGAATTGCGGCCTCACGCAAGGTTTCACCCGGATCGACACCGCCGCCAATGGTGAACCAGAATTCGACATCGGGGACTTTGGGATCGCGGCCGCGCAGCAGCAGTACCCGATTGTCCTCGTCCAGCAGCAGCACCCGCGCGGAGGTGCGCACGGTATCGACCTCCAGACCGGTGGAGGCGGCGGCCGTCACGCGTTCGGCGATCTCGAAATACGTGGGCAGCGGCGCGGTTCCGCCCAGGTGCAGCAGGCGGACCGAGCGGCGGGTACGCAGCGCGAGCGTGTCGCGCACCGCGTCATTGTGAAAACGCCTGGCAATCAAGACCCGTGCCTCGGCATCGGCGAGCTCGGCCACCAGCTGCGGCGGCAATTGCGAGATCTCGACCGCGGAAAGCGCTCCGGCCAGCTGATTCTCGACCGTTTCCCGGTCACGCCAGTCGGTGCGCTCGGCCCGTCCGGCCAGGGCGCCGAGGTGCCGGGCCTGGTCAGCGCGTTCCGGCTCGGCATCGACACCGAGCACGGTGGCCACCGTCCGGGCCACCACCGCGCGCCGATCGAGCGCGGCGCTCAAGGCATTCCGCGCCTGATCACTGCGCACGTGCAGCCGGTCGAGGCGATTGGCGGTGGTGTAGGCCCAGACGCCCAGGGTGATGACAAGCGCCGCGATTAAGGCCAGAACCAGAATCGTGGTGGCGGAGAAAGTGATCATCCAGCGGTCCTGACGCGGGAATCGCCCACGGTGACGGTTTCGTAGACTCGCAGAATCTGCTCGGCGACGACCGGCCAATCGTATTCGCCGACAACCTGATTCGCGGTGCGGATGAGTTCCGCACGGCGATCGGAATCGGTGAGCACCTCATCGAGCGCCGCGGCGAGCAGCTCCGAATCGCCGACCGGCACCAGCATGCCCGCGGTGCCGTCGCGCAGCACCCGGCGGAAGGCGTCCAGATCGCTGGCGACCACGGCGGTTCCGGCGGCCATGGCCTCCACCAGCACGATGCCGAAGCTTTCGCCGCCGAGATTGGGTGCGCAGTACACATCGGCGCTGCGCATGGCCGAGGCCTTCTCCGCATCCGAGACCTGCCCGAGAAAGCGCAGGTGCGAGGCGTTTTCACCGGCCTCGCGGCGCAGTCGCTCCTCATCGCCGCGGCCCACGATCAGCACCTCGATATCGGGATGGCGGCGTACCAGTCCCGGCAGTGCGCCCAGCAGCACGTCCATACCCTTGCGCGGCTCGTCGTAGCGGCCCAGAAACAGCACGGTGCCACCGGCGCGCGGGTAGCCCTCCAGCAGCGGGGCGTGCGCGAAAGCGGGAACATCGACGCCATTGGGGATTTCGACGGCATCCCCGCCGAGCGCCTCCACCTGCCAGCGCCGCGCCAGCTCGGAGACAGCGATCCGCCCGCTGATCTTCTCGTGGTACGGCCGCAGCACACCCTGAAAAGTGCTGAGCACCAATGATTTTGTGGTCGAGGTGTGGAAGGTCGCGACGATCGGGCCCTCGGCGATCTTCAGGGCCAGCATCGACAGGCTGGGGGCGTTCGGCTCGTGGATATGCAGCACGTCGAAGTCGTTGTCGCCGATCCAGCGGCGGATGCGGGTGTACGCGGTGGGGCCGAAGGACAATCGCGCGACGGACCCGTTGTACGGAATGGCGACCGCTTTACCGGCCGACACCACATAGTCCGGCAGCGGTGTGTCATCGGCGGCGGGTGCGAGCACGCTCACCTTGTGACCGCGTTCCAGCAGTACCTGGGCCAGTTCCACGACATGCGACTGCACACCACCCGGCACATCGAACGAGTACGGGCAGACCATGCCGATTCTCATAGTGCTGCGTCTCCCCTGTGCCCGTCGACGCCGTTCGCGCTGTGTACATCAACGCCTTCGGCACGGTGTACATCAACGCCTTCGGCTGTGCCGGGCTCCCGAATCCCCACACGATCCTTTGTGACAATCTGCTGCGCCGCCGCGATGCGGTCCAGCCGCGACTGCGACAGATCACTTTCCCACAGCGGTTGCAGCATGTGCCAGTCGGCGGGATGTTCGGCGATATTGGCCGCGAATCGATCCGCCAGCAGCTGGGTCGCCGCCGCCGCGCCACCCGAAACATCCAGCGCCGCTTCGGTCTTGAAACCCCAGCCTTCGCGGCCCTGCGCATCGACGGTGTTCCAGCAGTGCACCGGAATCAGCGCCGCGCCGGTTTCGATTGCCAGTTTCGCCGCACCGGCGGGCATCCAGGTGCGCTCGCCGAAGAAGTCGACCGGCACACCCTTGCCGGTGAGATCGCGCTCGCCCATGAGACACACCACGCGGTTGTGCCGCAGGCGATCCGCCAATTGCGGGAACGGCGGCTGCTCACCACCGGTGAGCGGGAACACCTCGAAGCCGAGGCTCTCGCGGTATTCGACGAAGCGCTCGAACAGCGATTCCGGCTGCAGCCGTTCATTGACCGTCGAGAAGGGGCCGTGGTTCTGCACCAGCCACACTCCGGCCATATCCCAGTTGCCGGAATGCGGGAGCGCCAATACCGCGCCGCGACCGGCGGCCAGTGCTGCCTCGAGATGCTCGACCTCGTTGACGAACAGCCGGCCCGACCTGACCATCTCCGCATGGTCCATGCCGGGCAGCCGGAACGCCTCACGCCAGTAGCGGGCATAGGACCGCATACTCGCACGGACCAGATCATCGGGCACCTGCTCGGGCGTTGTGCCGATGACCCGGGCGAGGTTGCGCCGCAACTGATTCGGATGCCCGGTGTGCGCCTTCCGATTCATCCGGCGGGCGGCCACATCGGCTCCGGTATCGAAACCGCGGCGCGCCGCGCCCTCCGGAAGTCCGCGCACCAGAGCCCATCCGGCCGCGTACGCCTTATCGGTCATCGCGGACGTGAAATCGGTGCTCACCGCTGGTGTTCCTCCGGCGCCTTCGCCACGGGGGCGATAATGTCGCGTGCGCCAGGCGAATTGCGCACGGCCAGCACACGCTGGAAGACAGTGACGATGCTCAGCACCGCCAGAACATAGATGGCCACATACACCGCGTAGGTGAGCCAGTCGATCTCGAAATACCCGCCGATGCCGGTGAATCCGGCGCCGACGAGACCGATGACCAGACGGTCGGGGCGCTCGATGATGCCGCCGTCGGCCGAGAGTCCGCTGGCCTCCGCGCGCGCCTTGGCGTACGAGATGACCTGCGAGGTCACCAATACCACCAGGGTAGCCGCGAAAAGCACCTTCGAGTTCTCGTGATAGACGGCCCACCAGGCCAATCCGCCGAAGATCGCGCCGTCGGCCACCCGGTCACAGGTGGCATCGAGCACGGCGCCGTATTTGGTGCCACCGCCACGCGCCCGGGCCATGGCGCCGTCCAGCATGTCGAACATGACGAACAGCCAGATCACCATGGTTCCCCAGAACAGGTGACCGGACGGGAACAGCGTCACCGCCGCGGCAATCGAGGCGGTGGTGCCGATCAGCGTCATGGCATCCGGTGTGAGTCCGGTGCTCACCAAGGCTTTGCCCAGGGGCGCAGTCGCTTTGGCGAACGTCTCGCGACCGAAGAAGCTCAGCACGCTATTCGGATTCCTTCCATGCTCCCGCCAGCAATGCCCGGGTTTCCCGTAGCAGCTGCGGCATGACCTTCACTCCGCCGACGACGGTAATGAAGTTCGCGTCGCCACTCCAGCGGGGCACGATATGTTGATGCAGGTGATCGGCGAGTGAACCACCGGCAACGCCACCGAGATTCAGGCCGACATTGAAACCCTCCGGCCGCGAGACCCGCTTCATCACGCGAATCGCCTGCTGGGTGAAGGCCATCAGCTCGGTGCTCTCGTCGAGCGTGAGGTCCTCGAGATTGGCCACCCGGCGGTAGGGCACCACCATCATGTGGCCGGGGTTGTACGGGTACAGGTTCAGGACCGCGTATACGAATTGACCGCGCGCCAGGACCAGGCCGTCCTCATCCGACATCTCGGGGATGTCGGTGAAGGGATGGCCGGTCTTCTTGGGCGCGTCTGTATCCGAGTCATCGGCGGGCTTGCGCTCGCCGGTCGCCCCGGTGATGTAGGACATGCGGTACGGCGTCCACAGCCGCTGCAAGCGGTCCGGGTCACCGGCGCCGCGATCGACGATCGTCTCTCGCGGCGAATCTCCAAGCCCCGCAGCGTCTTCGGAGAGACCGCCGGGCGCCGTGAATTCGCTCATGCCCTACCCGTTCGCCTTCTCGAAACGCTGCGCGGTCGGAGACTCGTTCTCGCGGCGCCTGATCCACTCGATGATCGTGGACACCGCCTCCGCGACCGGCACACCGTTGACCTGGGTGCCGTCGCGGAAACGGAAGCTGACCGCGCCCGCCTCCACATCCTTCGCGCCGGCGAGCAGCATGAAGGGCACCTTCTGCGCGGTCTGGTTGAAGATCTTCTTCTGCATGCGGTCGTCGCTACGGTCCACCTCGGCGCGCACATCGTGCTCGCGCAGCTGCTCGATCACACCGTCGAGGTGTTCGGCGAAGGCCTCGGCGACCGGGATGCCGACCACCTGCACCGGCGACAGCCAGGCCGGGAACGCGCCCGCGTAGTGCTCGGTGAGCACGCCGAAGAAGCGCTCGATGGATCCGAAGAGCGCGCGGTGGATCATGACCGGCCGGTGCTTCTGGCCGTCGGAGCCGGTGTACTCGAGCTCGAAACGCTCGGGCAGATTGAAGTCCAGCTGGATGGTCGACATCTGCCAGGTGCGACCCAGCGCGTCCTTGGCCTGCACGGAGATCTTCGGGCCGTAGAAGGCCGCGCCGCCCGGGTCCGGCACCAGGTCCAGGCCGGAGTCGGTGGCCACCTTGCGCAGGGTTTCGGTGGCCTCTTCCCACAGCTCGTCGGAGCCGACGAACTTCTTGGGGTCCTTGGTGGACAGCTCCAGGTAGAAGTCGTCGAGGCCGTAATCGCGCAGCAGGCTCAGCACGAACTGCAGCGTGGAGGTGAGCTCCGCGTGCATCTGCTCCTTGGTGCAGTAGATGTGCGCGTCGTCCTGGGTCATGCCCCGCACCCGAGTCAGGCCGTGGATGACACCGGACTTCTCGTAGCGGTAGACCGAGCCGAATTCGAACATGCGCAGCGGCAGTTCACGATACGAGCGCCCGCGCGAACGGAAGATCAGATTGTGCATCGGGCAGTTCATCGGCTTGACGTAGTAGTCCTGGCCGGGCTTGCGCACGGTGCCGTCGTCATTGAGTTCGGCATCGAGGTGCATGGCCGGGAACATGCCGTCGCGATACCAGTCCAGGTGACCGGAGACCTCGAAGAGATGACCCTTGGTGATGTGCGGGGTATTGACGAATTCGTAGCCCGCGGCGATGTGCCGGCGGCGCGAGTAGTCCTCGAGCTCCTTGCGGATAATGCCGCCCTTGGGGTGGAACACCGGCAGGCCGGAGCCCAGCTCATCGGGGAAGGAGAACAGATCCAGCTCCAGACCGAGCTTGCGGTGATCGCGCTTCTCGGCCTCGGCGAGCAGGTTCAGGTACTCGTCCTGCGCCTCCTGCGATTCCCAGGCGGTGCCGTACACGCGCTGCAGATCCTCGCGGCTCTGATCGCCCCGCCAGTAGGCGGCGGAGCTGCGGGTCAGCTTGAACGCGGGAATATACTTGGTGGTCGGGATGTGCGGGCCGCGACACAGGTCGCCCCACAGCTTTTCGCCGGTGCGCGGGTCCAGATTGTCGTAGATGGTCAGCTCTTTGCCGCCGACCTCCATGACCTCCGGATCGTCGATGCCCGACTTATCGGAGATCAGCTCCAGCTTGAACGGCTCCCCGGCCAGTTCGATACGAGCTTCCTCGACATCGGTCACGCGGCGCGAAAAGCGCTGTGCGCCTTTGATGATCTTCTTCATCCGGGATTCCAGCTTGGCCAGATCCTCCGGGGTGAAGGGGCGCTCGACCTGGAAGTCGTAGTAGAAGCCGTCCTTGATGGGCGGGCCGATGCCGAGCTTGGCCTCCGGGAACTCCTGCTGCACGGCCTGCGCGAGCACATGCGCGGCCGAGTGCCGGATGACGCTGCGGCCGTCCTCGGAATCGGCGGTGACGGCCTCGACCTCGGTGTCGGCGTCCGGAATCCAGGACAGATCCTTGAGATTGCCCTCTGCGTCACGGACGACGATGACGGCGTCGGGGCCCTTGCTCGGCAGGTCGGCCTCGCGCACCGCGGCACCCGCCGTAGTCCCGGCCGACACCCGGACGAGGGCGACGGGGCTCTTCGGGGCTGTGGTGGTCACGGCTGCGCACTCCTAGGCATTGTCGTAAGCGCGGGAATTCCCCGCGATGTCTGGCCGGTCCATGCTATCGGCACGGTGGTGGCGGTGCGCCGATGGACCGGGTGCCGGGGTGTCAGCCGCGCGCGGCCAGCTCCGCGAGCAGTCTTTCGCGCTCAGCCGCAGGTCGTTTCGGGCAACTCGTGCACATCTCGCAGCCCGGCACCTCGAATACCAGGCAGCAGGAGATGCGGCGCACAAAAGTACGGCCTCCGATATCACTGAATCGAGGCACCGGCAGCCGCCCCGCCACCTCCCTGGCCAGCAGCGCACCCGATTCCTGGGCGCCCGCATCGAGCGCACGATTGCCGATGGCATCCGCGACGATCGCCCACAGCGCAGCCACCCCCGCACCGGACACCTCCGCCACCACAGGCACCACCCGTGACAGCGTGTGCCGCAGCGCATGCCCGACAGATTCCGTCGGCAGTTCGTCAGCGGCCGTCCCCGTCAGCGGCAGCACCCGCTCCACTCCCCCGTCGGGCCGAATCTCACACCCGATCCGCTCCAAGGTGGGATCCAGCGCCGGCACCCCCTCCGCATAAGCCCCGACGATCGGATCCACCAGCGACGACGCTGCCATGCACCACCACAGGGTCCCGGAGACCCGAGCATCCCCCGTCCCCCACGAAATACCCATATCGGAGATCCGCTCAGCCAGCCACTGCGGATCCAGTAGCCGAGTACCGGGCACTTCACTCATCCGAACAGGGGGCTGCGCAACCATTTCCATCGGACTCCGATCCAGCCGCCACCACGGGGCTCACCAACCAGGATGTCACCGCGAGGTCGTCTTTTCCTCAGCAGCCGCTCCACCCTATGTCGACCGCCCCGGGCGCCTTCCGCAGGCGCGCCGTTCGACGGTTCCGGCAGCCGGGCGAATGCCCGCACACCACAACATGATCCAGGTGCGATTCGATCACTTCCGTCCAGCGTAATCTAGGTTAAACTGGACTAGTGTCATATGTGGAAGTGCTGATCCTGAGGCATCTCATGCGCAGCCCGGCGCACGGTTACGAGCTGCGCAAACATGTCGAACAGGACACCGGAATCACGCTGAACAACAACGCGCTGTATCCGGCACTGCGGCGGTTCGAGGACGCCGGTGCCGTCACCAAGACCTCGGAGCAGCAGCAGGGCCGCCCGGCCCGCACCGTGTACACCCTGACCACGGTGGGGCGGGAGCTGTTACAGGACATGCTGATCGACCTGCCGCCCGACCAGGCCGGCGACGAGGCCGAATTCCTCTCGCGGGTAGCACAATTCGCAATGCTGACACCCGATGAGCGCGGCACCGTTCTCGATGCGCGAGCCGGCGCGGTCCAGGCCCGGGCCGATCACCTGCGGGCGCTGTCGGCCCGCGCGACCGGCGAGGCGTGGGGCCTGCGCATCACCGAGGAGTTGATTCGGCGGTGCGACGACGAGATCGCTTGGCTGACAACACTGCGCGAACTCGCCGAACGCGCACCCGTGCGGCCCGAGGGCGAATAATGAAGGCCGCGACGGACTCCCGCGACAATGCTGCACGACTGCGGCCCGTCGTGCAGTACGCGCTGCTGGCCGGCCCGCTGTTGTCGATGCTCGATTCGAGCATTGTGAACGTCGCGGTCGCGCCCATCGCCGCCCGATTGCATGCGAATCTGCCGACCGTGGGCTGGACGATCAGCGGCTATCTGCTGGCCATGGGAGTCGGGCTGACAGCAACCGCGTCCCTGGCCCGGCGCTTCGGCACCCTCCCGATCTACCGCGCGGCGCTGGTCGGGTTCACGCTGTCCTCGGTCGCGTGTGCGATCGCACCCACGGTCGGCGCGCTGATCGGGGCGCGGGTGTGCCAGGGGCTGACCGGCGCGGCGCTGGTTCCCCTGGCAATGAGCATGCTGCTGGGCAGTGGCAGCACCACGCGGTCGATGTCACCGGCCGCGGGCATTCTGTTGTTCCTCGGCCCCGCGCTCGGACCCAGCGTGGGCGGGGCACTGATCGGCGCCGCGGGCTGGCGGGCCATCTTCCTGATCAATGTTCCAATAGCCGTGGCGGCAATCGTTGCGTCCCTGCGCATTCCGCCTGCGCTGGCACCCGGCCGAACCGCGGGCGCCCGGTTCGATCCGGTCGGCCTGATGCTGCTCGGGACGGGCTTGACGCTGCTGCTGTACGGCACGGGACAGGGCGGTTCACACGGATGGGCGGCAGCCGGGACGTGGACGCCGATAGTGCTCGGCATCGTCCTGTTGACGGCATACGGAGCCTGGGCCCGCCGCAGCACCCATCCCGCCCTCGATCTCGAAGTGGCACAACACTCTACGTCGATGTTGGCGTTGCTGCTCTGCGCCGTCGCATCGGTGGTGACTTTCGCCGCGGTGTTCCTGCTGCCTGTCTTTCTCCAGACAGCACAACACCATTCAGCATTGGCCGCAGGAATGGCGCTCCTCCCGCAAGGAGTGGTGACAGGCGTCAGCACCGTCGCCGGCCAGCGAATACTGACCCGAATCACGGTGCGTACCACAGTGATCGCGGGTTTCGCCGTACTCGTCGCGGCAACGGCAGCCCTCTTCGCGATCGACACCCACACCCCGATCTGGATAACCGCCGCGCTCCTGGCGGCCCGCAGCGCCTCCATCGGACTCGTGATCACCCCGCTGCTCACGGTCATGCTGAAACCCCTCAACACCGACCAATTGGCCGATGCCAACACACTTTTCAATATCTGCCAGCGCATAGCCGCATCCCTGGGAGTCGGCGTATTCGCAGGCTGGTACACCACCGTGGCCACCTACCACGGCCCCGTCACCGCACTCCATCAAACCGCCCTCGGCCTCACCGCACTCGCCGCCCTCGGGGCCACCATCGCCCTCGCTCTACCCTCCACCAGAAACACCGCCCTCACTCACCGCTGACCCTGTTCATCCGGCCTGGGGACAGTAAGCGGCGAGAAATGCGGTAGCGCCGGTATCGGCGATTTGTTCCAGTTCGTCAGGTGGTGGCGGCGGGGCGTCGGGGGTGAACAGGGCGGTGTCCAGAACTGTGCCCAGAACGAGGTACGAGTAGTGCTCGGCGGCGCGCCGGGGGTCGGGGGCGTGTAGTTCGCCGCGTTGATGGAGGGCCTGGAATGCGGTGGTCAGGGCGTCGATTACGCGGCCGGGGGCGCGCTGGTAGTACTCGGCGGCGAGGTCGGGGAAGCGGGTCGCTTCCAGGATGATCAGGCGGCGGAGTCGCAGGACGTGGGGTTGGGCTACGGCGGCCAGGTGGCGGCGGGCGAGGGATCGAATGGCGGCGGGTACGTCGGCCGCGTCGGCGAGGTTGGCGACGAGCTGTTCGGTGAACTCGGCGGCGGTCGGGGTGGCCCCGAGCACGATCTCGGTGAACAACCGCTGCTTGTCGCCGAAGTTGTTGTACACGCTGCGTTTTGACACCCGGGCCGCCGCGGCGATGTCGTCGATGCTGGTGCCCTGATAACCCTGGTGCAGAAACAGGGTGGTCGCGGCGGCGGCTATTGCTGTTCTGGTTCGCACAGCGCGTGGGTCGAGGCCCTGGCGCGGGCGTAGGTCACCGCCCGGCTTCGCCATCGGAATCCGCACCACCAGCATGTTCTCCGGGTTGCCGAGATCTTCCCCTGCCATGCGGCCCTCCTGTCATGCCTCCGACCAAACTGTTGCACCCTATCGTGCTACTAGGTACTGTACTGTGCATTATCCTTGGTACTGGTAAGTGCAAGAGGAGGGTGTCATGGCGGTTTCGGTACACACTGACCGCTGCGATCGCGAGACGGCGGTGACGCGGTCGCTGCTCGGGTACGGCATCCTGGCCGGCCCCTGCTATCTGATTGCCGGCCTGATCGAGGCGTCCACCCGGCAGGGATATCGCATCGCCCACCACGATCTGAGCCTGCTGGCCAATGGCCCACTCGGCTGGATCCACATCACGGTCCTGGTGGTGACCGGGGTGATGGTCCTGGCGGCGGCGACCGGGCTGCGCCGAGCTCTGGCGGGGCAGCCCGGCGGCGCGTGGGGGCCGGGTTTGATCGGCGGGTACGGGCTCGGGTTGATCGCGGCCGGGGTCCTGATCGCCGATCCGATGAACGGTTTTCCGACCGGCACGCCTGCCGGGAAGCCGGTACATCCGACACTCCACGGCACCGGTCACCTGATCGCCGGAGCAGTCGGTTTCGGCTGCCTGATCGCGGCAATGTTCTTGTTCGCCTGGGCATTTCGCCGCGCGAACCGTCCCGGCTGGGCTTGGTACTCGCTGGTCAGCGGCATCGTCTTCCTTGCGGGCTGGGTGGGCATCGCGACCGGCTCCGATAGCGCGGTGATCGTGCTGGCGTTCTGGGTCGCGGTCGCCGCCGGTTTCGCCTGGCTGGCCGCGGTGTCCGCCGCGCTGTACCGAGCACTCGCTCCCGCACGAGAAGCACTGTCTCCCAGCCGAGAAGGAGCCCCGCAATGAAATTCCGCACCACCGTCGAGGCCACCGGAAAGAACACGACCGGGATCGAGGTGCCCGCGGACCTGGTCGCGGCACTCGGGGCCGGTCGCCGCCCACCGGTCGCGGTCACGATCAACAGCTACACCTACCGGACCACCGTCGGAGTGATGGGCGGGCGGCAATTGCTCAGTGTCAGCGCCGATATCCGCGCCGCTGCCGGAGTAGCAGCGGGCGATGAGGTGGACGTCGAACTCGAACTCGACACCGCACCCCGCACCGTCGATGTCCCCTCCGACCTCGCCGCCGCCCTGGACAAGTCCCTGCGCAGCACCTTCGAGCAGCTGTCCCACAGCCGCAAGCAGCGCCTCCTCACCCCGATCGAGCAGGCGAAAACCCCCGAAACCCGGCAACGCCGCATTACCAAGGCCATCGACGAACTGCGCGCCGCACAACCGTCAGGCTGACCGACCCACCGAACGGCCGCACGGGCAGTCGATTACCGAATCACCCTGTACAACAATCCGATTCACACCGCACGCCGACCCAAACCAGGGCGTTTCGAATAATCGGTCGGGCCGGGTTTATCTGGGCCGGTTCGTTCGCGCCTGCTCTATGCGCGCGGCGAGTTCGACCAGGTCCTCGGCGGGACCGCTGGGAGGTGTCCGGCGGTGCCAGATCGCGCGGAACTTTCGGGTCAGGATGACCCCGTCGGCTAGCGGTACCTCGTGAAGGGTGCCTGCACGGAGCTCGTGCGCCACGATGAGGCGGCTGACCACAGCGGGTGCGGCACCGCTGCGGGCAGTAGTGAGAATCGCTGCGGCCGAGCCGAATTCGGCGGCTGGTTGCGCCGGGGCGCCGTGAATTTCGAGGGCTTCCCATACGGTGTCCCGGGTTCCGGAACCCTTCTCCCGCCACAGCAGCGGGGTGTCGGCGAGTTCGCGCGGCGTCACCGGACGGTGGCGGGTCGCCCAGGGATGCGTCCGGCCGACAACCACCACGAGCTCATCGGCGACGAGTACGCGGCTGCCCAACCCCGCCGGCGGATGGGGCCCTTCGACAAAGCCGAGTTCGGTCTCGCGGTCGCGCACCGCCACGGTCACCTGCCGGGAGTTCGCCACATCCAATTCCACGGCCAGTTCGGGGTAAATCTTCCGCAATGCGTTCAGCCAGTGCGGAATTCGATGATCCGCAATGGTCGTCGAGGCCAGAATGCGCAGACTCGGGCGCGCGACGCGATGCAGAGCCGCGACTCCTTCCGCCAGTTCCAGTGCGGCCGCCAGCACCGGTCGACCGAGTTCCACCAGGGTGTGCCCGGCGTCGGTCAAGGCCGACCCGGTGGGCCCGCGATCCAACAGCCGCAAGCGAATTCGCCGCTCCAGGGCTTTGATCCGCATACCGGCAGCAGGCTGGCTGATGCCGTGCCGCCGCGCGGCCGCGCCGAGACTGCCCAGCTCCGCCACTGAGACAAGCAGATCCAGCACCTCCAGATCGGGTGTCCCGGGCGGCAAGCTCATAAGGACACCTTATGAGGTGCGTGGCGTCAGGCCACTACCCGATCGCCTGCGCGAGCAACAGGATCGTAGATACCCCCGGTCGTGGGGCCAGCACCTCAGAGGAGAACATCGTGACGTTCGTAATCGGCGCCGCCTGCGTAGATGTACTCGATCGGTCCTGCATCGAGGAGTGCCCGATGGATTGCATCTTCATCGGCAACCGGATGGCCTACATCCAACCCGACGAATGCACCGACTGCGGTGCCTGCGAACCGGTCTGCCCGGTCGAGGCGATCTATTACGAGGATGACATGCCGCCGGGACAGGAGCAGTTCGTCGCCGAGAACGCCCGCTTCTTCGACGAGCCGCTGCCCGGGCGCACAGCACCACTCGGGCATCCCGGCGGCACAAGAGGTGTCGGCGCGCTGGGAGTCGATACCCCCTACGTGCAGGAATACCAGCCACATTCGCAGTAGATGGGCGATCGTGCGCAGTGAGCACCGATGAATTCGGCGGGGTCGGGTCGTCCTCATTTCATGACCAAGACGACATGTGCCGGTGTGCTGACTGTGGCTGTTCCCGTGACCGACCAGGACCGCAGTAAGGCGTTATGGCAGCAGCTCGGGTTCGAGACTCATATGGATGCCGAGTTGCAGCCGGGCTTTCGGTGGCTGGAGTTGCGGGTGCCGGGGGCCGAGACGACGCTCTCGTTCGTGCGCGCATCCGAGGAGCTGCCTGCCGGGATCGATACCGGGATCCGGCTGGCGACGCCCGATGCGCGCGCCGCGCACACCACCCTCGCCGAGCTCGGATTCACGGTCGGAACGCTGCTCGAATGGGAAACCGCCCCACCGATGTTCGCGTTCCGCGATCCGGACGGAAACACCTTCTACATCACTCAGACGGACTGAACGTTCGTCGTCAGCGCGGGAGGAGCGTGCTCAGTTCGTCGGCGAAGAGGAGCGCGGGGTCGAACTCCATTCCGGCGAATTGGCCGGCCAATTCGAGGGAGAGGACGCCGTGCAGGCGGGTCCAGAACGAGAGCGCCTGATGCAGGGTTGCGGCTGGGACCGGGTGACCGGCGGCCCAGCCGCCGTGGGTCTCGAGGTGGATGTCGAAGGGGGTTGGGGTGCCGATCCGGGGCTGTGCGGCAAAAGCTTCGAGCAGGACCGACATGATTTCCGAGGAGATCGCGGTGGTGTCGTCGGGGGCGTGATAGCCGGGGGTCGGAGTGCCGTAGATGAGGAAGTAGCGCTGCGGATCGTTCAGCGCCCAGTCGCGCAGGGCGTGGGCGAGCGCGGCCACGTCCGCGCCGGCGTCGAACTTCGCCCGGAGGGTGTCGGCGAGGCTGCGGTAGGCGTCGCGGATGAGTTCGGTGATCAGATCGTCACGGCTGGCGAAGTACGAGTACAGGGCGGGGCCGCTCATACCGACGAGTTTGGCGATGGCGTTGAGCGACAACGCCGATACGCCCGCGGTGGCGATCTGCTCCCAGGCGTGCTTCTTGACTTCCTCGCGCACCTGGGTGCGATAGCGCTCTCGCGAACCCGTCCGGCTCGGTGCCATTGTCGACCGCCTCCCTCTCAGAACTGATGACTTAGAGGCTATCAGCATCTCTACCCTCACTCAGATTTCTGATTGACACCCAATCTGTTCACTTATAACCTCTAAGTAAATCGAGTGTCATTAGATGGAACTGAACGAGGAGCGACCATGTCCCACCCGCACATCCGCCGCCGGTCCACCGCGCGCACCGCCCTGTTCCTGATCCCCCTGGCCGCCGCGATCACGCTGACCACCACCGCATGCGGTACCGACAGCAAGTCCGCCGACACCACCCCGAGTCCGACCACCACAACCGCCGCCCCCGCCGGATTGACCTGCGGCGGAGCCGGTATCGACAGCAAGGCCCCGATCCACTACCGGACCGAAGCCCTGATCAAAGCCCCGCTCGGCACCATCTGGAATCTGCAGACCGATGTCGAACACTGGCCCGCCTGGCAAAAGCCGGTCACCAGCAATAAGCGCCTGGACCAGGGACCGTTCCAGCCGGGCTCGCAATTCCGCTGGACAACTCCGGTGCCCGTCACCGCCACCACCCCCGCGACCACCCTCGTCATCACCTCCACCGTCCGGAATGTGCAGCCGGACAGCTGCATTCGCTGGAGCGGCCCCGCGCTCGGCGACGGGCTGAACATCGACAACGGTGTGCACGTCTGGAACTTCACCGAGGTCGACGGCGGCGTTCTGGTGCGCACCGAAGAGAACTGGAGCGGCGCACAGGTCGAAGCCGACGTCCCCACCTCCACCGCATTCCTCGGCGCTGGCCTCGAGGCCTGGATGAAGGACCTGAAGGCAGCCGCCGAGGCGCACGCCTGAACGCGACGCCGATCCTGCGAATAGTCCACTGCCCCAACAAGAAACGAGCCCCCGGTAGTCAAACCGGGGGCTCGTTCTGGGAAATGGAGCGGTCAGTGAGTCACTGCTGCCAGGACCGCTAGGTCAGGGTCCGATATCTCGGACAGATCATCGGCGGTTATCTGCAGCACCCTCGCGGTCCCGATGTCGAAGAACAACCCGGACACCGCGATCTCGCGCTGCTGCATGGTTCTTCGAATCACCGGGTGCGCGCGCAGGGTTTCCAGCTGGACCGCGACATTGACCATGGCCAGCTGGTCGGCCGGATCGAAACCGGCGGCCGCGGCAGCCGTGCCCACCGGATGACCCCGGTGCCAGCGGTCGACGCTGGCGTCGGCATTGGCCAGCCAGTCCCCCAGGCCGGGGCCCGCGGGAACTCCGCCGAGCAGGGCCTTCATCGCCCCGCACCCCGAATGTCCGCACACCACAACCTGATCCACCCGCAACTCCTCCAGGGCGAAGGACAGCGCCGCCTCGATGGAGTTGTCACGACCGTCCTTCGGAATCAGATTGCCGACATTGCGGACGGTGAACAGGTCGCCGGGCCCGGTATTGGTGATCAGGTTCGGGACGATCCGGGAATCCGCGCAGGTCACGAACAGCGAGTGCGGATTCTGCCCGTCCCGCAGCTCGTCCATGTGCGGACGCACCACATGCGCATTACGACGGTGATAGGCGGCCACACCGGTGGTGATGGGATTGCCGTCCGCACGCCACGGGCGCAGCACCCCGTCCAGCAGCCCCCGGGCCTGACCGCGCACCGGCGGTCCGGTCAGGGCATCGGCCATGGGCGCCGACCCCAGTTCCACGAATTCGACTCGGCCACCATGAGATTCGTGCTGTGCGGCCCAATCGTGAATGGCCTCGTACGCCGCGTGATCCAGGAAGTCGACGCTCAGCTCGACCAGCGCGTGTGCCCCCTCAGGCACCTTGGCCAGTTCCGCGGACAGCTTCGGCAGCGCCAGGAAGGTGCAGGTGCCGTCGATGCTGATCAGCCAGCGGTCGGTACCCGTCACCGGAGTCGCCGACACCGAAACCCGCACCACCCGCCACAGCAGCAGCGCGAAGGCCAGCAGCAACCCGATGAGCACGCCCTCCAGCAGGTTCAGGAAGACCACGGCCACCACGGTGACCAGATAGATCATCAGATCGCCGGTGCGATGGGCGAGCCGGATGTGCGCCAGCTTCACCAATTGGATGCCGACCACGATGAGCAGTCCGGCCAGCGCCGATTTGGGAATCTGCTGCACCACCGAGACCAGCGCCACCGAGAACACCAGGATCCAGATGCCGTGCAGGAAGGCCGAAGCGCGCGTGCGGGCGCCGGCCTGCACATTGGTGGCGCTGCGCACGATGACACCGGTGACCGGCAGTCCGCCGAGCAGACCGGAGGTCACATTGGCCGCACCCTGCGCCATCAGTTCCCGATCGAAATTGGTGCGCGGGCCGGTGTGCATCTTGTCGACGGCGACCGCCGACAGCAGACTCTCCACGCTGGCGATCAGCGCGATCGTCAGCACCGCGAGGGCGACCGCACCCCAGCCGCCGGACGGGATCTCCGGCAGGCCGATGGCGTCGAAGAGCGAGCCGCTCAAGACGATTCGTTCCACATTGCCGGGCAGGATCAGCGACAGCCCCGTGCCGATGGCGACCGCGACCAACGGTCCGGGCAGCACCCGCAGGCGTCCGGGGGCGTACTTCCAACTCAGCATGATGGCGATGACGACGGCGCCGATGAAGAAGTCGTCGCCGTGCAGCGAGAGCAGCTCAGCGGGCATCTCGGTCAGGTTTTCCCAGGCGCTGCTGCGCGAGGACCCGCCGAGCAGCACATGCAGCTGCTGCAGCGCGATGGTGATACCGATACCGGCGAGCATGGCATGCACCACCACAGGTGCGATGGCCAGTGCGGCGCGAGCAATACGGCTGAGGCCGAACAGAATCTGCAGCAGACCGGCGGCGGCGGTAATGAAACACGCCGTGCGCCAGCCGAATTGGTTGATGGTCTCGGCGACCACCACGGTCAGACCGGCGGCCGGTCCGCTGACCTGCAACGGGGAGCCGCCGAGCAGTCCGACCACCACGCCGCCGACCACAGCGGCGATGAGACCGGCGGCGATCGGGGCGCCGGAGGCGACGGCAATGCCGAGAGATAGCGGTAGCGCAACAAGGAATACGACTACTGAAGCGGGAAGGTCATGACGCAGCAGGGTGGCAGACCAGCGGTCCGCACCGCTGCGAAGCGGCGCATCGTTACCGCCTGGTGGTGAATCGGTGTCGGTGGACATCTCGGCTCCTTCTCCGGGCCGAATGACCCGGAAGCGTCGAATATGTTCTGTGGGCATCGAATTGCTGCTGTGGACAGCGTTGGCCACAGACTCACCGGACGAGCTCCGCCAAGATTAGAAGTAAAGACTTAGTAAACCCTGAGAAAAGCGAGGCCACAATGTAAAACGGGCGTGAATCCTTACGGATTCACGCCCGAAAAGCGACCTACGTCACACTGGCAATACCGCGATGACAGTTTGCAGCCGACCGCCCACATCCCCGATTTCGGCAATGCCCTCCACCGTGACCTCGATGACGCGAGCAGTCGCGATATCGAAGAAGAGTCCGGACAGCACCACCCCCCGGTCGACCGCACCCCGGCGTACCACCGGATGCGCGTACAGGGTTTCCAGCTGCACAGCCACATTCACCATGCCGAGCTGATCGACCGGACCGAATCCCGCGGCCGCGGCGGCCAGCGCCACCGGATGCCCGAGCCGGTACAGCTCCAGACTGGGCCGGGCATTGGCCAGCCAGCCGTCGAGTTCGGAGCCGGTCACCAATTCCGAATGCAACGCCGCCATCGCGCCGCAGCCGGAGTGCCCGCACACCACCACCGATCGCACATCCAGCTTGTCGAGGGCGTAGATGAGCGCGGCCTCCATCGAGAAGTCCTGGCGATCGGCCGGAACCAGATTGCCGATATTGCGGATCGTGAACAGATCGCCGGGACCGCTGTTGGTGATCACATTCGGCACAATCCGGGAGTCGGCGCAGGTGATGAACAGCGAATCCGGTTCCTGCCCATCGCGCAGCACATCGAGATGCGGGCGCACCACATGCGCGTGACTGCGGTGGTACGCCGCCACCCCCGCCACGATCGGATCGACATCGCCGCCGGAGCGCCGCCACGGCGCCAGCGCCTCATTGAGCATGAGCCGCGAGTCACCGCGCGCGGGCGGGCCGTCGGTCGCGCCTTCCATGCGCACCGAGCCCATTTCCACGAATTCGACGGTGCCGCCCCCGGCGCGGTGCTCGGCCACCCATTCCTCGATGGCGTCGTAGGCCGCGTGGTCCAGGAAGTCCACGGTCATTTCGAGCGTCACGTCCGCACCCGCGGGCACCCTCGCGAGCTCGGCCGCGAGTTTCGGCAGCGCGAGGAAGGTGAAGGTGCCGTCGACGGTGACCCGCCAGCGGTTGCGTTGCACGGCTTCGGCATTCACCGAGACCCGCACCACCCGCCACAGCAGCAGCGCGAAGGCCAGTGCGAGGCCGACGAGCATGCCCAGCAACAGATTCCAGAACACCACCACGATGATGGTCGCCGCGTAGACGATCAAATCACCGGTGCGCTGGGCGCGGCGCACGTGCGCGAGCTTGATCAGCTGAATGCCGACCACAATGAGCAGTCCGGCGAGCGCGGCCTTCGGAATCTGCCGCACCACCCCGACCAGCGCCACCGAGAACAGCAGCACCCACAGCCCGCACAGCATGGTCGAGGCCCTGGTGCGCGCTCCCGCCTTCACATTGGTGATACTGCGGACGATGACGGCCGCCACCGGCAGACCGCCGATCAAGCCGGACACCATGTTCGCGACGCCCTGCCCGATCAGTTCCCGATCCAAATCGGTACGGCGCGAGGCGTTCTGCCGGATCCGGTCGACCGCCACGGCCGATAGTAGAGTCTCCACACTCGCGATGAGCGCGATGGTCACCGCCATGAGCGCGATCGTTGCCCAACTGCCGTGCGGCAATTCGGGCAGGCGCAGTTCGTCCAGCAGCGAGCCGTTGAGCACGATGTGCTCGACCCGGACCGGAAGCACCAGTGCGAGCGCCGTCGCCGCGACGACCGCGACCAGCGGGCCGGGCACCGCGCGCACCGGGGCGGGCATGCGTTTCCAGGCGACCAGAATGACGATCACCAGCAGGCCGACGGCGAGATCGCCGCCGTGCACCGAGCGCAGCTCCTGCGGCAGCCCGGCCAGGCTGTCCCACGAGGAGCTCAGGGAATTGCCGCCGAGCAGGACGTGCACCTGCTGCAGCGCGATGACTATGCCGATCCCGGCGAGCATGGCGTGCACCACGACCGGCGCGATGGCCAGTGCGCCGCGCGCTATTCGGCTGAGCCCGAACACAATTTGCAGCAGGCCGGCCGCGACGGTGATGAAACAGGTGGCAGCCCAGCCGAATTGATTGATCGCCTCGGCGACGACCACGGTGAGACTGGCGGTCGGACCACTGACCTGCAGTGTCGAACCGCCGGCTAGTCCGGCTACCACCGCCCCTACGACCGCGGCGATCAGACCGGCGGCCACCGGGGCTCCGGCGGCGACGGCAATACCGATGGACAGCGGCAACGAGACCAGAAATACCACTAGCGAAGCCGGTAGATCGTGGCGTACCAACTCGGCGAGGCCTGGAAGCGACGTCCGGGGAGGCTGTTCGGTGTCGGTGGACATATTTCTCCTTCGCCGGCACGGCGGAAGCCGCCCGGTTCATCGGTCAACATGTACTGGCATCGAGAGCGAGCTGCGGGCGAGGCTGTGGACAGCACGACGCGCTATGCAGAACGCGGTAATCGTAAAGACTATGCAAAGGGTCTGGAAAGAGTTTGCGGCGATTGCGGTGAACCGCTATCAAACTGTGACCCGCGCCACTCTCGCCCGAGAGTAGACGTTTGCCATCGCCCGCCCAAATCGACTCAATCAGACATTCAATACAAAACAGTCCGGTCGGTGTGTTTCACTGGTTCGGTTCCAGCCCATCCGCATGACTTCCCCAACGGGAGGTTCGACATGTTGGCTCTCGGCAGAATTCTGACCAGTATCGGATCGATCGCGGCCGCTTCGATTTTCGCCGTCGGGCTGACACCCGGGACGGCCGCGGCCGACGGTCCCGCCGTTCTGGGCGGCGGCTCCGGTATCGCGATCAGCACCGACGATCCTCAGCTCTACGCACTGTGCACCGTGACCGCCGTGGGATTCGACGGCGGGAATCGGCTGGTCGCGGTGACCGCGGGACACTGCGGCGAGGTCGGCGCCTCGGTCTGGTCGGAGGGGTCGGTGCGCACCGGTGTGATCGGCAGGGTGGCCGAGGTCGACGACTACTGGGACTGGGCGGTCATCGAGCTCGATGCGGCCAAGGTGGTTCCGGTGCGGCAGATCACGCAGAGCGTGGTGAATGGAATCGGTTCGCCGCCGGGACTTTTGGAGACGGTCTGCAAGAACGGGCGCACCACCGGGTTCACCTGCGGCCCGGTCTGGCAGACGCTACCGGAGGGCTTCAGCAGTCATGTGTGCGCCGATCACGGGGATTCGGGAGCGCCGGTACTGGTCGGCGACCGACTGGTCGGCATGGTCATCGCCGGGCAATTACTGGACCTCGGCAGCGTGGTGCTGCAGATGCCCTCCTGCACCAACCCCGCCGACCCCGTGCACGAGCCCGACCTCTCCACCAGCATCGGCAATGTCCTGACCAGTATGGATCAGCACGGCGGCGCCGGAGCGGGCTTCCGGCTCCTCTGAGCACGGGGCCGACCTGCCGAGCGACCTCCGGTGCGCCGGGTCACCTTGCAATGCCGACATGGTTGGCGAATAGTCAGCAAATACTGCACGGTTGCGCCTGGCGATTCAGGAGGGTCTTCGATGCGTGGGCTTCGCAAATGGACCGGCGCCGTCATCGCGGCCACCGCGTCGGCGAGTATGGCGGTCGCCTTCGCTGCCGTACCCGCGGCCGCAGATCCGCCCGGGACACTGATCTCGGCCGAATCGCAATCGGACAGCTTCCACGGCATCCCCGGCGGATCGGTCGTCCGATACTGGATGGCCGATTCCGGCGGCGCGCCGAAGCAGGCCAGCGGCGCACTGTTCGTCCCGGCCGGACCGGCGCCCGAAAACGGCTGGCCGATAGTCGCTTTCGATCACGGCACCACCGGTTTGGGCATGGGCTGCGGCGGTAAATCCGATCCGAGCACCGCGCCGTACGACCACTTCATCGCGGATGAGGACAATGTCATGCGCTCCCTGGTCGCCCAGGGCTACGCGGTGGTGGCTCCCGATTATCTCGGGCTCGGGTTGTACGACACCGGCCCGCATCCGTACCTGGAACTGCAGAGCGAGGCGACCGCCACCATCGATATGGTGCGCGCGGCCCGAGCAGCCCGTCCCGAGCTGTCGAGGACCTGGGCCGTGGTGGGTCCATCGCAGGGCGGTCAGGCCGCATTGGCCACCAGCCACCTGCAAGCTACCTACTCCCCCGATCTCGACTTCCGCGGCACCGTCGCCATCGATCCCGAATCCGATGTCGAGAAGGCGCTCACGATCGCCGGGCCCACGACCCCGGCCATCCCCGGCACCGCCGAGACGGTCGGCTATCTCACCGACATTCTGGCTGGGCTGCGCGCCGCACGTCCCGACGCCGCCGTCGACAGTTATCTGACGCCGCTGGGTCATTCCGTGCTCGATCGGATCGGGACCATGTGCCAGCCGCAGATCAATGCCACCATCAGCGATCTGGGCATCGGCCAGCTGCTGAGCCGCCCGCTCGCCGACGGCCCGCTCATCGGGGCGGTGAACAGCTATATGGCCGTGCCGACCACCGGGTACAACCGGCCGATTCTCTTGCTGCTCAACGCAACCGACACCAGCGTGCCCTCGCCGCTGCACGCCGCTCTGGCCGCACAGTTCGCCGCGAACGGGGTCGATTTCCGCAGCGTTGTCGGCACCGGCGGCCATACGCAGCTCAATCCGCAGATGTGGGCCGCGCTCAACGACTTCCTCGCCGCCCACGTCCGCTCGTGAGCCGCGGATTCAGCTCGCGGGGTTCAGCGTCACCTTCACCGTGACCCGGCCCTTGTCGTCGCGCTTGGCGATCGCGAGCCCGGTGCGGTCGGAACCGTTGAGGTGCAAGGAGATCGGGCCGCCCTCGCCGAGGAAATTGCGCCACCACGACTTCGAATCCGCCATGGCGACACCGATCGTGAGCGTGTCACCCGAGCGCCAGTAGTTCACCGGCGTGCTGAAGGTCTTACCCGAGCGCCGCCCGACATACGTGATGACCACAAAACCCCGACCCAGCAGCGGGCCGATCACAGGTGCGTCGATCAGCTTCACGATCACACCGTTCATGCCGCGTGCGGCCTGTCCCAAAACTGATCCGAATGCCATGCTTCCTCCTGCTCATCTCCGGGAGTCCGCCTGCCGCACGGCCGCCCACCCCGGCGCCACCAATGATCTTGCTGCTTCGACCTTCAGCCTACGACCTCGCGGCCGCACTATCGACCGCTGAGGGACGGTGACTACACGCCGAGGGCGGCGGCGAAGACCGGCCAGGAGTCGTGCAGATCGTCCTGCCAGTAGGGCCAGGCGTGGGTGCCGTTGCGGAAGACCGCGGTGGCCGGGATGCCCAGCGAGGCGAGCCGCCCCGCAAGGGCGGCCGCACAGCCGTGCACCACCGATTCCATGCTGCCGCCCACCGCGAGGCGGTCGGTCAGCCGGCCGATATCGCCGCCGATCGACGGATCGGCGAGGGTGTCGTGCACGCCGGGGAGGCCGTTGCCGGCCGAAAGGTAGAGCGCCACACCGCGCAGCCGGTCGGCATTGAGCACCGCGTCGTGCGCCGCCCAGGCCGGATTGCCGGGTCCGCCCCACATATTGTCGGCGTTCGCGCCGAACAGTTGCAGTTCGGAGCGCACGACCGCGGCGGACATCGGATCGCTGGTGCCCGAGCAGCCGCTGAACGCGCCGACCGCCTGATACCGGCCGGGCGCCTCGATCGCCAGATCCAGCGCCGAGGTCGCCGACATCGATGTTCCGGCAATGGCATTGCGGCCGGTCAGGGCGAAACGGTCGGACAGCGCCACGGGCAGCTCGTCGATCAGGAAGGTCGACCACTTGTTCCGGCCGAGCACCGGATCATCCGCGGCCCAGTCGGTATAGAAGGAGGCGCGACCGCCGATCGGCTGAATCACATTGACCTGCTTGTCCGCGAAGAACTGCGCGGCATCGGTGCGATTGGTCCAGGGCCCGCCGGACTCGCCACCATCGACGGCATTGAGCAGATACAGCGCGGGTGCGGGACCGTCGGGGTGCGAAATCCACACCGGGATGGTCCTGTCCATGGCGGGCGAATAGACGTCGACCTCGAACTGCCTGCCACCCAGCGGCCGGACATCGACAATCGCCGCGGCGGCCCCCGCCGGGGCGGCTGCCATCACTGGCAGCAGACCAGCTACTACGGCGGTCAGGGTGGCAAGGCAAAGCGGTAGCCGGCGCATTATTGGAGTATCCCCCGTAAGAAGCCGGTTTTCCGTAATCACCGCGCGTGTTCGTCCGCGGAATGCATGCGCAGCGAGGTGATCCGCCCCGCGTCCGGACCGTCTACCCGCATTCGTTCGGCAATCGACCAGCGCAGCTTGCCGGGCAGATCCGGTGCGAATCGCGTGAAGTATGCGTACAGCCACTCGGTCCGGGCGACCAGGAACGGGAAGTCGGTGCTCATCATCGGACGGAGCACCAGCATCGGCACGGGGGCCTCGAGGGGATGGAAGTCGCTGTTCCACAGCCCCGGGACCGTGCAGCCCGGATAGAACTGGCCGAGCATCAGGCCTGCCGAGACCGCCTGCGTTTTACGGGCGCGGTGCACGGCATCGATCAGCTCGTAGCGGGTCAGTTCCGGGAAGAGGGTGACAAGCGCCAAACCCCTGGAGTCCACGGGGTTTTCCTGCCGCAGTCGCGCGTACACCGCGAACGCGTCGTCCATCACCTCCCCCATGCCCTCCGGCGACAAGTCCGTGCCGGTGGCCGCACCGGCCCAGAGCAGCTGCCGAGTGGTCGTATGCCGCATGAAGGGGCACACCGGGCCCGGACGGCCCAGTCCCGCATGGGGATTCAGCAGATGATCGCTCACCCACCGCACCAGGGTCGCGGCCGCCGGCCCCTGCTGATCCCAGCGCTGCGGATCTCCGTACACATTGCACCAGGTCACCGCGGCGCTCATCCGGCGTCCTGGCGTGCGAGGTGTGCGGCGAGCAGTGGGCCGATGACCGCGACGGCATCGGGGTTGGTGAGCTGGGCATGGGTGGCGGGGACGGGATGCTCGACGAGCGCGCCGGAGATGTACGGACGCCACATCTCCACCCCGAACGATTCGGTCATGCCACGAGTGGCCGAGAAGTACAGCAGGTCGCCGTCGAAGACGCCGGGGCGATAGCCGTGGGACAGGCGCACACCGTCGACGTAGCCGTGATGCAGGCGGGTGAGCTGCTCGGCCGTGAGGCCGGTGCCGAAAGACGCTGCCGCGGCAGCCAATTCGGCGGCCGCCTGATCGGCGGTGAGGTCGGGTAGCGCATCACCGTCCTCGGGTTCGTCGCCGAGCAGATGGGTCAGCAGATCGCGCATGCGCGGGACCGGTGGCGGCGGCATGTCCTCGGGGAAGACGATGCTGTCGAGCATGACCAGTGTCGCGACGGTGGCCCCGCGCTCCCGCAGGCGGACGGCGATGGCGTGTGCGATCTGCCCGCCCAGCGACCAGCCCAGCAGATGGTAGGGGCCGTGCGGTTGCACTCGAAGGATCTCGGCGGCATAGCCGTCGGCCAGATCGTCGATGGTGACGTCCGAGCGCGGCTCGCCCTCCAGCGTCAAAGCCTGCAGCCCGTACACCGGACGATCGATGAGATGGCGGGCCAGACCGGCATAGCACCAGGCCAGCGGGACGGCCGAGTGCACGCAGAACAGCGGGGGCCGGAAGCCGTTGCGGTGCAACGTGAGTACTACGCCCAAAGCGTCGTCGGTCGCGGTGCTGCCATCGTGAGCGGCCAGGCGATCGGCGAGTTCTCGGACCGTGGGTGCGGTGTAGAGCCAGCGGACCGTGACCGGCAGGCCGGTGGCGGCGGCGAGTTGGGCCGAAAGTGCCACGCCGAGCAGCGAATTGCCGCCTGATTCGAAGAAGTCGTCGTCGAGGCCGGCGCGCGGGGTGCCGGTGATCGCCGTGAAGTGTTCGGCGACCAGACATTCCAGCTCGGACTCGGGGGCGCGGTAGGGGCGCTGAACGGGCGTCGGGGCGGGTAGTGCGGCGCGATCGATTTTGCCGTGCGCGGTGACCGGCAACCGATCGAGCTCGACCAGCTGCGCGGGAACCAGAGCGGCGGGCAAGAGTTCGCGCAGCCGGCGGGTCAGAGCGGAGTGATCCGGCTGAATCCCCTGCGCGGCAACGATATAACCGATCAACCGGGTTCCGCCCGTACCCTCGTGTGCGGTGACGACAGCGTGTGAGATCTCGGGCAGCGCCGTCAGCGCGGCTTCCACCTCGGCGGGCTCCGCGCGCCGCCCGCGCACACTCAACTGGTCGTCGGCCCGGGCGAGGAACTCCAGACTGCCGTCCACCGCCGAGCGCACGAGATCACCGGTGCGATAGATCCTTTCGCCCTTGCCGAATGGATCGGCGACAAAACGCTGGGCCGTGCCGCCCGGGCGACCCCGGTAGCCTTCCGCCACCCCGGGACCACCCAGATACAGCTCACCGGTTCCGCAGCGTGCGGCGGATCGCAGCCGGTCATCCAGGACCAGCGCGCGCACCCCGGGCAGCGGTGCGCCGATCGGCACCGGTCCACCGGCGGTCAATGCCGCGGATTGGGTTGCCATGACAGTGGTTTCGGTCGGGCCGTAGCCATTGAACAGCCGTAGCTGAGGCGCCCAGCGTCGTACCAGTTCGGCAGGACAGGCTTCGCCGCCCACCACCGCGACCCGCAATCCCGGCACCTGGTCGGGGGTGAGCGTCGCCAGTACCGCCGGGGTGGTGAGGAAGTGGGTGATGGCGGCCTCTTGCAACAGGGCGGCCAATTCGGGTCCGGCCACCACCGATGGCGGTTCGACGACCAACCGGGCCCCGCCCGCGAATGCGGCCAGCAGCTCCAGCAGATGCGCGTCGAACGAGGGCGCGTGCGCGTGCAGGATCCGTGAATCCTCGTTCACGCCATAGTGTTCGACAATGTGGTCGGTGAGCGGACCGAGTCCGCGGTGAGTGACCGCCACACCCTTCGGCGTGCCGGTCGTGCCCGAGGTATAGATGAGGTAGGCCGGATACTCGGGGAACAGGGGCCGTGTCCGCCCGGAGTCCTGGATCGGTGCGACGGAGTGCCGGCCGACCCGCGCGAGAGTGTCCGGATCGTCCAGCACAATCCAGCCGGGTCCCGCAGGGAGACCGGCACGGGCGGCGCTCACGGTCATACCCCACCGCGCGCCGGAATCCGCTGCGACGGTGGCCGATCGAGGTGCGGGATCGGCAGGATCGACAGGGACGAACGCGGCTCCGGTCTTCGCCACGGCCCACACGGCGAGCACCGATTCGGCCGATCGCGGCACTGCCAGCAGTACGAAATCACCCGGGCCCGCGCCCGACTCGATCAGTTCACGCGCCCACTGTGACGACATTTCGTCCAGCTCACGGTATGTCCACGTACGCGCACCGTCCCGCACCGCGACCCGATCGCTCCCGTGCCCGCTGATCACCTTGCCGCACAGCAGATCCGGCAGCAACCGGTCGGTGCGCGCCGCCGGGGTGACCGGCAGGGCACGGTACGAGGTCAGGGTCCGCACGGGCTGATCCAGGTCGGCGAGGAAGTCATCCAGGTACGCCAGGAATTGCTGATGATGCCCGGCCAGCGCCTCCACCGAGTACATCCGCGAGTTCGCCTGCATATCGATGACGATCGACCGGTCGTCGGGCCCGATCTGATAGCCGTTGACCAGCAGGTCCTCCACGGGCCCCAGCGCCAGCAGTCGCATCTCCGCGGTGAGCGGCCCGATGCGCGGAGTTTCGACGAACCTGAGCATATTCAGCACGGGCCCGAAACCACCTCGCACAGTGTGATTTTCGCCGAGCCCGCGCTGCATGTCCTCATACCGGTACCGCTGATGCCGCAGCGCCCCCACCACCCGCGCCCGCACCTGTGCGACCATCTCTCCCGCCGTGGCCGCACCGAATCCACTCAGCCGCAGGGGAACCACGTTCGACACCGATCCACCCGACCGCCGCAGCGCTGCGCTCGGCCGCGCCGCCACCGGCAGGGACAGCAGCACCTCGTCCGCACCCGCCATCGCGGCGAGATAGCAACCGAACGCCGCAATCGTCAACTCCGGGAACAGATGCCCGTACCGCTGCCGCACCACGGTCAGCCGATCCGCGGTCTGCGGCGGCAGCGTCGCTCCCACCCGATGCGGTCGCAGCCCTGCGGGTTGCACACCCGCCAATCGCGCCGGCTCCCCGATGCCCGCCAAGTGCTCCACCCAGTACGCACCATCGGAGTGCGCGCGCGCGGAATCGGCGTAGGCCCGCTCCTCCTCCAGCAGTTCACCGATTGTCATCGGCCGTCGCGACAAACCGTTCGACTCGAGGGGCGAACCCGTTGCAGCCGCATACAATTCGGCCGTCCGGCGCAGTACCCCCGCCGCACCCATACCGTCGAGCACAATGTGATGGCTACGCAGATACAGCAGATTCACATCCGACCCGACGTGAAACAGAGTGGCGACCGTCAATCGATCGGTCAGCAAATCCAGCGGCGCCCCGTAATCCCGATCCATCGCCTCCCGCGCCACCGCAATCGGATCGGCACACCCACTCACATCCTCGAACCCCACCGCCCCGAACGCACCCAAGTCCACGTACTGCCGCGGATACCCCGCAACAATCCGAAACCGCACCAGCGGGGACTGCAACTCCCGAGCCGCCCGTCCAGCACACTCCCCCAGCAACCCCATCTCGAGCGGCCCCCGCAACTCCAGATACATAGCCACGGTATTGGGCACATCCGGATACAGCTGCTGCGCGACCCACCACCGCAATTGCGTAGCGGAAAGCGCAAAGTCGGCCTCCCCCGTGCCCCCGCCGCACACCACAGTTCCCGCCGCATCCAGGTCCCCGTCGACCCGCGCCAACGCACCTCCTCACGCCCGAACAGCAGGGTTTGAACCGTCAACGAGCAAACCTACGGCATCGCCCGACAACCCACCCGGTACCGCACGCGACGGCGAGTTCGATTCCGCACGGCATCGAGCCGCCGGCAGCGTTGGCGGTACGCTACGGCGTCCGGTGAGACCGGGGCCGCACGACCGAAGGGAAAATCGAGCGTGCGTATCCGGGAGCCGGCTATCGCAGTGGTTGCGGCCGCCTGTCTCGCGGCTGCCCTCGGTGCGGATGCGGGGGTTATTCCGACACCTGTCCGGGCCGCGCCCGCGGTTGCCGCCCGGGCGGTGCCGCCGATGGGGTGGAATTCCTGGAATTCCGGAATCTCTCTGTCCGACAAGAATATTCGGGCAACGATCGATGCCATGGTGGCCTCCGGAATGCGGGACGCGGGATACCGGTACGTGAATCTCGATGCCGGGTGGGCGGCGCCGACCCGGGATGGTCAGGGGAATCTGCGGGCCGATCCGGGGCGGTTTCCCGGGGGTATCGCCGCCTTGGCGCAGTATGCGCATGACCGCGGTATGTACCTCGGGTTGTATTCCAGTCCGTACAACCAGGTCTGCGGGCAGACCACGCGGAATGCCTCGCTGGGCCACGAGGTCGCTGATGCTCGCATGTTCGCCGCGTGGGGCGTCGACTATCTGAAGTACGACTGGTGCCGGAACGATGCGGATCTGGGCGATCAGGTGCGCGCCTTCACCGCCATGCGGGATGCCCTGCGGGCCAGTGGGCGGCACATCATCTACAGCATCAATCCGCACAGTTCGGCGGATCCGGCGGCGGATGCCGGCTATGACTGGTCGACGGTCGCCGATATGACCCGCAATAGCGGCGATCTGATTCCGCTGTGGCAGAACACTTTTTTCACGGTGCAGACGTACGGCTACTCGACCAGCTCGTATCTCGGCATCCTCGATCAATTGCAGGCCGCCGCACCACTGGCCGCGCGCAGCCGGCCGGGTTACTGGAACGATCCGGACATGCTGGTGGTCGGTGTCCCGATCGCCCGGTTCTTCGGCGTCCAGCTCAGCAATACGCCCGATTTCGCGCTCCCGGACAAGCTGACTCCGGACCAGACGCGACAGCTCGCCTCGGGAGTGCCGCTCACACCGGATGCGATTGCCCGGCTGGGTGATCTGCAGGAGGGCCTCACACCCGATGAGCAGCGCGCCCATTTCTCGCTGTGGGCCATGCTCGCCGCGCCTTTGCTCGCGGGCAATGATGTCCGCACCATGACCGAGCCGACGCGGGCGCTGCTGACCAATTCCGAGGTCGTCGCCATCGATCAGGACGCGCTCGTCGCGCAGGCCACGCCACTGCCGGGCGACGATCGGGTGCTGACCAAACCGCTGGCAGACGGCTCGCTCGCGGTGGCCCTGATCAATCGGGGCGGCCTCCCCACCACCATCGAAACCAGCCTTACCGCACTGGGCCTGCGGTCCGGGCAGTGCTATCAGGTGCGCGATCTCTGGGCGCACACCGGCGGTACCACCACCGACCGGGTAGCGGGCCGGGATATCCCCGCGCACGGCGTGGCACTGCTGAAACTCACCCGCTGCTGACCGATCTCGGACCGAATCCGGGCCTATCCGATTAATGCGTCAGCTTCTGGGTATTCCTTGACCCCATTGAGCGCCGTCGCGCAGACTGTCGGCGTGCGTCGCACCGTGTTGGGCTGGCTCGCTGCCGGTTTCGCTGTTCTGTCGGTTTCCGCTGTGTCGTCCTCGGTCGTGGCCTACCACGAGGATGCGCGCTCGCGGCCCGCGGTAGTCGCCCTCGTGCACGGGGGCCCGCACGCGGTGAACACTGCGGCGGCGAACCTCCCGGTGCTCGCGGTGGTCGGCGCGTCGTTCTCCGCCGGAACCGGAGCCGCCTCACCCACCCAGGCCTGGCCCCAGGTGCTCGCATCCTCGATCGGCTGGCGCGCGGTGGTCAGCGCCGATTCCGGCGCCGGCTACCTCGTCGGCGGTGCGCATGCACTCGGCCCGCTCAATAGGTTGCTGACGAAACTGGATCTGCCGCATCTGAAGCCCGCGCTGGTGATCATCCAGTCCGGTCACAATGACGTCGGCCAGCCCGATGCGCGCGTACGCGCCGGTGTGGTGCAGCTGATTCGGGAGATTCGCACCGAGTCACCCACCTCGGCAATCGCCGTGCTCACCGTCTTCCCCACCGGCGACCATCCCTCGAAGATCGTGTGGGACACCGACTCCGCCATCGTCTCCGCCGCGCGATCGGCCGATCCGGGCGTGTACGTCTTCGATCCGCTGGTATCGAGCTGGCGCTTTCCGCGGCTGCCCGACCAGTTACATCCGACTCCCGCGGGGCATCGCTGGATAGCCGACCAACTCGCGTCGGACCTGCGGGCCGACGGTCTCGTGCACGGCCCCGCCCAGGTGCCCGCCGTGCGCAGGCCGACCGCCTAGCCCGAGTTGACGGCAGGTTCGCCGGGCCGCGCACAGCAGGTTCACAGAACCGGGAAACGGGTATCACAGGTTCGGCGACGACCATGTGAGGAATGGATGCGGTGACCAAGTGTCAGGATCCAGCCGAGGACCCTTCGCACGCAGAGACACTCGTGACGATGATCGCCACGCGCGCCGATCTACATGCCTCGAAACCGATATTCGAGGATGCGCGCAGTGGCCGGACCGTCACCTACAGGCAATTGCACTCCGCGGTATCCGAGTGGTCCCGGCGCCTCGACGCGGTGGGCGCGGGACCGGGTGCGGTCGTGGTGGTCGATGTACCCGACCCGCTGACCTTCGCCGTGGTCTTCCTGGCGGTGATCGCGTCCGGGCGCTGCGCCCTCCCGGTCGACCCGCGCGCGCCGATCGGCGAACTGCTGCGGGTGCTGCTCGGCGTTCGCCCGGTCGTGGTGGTCGGCACCCGGCCTGAGCTGGCCGTGGTCTGCGATGCCCTGTTCATCTCCCCGACCGCCGAACCGGTGCGTTCCGGCCCGATATCGCTGGCGCGCCGCGGCTCGGTCCTGCTGTCGACCTCCGGTTCGACCGGAGAACCCAAAGCCGTCCCGCTGACCGAACAGCAATTGCTGCATGTCGCGGGCGCGGTGGTCCGGCATCATCGGCTCACCGATCACGACCGCGGCTACAACTGCCTGCCGCTGTTCCATATCAACGGCGAAGTGGTCGCGCTGCTGGCGACGCTGACCGCGGGCGGCTGCCTGGTACTGGATCAGCGGTTCCATGCCTCCGGATTCTGGGAACTGCTCGCCGCCAAGCGGATCACATGGCTCAATGCGGTGCCCGCGATCCTGTCGGTGCTCAGCGGCGATCTCACCGGCCACGAAAGCGCCTGTCCCGAACTGCGTTTCATCCGTTCCGCGTCCGCACCGCTGCCCAGCCCGGTGCGCAAGCGAATCAGTGCGGCCAGCGGCGTGCCGATCGTCGAGAGCTACGGCATGACCGAGGCGGCCAGCCAGATCACCGCCACACCGCTGGACGGTCCGACCCCGCTCGGTTCGTGCGGGCGCCCCGTGGGTGTTCAGCTGGAGATCCGGGACCAGGACGGCGCGGTGCTGCCACCGGAACAGATAGGGCACGTGCATATTCGAGGCGCCGGGGTGATCAGCGGCTATCGCGGTGGTCGCGCCCGCGAACGCTTCGATGCGCAGGGCTGGCTGGATACCGGTGATCTCGGGCACGTCGACGCCGCCGGATTCGTGTACCTGACCGGTCGCAGTGACGATGTGATCAATCGGGGCGGCGAACTGCTGTACCCGCGGGAGATCGAAGAGGTGCTGCTGGCCGATCCGGGCGTGCGCGATGTGGTGGTGGTCGGCCGCAGCGATCCCGTTCTCGGTTCTGTACCAGTCGCTTTCGTCGTTTCGACGCTGCCCCAGCGGGATGGCGGAATGGCATTGGCGCAGCAGCTGCACGACCTGTGCGCGCGTCAGCTGACCAGTTTCAAGCGGCCGACCGAGATTCGATTCGTCGACGACTTCCCGCGCGCGGCGACGGGCAAGGTGCGGCGCCATGTCCTGCGCAGCCAGGCTCACGATGCGGTCGGAACATGAGTACCGACGCGGCAATTCGTCCGCCCGAGACGACAGGTCGCCGGCAGAAGCGCCCCTACCTGCATCAGATCGACCTGTTCCGCATTCTCACCTTCGCCTGTGTCATCGCGGTGCACGTCATCGGCGGGGTGAACGATTCGGGCAGCGTCTCGGCGAACGGCGCCATGGCGCTGCTGCACTTCACCCGCTACGCCTTCTTCGCGCTGACCGGATTCGTGCTGATCTACCAGTTCGCGAACGACTCCTTCCGCGCCCGGAATTTCTGGCCGCGGCGGTTCGCGCTGGTCGGCATTCCGTATGTGGCCTGGTCGGTGGTGTATTGGGCGTATTCCATCTATCTGGGCCAGAACTACGGCAGCGTGGGCTGGCTGCTCAGCCGACTCGGACTGGACCTGGTATTCGGCACCGCGTACTACCACCTCTACTTCCTGCTGGTCACCATGCAGGTATACCTGCTCTTCCCGCTGCTGCTGAAGCTCTTGCGGCGCACCGAAGGACGGCACCGCTGGGTGCTGCTGGTCAGTGCCGCACTGCAATTGCTGTGCCTGTGGTCCCTGACGTATCCGCCGTTCACCACCGGTTTCGCGGGGCAGCTCTGGATACATCTGTACGCCACATTCATTCCGTACCAGTTCTTCACCGTGCTCGGCGCCATCGCCGCGTGGCATATCGATGCGGTGCAGGCTTTCCTGCGCAGACATGCCCGGGTGCTCGCGATCGCCGTGATCGCGACGGCCGTTGCCGCCGAATGGGATTACCTGCGCCTGGTGCACGGCGGTATGGCGCCGTGGATGGCCTCCGGTGAGTTCATGCCGGAGCGGATCATCTGGTTCATCGGGGTCACCGTCGGGCTCTACCTGATCGGAACGCACTGGGCCGCACAGCGACGGGACCACGATCTGCTGGCCCGCATGGTCCGCTACGGCGCGGATCGCTCGTTCGGCATCTTCCTGATCCATCCCCTCATGATCGAGATTCTGGCTCCTGCCTTCGTCTCCTGGGGATCGACGATCGGGCATTTCTGGGAGACCGTCCTGCTGTTTTTCGGGGTCGTGGCGCTATCGCTGATCGGGACCGAAATTCTGCGCCGCAGCCCCGGAAGTCTCTGGCTCACCGGACGACCCATGCTCCGCACCGACTTGTCCGTGCTGATCCCCCGGCGATTCCGCACCCCGGCGCCCGCCCGCGATTCCTCCAAGGAGGTCGTATGTTCGCCCACACCCTGAACCTGCCCGGCCGGGATGCCAAGCCGCGCGAGCGCGGTCTGACGATGGTGATCGACCCCGGACTCCCGAACAGCGTCTTCCGCGACATCATGGCGAGCTACGGCGATTTGATCGACTATGTGAAGTTCGGCTGGGGTACCTGCCTGGCCACCTCCGGCATTCTCGGCAAAACCCGCGCCGCCCGCGACTACGGTGTCGAATTCTATTTCGGTGGAACACTTTTCGAGAAGTTCCTGATCAACGATCGGGTCGACGAATGGTACAAGCTCTGTAGTGACGCGGGCGCCACCGTGGTCGAGATCTCCAATGGCACCATCCCGCTGTCCAATGCGGAGAAGGCCGGCTACATCCGGCAATTCGCCGACGAGTTCACGGTGCTCTCCGAGGTCGGCTTCAAGGATCCGGTCCGCTCGGAGACCTTGTCGCCCGCCCGCTGGATCGACTACATCCAGCAGGATCTGGACGCGGGCGCGCATTTCGTGATCGCCGAAGCCCGCGAGAGCGGCCGCAGCGGTATCTGCCGCCCCGACGGCGAACTGCGCTACGGGCTGATCGAGGAGATCGCCGAATCCGCGATCGATGTGAACCACTTGATGTTCGAGGCCCCGACCAAGGATTTGCAGATCTATCTGCTGCGGCGTTTCGGCCCGCAGGTGAATCTCGGCAATATTCCTTCCGGTGAGGTGATCGGGCTGGAAACCCTGCGGCTGGGCCTGCGCGCCGACACCCTCACCGATTTCGATGCGCTGGTGGCGCAGGAGCAGACCCATGCGTGAGATGCGCGACGCCTTTCACCTGGCAATCCCCGCACTCGATCTCGACGCCGCGGAGGAGTTCTATGTCCGTGGCCTCGGCGCGAAACTGGCCCGCCGCTACCCCGACCGCATCACCCTGGACTTCTTCGGCGATCAGGTCGTCTGCCATCTCTCGGACCGGATCGACCACGAACCCGATCTGTATCCCCGCCACTTCGGCGTGACCTTCCGCAGCAAAGAAGATTTCGACCGCCTGGTGCGCCTGGCCGAAACCCGCAAACTCCCCTTCTACGCACCGACATTCACCCGTTTCGCCGGAACCGCCGAAGAACACGTCAGCTTCGTTCTGCGGGATCCGTCCAATAATCTCCTGGAGTTCAAGCACTACCTCGACCCCCGCATGATGTATTGAGCAGACCCGCGTAGCTCCGGCGGCTTTCACGCCGAGCCGAGTCGTTCGCCGGCGCGGGCGAGCAGGCGTCGCGCCGAAACCGCCAGCGCTTCGTCGATCATTCGCCCGTCGAGCGCTATGGCCCCACGGTTGGTCGTCCGCGCCGCGGCGAGGGCATCGACGGTGGCGCGCGCCTGCGCGATCTCCCCTGCGCTCGGCGTGAAAACAGCTGTGACGGTCTCGATCTGGCGCGGGTGAATGACCCATTTGCCGTCGAAGCCGAGAGCCGCCGCATGTTCCGCGGATTCGCGGAGCTCATCGTCATCAGCGACGCCGAGGTAGGGCCCGTCGAGGGCGGCCAGGTCTGCGGAGCGGGCGGCAGTCAACACCGCCTCCTGGGCATAGAGCCATCGGTGTGCCCGCCGTGCGGTCGAGCGGCCGAGGGAGGCACCGAGGTCGGCGTATCCGAGCACCAGTGCACCGGTCCGATCCGAGGTCGCGGCGATCTCCCGCACATTGGCCAGTCCGGTCGCGCTTTCGATCAGCGCCAGCACCGCCAGCGGAGTCGTTCGACCGGATAGCGCCTCGGCGCCGGAGAGCAGGCGATCGAGGAATTCCAGGTCACCGGGATACTCCACTTTCGGCAGCATGATCGCGTCCGGTCCGCCGGGCACAGCGCAGGCCAGAACATCCTGATGACACCACGGCGTACCGACCGCGTTGACTCGCACGATTGTCGGCCTCGCACCGGCGATATCGGCGACAGCGTGGCGGGCGGTGTCCTTATCCCCCGGCGCGACCGCGTCCTCCAGGTCGATCAGCACCGCATCGGCATTCGCCGCCCTCGCCTTTGCGATCAGGGCGGGGCGGGAGGCGGGAACCGACACCAGGCAGCGGATCGCCTGCCACTCGCTGCTTTGCATGGTACATATTTTAATCTATATTAAAGTAAATAGTCCAGGTGCTGGAGGGACAACGGTGTCAAGCCTTTCCGATGACGAACAGATCGTCGTCAAGACCGTCCGCGAATTCGTCGACCGGGAGGTCCGGCCGGTCGTCCACGATCTCGAGAAGAACAACACCTACCCCGAGGCACTCATCGAGCAGATGAAACAGCTGGGAATCTACGGGCTGGCGGTGCCGGAATCCTATGGCGGAGCACCGGTTTCGATGCCCTGCTATGTCGGGGTCACCGAGGAGCTGGCACGCGGCTGGATGAGCCTGGCCGGCGCGATGGGCGGTCACACCGTGGTGGCGAAGCTGCTGCTGGCCTTCGGGACCGAAGAGCAGAAGCAACGCTATCTGCCCGCGATGGCGACCGGCGAGGTCCGCGCGACCATGGCCCTCACCGAACCCGGTGGCGGATCCGATCTGCAGGCCATCACCACGGTGGCGCGCCGGGAGGGCGAGGAGTACGTCATCTCCGGCGCCAAGACCTGGATCAGCAATGCCCGGCATTCGAAACTGATTGCGCTGCTGTGCAAGACGGACCCGAAGGCGCAGCCGCGCCATCAGGGTGTCAGCATCCTGCTCGTTGAGCACGGCCCGGGTCTCACCGTCTCGCGGGACCTGCCGAAACTCGGCTACAAGGGTGTCGAGAGCTGCGAGCTGTCCTTCGACGGCTACCGCACACCCCTGGATTCGGTACTGGGCGGTGTGGAGGGCCAGGGTTTCGCCCAAATGATGAAGGGCCTCGAAACGGGCCGCATCCAAGTCGCCTCCCGCGCACTGGGTGTCGCGCAGGCGGCCTTCGACGACGCACTGCGGTACGCACAGGATCGCCAGTCCTTCGGCAAGCCGATCTGGAAGCACCAGTCGATCGGCAACTACCTCGCCGATATGGCCACAAAGCTCACGGCCGCAAGACAATTGGTACTGCACGCCGCCGATCGCTTCGAATCCGGCGCCCGCTGCGATATGGAGGCGGGCATGGCCAAACTGTTCGCCTCCGAGGTGGCCATGGAGATCGCCCTCGACGCGGTCCGCATCCACGGCGGCTACGGCTACTCCACCGAATACGACGTGGAACGCTACTTCCGCGACGCACCCCTGATGATCGTCGGCGAGGGCACCAATGAGATCCAGCGCAATGTGATCGTCAATCAACTCATCAGCCGCGGCGGCCTGCCGCACTGAGCAAGGCTTCGCGCGCTCAGCGAAGAGCCCCTGGTCCGGTTGGGCCAGGGGCTCTTTCAGATCAGTTCGCTGTCACCGGGTGAGCGTCGCGGATCTTGTCCACGACGATCTTGGCCGTCTCGGCGCAGGCGGTGGTGCCGCCATTGGCGTATTCCTTGACCGCGTCACCGACATTCCAGAGATTGGCGATCGGGGTGTCGTGGGGGAGGTCGAAACCGGCTACCGCGCGCTGGGGCGGCCAGCCGTCGCGGGTGACATTGATCGAGAGGATGCGGGCCTCGTCGAAGCCTTCGATCTCATCGCGCAGATCCTGCAGTAGCAGTTCGGTTTCCGAAGCCTCGTCGAAGTCGCCGACGGCGGGTTTCGGGACTGCGGTGCCCTGGTAGAGGTACCAGCCCTCGGGGGACATCTCCGGGCACAGCTCGCTGAAATTCGCTACGTAGCACAGCCTTCGGGTCTGGGCGAAGCTGAGCAATCCCGGGGACTGCACCAGTTTGCGCTGGGCGGCGAAGTTCACCGAGATCATGCCGCAGGGGTTGTTGCCCGTCTCCACGGTCTCGACGTACTCGGCCGGAAGGTTGGCCCGGCCGACAAGATCGAGGGTGGCGAAGGGGCCGATATCGCTGACCGTGAAACGGCTGGAGATCTCGACGGTTTCGCCTGCCCGCTCGACAACGGCGCCGGAGATCACGCCGCCGGTGAGTGTCAGCGACTTGACCTCACTGCCGAGCCAGATCGCGCCGCCATTGCTTTCGATGACCTCGGCCAGCGATTTCCAGACGCCGAGGGTGCCGTCGGGACTGAAGCCGAACTTCTTGAATGCGCTCTTGCGGGTGAAGTAGGTGAGGAACACCCGGGCGGGCAGTTCCTCGGAGCCGACCGCGAATACCGAGCCGCACATATTGCGGAAGATGCCGTGCACGGCTTCGTTCTTCGTGTACTTGGCAACCCAGGCGGCCGTGGACAATTCGGCCTCGGGCAGGCCGCTGTCATTGCGCGCGGCGCCGAGGCCCTTGACCAGCTTCGCGCCCTGGCGGGTCAGTTTGGACAGCAGGAAGCCCCAGCCGCCGCCGGTGACGTCGACATCCTTGCCGCCGATGCGGTAGAGAATCGGCGGTTCGGGGCGGCGGATATCGAATTTCGCGCCGACCTCGTCGAAGGTCTCCTCGGTGATGCCGTCGAGTTCGATCACGATGGCGCCGTTATTGACCTTGAAGCCATCGATCTCATCCGTGGAGGCACGGCCGCCGACCTTGTCCAGTCGCTCGACGACCAGCGTCTTGTAGCCCAGGTGCGTCAGCCGTGCCGCGGCGAAGAGTCCACCCGCACCCGCGCCGACAACCAGTGCATCCCAATTGTTTTCGGTCATGTGAAGTCCTCCGGCTCAGCCGAGCGGGTTGATGCCGAGCTCCGCGCCCGACATATCGGTGATCTCGCCCCACTGCGCGGCGACCTCGTCGATGCTCGGCGGCGCGGTGAACACCGCGCCCTTGTTCTGGAACTGCGCGACCCGCTGCACGCGCCCGCCGCCGGCAACAACAACCGTTGCGGTGTCGGAGCATTCATCGCTCATCAGATACCCGACGACTCCGGCGACGTATGCGGGCGGCAGCTTGTCCAGCATCTCCTTGGGCGCGATGTCCTCGGTCATGCGCGTGGCCGCCAGCGGCGCAACGGCATTCGCGAGAATATTGTTTCTGGCGCCCTCGATCGCGAGCGTATTGATCAGTCCGACCAGACCGAGCTTGGCGGCACCGTAGTTGGCCTGACCGAAGTTGCCGAACAGACCGCTGGTCGAGGTGGCCATCACGACGCGGCCGTGGCTCTGCTCACGGAAGTACGGCCATGCGGCGCGCGTGACGAAGTACGCGCCCCAAAGGTGTACGCGCTGCACCGATTCCCAGTTCTCGGTGGTCATCTTGGCGAACGAGCCATCACGCAGAATGCCCGCATTGTTGACCACCCCGTGCACAGTCCCGAAGGCGTCCACCGCGGTTTTGATCAGCGCGGCCGCCCCCTCCTCGGTCGCGATGCTGTCGTAGTTCGCGACGGCGGTCCCGCCCGCGGCGCGAATCTCCTCGACGACGGTATCGGCCATCGAATGACCGGCACCCGAGCCGTCACGGGCGCCGCCCAGGTCGTTCACCACGACCAGCGCGCCCTCCCGCGCCAGTAGCAGGGCGTACTCGCGGCCGAGTCCGCCCCCGGCTCCCGTGACGACGATGACACGATCGGTTACTCCGGGCATTGTTCTTGTCTCCCTTGCTGAATCAGTAGGACGCGGGCAGTTTCAGGCTGGTCTGCGCGACAAAATTGAGGACCATCTCCCGGCTGACCGGCGCGGTCTTGAGCAGGCGTGCAGAGAACCAGAGTTCGGCCAGGCCGTACTCCTTGGACAGGCCATTGCCGCCGTGGGTCTGGATCGATTGATCGAGCGCCCGCAGCGAGGCGTCCGCGGCGGCGAGCTTGGCGATATTGGCGGCTTCGGCGGCGGGTTGTCCGGCATCGAACAGTTCGGCCGCGCGATAGGTCGCAAGCCGGGCGAGCTCCACGGCGATATGCGCCTCGGCCAGCGGATGCGAAATGCCCTGGTGCGCACCGATGGGCATATTCCACACCTTGCGATCGCGAGCATAGGCAACGGCCTTGGTGATGGCGAAGCGGCCGATGCCATTGCTGATGCCCGCCGCGAGAATACGTTCCGGGTTCAGCCCGGCGAAGACCTGGCGTAAACCATTGCCCGCCTTGCCGATCAAGGCCTCAGGCTCCACCCGGACCTCGTCCAGGAAGACGGTGAACTGCCCGTCCGGTGAGACCACCGCCGTCGGCAGCGGCTGCAGGGTCAGACCGGGAGAATCGGCAGGCACCACGAACATCGACAGCGGTGAGCGGGAATCGCCGACGAATTCCTGATCGCGCGCGACGATCAGCACCGCGTCCGCCTCGTCGATGGCCGAGATGAAGTACTTGCCACCGGAAATCAGCCAGCCGTCACCGTCGCGCCGGGCGGTGGTGCTGACATTGTGGCTGTTGGAGCCGGCATCCGGCTCGGTGAGTCCGAAGGCCATCTTCTTCGTGCCGTCGGCAATGCCCGGAAGCCACTGGGATTTCATCTCCGCCGAACCGTGCGCGGCGAGAATCGAACCACAGATCGCGGGCGAGATGACCGTCAGCAGCAGTGGAATACCGTGCGCGGCAAGCTCTTCGATGACGATCAGCAGCTCGGACATCCCCGCGCCGCCGCCACCGTATTCCTCAGGCAGATGCATGCCCAGCAGTCCGGCCTGACCGAGATCGGCCCAGAGCTCGTCGACCTTGCCCTGTGCGCGAGATCGCTCCAGAAAGTACTCCTGGCCGTATCTGGCCGCGATCTTGCCCGCGCTCTCGCGCAGTAGTTTGTGCTCGTCGGAATCGACGACGAATGCGGACACAGTTGTGCTCACTTTCCGGTGAAGGTCGGCTGCCGTTTGGCGAGGAAGCTGTTGATGGCGGCCGGGGCGTCGGCGGTCCGGGCAATGCGGCGCAGCGCGGCGGTCTCCTCCGACAGTGCCTGATCGAGATTGGTGGTCCAGGAGTTGTGCAGCAGGCGGCGCATTTCGCCATAGCCGCGGGTCGCACCGGCGGCGAGCTTGCGCACCACCGCTTCCGCCTCGTCGGCGAGCCGGTCGGCAGGCACGACCCGATTGATCAGCCCCCAGTCGGCGGCGGTCTCGGCATCGATGACGCGATCTTCGAAGAGCATTTCGGTGGCGCGCCGGATTCCGATGAATTTCGGTAGGTACCAGGTATTTCCGGAGTCGGCGGTAATGCCGATCCGGCCGAATCCGGTGGCGAATTTCGTACCCGCGGCGGCGAGGGTGATATCGGCCGGGTACAGCAGGGCGAGCGCACCACCGGCACACGCGCCGTGTACGGCAGTGACGATCGGCACCTCGACGCGGGCGAGGATGCGGATGGCGTCGTGCATGAGCAGCGCCATCCGGGCGAGCGTGTCCGGCAGATTCGCGGCGCCCTCGGCGAACGCGCCGATATCGCCGCCGACGCTGAACGTGGGCCCATTGCCGGTGATCAGCACCCCGCGCAGACTCTCGTCACCGGCAATGACCGTCGCCACCTCCAGCAGCGCCTCCCCCATCTCCTTGCTCAAGGCGTTGCGGGCCTGTGGGCGGTCCAGCCGGACGTATCCGATGCCGTCCTGCACGTCGTACGAGATCACACTCGCTCCCTCCGATTCGAATTTAATATAGATTAAACAAAACCGCAGGGTCAAGGTAGGAGAGGATCGAGGAATCATGAGTGGACTGGAGAGCTATCTCGCGCACTGGCAACCGGACCCCGTCGTCGAGCACGACGAGATGTCCGCACGGGAGTCCACGCGCTTCGCCGCACTCCTCGACCTCCCCGCAGCGCCGACCCCACTCCCCCCGCTGTGGCATTGGTTCCACTTCCTCGACTGGCCCGCACAGCGCGAACTCGGCACGGACGGACACCCCACGAATCGCGGCTTCCTGCCGCCGATTCCGGACCGGCGGCGCATGTTCGCCGGCGGACGCCTGCAGATCACCCAGCCGCTGGACATCGGACAACCGGCCGAACGCATCTCACGGGTATCGAAAGTAGCTGTCAAACAAGGAAAGTCCGGCGAACTCGCCTTCGTGACGATCCGCACGGACTACAGCCAGGCAGGCACCCCCCGCCTGACCGAAGAACAGGACCTGGTCTACCGCAGCGGCCCCGGCACACCCCGCCACTTCCCCACCACCACCCCCGCCCCGCAACCCTCCACGGCCCCTTGGCAATCCGAGCCCGATCTCTCCCCCACCCTCCTGTTCCGCTTCAGCGCCCTGACAGCCAACGCCCACCGCATCCACTACGACGAGCCCTACACCCGCGAAACCGAGGGTTACCCCGCCCTCGTCGTACACGGCCCCCTCCTGATCCTGCTACTCCTGGAACTGGCCCGAAAACACCGGCCGCACCGCCGAATCCAATCCCTGACCTACCGCTTACAGCACCCGGTGTTCCTCGGCAATCGAATACTGTTGTCCGGCACTATGACCGGCCCGGACACCGCGACCCTGACAGCCCGCGCCACCGCGAACACCAGCAACGCCTTCGCCGAAGTGCTCTTCGACGACCGATGCTGACTCCCGGTCCGGTGGTTCGGTGGCGTTTCAGTGGTCCCGGTCGGCGCGGAAGATCGGCCAGCCGATGTCGGTTTCCCAGGAGTCGGGGGCGGCACCGTCGTGGGCGCCGCGGCGGTAGTACTCGCGCAGTGATCCTTCGACGCTGATTTCGTGGCGGGTGGCGTAGGAGCCGAGTTCGCCGTAGGTGATATCCACGCTGTCGAGGGGACCGTGGTGGGTGATGATCGCCAGTTCCGCCGGTGGGACCAGGAAGGGTTCGGCTCGGCCGACGGTGCGCACGGCGCCGTGGACGGGGATGAACACGGTCGCCTCTCCTCGGTCGTGTTGGTAGAGGCCGCTGGTGAACAGGCCGCCGCTGGGTCCGGTCGGCGTGAGGTGCTGTGCGCGGACGGTGGCATGGAGTTCATCGAGCGCGTTGCGCCACCAGGCCAGAATGTCGTGGCGGTCGACGAGTTGCCGGATGGCGACGGCGGGGGTCGCCGGGACCGTGCGGTGCTCGACGGACGGTTGGGCCGGAGGGTGGGTGAGAAGGTTGCGCAGGGAGCTGACCGCCTCACGGGTCTGGGCCAGTTCGGTTTCGAGGCGATCCAGGTGCCCGGCTATCAAGGCATTGCGGCTCGTGGAATCCGGGGCTGCGAGTACGGCTTTCACGCCGGGGATGGGCATATTCAGGTCACGCAGGCGGCGGATCACCTGTGCGGCGGGGATCTGATCGACGGAGTAGTAGCGGTAACCGTTGCGCGAATCGATCTGGGCCGGTTCCAGCAGGCCCACCTGGTGGTAGTGGTGCAGCGTCTTGACGCTCAGGTGCGTCATTCGAGAGAAGTCCCCGACCGTGAGTCCCGCGTTCATGGTTCCAGTGTCGTTCCTCCGGTTACCGGAGGGTCGAATCGCGACGTGTGTGTTGACCCTCCCCCTACCGGAAGGGCGAGGGTGAACACCGAGGCCGCCGGACCCCGGCGGCACCGACCGAGGAGAACCATCATGACCGTCACCACCCTCACCGGAGTCCTGGCCGAGCACGTCAAGGCGGTGAACGCCTTCGATACCGACGCCATCGTGTCGACCTTCGCCGAGGACGCCCTGGTCAATGACGTGCGCCGGGAGTTCTGGGGTATCGAGGCGATCCGCGAATGGGTGATTCGGGAACTGGTCGGGGACAAGGTCACCCTGGAGGTGACCGAGATCCTGGACCACCACGGTGACACGATCGTGCGGGCCCGCTACGACGGTGAGTACGACAAGACCGGCCTGCCCGACGAGCTGATCCTGACCAACTACTTCACCGTCCGCGACGGCAAGATCGTCACCATGATCGTCATCCGCAACGAGCCGGTCTCCTGAAGCTGGCCGGCCTGGCAAGATGCTCGAGCTCTATTCGGGCTCAACATCATTCGCGCCGATACCGCCGGCGATGTCCCTGCTCGCGTGCTGAGTCAGCACAGCGCTGGCATCGACTTCGCGGGAGATGACCGCGCGCGCGAGATCGGCCAGGCGGGTATTGGTGTGGCGGGCGTGGGTGCGCAGCGCCTGGAAAGCGGCGTCCATATCGAGGCCGCCGTGTTCGGCGAGCAGACCCTTGGCCTGTTCGATGACGACGCGAGTATTCAACGCGCCCTGCAGGTGTGCGGCGACGGTGAGGTGATCGGCCAGTACGCGGGCATGCACGATGCCGATGGTCGCGACATCGGCCAGGGCCTGGGCGATCGCGACCTGGTCCTCGTCGAGGCGGCCGGGGCTGGTGGCGAACAGGTTCAGCGCACCGATGCGTTCCTCGCGCAGCCGCATCGGCAGTGCGTAGACCGATCGCAGTCCGTCCTCGCGCGCTCGCCGGGCGAAGGCGGGCCACCGATCCTGGTCGTGATCGAGGTCTTCGACCAGCACCGCGTGCCCGTCGCGGAATGCGGTCAGGCATGGCCCCGCGCGGGATTGGAGCTCGAACAGCTCGAGCAGCCTGGCCGCTTCGCTGGTGGAGGACAGCACCTGCAACTGGTCGCGGTAATCGACGAGCAGCACACCACCGGCGGTGACCGGCAGCAGTGCGACTGCGGCATCGACCAGCTCCTGGGCCAATTCGACCGGATCGTAGTCCGCGACCAGGGTGTCGGCCAGCTGCACGAACGCCGCGATCAGCGCACGTTCTCGCCCCGTCATCGTGTCGAACCTCCTGTAACGCAACAATTTCAAGTGGGGCCTGGATCGGGTTTCATGCCGTCGTCGGGGCGGAAGAGTACGCGGTGGGCCACCACCTCGGCACTGACCTGCGCGATCGGCAGGCCCGCGGCCAGCGCGTAGCCGACCAGTCGCGCATAGGCCGTGGTGATATCGGTGCCCAACTGTGCGGCGATCATCCCGGTGGCCTGATGAATCTCCCGGGTCGACTGCGCCGGCTCCCACCACGACCCGAGCCGATAGCTGTCATTGATGGCGTGTGTGAAGACGTCGATCGCATCGGCGCGGTGCTGCTCGGGCGAGACCGGCCGCAGATCCGGTGTGGCCGAAAGCAATAGGGTGGTAATCAGTTCGGCGACCTGCACCGCGGCGGCGAACCCGGCCTTGTCCAGCATGGCGGGGGCTTCGGCGTAGAGGTCCAGTGTCCCGACCCGGATCGCCCCCAATTGCAGTGGAAACGCGAAGACCCCGCCATCCTTGTGTGCGAATCCGGCCGCCGCCAGCATCGGCCACTTACCCGCCCCCAGCGCCGCCGCGATATCGGGGACCAGCACCGGTGCCTGGTATCGGTGAGCCTGCGGACCCGGACCCTCCCCGGTCGCGGCCTCCAATTGCGCGTTGTCGGCCGCCTCGGAATCGGAGGCGCCGAGCATCTCCCACCCGCCCGGCCCGGTACAGATCATGATCGCGGCGCGCGTCACCGGCAGCACCTGCACGCACGCAACGCTCAGCAGACCCGCACCGCGCGGACTCCCCGAACCGGCCGCCCGCGCCAGCGCTGCGACAAACCGCGCCCCGACCTCCTCGACCCCGGTCATCACATCCACCGAGCCGGTCCCGCGCGCCACCCCGCAGTCCCCGCGGTGAAAGCGCTACCGCCGTCTACCTTCAGCATCATTGTCCACGCCGCCAAGAAGCTGTGACGCCGACCAGCATTCACGGAGGGCGTCCATCTCGCCTACTCATTCCACCGTAGCCGTGAAATCGAATGCTGAAATTCTATCGCCGCACGCCTGCGGCGAAAAGCATTCCGGCGGCGGCGGGGTTGACCTCAACCATGGTTGAGGGGACACAGTAGAGGTATGACTAGGCCTGCTGAGTTCTGGGATTCCGTCTACGACAGTGGCGTCGCACCGTGGGTGATCGGCGAGCCGCAGCCCGCGATCGTCGAGTTGGAGCGGGCGGGGTGGATACGGGGGCGGGTGCTCGATCCGGGCACGGGCGCCGGCGAGCACACGATCTTGTTGACACGCTTGGGATATGACGTCCGGGGCGTCGATCTGGCCCCAGCGCGGTGGAGTGGGCGCGCCGCAATGCCGCGGAACAGGGTGTGCCACAGGCTCGTTTCGATGTCGCGGACGCATTACACCTGAGCGAGGCGCCGACTCTCGCCGATGACGGCGCGCCCGTATTCGACACCATCGTCGACAGCGCCCTCTTCCACATCTTCGGAACCGACCCCGATGCCCGCGCCGAGTACGTCCGCAGCCTGCACGCCGTATGCCGCCCCGACGGCTTGGTGCACGTACTGGCACTATCGGACAGCGAGGCCGGCTTCGGTCCCCGCATCAGCGATTCGGTGATCCGCGAATCCTTCACGGAGGGCTGGGAATTGGAAGACCTGCGCCCGGCCCGCTACCGCGGTCGCGTCACCGATTCGGTTGCCGAGGCGGCCGCCCACCTGGAACAGCACAACGGCCGGGTCGACGTCGCCGCCTGGCTGGCCCGCATCCGCCGCGTCTAGGGCAGACAGCGAAGTCGGCACGTTCACACGAGCTGGAAAACGTCTCAGCCCGTCGGCGTGCCGATCTGGTCGGGTTCCGGGCCGGAACGCAATGTCGCGAGGGCTTGTGCGGCGGCCGCCAGCGGGGACGCCTCGAGGGTGTCTTCAGCTGAGATCGCTGTTGTCCGCGGTTCAGTGTTCGGGCACGGCGTCAGCCGAGTTCCGAGCCGACGACCGAGACGAAGGAGACGCAGGCGCCGGGGCGGCCACCGAGGTTGTGGGTCAGGGCAAGTCGTGGATCCGCGAGTTGCCGGTCTCCGGCGGCGCCCTGGAATTGCAGCCAGCATTCGTAGAGCATGCGCAGGCCGCTGGCGCCCACCGGGTGGCCGAAGGATTTGAGGCCACCGTCGGGATTGACGGGCAGGCGGCCGGTCAGGTCGAAATCGCCTGCGAGGCTGTCTTTCCAGGCGCGGCCCGGGTCGGTGAAGCCGAGGTCTTCCATCAGGATCAGCTCGGTCGGGGTGAAGCAGTCGTGCACCTCGGCGAAGGACAGTTCGGTGCGCGGATCGCCAATACCGGCCTGGGCATAGGCGTCCGAGGCGGAGGCGACCACCTCGGGGAAGGTGGTGTAGTCGTACTCCGGATCGACCGCGCCGAGTCCCGCCCCCGCGGTGAGGGACAGGCCCTTCACGTAGAGCGGAGTGTCGGTGTAGTCGAGGGCATCCTCGGCACGCACGATAACCGCGCAGGCCGCGCCGTCGGAGACGCCCGAGCAGTCGAACACTCCGAGACGTCCGGCGACCAGCGGGGCACGGGCGATCTTCTCCTTGGAGACCTCGGAACGGAACTGGGCCTTGGGATTTCGCGCGCCGTTATGGTGGTTCTTCCACGCGACGTGGGTCATCGCCTCACGCATGGCGACCGGGTCCACGCCGTACTTGGCGCAGTAGGCGGGATCGAGGAGGGAGAACGCGGCAGGGGCGGTCAGGGACAGTTCGGCGGCGGTTCCGTCACTGGGCGGATCACCCCGCAGCAGACCGGAAAAGCCGGAGTCCTTGAGCTTTTCCACGCCGATGGCGACCACGCGATCGTAGGCGCCGGAAGCGACCGCGTAGCAGGCATTGCGGAAGGCTTCCGAGCCACTGGCGCAGTAGTTTTCGACGCGAGTGACCGGAATATTGGTCAGCCCGAGTGGCTTGCTGACGGTGAGTCCGCTCTGGCCGGTAGCCAGGGTGCCGAGCCAGTAGGCGTCGATCTCGCGACGGTCCAGTCTCGGGTTGCCGTCGAAGCAGTCGGCCATGGCATCGACGAGCAGATCGTCCGCCGAGCTCTCCCAGCGTTCGCCGAATCGGGTGCAGCCCATGCCGACAATGGCGACCTTGTCCCGAATCCCGTTGCTGCTCATATCACTCGCGCTTTCCAGAAGTAGTTGTGCACTCCCCCGGCACTGTGCAGCCGCCGGAACACCGTCTCCACGCGCGCGCCGACAGCAAGCCGGTCCGCGCCGCCGTCGGCGATCTCCAGGGTGTAGCGGCCGCCGCCCTCGAAATCGACGACGGCTTCGACAACCGGTGGGGCCGGAGAATAGGCGAGACGGTCCACGGTGAAGGTGGCGACCGTCGCCTGGCGATACGCCATGGATACAGCGGTCAGCTCGTCGATCGCACCGCAGCGCTTACAGATTCGGGCAGGTGGCAGCTGCACCAGATCGCATGCGGCGCAGCGACTGCCGATGAGGGAGTACTTCCAGCGAACGGCACGAGCCGAGGGTGGTGCGGCAACCCGGTCGGGTTCCGGGCGGCGCGGCGGTTCGCGATCGAGAATGCCCCGCCAGACGAGATAGCTCGGGTAAGGCACGGGCGTACCCGCAGCGAGCTGGTCCGCCACCGAAATCCGCTGCCTGCCTTCGGCCAATCGATCGGTGACACGCAACACCCACGCATCGCAGCCATCAGCGGCCGAGACCAGCAGCACCGTCTCGCCGGGTGTGGCGATATCCAGGGTCGCCGCCAGTGCTACACCGATATCCGCGGCGCCCGCGTGACCGATCGGAGAGTTCGTGGTGCTGAGCTTGCCCGGCAGCGCGAAGGCGGCACGCTTGGCCACCGCGAGGTTCGGTGATACCAGCACGACGTGGTCTGCCTCGGCAATGCCGGCTTCCGCCAGCACAGCCGAGACCGCTCGATCGATCAGCGGCTGATACCGCTGGACGCCGAAGCGCTCCTCCCACTGGGTTCCGGTCTGCGCCAGCGGATCACGCCAGCGGTCCAGAAACTCCGCGGTCATGCTGGATTCGGCAATGATCTCGGCGATCGGGTCCGGTCCGAACAGGAACGCGGCGGCGCCGTCACCACCGCCGCGTTCATCGGCGGAGCCGGGGCGCCCGACCCGAACATCGGCGAGTACCGCGAGCCCGCCCGAGGCGGCAGCGGCCCGCAGTGCGGCCACCCCGCTGCGGGCCGAGCCGGCCAGATCGACGGCGAAGCAGGACTCCGGAAGGTTCAGTGCGGCATGGATTGCCGTGGCATTGGTCTTGTCCGCGTACGCCGGTGTGGTGGTCGCGAAGTAGAGCGCAACAGCATCGGCTCCCGCGGGCAGCGCGCTTGCGGCGGCCGCCACACCCATCGTGGTGCTGTCCTCGTCATAGGACGCCACAACACGAGAACCCTTGCCCGCGTTGGTTCCCAGTGTCGCCCCGATACCGGCGTGCGGTACCCGATGCGCGGGCAGATACGTGCCGTAAGCGGTGATCCCGTAACTCATCACGGCGCCTCGAACAGTGCGGCCATACCCTGGCCACCGCCGACGCACATGGTCTCCAGTGCGTATCGCCCACCGCTCCTGCGTAATTCGTGCAGCATGGAGGTGAGAATGCGGACACCGGTCGCGCCGATGGGATGTCCGAGCGAGATACCCGAGCCGTTCACATTCAGGCGGTCGATGTCATCGAAGCCCCAGCCCTTCATGACGGCGAGCACCTGAACCGCAAAGGCCTCGTTGACTTCCACCAGGTCTATGTCGTCGAAGGTATGCCCGGTGCGCTGAAAGAGCTTGGCCACGGCGGGAACCGGGCCGATTCCCATCTCGGCGGGCTCGCAGCCGGCCGCCGCCCAGCCGACCAGATAGCCGAGCGGTTCCAGCCCCAGCTCGTCGAGCTTGTCCTCGGCGACCACCAGACAGGCCGCGGCCGCATCGTTCTGCTGACTCGAATTGCCCGCTGTCACTGTGCCCTCCGGCATGACGGTGCGCAGCCGAGCCAGGGTGTCCGCCGTCGAGTCGGCGCGCACGCCCTCGTCTCGGGTGAATTCAAGGGGTTCGCCCTTTCGCTGCGGCACCGATACCGGCACCACCTCATCGTCGAACTTCCCTGCCGCCCAAGCCGCAGCGGCGCGCTGATGGCTACGCGCGGCGAACTCGTCGGCCGCCGACCGGCTGATGTTGTATCGGGACGCCAGATTCTCGGCGGTCTCGATCATCCCGCTGATCTTCCCGAACCGCTCCTCGGGCTGGGAGCGTTCCCGTCCCCGTTCCAGCCGGTCGTAGAACGCGACATTGCCCGCACGCGAGCCCCACCGCATGTCCTGGGTGTAGTACTCGATATTGCTCATACTCTCGACGCCCCCGGCCAGCACCACATCGGCTGCGCCGGTCTGCACCATCATCGCCGCGGTGACCACGGCCTGTAGGCCACCACCGCAGCGGCGGTCGATCTGGAAGCCCGGAACTTCGATGGGGAGCCCGGCCGCCAACCCCGCCCAGCGGCCGATGCAGGGCGCCTCGGAGTTGGTGTACGACTGTGCGAACGAGACGTCGTCGATGCGCGCGGGATCGATGCCAGAGCGTGCCAGCACCGCCTTGATGATCAGGGCCGCCAGCTCCTCGGCGGGCATCGGCCGCAGCGCGCCGCCGAAGGTCCCGACGGGCGTGCGCAGCGGATTCACGATTGCCGCCCGCCTCATCGCGCCGACCTCGAATCCTCGAACCGGCTCAGCATGGAAACTCCTTCGCCCGCAGGGCTTCTCGATGGTCGGGGTGGGCGATCGCGAGCAGCCGTTCCCGGCGCTCGGACAGTGTGGTCCCGCGCAGATCGGCGACCCCGTATTCGGTGACGACGACGCCGGCATCGCTGCGCGCGGTGCTCACCGGGCCGGACAGCCGATCGACAATGCGCGTGCGGGCGCCCGCCGTCGCGGGGAGCGCCACAATCGGGACCCCGCCCACCGATCGTGCCGCACCACGCAGGAATTCGGCTCCGCCGCCGACGGCTCCCACATAGCGTCCGCCCGCGACCTCGGCATTGACCTGCCCGGTGAGATCTACCTCGATGGCCGAATTGATCGCTACGAAACGATGTTGTGCGGCAAGCCGTGCGGGATCGTGCGTGTACTCGATCGGCCGCAGCGAGACGGCCGGATTGTGGTGCGCGTGGTCGAACAGCCGTTGCGAACCGAGCAGCAGTGCGGCCACGGACACACCGCGATCGGCGGTCTTGCGGTCATTGGTGACCACGCCCTTGTCGATCAGGTCGACAACCGCGTCGGTGAGTATCCCGGAGTGGATGCCGAGGTCATTGTGCTCGCCGAGCGCCCCCAGCACGGCTTCCGGCACCGAGCCGATGCCGAATTGCAGGGTGGCTCCGTCGGGGACCACTCCGGCAATGCGCTCGCCGATCGCCGTCACTTCCGGTGATGCCGGAGCGGACAGGCTCTGCACCACCGGTCGCGAGGTCCGGACCTCGATATCGATATCACGCGCGGTGAGATACCGGGAACCCGATGTCGCCGGGGCCTGATCATTCACCTCGGCCACCACCACACGCGCGGAATCTATTGCAGCGGTGAGATAGTCATCCGCCAGCGAGAGGCTGTAGCGTCCCTGGGCATCCGGCGGTGCGCACTGGACCAGCACCACATTCGCCCGCGAGACGTATGCGGGCAATGTCGAATAGTGGCCCGGATAGATATCGAGCACCCCGGCGGCGGCCAGCGCGCGGTGGCCGCCGGACCCGCAGTACCCCACGAACCGAATATGGTCCGCGTGTTCGGGGGTCACCGTATCGGCGACCGGAATTCCGAGAAAACAGGTGATTCCACCGAACTCGGCGCGCTGGGCCAGCAGCCGTTCGGTGAGCGGCACCGGCTCCGCGCAGGCCTGACCCCACACCACGAAGTCGCCCGCGCGCACGATATCGCGAAAGTCGATGTCCGCCACCGTCACCGCTGATCCTCACGCCAGCGATCGGCGGATGGGTCGAGTAACTGCTCCAGCCGTCCGTCCGGCAGCCAGAGGATCGTCTCCAGTTCGAGAGCATCCAGATACCGGACCCGCCCCGACTTCAGATCCGTCAGCCGCAGCCGCGGGCCATTGCCCTCCTGGTCGATATCGACACGGACACCGGCGAATTCGCTGCTGATCACCCCATCCATCTCAGATCAGGAATCCGAGAGTGGGCAGCGCCTCGGCATTGTTCACCAGCAGTACGGTCTTGCCGACCAGCTTGATCTCCCCCTCCACCCGGCGCAACCGGTACAGATACCGGCCCGCCCAGGTCACCAACCCGCGCGGCTTCGACTCCAGCAGCACAAAATTCGCGCCGACACCGATATCACCGTCCTCGTTGCCGAGCAGTTCGACATTGGAAATGGTCCGGCGCAGATTCGACGGCGGCGATTGCGCATACCGCTTACCGGTACGCAGCTGCGCCAGCCGAGTGCTGATCCGGCGGCGATTGTCGTACATCACCGACACCGTCCGCTCCGGGTCGGCGAGTGAGCCGGCCACCGGCACCCAGTACAGCGCATCGTCGGTCCACAGCGCTTCCCACGCGTCGTACTGATGCTCGTCGGCGAAACGCGCTTCGCGGTAGAGGAATTGCTCGACTTCGCGAAGATCGATCAGCGCCGAGGAGTCGAGAGCGGGCTCGGATTCCATGGTGGTCATCACTTCTCCATGAGGGATTTGTAGTGCTGCCAGAACGCCCGCATCGCGGTCTCGTCGGTGGCGCCGCCGATGCGGAATCCGTTCTCGTCATCGGACTCTCGCTGCACGCCGCGGCGGACGTCCAGCCATTCGGGCAGCAGCTGTTCGACGCCGCGCTGATTGCGCTCGTACATTTCGGTGTCATCGGCCAGCAGCATGCCCGCCGGACCGACCGATCCGATCGACTGCGACAGCATGCGCTTGTTCAATTCCGGTGCGCCGTCGAGCTGTACGGCGGTGGAGAATTGGACGCATTCACGCTCGGAGATCGGCTGGATATTGAAGACCTGGATCTCGGCGACAAAAAGGTTCGGGAAGATCATGACGTGCGGCGCGCCCTCGATGAGGATCTCTTCGGCCGCGTCGCCGTGTTTTTCGCGCATCGCGGCCACATAGTCCGGCACGCGGGATTCGGTGGTCCCGAACCAGCGCATGGGCTCGGCGAACTTGCGGAACTCGGGGCGCAGGTCGTTCTCGCTGTGCCCGTTGCCGAAGGCCCGGGTCACCGCGCTGGAATTGTCGCTGTAGAGCGGCCCGATGGTGGAGCCGGTCACCGAGAAGATCGAGCTGTGCACGAATTGCGGGTGGTAGCCGTCGGTTTCGTTCTCCGCCAGCAATTTCCAATTCGCGTGTGTGCGGTGTTTGAGCCAGCCGGCATCCAGGGACACCTTGCCCACGGGTGAGAGTCGCGCCAGCCGGTCGAGTTCACCGGCTGCCCCGCCGAGATGCTCGGCGAGCGGCGGCACATCGGCATTGAAGCTGCCGAAGACGAACCCGTGATAGGACTCGACCCTCGGCACCGCACCGAGTCTGAGATCCAGCGCACCCTTGCCGCCGTAACCCTTGTTGAACGGCGCACCCAGCAGCTCACCGGAATTGCGGTAGGTCCACCCGTGATACGGGCAGCGGAACGAGCTGGAATTGCCGCTCGGCGCATCACAGACCAGATTGCCGCGGTGCGCGCAGCGGTTCACCAGCAGGTGCACCTCGCCGGTGCGGTCGCGGGTCATGATGATGTCCTGCGGCCCGATATTCTTGCGCACGTAGTCGTTCGGCTGCGGCACCTCACTGGTGTGCCCGACGAAGACCCAGCCGCCGTACCAGATCCGTTCCAGCTCATCGGCGAAGACTGCCGGGTCGGTGTACAGCGAGCCGTGCACGCGCTCGGGTTCGATGAGCGCGGAGTAGTCGACCCGTGGGGCCGTGCATGTTCCGACCGTCATAGTTGCTCCAATCGCTGTTTGAGCTGTGCCACCAGCTTGTACTTCTGAACCTTGCCGGTCGGCGTGGTCGGCAATTCCGAAGCCTCCAGGAACACAACATGTTTCGGTACTTTGAATCGAGCCAATCGCGCCTTGCACAGGGCGATCACAGCATCGGTGTCGATAAGGCTGTCCGGTGCGCGCACCACACAGGCGCATCCCGCTTCACCCCAGCGGTCGTCGGGAATGCCGACGGCGTAGGCCTGACTGATCTCTGGGTGCGCGGTGAGCAGTTCCTCGATCTCCTTGGGCATCACCAGTTCACCGCCGCTCTTGTAGAGCTCCTTGCTGCGGCCGGTGATCTCGAGATAACCGTCCGGGCGGACCCGGCCCAGATCTCCCGAGTACACCCAGCCGTCGCGCAGGCCGCGGGTGGTCTCCTCGGGCTTGTCCCAGAATCCCAGCATGCTCGTCGGGCCGTGTGACACCAGTTCACCCTCGGCGCCCTCGGGCAATACCTCACCGGTCGCCGGATCGACGGTGCGATACCACACCAGCAGGCCGTCGGAGAGTCCAGCTGCCCCAGCCGATTTCGGTTTGCCCACGGTGGTCGCGGTGAGTTCGAAGGAATCCTCGGGCCGGGTCAGCGTCATGGCGCCCCCGCATTCGGTCATGCCGTATCCGGTGACGATCTCGGTCGCACCCAATTCATCACGCACGCGCTCCCACAGCCACACCGGAGCTGGGGCAGCGCCCGACAACACCGCCGACAGCGAGGACAGATCGTAGGTGTGCCGGTCCGGATGCTCCAGAATCGCGACGGTCATGGTCGGCACGCAGAGGATGTCGTCGGCCCGATGTGCCTCGATCCCGGCCAGATACTGCACCGGATCGAACGCGGCCTGCATGATCACCGCACCGCCGACCATCATCGCCGCGATGAGCCCTTCGACATAGCCGAACATGTGATAGCAGGGCAGCGAGAACAGGATTCGCCGCCCGTCACCGAATGCCCGCGTCAGCGCCGAGGCGTAGCCGGTGCGCAGGACCGCGTCATGGGTGATCAGGACGCCCTTCGGCGATCCGGTGGTGCCGGAGGTGTAGAGAATATCGCCCACCTCGGCGGGGTCCACCGAAATGCCCTGGACGGCACCCACATTCGCGAGGCCGAGCGCTTCGAGGTCCGATAGCGTGCGCACCCCGGTCCGGGCATTGCCGTTCGCTGGTACTTGGATCACGGTGCGCAGCAACGGCAATCGCTCGGTCACGCCGTTTTCCCAGCCGGGTGCGATGGTATCGAGCATGCCCGGGTAATCGAGCGTGGCGAATCCGGTCATGGTGATCAGTACCCGGGCCTGCGACTGCGCGAGTACATACGCCAATTCCTCGGTGCGATAGAGGAAGTTCATCGGAATGGCTACGGCACCGGCCAGTGCGATGGCGAACTTCACCGGAACGAACTCCGGATAGTTGGCCATCAGCACACCCACGTGCTCGCCCGGCCGCACCCCGAGCGCCACCAGGCCATCGGCCAGGCGGGCAGCCCATTCCGCGGTCTCGCGGTAGGTGAGGGTGCGCTCGTCGGTAATGACGAGCGGGCGGTCACCGTACTCAGCCGCACACGTGCCGAGCCAATCCCCCAGCGAAGACGGCTGCCACTCGGGAAACCGTTCGATCAGTCGCTGCCGACGAGCGTCGAGGCCGTCCATGCCGCTCACCCGATCTCGTCGACGGATGCGGCGAGAATGGCCTCGCGCAGTTTGAATTTCTGGATCTTGCCCGACGGTGTTGTCGGCAGTTCGGTGGCGACGAACCAGCGGCGCGGAGTCTTGAACGGCGCGAGCCTCGCACTCAGATGCGCCTTCACCGAATCGACCAGATCATCGGGTCGTTCCCCGCGCACCACCAGCACCGCGGCGACGGTCTCACCCCATTTGTCGTGCGGCACGCCGACCACGGCCGCCTGCCGTACCGCATCGTGTTCGACCAGTCGTGATTCCACCTCGGCCGGCGCGATGTTCTCACCGCCGCTGATGATCATGTCCTTGAGCCGCCCGGTGACGGTGATGAAGCCCCGGCTGTCCATCGATCCCAGATCTCCGGTGTGCAGCCAGCCCTCGGCGTCGATGGTCGCGGCGGTGGCTTCCGGGTCCCGGAAGTACTCGATCATCTGCTGATAGCCACGCGCGCAGATCTCACCCTCGGCGCCCAGCGGCGCGACTCCGGCGCCGTCGCTGCCCGCGATCTTGGCCTCCACCTGGCCGATCGGACGCCCGACGGTCGCGAGCTGGTCCTCGATGGAATCCGACTTGCGCGTCAAGGTCAGGACCGGCGCGAGTTCGGTCTGACCGAACAGGTTGTGCACGGACGCGCCGAACGCCCGCGCCGAGCCCTCGATCAAGAACCGCGGGACATTGGCGGCGCCGCCGACAATGCTCGCGAATCGCGGTGCGGTGTCCTCTTTTCCGCGCACCTCCTCCAGCAGTGCGGCGAGCACCGTCGGAACGAAGAAGAGCACCTCGGCCCGCTCCTGCCTCGACCACTCCAATATCGCTGCCGGGGTGAAGGTTTCGACCAGTAGCAGGGTTCCCGCCTTCCAGACCGGGCCCAGCGTGCCGATCACGCAGGCGGCGGTGTGGAACATCGGCAGTGGATTGACGAAGACCGATCCCTCGGCGATCTCGGCGGCCTCCATGGTCATTCTGGCGACATTGACCAGCGAACGATGGCGCAGCAGCACACCTTTCGGATTGCCGGTGGTGCCCGAGGTGTACTGCAGCATCACCGGTGCGTCCGGATCGCTCGCCCAAGGACCGAATTCGGTACCGGCAAGGTACGGGGACTGCCACCGCTCGCGCTCGGACAGACTGATCAGGTGTTCCACACCGGGCGCCTCGGCGGCGGCCGCCTTCGCCACAGCCGCCATGTGGTAACCCCGGTTCTCCTCGGCGTGGATCAACACCTTCGCGCCGGAATGCCGCAGCGCGTAGGCGAGTTCACCCTGCCGGAATGCCGGATTGATCGCGACGAGCACCCGCCCCGACAGGGCCGCACCGAATTCGATGACCGGCCACTCCGCGACATTGGGAGCCCACAGGGCCACGAAGTCACCGGGTTCCGTCATGGTCGTGAGCGCGGCCGCGACGCGTAGCGCCTTGCCGTACAGCTCGGTATAGGTGAATCGGCACGGTTCCGTCGTGCTGTGCGGTGTGGCGACCAGGGCGATGGTGTCACCGTGGTGCGCGGCACGGTCGGCGAGCAGGGCACCGACGGTGTGATCGGACAGCGGCACGCTATTGTCGCGCGCCCAATACGATTCGATGAGGTTGCGTTCTGCCACAGAGGTCATGGGCGGGCTTCCATCTACTTCCCGCGAAACGCGGGTGTTCGCTTCTCATGGAACGCCGAGACTCCCTCGGCGAAATCTTCGGTGTCGAACAGCCGCACCTGGGCGTCGACCTCGCGCTCCAGCACCGCGAGCGGGTCGCCGGGCCAGCGTGCGAGCAGCGACTTCAGGGCGGCGATCGCCAAAGGTGGTGCGGCAGCGATGCGTTCGGCATCTGCCACGGCGCATTCCAATGCGGTGCCGGAGGGAACAACCACATCGGCGAGGCCGAGCATCGCGGCCTCGGTACCGGACAGCCGGGTCGGCAACAGCATCAGCTGCCGGGCCTTCGCAGGGCCGACCCGGGCCGGGAGCGAGGCGAAAATGCCCATATCCCCGGCCAGCCCGACACCGGTGAAGGCGGTGCTGAATACCGCGTCCTCAGCGGCGACCACGCGATCGCAAGCCAGGGCCAGCGATACTCCGGCGCCGAACGCGGACCCCTCGACAGCCGCGATCACCGGAGTGCCGCCCTGCCAGATCGCACGGACGACCCGCTGCGCGGCCTGCGCACGCGGGCGGGCTTCCGACTCGTCCATCCGCCGCATGGTCGAAATATCGCCGCCCGCACAGAATCCGGAGCCCGCGCCGGTCAGTACGATCGCACGGACAGTCGTATCGGCCATCGCCGTTTCGAGTCGATCGGCGAGGGCGAGCCGCAGTGGAATATCGATGGCATTGCGCCGATGCGGGCGGTTCAGCGTGATGATGCGGACCGCGCCGATGTCCTCGGTCAAGACCGGCGTCGCGGCAACAGGTTCAGTCATATTGTCGGACACCGTTATTCGCCCCGGAACTTCGGTTCACGCCGTTCGATCACCGCGGCGAGCCCCTCGCGGGAATCCGCCGTGCCGGACAGTTCGGAAACGGTGCGGGCTTCCTCCGGCAGGCGGTCGGCGAGCGTCGCACCGAGGCCACCCCAGACGAGCCGCTTGGTCGCACCGATCGCTTTCGGTGCGGTGTCGACGAATTGCCGGGCATAGGCAAATGCCTCCTGCTCGAGTTCCGCGGCCGGTACGACCTGTGTCAGCAATCCGATATCGAGCGCCTCCGCAGCGTCGAGCACCGGATTGGTGAGCAGAATGTGCATCGCACGGCGCAGGCCGACCAGTTGGGTAAGAGTCACCGAGACACCCGCGTCCGGAGCCATGCCGACACGCACCGCACCGGACATGAATTTCGCGGAGTCCGCGGCGATCACGAAGTCCGAGGCGCAGACCAGTCCGAATCCCCCACCACCGGCGGCGAATCCGTGGACAGCGGCGATGACCGGAGGATTCAGTTGTGTGAGTGCGGCCACCGCGATCTGCAACCAGGCCGTGGCCTCGCGCAGATAATCCGGCAGCTGCTCGCCCTTGGCAGCGAAGACCTTGATATTGCCGCCGGCGCAGAAGTTCCGCCCCGCGCCGGAGAGCACCACCGCCCGCACCCGGGGCTCACCGTGCACCCGCAGAATCGCGGCGTGCAGCGCCTGCAGGAACGGCACATCCATACCGTTGGAGGTCTCCGGACTGTTGAGCAGCAACCGGGCGATGCCATCGGCGTCGATATCGAGCCGGACCAGATCGGACATTATTTGCTCCCGCTCGGACACTATTTGCTCCCGCGATCCGTGGTGAACGAGGCGATTCCGGCTCCTGCCGTCGCACCCGAGAGATGGTCGAGCACTGCGTCGAATTCGAGATCGAGACCTTCGGTGAGCGGCAGGCTCAGACCGGTGCCGACCAGATGCTTGATCTCGGCCAGTGCTGCACGATCCTTGGAGGCCAGCCGCCGGGCGAATGCTGTGACTGCGGTATCGAATTCGGCGGCCGCCAGCTTGCGATAGGCCAGGCCCCAGGCCACCACCTCATCGGCCGAGAGGCTGTCACCGGTGAGAATGTGCGCCAGCGCCCGCTGGCGGCCGACCAGCCGGGGCAGGCGCTGACTGCCGCCGCCACCGGGTATCTGGCCGAAGCGCGAATGGGTATCCGCGACCACCGCCTGCTCGTGGATCAGGACGATATCGGCGGCCTGCATGAGTTCGAATCCGCCTGCCATGGCGTAACCCTCGACCGCACACACCACCGGTACCGGCAGGGTGGCAATGGCATCGCACGCCGCGCGGAAGTTGGTGAACAGCGGCGCCATGGCCGCCCGGCCCTGCGCCCGCAATTGCTCGAGTTCCCGGAAATCGCCACCGACACAGAAGTTTCCGCCGCTACCGCGAATCACGATCACATCGGCGGCGGCGGCCAGCGTCAACAGCTCGGCATGCAGTCGCGCACCCAATTCGACCGAAATGGCATTCATCTGCTCGGGCCGGTTGAGGGTGATGGTGGCGACCCCTTCCGACACCTCGGTCAGCACAATATCGCTCACATCAATCGCCCCCCGCCCACCTCGAGCACCGCGCCGGTCGTATAGCTGGACAGATCGGAGGCGAGATACAGTGCGGCGCCTGCGACTTCACGGGGCTCACCGGCGCGCTTCATCGGAATCGCGGCCTCGCGCTCGGCGAAGACCTCCGGCGGCATGGCCTCGGTCATGGCGGTGCGAATCAGGCCGGGCTGGATCGCATTGACCCGGACACCCTTGTGCGCCAATTCTTTTGCGCTCGCCTTGGTCATGCCGACAATGCCGGCCTTGGCGGCGCTGTAGTTGGTCTGCCCCGGATTGCCCGACTTTCCGGACAGCGAAGACATATTGATGATCGAGCCGCCACCGGCGTCGCGCATGACCGCCGACGCGGCGCGCACACCCAGCCAGGTGCCGCGCAGGTGGACGGCGATGACGGTATCGAAGTCGGCCACGGCCATCTTCCGCAGCGAGGCGTCGCGGGTGACCCCGGCATTGTTCACGAAGGCGTCCAGGCGACCCGACCAGCGCACGGCCTCATCCACCAGGCGCTGGACCGAATCCTCGTCGGTCACATCGCAGCCCACGCCGATGGCCCGAGCCCCGACCAGTTCGGCGGCGGATCGCGCACCGGCCTCATGGATATCGGCCAGCACCACCGCCGCACCGTGCTCGTGGAACAGTTGTGCGACAGCGAGTCCGATGCCACCCGCCGCGCCGGTCACCACGGCCGTCTTCCCGCTGAGCAGGCCCGTCATGCGAGGAACCGGGCGATCGATTCGGCGACACACGCGGGCTTGGCCGCGCCGTCGATCTCGATGGTGGTGCTGAACTTCGCCTGAACACCGCCGGGCACCTCGGTCACCGATTCGATCGTGGTGCTGCCGCGCACCCGGGAGCCCACCGGCACCGGAGCGATGAAGCGCACCTTGTCGAAGCCGTAATTGACTGCCATCGTGACGTTTTCGATCCGATAGAGCTCGTGATTGAGCACCGGCAGCAGCGAGAGCGTCAGCAATCCGTGCGCGATGGTCGACTTGAACGGTCCGTCCGCGGCCCGCGCCGGATCGGTGTGGATCCACTGGTGATCCCCCGTTGCATCGGCGAACCTGTTGATCCGGTCCTGATCGATGTCGAGCCATTCGGTGGTCCCGAGCGAGGTCCCCTCGGCGGCGGCGAACTCTTGGATGTTGGCGAAAACCTGCACGTCATCACTCCTGCCTGAATTTGAATCTAATATAGATTAGAAGATATGAGTGGTCAACGACACATCACCGGACGCCCGGGGGGCGCGCTGTCCGAGCAGGGCCCGACCTGGCCCTATAGTCGTCCCGTGGCCAGGAAATCAGCTTCAGCACCGACCGGCGACAGCATCGAGACCGGTGCCGAGTCGAAGGCGGTGCGCACCCGGAAGCGCATTCTCGACGCGGCCGCATACGTGCTGAGCCGCAAGGGATATGCCGGCACCCGGCTGTCGGAGGTGGCGGAGATCGCCGAGCTGCAGGCTCCGGCGATCTACTACTACTTCCCCTCCAAGGACGATCTGGTCGAGGAGGTCATGTGGGCGGGCATCGCCGATATGAATGTGCACGTGGGCGGCGTCCTGGCCGAGGTGCCCGCCGAGGTCCGGCCCATCGACCGCATTCTGGTCGCGGTCGAGGCGCATATGCGGCACGAGCTCGAGATCTCGGACTACACCACGGCTTCCATTCGCAATGCCGGTCAGGTTCCCGAGAAGATTCGGGTGCGGCAGCTGGAGGAGGAGGCCAAGTACGGCAAGATGTGGCGCGCCCTGTTCGATGACGCCGTGGCCGCCGGTGAATTGCGGGCCGGGCTCGATCCGGTCATCGCCCGCATGCTCGTTCTCGGCGCGCTGAATTGGGCGGCCGAATGGTGGACGCCCGAGCGCGGATCGCTCGATACCGTGGTGCGGACGGCACAGGATATCGTCCGCAACGGGCTCAGCCCGGGCCGCTAGCGACTGCTTGCAGGTCGCTCGAAACGGCACCGCTAGCGACTGCTTGCAGGTCGCTCGAAACGATACCGCTCAGCGACCCTCGAATGTGGGGCTGCGCTTGGCCGCGAAGGATTCGATCGCGTGCGTGGCGTCGGCCGAATTGCCGGTTGCGACAAGCGCTTCGGACTCTTCGACGAGCTGTTCGGAGAGGGTGTTGTCCCAGGACGCTCGTAGCAACGCGCGCATCTGACCGAAGGCCTTCGTCGGCCCGGCGGCAAGTTCACGAGCCAGGTCTTCGGCGCGATCCGTGAGTTCATCGTGTGGTACCACCTCCGTGATGAGCCCCCATTCAGCGGCCTCGCGCGCATCGAGAACCTTGTTCCGCAAATACATTTCGGCAGCGCGGCGCGGACCGACCAGGCGCGGCAGGAACCAGGTTCCACCGCCGTCACCGGAGATCCCGATCGCGGCGTACCCGGTGGCGAACTTGGTGCGCTCGGCCGCGAGCACGAAGTCGGCGATATACACCAGGCCGAGTCCGCCACCGGCCACCGAACCGTGGGCGGCGGTGACAATCGGCGGGTCCAGCCTGCTCAGAATGCGGAAGGCCTCGTGGAGCGGACCGGTCATGCGCCGGAACAGATCTCCATAGGGCTGCGCGGATTCGGTGAAGTAGCGAATATCGCCGCCGACGGTCAGCGCCGGTCCATTGCCCTTGATCAGGACCGCGCGAATATCGCGGTCGGCGGCGCAGCGCCGGGCGACGATCAGCAGCTCTTCGGCGAGCTGCAGGTCCATCGCATTGCGCGCCTCCGGACGGTTCAGGCAGAGGGTCGCAATGCCGCCGGCCACGGTGTATTCGATGGTCTCGAGCGGTCCGCCCGCGGCTACGACACCCATGGCTCACACTCCTGTTCGCAGCATCGTGCATGCCGCTCTGGCAATCGGCTGTTGTGAACTGCCCTGGTAGACAATCGCGTTCGCGGCCACGATCCGCTGTCCGGCGCGTTCGACCACGGCACCCGCCGTCACCGGCACAGTGCCGAGCAGACCGGGACGATGGAAGGTGATATCCACTCCGAGCGTCCGCACCCGGCCGGCAGCCGCGGCCGCGGCCTCCGCCAGCGCGAGTCCGGCCAAGGCGACCGGAATACCGCCGTGCAGAATGCCGTACGGGTTGGCCATCCACTCCGCGGGCCGCAGCACGAATCGGGTTTCCCCCGGGCCACCGGCGGCGGGCTCCGCACCCAACTGCACGGCGAGCGAATCCGTCTCGGGCACAGTCAGTTCCGATCCGGCGCCGGCAACCGGCTGCACGGAACCGGGAACGATTATGAATCGCCCGGTCACCTCCGCGACCAGGGTTCCCGCCTCATCGGTGATCCGCCCGCTCGCCAGGACCGAATGCGCACCGATCTCGACGACCTCCCCGGTGGCCAGAATGCGATGGCCACCGCGCAATCCGCCTGCACCGACCTGCATATGCAGCGACAGCGTACGAATGCCGACATCGGGGACGAGCGCCGATTGCACCGCACGCCCGGTGACAAAATCCGCGAGCGGACCGAGCCAGCCGATCGGCAACTCCCCCGCGCTTCCTACGGGCAAACGCTGCTCGACGGCGATTCGCTCGGGACCGTGGCCGATCTGGCGGACACCGAAGCGATCCTCCGGCCCGAGGTTCGGGAATCCGGCCACCTCCGCAGCTCGCGCCACCGGATCGGCCGCGGCAATCGCGGACAGCTCCACCGTCATAGGACCTCCTTGTCATATACCAGCCTTGCTTATTGAATTGAATATAGATTAAATTAAGCCGCAGGCAACAACGAAGGGGTACGACCGCATGGATCTTCAGCTGCACAACGCGCGCGTGCTCGTCACCGGCGGCGGCTCCAATATCGGCCGGGGCATCGTGCACGGCTTCGCCCGCGAAGGCGCGCGCATAGTGATCAGCGATATCGATGGGCCACAGGCCGAGAATGTGCGGGCGGAGGCGCTGGAACTGGGCGCCGCGGCCGTCGAGGTCGCCGCGGGTGATCTCACACTCGACGGCGTCGCACAGGAGGCGGTCGATCGCGCGGTACAGCACTGGGGCGGGCTCGATGTGCTGGTCAACAATGCGGGCTGGAGTGTGCCCGGCTTCATTGCCGAGGACACCGACCGCGCGAAATGGCAGCGCACCATCGAGATCAATCTCTACACCGCCATTGCCGCCACCCAGGCAGCGATTCCCGCCATGCGCGAGACAGGCTCCGGCGCCATCGTTTTCATTGCCAGTGACGCGGCCTTCGGGCAGATCCGCCAGGGCATCTACGGTGCGACCAAGGCCGGGTTGATCGCCCTGGCGCGCACCACCGCCCGCGAGCACGGCCGCCACGGCATTCGCTCCAATGTCGTATGCCCCGGCCTGGTCATCCCCGACGGGCCCGATGCGGTCGGGCCGAGCAGCCTGTGGGCGGTCGGCCAGGACGCGGTCTTCAACGAGAAGCAGATCGAGTTCCTGCGCAAGGACATTCCGCTGCGCCGGCTCACCACCGCCGAGGACATCGCCAATTCGGTGCTCTGGGTGTCCTCCGACAGTGCCGCGCGCCAGGTCACCGGTCAGGTGTTCTCGGTCAGCGGCGGATACACGATGCCGTAGCGATGGCCAGGCCGGCGAGGAATCCGGGCAATGGCAGCCGCGACCGCATTTTGGCGGCCGCCGCGGCCGTGCTGACCGAAAAGGGTTATGCAGCAGCGCGACTCACCGATATCGCCGAGGTCGCGCAGTTGCGCGCACCCGCCGTGTACTACTACTTCGATTCGCGGGAGGCCCTGGTCGCCGAGGTGATGATCGTCGGGCAGCAATGGCTGCGGCGGCACGTCACCGAGGCGCTCGATGCCCTGCCACCCGGTACCGCGGCCCTGGACCGGGTCTGCACCGCCGTCGACGCGCATCTGCGAGTCGAGCTGGAGCTCTCCGACTTCGCCACCGCCGTCACCCGCAATGCCGGGCAGCTGCCCGCCGATGTGCGCGCGCAGGTCGGCCGGGAAAGCGCTCAGTACCACGCCATTTGGCGCGCGCTCATCAGCGAGGGTCAGTCCGACGGCTCGATCCGCACCGATATCGATCCACGCTCGGCCCGCATGCTGATCATCGGCGCGTTGAACTGGGCGCCCGAATGGTGGCATGCCACAGCACAATCCATCGATCTGCTGATCAGCACCGCACAGTCGTTCATTCGCGCCGGCCTGTCCGCGCACTGAACTCCCCCACCGCACACCATCACCGGAGGAAAACCATGCCCGAGGCCTATATCGTCGACGCCACCCGCACCCCGGTCGGCCGCCGCAAAGGCGGTTTCAGCGACACCCATCCGGCCGATCTCGGCGCCCATGTCATTCGTGAGCTGGTCGAGCGCGGCGACTTCGATCCGGCCGCCATAGACGATGTGATCTACGGGTGCCTGGACGCGATCGGTTCACAGGCGGGCGATATCGCGCGCACCGCCGCGCTCGCGGCCGGGCTGCCGGAGACCGTTCCCGGGGTCACCATCGACCGGCAGTGCGGATCCTCGCAGCAGGCAGTGCATTTCGCGGCGCAGGCCGTGATGAGCGGGACCTGTGATCTGATCATCGCCGGCGGCGTGCAAAAGATGACCCAGTACCCGATCCTCAGTTCGTTCACCGCGGGCGAGCCGTTCGGTGCGACCGATCCGTGGACCGGATCCAAGGGGTGGGCAGCACGCTACGGCTCTGCCGAGGTCTCCCAATTCCGCAGTGCGGAAACGATTGCCGAGCAGTGGGGCATCTCGCGGGAGGATATGGAGCGCTTCGCTCTGGAGAGTCATACCCGCGCCGTTCGGGCCCGCGACGAGGGGCGGTTCGATCGCGAGATCTCCGCATTCGACGGGGTGACCCGGGACGAGGGGCCGCGCCCTGACACCACGCTGGAAAAGATGGCCTCGCTGCCGGCACTGGTCCCCGGCGGACGGGTCACCGCGGCGGTCTCCAGCCAGATCTCCGATGCGTCCTCGGCCGTGCTGATCGCGTCCGAGGCGGCGGTCGAGGCACACGGGTTCACCCCGCGCGCCCGCATCCATCACCTGTCGGTACTGGGCGCAGATCCGGTGAACCTTTTGACCGCACCGATTCCCGCCACCCGGCGCGCGCTCGCCAAGACCGGTCTGACCATGGCCGATATCGACCTCACCGAGATCAATGAGGCCTTCGCCTCGGTGGTCCTGGCGTGGTTGCACGAGCTTAAGGCCGATCCGGCGAAGGTCAATGTGAACGGCGGCGCCATCGCCCTCGGGCATCCGCTCGGCGCTTCGGGCACCCGGCTCATGATCACCCTGCTGCACGAACTCGAGCGCACCGGCGGCCGCTACGGGTTGCAGACCATGTGCGAGGGCGGCGGTCAGGCCAATGTCACCATTATCGAACGGCTCTGAGCCATGGACCGCGACTTCTACACCGAGGACCACGAACTCTACCGGCAGACGGTGCGCGAGTTCCTGACTCGCGAGGTGATTCCGCACCGCGAGCGCTGGGACGAGGAACGCTGGATAGATCGGAGCGCCTTCGCGGCGGCCGCGAAAGCGGGGATCTACGCCTTGCAGATTCCCGAACAGTACGGCGGCGCAGGCGAACTCGACTACCGCTATCGAATGGTCGTGTGCGAGGAGGTCTCCCGTGCGCACGCACTGTCCTTCGCGCTGACGCTGGCGCTGCAGGACGATCTGGTGCTGCACTATCTGCTCGATCTGACCACCGAGGAGCAGCAGCAGCGCTGGCTGCCGGGCTTCGCCACCGGCGAGATCATCGGCGCGCTGGCCATGACCGAACCGGGGGCGGGCAGCGATCTGCGGGGGATCCGGACCGAGGCGCGACAGGACGGTGCGGACTGGATCCTCAACGGGCAGAAGACATTCATCTCGAGCGGCATCATGGCCGATGTGGTGATCGTGGCGGCCCGCACCGATCCGGCCGGCGGTACCGGGGCCTTCACGCTCTTTGTCGTCGAGCGGGATATGCCCGGCTTCGAGCGGGGTCGCAAGCTCGCGAAGATCGGACTGCCGGGCCAGGACACCGCCGAACTGTTCTTCGACAATGTGCGGGTGCCGAGCGCCAATGTGCTCGGCGGTGTCGGACGCGGACTGCAGAATCTGATGAGTCATCTGCCCCGGGAACGACTCGGGATCAGCGCCGGGGCCATTGCACTGTCCCGGGCGATCTTCGAGGTGACGCGCGAATACTGCTTCACCCGAACGGCATTCGGCAAACCCATCGGCGATAACCAGCATGTGCGCTTCGAACTCGCCGAGATGGCCACCGAACTGGATATCGTCGAGGCCTACGTCGACAAGTCGGTGCACGCCTACAACGCGGGCACGCTGACGCCCGTCGACGCGGCAAAGGGCAAGTGGTACACCAGCGAACTGCAGAAGCGGGTCGTCGATCGCTGTCTGCAACTGCACGGCGGGTACGGGTACATGTCGGAGTATCCGGTGGGCCGCGCGTACACCGATACCCGCGTGCAAACGATCTACGCGGGCACGACCGAGATCATGAAGGAGATCATCGGACGCGATCTGGCTCGAAAGCCGTTGGGCTGAGCCGGGGTTCAGATGCCGGCGGCGCGGACCAGAGCATCGGCGAGACGTGGTGAAACGGTGGAGAGCAGGCGCAGGGCGGCGGCGTAGGTGGGGTACAGCTCGACCGGGCGATCGCGGATCGCGGTGAGTACCCACTGCGCGGCCTGCTCGGGAGTCAGCGTGGATTGGGTGTCGTAGTCGCCGGTGGGGCTGATCATGGGTGTGCGCACCAGCGGGAATCCGATTGTGGTGACCGCGATTCCGGTGCCGTGGCATTCGGCGCCGAGGCTGCGGCCGAAGGCCGAGAGCGCGGCCTTGGAGGCGTGGTAGGCGGTGAATTTGGGCATCACTCCGGCGGTGGTGCCCCAGGTGCCGATATTGATGATGTGGCCTCGACCAGCCTCGCGCAGGGCCGGGAGCAGCGCCAGGGTCAACCGGACGGGGCCGAAGTAGTTGACCGCCATGGTGCGTTCGTAGTCGTGCGGGCGATCGGCGGCCTCGAGCGCGGTGCGGCGGATCGAGCGGCCGGCATTGTTGATGACGATAGCGGGCGGGCCGAAGCGGTCGAGCACATCGGCGGCGAGCGCTGCCACCTCGTCGGCACTGGTCATATCGCAGGGCATGGGGTGAGCGGTGCCGCCTGCGTCCGTGATCACCTTGCACGCGGTGTCCAGTCGTTCGCGGTCGCGGGCGACGGCGAGGATATGAGCGCCGCGCGCGGCCAGCAGCTGTGCGGTCGATTCACCGATACCCGAGGAGGCTCCGGTCAGAACGACCGTCTTGCCGCGCAGATCGGGCGCGCCGCCGAAGAAGTCCCTGACCGACGGTGTCGGGTTGAGCAATGCGGTGATCAGTGGGTTCTTCATTCGACGCCGTCCTAGGTGATGTTCATGGGCTGCCGCAGCCCGGCGCACATTAATTGACTATTTGGTAAATTACCGAGAGCTCAATCCGGTGTCAAAGGGTGCGGACGGAAGGCGGCAGTGGTGAGCGGTGCGGGAACCAAAGGTGTGCCGCGGGCGCAGCGGGAGGCGCAGATCCTCGATGTCGCGGCCGCGGAGATCGCCCGGGTCGGTTATGCGGGCCTGTCACTCGGCGTGGTGGCCACCCGGGCCGGTGTGTCGAAACCGCTGGTGTACGCCTACTTCGACACCAAGGACGGGTTGTACGTGGCGTGTGTGCAGCGGGCCGCAGCCGCACTCGGCGATTCGATCGACGAGGCGATCAGCGGTCCGGCGACGCTGCAGATGGCCGAGCACACGCTGGCCGCCATCTTCACCGCGCTCGAACCGCGACCGCATGATTGGAAGGTCATTTTCGACCGCTCGCATCCCGCCGACGGGGCCGCCGCGCAGGCCGCCCAGGGTGCGCGGCGGCGCATTGCCGAACAGGCCGGACAGGGCGTGGGCCGGGTCCTCGACGGACGCGGGCTGACCGATCCGGAGGATCTGTCGGCGGTCACCGCGGTCTGGATGGGCACGGTCACCGCGCTGGTCGATTGGTGGCTGCACCATCCGAACGAGAGCGCCGCGGCGATGATCGCGCGCAGCCGCCGGCTCCTCGCGATCTTCGAATAGCCCGTGTCCCGTTTGTGCCAACCCACCGACGCGCCGTGCCATCCACTCCCCTCGGTTCGACGTCGGCCCCCACGTCCGTGAGACTTCTTGTGACCGGCGGAGATTCACCAGCAGTGGCGATCGCCGCCCGGTCTGCTCCGGGCACGGTGCGGCGCACCGCAAGCGTGCAGATATCGGGGAATGCGCTGGTCGTCGCGGCAACGCAGACTGCTTGCGATGATGGCGCACGATCCGATGGTGCCCAGCGGGACGCTGATACACAGCGCCGGTGGCCGGAACACGAAACGGTCCGGGAGTCGACCCCTCGACTCCCGGACCGTTGCCCAATCTCCCCGTGTGAGCTACATCAAGGTTCCGCCCGTCGGGACTTTTGCCTCTAACGAACACCGACATTCCCTGGTGAATTGGTCCGGACAACTCGGCCGCAGCGCAGCAGGCGCGGGCCCCGGATCCCAGGAGGATGGTTTGCCGCGTCAGCTGACCCAGCGAGAGATCCTGTCCGAGCTCGAACCCGTCGCCGAGGAATGCGTGCACCAGCATCTGGCGCGGGCCAAGGATTGGCATCCGCACGACTACATTCCGTGGGACGCGGGCCGGAACTTCGCCATGCTGGACGGAATCGACTGGGCGCCGGAGCAATCCACGCTCAGCGAGGTCGCCAAGGCGGCAATGATCACCAATCTGCTCACCGAGGACAACCTGCCCTCCTATCACCGCGAGATCTCCGAGAACTTCTCCCGCGACGGCGCCTGGGGCACCTGGGTGGGCCGCTGGACCGCGGAGGAGAACAAGCACAGCGTGGTCATCCGCGACTACCTGGTCGTCACCCGCGGCGTGGACCCCGTCGCGCTGGAGAACGACCGAATGGCGCATATGACACACGGTTTCAGTGCACCCACCGCCGTGCTCGACGGCGAAGCCGGCTTCCTCTACTCGGTCGCCTACGTCAGCTTCCAGGAGCTGGCCACCCGCGTCAGCCACCGCAATACCGCCCGCGTGTGCGACGACCCCATCGCCGACCGCATGCTGCAGCGCATCGCGGCAGACGAGAACCTGCACATGATCTTCTACCGCACCATGTGCGGCGCGGCCCTGGATCTGGTCCCGGACCAAGCCATGGAAGCCATCGACACCATTGTCGAGAACTTCCAGATGCCCGGCGCGGGCATGCCGAACTTCCGCCGCAACGGCGTCCTGATGGCCAAACACGGCGTCTACGATCTGCGCCAGCACCTCGAAGACGTCCTCATGCCCGTGGTCCGCCAATGGAACATCTTCGGCCGCAACGACTTCACCGCCCGCGGCGAACAAGCCCGCGAACGCCTATCCCGTTTCCTCGACGATATGCAGCACGTGAGGATCCCCCGCTTCGAGGAACAGCGCGACCGCGCCCTCGCCCGGGACAGAGCTCGCGCCTGAGCTCCCGGCACAGGCCATCCGCCCGGCCGGTGCCGGCCAGGCGGATGGAGCGTGCGCGTATTCAGCTGGCGGAGCGGGTGTTTCGGAAGGTCAGAGCGACGGCGAAGGTCAGGGTTGCGATGGCGGCGGCCGCGGTGAAGGCGGTGGTGATGCCGGTGACCAGGGCGTGCTGGGCCGAGCCGCCGGCGCTGCGGGATGCGGTGCCGAAGATGGTGACCAGGATGGCCAGGCCCAGGGAGGCGCCGGTTTGCTGAAGGGTTTGCAGTGCGCCGCCGGCGGCCCCGGCGTCGTGGGGTTCGACGTTCGACATGATGATCACATTGAGGGGCGAAACCGCCAGGCCGAGACCGAAACCCATCAGGAGCATGGCCACGAACAGCAGTGGGAAGTAGCCGCTGTCGGCCGTCAATCGAGTCAGCAGGACGAGTCCGGCGACCATCGATGCGGTGCCGGTCATGGCCAGAGGCTTCGGGCCGAAGCGCGGGAGTAGGCGCGGAATGGTGCGGATCATGGTGAACATCAGCAGGGCGGTGGGCAGGAAGGCGAAACCTGTTGCCAGAGCGCTCAATCCGAGGACGTCCTGCAGGAACTGGGTGAGGAAGAAGAACATCGACATGCCTGCCATGGGCGCCAGGAACATGCTCGCGTAGGCGGCGGCGCGATTGCGGTCGGCGAACAAGCGCAGGGGCAGAAGTGGCTGGGCCGTGCGCGATTCGATGACGAGGAAGACGGCGATCAGGATGACGCCGGCCGCGAGGGAGATATCGGTTGTCGCAGTGCCCCAGCCGTCCGACGCGGCGCTGATGAAGCCGTAGACCAGTGCGGCCACACCGGTGGTGGCGGTGATCGCGCCGGGCAGGTCCAGATGCGCGGATTGCCGCTCGGCCCTGGGCAGATAGCGCAGCGCCAGTGCCACCACCACCAGCCCGAAGGGCACATTGATGAACAGCACCGATCGCCAGCTCAGCCATTCGGTCAGCAGGCCGCCGACAATGAGGCCGATAGCGAAACCGGCACTGGACATTCCGGAGAACAGCGCCAGTACGCGGATTCGGGCCTTGGGTTCACGGAAGGTGGTGGTCAGCAGTGCGAGCGTGCTGGGCCCGGCCATCGCCGCGCCGATGCCCTGCACCACACGTGCGATGAGCAGCCAGGTCGCCGACGGCGCGAGACCGCCCGCGAGCGAGGCCACGGTGAACAGGGTGGCGCCGGCGATGAAGAGATTGCGGCGGCCGAACAGATCGCCGGCGCGCCCGCCGAGCAGCAGCAGTCCGCCGAAAACCAGGGTGTAGGCGTTCATGACCCAGGACAGGCTGGTGGCGCTGAAATGCAGATCGGCCTGAATGCGCGGCAGTGCCACATTCATCACCGTGACGTCCAGGACGATCATCAATTGGCAGGTCAGCAGCGTGACCAGCACAATGTTCGATCGAAATCGGCTTGATTCGGGGGGTGTGGAGACAACGGTGTCCGCGACAGCATTGTTCGAAGAAAGTGTGGTCGACAAGGAACGCTCCATCGAATGAAATCAAACGGAGGATGCCTCCGTTTCCATAGAGCTATCATATGGAGGGTTCCTCCACTTGCGCAAGTCTATCCGGAGGGTCCATCCGTTTTCTACTGGAGGGTCCGTGGAAGCACCGCCGACGGGAAAGCCGATGCGCGCCGATGCGCGGCGCAACTATGAGCGGATCGTGTCGGCCGCTCAGGAGGCATTCGCCGAGCTGGGTCCCGACGCACCGCTGGAGGAGATCGCGCGCCGCACGGGCGTCGGCATCGGCACGCTGTACCGGCACTTTCCTAATCGAGAAGTGCTGATCGAGGCCGTCTACCGCTCCAGCATCGAGCAGCTGAGCCAGCGCGCCCACGAGCTGCTCGAAAAGCACACGCCCGAAGAGGCATTCACGATCTGGCTCCGAGAGCAGGTGGAATGGGTGATGGCCAATCGCAGCCTCGCCACCACCCTGAAGGCCGGGATGGATCACAACACGCCGACCTTCATGCTGTGCCGCACGGCGATCACCGGGGCAGCGTCGGCGGTACTGCAGGCGGCGCAGGACGCGGGCGCGATCCGCAGGGATATCGAACCTCGCGATGTGCTCCGGTTCGGCCACGGGATCGGCGTGGCCTGCGAAACGACGCCCGAGGCGGCGGAACGACTGCTCGCGGTGACGCTCGACGGCCTCCGCGCGGCGCCCACCGACGCGCAGCCCTGATTTCACGAGGCGAAAACCGCTGCGGCGGTTGATTCGTGGAGGATTCTCGCAATCCCGGTGCGCTTGAATGCCTGTGCGCGCCGCAATCGGTACGTTGGCGAGCATGCGAACCGATGGAGATTCCTGGGATATCAATACCGGTGTCGGATCCACGGCATTGTTCGTCGCGGCGGCCCGCGCGCTGGCCGGCCGGGCGGCCGATGCACCGGCCCACGACCCGCTCGCCGAGATCTTCGTGCGGGCGGCCGGCCCGGAGTGGGTCGACCTGCTCGAGGGCCGTGTGCCCGGCCATCCACTGCTGACCCCCGAATTCGGGATGCAGTTCCAGCAGCATCAAATCACCCGCACCCGCTACTTCGACGATTTCCTGAACGCCGCTGCGGCCACCGGCATCCGGCAGGTGGTGATCCTGGCCGCCGGCCTGGACGCCCGCGCGTACCGCCTGCCGTGGCCCGACGGGACCGTGGTCTACGAACTGGACCGCCCGCAGGTACTGGAATTCAAACGCGAAACTCTCACCAAGGCGGGCCACAAGCCGCGCGCACAGCGCCATGAGGTGCCGGTGGACCTGCGCGAAGACTGGCCGAAAGCCCTGCGCGAGAGCGGCTTCGACCCATCCCTGCCCAGCGCCTGGCTGGTCGAGGGCCTGCTGATCTACCTGCCCCCGGCCGCACAGGACCAGCTGTTCGACGCCATCGACGCACTCAGCGCCCCCGGCAGCCGAATCGCGATCGAGCAGATGGATCCCCTGCCCGAAGCGGCCACCACCGCCATGGCCGACAGCGACGGCGGCTCGGACTGGGTACGCCTGATCTACAACGAGCCCCGCAGCGAAGCCACCGCATGGTTCGGCAACCGCGGCTGGACCGGCGACCGCGTCTACCTCACCGACTACATCCAGGAACTCGGCCAACCCCTCGCCGACGGCCCCCAGCAGCAGTCGTTGATCAACCTGGTGACCGTCGCACGCGACCGGACACCGATTCGGTAACCGATTGCAGCGCTGGAATAGTCGACCATAGTGGTCTACCGCGACATTGCGGTCGCCACCACCGCTTCGGTGACATGGGCTATTCGGGAGAGGCATCGGTGGGGGACAGCAGCAGTACAACCGGGGAGGGCGAGCATCTCGACGCCGAAGCGGTGGTCGCGGCACTGATTGCCGCGCACAACCGCGGCGATCATGAGCTGGCGCTGGAAAGCAGTTGTGGCGCATTGCGATCCGAGCTCGAGCAGATGACGGCCGCGGCCTTCGCCGAGCAGGCCCGGCGCGATGTCGAACGGCGGGGATCGGGCATGCTGTGGGGTGTCGTATCGATCACACTCACGCCACCCAGGGGATCACTGACGGCGTTCATTCGCTATACGACCGAACCCGATAAGAAGGGCGATCGGTACCTGTTCACCCTGGCGAAGACCGACAGATGGCGCGTCTGCGATCGGCCGGTACCGCAGGCGGACATGCGGCGGTAGGCAGCAGCCGCCAGTCGGGGGGCGATCCATTGCCTGCGTCGAATGGGCGCGGTTACAGTGAGTTAGCAAGATGCTTGCAGTTGTTAGCACCGACTTTGCTGTGAGCGCGACAGACAAAGGAGTCTGACTATGGCGGCTGCACACGCGTCGATGGTGATCGATGACCGGTTCACGGCGGTCGCGGCGAAGTTCTTCCATATGTTCCGCCGGAAGCGGCAGGGCGGCGGGGGGCTGTCGGTGTATCTGCACGGTGAGCCGGTGCTGGATATCTGGTCGGGGTGGGCGGCACCGGATCGGCGCTGGCAGGCCGACAGCATCGCACTGTCGTACTCCACGGGCAAGGGTGTCGCCGCGACTGTCGCGAACCGCCTGATCGACAGTGGCGTACTGGAATTGGATGCGCCGGTCGCGACCTACTGGCCGGAGTTCGCCGCAAACGGCAAGGCCGACATCACGATTCGCGATGTGCTCAGCCATCGTGCCGGACTGCAGCGCATTCGCGATCTGCTTCCAGACGCGCACCAGCTGCTCGACCACGACCTGGTGGCGGCGGCCATCGCCACGGCCGCACCGGATCCCCTGCGCCTGCGCGCCTCCGGCTATCACGCCATCACCTTCGGCACCCTCATCGCCGAGATCGCTCAGCGCGCCACCGGTCGCGACTTCCGCGATGTGCTGCGCAGCGAAGTGGCAGAACCCCTCGGCGACAATGACTTCTGGTTCGGCGTCCCCGAAGATCAGCGTCACCGCATCGCCACGCTGGGTCCGCGCCTGGGCGTCGCCCGCATACCGATCGATACCCTCATCGCACCCTTCGCCGGCGTCCGGCAGGTCCGCTCCGCCCGCAGCGCGGTCTATGACGGCTGGGCCGATATGACCACCGGACAGCGCCCGTACGACGCCATGATGCCCGGCTGGAACGGCACCTTCACCGCCCGCGCGCTCGGCAAGATGTATGGCGCCCTGGCCAATGACGGCCAACTGGGCCAGCGCCGCCTGCTGCGCTCCGAAACCGCTGCGGCCATTGCCCATATGCCCGCGAACAGCCGCTACGACTATGTCCTCGGCGCCGCACCACACTTCGCCCGCGGCTACCACCGCGCGATCGTCGGCACCCGCCTCACCCGCCGCGCCTTCGGCCACTTCGGCCTGGGTGGTTCCGGCGCGCTCGCCATCCCCGCCCTCGGGCTCTCCGTCGCCTTCGTCACCAACCACCTCGGCAGCATTCCGACCTCGGTGGCCGACACCCGCCTCCCGTTCCTCGCGGGCGCGGCACAGCGCGCGGCGCTGGAAGCAGCCGGCGCGAGCGCGGCACCGGCACGCTACGCACAAGCGGGTTAGGAAGTCCGGCGCGGATGGTCGATGGCGGCCATCCGCCCGCTACGCCGCCGCTTCCTGTGAGGTTCCTGGATATGCATACAGAACGAACCCACGCGCACTAGCCTCCGAAACACATTCGTTTCAGATGATTGAGGACCCCCTATATGCGCAAGTCACTCTGGGTCAGCGGGCTCGCTCTCGCCGCTACCGCCGTATTGAGCTCGACCGGTACCGCGAGCGCGGCCGGTACCAGCATGAGCACCGACTCCATCTTCAATGTCGGCACCGATATCCAGGCGGGCACCTACACCACCACCACCGCTCTCAGCACCTGCGCCTGGGCGCGACTGTCGGCGCTCACCCCCAGCGCCACCGCGGTGCTGCAGACCGGCGGGGCGGTGAACGGCTCGGCGAGCGTCACCATCCAGTCGACCGATATCGCGTTCTTCACCACCGGCTGCGGCACCTGGAACCTGCAGGTTTCGACCGGATCCTCGAGTCTGGGCAGCGGCAGCGCCAGCGGGCTGCTGTCCGGCCTGCTGTCGGGCACCGGATCGTCCTCCTGAGCCGAAACCGATGACGCGGCAACCGCATTCGCGGTGAGGCGCGCACATCGCGGAGGCCGGCCGGTCCATCACGAATCTGTGATGGACCGGCCGTTTCTCATGTGGGAGCTCAGTCGTGCGCGGGAACTCAGTCGTGCGCGGGCGCGACCACGGCAGCGGCGGTGACCGGTTCCACCTGCGGCGCAGTCGCTTTCGCGAGACCCGGATCGGGCATCCTGCGGTGCAGTTCGCTCAGCCCGCGACGAGCCACATCGGGCAGCAGCAGGTTGAACCACAGCGACAGCGCGCCGTGCAGGTTCTCCAGATGGGCGGGACGGCGCACGATGGCGTCGGACAGCATATCCACCGCGGCCTCGGCCGACAGCGTCTTGTAGCCGCTCCAGCCCAGCGAGGCGCTCATATCGGTGGCGACCAGCGGCAGCCGCACATCCGTGAAAGAGATTCCATCGGAAAGGCATTCGACCGCCGCCACCCGCATGACCGCCTCCAGCGCGGCCTTGGAGCCGAGGTAGGAGGAGAACCGGGGCACATCGGTGATCACGCCCAGCGAGGAACTCGACACGATATGCCCGGAACCGCGGCGGCGCATCTCCGGCAGGAACCGCAGCATCAGCCCGACCGGACCGAAGTAGTTGATCCGCATGGTGCGTTCGAAATCGTGCAGGCGGTGTTCGGAACTGGCGATCGAACGCCAGATGGAACGGCCCGCATTGTTGACCAGGATATCGGGCGCACCGAACTCGACGAGCACCTGATCGGCGAGCTTGTCGATGCCCTCGGCGGTGGACAGATCCGAGGTGAGCGCGAACGCCCGCCCGCCCCGCTCGCCGATCTCGGCGACCAGCTGATCCAATTCGCTTGTGCGGCGGGCCGTCACGATGACGGTCGCGCCCTCGTCCGCAATCCGCAGCGCCAGTGCGCGGCCGATACCGCTGGACGCTCCGGTGATGAGCACCGTCTTACCCTCGACCCGCTCACGCAGCGTCGGACCCCACGGCAGTGGCAACCGCTGCGGCACTGTCAGGACATTCACTACCTTCCGGACCAACTCGATCTGGACTCCCGCAATGACCTTACGAACGCTCATCAACGCACTACCCATACTTCCCTGAAACCGAATCTCACTGCGACGCGATCGTATTCGATCTTCGCGACCTGAGGGCTACCAGCGACCACGCAGCAGACGCCGACTGCGTCACTCGCCGAGCGCGTAGACCACGGCGTTCGCGCTCGACATGTCTTCGCCGGCCCGGCTCGCGGCCGCGAATCCCGCTGTACCCAGCGCCGATTCGGCAACCCGGACGCACTCGACGTGGCTGGCCATCAGATTCGGCAGCGAGATCGGCCAGCTGCTCGCCGCGGCGCCCCGCGCGGTCGCGGCACCCATGAGCACCGCGGCACGCTCCGGATCGCCGGTGTCGCAGGCGATCCAGGCCAGGGCCTCCAGGCACATGGCGGTGCCGACCGGATCGTCCACCAGCCGGGCCAGGCGCGTGAGCGCTTCACCCAAAAGTTCCGTGGCCCGGCCTGATTCACCGCTGTGCCACTGCAATACCGCCATGGACCATTGCGCATAGGATCGGCCCACCGATTCGCCTCGCGATTCGGTGATCTCCAAAACCTGTGTGTAGCAATCGCGTGCCTGTTCGGTGGCCCCGGACAGCGCGTGGCACAGGCCCAGAATGATCAGCGCCTCGACCAGCGGGGCGACTCGCTGCTGCCGGCCGAATTCCGCCACCGCATCGGTCAGCAGGGCGCGGGCGCGCGGAATCTGCCCGCCGCTGTAGGCGAGAAAGCCTGCCGCATAAGCCGCCATCGCCGCGACGGCCGGGTCCGCCGATTCCATTGCGAGCGACTGTCCTTCCCGGACCAGTGCCCCGGCGCCCTCGAGATCGCCCTGCATATCGGCGAGCGCGCTGTCGGCGTAGATCGCCATGACATGCTCGGCACGGTGGTTGCCCCGATCGCCGTCCAGCAGCCGATCGAACCAGCGCCGTCCCTCGCCGTACAAACCGCGCGAACTCCAGTACTGGTACAGCGCCGACGCGATGCGAAGTCCCGCGACCGGATCGTCGGAAACACTGAACTCCATGGCATCTCGCAGATTCGGCTGTTCCCGCTCGAGTCGCGCGATCCATTCCAGCTGCCGCGCACTGACCCATTCCTCCTGCGCCCGCAGTGCCAGCCGCAGGAACCAGTCGCGATGCCGGCGCCGCAGCTCCGGGTACTCGGCACTGTGCTGTGCCTGCTCGCGGCCGTAGTCACGCAGGATCTCGAGCATGCGGAAGCGCACCGACGACCCGTACGGCTCGCAGATCAGAATCGACTTGTCGACCAGCGCGGTGAGGAGGTCGAGAACGTCCCCGGAGGCCATCTCCGCAGCGCAGACCTGTTCTGCGGCTTCGAGATCGACGCCGCCCGCGAATACCGACAGCCGCGCCCACATCAGCTGCTCCTGCGAGGTGCACAACCGGTAACTCCAATCGATGCACCGCCGCAGCGCCTGCTGCCGAGTGGACGATCCGCGGGCGCCGCGGGTCAGCAATCCGAAGGAATCGGCGAGGCGGCTCAGGAGCTGTTCGGGAGACATGGCCCGCAGCCGCGCGGCAGCCAGCTCGATCGCCAGCGGCACACCGTCCAGCCGCCGGCAGATGTGAGCGATGACTGCCCAATTGTCCGCGGTGAGTTCGAATGTCGGCACCGCCGCCCGCGCTCGTTCGGCGAACAGCGCAACCGCCGCATACCGCTCCGATGCCAGCGGCGCCGGCGCACTGCGGGATTCGGGAATCGTCAGCGGCGGAACCCGCAGTACAGCCTCCCCGCCGATACCCAGCGCCTCTCTGCTCGTGACCAGAATCTGCAGCCGCGCACAGCCTTTGAGCAGGGTCTCGCAGAGTTTCGCCGCGCCGTCGATCACCTGCTCGCAATTGTCGAGAATCAGCAGTCCGCGGCGTGCACCCAGAAAATCGAGCAGCGTGTCCTCGGGCGACTGCACCGACTCGCGCAATCCCAGCGCGGCGACCACCACACCGGGCAGGAGCGCCTCGTCGACCAGCTCACCCAGCTCGACGAACCACACCCCGTCCGCGAAGTCGCGCGCGACCGCTGCGGCGAGGCGGACAGCCAAGCGGGTCTTGCCGACCCCGCCGATACCGGTGAAGGTGACCAGCCGGGCAGTCGACAGCAGACGCGTCGCGTCCGAGACTTCGCGGTCGCGACCGATGAGGCTGGTCAGTTCCAGGGGCAGGTTTCGGATCCCCCCTCCCTCGGGCACCGCCTCGGTCACCGGGCGTGATACCGATGGAGCACTGGGCCGAGATTCATCGGCGCCGAGCCGCAATGCCATGTCATCAACACGAAATCCATTGCGGTGCTGGATATTACGCAACTCCTCCCCCAGTGTCGCAGCGCTCGGCTGCCGATCCTCTGGGCGTGTGGCCATTGCCCGCTCGAGCACCGCGCAGACATCGTCGGGGACGCCCGCCGCGCGGAGATCCGGAACCGGCTGGGTGGTGATCCGCACGAATTGCGCCACCACCTGCTCCCCCGAATGCCGCTCGAACGCCGCATGACCGGTGAGCGCGCAGAAGAGGGTGGCGCCCAGGCTGTAGATGTCCGAGGCGATGCTCGGACTCCCCCCGGTGAGCACCTCGGGTGCGGTGAAGGCCGGGGATCCGGTCACCACCCCGGTCTCGGTCTGGAAGCCTCCCGAGAAGTGGGCTATCCCGAAATCGGTGAGCGCCGGCTCGCCGTAATCGGTGCGCAGAATATTGCCGGGCTTGATGTCGCGGTGCAGCACGCCGAGACGGTGGACGGTTTCGAGCGCACCGGCCAGCCGAACACCCAGTCGGAGAATGTCTTCCACGGGAAGCGGTCCGGTGGTCCGGATTCTCGCGTCGAGTGAGCCCTGGGCGCAGTACTGCATGACGATGTACGGACGCCCGCCGGTGGTGGTCCCGACCTCCAGCGCATCGACCACATTGGGGTGGCCGGTCAGTCGTCCCATCGCACGCTGTTCCCGGAGGAATCGCTCCCGGTTCTCGGCGTCGAGATCGGCGGTGAGCACCTTGACCGCAACCGTCCGGTCCAGGGCAGGCTGGCCGCAGCGATACACGACCCCGAATCCACCCCGCCCGATTTCCTCGACCTGCTCGAACCCCGCCGACTCGAGCTCAGCGAGCAGTGACGAGGCCACGTGGTCACGCTGCGTGTCGAACGGCTCGGGATCGATCATCGGCTACCAGGATCTATCGGGGACTCTCACCATATCGCTGTCCCAGTGGCCGCCGTGACCCTGATCAGGGTTTACGGCCCACACCGCAGTAACAGGACACCTTGGCATCGAAGGACGCGGAGATCTCCGTCGTCTCCGCCAAACCCCACCGATGCGGCGGCACCACACCCGGCTCGACCAACTCCAAACCCGAGAACCAACCGGTCACCTCATCACGGGTACGCACCTGCGCCGGCAACTTCCGCACCCGGTACACATCCTGCGCAGCAACCACCTGCTCCGGGGCGAAGTCGGCCGTGATCGTGCAGATCACCAGGAACGACCCCGGCGCCAGCGCGCTCAGGAACGCCGACACGATTGCCGGAATGCTGGCCTCCACGAAATGCAGTAGCGCGATCATGCTCAATGCGACCGGCTCGGAGAGATCCAGCACCTCACCCAACTCCGGGGCCGCCAGAATCGCGAGTGGATCGGTCACGTCACCCTGGATGTAGGTCGTCGCCCCAGCCGTTCCTCCGGGCATCAACGCCCGCGCGTGCGCCAAGACCACCGGATCGTTGTCCACGTACACCACCCGCGCATCGGGGGCGGCCCGCTGGGCGATCTGATGCAGATTCGGCTCGGTCGGAATCCCGGTCCCGATATCGAGGAACTGCCGAATCCCCGCCTCCGCCAGGTACCGGGTACTGCGCTGCATGAACTGCCGATTCACCCGCGCCGCGGTCCGAATATCGGGCCAGGCCTTCAGGATCTCGTCCGCGGCCTTGCGATCGGCCTCGTAGTTGTCCTTGCCGCCGAGGAAGTAGTCATAGATACGCGAGGTATGCGGCTGATCCAGCGGGATAACCCTGTCCAATCCAATCACCACTTCAATCGATCGACCGACCACATGCCCACCCGCACAGGCTAGTCCGCTACCCACCCGGACCGAAGGGTTTCATGTGGAAGGGATTCGGCTCTCCCGATATCCATTGCCGCCGGTCAAACCTTTGTCGCGTATGCCCGAAATGCCGTGCGTGACAGCTTCGATCGCGGTGCCCGCGCTTCTTCCAGAAGGAACGAAAACGGGGAAATCGCCATGAGCGGCGCCGAGGCGTGGATCATAGGCGCTGTGCCGTCGATCAACAGTCGTGTCGCCAGCATTACCGCCGAACTCGCGGAGCTGTACCGAGACCTGCACGCACATCCGGAATTGTCCTTCGCCGAGCACCGCACCGCGGCGATCGTCGCCCGGCGTGCGAAGGCCCTCGGCTATGAGGTGACGGAAGGAGTCGGCGGAACGGGTGTGGTCGCCCGCCTGGCGAACGGTCCCGGCCCGCTGATCATGCTGCGCGCGGATATGGACGCGCTGCCGCTGCGCGAGCAGACCGAACTGCCCTACGCCTCGACCGCCACCGATCCGGACAGCGGCCGGCCGACCATGCACGCCTGTGGCCACGATATGCACGTCACCTGCCTGCTCGGCACGCTCGACACGCTGGCCGCCGAGCGGGATCGCTGGTCCGGCACCGTGCTCGGGGTCTTCCAGCCCGGTGAGGAGATCGGCCTCGGCGCCCAGGCGATGGTCGACGACGGATTGTTCGAACGCTTCGGGAAGCCGGAAATCGTGCTGGCCCAGCATGTCCTGCCGATCGCGGTGGGCACCGTGGCGACACGCCCGGGCGCGATCCTCTCCGCGAACGACAGCTTACGGATCACCCTGCACGGCCGCGGCGGGCACAGCTCACGCCCGGAGACGACGGTCGATCCGATCGTGATGGCCGCCGCGACCGTCATGCGCCTGCAGACCATCGTGTCCCGCGAGGTCGCCGCGTCGGACCAGGCCGTTGTCACCGTCGGCACACTGCACGCGGGCACCAAGGAGAACATCATCGCCGATCAGGCCGAACTCGGCCTGAGCATTCGGACCTACTCCCCCGAGCTGCGCGCCAAGGTGCTCGAGGCGATACGGCGGATCGTGCACGCGGAGGCCGAAGCCGCGGGCGCGGACCGCGCGCCGACGATCGAGGCGCTGACCCGGCTGCCCGTCACCATCAACGAACCTGTCGCACTGGACAAGACGCGCGCCGCGCTGCGGGCCGCCCTCGGCGACGAGCAGGTCCTGGAAATGGGCGCCTTCCCGGCCAGCGAGGACGTCAGCATCCTTGCCGACGCCGCCGGGGCACCGCTGTCCTTCTGGTTCTTCGGCGGTGCGGACCCGGCGAAAGTCGCGGCGGCACAGGACAAGGGCACGGTCGACCAGGACATCCCGATGAACCACTCGCCGTATTTCGCACCGCTTGCCGAGCCCACGATCGCCCACGGCGTCACCGCGCTCACCGCGGCGGCCCTCGGCTGGCTCGATACCAGCCGCGCCGGTGCCGTCCCGGCGTAGGTAGTCGCGCCACTCGGGTCGGTGAATCCCGGCCCTGCACAGCACTTCCCGAACCGCCCCGGCCGCCGCGCCGAGGGCGCTCCCCCGCGTGTAGATCGCCGCCGGTGAGCGCCTGCCGACTCGTCGCCCATCGCGTTGTACGCGGTCGACTTCGCCTCGGACACACCACGGCGATTTGTCCAGTTGGTCATTTGCTCCATCGCACAGCTACTATTTAGCAACACGACTCGTTGGCCCCTCACGGCACGAGAAAAACGTGTTCTTCCTGCTTGAATTCGCTCAGACGTTGACGCACTCCGCTCGTCCGCATCTACGCACAGCACACTCAGCAAACGAATTCCTGGAAAGGATCCATGCACGTGTCGGTATCTGGCGGATCTCGCATGTCCATCGACGGACACGATATCCGGAACCGCAATCCTGATGTGCAGTGGCATGTTTCGGCGTTCCAAGCACCCCGCAGCGGGGCCGACCCCACCGGTCAGGTGCGGCGGTTACAGGAGCTGCGGGCTCGAATCCTGTACGACAACGGCCGGCGGCCGGGCTTCCGCGACGCCGCCGGCGCCCATGTCGACGATCAGGAATTGGATTACGGTGCCTGGCATTTCGTCGCCCGGCGACATCCGGACGGCCCGGTGCTGGGCTACATCCGGCTGTCGACCCCGGCGACCGGTGAGCTGTTCCAGTCCCGGGCGCATCTGGGTGAACAGCAGTACGAACAATTGCTGGCCGCCGAAGGCGCGGGGGTCGAGGAGACCTTCGAGCACAGCCGGCTGGTGGTGGAGCATCGAGCCCGGAAACTGGGGCTGGGCGCATATCTGAACGCGGTCGCGATCGGCGCCGCGCACTATCTCGGAGCCAAGATCATGATCGGCACCTCGGGAACCAGGGACGGCCAGGATCAGTTCCACGGCCGGTTCGGTTTTCATCCGGTGCCGGGGACGCGCTGCTATGTCGAGCGCTATACCGAGGAGGTGGTGATCCTGCTGCACCGGACTGCGGCGGGAGCGGGTGAATACACCGACCTGGTGAGCCGGATGTGTGCGGAGTTCCCGGCACTGACGAGCGGTGATCTCGGCGCGCCGGCGAGCGGCGATCTCGGCGCATGGACAGCGGCCGGGCTCGAAAGCCGCGACGCGCCAGCGGCTCTGGTGCAGGCCGCCGTACCGGATGGCGACGGGTGGCAGCCGGTGCTGCTCGAACCCACCCATGCCGCCGACTACGCGGCATTGACCGCACTGCTCGAATCCGGCCGCGTCACCGCCGTACACGACACCATCACCGCGCAGTTGGCCGAGCTGATCCGCTGCCGCGAGCCCGATCGCCGCTATGCCGGGGCCGAACTCGAGCGGAAGATCGAGGAGCAGCTGGCCGGGGTCGAGGCCTGGGCCTACGGGAGCTGGGTCTGGTACCCCTGGTCGGGGCGGCTGGTGCATGTGCTGCCGCGTGCGGAGTACCGGCTGGTCCGCACCGACCGCAATCGCGAAAAGATCCAACGTCCCCAGCAACGCGGGCTGCTCGATCGGCGCATCGGGATCGTCGGACTGTCGGTGGGCAACAGCGCCGCGGTCACGCTCGCGCTCGAAGGCGTCGGCGGCGCATTCCGGCTCGCCGACTTCGACGAGTTGAGCCTGTCCAATATGAACAGGCTTCGCGCGGGAGTGCATCACCTGGGCGTCGGCAAGGCGGTGATCTGCGCACGCCAGATGTTCGAGATCGACCCGTATCTGGATATCGAGATCATGACGAGCGGGCTGACCGAGACCACCATGGCCGAGTTCTTCCACGGCGATCGGGCACCGATCGATCTGCTGGTGGAGGAGTGCGATACGCCGTACGTCAAGATCGCGGCCCGGGAATACGCTCGCGCACTGGGGATTCCGGTGGTCATGGATTGCAATGATCGCGGCATGCTCGATATCGAACGTTTCGATCTGGAGCCGGACCGCCCCCTGCTGCACGGCAGAATCGGCGACCTGCGCGCTGCCGATCTGCCAGAACTCTCCGATCAAGAGAAAGCGGACCTCATCTTGTCCATGGTCGATGCCGAACGGATCAGCCCCGAACTCGCCGCCGCGTTCGGGGAAATCGGCCGGACACTGAGCAGTTGGCCGCAACTGGCCTCCGATGTGGCGCTCGGCGGTGCGCTCGTCACCTCGGCCGCCCGCCGGATTCTGCTCGGCAGCCACTGCGCATCGGGCCGGTTCTACATCGACCTCGATACGCTGATCGCTCCCGAGTACAACACCGCCACCGCGCTGGACGGTGCTCTCACATGACCATGGCGTACGCGACCGATCAACCGCGGTCCCTGCCGGTGCGGCCGCCCGTTCCGCTGCCGATCACGGTGTCGGGCTCCGGCATTCATCTGCCCGATACCGTCGTCACCAACGCGGACCTCACCCGGACGCTCGATACCTCGGCCGAATGGATTGTCGCGCGCACCGGTATCCGGGAACGCCGGCGTCTGGCGCCGGAGCTGGCGGTTTCGGATATGTGCATTGCGGCCGCACCCGCGGCGCTCGCCGAGGCGGGGATCTCGGCGCGCGATCTCGACGCCGTCATCGTCGCGACCTACACCTACGACCAGCCGCTGCCCTCGACGGCACTGATGGTCAAGGACCGCCTCGGCGCCGGTCGTGCGCTGCCGATCGACATCACCCAGGCCGCCTGTGCCAATGGGCTGCAAGCCATCCTGCTTGCCGCGCATCTGCTTCAGGTTTCCGCGCGGGCGATACTGGTCATCGCCGCCGACTGCGCCTCCCGGGTCACCGATCCGCTGAACCGCACCACGGGCGTTTTCTTCGGCGATGCGGCCGGCGCCGTCGTGCTGACCCGCACCGAAACCACCGGGGCCGGACTCCTGGCCTGGGACTTCGGCTCTCAGCTCTCCCATGACGTGGAAATCCGGGCCGGTGGATCTCGGCTACCGACCAGTGCCCAGACCGTCGCCGAGCGCGAGCACTATCTGCGGATGGACGGTCGCGCGGTCTGGGCGGCGGCGACCACGCGGTTGCCTGAGAGCATTCGCGCCGCCGCCTACCGCGCCGGGCTCGACGTCACCGAGATCGACCATTTCTTCCTGCACCAGGCCAATCTCAATATCCTCACCGCCGCGATGACCGAACTCGAGGTGCCGATGCAGCGTGCGCCCGTCACCCTCGACACCCTCGGCAATACCGGCTCGGCCGGGGTTCTCACCGCGCTGCATCAGGCGCGGACCGAGGACCGCCTCCTGCCCGGCGACACCTATGCACTGTCCGCCATTGGAGCCGGATTCCAGTGGGGCACATTATGTTTCCGTCAGGGATAGGCATCCGGCCGTCGCATACCTGATCGCCTGCTCGGCGTAGCGGATTCGGTCCGGGAGGCCACGTGCCTTCTGGACCGTTCGCCGACTTACCGCGCAGCGGGCAGTCGTCCCGGTTTGCGGCCGAACACCATCGAGGTCGGGCCGATCAAGTGCCGCTTCTTGATGTGGACGAATCCTGCGTCGCGAAGCCAGCCCGAGCACTGGGTGGTCGTGGCTTCGAAGCCCTCGCGCATCTCCAGCATGATGTTCAAGCTGGAGAGGAAGCTGATGAGGTTGTTCCTGCGGCCCGGGTCGGTCATGGCGTCGTAGACGAGTAGTACGCCACCGGGCGGCAGTGCCTCATAGGATTTGGCGATCAATTCGCGCCGCTTGGTTTCGCTGTAACCGTGCAGCAGATGGCCGAAGCAGATCACGTCCCCGCTCGGCAGCGGGCCCTCGTTCATATCGCCGGCAACGAAGGTGATCCGGTCCGCGAGTGCGAACGACTCGACGTATTCCTCGAAAATCGGGCCCACGGCGGGCAGGTCGTAGCTGACTCCCCTGATATGAGAGTGGGTGAGCGCGACCCGTACGGGCAGCGCCCCCTGCGCCGCGCCGACATCCACGAACGTCCGAAAACGCTGCCAGGGAAAACGTTTGGCAATGAGCATCGCCTCGCCGGTCGAGATTCCGGTCATCCCGGCCAGGAAGTTCCGCAGCGCCGCCTGGTCACCGTAGAGGGAGGAGAAGAATTCACTCTCCCCGTGTTCCTCCTCGGCCCCGGGACTGCCGGTCCGCAGCAGATCCCCCAGCCCCGACCAGAGGTCGTAGAGCCGGGTGCTCGACAGCTCCATCAACCCGCCAATGTAACTGGGTTTGGCGCGGTCCAGGAACAATGCGGCCTGACGCGAATTGGCATAGACCCCGCCGCGATTTCGCCGCAGCAGTCCCATATCGACCAGCGCCCCGAGAAACGGTCCCGTAGCCCGCGGATGCCACCCGAGCCGGTCCATCAATTCCTGCTCCGACAGCGGACTCACCGCCAACTCCGTGAAAACCCCCGCCTCGACCGCCGTGAGCACAACCCGCGAGGACCAGAACGCCATCCCCTGCTCCAGAATCTGCTGCGGATCGGCAAACCGCCGCAGCACCGGCCCGCCGATCCGACTCTGAAATGCCCGCATCAACAACAACTCTCGGCGAATACCACGATCCGCACCGGCTACCGCGGCCTCCCCCGACGACACCTCACGACCCGGGAGAAGCGGCCCGCCATCGATCGAACTCTCAGGATGCGCCATGTGCAATTCCTCCAGTGCTATGACCGACCTGCGAACCGGCAGCCAACGGCAATCCGCGCCGAACGCAAGGCTCGGCTCAATCACATCACCAATTGCCCGCCCACGGTGACGCAGCAGGAGATCGAGCCCGAGGCGGCCTGATTCTGCGCCTTCATGAACACTAACTGAGCCCACCGACAGGCCTCGGCGGCGCGGATCAGTGCTCGATTTCGGCCACAGAACAGGCAGAGTCCGGTTTCTGTATGCGGGAGCTTCAGGATCCTGGCTTCGGGGCAGGGCATTCGTTGGGCGCCGGGAGGTCGCGGAGGCGCTGGTCGAGCCAGTCGATGGCGCCGGGGAAGCCGACCATGAGGGTGATGGTGTGTTCGCCGGGGATGGAGCGGTAGACGGCGGGGACGCCTCGGGAGCATTGGTCGGCGAAGAGGTTGAGGGATTCGGTTTCGGGGACCCAGATGTCGAGCATGCCGTGGTAGATGTACAGCGGCGCAGCGGATTTGCGGTCGCGGAAGTCGGAGTTGCCGAACATGGCGGCGGCGACCGTGGTGTCGAGGGGGTGGGCATTGTTCGTGGCGATCTCGATCGGTACGCCGGTGATGCCGAGAATGCCGTTGCTGTCGCCGCAGGTGTCCTTGACCGGGGACGTGGCCAGCCATTCGCCGAGATTGTTCAGCTGGGTGAGCAGTTCGGGATGTTCGCGGGCGAAGGCGAGTGCGACCACCATCAGGATCCCGGATGCGAGACCGCCGTCGAAGTGGTGCGCGACCTCTCGATAATCGGTGACCAGCCCGCCCAGCGCGACACCCGCCAGGGACCCGGACAACTCCGGTGCGTACTCCCCCAGCAGCATATCCGCCGCATAGGCCGCGATCGCACCGCCGGAGTAACCGCCGATGGCAAACCTGCTCTGCCCCAGCGTATTCGGCTCCACATTACGAACGGACCGGATGGCGTCCAGCATCACGTGGCCGGCCACCCGGGGTTCCGCATAGGCCATCCGCGGCCCCTCGTGATCGGGGATGAGCACCCCGTAACCCCGTGACAGCGCCAGAAAGGTAGCGGGCGGAAACAGATCCCCGACGCTGAACTTGCTGTTCACACCGTGCGCCATCGCATAGCTGGGCGTGCACTGCAGCCCGAGCGAATTGATCGGTATCGCGTTCACCAGCACCGGCCGGTCCCCCGGCCCGGTCCAGCTCGCGGCCGGGACGAGCAGGGTGGCGGTGCCGAACGACGCCCCGCCCGAGGCCCCGGTGGTCCGGAACTTCAACAGCAGCGCCCGGGAGATCGGCACCCCGGCCAGTGGCGCAGCCGTCGCTGTGACGTCCCGAACCTCGATCGGATCACCGGGCTTCAGGGCATCCAACCCGCTCGGCCAATCGTCGAACAGCGGATCGCCACTGGCGGGCGACAGCGTGGACCGCCACAGCGAGGCGAGCTCGGGCGACAACTGCGCGTTCGGCGGCGACGGCGCCGGCGGCAGCACCGGCTTCGGCACGGTGTGATCGATCCAGCTCTGCCACTCGTTGGCATCGGTGGGCGCCGCATCCGCGGGCCCCTGATCGGTATGCCCCACCGGGGCGTAGAGCAGCACCGCGGTCACCGCCGAGGCGACGGCCACCAGTATCCGGACACGCTGCAACCAACCACTGAAAGACACTGTGCCCCTTAATAAATCAAGCTGCCCCGACGCGTCCCCAGACTACGGTCGACTGCCCCCGCCAGCAGTTTTCCCGTAGATCTCACAAAACATACCGCGCCCGGCTCCTCCTACACCACAACCCGTGCGCGTGGCGCACGGTATGGCGCGCGGATACCGGCGGAACTTGTCGGTGCCGTCACATACCTTGAGCGCATCTTGATCGATCGGGAGGGAGAACGATGGCCTCGAATTCGAGCGCCACGCCGGAGCAGCCGGCTTGGGAAAGCGCTTCTGTCGTAAGGGTTTTGCTCGCTGTCGCACCGCGCAAGCTGAACAAGGTGCCGTTCGTGGAGCTGGCCGACGGACGCTTGCAGGGGGTGGTGTCCAGTGGGTCCGATATTTCGCGGGTGTATGTGGCGTCGGTGACCGCGGGGACGCACGGGTTGAGCTGCAGTACCAATAACAACCGGCCGTGTGGCGGGTTGAACCAGGGGTGGGGGTGCTGCAAGCATCTGGATTCGCTCATCGAGGAAGCGGTGCTGCAGTACGGGCAGGACCGGGTGGCGCGGTTCCTGCGGGTCGAGGTGCCCGAGGGGGCACGACTTTCCGGTTGCCTCGAGGGAACTCGCGATCCGGCTCCGGCCGCCGCGGTGTTCAGCCGGTTCCTGCGGCACCTGACCTACCTGGAGTTGCCAGGTAGCGCGACGCCGATTCCGGAGTTGCACTGGTTCCCGGCGGGGGTGGGTCGCTGATGCAGGCAGTACAACTGACCGCGCTGGCGGACGCGCCCGCCGGTGTCACGGATGCCCTGGATGTCGTGAGCGGGTTCGATACCGCGCTGGTCAATGGCTTCGCCCGGGTTTCCGAACCGCAGGGCGCGGCGCTGACCGCGCTGGCCGGAGCCGTGGCGGGATCGCCACTGACCGGGGCGGTAGCCGCGGCGGTGTCGAAGGTGAGCACCGGGGCGATCGGCACGGATGAGCTGTCGGCATTGGCTGCCGCTCGGGCCGCAGTACTGGGCTCGGTGCACGACGCACTGGTCGAACAGGCCGATAATGCCTTGGGCCGCAACAGATTCGAGTGGACCACCGCACCGGATGCCGCCGCTCCGAGCCCGCTCGCGGCGGGTTCCCGCGCCTGGCTCGGGGAACTGGCCATCGCCGGATGGCGCGGCGTGGACCATGACCTGGTGGCCGCGGCGGATCGCACCGTGGAAGCGCTGCTGGCCGAACCCGCGCTGCGCCGGCTGGCGATGCTGCTGGATGGCTTCACCGCTGAACTGGGCGCGTGCGCACCGATCGCCACCATGGATCGGATACCGGCGCGCCGCTGGGCCGATCTGTGGACGCGCGCCCTGCTGCTGTCCTGGCGCGGCACGGAATCAGCTGCGCCCGAGGCAGTTTCGGGCCGCCTCCTCCCCCTGGGCGTGGACGTTCACGAGCACGGGACCGCCGTACAGGTACAAGTGCACGGCGTGCTGGGGACCGCGGGCGCACCGGCCCGCCAGGTGCGCGTGTCGGTCGCCTCGGCCAAGGTGGACACCATTGTTGGGCCTGCGGTATGGCAGCTACTCGGTACCCATCGGCAGTTGCTCACCGCGCTGGCCGAACACCGCGCGCTGGAGCTCACCGATATGCCGGTGACGGCAACCGGTGACCTGCTGTGGGATGACGATCGGGCGAAGGCTGGGGAGGCCGCCGATCCGTTCGTCACCGCCACCGTGCAACTGCCGCAGGCGCAGGCTCCGGCCGTCGCGCCGCTGGATCGCGATCCGGTGCATATCGCGGTACCGGTTCTGCTCGAGGGGTACCGGTTCCGCGACGGTGTACTGGAATTGGATGGGCAGCGCCTCCGGGTGGAGCTGGACGCACTGCCGTCCGCCGGTCCGCTCACTCCGGCCGGGGTGACCGGTTCCAGCACCATGATCGGATTGCTGCGCTGGGATGCGAGCGGCTGGTCGGTGCGACCGCTGGCCGTGCAGCGCAAGGTCAAAACCGTGCTCACCGCCTTCCACAACGGCGATTGGGCCCTCGGCCCGACCGACCCGAAAGTCGCCAAGGCACAGGCGAAGTCGGGCGATGCCGTGGCGGTGCTGCGTGAGCGCGCGGGACGGTTGCTGCGCAAATGACGAATCACGAGACACGACGCCAGGTCCTGTACTGGCGTCTGCTGGCCGGTGTCTTCACCGGGGATCAGCAGCCGACGCTGGAGCAGGCGAGCGCGGGGATCGTCGACGATCTGGGATTGCCGCTCGCGGTGCTTGATCCGGGCATCTCCATCGACAATGTGGTGCAACGGTATCCGGAGATGCAGTCGGAATTCGACAACCTGGACTTCTCCGAGACCGAACCTTCCGAGACCGATGCTTCCGAGACCGACGCGCAGGCCGCGGCCGTCGCCGAGACGCCGCAATCCATCGGCGCGGCCGATGTCCGCACTGCCGCACTGGTTTCCAAGCTGCTGCTGAACGTCTTCGCCACCGGCTCCGGCCAGGTCAGCGCGACCCAGCTGGCGGGCTGGCAGTCCGATGCCAATTGGCTGCGCCGCTGCCTGGGCGAAGAGCAGGCCGGCTCCGTGCAGGGCGTGCTCACCGGCCTGGAGGGCGAGCTGGTATCCCGCATGCGGCTGCGCGAAGTGCTGGCAGATCCGCATCTGGCCGCCCAGCTCACCCCGAGCATGTCGCTCATCGAACAGCTGCTGCGCGATAAGCACAATCTGTCCGGTGTGGCCCTGGCCAATGCCAAACGCCTCATCCGCCGCTATATCGACGAGGTCGCCGAGGTCCTGCGCACCCAGGTGCAGCAGACCAGCGTCGGCACCGTCGACCGCTCGGTCCCGCCCAAACGCATTCTGCGCAATCTGGACGTGGACCGGACCATCTGGAAGAACCTGCCCAACTGGAATCCCCAGGACGAGCGCCTCTACGTCGACCGGCTCTACTACCGGCAGACCGCCAAGCGCACCGTCCCCGCCCGCATGATCGTGGTGGTGGACCAGTCCGGTTCGATGGTCGACTCCATGGTGAACTGCACCATTCTGGCGTCGATCTTCGCGGGCCTGCCCAAGGTGGATGTGCATCTCATCGCCTACGACACCCGAGCCCTGGATCTCACACCGTGGGTGCACGATCCGTTCGAGGTGCTGCTGCGCACCAATCTCGGCGGCGGCAATGACGGCCCGATCGCCATGGCCATGGCCCAGCCCAAGATCACCGACCCGAAAAATACCGTGCTGGTGTGGATTTCGGACTTCTACGAATTCGACCGCTCGCAGCCGCTGTTCGAGTCCATGGAGGCGGTGCACCGCTCCGGGGTGAAGCTCATCCCGGTCGGCTCGGTCAACAGCTCCGGCCATCAGAGCGTCAACCCGTGGTTCCGCGAACGGTTCAAAGCCCTTGGCACCCCGGTGCTTTCCGGACGCATCCAGAAGCTCGTGCACGAACTCAAGAACTTTCTCGACTAGGAGACACAGCCCTCATGAACGACGTTTTGCGCGCCCCCGCCGAGATCAAGTACGCCGAGGAACTCGATTGGCTGGAGTCCATCGACGACGGCCCCAAGCCGTACACCTGGCGGCTGAGCCCGAAGATGGTGCGGCTGTTCATTCTCGGCTCCGAACGCGCCGACGGACTGGACCGGGAGGTGAGCCAGAAGTGGTTCGGTGACCGCAGTTTCGTCGAGCGCAGCATTGTCACGCTGGCCTCGGACCGGGGCCTGCTGCTCATCGGCGATCCGGGCACCGGCAAGAGCTGGCTGGCCGAACTGCTGGCCGCGGCCATCAGCCGCAATTCCACGCTGGTCGTGCAGGGCACCGCGGGCACCACCGAGGACCACATCAAGTACTCGTGGAATATCTCCATGGTCATCGCCAAGGGCCAGTCGCGGGAGTCGATGATCCCGTCCCCGATCATGACCGCCATGGAGCAGGGTGTGATCGGCCGCTTCGAGGAGCTCACCCGATCCACCAGCGATGTGCAGGACGCGCTGATCTCGATCCTGTCGGAGAAGTACGTCTCGATTCCCGAACTCGACGACGACAATGTGGTGTTCGCGCAGCCGGGCTTCTCCATTATCGCCACCGCCAACAGCCGCGACCGGGGCGTGAACGATCTGTCCTCGGCGCTCAAGCGGCGCTTCAATTTCGTGCGAATTCCGGTGGTGTCCAATAAGAAGAGCGAGGCGGAGATCGTGCGCTTCCGCACCGCGGAACTGCTGCGCCGGCATTCCCTCGAACTGGAACTGCCGCCCACGCTGCTGGACATCCTGCTGGAGAGCTTCGCCGATCTGCGCGCCGCCGCGGCCGCCGCCACCAGCGATGACGACAAGCTGGAGTCGGCGCTGTCCACCGCCGAGCAGATCGGTGTGCTCGAGGACGCCATCCTGCACAGCGAGTTCTTCGGTGCGAAGGAGCTGAGCGCCGAAACCCTCGCCGGGTCGCTGGTGGGATCCCTGGCCCGGCGGCAGCCCGAGGATCTGGCCATTCTCAACAAGTATCTGCACGGTGTGGTCGAGCCGCGCACCAAGGACAAGAAGGGCAAGGCGCCCTGGGGCGAGTTCCTGGAGGGCGGCCGGGCCGCGATCGCGAGGCTCTCGTGACCGTCTCCGATATTCGGCCCGCGCCGAATACCTTTGCCGCACTGCGGGATCAGCTGGCGGACGCGGCGGTCGCGTTCGCCGGCGCGCCCGGGGCGGCGGGCGATATCCTGGCGGGCATCGTCGATGATGTCGACCGGGCGCTGACGGAGCGGCTGGAGATCTTCCCGGTCTGCCACCACTCCCCCGCCTCCGGTCTGGCGATGGTGCGGCGGCTGCGCGAAAAACAGCCGAGCGTCATCTATTTGGAGCTGTGCGAGGATCTGCGGCCGCTGCTGGACGAACTGCGCAACTGCCGGTTGCCGGTGGCGCTGCAGGCCTTCGCCACCGATACCACGGGATTCCCGGCCGACTGGGCGCCGCTGTCGGTGGTCGCGCCGATCACCGAATCCTCGGCCGAGTATCAGGCCATCGCCTACGCGCTCGATACCCCGGGCGTCGAACTGGTGCTGGTGGATCGGTCCACCGATCATGTCTTCCAGTGGGCGCCCACCGCGGAATCGGCGCAGACGCCCGACGAGGGCGAACAGCCCGAGGACGACGGCCTGCACGGCGCGGCGGTGGGCATCGAAATCGGTGATCTGCGACCGCGTTTCGCCGAATTGGAAGAACACCTGCTGCACCACGGCAAGGTCCGGCACTGGTCGGAATGGTGGGATCAGTACGTCGAACAACCGCTCGCCGACGCCGACTACGACACCTACCGCCAGGTCATGGTGATGATCGGCAGCCTGTTCCGGCGACTGCGGCGCGGCAGCACGGCCGAGGACGAGGATCGCGAACGGTATATGTGGACCCGTATGCGGGAACACCTCTCCGCCGGCAAGATCGACCCGGCACGGGTGCTGTACGTATGCGGCGCGGCCCATGCGGCCAGCCCGGTCGAACAGTTCGGACTGGAGTCGGACGCGGCGTTCGAGATCTCGCCGCGCTCGGCCACCACCTGGCACTACGGGCTGATTCCGTCCAGCCACTCCGCGATCGAGGCGCAGTTCGGGCTGGCGGGCGGTGCGGTGTCGATCGCGGCGGCCACCTGGGCGAAGGGATTGCGGCGCGGCCGAGTGCAGCCGTTCCAGCTGGAAGGCCAGCCGGGGGCGAAGAAGGCCACCAAGAAGCTGCCGCTGCTTCCGGCCGAGTCGGAAGCCGAAGTGGCGGATCAACTTTCGGGATTCCTGTCCCGGCCGCCGGTGCTGGACCCGCTCGACGAGGCCGAGCTGCTGGAATGGTCGGTGGATATCGTCCGGCTGGCCCGGCGCAATGGCTATCTGGCCAGCACCGCCGACGCCATTGCCATCTTCGAGACCTCGATCCTGCTGGCGGGCTTGCGCAATCGCGCGCGGCCGACCCCGTACGACTTCCAGGACGCGGCCGTCACCTGCATCGAGAAGGACCGGGTGCCCGGGCGGCGCGATGTGCGGCGGCTGTGCGAAATCCTGCTCGGCGGCGACCGTATCGGCCAGGTCGGCTATGCGGCGCTGCCGCCGCTGGCCCGCGATGTGCTCGATCGGCTGCAACCGCTCGGACTGGATCTGTCCAAGCGGACGCTGCAGCGCGCACTGCTGGATCTGAAGGCGAATCCGGACCTGCGGCCGTGCTCGGATCTGCTGTGGCTGCTGCGCAGACTGCTGCCGCAGGACGCGCTGCGGCCGATCATGGGCTCGCGCGGACTGGGCGAGACTTCCATCCAGGAGAGCTGGGATATCGGGCTCGGCAAGTATCAGCGGTCGCTGGTGGAGCTCGGCTACGAGGGCGTATCGGTGGAGCAGGTGCTGGAGCAGCGCCTGCGGCGTGCGGTGACCGCACCGGACGCGACGGCCGCCGTCGCACTGGGTGCGGTCGAGGACGCGCTGGTGTATCTGGGCTCGGTCCGGCTCGCCGGCGAGCTGGGCAATCGCGCGGTCGAACTCCTCGCCGCCGAGCGAACGGTGGACGACGCACCCGTCGTGCTCCGCCGAATCCGGCTGCTGCTCAACTACTTCCGATCCACCGAAGGTGGCTTGCCGGCCTGGTGCGAACGGTTCGTGACAGCCGGATACTCGCACTACTGCACCCTGCTGCCCACCGCCTTCGCCGCCGAGGAGACCGGACCTGCGCAGGTGGCGGCCATGCTGGGCTTCCTGTTCGGGATGGAGAACCTGGCACTGTCGCTGGGCTGTGATCACACTCAGCTGGAATTGGCTGTGCTGCAATCACATCCGGAAGCACCGGCCAAGGTGGCGCTGCTCTGGGCGGCGCGGTTCCAGCTCGGCATGCTGACCATGGCCGAGCTGCGCGAGCGGTGCGACGCAATGCTCGCCAATCCGCTGGTGCTGCCCACGGTTCCGCATTACGTCAGCGGTTTCGTACAGGCCATCGACCCGGCCCCGGCGCTGAAGCCCTTTGTGGTGGAGCTGTTGTCGAAGGCATTCGGCACACTGCCGGACGCGGTACTGCTGCCATGGCTACCCAAGCTCATCACCACCCTGAAGGATCAGGCGGGCGACCTCATCCCGGGCCTGGTCCGGGAGGCAGCCCGCACCTTTCCCGGCGCACTGCCCGCCGTGGACGCCTTCGTACCGCCCTGGTCGATCGAATCCGCCACGGTCACAATGTCAACAGCAGCAGCGCCGAGCGGACCGGTCACCGAACTACTGGCCGCCCACCCCGCCGCCTGTGACGCACTCGCCGGGCTCCTCGGTATCGAGGGCAGCTGGCAGCAGACCGGGTCGGCCGGACACCGCGAGGTGACCGACCTGCTCGACCGGTTCCCCGCCACTGCCGCCGCTCTGGCGACGCAGCTCGGAGTGTCAGCCGCACCGAGCTGACAGCGACCCGGCCGGTTCGTCCCGGAAATCGACGGCCGGCCGGGCCTCCGGACACCGCTTCCGGAAAGTTGGGCTTTCGACCAATCGTTTCGACCGCGCATGACGAACTACCGAAGAAGTGCATTTTCAAACAGAGGTTGATCGAATGCGGTTTTTCGGCGGGATTTCAGCGGAACGGTCGGTGGTGCGCGGGGCACTACTGCCGGATCCGGCAGGCAGGCAGCGGGATTCGCCGGCGTCGAGCGTACTGGAACAGCCGGTGCGGGATGAACCGGTCGATACCGTCGTTCTCGAAGTGCTCGACGCGCTCGCCCGGGACGCACCGGAGATCAGCGATGTGGCGGTCGTATACCGCACGGTCACCGAACGGCGCGCCACCGTCTCGGCGCTCGCCGACGGGAAATGGCAGCGCGCCTCACACGTTTCGATCAAGGTCGCACTGCTGGCCCTGGCACAGGAGGCGGCCGGCACCGGGAATCTGATGGTGCTCGAACTGCTCGATCATCACACCGCATTCGTGCTGGCCACGCCCCGGCGCACCCAGATCATGGCGGCGGACTCCTGGTCCACCGGTGTCGTCGACGCACCCAGCACACAGGAGGCGATCGGGCGGATCCGGCCGATCCTGGACGCGATGGGTCTACGGCCGGACGCAGTCCTGGTCTGCGGTTCGGCGTTGGCCGATCCCGCTGTCGCCGAGGCGGTGCGGCTCGGATTCACCATGCCCGTCACCGAGGCGCCCGACGCCGCGAACGCGGCGGCGCGCGGCGGGGCACTGGTGGTGGCCGGACAGTCGCGACAACTGGAAGCCGAAGTCCCCAAGGGAAACCGCCGCCCCGGCCTGGTCCTGCTGGGAGTCGCCGTCGCCGCGGCGACACTCGCCGCCACCGGCTTCACCCTGGTGCAGATCCGCGAACACACCGCCGCGGTGGCACAGGTTCACATGACCCCCGCCGGCTCCAGCGCCGCACTACCTCCCACAACGCAAGCCCCCGCACCGATCCCGCCGCCGGCGGTTGCGACCGACAACCCCGCACCGATCCCAGCGCCGGACCCGGTCACCGACAACCCCGCGCCGGTCGCCACCACTCCCCCGAAACACACTCATCCTCCGCGCCCCACCACCACCGAGCCTGCCCAAACCACAACCACCACCGACCCGACTACCCCGGATGCCCCGCCCACCTCCACCAAAGTCGGTGCACCGGACGCCAACTGGCTCTTCCCCGGCGAATCCCCGCCCCCACCCGCCGGTTCGGACCCCGCGCGGATCCAAGCCTGGTGGGACAACCACCTCGCGCTGAAAGACCGCTGGTTGCACGGGGGTTAGGCGAAGTCCGCAATCAGCTCTGGGCTGATGTATCCAAAACCCACCGATCGTCGTACTGACGGCAGTGCACGCACGCCTCCGGGAGTTTGCGCGGGATGATTGCGCCGGCACCGCAAACCACCGCGCACCGAAGGCAAAAGGTCGGCTACTGGATGCCGAGGCGCAATGGGGCGCGCACAACGCCGGCCGCCACGACAACTACGGAGGAGCCATGAACGCTCGCACTCGTCAGACGGTGATCGGCGGTATCGCGTGGATCCTGGTGGTGCAGTACTTCGTCATGCTGGTCGTATCGCAGAGTCGATGGACCACCCCCTACAGCTGGTCGCGCAATGCGATCAGCGATCTGGGCGCCGCGACGTGCCATCGCTCCGATCAGCTCGAGGTGTGGGTGTGCTCGCCATGGCACGTGGCGACCAATATCTCGTGGACTATCGCCGGGGTGTGCATCTCTTTGGGGGCAGCACTCGTGAAACCCGCGCTGCCGCCGAGCCGGATCGCCGCGTTCGGGCTGGGTTTGGTCTTCATCGCGGGAATCGGCCTGTGCCTGGTCGCATTCAATCCCGAGGACACCGGCAAGACCATGCACGTGCTGGGCGCGACGATAGCGATCGGGAGCCTCGCCTTCGGGACATTCATGATCGGCGCGGCGCTGTGGCGAGCAAACCGGTGGAACCGGCTCGGGGCCTTGGGATTAACACTCGGGACGACGGCGATCGTGGGAATCGGCTTCATGCTGGCCAAGTTCGGCGGACCCGCGCAGTTCGGACTGTGGGAACGCATCGCCGCCTTCCCCGGCCTGCTGTATCTGATCGCCCTCGGCTTCCAGATTCAGCGACCGAGCGCCGCCGCACCCGCCTGAGCGAACTTCTCGTCCTGATCCCCACTCGGCGCGCCCGCCACACCGATACCGGCGACCGGCGCGCCCTTGGCGGCCACCGGCGCCCCACCCGCCAGGAACAATGTCCCCGGGATATCCGCCAGCTGCGGCGCCGACGACAACCGCTCCACCAGCTTGGAGGTGGGCGCATTCCACGACACCGCCGTAAATGCCTTCTCCCGGGCCGAATCGAACGACTGCGGACCCGCGCCGTCCCCGCGCAGCACCACGATGGTGTTGCCGTCACGATCCACCACGGCCACGCTGACGCGCTGATTCTCCTGCCGCGCCGCATCCAGCGCCGCCTGTGCGGCCCTGGTGGCAGCCGCCAGGGTGAGATGCGTACTCTGCTGCAGATTTCCGTCCGCCGCATCCGCGACCACAGGCGCCTTGGTTCCGGGCTCGGTGCTGTCCGCATTCGAAACCACCACGCCGACGACTCCCGCGGTCACCGCCACTGCCGCCACCCCGCCGATCAGAATTCGGGTCCGGGTCGATACACGCTTGTCGCTCATGCTATTTCCTCACGATCGCCATCGGTTCGGGCCGAGCGGCCCGTTCCCGATCAATCCTGCGAGCCCGCGCCGCACCTGCCATCGACGTCCCGGCCAGTGTCCGCGCCCCACCCGGCCGACCCAGGTATCAGCCGATCGGTTGACCCGCGCACCCGCCCGCGGCAGGCACAATGACACTGTTTGCCCAGTTCACCATCGATCCGAGGAGGTACCGAAGTGGCACCCAGCGCCGATTCGCGCCGCCTCGGCCTGATCATGGACGCTGCCTTCTACATCTTGCTGGCGGCCTCGCTGGCCCGCTTTCTCATCCGGCACCACGAAACGCCGCGCGCTCCGTGGGTGATCGCGCTCTCCCTCGGATTGGCCGTGCTGTACGTCCTGGGCTCCCGGCGCACGGTGTGGTTCGTTCCGGTGGTCGCGGTCTGGGCGGTCCTGGTGATCCTCGGTCCGAGCTTCGCCTGGTGTGCGGTACCACTGCTGTATCTCGCCCTGCGCATGCTGCCGCTGCGCGTGGCATTGGGTTTGGTGGTGCTGCTGACCGGGCTGGTGGTGGTCACCCAGGTGCGTTTGGCGGGCTGGCTGGATCCGAATGTGCTCTTGGCGCCGCCCGCGGTGGCCGCCGTCGCCACCGCGGTCTTCGTGCACATGCGACGGCAGACCGATCGTGAGGCGGCGCTCGAACGGCGTGCGGGGATGTTGGCGGAGCGCCAGCGGCTGGCCATGGAGATCCATGACACGCTGGCACAGGGGCTTTCGAGTCAGCGGATGCTGCTGCAGGCCGCCGAGCGGGTGTGGGCGGACGATCCGGCCCGGGCCCGGGAACATGTGGGCACCGCGGCCGAGATCGCCGATCGGAATCTGGCGGAGGCCCGGCGGTTCGTGCACGATCTGGCGCCCGCCGAATTGGCCGAAAATGGTTCGCTCACTGCGGCTTTGCGCACCCTCGCCGGGCGCGAGAGTAGTGATGCCCTCACGGTGAGTTTCCAGTCCGACGGCGTCCCGGCCGACCTGCCCGCGCGCGTGGAATCGACGCTATTGCGAATTGCCCAGGGCGCGTTGGCGAATGTGCGTGAGCATGCGCGCGCCACCACCGCCACCATCACGCTGTCCTACCTGGGCGATCAGGTCGCCCTCGATATTGCCGACGACGGTTGCGGTTTCGACCCCGAGCGCCCCGCCGTCGCCACCGCCGAGCGAGGTCACGGGCTCCCCGCCGTGCGCGCCCGCCTGCGGCAGTTCGGCGGCGCCCTGACCATTGAATCTGCGCCGGGCGAGGGCACAGTGCTCTCCGCCGCCATCCCCCTGGAGGCGAGATGACGGATTCCCCTGTGCGCCTGCTGATCTGCGATGACCACGCGGTGGTGCGCGCGGGGCTGCTGGCGCTGCTCTCGAGCACACCGGGCATCGAGGTGATCGGCGAAGCGGGCAGCGGCGCGCAGGCGGTCACACTGGCTGATCGCCTGCGCCCCGATGTCGTCCTCATGGACCTGCAACTCGGCGCGGATATGGACGGCACGGAAGCGACCCGCCGAATCACCGAACTCCCCGCTCCCACGCCCCGGGTCCTGGTGCTGACCACCTACGACACCGACGCCGACATCACCCGCGCGATCGCCGCCGGCGCCACCGGCTATCTGCTCAAGGCCGAGAGCCCCGAGGAACTCTTCACCGCGATTCAGGCTGCGGCCCAAGGCCGTACAACACTCTCCCCACCGGTGGCCCACCGTGTCATGGCCCACCTGCGCAACCCGCGACCCACCCTCACCGCCCGCGAACTGGACATTCTCGCCCAGCTCTCCCGAGGCTCGGGCAATCGCGAAATCGCGCGCGCCCTGCACATCAGCGAAGCCACCGTGAAGACCCACCTCGGCCGCATCTACGACAAACTCGCCGTCGACACCCGCGCCGCCGCCGTAGCGGTGGCGAAGGAACAGCGCCTGCTGCCCTGACGGAATCCGCTGAATCCGCTGGCTGGACCTCCTGCTCACCGCATACGAGCGGGAGCAGGAGGTCGAATGTCAGATGCCCGACACGCCCTGGCCCTGCTGGGAAATGACGAAGCCGCCTTCACCATTGGGGTCCTGACCGGTATCGAGGACCTTGTCGTCCAGGAATGCGGCGGCCTGCTGATCCAGGAACACTCGCGATCCCTCGGCGGTCACGACCTGATCCTGCTCGGCCGGCACCGGGGCGACCGCGAGCTGCAGGGTGGCGGAGTCGTCCGCCGTGAAAATTCGCAGCCCGGCATCCTCCGGCATGCCCTCCGCATGCGTGAGGGTGCGAACCACCTCGATGGCAGTGGGGGTGAGCGTCAACATATGTCTGGTTCCTTCCCGCTGTCGTGAAAGTCAGCCAGGTAAACGGCGAACTCCGGTTCCGCGGGGCAGCCTCCGACACGTTCATCATCGGCATCGGAAGGCACCACCACGTTCTTCAGGGGTAGCCATCGGTTGCTTCGCGAAACAATGTTTTTGGGCATGCGCCCCATTTCCCCTGCTCGGGGCCACGAACTCTGATCCCACCCGGTCAGTCGAGCGGCGTTCCAGCGGTCTCCGGTGTCCACGCCGCCACCGCTGCGCTGATCACCATGAGGACGAGCACGTAACCGGCGAAGAGGTTGGTGCGGCCCGAGGTGGTCAACCAGGTTTGCAGATAGGGCGCGGTGCCGCCGAAGGCGGCGGTAGCCAGTGCCGCGCCGAAACCGCTTCCGGTGGCACGCATTCCGGCCGGGAACAGTTCCGCGTATACCGCCGGAATGACCGCCGCGAACGGGGCCAGGAACACCATTGCGACGAACAGTGCGACGGCCATGGACCAGGCGCCGCCGTGCAGTAGCGCCATCGCGGGGAAGACCACGACCGCGGTGCCGAGGAACGACAGCAGCAGCAACGGGCGCCGGCCTATTCGATCCGACGCGATACCGCACAGCGGCAGCAGCGCGATCAGGAACGCCGAGGCCAGGACGCTGATCCACAGCGCCTGCGATGCCGGAATCCGGTGTGCGGCAACAGCTTGCGCCGGTGTGCCGATCACCCAGAGATAGAAGGCGACGGTGCCGCCGATGGTCAGCCCGAATGCTCGGGCGCATCCGGCGCGCTGCTGCCACAGGCCCCGCAGGAGCCGGCCGCCTGCGCTGGTCCGCGCCACGACGCGGGTTTCCGGCAGCCGCAATCGCATCACCAGCGTGTAGATGCCCACCACGCCGCCCAGTACGAACGGCAGTCGCCAGCCCCAGGATTCCAGCTGCGCCTTGCTCAGCAGACCCGACAGCACGGCGCCGAGGACCGTCGCCGCCACGATCCCGGTCGTCCCCGACACGTAGATGAAGCTGGCCCAGCGTCCCCGCCGACCCGGCGGTGCGGATTCGGCGAGATAGGTTTGCACGGCAGGCATTTCGCCACCGTGCCCGAGGCCCTGCGCCAGCCGGGCGAGGACGAGCAGGACCGGAGCCGCCACGCCGATCGCGGCGTGCGTGGGCGCGATACCGATCAGCAGGCTACCTGCCGCGGCGAGCGCGATCGCCCCGACCAGCGCCGGGCGGCGCCCCCGCCGATCGGCGTACCAGCCGAACACCAGGCTGCCGACCGGCCGGATGACAAACCCGACAGCGAAGACGACCAGCGCCGACAGCAAGGCCAGGGTGCCGGTTCTGGAGGGAAAGAACGCATGGGCGAAGAACGGTGAGAAGGTTCCGAAGATCGCCCAGTCGTACCATTCGAGCGCATTGCCGACCCCGGTCGAGGCGAGAGTGCGCCATGGACGAGAGGCCGTATCGCTTGCAGTGGAACCGGATTCGATGGGCGGGAGCGTGCGGACGGGGTGCGGGGCGGAGCCGATATCGGACATGAGCGACCTATCCGGTGTGGGCGTCGGCGGTCAGCCGATCGGCGGCGGCCAGTCTGCGGGCGGCGATCTCGGCATGCAGCAGCGCACCGTCGGTGAGCACCGCATCGTCGAAAACCGCGTAGGGCGAATGGTTGTCGAAGGCATCGGCGGGATCGAGCTCCGGTGGGCACGCACCGAGCAGGATCATCGCTCCCGGTACCCGGTCCAGGACCCGGCAGAAGTCCTCTCCGGCGCAGAGTGGTTGCGGCAGATCGCGATACCGCTGCGCGCCGTGCACCTCGGCCGCCACCATCGCGACGAAATCAGCCTCGTCCGGGTCATTGGCCGTCACGTCCAGGTACTCGACCACACCCGGCTCGGCGGTCACACCGTGTGCACGGGCGATCGAGTGGCACACTTCGGAAAAACCCTCTCGCAAGGCGTCGCGGGTGCGCACATCGTGCCAGCGCAGTGTGCCGAGCAGTTCGGCGCGCTCCGGAATGACGTTCCCCGCGGCGCCCGCGTGCATGGCACCGATGGTGAGCACCGCCGTATCGGCCGGGTCGACGGTCCGGGTGAGAAGACCCGGCAGCGCACCGACCACGGCCGCAGCAGCGGGGATCGGATCCCGGGCCAGGTGCGGGGCCGAGCCGTGTCCGCCGCTGCCGTGCACGGTCACCGACAGCAGGTCGGCACCGGCCATCAGGGGTCCCCTGCGAGTGGTGAAGATGCCGTGCGGGAATCGCGCCGACATGACGTGCGTGGCATAGGCCGCCACCGGGAGCGACCCGGCCGCCTCCAGCACGCCCTCGGCGATCATCTTCGCGGCCCCGTCCTCGCCCTCTTCGCCGGGTTGGAACATGAAGACCACATCGCCGGTGAGCCCATGCCGGCGCGCACTGAGCAGCCGGGCGGCGCCGACCAGCATCGCGGTGTGCAGATCGTGCCCGCAGGCGTGCATCGCGCCATTGCCCGAGGCGTAGTCGAGCCCGGTGCGCTCCACCACGGGCAGCGCGTCCATATCGCCCCGCAGCAGTACCGAGGGTCCCGGCCGACCGCCGCGGAGCACGGCGGTCACCGATCCGATATCGCGGCCGAGGGTGATCTCGAGTGGCAGCCCGGCGAGCGCGTCGAGCACTCGCTGCCGGGTGCGCGGCAATTGCAGTCCGACCTCCGGGTCGGCGTGCAGCTCGCGGCGCAGCCGGACCAGATCATGTTGGAGCACAAGCCTTTTCTGTGAAGTTCGCATTGCCGAGTCCTCCTGAGATGCGGAATCGTGACAGGATGGCGAGGCCTGTCGAAGAATGCGTAAATCCGCAGGATCTTCGAGGAATCGGGGTGAAGATGCAGGATTCTGCCATCACGCTGGACGAGCTGGATCTGGTGCTGATCAACTGCCTCGAGATCGCCCCGCGTGCCACCTGGCAACGAATCGGCGCGGCGCTGGACGTCGACCCCGTCACGGTGGCGCGGCGCTGGCAACGGCTCAGCGCCGCCAGGGCGGCCTGGGTCGGCGGCCGCGCCACCGGTGTGCCGGACGGCTGTCAGGCCATCGTCCTGGTCAGCTGCGCCAACGGGGCGGTGAGCGATACCGCGCAGCGGCTGGCCCGCTGGCCGCACGTCCTCAGTGTCGAACACATCAGCGGTGACCACGATCTCTCGCTGCTGATCAATGTGCCTGGGCTGGTGGCACTCTCGCGGCTGCTGCTGGAGTCGCTGTCGGCGGTCCCCGGGGTGGCCGCGACCAGCACGATGCTGGTGACGCGGGTGTACCGGATGGGCGACCAATGGCAGCTGAACGCACTGGATGCCGCGCAGCGGTCCCGCCTGATGGACGGTGCGCGGCCGTGGCCCGTGCGCCCACCGCCGACCCGGCCGCTCGATGCTGCCGACCGGACCCTGATCCTCCGATTGGGACACGATGGCCGCACCCCGCTGGCCGAGCTGGCGAGCGAAACCGGCTTGAGTATCAGCACAATTCGCCGCCGGCTCGACCGCATGATCACCGGCGGGCAGCTGGTGCTGCGCTGCGATCTGGCGCTGTCGCTGTCGAGCTGGCCGGTGGGCATGTGGCTGTGGGCGCGGGCCGATCCGAACGACCGGGCGACCGTCGAGGCGTTGCTCCGGATGCCGGGGGCCCGCGTGTGCATGCGGGTCTCCGGCGGCGAGCCGAGTCTCGCCGTCGGCTTCTCACTGCCGACCATTCACGAGGTGCTCGTGGTCGAGTCCCGGCTCTCGACCGAGGTACCGCGACTGACGATCCTCGGCACCTCGATCGTGCTGCGTTTCATCAAACGCATGGGGCGCGTGCTGGATTCGGCCGGACGCAGTGCGGAGACGGTCCCGATGGCCATCTGGACCGACCCCGACGGCCTATCGCACGGTCATGAATGACACTGCCCCGCAGTGGATTCCAGCGACAAGGCAGGCGCGGAACCGTTTGTCGTTCTCCGAGAATCCGGGTGGAGCCGGTCGGGAAGGCCGAACGCTGGGAACAGGGCCGGATCCAGGAAGGCGGCAACGCGGGAGATTCCTTCGGGAACAACGGTCAACACGTGAATGGCGTGTGCGCGCCAGTCTCCGGTGGTGTCGCGGGTATACAGGGCAAGTGCCGGTTGTCCGTTCGCCGAAATCGGCTGGACCAGGGCGGAACCCAGTTCCTCCATCCGGCTTCCGAGGAAGGCCACCGTAGCCGCCCGGTCCGCGAACCAGAGCGGGTCCGGCGGCATCTCCCAGGTGACGTCGTCGGTGAGCGCTGCCACGAGACCTCGGACATCCGCGTTCTCGAACGCGGCCGCGTATCGGTCGAGCAGCTCGCGCTGCCGAGCCTGGGTCGGTTCGGTCAAACCTTCTTCGGTGACGGGCAATTGGGCGCGGGCACGCTGCAGCGCGCTATTGACCGCGGCAACGGTCATCTCGAGCGCGGCCGCGACTTCCGTTGCGTGCCAATCGAGTACGTCGCGAAGTATGAGTACGGCCCGCTGCCGGGCAGGCAGCTTCTGCAGCGCGGCCACCAGCGCCAGCCGGGTGGTCTGTCGCGTTATCACCACCGAGGCCGGGTCGGACATGATCAGCCGGTCGGGGAACGGTTCCAGCCACCGCACCTCCGGGTCGCGCGCGCCCGCATCGGTGCCCGGCGGACCCAGACCCGACGGCAGCGGCCGATATCTGGCGCGTTCCAGCGCCCGGAGCGAGGCCCTCGTGGCAATCCGGTACATCCAGGTGCGCAATGACGAACGGCCTTCGAAACGGTCGTGGGCCCGCCACGCATCGAGGTAGACCTGCTGGACCACTTCCTCGGCATCGTGCAGTGAGCCGAGCATCCGGTAGCAATAGCCGATCAACTCGCGCCGCAGCGGCTCGGCCGACCGGGCGAAGTCCTCGTCACGCGAGCGATCCTCGATATCAGTGTTCATGACTGCCTCCAATTGTGGTCGTAGCCGCGCGCTTTGTCAGAGGTTGGCGCTGCCGTGGGCGCGGGATGGCGACGATGACGCCCAGAGCCGCGGCGACGGCGATGACTGCATATCCGCCGTGTACGCCGTGCAGGAAGTCGGCATGCGCGCCCAGCAGGACGGTGGACGCCGAGGCGATCACCACCGAACCACCGAACTCGCGCGAGGTCTCCATGAGACCCGAGGCCGCACCGAAATCGGTATCGGACACCTCGGTGAGGGCCGCGATCTGTACCGACGGTGCGAACAGGCCGACAGCAACCCCGGCGATCACCAACGTGGGCAGTAGGGAAACTTCGAAATGCGGATGCTGCGGAATGACCATCAGCCCGAGGGCACTAACCACCATCAATATCGATGCCAGCCCGATCAACCGGCGCGGACCGAAGCGTTTTGCCAGGACTGCGCCGGTCAGGCCCGCGAATACGAAGCCGGTGCCCGAGGTCAGCAGCCACACCACGCCGGTCTTCGTCGGTGAGTAGTGCAGTTGCTGTTGCATCAGCAGGGTCGTCAGGAAGATGAAGGCGAAGAAGCTGCCGTAGCCGGTGGCCGCCGCCAGATTCGCCTGCACTACCGGCCGGTTCGCCAGCAGCGAGGGTGGGATCAGCGGAGTGCGGCTGCGCGATTCCGACCAGGCGAACACCATCAGTGTCGCGATCGCCGCGGCGGCGAGCGCGAGCGTTGTCGCCGAGGTCCACCCGTCCACCACGCCCCGGTTGAGCGCATACAGGCCCAGCATCGATCCGCTCGTCACCGCCAGGGCGCTGCGCGGCTCGAAACCAGCTCCGCGACGGACGATTTGGCGTCCGCGCAGCAACACGACGGTGGCCGCCGCCAGCACCGCGCCGATCGGCACATTGACGAAGAAGATCCACTGCCAGCCGGGACCATCGGTGAGGAACCCACCGGCCAGCACGCCCACCGAGGCGGCCGCGCCGCCGAGCGCGCCATAGATTCCGAGAGCGCTGTTGCGTTCCTTTCCCTCCGGGAAGGTGTCCGCGACGACTGCGAGCGCCGATGGTGCGATCAGTGCTGCCCCGACGCCCTGTGCGGCACGCGATGCGATCAACATCGTTGTGCTGGTGGATAATCCGGCGATCAGTGACGCCAGGGTGAAGATCATCAGGCCGGCCAGTAGGACGCGGCGCCGCCCCAGCATGTCGCCGACCCGCCCGGCCAGTAGCAGCAGGCCGCCGAACGGCACGCTGTATCCGATGACGACCCACTGCAGGGCGTCCTCACCCAGCCCGAGATCCAGGGCCATCCTCGGCAGCGACACATTGACGATCGTCAGGTCGACCACCGTGATGAACATGGCGGCGCACGCCAGCGCCAACACCCGGTAGCGGCTGCGCACCGCCTGCTCCGTTCCGGAATCCATTGCCGTTTCCATGCTTCTCATTCCTTCGCTCGTCATTCGATTCCGTACGTGCCGACAACGGCTGCCCGCAGTACCGTCGCGGGTCCGACCAGGCGCGCGGGAAACTCCGCATGAAACGCCGCGAAGGCGCACGAATCCCCGAATGGGTCTGCTGTGCCGTCGAATACGGCGATGTGCACGAATCCCACACCGTCCTCGAGCCGGAACACCTGATAGCGCAATCCGCCCGGATCTCGTGCGTTGAGCTCCTCGACAACCCGCTCGGCAAGCCGTTGATTGTGTGCCGCGGAATCGGCCCTGGTTCGGTACTGCACCACGATCGCTGCGGTCATCTCGATCACCTCCTGCATGGATAGAGGCAACGACAGACCGGAACTAATCGCCGGCGCGGTGTGACCGCTCCGATCAGCGGGAGAAGCCGACGGTGTGGAACCACCACAGGGCCGCCGCCGACCAGGCGAGCACGAAGGTTCCGAAGACGAGCCCGCCCAGGACCGGCACCAGCCAGGCCGGTGCGTTGCGCAGGCGTAATGCCAGCATCTTGGCGGCGAACGCGCCGTAGAAGGCGGTGCCGGCGATCGAATGGATCAGGATGCGCGGTGGGATGCCGTCATCCAGGTGGAAACCGAAGCTGTAGAGGCAGTAGTAGCCCACCGGGAGGCTTGCGGTGAATGTGAGCGCGCCGGCAATGCGGTGGTAGCGATGCACCCAGCGTCCCGCGTGCCACCGGTAAATCCATACGGCCGTGAGCAATTGGGCGAGGATGAATATCAGCACCAGGCTGCTCAGATATGCCTTGAAGGTTTGTGGTGCGGAGAAACCCCAGGTGGGCAGTGGTCGAGGGACGGGCCCGAAGTGGGTGCCGAGCACCCCGAGTGTCACTGCGATCGCGGCGCCGGTCAGCAGCACCGCCACCGCGATCAGTTGCCGGACAGCGGTATTCGGCACGACGCCCGCCGGGCCCGATACGGTCGACTTCATACAGACAGATACGGCAACGGGTTACGCGGGTATCGATCGAACTCTCACCAGACCTGGATGGTCCCGAAGCAGCCCTTGCCCGCGCTCCCCGACACCCAGGGCGTCTCGAGCTCGAAGGGAATCGGCCCCGGCGGCTGCGGGCCGATCTCGACCCGGGTGTGCGGGTTGAAGTAGGCGCTCGGCAGGATCACCCGGATGCCCAGTGCGGGAATCCGGAACTGGGACGTATCGGTGAACTGGAAGGTGGTGTCGATATCGATATCGAACGCGGTATTCGCCGGCACACCGACCTCGGTCGTCGAGCAGTAGCCGTTGTGGAACCCGAGCTGCACGATCGGCAGCGGGTCCGCGAGTGCGGGGGACGCACCGATCAGCAGCACAGCAAGAACGCTCGCCGACACGGCTCCGAACACACCTCGGTGCATGCCCCGCATGGTCGATCCCTCTCGTTCCTGACCGATAGGACCCTCCAATGGACAATACTCCGCAACCTCACCGTCGCATGCGAACCGGAGATACTGGTTGCACCCGATTCCACAGCGGGTCACCCACCGCCGCGAGCGGGTTGCCGGTCGAGCTGTAGGACACCCGTCTGCTCAACTGCCGCTCCGCAATCCGCTCCACCAGCAGCGGTATGAATTCCCGAACCCGATGACCGTCGAATTCACGGTGTATCCCGCGCACTTCCTCACCGACCACCCGCGCCGCCAGATGCGGGAATTTATCGGCCAGCCGGCCGACGAGCTCACTGATCTGCCGCTCCTCTTCGGATGCGCTCATGCTCTGATTTCGCCTCCATATGCCAATGGATGACGCCGATAACCAAATCCTCATCAGGTGCCCGGCGACGGCCCCGCCCGGGCCGCATCCATGTAGTCTCGCGGCTACCGGCTGGCCCACCTACTCCGAATTCGTTTGTGGCACAGCGCGTCAGCCACTAGGCACCACATGTCCTCGACATCGACACCTGCAAGCGACAAATGAAATTGCAACTGCAACAGCGTGTTTACTCGGGCCGGCAAACGCTCGAACTCACCCGCCATCGCTTCCGGGCGGGTGAAGCAGTTGTCCGATGAGATCGCGGCGGCTGCGCACGCCGACTTTGTCGAAGACGGCTTTGAGATGGTCTTGGACTGTGTGCGGGGAGATGTGCAGGGTATCGGAGATGAGTTGGGTGGAGGTGCCGCGCAGCACGAGCCGTGCGACCTCCGCTTCACGCGGGCTGAGGCCGTGGGCCGACAGCAGGAGCGGAATCGTTGCGGCGGTTTCAGCTGTTTTGATCACGACGCTGATGCGTTGCTCGCTGGGTGGCCCTTGCAGACGGGATGCGTACACGGTGAGCCACTGTCCGTCGATGGTGCGAATTCGACTGGTGGGCAGTGTCCGCGACGGCGCCGTGCCCTGCTCGATCGCACGCAGCGCCATGGCCACGGTGTAGACGGCCAACGGAAGTGGGAGCTCGAGCGACCGGCGCTCCTCGACCAGGGACAGCAGGTGCGCGGCCTCCGGGGTGACAGCCACGATGCTGAGGTCTTCGGCGAGCAGCACCACACCCGGTTCCCCGCTACCACCGCTCGCCGGGGAACCGTGCAGCAGCACGGCTTGGCGGAGACCGTGGGCGAGATGCGGACCGATGCTCGCGATCAGTGCGGCCTCGGAGTCGGTGAAGCCGAGCGGATGGTCTTCGCGATGCAGGCACAGGTAGCCCCAGCACTGCGAACCCACGACCAATGCCGCACGCAGTTCGTCACCGAGCCCCAGCGGTCGCATGATCTCGCGATACCGCCCACTGGACCAGCGGTCGGAGTGTGTCGCGGTATCCAAAGAAGCGACATGATCGGCCGAAATGGCAAGTGACGTAAACCTGTTCACATCCGCGCCGCCGAATTCGTTGTCCAGGAACAGCGGTGTCGCCGCGTTCAGAGGTTCGTCGGCATACGCTCCGGTGAACAACAGGGTCTCGGGATCGGCGGTGGCGAAGAACGCCGCATCCACCGGCATGAGCCGCCGCACCGATCGCAGCATTTGCGCGTGCAGCCCGGGTACATCCAGCCCGCCGTGGCAATGGCGGATCAGGTCGTGCACGGCGCGAGCCGTATCGGTCGTTCTCGACACCTCCTCAGTATCCTCGGCCGATTCCGGTTCGGAACCCCCAACTACCTGGGATGGTGCGGCGCCCCGGCCGGTTCGACGATCAGACCATGACAATCAATCGCACCACTCAGAACAAGCAACTCGTCGAGACGTTCATCCAGGAACTGTTCACCAAGGGCAACCTCGATGCCGTCGACCACTTCCTCGACCCGGGTTTCGTCAATCACGACGAACCGTTTCCGGGAGCTCCGGCCGGTCCGGAAGGCCTGCGGCTCGCGGCCGCGATGTTCCGCGCGGCGCTCCCGGACTGGCACAGCGATATCGATCAGCTCATCGCCGAGGATGATCTGGTCGTCGAACGATTCACCGCCCGCGGCACCCATCGCGGCGAACTGATGGGCGTCGCGCCCACCGGAAAGACCCTCGTACTCAACGGCATTCAGGTGTTTCGCATCAGCGGTGACCGGATCGTCGAACGCTGGGGCCGCCTCGACGACATCGGCCTGCTCCGCCAGCTCGGCCTGATCCCCGGCTGATTCAGCGGCAGGCCGGGAATGCCGGCGAAACGGGTCAGTGTGAGGGTCCGCTGCTTCCGGCAGACCCCAGGTCCAGCTGGTTGAGGAGGTTCTGAATTACGACCCAGGGGTTCATCTGCTGGTCCTTCATCTCGGTTGGTAGCTGTCGGCGATTTCTGCCGATCGGTTGTGATGGCAGTCACCGTGTGCTGTCATAAAGATACTCAGATACATCACTCGTGTCTTTGTATCAGACTCAACGAAGAGGGACCTCGGGATGGATGCACATCGACTCAGCAGGCGTGACGCACTGAGGGCTGGCGGCGGATTTTTGGGCGCGGTCGGCGCGCTGGCACTGACGGCGCGCACGGCGAGGGCGGAGCCGTGGTCGTGGTCGCCGAACGATTCGGTGGTCGGCAGCGGAGGTGGGGCCGATCCGCTGACGGTGTACGACCCCGACGCCGATTCGGTGCTGGCGGATGTGATGGACCACGCCGATGTGCCCGAGGTGAACAGGCTGCTGGCGACGTGGACCCGCAATGGTCAGCCCCTACCGGCCGGATTGCCCACCGGGCTGGCCGATTTCATCGAACACGCCCGGCAGCTGCCGTCCTGGGCCGATCAGGGCAAGCTGGCGAACTCGTTCGAGTTCACCAAGAAGCGCGGCCTGTATCTGGGCGTGCTCTACGCGTTCGCCAGCGGGATGATGTCCACGGTCATTCCGCACGAAGCGCTTGCGGTGTACTACTCGCGGGGTGGTTCGCACCTGAAGGAACGCATCGCCAAGACCGCGAAATTCGGGTACGACATCGGCACGGTCAATGCCTACGGAGATGACGGCGAGATGGTCGTGACCTGCGTGAAGACCAGGATCATCCATGCGTCGGTCCGGCATCTGCTGCCACAGTCGCCGCACTGGCCCGCCGGCGTCACGCCGATCAGCCAGGACGATCTGATGGTCACCTGGCACAGTCTGGCGACCACGATCATGCGGACGCTCAACGCGTGGAAGGTGCCCATCCCCGCCGCCGAATCCGATGGCTACCTGCACAGTTGGCAGCTGGCCGGTCACCTGCTCGGCATTCGCGACGAATACATCCCCGCGACATGGGATCAGGCCGATGCGCAGGCCGCGCAGATGCTCGACCCGATCCTGGCGCCGACCGCCGAGGGCAACGACCTGGCCAACCAGCTGCTCAACCTCGGCGAGGACCTGGATCTCACCCTGATCAGCCGGGGCGTCCTGGGGGCGTTCACCCGATTTGTCATGGGAGACAAGGTCGCTGACTGGCTCACCATTCCCCGAGAGCCGGTGTGGAGCCCACTGCTCGAAGTCGCGTGGGGCCCGTTCGTCGCCGTCCGGGAAGGCGTGTTGTCGGTGGCACCGGTCGTGGACGCGCCGTATTGGATGTTCGACGAGTTCCTGCGCCAGTTCGCCCTCTGGTACGTGGCCGAGCTCCGGATGCCGCTCAGCATCGAAATCCCTTTGACCAACCGCTGATTCACGTCTGCGGCAGATATGCCCGCGGCGGGTGAAAGGAACAGTGCTGCCCTGCACCCGCCGCGCCGCTGCGTTCGGCCACCGAGGCCATACGATGGAACAGCTGACGTACCTACGTATCTCCGAGGAAGGCACCCGTGGAATCCGCGCTACCCGCTGGTACTCCCCCAACCGGTAAATCCCTGCTCGAGCGCGCCTACCTCGAGGCCATCGAACAGACCGGCACTACCGACGGGATTCGCGCACGTATTCTCGATGCGGCCAACCAGCAATTCCAACGGTGGGGCATCCAGCGCTCGACCATGGAGGATGTCGCCAAGCAGGCGGGCGTCTCACGCATCACCGTCTACCGCCGATTCGCCACCAAAGACGATCTGGTCGAACATGTTGTCCTGCGTGAATTCCGCCGCTACTTCGACAAATTCCTCGTCGACATCACCGCGGCCGCGACCCCGGGCGATCGCGTAGTACTCGGCTTCGTGAGCTCGCTGCGCGCACTGCGCGGCAATCCGCTGATCGGCTCCCTCATCACCGAGGAACCCGATCATTTCGTCAGTTCGCTCATCGGTGACGGCGGGCGCGCGGTAGCCATGGTCAGTGAATTCGTCGCCCACCAGCTCCGCCAGGAGCAGCGCGCCGGCACCATCTCCCCGGACCTGCGCACCGACTTGGTCGCCGAGCTGATGGTCCGAATCTGCGCCTCGTTCCTGGCGATCCCGAGCCATGTCATCGATCTGGACGATGACGAGCAACTGGCCGCGATCGCCCGCCAATTCCTCGTCCCGATGCTCGAGCCACCGACCGCAGGTTAGAAGTCCGGCGTCAGTGGTTGCCGAGGTATTCGATATACCCTGTGCCGCTGACGGGTTCACCGCGGAACCGGCCGGTGTACCGGTAGCTGCCGGCGTATCCGCCCGCCATTCCGAAGACGTAGTCGTCGTTGGTTGTGCCGTGGATTTCGATGAGTTCGGCGCCATCCTCATCGTCGACGCTCCAATCGAATTCTGACGCAAGGTGCATCGACAATCCGTTGGGTGTGCGGCGTGCAGCGGGTTCGAGGCGGCGGACTTCGAAACGGAAGTTGTTCTCGTACGTGCCGCCATGGTCGGTGAGCGAGCGGACGTAGACCGAACGCTGGACTGCCAGACCGAGCGGACCCAGCACCTCGACCATGAGAACTTGAGTCGTGTCGTCGATATTGATGATGTGGTAGGTGAAGAACGTGAACGGCAGCTTGATGTGCGCGCCGCGCGCGTATTCGAGGGTGTTGAGACCGGAGATTTCCAGGGTATCGCCCTGATAGGTGACGGCGCCCTCGTACTGGCACAGCAGTGACCAGTGGTCGTAGAGACCGCCGCGCAGTTTGACGAAGTGCGAGATCTTGTCGGTGGCGCGCACCCGCAGGTCCAGATCGAACGCGGGGTTGCGGTAGGTGACAGTGAAATTGGGGTAGGTGCCTTCGATCCGCAGATCGTCACCGAAGCGCACCAGGCTCGAGTCAGGAGCCAGCTCCAGATCGCGACCGACCCGGTAACCGCGGAACTGACCGGGGAATTCGACGCCGGTGCCGATGAGCAGGCTGGCGGTATCGGCGGCACTGGTTTCGACGAGGTGGTGGTTGTTCCACAGCGCGATTCTGGGCTGACCGATGACGGCGATGACGTCGATAAAGTTCAGTGGCGCAGGCAGATTCGGCAGCATCAGCCCGTAGTGCACGGTGCTGTGCCAGCCGCGGGGCGGGTGAAACGCGGTCGCGGGATCGAACGGAGTGCCACGCAACGCGTAGGAGCCGGAGATGCCGCGCTGGGCAGCGTGCAGTGCTACGTCTTTCAAGCTCACTTCGAGAGTCCTTTTCGCGAGCGCCAATGTATACGTAACCGACAGTATCGTATAGATTTGACTTACAGGTCATATGAGCGAGGCGGTGAGACGGTGACGGTGAGAACGGGCAGCAAGGGCATGCCGCGTGGCGAGCGCGAAGCGCAGATCCTGAATGCAGCCGCGATCGAGTTCGGAACCCGCGGGTACGCCTCGGTCCTCGTCGCCGATGTCGCCGTTCGCGCGGGAGTTTCGAAACCGCTTATCTACCTGTACTTTTCCTCAAAAGACGGATTGGGCGCCGCATGCGCGGAGCGTGCCGGGTCCGCACTGGCGGCAAAGATCGCCGAGGCGATGGGAGCGCCCGCACCGACCTTCCTCGCCGCCGCCGCGGTGCTCGACGCGATCTTCACCGCGCTCGAACCACGCCCGCACGATTGGAATGTGCTCTACGACCACGGCGCCCCACCGGACACCGAAACTGCCACCGTCGCCCGCCGGTACCGCCGGATCATCGCCGAACAGGCCGCCACCGGCGTCTGGTCGGCGCTGGCGGCCGGCGGCCTGTCCGACGGACGCGACCTGTCACTCCTCACCCACATCTGGATGAACAGCGTGACCGCAGTCGTGTCATGGTGGCTGGACAATCCCGATCAGTCAGCCGACGACATGAGCGCTCGCGCACACCGCATCCTGACCGCATTGACCACCGCCTGAACCTCGGCTAGGGCAACCCCGTCCAGGAGGTGCCGGACTCCCGGTGGCGCTCCCAGATCGACTCGTCGATCGGCCCGGCGCCCAGGTCGGCGACGAATTCGGCGGCGATTCGCTCGGCGACCGCCCGATCGAGTGTCGCCGCGCACCAGTTCATCGACACGTGGATGCGCCCATAGGCTTCGACGACATTGAAGCCCACGAAGTTCGGGCCCGGCGGTGCGATCGACACGGTGATCCGCGGTGGCGCCGAGCCGGCGGGCTGTGGCGCGTTCACCCACTTGGTCGCGTACGAGATCATCAAGCGGACGGCGCGGTCTCCGCGACTGCTCACCGCTGACCGGCCGGGGCGCGGAATTGCGTAGTGCCGCAAGGCATCACCGAAGATCAGCAATGGCAGACCGCTGTCGAGGATGCCGGCGATCCGGGCGCTCAGCTGCGTCGGCGTGTCCGAATCCGGGACCGGAACCGACTTCGACCAGCTGAAGTTGCCGTCGACCGACGCGTCGGCCACCAGATACCGCCGCAGGTCGACCATGAACGCGATCGAGCCGTCGACCGTGAGCCCGTGATGGCGGCACAGCAGCAGCGCCCGCATCGTCATGATCGACATCACCGACGCCGCCGATCCCCGCGCCGCGCGAAACACGCGGACCCGCTGGGTAAACGAATCGGGACTGACCGCTGTCACCACGGAGGAGGAATGGGAGCGACCCGCGCCTTCGACCGCACGCCGGGTGCCCGGCGGCCGCAGTTGCCGCAGTTCTCGGCGAACCGCGATCGCGTGCGGAAGTCGTGATCCGGGCGGACCGAATGCCCGCATCAGTCCACGAGTCAGTGGCGCGCCGGTCCGCTGACCGGATCGCATATCGTCCCGATCGCCCGGCGCCAGCAGCACTCCGAGGAAATACCATGCGGCGAAACCGTCACCCGGCGCATGCGAGTGACTGAACTGCACCCAGTCCCGGCCCAGGGTGAGCCGGAACGGCAACCCGCCCAAGTCGAGCCCGGCAGGATCCAGCGCATCATCCGCCGGACAGCTTTCGTCGGAGGCTGTCACAAGCGCCAGCAGAAAAGCCGCCTCCCGTCCCGGGCCCGGACGGCCGGTGCACCCACGCTCGGCACAAAGCAGCCGCACCCAGGGATCGTCGGGGTAGGCGACCGCCCAGTCCGCAAGCCGGGCCCGGACCTCCTCGACGCCGGGCGTCACAATCGACCGAATCACCTTCACAACTGGCACGCCGCACCACATGCGATCGCGGCGGCGGAGCCGGCGGATGTCGACTGCGGGCCAGCCGGCGATGTCCCCGACACTCGGGTTTCTCGCAAATCGCAGATCCAAGCGGTGATGTGCGTTCACCGGTCACAGTGTGCCCTCGGCGCACCCCGTGCGAGCCCGAAGCCGATTACTGGTACAGCATGTGCCAAATCTCACCTGTTACCGAAAGTTGCTGTGCCAGTTTCGAATCGAAGATTTCGATCCGATAATTTCGTGCCGGCTATTCCTCGGGAACCCTGCATGACACGAGCGGGTTCCGAGCCATCCCTCGCCCTGACCATTCCGAGCCAGGTCATCGAGCCCTCCCGGTGAACAGGCTCGGTCGAGCTGGGCGGGCCGTCCGGTGGAGGCGGGCAATCTACGTGAGCCCGAGAGCAACTCGGATGCTGTGTGTTCCACCGACCGGACCCCGCCGACTTCGGCGTCGATTTCTCGTGCGGTAAGCTCGCGAAACTTGAGGTTACTCCTCCATTTTCGGCTTTCTGTCGATCGGCCAGTCGTGCGGTGCGGTAGATCGGCAGAGCGGGCCGGGGGAACTGTTCGCATGCGTTGCGGGCCGCGGAAGTGTTGTACACGGGCCCCGAAATCGGCACACCCGGATACCACCTAGGAGAACCCTTCGTGTCCGTATACCTTTATCGGTGGGGCAAATTCGCGTTCAGACGCAAGTGGATCGTTCTTCCGGTGTGGCTCCTGCTGCTCGCGGCGCTCGCAGTCGGGGGCAGCATGCTGAGCAAGCCGATGAGCGACAAGTTCAGCATGCCGTCGCTACCGTCCGAGCGCGCCACCGACATCTTGGACAAGCAGTTCCCAGGCATGTCGGGACAGTTCGGCATCGATGCCGTCAGCGGAACGTACGTCATCAAGGCGCCCGCGGGTACGAAGCTGACCGATAAGGACAACACTGCCGCCATCGATGCGCTGATCACCGATCTCGGGAACCTTTCGGTCGAGGACGGCCACCAGCGACTCGTCACCGAAAAGGACTCCGCGGCACTGAAGAACCCGATCGCGGTGACCAAGGCGATGGGATGTCTGACCGAGGCGAACCCGGCGGTGTGCGCCGGTGCGCCGCTGAATGTGCTGAACAAGGATGCGCCGGCCACTGTCGCGATGCTCTCGGTGCCGTTCGATATCGCCTCGGCAGCGGACATCACCGACGCGCAGCGCCGGGCCGCCTACGACGTTGCCGCCCCCGCTCGCGCGCACGGGTTGACCGTCGAGATCGGCGGGGCGATCGAGCAGAAGCAGGGGAAGCCGAGCGGTCACTCCGAGATGATCGGCATGGGGGTGGCGCTGGTCGTCATGGTGATCGCCTTCGGGGCCATCGTGGCAGCCTTCGTGCCGATCGTCACCGCCATCGTCGGGCTCGGCGCCGCCATGATGGTGATTTCGCTGAGTACCTCGATCATCGAGATACCTAGCTTCACAACGTTTCTGGCGTCGATGATCGGTATCGCACTTTCCATCGACTACGCGCTGTTCATCGTCTCCCGCTACAAGCATGAACTGCGGGTCGCGGAGAGTTCCGAAGAGGCCGCGGGCATCTCGGTCGGTACCGCCGGTTCGGCGGTGGTGTTCGCCGGACTCACTGTCATTGTCGCCCTGGGTGCGCTGAGCATCGTCGGGGTGAACTTCCTGACGTTCATGGGCCTCGGCGGGGCCGTCGCCGCCTTCTTCGCGGTGCTCACCGCCATCACCCTGATGCCTGCTCTGCTAGGCGCTTTCGGCCGTTTCCTGTTCACGCCGAAGCTGCCGATGGTCGCTCGGCACGACCCGGAGGACAATACCTCGGTCACCCTCGGTACCCGGGTGGCCCGCCTGATCGGCAAACGACCATGGGTCGCATTAATCATCGCCGTGGCGGCCTTGGGCGCGTTGGCCGCTCCGGCACTCGGGTTGCAGTTGGGGCTGCCGGGTGAGAACAGCTTCCCGACCGATTCCACCGTCCGGCAGGCCTACGACATCAGGACCGCGGGCTTCGGCGAAGGCAGCAACGGTGTGCTGACCGTCGTTGCCGATCTGGAGAAGGTCCCGGCGGGCGAGCGTGATGCCGCGGTCGCCGCGCTGCGCGATCGGCTTGCCGGGTTCGGGCAGATGAATTACGTCACCGCACCGCAGCTCAGTGCGAACAAGCTCGGCGTAATGCTCAGTGGTGTCCCGAAATCGGGGCCCAACAACCAGGCGACCAAGGATTTGGTGCGCGCGGCCCGCGATGCCGAAGGCGAGCTGACCGCGCGGTACGGCATCGAATACGGAATCACCGGAACCACCGCCATTTACGCCGATATGGACCACGTCCTACTCGGCAAGATCGTGCCCTATCTGGCGATCGTGGCCGGCGCGGCCTTTGTGCTGTTGATTCTGGTTTTCCGGTCGATCCTGGTGCCGTTCACCGCGGCTGTCGGTTTTCTGCTGTCGATGGCCGCCACCTTCGGCGCTACCGTTCTGATCTTCCAGGAAGGCACCTTCGGCCTGATCTCCGATCCGCAGCCGATCATCAGTTTTCTGCCGATCATGTTGATCGGCTTGGTATTCGGGCTCGCCATGGACTATCAGGTGTTCCTGGTGACGCGCATGCGTGAGGAGTACGTCCACGGTAAGTCTCCGAAGGACGCGATGATCTCCGGGTACCACCACGGAGCCCGTGTGGTCACCTCGGCGGCGATCATCATGATCTCGGTGTTCGGCTCCTTCCTGCTGGAATCCGATGCCACCGCCAAATCCATGGGCTTCGCCCTGGCCTGCGGCGTAGCGATCGATGCTTTTGTGGTGCGCATGGTTGTGGTGCCGGCCCTGCTGGTGATCATGGGACACCGCGCCTGGTGGATTCCGCAGTGGCTCAACAGCATCCTGCCCGATATCGATGTCGAGGGCGCGAAACTGCGTGAGTTGCACCGGCCGCCGGTGCATCCCGACGTGCCCGCGCCAGTCGATGCCGCGCAGTCCGAGGCGGAGGAGCTCTCGCCCCCGGCCGGGGGCACGCAGGTCGTGGTCGAACAGAATCGCACCGATCAGATCGCGACGCGCAGTCGAGAGGCGGCCGACTCCGAACCACCCACCCCGGTCGATCACGACGCCGCGCACCTCGGGCTCGTCGCCCGCGAGCTGCGCCGGGGTGGACGGACCATTGGCGGCCGCATTCGCCGGGATGACCAGCACCCTGTTCCTGCGGCCATGTTGACACTGATCAGTCAACGCGGACAACAGGTTTCGCGAACAGTCGCGGACAGCAGCGGCAGTTACACGATCGAGCCGCCCGCACCTGGCAGCTACGTCTTGATCGTCTCAGCGGACGGACATGAACCGACCGCGCTGAACGTCACGGTGCGGAATGACGGCGCACACCGGCTCGACGTCACACTGTCGGGATCCGGCGAGGTGTCCGGCGTGGTGCGCACGACCGCGCACGAGCCGGTGCCGGACGCCACGGTCAGCGTGACCGACCTGCTCGGTGATGTAGCAGCTACCGCCGTCACAGCGGCGGACGGCACGTACACCTGCCATGGTGTGCCCGCCGGAACCTACACACTGGTGGCGGTCGCCGCCCGGATGCGGCCCACGGCAACAACATTGACAGTCCCCGACAGCGGCCGACTCCGTTTCGACGTCGTGCTGGCACCGATGGCGATGTTATCGGGCACGGTGCGCGCCAACGGCCACACGGTGCGCGACGCCAGAGTCACCGTGCTCAACTCGGCCGGCGACACCGTCGGAACCGCCCGCACCGACGAGTACGGCCGCTACACGGTGACCGGCCTGCCCGCCGACGAGTACACCGTCATGGTTCGCGGATATTCGATGGTGACCGATCAGGTCACCATCACCGGCGGCGCCGATCACAACCTGCGGCTCGGCTTCGACGAATACGCGCAGGTGCAGTGAAGCGTCAACTGATACATCGTGTGCGATGCTTTCCATATGGTGATCCACGGTGAAAGTTCGTCCAGGGTTCGACTAGCAGCGCAGGCCTTCCTCGGCGTGATGCTGATGTCCGCGGGCACGAGCCATCTGACCTTCGCTCGCAAAGATTTCCGCGCCCAGGTGCCGTCCTGGTTCCCACTCGACACCGATTTCGTCGTGCTCGCCTCCGGAGTCGTCGAGATCACCCTCGGCGCGGCACTTCTCAGCATGTGGAAGCAGCCCCGACGCGCACTCGTCGGAGCGATCGTCGCCGCGTTCTTCGTTGTCATTTTTCCCGGGAACATCGCGCAACTGGTCGAGCATCGCGACGCGTTCGGCCTCGATTCCGACACCAAACGCGCTGTGCGACTGGTGTTCCAGCCGGCTCTCGTCGCCTGGGCGTTGCTGGCCACCGACGCGATCGGCGTATGGCGCAGCAGCCGGGCACTAACAACCTCCTAGCCGGTCGGCGAAACTGCTCTGTGGCGCATGCCGAGTCGTCCCGCCATCGAATCCACCGGTGCGCGTTGGGAAGTCGAGCACTACCTCACAAATCTCAACGGCGCGTCATCGGTCACAATGAATCACTCATACCGGGGCGAGGTCAGCGCGAATAGCTGCTGATCGAGGCCGCAGCGCTGGAATCGGTCCGCAGAACCGATGTCCCGGACAGTTGTTCGCGTTCGCTGGTATCACACCGAACGCCGTTACCGGTCGGCGCGACCGTGACGATTTTTGTCGTCCCGCTTCGCGTGCGGGGGACGATCAGCACATGAGCCGCCGAGCGCCGAGCCACCTCGGTGTGAAACGAGCCGAACAATCGCCGCCATGAGGCGTCGAAGACACGCTCGCCGACGACGACCAGGTCTGCGCGGCAGCTTGCCGCCGCAGCGAGCAACACCTCGATCGGAGTACCGGGCATACTGCGCCCCACCGCTTCTGCCACCCCCGCCGCCCGGGCGTCGTCCACCGCAGCAGCGAGTAACTCGTCCATCGCCGAGACCGGCATGGAACTGTATGCGTCGCGACCCAGCAGGTCGTTGACGCGCGCCTGATCGCGCGTACGCACTCTGCGGTAGGCGCCCACGATGGTGAGCGTGGCGCGCGCATCCTTGGCCAATCGCGTTGCGGCCGCGATCGCCGGCTCCGATCGTGGCGTGTCAGCGATGCCCACCACGATCGAACGATAGCCGCCCAGAGTATGCGCTGGTGGGCAGCAATTCGTGACCTGCATCAGAACTCCCTCGATTATGTTGCTTCATCAATCCGCCGGTCCCGGTCGAGTCTTTTCATCGGCCCACCGCGCCGTTGACATCGAAAGGCGGGCAGTGCCCCTCCCCGGTTGCCTTGCGGTAACTAGCAGTACATTCGATGCGGCCCGTTGTCCGGACCGGTGCAGAAGTCGCAACAATCCACGCGGCAAACCGGACCGTCATAGCCTGAGGCACTCGCCGCGTTGCGCCACCCAGCCGGCCCCGGCACCCTGACCTAGTCACTCAGGAGTTCGGCAATGCGGAGACGGTCGTGTTCGGTCGCGGGCAGTTGCTCGACCAACACCAGATCGGGGTTCTCCACCAGCCGCAACTGGTAGAGGTCCAGGTTCAATACACCGGCCGGGGGGTGGTCGATGCCGATCGTCGCGGCCCGGAAGTCCTGCACCGGGTACTCCCGCCACCAGGTGCGGAACTCCTGGCTGGCATCGTTGAGACCGGCGACGATGGAGGTCAGGTAGGGATGATCGGGCGTCCGGCCGACGATGACACGGAACTGGCCGAGGATGGCGCGGGCGGCGGGTTCCCAGCGCAGCATCATGGCGCGATTGCGCTCGTCGGTGAACATCCACCACATGAGGTTCCGCCGGTCCTCGGGGAGATCAGCGGGGTCGACGCGAACGCGCGCGAATGCGATGTTCCAGACCACGAAATCAAAGAATCCATTATGGACCACCGCGAGGTTCGGCATCATCGAGTCGACGAGCCGCTGTAGCCGGAAGTCCTCAGTGTTCTTGTGCTCCACCGGATCTGCCAGCCCGGCAAGGCGACGAAGGTGTCGATGCTCTACCGGTTCCAGCTGCAGTGCCCGCGCCAACGCGTCGATCACCTGCGGGCTGGTCGCGATCTTGCGCCCCTGTTCCAGCCAGGTGTACCAGGTCAGACTCATCCCGGCCAGCTCGGCGACTTCCTCCCGCCGCAATCCAGGAGTGCGGCGTCTACCCGGTTCCATGTCCTCGAGCAGGCCGACCTCTTTCGGGGTCAGTCGCGCGCGCTGCGCCTTCAGGAATTCCGCCAGTTCGGCACGGTGCTCGTTGGACATTGAATTCGCCTCCCTGGCAAGCACTATCACTACCAGGACCGGGCGATCGATCATCCCTAGCGTTGTAGTCATCAGGTGATCGACAGACATCACCGGCCACTGAAGAGAGCATGACATGACGAACAACAAGGGACCGGTACTTGTCATCGGCGCGACGGGCCAGCAGGGCCGGGCAACAAACGAGCAGCTGCTGAAGCGCGGCTGGGAAGTACACGCTTTCGTGCGCAACCTGAACGCGCCCGCCGCGATGGCACTGCAGTCCCAGGGGGCCAATCTGATCGAGGGCGATCTGGACGATTCCGAATCGATCAGGGCGGCGATGGAAGGCGCATACGGCGTCTTCATGATGCTGACGATGATGACCGGGATCCATATCACGGCCGAAGGTATTGCGGCAGAACAGCGTTGGGGCAAGCAAGTAGCGGACATCGCGAAGGAGCTGGGAGTCGCGCATCTCGTCTACAGCTCGCTGCGCGGCGCAGAAGGAAACACCGGCGTCGAGTACTACGCGGCCAAGGAAGCGATCGAAGCGCACATCAGCCAACTCGAATTACCGGCGACCGTCCTGCGACCCACCTTCTTCATGGACAACCTCAATGCCTTCAACCGCCCGGTCCTGGACGAGAACGGCGAACTGGTGGTGAATCTCCCGGTACGCAGCGACATGCCGATCTCACTGATCTCGACACAAGATATCGGCGCCTTCGCCGCCCTCGCATTCGACCGTCCCGAGCAGTTCCTCGGCCGCACCATCCCCCTCGCCGGCGACTACCTGACCCCACCCCAGATCGCCGAGATCATCGGACGCCACGCCGGCCTGCCCACCCGCAGCAACCAGGTCCCCCTGGAACAGGTACGCGCCTTCGACAAGCACGTCGCCCAGATGTTCACACACTTCAACGAGAACCCCGACGGCCCACTCGACATCCCAGCACTCCGCACCGAGCACCCCGGCCTAATGGACCTGGATGCCTGGCTCCGCTCAGTCGCCTGGAAGCCGTGACTCCCCTACGGACCCACGAAGCTCGAACCGGAACACAAAATGCCCTCTCGCCCAGCGTTATCGCTGAGCCGGAGGGCATTCTGCCGATCAGGCGTAGAGCGCCTCGATCTCGGCGGCGTATTTCGCGTCGATGGGTTTGCGCCGCACCGGCGGGAGAGGAGTCTGAGGTTCTCCCGCCGGCACGTTGCGCGATCTCATGCTCGGTCCCCACCCCTGAGCAGGGGAGAACCGAAGGGCTACCTGGCGATGCAGCCCGGGTTTCCGAGAGCGGGGAGGACCAGTCCTCGCCGACGAATCCCCAAGTCGGACAGTAGCGCTGCTCGTTTCCTAGGCACATACCTCTTGCTCGATACGGCACGTCCGGTCCGTATTCGGCACGAGCTGTCACGCCGCACCGGGCCGCTCGATGGACGTGCGATGCCCGGCCGGCTGTCATGTGGCTGCTCCAGATGCATCAACGGCCTCGAACAAGTACTCGGGCAATGTATTCCGGACGGCTGTCCGCAGCGTACCGCCGCGAAGACACCCACTTCCAGATCCTGCTCGGCGCTGGCGTGGGCGGTTTCGGATCATCGCAACCGGGGTAAATCGGCCGCATCCGAACAGTGACGCAGGAGGTGAGGGTTATGGCGACACCGATGACCGATGATCTGCACCGCACCACAGACCGCGGCGTTGCGATGGATCTCGATCTCGACCAGATCGCACCGGCTCGGGCGCGGGCGATGATGCGCACGCTGCTGGCGCCGCTGCCGGAAATGGCGGTCGCGGACGCGATTCAGGTGTTCGACGAGCTGGCCACCAATGCCCGCCGCCACGGACGCGCGCCACGGCGAGCCCGGGTGTCACTGCCGGCGGACTGTTCGCTGCTGCGCATCGAAGTAGACGACACCGGCCCCGGTGACCCGCGCCCACGCCCGCCGGACGGGACCGGCGGACGCGGCATACTCCTGATCGACCGCCTCGCCACAGCGTGGGCGCACAACCGCCACCACGACCACAAGACCGTGTGGGCCGAGATCGCCGTGGACCGGCATCGGGGGTGAGTGCCGCACAGATCAGCGAGCTGGACCGCCGCCGGATCGCTGCCTGCGTGTGGAAACGCCGATGCGGAATCTGAATACAGGTCGAGCAGTTCCAGTGGCGCGGGTCGGCTCAGGGATGGTTCCAGTCGATGCAGACCACGACCGCGTCGTCGAGCAGATCGGTGTCCTCGTGATAGTCGAGCAACTCGGTGATGATGGCCCGCGCGGCTTCGGAGGCGGGCAAATTGCTGGAGGCGACTATCGAGAGGTCGAGGTTGGTCGTGCCGTATTCGACACCGGTCGGGGCTTGGGCGGTGTGCACTCCGTCGCTGACGATGACGAGCCGGTCGCCGGGTTCGACCTGGAAGGTTTGTTCGCGATAGTCGGTGCGGTCGAACATTCCCAGCGGCAGTTGCGCGTCGAACTCGATCAGCTCGACCACCCCGTCGCGCAGCCGCAGCGCGCGCGGGGAGCCCGCGTCGATCACTCCTACACGGCCGGTGGCGACTTCGAAGCGCAGCAGCAGGGTCTCGACGTACTGGCTGCCCCCGTACTGGGCGTAGAGGGCCTGATCGGCCAGGGCAGCCTGGTCGGCGATGTCCAGTCCGGCCCGGCGTGCGTTACGCAGCGCGCTGATGGCCAGGTTCGTCAGCAACGCGGCCCCGATGCCCTGGCCCAAGCCATTGGAGACGGTCACGGTGAGGTAGTCCGCGGAAGTGCTCCAGTCGAAGTTGTCCCCGCCGATGGTGTATGCCGGTTCGAGTTGCCCGCCCAGGGCGTACTCGGCGCGAGAACAGCCGCGTCCCGGCAGCAGTTGCCATTGCATCTCCGCGGCGAGGCTCAGTCGTTCGCGGCGGCGCGCTTGCAGATAGAGGTCGGTGTCGCGTTCGGCGACGATCAGTTCGTGTCCCAGCATGGTGGCCAGCCCGGCCAGGACGTCCTGCTCGGCGCCGGTGGGCGCGTGTGGCAGCAGCACCCGCAGAATGCCCAGCCGGTCACCGCGCACGGCCACCGGCAGGTGGATGACGACCCCCTCGGTGGCCGGGCCGGGTTCCAGGAGCACCTGCTGGGCGGTGAATGCCCGGCCGGCGGTCGTGGTCCTGATCGGTAGTGGCGGTGCGGTGTGGGGCAACTGGGTGACCGGCTGCAGCATCGACAATCGGTAGTCGGCCAGCAGCAGGTCCACCGCGGTCGCCGCGAAGTCCGTCTGCAGCGTGGCGCGGATGACATCGAGCAGCGCATGCGGGGCGCTGGCGCGCAGGGCTGCCTCGGCGTGAGCGATCGGGTCACCGTCGCGGGTCATATGGGCCTCTGAGAGTCGGCGAGCCCCCGGGGGCTTCGTGGCTGCGGTCGATCGCGGCAATTGTCGCGTGACACGGGTCCGACGACGTTACCCCGCGCGGGGGTGTCGTCACGGCGGGGGGCGACGTGTCAAAGTAGTGGCATGAGCAGTACGCGGCGGCCGGACCGCCCCGGGAGCGATCTCACCGCGGCCGTGGAACAGGCGGCGGAAGGACTGGTCGTGCTGTGGGGTCAGGCCCAGCAGGCCGTGGGGACACGAGTGTCACCGTCGCAACTGCAGGCACTGACGATTGTGCAGCACCATGGGCAGATCAATCTCAACGGCTTGGCCGTCGAGTTGGACGCGATGCCGTCCTCGGCAAGCCGGCTGTGCGACCGGCTACAGGCTGCGGGATTGCTCGCTCGCACAGCCAGTCCGGCCAACCGCCGCGAGGTGATGCTCATGTTGACCAGGGACGGGCAGCGGCTGCTCACCGAGGTCAGTGACACCCGGCGGCGGGACCTGGAACAGGTGCTGCAAGGGATGAGCGCGGCAGGTCGGCAGGCACTGCTGGCGGGTTTGGCGGAGTTCACCGCGAGCGCGGAAAACGGCACCGACACCGCGCCCCGGAAGCGCCGCGCCTGACCCGCTACACGGTCAATATTTTCTGTGCGGCAATCAATGAAACCGCCAGCGAATCGGGCGGTTGGAACGCCGTTTCTACCGAGAACTCACGCCGGGAAACCACGATCGCGGCGCGCGAGGGCGCTCACCACTCCCCAGCGGGAGGCAGGGGGTCTCCAATCCGGGATCGACATGCCACTTCCCGCCCACGGGCTCGCTTCTAAATATTTGTCGTGCGACAATTGTTCATCGGACCGCACCGGCCCGATGGAGACGAGGTCGATCGTGAGTTCATGCAGCGTCATCCCGGAGGTCTCCTCGATGCCCCGTCGATATCGGGACCGACAGCGTGGCGAGGTGCGGTGCTTCCCTCACGAACGACCCCCGCGGGTGGCGATGTACGGCGAGGTCGATCTGACCACCGAACCTCAGCTGAACGATGCCCATCGAGAACTTGCGCGGCTGGCGCCTGACGATGTTGTCCTCGACCTGGCCGGGGTCACCTTCTTCGGATGTGTGGCATTGCGGCTCGTAGTCCGGCTGACCGCACAACTCTCACTGACCGGGCACAAGCTGATCATCCAAACGCCCAGCCGGTCCGCGCAGCGCCTGCTCGAGCTCACCGGCTTTCTGTAGCCCGGCACTGACGGCGTGATGGTCGCGCTGGGCCTGCGCCTCGAGAGAATTTCCGCCGTCGGCCAACTCGGGTCTCACGAGTGTCATGCCGCTGCTGTGCGTTCAGCATGCTGGGCGAGAAATGTTACAGCAGAGGCGATTTCAACCGGATCGCGGTCAGCGGTGGGCGGCGATGCGGGCGGGTCGGGAGCGATGCGAAAAAGGATTGCGGGCCCGTGGGTGCCGGGGATCGGGGGATCTGGGTACGGCCGGGTCGGCGGGCATGGCGGGTTGCATGATCGATTCCCACCATGGGCGCAGGTGGCTCGGTTCGGGCCACCGCACCACCTCGGTGTTTTCGGGATCGGCTGCACGGGTTGATATCCGGCGCGCGGCCGGGGTAGGCCGGGCGAAATCGCGAGTGTCCTGAGGTGAGTGTGTCGATGTCATGGCGTCTATACCGGTTGTAGTGATTGCGTAGTCACGGTGAGGGATCGGGAGGGGCCGGGTGAGCCCGCAAGCCTGCGGCTGAACGAGCTCACCCGTCGACGGAGGATTTCGAAATGTCGTTCTCGCGCAACGACTTCGGACAGACATCTTCTCCCGAGTGCGCCGTCGCGGGACCCCCGAGAGAGTGGGCGCGTTCAGGCGTCGATGGCCTGGCGGTCGGGTTCGGTGCGGGTGATCTCGATCTTGCGGGGCTTGGCCTTCTCCGCAACCGGGATGCTCAGCCGTAGCACGCCGTCGCGGTAGTCGGCGCGGATCGCGTCGGTGTCGAGGTTCTCACCGAGGAACAGTTGGCGGGAGAACACTCCGCGAGTGCGCTCGGCCGCGATCATCGCCCGCCCCTGGTCCAGCTCCGGGCGTGAGGCCTTCACGGTGACCACATTGCGCTCGACATCCAGATCCAGGGAATCGGGGTCGATACCGGGCAGATCGAACTCGACGAAGAACTCGTCGCCCTCACGCCAGGCGTCCATCGGCATGACCACCGGACGCGCCGGCGTGCCGAAGACCTGCTGCGTCAAACGATCCAGGTCACGGAAGGGATCGGTACGCATCAGCATGGTCGCCATCTCCAACTCACTCCATTCTCGATCGAAGAGGATTCAGATAACCTCTGTCATCTGACAGAGATAATTTTTAGCACTCCCAATAGGAGAGTGCAAGAGTGCCCGGAAGGTAATCTGAAGGCTGGAGATCATGAACGAAGACAGGGAGATCGACACGATGCCGGGGCACGAACAAGGCCACCTCCCACTGCCGGGGCAGGCGGTCTACGCGATCTCAGTGGCCGCCGACCTCGCCGGCGTCGGCGTGCAGACACTGCGCCTATACGAGCAGCACGGACTGATCACCCCACTGCGCAGCGCCGGTGGCACCCGCCGCTACAGCGGCGAGGACCTTGCCCGCCTGGCCCGCATCATCGAACTGGCCGCCCAGGGCATCAACCTCACCGGAATCGGGCGCATCCTCGACCTCGAAGACACCAATACCGCCCTACGCGAAGCCAACACCACCCTCACCGACACCAACACCGCCCTGCACCGATCGAACACCGCACTCACCGCCGAACGCGACCAACTGCGCCCCCGCCGCTAGCGCGCCGAAGCCGGCCCTCGACGACCGGCAGGCATCGACGACAACTCGGACAGGGGATGACATTCAGGCGGTAGGACAAGCGCCGCAAGTGATTTGGCCTGGCATCGACACGACAGCAGACACGGTGGGGCATGATCATTTTCGTTGGCCACATCCCGGCCGAAGTCATCGAAAAACCGGTGGTCGAGCACCACCGCTCAATCCACGGAAAGCAAAAAGGGGCTTACCCCTGCCAGCGAGCGAACGCTGATTGGAATAAGCCCCTTTTGGTGGTCCCAGCTGGGATTGAACCAGCGACCCTTCGCGTGTGAGGCGAATGCTCTCCCGCTGAGCTATGAGACCTTACGGGTTGTTCGGCCGGTGTTTCTGTGCTGGTCGAACGAGAAAGAACATTAACACGCACTACCGGTGACATACCAAATCGCGTGGACAACGGCGTAAAAACGCGGTGCGACCGTGGGATGGGGGTGGTGGGTCCGCGTGGCGGAGTGGCGGCCTCAGCGGCGTCGCGGGCGGCTAGTGGGCGACGCGCCCGGATGCCGTGGACACACCTGTCATTGCCTTCTGTGACGTCGTCGCACTGGAGGCACAATCCGGGTCGTACGCTGCCGAACGTTCATTGACCCGTTCTCGAATCACATGCCTGTAGTTCACTTTTACCCCCATCTACCAGGCGATTTGTTGCTTGCGCAGATAGTCGGCTAATGTTCTCTCTCGTCAGCCGGACAGCCGCGAGGCACCGGGGGACAGAATGCGGATGTAGCGCAGTGGTAGCGCATCACCTTGCCAAGGTGAGGGTCGCGGGTTCAAATCCCGTCATCCGCTCGAAGGCCAACCCGGCCTTGGTTGGCGGTGTGGCCGAGTGGTGAGGCAACGGCCTGCAAAGCCGTGCACACGGGTTCGATTCCCGTCGCCGCCTCTTAAGAGGCAAAAGGAAATCTCGCGCGATTAGCTCAGCGGGAGAGCGCTTCCCTGACACGGAAGAGGTCACTGGTTCAATCCCAGTATCGCGCACCAGAGTTGCAGAAGGGCCCGGCAGAGATGCCGGGCCCTTCTGCTGTTTCCGGACCGGCCAATCCGTTGACAGCGGCCCGCACTGACAATAACTTGTTGGTTGACTAGTAAGTAAGTGGACCGAGGGGTTCGCCAGGGTTGAAGGGGCCGCCTCGTGAAGGTTCGGCATTTGAACTGCGGCACGATGCGTTTGCCGACCGGGGTCGACGTGGTCTGCCATGTGCTGCTGATCGAGACCGACAGTGGGCTGGTGCTCGTCGACAGCGGGTTCGGGCTCGAGGACGTCGCACAGCCTGCGCGGCGGATCGGGGCGTCGCGGCGATTGCTGCGACCGGTGCTCGATCCGGATGAGACGGCTGCTCGCCAGGTCGAGTACCTCGGGTTTCGACGGGCGGATGTGCGACACATCATCACCACACACTTCGATGCCGACCATATCGGCGGGCTGTCCGACTTCCCGCACGCCACCGTGCACACCACGGCGGCCGAATATCTTGGCGCGGTGGCGAATCCGACGCTGAGAGAGCGAATGCGGTTTCGCACATCGCAGTGGTCTCATGATCCGGCGATCGTTCAGCACGAACCCGACGGCGAGAAGTGGCGTGGTTTCGCCGCGGCGAAGGAGCTCACCGATATCGCGCCGGGAATCGTGCTGCTCGCGCTGCCGGGCCATACTCGCGGCCACGCTGCCGTGGCTGTTGATGCCGGTCATCGCTGGGTTCTGCACGCCGGCGACGCTTTCTACCATCCCGGCACCCTCGACGGTCGTTCTCACGTGCCGGCGGTGCTCTCCGGGATGGAGACCGCTATTGCCTGGAATGTGAAGCAGGTCCGCGACAATCACGCCCGCCTCGCCGAGCTCTACCGCCGCAATGACCCGGACCTGCTGCTGGTCTGCGCACACGATCCCGCCCTGCTGGAACACGGCAGGGCGACCGAATAACCGCCCGGCAGCACCACATTGGTGACAGGAGACGATGATGAGCCCAGGTAGTGCCTCCGAACGCCGCTCGCAGGAAGAACGCCGCGGCGAGGCGGAGCGGCGGTTGCTGGAGGCGGCGGCGGAGGCGGTCGCGGAATTCGGGCCCTCGCAGCTCACACTGGCCACCGTCGGTGAGCGTGCGGGGTACAGCCGCGGGCTGGTCACACACCATTTCGGGTCGAAGGGCGCGATGATGGAGCGGCTCGTGGGCACCGTCTCCGAGCAGTTCCGCGACGAAATTCTGGGCACGACCGGCTCGGGATCGGCCATCGAGGCACTGCGCGGATTCCTGGATATCTATTTCACGGTGGTCGCCGATCTCCCGCCGATCAATCGCGCCCGGCTGGTGCTGTGGGCCGATGCGGTGGCGACACCCTCGGAGCGGCGGGCAATCGTGCTGGCCTCCGATCGGGAGTTCCGCGAGGAGTTGACCGAACGCATCACGCAGGGCCAGCGAGCCGGGGAATTCGCCACCGAGGTCGATCCGCGGGGACTGGCCATCACGGTGGTCGGCGTATTGCGCGGTATCGCACTGCAATCGATGCTCGACCCCGAACTGGACCTCGCCGCCGCCCGGCGCGAACTCGAGCAGATGCTCTTCGCACGGCTTGCCCCACAACATATTTCGGATCCCCACAAGGAAGGGCAGCACCGATGAGCCGGATCTTCGGCAATATCACCCAGCTCGGTTACGTCGTCCGCGATATCCGGACCGAGATGCAGCGCTGGATCGATCAGGGCGTCGGCCCCTGGTTCTACGTCCACGACGTGCAGACCGATGACTTCACCCACCGGGGCACGCCCTCGCCGATGAAAATGAGTGTGGCGCTGGCGAACTCGGGCGACTTGCAGATCGAGCTGATCCAGCCTCGCAATGACGCGCCGTCACTGTACAAGGAGTTTCTCGACTCCGGTCGTGAGGGATTGCAGCATATTGCGTACTGGACCAACGATTTTCAGGGCCTGTACGACAGGGCGCTGGGCCTGGGCTACACCGTCGGGCACGAGGGCTCCATCGGCGGCGAACTCGGCCGCTTCGCCTATCTCGATACCGAGGAGTCCCTGGGGCACATTATCGAGATCTCCGATATCAGCGGCCCCAAGGGCAAGTTCTTCGAATACATCCGGGAGGTCGCGGCCACCTGGGATGGCAGTGAGCCCATCCGCGGCGAGGTCGACAAGCTCGCCTGACTCTATTCGTACTGCCTCGCAAAGGATTTCACTATGGAATACCCCGATACAACGAACCTGCCGAGCGAGCTGCAGGAGGCGCTGAGCACCCACAGCGCCAATATCTACCGGATGGTGGCGCACTCCCCCGGCATGGCCGCGAGCTTCCTGTCGATGGCCGATGCCATGCTGCAGGCCAACTCGCTCCCCCTGCCACTGCGGGAACTCGCGATCCTGCGCGTCGGCCATATCTATTCCGCGCCATACGAAATCCATCACCACGAGAGATTCGCTCGCGCCGTCGGCCTCGGCGATATCGCGATCGCGGCCGCCGCCACCGGATCCACCGACGGCCTCAGCTCCGAGGAGGCAGCGATTCTCGCGCTCACCGACCGGCTGCTGCTCAGCCACACCCTCGATGACAGCGACCGCAAGAGCGCACTCGAATTCCTCACCGTCACCCAGCTGGCCGACCTCGTGCTGACCGTCGGCTTCTACCAGCTGGTCTGCAATTTCCTCAACGCATTCGAAGTCACCACCGACGGCGAGCCCTTCTGACGCAGCGCGCGGCAGCGTCCGGAATCTGTCATGCTGCACGACTGATACCCGTCCTGATCCGAGGAGAGGTAGGTCGAGGGATGAAGGCTCTGGCACTGGTGGCGGTGTCGTCGATACTTCTGCTCGCCGGGCAGTTCGGAACCGAGGGCGCGGCCGCGGCGCAGAGTTCCAGCTCACTGGACTATCTGGTCGGGCTGCTGGCCGATCGTATCGATACCGCTGACACGGTGGCCGCGGTGAAGTGGGCTGTCGCGAGCCGCGACGGGCAGGAGCCGGTCATCGACGATCCGGTGCGGGAAGCGGCGATCTACGACGCGATGGCGCAGCTGGGGGCGCAGCGGAACCTGCCGGAGTCGTGGGTGCGCGAGGTTTTCCTGGGGCAGATCGAGGCGAGCAAGCTGGTGCAGCGTGGTCTGGTGCTGCAGTGGCGCTCGGGGCTCACGGCCGCTCCCACGCCGGCAATGGATCTCGCGGCGGTGCGTCCGGTGATCGACCGGGTCGATGCGGAGATCATTGCCGAATTGGCCGCTCGGCGAACCGAACTGGCGAGCGCCGATTGCGCGGCCCGGTTGGCGAGCAGCGTACTGGCGACCGCCGGCGCACGTCGGAGCGATCCACTGCACGAGGCAGCGCTGGTACGGGCGTCCACCCCACTGTGTGCCGCGCCGGGCCCGCGTTAGATACGACGCTCCCACCTCCTCGATAGTCGGTGGTGCGAGTCCTACCGCGGGTGCTAACGTTCGGCGCGGCCGGACCGACCGGTACGGCCGAACTGCATCGGGGGGGTTCCCGTGTTCAATTGGTATGTCGGTTTGCTGGCCATCAGTGGGGTTGTGATGCTCGCGATGGCGGCGGTGAAAAACGGGCAGAGCACCGGCTCACGCAGCATGAATGCCATCTTCGGCGCCGGATTCCTGGGCTATGCCGGGTATCTCGCGTTCCTGTTCGACGGCGGCTCGTATCTGATCTTCTTCCAGGCGTTCCTGCTGCCGGTGATGATGGTGGTGAACTTCTTCCGCAACCGCACCCCGCGTCCGAAACTGACCGAAACGCAGAAGGCATGGCGCGAGTACCAGAGCTCCGAGCAACAGCGGTAGGCGAGTGATCAGTCCTCGGCGTCACGGACGATGAGCGCCAGCTGGACTCGGTTCTCCACGGCGAGTTTGGCGAAAAGCCTTCCGGTGTGGGTCTTGACCGTGGCGACACTGAGGTAGAGCTCGGTGGCGATTTCGGCGTTGGACAGGCCGCGCGAGATTGCGCGGGCAATGTCGAGCTCTCGGGTGGTGAGTTGATCGAGCGCACGGCGGGCGGTGGCGTGGGCCGTGCGGCGAGCATCGGTGGGTACGCGTGCGGTGGCGGCGGTGATGAGTTGTGTTGTGACGCTGGGAGAAAGCATCGGCCGACCGGCTGCGGCGCCCTTGATCGCGGCGATGAGGTCCGGCGGCGGGGTGTCCTTGAGCAGGAAGCCGTGGCTGCCCAGGCGCAGGGCACGCAGCACCATATCGTCGGAGTCGAAGGTGGTGAGGACGACTATGCGGGGCGGCGTGCGCCAGGTGAGCAGTTCCGCGGTGGCGCTGAGGCCGTCGCGGACCGGCATGCGAATGTCCATGAGCACAACATCGGGATGCTGTTCGCGGACCACGTCGATAGCTTGGGCGCCGTCGGAGGCCTCACCTACGACGAGCAGTCCGGCATCGCCCCCGATGATCAGCGATAGGGCCGCCCGCACCAGTTGATCGTCGTCGACGAGCACTATGCGAATCGGTGGTGGGACAACGGCATTCATGAGACCTGCACCGACGCAGGCCAGGGCAGAATGGCGCGCAACCGGAAGCCGCCCTCGGGCTGTTGACCGAACGATATTGTGCCGCCCAGCAACTCGGCTCGTTCGGTGAGTCCGAGCAGGCCGTATCCGGAGACGGGCGCGGGCGCCGCGGACCCGGTGGAACCGGAGTCCAGTACGGTCACGGTCAATTCCTGCCCTTCCGCGCCTTCGATGCCGACCCAGACCGTCGCGCCGGGTGCGTGTTTACCGACATTGGTAAGCCCTTCCTGCACAATGCGATACGCCGTGCGAGCGCTCTTCGTCGGCGGCTCACCGGCGGTGCTGTCGGTGAGCGTGACATTCAGCCCGGAGATGCGCGCATCGGCCACGAGGGTGGGCAGCGCCGCGAGCGAGGGTTGCGGTGGTTCGGGTGGGTCGGTGGCATTGAGTTCATCGGCGCGCAGGACGCCGAGCACATCGCGCAGTTCCTCCAGTGCCTGGCGGGAGTTGTCGGCAATGGATTTCGCGATGGCGCCGACCTGTTCGGCAGATAGATCGGGACGGTAGCTGAGCGCTCCGGCCTGCATGGCGACGAGTGAAATCCGGTGCGCGAGTACGTCATGCATTTCGCGCGCGATACGGTGCCGTTCGAGGATTCTGGCCTCAGCGGCACGCGCGACCTGCTCACGTTCGGCTATTTCGGTGCGCTGCTGCAGCGACCACAGTTCCTCGCGGCGCGCCCCGACCGCGAAGCCGATCGCGACGATGGCCAGGACGGAGACGATCATGAAACCGGCAGTGAACCAATACTGCCCAGGTCCATCGGTCTGCACGTCGAGAGTCGGATAGAGGACGCTGATCGCCACGCCCGCGAGAACGAAGCCCACCCCGACCGCAAGGGTTTCCGCATAGCGCCGCCGGGTCGCCAGCGAGCACATCGCCAGCAGCCCGGCTCCGCTGGCGGTTGTCGATACCGCGGAAGCGGCGGTCGTGATGGCGGCGACAGCAACCGGGTAGCGGCGCCGGAACAGGACCAGCACGATGCTGAACACGCCGATGATCGGGTCCACGGCGAACAACCAGACCCGCAGCATCGGATGGACGCCCGAGGGCAGCCCGTTGGCGGTGAGAATCCAGGACAACACGCTGAAAGCGAGCACCAACAGCAGTCGCCAAGTCTGCTGCCACCGCTGTAGTGGCGCCGGAGATGGGCGCAGGGGTGCGATGCTGGCGGTCATCGGGTCAGCATTGCCGGTGCGACGCCCGCGCGCATCCGCCTGTGGTCTACGGCTCGATCACCCGAAGTATGACGCCGCCCCGACCGGCGATCGATGTGCCCGCCGCCGGAGGCCGTCAGGATGGAACCGCAGCGGGCAACCAGACCGCGAACCTGAGGAGTGTCGTGCGGATCTCTCGGCTGATCATTTCAGGCGTGCTCGTGGCCGGGCTCGCGGCCTGCGGGACCGACAACCACGCGACACCGGCCGACAATCTCGCGAGCACGCTCGAGCCGATCCGGAGCGAAGCCGCGATTCCGGGCATGGCGGCGGCGGTGTGGCGGGACGGCCGGCTCATCGCTCTCGGCGCGACGGGTGTGCGCAAGTTCGGCGATCCCACGCCTGTCACCGTTGATGACCAATGGCATCTGGGTTCCGATACCAAGGCGATGACCGCGACGCTCATCGGCCTGTATATCGATCGCGGCAGACTGCATTTCGACGATCGGCTCGGCACGCTCTTCGCCGGTGATCCGATCGACCCCGTCAATGCGAATGTCACCCTCGAGCAGTTGATGCAGCATCGCAGCGGCATGGCCGACGGGCCACCGGACAGTGATTCCGACGATTACCTGCACGGCACGCCCTCGGATATCCGGACCCGGGCTGTGCGCGCCGTGCTGGCCGCTCCCCCGGCTCGGCCGGTCGGGACATACGCCTATTCGAATATGGGATATGTGACGTTAGGTGTTGTGCTGGAACGGATTACGGGCAAGACCTGGGAGGATCTGATGCGGTCCGAGCTGTTCGGGAAGCTCGAAATGGATTCGTGCGGCTTCGGCCCGCCGGGAACTCGCGACACGGTGGATCAGCCGTGGGGGCACACCGTGGTCGATGACAAGCCGGTGCCGATGGCGCCCGGGGATCCGGCTTCGGACAATCCGCCCGCGCTCGGTCCGGCTGGGACCGTGCACTGTTCGCTCACCGATTGGGGCAAGTTCCTCGCCGTGCACCTGGCGGGCGCGCGCGGCGAGTCCACGATGTTGACCAAGGACACCATGACCAGGCTGCATCAGCCGCCGAGCGGTGGCGATTACGCCGCGGGCTGGATGGTCGCCGACCAACCCTGGGCGGGCGGACGCGTGCTGGCCCACGACGGCAGCAATACCTTCTGGTACGCATCGGCGTGGATCGCGCCCGAGAAGAATATGGTGCTCACGGTGGTCGCCAATCGGGCCGACGAGCGTGCGACCACCGGCATCGGCAAGGCGGTCACCGCGCTGGCCGACACCTACGCTGGGCACTGACGCCGCGCGAGGAACCCATCGTGGTCGCGGTCAAAGCTTCCGTCGAGCACGACCGATTCCGCGCTCAGCACATCCCTGACCGATCGCCGACCATTTTCGGCCGCTCGCGGTGTCCATCTCTATGAAAGGACCATCTTTCGGAGAGTAGGAGCCACTATGCGAGGGATTCCGGCGAGTAGGGGCGAGGCTCGGGCGACGGAGCTGCTGGAGCTGGCTCGGGGCGGGGACGGTGAGGCGTTCCGCGGGCTCGTCGAACCGTATCGCCGCGAGTTGCAGGTGCACTGCTATCGCATCCTCGGCTCGGTGCAGGACGCCGAGGATCTGCTGCAGGAGACATTGCTGGCGGCGTGGCGCGGGCTCGGCGGTTATGAGGAACGGGCGTCGGTGCGGACCTGGCTGTACCGGATCGCGACCAACCGCTGCCTCAATGCCTTACGGGCCGGCTCCCGGCGTCCGCATGATCTCACGGTCTACGAGACGGAGGTTCCGTTGCCCGAGCCATCACATCGCCGGCCGGAACCGAGCTGGCTGGAGCCGTACCCCGATCTGCTGCTCGACCGGATCGCCGACGACCTGCCGGGACCGGAGGCGCGATATGAGGCCAGAGAATCGGTGTCACTGGCGTTTCTTGCTGCACTGCAAGAACTTCCGCCGAGGCAGCGCGCGGTGCTGGTGCTGCGCGATGTGCTGGGATTCCGGGCGGCCGAGGTGGCGAACATTCTCGACACGAGCGAGAGCTCGGTGACCAGTGCGCTCAAACGCGCGCGCACCGCCCTGGCGGATCCGGCGACCGGTCTCGATCGGGAGAGCGCTCCCCTGCCGAACTCACCGCAGGAGCGCCGCGTGGTGGAGGATTTCATCCGCGCGTTCGATGCCGGGGATGTCGAGGCGATCGTGGCCGTGCTGACGGACGACGCCTGGCTGACCATGCCTCCGGTCCCACTGGAATACCAAGGCGTGGAGGCGATCCGGCACTTCCTGACCACGGTGGTGATGCGCAACGGCCCCCGCCATGTGCTGATCCCGACCCGCGCGAACGGCCAACCGGCGTTCGGCTACTACCTGCGTGATCCGCGGACGCCGATTCTGCACGCGCACGGAGTGCTCGTATTGACGTTGAGCGGCAGTCGAATTGCCGCGATGACCCGATTCCACGACAACTCACTGCTGCCGATATTCGGGCTGCCGCGCTCACTGCGGTACTGATCGCCGTTTGGTACCGACAATATTCAGCTTTGCACTAAGGAGTATCGGTGAATACCGACGAAGGACGAATGACGTCCAGGCAAGCATGGGTACTGGGGCTTGCTTCGGTGGCGTCATTCATGATGGCCCTGGACAGTTTGGTCGTGACGACCGCCCTGTCCACGATCCGGAAGGATCTCACGGCATCGGTCGAATCACTCGAATGGACTGTCAACGCATACAATTTGACGTTCGCGGTACTGCTGCTGACCGGCGCCGCACTGGGTGATCGCTACGGCCGCCGCCGCATGTTCAGCACCGGGCTGGCGGTGTTCACCCTCGCCTCGGTGGCGTGCGCGCTGTCGCCGAATATCGGCACGCTGATCATGTTCCGGGCGCTGCAGGGCGTCGGCGCCGCCATTGTGCTGCCGCTCTCGCTCACCCTGCTCACCGCCGCCTTTCCGCCACAGCACCGAGGCCGGGCGATGGGGCTGTACATGGGCATTACCGGGCTGGCGACATTCAGTGGGCCATTCATCGGCGGCGCCATTGCCGAAGGACTTGCGTGGCAGTGGATCTTCTGGCTGAACCTGCCGATCGGGCTGATCACCATCGCGTTGACGGCACGGCGCATCGACGAAAGCTTCGGTGCGAATGCGCGTTTCGATCTGCCGGGGGTCCTGCTCGTGACCGCGGGCGGGTTCGGGATCATCTGGGGTCTGGTGCGTGGAAATACCGCGGGCTGGAGCAGTTCGGAGGTATTGAGCACACTGATACTCGGTGTTGCGCTGTTGATTTCATTCGTATTGTGGGAGCAGCGCTCGACGGCGCCGATGCTGCCGATGCGGTTCTTCCGCGTGCGGGCGTTCGCCACCGGCAATCCGGCCAATGCGCTGCTGTTCGCTTCGCTGTACGGCACGCTGTTCTTTCTCGCGCAGTACTTTCAGATCGTGCGGGGCGACGGGCCGCTCGGTGCCGGACTGCGGCTGATGCCCTGGACCGCAACACTATTGGTGTGCGCGCCGATCGCCGGAAAGCTGACCGATAAGGTCGGCGAGCGGAAGTTCGTGATCGGCGGGCTGCTGCTGCAAACGATCGGCATGGGCTGGATCGCCCTTGCCGCCGAAGCGAATTCGAACTATCCGACCCTGTTGCCCGCGCTGATCATCGGTGGGGTCGGGCTGACCATGGCCATGCCGGCGGCGCAGAAATCTGTGGTCAGCGCGGTACAACCACACGAGATCGGTCAGGCGTCGGGAGCGTTCATGATGCTGCGCACCTTCGGTTGTGTGTTCGGTGTCGCGGTGGCGGTTGCCGTCTTCTCGAGCGTGGGGGGCTATTCGTCGCCCGAGCAGTTCACCCGGGGATTCTCGGCGGCGATGGGCGCGGTTGCCGCCTTCGCGTTCATCGGGATGCTCATTGCGATTGGAATGCCCGGGAAGCGGGTGGGCGAACAACCGCAAACGGCAAGTGCTGAGCCGGAGAGTGTGCCCTCGCCGCTCTGACCAACTCGGTCGAAATATGCAGTCATACTTCTGATTTGGAGGATATCGATGAGTACAGATGTGACAGTGCTGAAGGTGCGTGCCGAGTTGCTGCGGGATCTCCATCGCGGTGCGATGCTCGTCCTCCCCAATGCCTGGGACGCGGCCAGCGCGGCGATCGTGGCCGAGGCGGGGTTTCCCGTCGTCGCCACTGCCAGCGCTGCGATCTCAGCGATGCTCGGCTACCCCGATGGTGAGGGTGCGCCGTGGCAGGAGATGTTCGCCGCGGCCGGTCGTATCGCACGGGCGGTTTCGGTCCCGGTGACGGTGGATGCCGAGGCGGGCTACGGTATGCGGCCGCGCGAACTGGTGGATCGACTGCTCGATATCGGCGCGGTCGGCTGCAATCTCGAGGACACCGACCATCGGGCGGGCGGTCTGGTTGACGCCGAGACGCACGCTCAGTGGCTCGCCGGCGTCCGTTCCGCCGCCGATGATGCCGGAGTCCCGATTGTCATCAATGCGCGCGTGGATGCCTTCCTGCCGGTCGCCGGGATACCCGAGGCGGAACGGCTCGCGGAGGCCGTCCGGCGCGGCCGGCGCTATCTGGATGCCGGGGTCGACTGCGTCTATCCGATCGGTGTGCGGGACAAGCGCGATATCGCCACGCTGGTGAGCGAGCTGCCCGGCCCGGTCAATGGCAATACCGGGGAGTTTCTGGATCTGGCGACGCTGCGGGAGGTGGGTGTGGCACGCGTGTCGTACGGCCCCCGGTTCTACCGGGCCGCCCTGGCCGATCTGAAAGTTGCTGTCCAGCACCTGCGCAGCTGACTTACGATGCAGCTCAGGTCCCGCATTGCGGTGGGTTCGAGCCGCGGTGCGAGTCGCCCCGAGCGAAAGGCAGCGCCGCATGACCACCGCACGCATTATCGCCGTCGTGGCTTTTGTCCTGGCTATTTCCGGAGTCGGCGCGGTCGCCGGCCCCGCCGGTCCGGCACAGGCGTACGGACCGGCGTCGTGTGTGGCGGGAAATCCGTTGCAGCCCACCGCCGAACTGTTCGCGACCGATAACACGGACACGATTACCGATCCGAATGATCCGCGGTTGAATGATCAGCTGGGATCGTTCGAGATCGGGGTGGATGCGACCGCGGTGACCGAGCTCGCGCTGCCGATCTGGTCCGATCTGCTGGAGGGCGTCTTCTGGTCGGAGCAGAGCGGTGCGGCGACCTATGAGCGGTCCCGGGATTTCCACCTGGCGTGTACGGACAGTCGCAATCTGTTCTGGATCGCCGATGATGTGCGCGTGCGGTACCACCAGGAATCGGTGCTGACTTTCGAATTGCTGCCCGCCGATGATGCGCGGGCGAATGCCGTCAGCATTACCGTCACCGGGGTGGATCGGACGCGTTTCCACGATGCGCTGGAGGCTGATCCGCAGGTGTGGGATCGGATCGGCGGCGGATCGATCACCGATTCCGGGGCGCTGATTCTGGTGATCGATCGGGCCGATCTGGAGTTGACTCGGGATTTTGTCAGCGGTCTTGGCGGGCAATGGGATTCGGCCGGGCTGCAATATGGTGATCGGGAATTCGTCGACTCCTGAGTGTCAGCCGAGGAGATGCCTGGCGGCGACTTCTGTGCCATCGGTGCGTATTTCGGTGGTGAGCGAGCCGGCTCGGGCTACCGTATCGGCGGCCAGCGCTCGATCCAGCGCTGCGACAAGGGAATCCGTAGCGGGTTCACCGAGCGGCAGGGCGACGCCTATGCCGAGAGCCTCCGCTCGGGACGCCCAGTAGGGCTGGTCGTAACGCTGCGGGATGACCACCTGCGGCACACCTGATTTCGCGATTGCCGTGGTGGTTCCGGCGCCGCCGTGATGGACGACGGCGACCACCCGGGGGAACAGCGCCTGCTGGTTGACTTCGCCTATCGCCAGGCAGTCCGAGGCATCGTCGATCGGAGACAGGTCGGTCCAACCGCGTTGGACCACTGCGCGATAACCGAGTTTGCGAGCCGTCTCGATGAGGGTCCGGCCGATCTCCGGGGCCACGTGCATGCTGCCGAAGCCGAAGTAGATCGGCGGCGCCCCGGCTTCCAGGAAGGCGTCCAGTTCGGCGGCGAGTGGGCGGTCGTCGGGGACCAGCCACGCGCCGGTTTGCAGGACCGGCAGCGCGGCCGGTTGCGGCCACGGACCCAGGATCGGGTCGGCGGCGAGCCAGGGGCTTTCGGTGAAGATGTAGCCGCGGACGTCGGCCACCGGAGGCAGGCCCAGCGCTGCACGCTGAGAGTTGAGCGGGCCGGACCAGATCTGGTTCCAGCGTTGCGCGTCCTGCTCCCAGAGGGTCGGGACGTCGGTGGTCGCGGGCGGCGGGCCCGGCATGGGCGGCGGGGCCAGCTGTGGATTGGGGAGGGTATTGGGGCTGTAGGCGGCGTAGACGTACGGGATGCCACGTTGTTCGGCAAGACTGCGCGCCGCGATTTGCAATGCGCCGCAACCCAATACGATATCGCAGTCGTCAGCGGCGGGAGCGATGAACTCGAACTGGGTGGCCACCGTGTCCGGAATCCGGCTGCGCAATTCCGCGGGCGTGGGCTTGGCCCCGCCGCGGCCGAAGTGGCGGACTTCGGGACCGATCGGAACGAACGGAAGGTCGTAGCCCGCGATCAACTCCCGGAAATCCGGTGGTGCGCAGAGCCGGACCTCCTGACCGAGCGATCGCAGCCGCAGCGCCAGCGCCAGCACCGGCTGCACCTCACCGCGGGATCCGATCGTCGACAGCAGGACGCGCATGGGAACTCCTCTCGAAATGGCTTACGACCAGCGATTATGGTGGGCCACCGGGGTCTTGCGGCAAGAGGGTGTGTGCGCTATACATTGAAATGGGAAGAAGACCCGGCGCACCCCCGTTATGGTGGCGATTTGCAATCTGCGGCGGTTTGTCCCTAAAGTTCTGTCCCGCAAGCCGATCGGCTCCCGAGCCCCGGCAAGCAAGCGGATGTAGCGCAGTGGTAGCGCATCACCTTGCCAAGGTGAGGGTCGCGAGTTCGAATCTCGTCATCCGCTCAAAGGGGGAACACGCGCGATTAGCTCAGCGGGAGAGCGCTTCCCTGACACGGAAGAGGTCACTGGTTCAATCCCAGTATCGCGCACCATAGTTCGACCGGCCAGCGAGTTCCGCTGGCAGCCAGCCGATTTGATCCCACGCTGGGCGCTCTATGCTGCGGTGGGTGGTTTTGGCTGTGTGGTGATGTGGGTCTACCCGGGGGTTTGATATCGGCCGTCGGCAGCTGCGGTAAGTCGGCGAGCCAGGGCGCGTACGGCGTCATTGAGGGCATCGGGGCGTTCGATGATGAACGGGCGGTTCAGGCCGGCGAGCAGGGGAGGAATCCAGTCGAGTTGTTCGGCTCGGATTCGGACCCGGACCCACGGGCGGGCCTCGGGTGCGGAGTCGATTTCGTGCACCGTCGCGATCGTCGCGGGGAGCAGCGGGCGGACTTGGGCGAGCGTGCCCTGAACTCTGATCGATACGTCGTACCGGTAGGGCGCCGTGGCAAGTGCGGACAGCAGATGCGCGGCCGGGGTGAATCCGGCTGGTGGGGTGAATGTCCCGGGCAGCGTGGTCACTGCTGTGATGCGGTCCAGCCGGAACGGGCGTAGTTCGTTGCTATCGCTGTCCTTCCCGGTCAGGTACCACCGGCCGGAATGCGCGACGAGCCCGTAGGGGTAGACGGTCCGCTCGCTGGACCGCCCACCGCGGTCGGTGTATCCGATCGTGACCGGTTGGCGTTCGCGGGTGGCCTCGGCGAGCCGGAGCAGGACAGTGGTCTCGACGGCGGTTTCCGGGCTCTGGTCGGCGGTGAATTCGACGGTGTTGATCAGTGCGTCCAGCCGGGCCGTCAGATGGGTGGGCAGGACGCGACGGAGTTTGGCCGTGGCGCTGGCGGCGGCGTCGACGGCCGTTGCCGAGGAGCCGGTGCCGGTGGTGAGCAGGCCGAGTAATACGGCCACCGCCTCGTCGTCGGTCAGCATCAGCGGGGGCATTCGGTACCCGGGTGCGAGCCGGTACCCCCCGTAGCGGCCACGCACCGATCGAACGGGGATATCCAGATCGGTGAGATGGTCGACGTATCGCCGGACGGTGCGTTCATCGACTCCGAGCCGTCCGGCGAGTTCGCCGACGGTATGGGTGCCGCCGGTCTGCAGCAGTTCGAGTAGAGCCAGCACTCGGGCGGTGGGTCGCGTCATCGGGAAATTCTCGCATCTATACCGGGCGGAAACTGTCCGGTATTGACTCTACGGTGGCAGACATAGGCGGAACCACCGCCTCATCCGACAGAAAGGGCACACAGTGAAGCTCGTCTCGATTCGCCTGATCACTGACAACATTCAACGACTGGTCGGCTTCTATGAGCAGGTGACCGGTGTCGAAGCAACCTGGGCCACACCCGATTTCGCCGAAATCGGCACACCGGCAGGCACACTCGCGATCGGAAGCACCCGCACCGTGGCGCTGTTCGGGGCGGGCAGCGCGCGTCCGGCCGACAATCACACCGCGATCATCGAATTCCTGGTCCCCGACGTCGATGCGGATTACGACAGGTTGCGGGCTACCGTCGGCGATTTCGTCAACGAACCGACGACCATGCCGTGGGGCAACCGTTCGCTGCTGTTTCGCGATCCCGACGGCAACCTGATCAATCTCTTCACCCCGGTCACCGCGCAGGCCATCGCAAAATTCGCCGGTTGACCACGTCGGTCGAAACACAAGTTCTCACCGGCGAAGGTGACACGGAGGGCGCGGTCGAAATCGCGCACATAGCAACCTAACCCGACTGGAACTCGTGCACGGACACACCGCATAGTGTGAGGCATCGACCGATACGGCCGCCGCGCTACGGCACGAGGGTCGGCTGGTCTGCGGCCCACAGCCACGACCCAGCCCGTCGACGTCATCGGTCGCGCCCGAGATCGATATTTTTCCATCAGCCCTGATGGTGAGATCGTCTGGGAAGCAAGCTTTTCCAGCACTGCCGAGAGGAAATCGATGACAGAGTCGTTGCCAACAAAGGCCGTCGTCCGCGTCGGGCGAGTGACCTTCGATCCGAGCCTGTACGACGCGGTCGTCGCTGCGGACAAGAAGACGTCGGAGTACCTGATCCCGGCAATCCTGGCGCTGCCGGGCCTTCTGCACTGGTATGCGGGCGTCTCCCCCGAAGGCTCGCTCTCCCAGGTCAGCATTTGGGACTCCGAAGAGCATGCGGCGCAAATGGACGAGCTGAAGGAGATGAGGGTCAGGGCGCGTGACGACCTCAGAGCAGTAGGCGTGATCTTCACCGCAGAGACCGCGAAGTACGCCAACTACCCGATCACCTGGACCATCTGACCGAGAACCGACGGTGAACGTCGGAGGAAGAAAATCACTTTGAGCCGCAGCCGGTGGGGGACAGCACGCTTCTGGTGAACGGATAAGCCACCTGCGGCATACTGCTGCAAGTGTCCGAGACGTCCGACCCATGGGTGGTCGTGCTCACCCGCATCGGAGAAGACGGCTGGATCCAGAACGACGCCCGGGAATGGCTGCGCCAGCAGGGTATCGACTGGAATCCGTTCACCGTCGAGGAAGCACGATTCGACACCTACTGCACCCGCGACGCGAGCACTGTCGCGCGGACTTACTCGGTGCGAGAAAGCGCACTGCGCCGACTGGGGCTGGCCTGACCGGTTTCCTCGGCCGCCGGCCTACGCCATTCCGAGTACCGTCGGCAGTTCCAAACAGCCTGACATGCGGCGTGATCGGATATTCGGCGACAGTATTGCCGGTCGAGGTCTGGGCTCACTCGGTTGACGATCGGCTGATCGACTACGGAACCCGTTGCGACATGGACGGTTACGGCTGGGGAGTCCGCTGGCAGGTGCTATCCGGGCGCGAGACTCCAACTCGATTCCGCCGGGGCTCGGACCTGGTCGGCATTCCGTAGCGCAGCATCGCCCGGCGCACCAACGACGCGCATGGACGGTGTTGCGGCCGTCATACACGCGTGCCGCTGTCTTCCAGCCACGCAATAGCGTTCAAGATCACCGGCCCGATCTCTCGAGCCGTGGAAAACACGCGAGGTTCAAAATCAACTGAACTCGCCCTGTCATCGTGCAACCTATTGGTTAATGATCGGTCGATAGCACGCCAGTGCCGGTCGCGGTACCAGCAAAGGATCTACAGTCATGCGGAAATTACTGGGTGTAGCCCCCACTGGTGGCGCGATCGCCACAGACACCGTCGTCGGGACCGGCACCGCGAGCGCCACGCCCGCGCCGCCCGCACCCCTGTGCTCGATTGTGGGCTACCCTCTGGCGATCGTGGTCGAGCTGACCGGTGGTACGAGCAGCCCGGTAATTCCGGTGGCACAGGCGTTCACCGATTCGGTTTGCCGCTGATCCGCACAATGCGGAATTTCGCACAACCCCATCCCCATCGGGCAGGCAGCTGCCGGGTGACACCAACTGAAAGGGAATGCCGTGAAGCGTTCGTTGACCGTCCTCGCGGGGTTGGCCCTCATTCTGAGCGCCGCGGCGTGTTCGAATGACTCGTCGACCTCTCCGTCGCCCAGTAGCACGACGGTGAAGGCCGGCACGACCACAGCCGTCTCGGCCACGGCAGCCCCGGCCCCGGGGACCTCGGTCCAGCCGCAGCCGAACAACAACCCGCAGCCGAACAACAACCCGGGACCGCGCGGGGCCGACGGCTCCACCGGTAATGGTCTGAGCGCCGAGTACTGCGCGAAGAATCAGGACCCGGGCTGCCCGCTCGGCAGCTACGTCGGCCCCAACGCCATCCAGAATCCCAACGGCGACGGCACCTGGGTTCCGTGCGAGGGCACGATCTGCACCAACCCCAACAACGGCGCGGGCCCGGACAACAACCCACCCGCCGAGACCACCGCACCGGTTGTCGTCCCCACGACCACGTCCCCGCAGAACTCGGCTCAGGTAGACGGCGCACCTTGCGAAGGCGACGGTCACTGGGTTCACCTCGACGGTGGCAACGCCGGACACTACGGCACCGAATGGCTTTGCCAGCACTGACATTCGAATAGTCCGGCACCCCACCGGCGTTCGGCAGCGCTCGCAAATCCGAATCAGAGTCGGCCGAAATCAATGCGAGGCGATCAATGCCTCACGTTCGAATTCATACCGGTTCAATTCGCGGAGAGAGCTTGGGCGTTGGCTCAATGCAGCTGAGCCCGCCCCCGGTCGATGACCGCGCGTGCGTCCTTGGCGATGTCGCGCGCGGCGTCACCGGCCAGCCAATCCGCGCCGGTCGCGGCTTCGATCTGGGCCTGAGGGGCGAGTACGTGGTCTTGAACCCGGCGGTAGGAGCCGAGGAGCGTGGTGACCGCTGTCTGATTGTTGGACGCGATATCCAGGGCGAGCCGGCGTGCGGTGGGGAGCAGTTCGTCGTGCGGCACGACCTCGGTGACCAGGCCGTGCGAGAGGGCGGTGTGGGCATCGATGAAGTTGCCCGACAAGCTCATTCGGCGCGCGAACCCGAACCCGACGGCTTCCGGCAGGCGGGCGGTCAGGCCCCACAGCGGCATGACGCCGACGCGGGCATGCGTGTCGGCGAATCGCGCCCGGTCCGAGGCGATGAGGATGTCGCAAGCCAATGCGAGCTCGAGGCCGCCGGTCACAGCGGCTCCGTTGACCGCGCCGATGATCGGCTTGCTGATCGGCGTCCACGGGTGCCCGGCCGGGGCATCACCGGCGCCACCTTCCCCTCCACCCATGTTGTCCCAACCGCCTTCGGCGCCTATCACTCGAAGATCGACTCCTGCGCAGAACGCCGGATCAGCACCGGTGAGGATCACAACGGCAACATCTGGGTCGGAGTCAGCCGCGGCGATCTGAGTCTGCAACTCCTCAATCAACTGCGGCGACAATGCATTTCGCGATTCGGGCCGACTGAGCGTCAAGGTCAGGACGAAGTCGTTCTTATCGACGAGGAGCATCGCTGGATGCTAAGTGAGTGGCCGCGACGGGTCAATAGACCAACACGATCTCGCCGATGCTCATACAATCCCCTGCGCCCGCACATAGACCAGATCAGGCCCGGTTTCGGCCGGGCCCTTCTGTAGTCCCGCCTGGATCAGTGTGCGGAGAGGCTGCTGAGTACGCCGCCGGCGTAGCCGCCGCCGAAGGCGCTGCCGAGGGCGGCGGCGGTGCTTCCGGTGTCGACCGAGCCGGTGCCGATGGCATTGCCCAGGTCCGCGGCCGAGCCGGGGGTGATGTCGACGTTCTGGGCGGTGAGCGGAATCCCTTCTGCGGCAGCCGTGCCCATGGCACCACCGAGAAGGGCGAAGGCGGCGGCGCCGACGAGAATGGTTCGTTTCATGAAGTTGTCCTCAAATCTGTTTGCCGAGGCAGATGCGGTGTTCTGCCGCTCTGCCGGTGAGAGCATATGAAATAATCCCGGTTCAGATGATCGTTTTGGAAGACCCTGGTTGCGTGGGCCCAGCGGGCGCCCCGGTGGCGCCCGGCGGATCGGGACCCGCAACCTCTCTGCGGAGCGCATAATGACGCGACAGTGTTGCACCGCTTGGCCGGAGAGTCCGCATGAATGCAGAATCCCATGGACGTTTGTCAGCAATTCTTGCCATTTCGACAGTGTTACTAGCGTTTACAGCCGGATGCTCGGCGAATAACTCGACTACCAAGCCATCAGCTACCTCATCGAGCAGTCCGCCCGCGGCGGCTGCGACCTCGACCAATCCAGCCTCGGCGACCAGTGCTACTGCGCCGCAGGTGACGTCGGGGATACTTACGCAGATATTCGTCGGCACCGGATCCGTGGGGCATATGAACTATGGATTCATCGATCCCGGCTCCGGAAAGTATTCGCAAGTCGCCTCTTTCGATGTCTCCGCGTGCTCGAATACCTGCGATTCCGGAAATGTTCTCTCGGCGTCACCGGATCTCAAGAGATTCGCGTTCACCAAGAAGGTCGACGGGCATGACAGTGCTGGATGGATAGATGCCGGTGGGACATTCACCAATGTGACGCCCGCGGCCGCGCTCGGGCCATTCGGGGGTACGCAGCCGGATTTCGAATCCATCGGGTTCGATGGCGCGGGCAACTTCTATTACCGGCAGCCCGCGACACCGGTGGACAACTACTACGAGATACCGGCTGGGTCGACGAGTAATCCGCAGGCCGTGGGGCACGGACACCTCGGCGGTCCCTACCTCAACTATGACGGGACCATCGTGTTCCCCACCGCTGACTGCGGAACACTGATCTGGCTGGGTGGCCCTACCAAAGTGATAGATGCCAAGGACACTCAGGTATATCGGTCCGACGTCGTCAAGGATCCGGCGACCAATTGCTTCACCGCGAGCAACAGGACGCCACTGCTGCCCACCACGAATACAGCTGGTATATCGAACCCCGTGAGCAATCACGACGGCACTCAGATTGCCTTCAAGTACCTCGATACCCAGGGCACCGGCCAAACCTCCGTCTATGTCATCACGGTGGACGGCAGTAGTCCGCCGAAGAAGGTCGACCTGCCGACCATCACCAACGCGCAGCTCTCGAGCATGACCCTGATGAAGTGGCTGTAACCCACCACATCTCCCCCACCTTCGACCGAATCCTCCCTTCGCACACGTGAAATGACATCGACCAGGAACTGGTGGCGGCAAACGCCGAGTAGGCACCGCCACCAGTTCCTGGTCGATATTCACACGGCGGAAGGGATGACTCCCGGACGGCCCGCGCGCGGGCGGGTTCCCCAGCTGCAAACAACCGAAACCGTTGCAGCATAGGTGTGGAATTCCGGAGAGGAGAGCTATCGGTGGGCACGCAGGGCTGCTGACAGCCAGGCGAAGGCGGGGACCGCGCGCGGGGCGGGCTGGTACCCGTTGATCACGGTCAGCAGCTCCCAGTATCGCTCTACCTTCGGTTCGGACACGGTGTCGAGCCAGGCCACCAGGCCGACGGTGTCGGGTTCGGGAAGATCCGCGGGAACTATTCGCGCCAGGATCGCCTCGGCCGCAGGAGAATCCGGAGCGACGCCGGCGGCAACCGCCGGACCCGCGTGTTCGAGGATCAGGGGGCGGATGGTCAGGCCGAATTCGATGCGGTTGTCGGTGGCGCCGGAGAGGACCATTCGACGAAGGGTGTGCTGGAGGGATGTGTCGGATACCAAGTCGCCCAACTCGATCCAGGCGTCGACCTGTTCGGGGGACGGATCGTCGGGGAGTTCGGGTGGTATTTCGCGCATGAGATCGGCTATGGCCGTGCTGTCTTCGTCGGTGACACCCTCGAAGGCTCGGGCGACAAACTCGTCGATGATCTGCTGGCGTTCTCGCGCCGAGAGTGTGGCTAGTTTGTGCATCAATGTCAGTTCCTCGGTGGTGGATTCGCGGTCGGCGACGGTGCGGAGGACGGCGCACTGGAGGCGGAGGGTGCGGATTTCCGCCTCCAGTGCTCGGACGTGGGTTGCGGCTACGTCGGAGAGGGTGAGCTGGTTGTCCAGGATCTGACGGACGGTCTCCAGGCCGAGGCCCAGTTCGCGGAGGGTGCGGATCAGGTCGAGGCGGCTTGCGGCTGCTGCGTCGTACAGGCGGTAGCCCGCCGGGGATCGGGTTGCGGGGGTGAGGACGCCGGTGTCGGACCAGAAGCGGATGGTGCGGACCGGGAGGCCGGTGCGCTGGGCCAGTTCGCCGATCGTGTGGAGGTCGTCGGTCATGGCAATACGCTGCACCTTCCACCCACTGGAGACGCAAGTGGTTAAGTGACCGATGTGTTCGATAGGCGGGTCTTCGCGGGGGCTGTGGGGCTGATTGCCGGGCTCGGGTTGCTGACTGCCGCCACGCCGATCACGATCAGTCCGCAGGTGCGGCTGACCTTGCCGGGGCTCACTGGGCGGTATCGGGTGGGCACGGTGGATCTGCATCTGGTGGATGCGCGGCCGGATCCGTGGCAGCCGAGCGAGCAGCGGGAGCTGATGGTTACCGTGACCTACCCCGCGCAGGGCGGCGGGGAACTCGCCGACTGGATGTCGCCGCGGGCGGCGAGCGTATTCGATCAGAGCGTGCCCGATCCGGCCTTTCTGGATATGCCTGCGGGCGTGGTCGATTGGAGCGGAACCAAGCGGCCTGCTGTGGTGTCGGTGGCGGTGGATCGCACACAACGGTGGCCGGTGGTGTTGTTCTCGCACGGCCTCGGCATGATGCGGGAGCTCGGTTCGGTGCTCACCGATGATCTGGCCGGTCACGGCTATATCGTTGTCTCCCTGTCACATCCGCATGATTCAGCGGCAATCGAGTTCCCCGGTGGGCGGGTCGTCACCGGCAGCGCCGAGTCGAGCGTGGAATTCCTGCAGCGGACGATGGCTGCCCGCATTGCCGATACCCGGTTCGTGCTGGACGAACTGACGCGCTTGGACCGGGGCGACAACCCTGATGCCGGGAAACACCCGCTGCCCACGGGTCTGGTTGGAGCGCTGGATCTTTCGGCGATAGGCATGTTCGGACACTCACTGGGCGGATGCACAACCGCGGAGAGCATGTACTACGACCGGCGTATCGGCGCCGGGATCAACTTCGACGGCGCGATGTCGCCGGGTAAGACCGGGGAGAGCGTGCAGCACGGGTTGGATCGGCCGCTACTGCTGGTGGGCTCCGACTTCGTGTACCCGGCAACGGGTGACACGCTCGAGCATTCCCATATGAGCACCGATATCGATCCGTCGTGGATGGAGTTCTGGACAAATCAGCGGGCGTGGAAACGCGATCTGCACTTCGACGGCGCCGCGCACAATGGATTCACCGACCTGCAGGTCGTGGTTCCGCAGCTCGCACAGGTGCTGAAGCGGGGTGCACAGCAGCGGGAGATCGGGCGGATCGATCCCGAGCAGTCGGTCATCGCCCAACGTGCCTATGTCGCAGCGTTTTTCGATCTGCACCTGAAGCACGGCGACGGCCGCCTGTTCGACGAAGGCAATCCGGGCTACCCGAATACGAGATTCATTCCTTGAGGATCGCCGGTCGGCCTTTTCGTGCACTATCGACGCGGATTCGGTGGGAAACCGCCATTTGAGGCCGGGTAGTGCACGATTGGGCCGGTTGCTCACGTGAAATCAGCGGAGTGGCAGAGCAAAGCCTCCCGCTTACCCCTCCGCGGGTCCGAGGTCGATGCCAGGCGGAATCATTCGAGTGCGCCTGGCCCCCAACCGCTCCCGGTCCGCCGGAGTCATTGCGGCGAAGGCATCCTCGCGGCGTTTCAACAGTGCCGCAAACTCTTCCGCGCTCAAACTCCGCGCGAATTCCTCACGCTGCCGGATCAGGCGGGCGAATTCCTCCTGGGTCAGTGGCTGATTCATGGTGATGGTCTCCTCTATCAGTCGTAAGAACTCCGAGGTCGACGGCTCTACCGTTCGATCGAGGCCGTCGAGCACCTCGAGCAGGCGGTGTCGCAGGGCGTCGGCTCGGGCGATGCGATCTTCGACCAGCGTCAGCTGTTGCCGGATCAGGTCGCGGGGGTCCTGGTCGGGGTCGGCGTGCAGGAGGGCCGCGATGTCCTCGAGCGGAAATCCGAAGCCCCGCAAGGCGACAATGCGGTGCAGGCGGCGCACGTCGGACTCGGTGTAGCTGCGATGGCCGCCGGAGGTGCGCGAGGAGGGCGCCAGCAGACCGAGCTGGTCGTAGTGGTGCAGGGCCCGGACCGTGACGCCGGTTGCGCGGGCCAGATCTCCTACGCGCCATACCTGTTCGGCCACTGTGCACTCCTGTCGAATCAGCGGGTTGCCAGCATTGCGGCCACACCCGTGCCGCTGCGCCAGGTGTTGTGCAGCGCCATTTCGGTCAGTCGCCACCCGCTGCCGGTGCGCGTCGCACGGACATCGAATACGCCGCCGGCGAGGAAATGGGTCTCCAGGGAGTGAGAATCGGACTCCTCCGGAGACCAGAGATGCATGGCGGTCAGGTTGGCGCGCATTCTTGCTGTGCCACCGTCGATTTCGACAAGATGATCGCCGGTGACGTGATGTGTCGCCCGAAAGCGGGCGAAACTCGTGGACTGGCTTTCGAGGATGTTGTCGTGTCCGACAACAGCGGCCCCATTGGGACGGACGATCCGGCCGTCGGCCGCGAAAGTCGTGGTCACCACGGTGCGATCGAGCCGCTTATCGTCAACCGCCGCCAAGTAGCCGCTCAGCAACTCGACGATCTCCGTGCGATCGGACAGTCTCTGCAGGTCAGTGCTCATCTACTGCTCCTCGTCTCGATGTGCACCACCCACGCTAAAACCTAACGCTACGTCAGCTTCAAGGGTCAGCGGGATTTTGTTATCAGGGCGGCTCGGCCACGAGGGGTGATGCGGTAGCGGCCGCGGGGGCGGCTGGGCATGATGAGGCCTCGGGATTCCAGTTGGGACAGCGCATTTCGAGTGCGGGCGGCGGTCAGACGGGCGGCCTGCTGGACCTGGGCGGAGGTGAGCGGGAGGTTGGGGCGGAGCACGGCGAGGACTGCCAATTCTGCGGGGGTCACGGGGTCGGCTCCAGGTGGAGGCGGGTGAAGTGGGGCGCGCGGTGACGGCCGGTGGGGTGATCGGGAGCGAGGGGGACGTCGAGGTGACCGCCGCCTATGAGGTGCAGGCGTAGGGAGTCGACTTCCGCCGGATGGAGTTCGCGGTAGTAGCCCCAGCCGGACCAGACGATGACGGTGCTGCACAACACGATGATCGACAGCAGCGCCCAGATGTCCCAGGTCATTTCGGTCCACCTTTCATCAGAAGTTCGGTACGGGAATCGAATTCAGTACCGAGCAGTAGGTCGCAAGTTCTCACTTACACTCGGTATACAACTGTGATCCCGCAGAACTTCTGATGAAAGGTATCGAAGGGAATCCGCTGGAAGTCCAGCACGGACCGCTTCACGAAACGCTTCCCCAGATAGCGAGGCTAACGAAATGGTCGGATCCACTATCCCGCGTAGAGCATTCGGTCGCTTTCTTCGCTCCATCCGAGAACAAGCTGGCGCCACCCTATTGACTGCCGGATTGGAGATAGATACGTCGAAGCAAACCATCCTCCGACTCGAGGACGGTCTGCCGACCAAAGTGTCTACGCCACAGTTGAAGTCGCTACTCGACATGTACAGCGTCACCCCTGCGGTTCGAGCGGAGGTGCTCTTGCTGTGGGAAGAACTCAAGCAACAAGCCAAAGTCGCCAAGCTGCAAGGAGTCTCGACAGGATGGTGGCAGGCGTACTCCCGCCAGTACGCCCCGTACTTCAATCACTACCTGCGACTCGAAGCAGTGGCCGACCACCTGACATCGCATCAGCTCGTGTTCATACCCGGCATACTCCAGACGCCCGCATATCGCCGCAGCCTCATCGAGACCGCACTCCCCAACCTGCCCGAAATCGATGTGTCGAGTCGGCTCGAACTGGCCGCCCGGCGGCAGGAGCGGCTGGCCGACAATACTTTTCGAGTGGATGCACTCCTGTCGGAGGCGGTGCTACGCCATCGAATCGGAGGGCCTGCGGTTACGCGGGAGCAATTGCAGCGCCTGCAAGAGGCTGGAGCACAGGACAACATCTCGATCAGGGTCGTGCCGTTCAACGCGGGCACACACTCCGGATACTCGGTCGACTCATTCAGCATGCTCGAATTCCCTCCCCTTGCCAGCCGTTTGGTTGAGCCTCCGGTTGTCTATGTCGAAGGGTCCGAGGGAGCGCTTTACCTCGAGCATGCCGAGGTGATCGCCCGGTTCAGGCAAGCGGTTGTATCCATGAAGCGGGTAGCGTTGAGCGAGAACGACACCCGCGATCTGGTGTCGAGCATCGCGAAGGAGTACGCGCCATGATCAACGATCCCTCCGACGCCCAGTGGTTCAAATCCTCCAAGTCCCCCAGTGCCAATGAGTGCGTCGAAATCGCATTCCTCGGGGCGAACACAGTTGGGGTGCGTGATTCCAAGAACCCGAGCGGGCCGGTGCTCGTGTTCCCCGGCGAGCAGTGGGATCGCTTCCTGGCCAGCGAAATCTGGAATCACTGAACAGGCTGCACCAACAGGACGAATACCGCGCCGAGCCTGAAACAGGCTCGGCCCCAGTCACTATCCGGTCGGGAACCCGGTGGCAAGATTGATTGTCGACACGGATCGCCAGTACGTTCAGCCTGTCTCGGCAGGCCCCGAGCCGGGCCAAACCTGCCCGCTCCGAGATCGCGCAGCCCGCGTCGGAATCGCACAACCCCCACACCTGCTGCGTAGTGCGGAGACACGCTGCGCGATAGCCCGTTCCGGCTCCGAACAACCCGCGCCAGGACCTTTACAACCTGCCCAGGACCACACAGGCGTGAACGTCAGTTCCCGCACACTCCGGGCCTGCACGATGCGTATCGCCGCATCCGGCCTGCCGATGAACTGAAGGTCGCGGCCTCGGGTGCGGCGGCCATTCCGCCGGACACCCGCCACATTCTGTGCAGCGCAGAGACAGATTGACGGGGCCGGACCCGGGTTGGAATCGGGGGCGGCGATCGGTCCCATTGCCGGTCTGGGGCTGACAGCTACTTCGGGGCTTCCAGTTTCACCATGTCGGTGGGGAAGGCTGCTGGGGATTGGTTTCTGTTGGTTTTGGAGTTGAGGTCGGGGAGTTGGAAGCGCCAGTCGTCGGCGGACCAGACGACGGTCAGGAGGGTAGCCAGGATGCTGTTGTCGGAGAGGGTGCTGTAGACGGTGAGGTCGGTGCGCGCGGCGGTGTAGGTGTTGATTTTGTAGCCGGCGATGTGGGCGGTGGTGGCGGGATTCGCGGGGGCGGTGATCGAGATCTGGGCGCGGGCCAGGACCCAGGAGTCCTTGGCGGGGCCGGGCATGAGGGATTCGGCCGCTATGTCCGGCCACGCGCCGTCGGGGGCCAGGGTGAGACGAACGTTCTGATTGATGGCAGCGAGGGCCGCGCCCTGCGGAGTGTGGGAGTAGCCCGAGGCGGCGGGGCTCTGCCTGGTGGGTCCGTCGTGCGCGCCGATCGGTAGCTGGAAGCCCTGGTATGCCTCCCAATGGATATCGACGGGCGGGCGCGCCGGATCGGGGGGCGCGATGGTGGTCGTCGAGGGAGACGAGCTGAGGCCGCTGCCGCACGCGGTGAGTGTCAGGGCTGCCACGAGAGCGAGCAGCGATAGCGAAAAGTGTGCTGCAGGTAGACGCATGGAGCTTCCTTCCGAGAACCGGCGGACGCACGAGAGATAGTGCGGCACACGGTTCTTGCGGGGCGGAAGTGATCTTACGGTGCGCATGCGCACAGCAGCGGAATTCGTTCCGACTGATTTATACAAGAATTCGTCCCGACTGACCCGTATCAGGTTGTGAGCGGCACGGTTACGGGTAGGATCGACCCAGCAACATGATCATCGCACGGTGGTGGGGTTTCGTCATGGGTCAGCTGCGGTTCATGCGGCCGGAAGCGCGGAAAGCGCTGGTCGGCAGGGGGTTTCGGGTGGGTGGCCCCGCTACCGACCGTTCTGATGAGGGGAATGGGCAATGAATTCCAGACGCACTTCGCTCGCATTGTCGGTATTGCCGATAATGCTGGTGGCCAGCCAGGGAGTGGCTTCGGCCTCGCCCGGACAGCCGGGGCTGGCAGTGCCCGGCGAAGGTCAGCCGGGGTTGAGCACCACCCCGCAGCCTCCCGCCGCATCCGCGCCCAGCCCTGCGGATTTCATTCCGGATCCGCCTGCCCCGCCCGCCCGGCCGCGTCCGAAACAGCAGACCCAGCCGCCGGCCAATACGCTGGTACAGCCCGAGGCGTCGCCCGATGTTTCGGTGCAGCCGGAAGATTCGTCGCCGCAAGAAGCAAATAATCCAGCACCCGCAGTGGTGCCGGTAGATCCACATTTGCTCCGGGTCGGCTCCAATGCCGTCCAACTGCCTGGTTTCGTCGATGAAAAGACGCGAGACAAGGCACAGTCCTACGTCGACTACGCGGAGTGGCAGGTTGCCGCCACTTACGACCGCCTGGGTTTTCCGACAGACCAGTCGGATCGATTGGCCGCGTCGAGCTTTACCGGAGCCGGTATCGGCTTGGCCGCAGGCGGATTGGCAACCGTGGCTTTGGTGCCAGTCGGTTGTGCAGTCGGAGCTGTTGTCGGAGGCGTTGCAGGCGGACTTATCGGCGGCGTGCCGACAGCTGGAATCGGTGCTCCTGCGGGAGCCCTGGTCGGCGGCGTGACCGGATGTCTGGCAGGCGCTGCGATCGTCGGCGTTCCTGCGGTCGGCATCACCGGAACGCTGGCCGCAATAGTCGGTGGCGCACTGGGCGGAGGCAATGCGAACCAGCCCGCACCGCCCGCTCCCGCGCCTCTCATCGATCAGCCTGTGGCAGCTCCGGTTTCAGCCCCAGCTCCCGCACCGATCATCCCCGCCGTCGCGCCGATCGTTGCCCCGCAACCCATCGCGGAGGCTGCCGCACCGGTCGTCCAGCAGGTCAACACCGTTGTCGACCAGACAGTCAAACAGGTCAATCAGGCGGTCGATCAGGTCAATCAGCAGGTCGGCGCCACCGTCGACTCGCTGCGTTCCGCGGTCGCGCAGATGCCTCCACTAACCCCCGAATCCTTCCTGGCGGCGCTAGCGCCAGCTCCAGGTGCCTGACGGAAAAGACATGGGTGACGCCGTGATCGAACAGGAAGACCTCACGGCGCAACGCCCCGCTATGCCCGCGTTGCCGCCGACGAATCCGGGCCGCCATCGTGCGGACGAGCCGGATCCCACCCCCGCCTGGGCGCAGTGGCTCGATGAGGACCACACGCCCGACAGCGAGGCCACCACCCGAATTCGGCGGGTCACGTCCGCGGAAGCCGATCTGCTGTCGGATGATCCGATGGCCCCGCTGGTGCTCGCGGCCCGGGAACGCGCGGCGCAGACGCGGCGGCGGCGCGAGATACGCGAACGCGCGGCGCTGGCCGCCATCGTGGCGGCGGTGCTCGCCGTGATCGCGGGGATCGTCTGGGTGAAGGTCACGCCCGGAAACGATTCCGCACCGCAGGCCGCACCCGCGCCGACACTCGTTCCGGCAACCGCGAATCCGAACCAGCCCGCCAGCCCGGGCGCCTGGTGCCAGGCCGTCGAATCCGCCGATCGGGTGAGTGGTTCCAGCTCAGGCAATCTCAACACCGCGCCCGGTGTCATCATGCATCTGGAATACGCCTGGTATGTGCTGCGTGATGCCACCGTCGTGCGCAGCCTGCTCACCCCCGATGCCAAGGCCGCACCGGAACAGGCCACCCGGGACGCGATTTCGGCGGTCCCGGCCGGAACCCAGCACTGCGTCACCATCTCCCGGCTGCCCGCCGATCACTGGGATGTGAATATCGACGAGCGCCGCCCGGACGGCACCAAGAACACCTGGCAGCAGACCTTCACCACCACGACCGGCGGCGACGGCCGGGTGCTGATCAGCTCGATCATTTCGTCAGGCGGGTGAGCGATGGTCGATATCGACGATCTCATCCGGCGCGTGACCGAACCGCCCGCCCCGGAGCCAGGGCCGCGCACCCCCACCGGATCGCCGACCGATCCGGTCCCCCTGCACGGCGGACAGGGCCGCCTGCTGCGGGCCGTGCTGCCGTCGGTGCTGGTGCTGGGCGGGTCCGGATCGTCGGGATCGTCGACCACCGCACTGGGATTGGCCGCCGCGGCGGCCGTGGACGGTGAGGGTGAGATCTGGCCGGTAGCGGTGGACGCCACGCTCGGCGGCGGCGATCTCGGGCTGCGCGGCTGTGATGCCATGCCGGCGGTGAGCACCGTCCAGAACTGGCTCTCCGCCGAGCATCCCGAACTGCCCTCCACCGTCGGCGCGTGCTCGGGTCAGACCACCACGGGGGTGCGGGTGCTGAGCCGCAGCCCGGATCCGCTGCCGCGCCGGGAAACTCTGGTATCGGTCGCGCGGCATCTCGAAACCGCCGGACTGCTGGCCGTTTTCGATGCGGGCGCACCGGTGACCAGCCGGCTCGCCGCTCCCCTGCTGTCGGATCCGCGCGTGGGACTGGTGATCACCGTCGCCGCGCGGCCGGATGCGATCAATCGGCTGCAACCCTCGCTGAGCTGGCTGGACGAGCACTTCAGCGAATTCGTCGTCGGCGATGCCGTGATCGTGCTGACCGAACAGGTTCCGGACTCCGGCGCGGCCATCCTCGAGCATGTCAGCGCCCATCTCGGCTCGTGGGTGCGCGCGGTCATGCTGGTGCCCTTCGATATTCACCTCGCCGGGGGCGGGCTAATCTCGTGGCACCGGCTCGCGGCCGAGACCCGCGACGCCTACCTCACGCTCCTCGGGGAGCTGCGATGACCACCCTGAGCCTGCCGCCGGTGCCCATGTGGCATCGCGCCGTGCCGAATCGGCCCGATCGGCCGCCGCTGCTGTGGCTGGTCGGCGTGCACGGCGGCGCGGGCGTGAGCAGTCTGGCCGCCAGCATGAGCTGGGCCGGTGATGCCGGGCAGCGCTGGCCCGCGCGCATCGGCTTCGGCGCGGATATGGATTCGCCGCTGGTAGTCCTGGTGGCCCGCACCCATATGCACGGGCTGAACACCCTGCATCGCGCGCTCGTCTCGCACGAGCAGCAGGCCACCCCGGCGGGCAGTGAACTCGTCGGGATCATCACCGTCGCCGATTCCGCACGGCCGCTGCCCATGCCCGCCGAAGAGCGCCGGCACGACGCCGAGAACCTCGCGCACGAACTCGGCGCGCAGACCTGGCGGCTGGGCTGGCTGGAACAGTGGCGCGCCCTCGAACCGCACGATATGGCCGCGTGGATACCCGACGTCAACAGCTCCCCGCTGGACGACGGCGACCCCACACGCACACCGCCTCAACCGGTTCGGCTGCTGGCCGAGCAGATCCTCACGTCGGCCCGTACGGCCGGCGCACGGATCACCGCCCGCGCGCACCCAGGCGCGCAGAACCCGAGTCCATGATCTGAACGAGGTGCGGCGTGGTCCGGAAACTGCTGCTCATCACTACGAGCGTCTGCCTGTTCACGGCAGCGACCCTCGGTGTGGCCGACGCGGGCCCACCCGATACGAGCCTGGCCATCGACACCTGCCCGGCGCTGTACGCGCTCGGCATCCAGGGCACGGGTGAATCCTCGCCCGATGCGGCCGTCACCACCGACACCGGAATGCTGTCGACGGTGTTCCGGCCCATGATGTCCGAGGCCAGCGATGCCGGGCTGGTGGACCGGGCCTATGTGCCCTATGAGGCGTCCTTCGGCGGGGCCGTCTCCACCGATAAGACGACGTACTCGAAATCCATCGGCGACGGTCTGAGCACCCTGCGGTCCATGGCGAAACAGGTCGCCGATCGCTGCCCCAATACCCGGCTGGCTATCGCCGGGTATTCGCAAGGCGCACATGTGGCCTCACTGTTCGCGCAGGAGGTCGCCGGGGGCACGGGCGTGGTGACGGCCGATCGGATCGCCGCGGTCGCGCTGTTCGGTGATCCGACGCGTGCCGCCGGGGCGTCGATGTTCCCCGGCAAACCCGGGCAGAAGCAGCCCGATGCCGCGCCGGGCACCAATGGTGAAGCGGTGGCGAAACTTCCGCCGCCGCCGCAGTCCGACCAGCCTCCCGCCGGATCGGGGATGGGGACCGCGATCAGCAACAGCTCCATTAGTACGATCTCCAGCACGCTCACCACCGATGGCGGCACGGGTGCGGGCACCGCCAATTTCGGCAGCCTCAGCGGGCGGGTCGCGAGCTTCTGCGCCGACGGGGATCTCGCCTGCGACGCACCGGCCAATGCGCCGCTGCTGCGGGCAGTCGCCAATATCGCAGGGCAGGTGGAGATTTCGGGCGGTGACCCGATCGCCTCACTGAAATCCATTGCGGAGGCGCTGGCCTACACCTCCATCAAGACCGTCACCAATGTGGTGAACAACGATATCTCCGGGACCTCGCTCACCGATCTGTCGATCCAGCCGCAGAAGTCGCTGTCGCAGCGGATCGCCGAGGCATCGGATCCGAACAATGCGGTCGATCTGCCGGGAGCCATGCAGGCGCTGGTCAAGGTCGGCACCATTGCCTTCAATTCCGTGGTGGCCGTGGCGAAGAGCGTGCTCACCGCGACCAATATCGCCGAGATCGCGGCCGCGGGGCTGGCGAATCCCATTGCCGGACTCGCGGTGCTCGGCACCAAATTGGTTGGCGCGGTGGCCGATCTGGTGCCGCCGACCACCATCAGCAATCTGACCACGTCGGCGTTCACCGCGCTGGTGCAGAACGTCACCGACAACAAGGATCTGCTGGACGTCACCACCTGGGTGCGGTACTGGAACACCGCGGCCAAGCATGACTACACACATGCGCAGGGCGGCGGATTCGGCGACAGTCCAACACAATTCGTCGGAACGTGGTTCGCGGCGCTGGCGCACGATCTGTCCGGGGTGGCGGCGCCGGGGGCCACGCCGCGCGGCGGCAGTGACAAGCCCAGTTCCGGATTCGATTTCGCGCCCTCCAGCACGGTCGCCACCACGGCGCCGAACGGGGGCCAATTCCCGCTCGGCGGAGGCGATTCCGGCGCGCCGACCACCAGTGGTGACGCACCGCTGATCACCTCGGTTCCCACCAGCGCCGCGCCACTCATTCCGAACCTCTCACCGCAGGGGACGCCATGACCACCTACGACACCTCGACCGGACGCACCGACGGACCACTGGGGCCGGCCGAAGACGAAGACGAGCACACCGGCAACTGGGCGGACTGGATCGCCAGCGCGCCCGCGCCGGAACCTGCCCGGTACGAAGAGGATTCGGGCTACGACGACTACTACGACGATGACGAGCCGGAGGGTTACGAACCCGCCCTGCGGCCGCATCTGGGGGCACGGCATCGGCGCGCGATGCTGCCGTCCAAACCGCGGCCCCGGGCGTATCCCGCCTGGGCTGCACCACTATTGGGGGTGCTGGCGGTCCTCGTGGTGACCGCCGCCGTGGCCGTGCAGATCGCCAAGGTGAGTCCGGCCGACGACAAGCGGCCGATGCCGACTGTCGCCGCTCCCCCGGTGGCGCCCACCTCGTCGTCGGCCGCGCCTGCGGCAGCCGATAATCCGGCGCTGTGCCCGAACGAGATGAACGGCACCACCGTGCGCGGCAATGGTCCCGGCAGTACTCGCACCGCACCCGATGTCATCCTGGCGCTGCAGAATCGCTACTACGTGGAACGCAACGGTCAACGGGTGCACGAGATGTTCGCGCCCGATGCCACCGCGCCCTCGGTGGCCGATATCCAGGCGGGCATCGACTCGATTCCGGCCGGGACCACCTACTGCGTGCAGATCATGCCCGGGCCGTTCGCGGGGCAGCAGATCATGGTGGTCAGCGAGACGCATCCGGACAGCTCGCGCAAGGTCTGGCCACCGCAATTGGTGCTGACATCCACCACCGGGGATCGCACGCTCGTCTCGTCGATCGTGCCCCTGCCGGAGAACGCCACACCGCGTTAGAACCGCGGTTCGGAGCACGGGAAAGGGGGCGGTTTGGTGGATGGGCAGCGCGTCGGCTAATGTCTTTTCTCGCACGCCGGACAGCGCCGCAAGGCTCCGAAGGACGCGCAAGCGGATGTAGCGCAGTGGTAGCGCATCACCTTGCCAAGGTGAGGGTCGCGAGTTCGAATCTCGTCATCCGCTCAACACGAACCAAGGTTCGTATCTCCCGGGACGCATGTTCTGTATGCTCCACTTCGATGATCTCACTCGCCGATAGTGCGAAGATTCCTCGTATACCAGACGAAAGTCCCTCCCGCGCAGCAGATCTCAGGAACATTCCCGCGCATGTCGCCCGGTTTTCGGGGTAACGTTATGCGGGTGACTCCCATGCTCAGCGCCTTCCACGACACTGTGCTCGTTCATCTGAGCAGTCCCGTGCTGGCTCAGATCAGCAATCCGACGCCCGAGACACCGCCGGTGGCCGACAAGCTCATGAAGCTCGTGCGGTATTTCACCTGGTTCGTGCTGCTCTCCGGCGTTATGGGCATCACCTACGCGGGCGGTCGCTTCGCCTGGGAGAAGTGGTCCGGCAGCGGGCTCGCCTCGCCGAAGATGGTTGCGGGCGCCATGATCGGCGGCATTATCGCCACCAGTGCCGGCACCATCATGAACGCAGCCATCGGCTGAGTCTCTGACCCTTGCCGCGAAAGCTGTCCAACTGTCATCGGCTGGAACAGCTTTCGCGCAATACTGGCGCGCCATGTCAGAAGACAGCGCCATGTCAGAAGACGAAGCCGCGCAGCGCCAGGAAGCGCAGGCCGCCGACCACCGCCATGACGGCGATCATGGCGGTCGCCTGTGCGATCTCGCCCAGGCCCGGGGCCCAGAACTCCAGACCGGCCAGCGCTGCCGTACTGATCAGCAGGCCGATCATGGCCAGCGCGCCGCCCTCCCACTGTGCGCTGAACCAGCCGACGCGTCCGGCCGCGTGGAAGGTCAGCCGGCGGTGCAGCTCGTTCGCGATCATCGTGCTGACGATCGAGCCCGCGATATTGGCGACCATCGGGCCGATTCCGTTCATGGCCATGAACAGCAGGACATAGGCGATATTGCTGGAACCGCCGACCAGGGCGAAGCGGATCAGCTGCGCGAAGGCGTGATCGCCGCGCAGATACTGCGAGACGCGGGCCAGGCGGGCGAGCCACTGCGCGCGCAGCACCGGGCCGGGACCGACCGTCAGGTCGATGCCGGAGAGGATCGACTTGTCTCCGAAGGCGTTCCCCATTCCGGGGGCTGCGATTGCTGTGGTGTTCACATGGATACTGTCGCCAGAGCGGCTTACACCGACCTGACGCCGAACTGACACGGCGCTGGCGCGGGTCTGACCGGGGGTGCAAGGGCGGGAAGGCATCGCCTTCACGCGCGGTCGGCGGTGCTGGCGGATCCTCGGTCGGTGGCGCGGCGGATCCTCGATCAGTAGCGCGGCGAACTCCCGATCGGCGGCGCGGCGAATCCCTCGTCGGTGGCGCGGCGAATCCCTTGTCGGCCGCGCGGCGAATCCCTCGTCGGCGGCACCGCGCAGCAGCGATCGTGCGCGCCCGGCGCAGGTTCGCTACGGCTGGCGAACGTGACGTGTCCGATTCGTTCAAGACTTATGTCGGCGCGGAAGCGACGCTGGACCGGGCGTATCCGGTTCGATGAGCAGGGTCTATCGGCGGCGGTTGAGGATGTGGAGGAGGTCGGTATGAAGGTGAATATCGTGGCTGTGACGCTGGGCGTGCGGGATGTGGATCGCTCGTTGCGGTTCTATCGGGAGGGGCTCGGGTTGAGCTCGGAGGGGATCATCGGCACCGAGTATGTGCGCGACGAGGACAATCCCGGGGGTGCGGTCGCCATGTTCACGCTCGACAGTGGGCTGATTCTGTCGCTGTATTCGCGTGATGATTTGGCGCAGGACGCCGGGGTCGCTGTCGAACGGGTCGCTGGTTCACCGATGAGCCTGGGGTACTTCGTGGACAGTCGCGAGGAGGTGGACAGCACCCTTCAGCGCGCTCTCGAGGCGGGAGGCACCGTGGTGCGGGCGCCGCTCGAGCGACCGTGGGGGATTTATGCCGGGTACTTCGGCGACCCCGACGGGCATCTGTGGGAGGTGGTCTATTTCCTGCCGGGCAGTCAGCCGGGCTGATCGACTCTCTGCCCCAAGGCCGGTCTCTTCCCGCTAGGACTTAGCTCGTGCGTTGATCTCCCGGGGCTTTAGCACATGCGTGTCCGCCCCGGAGGCCGCGACGGCGATCATGGCTCGGCCGATCTCCCGATTGTCGTTGACCGCGTTCGGCGCCAGTCGCTTGAACAGTGGGATCAGCGGTCCGGTGATCGCGTACGCGACGCGATAGAGCGGGGTCTTGGAGATGACGCCGTCCATCGGCTGTACGAATCCGGGCCGGAACATGTACGCCTGGAAGGGAAGTGCGAGCAGATCGTTCTCGGTCTTTCCCTTGACCCGGCCCCACATGGAGCGACCCTGCTCGGTACTGTCGGTGCCCTGCCCGGAGACGTAGATGAACACCAGCTTCGGGTTCACGGCCGCCAGTGTGCGACCGACCTTCAGGGTCAGGTCGTAGGTGATCCGGCGATAGTCCGCCTCTTTCATGCCGACGGACGAGACGCCGAGGCAGAAGAAGCACGCGTCGAACTCCGGCAGCTCGCCGGCGATCGCGGAGAGATCGGTCGGATCGGGCTGGACCAGCTCGCGCAGCTTGGGATTCTCGATCCCCAGCGAGCTGCGCCCGACGGCGAGCACCTGCTCCACCCGCTCGTCCCGGAGGCACTCATTGAGTACCCCCTGCCCGATCATGCCGGTCGCGCCGAAAAGGATTACCTTCATGCCAGGCATCTTGCCTCAGCGGCAAGAGGATTGAGGGGATCTGCCGATCGCGAGGTTCGCTGTCAGGACCTTGGGCGCGCTCGCTCCCGCAACCGAGAAGGCGCACTCTTCGGTAACGCGTCCGGGGTAAGATCGACTGGCAGCGTGGCCATCGCAGGTTCGGGTCCGCACCCTAGAGGCTCGACGGTGGTTCGCCAGATCGAGGGATGCGCCGATGTCCGACCTGCGCACGTACGCAGCCTTGACCGCAGTGCCCGCACTTCTCGCGTTCGGATCCGGCACGGCCGCAGCACAATCCGCGGACCTCCCCCGGCCTGCGACGAGTCTGCTCGAAATACCCACCGCAGCAGCGGATCCCAACTCCCCGCCTCCCGCACCCGTGGCCGTCCAACTACCGCAGGGCCTCGACCCCCAGCTCCGCGACCAGGCCCAGAGCTATCTAGACGGTGTGCAGCAACAGATCACCACCGCCTACAACAACATTGGCTTCCCCCAAAGCGAATCCGACCGCCGCAGCACCTCCACCACGGCGGGAGGAGTCCTCGGCGCCCTCATCGGCAAGGTTGCCGTCTTCCCACTCGAGATCGTGGGTTGCGGAGTCGGCGCAGCGGTGGGCGCCGTCGCCGGTGCCGCCATCGGCGCCCTCCCGACCGTGGGTGCGGGCGCCCCCGTCGGCGCGGCGGTCGGCGGCGTATCCGGCTGCCTGCTCGGCGGTCTGGCAGTCGCCATTCCTGTAGACATTGCCGGTCTCGTCGGCGGCGCAGTCATCGGCGGACTCGCCGGTAGCGCATTGGGCTCCGGGACCGACCCAGCCCCGGCCGCCGCACCCATCCCCGACGCGAACACCCAAGCCTCCCAGTCCAATCCGCCGGCACCCGCCGCCATCACAACGGCGGTCGACGCCGTCGCGGCCGGCACCAAGCCCGCAGTCACCTCCCTGCGAACCGCGATCGCCGCAATGTCCCCACTCACCCCCGGCGCACTCGGCCCACTCACCCAACCCGCCAACGACCTTCTCGCAGCGGTACAGGCAGCAATCTGAGCGAATCCACGGCCGCATTGGCATGCTGAATACGGAGGCACGAACACCCTCATCCTGCGCTGACCGAATCGGCTACAACGGGCGGGCGAAGCGCAGGAGGCATAACGGCACACCCGTCGGCGGCTCACTCCTGCCCGGCGCGCTGATGGGCATCATGCAGGATTCCCCGGAGTTCACCGCGGCCATCAACCGCTACCTCACCCCCGACGGCAAGCAGAAGATCGCCCAGGCCACGAACGACTGCACTCCGCAGAACATCTTGTCCAACATCGGTTTCGACGTGAACCAGTACCTCACCGAACCCCTGAGCAGCCTCATCTCCAATATCGACACCCTCGTCTCCACCTACTGCGCCGCCGGCACCCCCGTCACCTACCGCCGAGAACAAATCGCCATGCCCGGCTCCGGTCACACCGGCGAATGGTTCCTCGGCGCCCCAGGCGCCCTCGCCTGGCTCCAACAGCAAGCCGAAGACCCTGCAGCCCACCCGAATTGCGACACACAGACCGTCCCCGCCACAGTCCTCGACCCTGCAGCCATGAACGCCCTCACCGCAGGCATCCTCACCGGCCCCGCCCGCACATTCCTCGGCCTCTGACCTCACTCAGGGCTGTCGGCTTCAACTCGACGTCGGTGTGCACCGAAATGCCGATGTGCGTGTGCCTGCGGCAATCGGCATAGTCTGCTCTACTGATCCCGCTTGCTCGACGCCATCCACTCATCGCGATAGACCGTCCATACGCTCTGGGGATGCTTGTCCGGCGCCAACTCCAGCCGTGGCTGTATCTGCTCGAACTCGGGAGCGCATCCGGCATCACCCGGGAACCGGTGCTCTCGATCCGGCCAGACACACTGCAGCACCGGCCATTCCGAGGCGGAGCGGTAGTAGCGAATCGCGGTACCGAAGAACGGCCTGCGCCAGGACGCGGCTATCGGGCGCAACGTCACCTGGTAGTCGTTGTTCAGCAGGTCGTCGAGCCGTCGGCCTGCTTCGAGTCGCGCACCGCCGACGACCTGGTCACCGGCGAGGTTGAGCATGGCCATGGCATTGTCCGGCGGAATCCCGAACATGGCGACCTCGGGCACTCGATAGCTGTGCCACAAGCCCACGGTGAACGCCCAGGGCCCATTGGATTCACTTGCGGGGATGCCGATCACGCCCCAGCCACGCATGCCGACGTTGTCGACCAACCGCTGTTCGGCGGGGTGCATCTCGGCGCGATCACCGTAGTCATGGCAGATCACACACCGACAATCCGAGCTACTCACAGCGGCGACCCTACGGGACAACAGAGACCGCCGATCGAGCTGAGATGAGCCCGGCCGCACTCTCATGTCGCGACTCGAACACTGCATCATCCCGATCCGGCGATGTCGGCGTTCAGTGCCCCATGTCGGCGTCGTTCACCGGGTGCCACCGGAACCACATGTCGGTGCCCTCGGCTCGATACCGATCGCCTTTGTCGAATCGCATCTCGGCCATCAGCTTTCGGGCGTTCGCCGGAACCTGACGATGCGGAGCCAGGAGGCCTTTCAGTTCGTCATAACGGGCATCGATGCCGCCGTGGCCCGGATGACTGTCGCCGTCTACCTCGCCGGCCACGTAGCGCTGATCCCAGCGAGCGAAGATCGCCCACCGTTCAAGCTCCCAGGCCACTGCTTCCTCGTTCGCGGGCCAGACGTTGAATACGTAACCTGCATCGACGCGATCGAAGGCCCAACCCTCGAAATAGTGTGGCTGCCCTCCGATGTCGGCGAGTCCTTCACGTGGCCAGTCATAGCGTTCAGATTCGACATACACATGCTCGAAGCCATCAGCAATCAGGACCGCTTCGTCCCACTCGTTACCCAGCACAGCCGAATGCTAGCCCCGAGCCACAGCGACCGCGGTGCTCCCGCAACGCACTCATCTGCCGCGGGCCGCACTGTTCGAAGCGGCCATGATGTGGCTGGCACCTGACGCAGCAGTACGGCCGCGCCGGCGCCCGCTACCATTCGCCGATGCCGCTCTCACCCGATGACGAGATCCAGAACCGAGCCGAGTTCGCAGCGTGTGTCGACGACCTCCGGATCAATCTGCAGGATCAACGCGATCGGTGGAACAACGCCACCCTCGAGTCGTTCCTAGAGGCGTTGAGCGCGTGGGTGGACGCCTCGGATGGCTGGTATCAGAACCGCGGTAAAGAGTTGCCCCGCAACGGCGACTGGACCTTCTTCGCTCGCGCGCTGACTGCTGCCGCGGTTTACGAGTAGTGAGTTTCCGGCGGCAGGGCATACCCAACACAGTCTCTTACTAGCCGCATACCGCGCCGACCGAACCTGCCGGTGCGGGTCGGCCGAACGTCCAACCGGCAGAGCCGATCCGAGATGGCAGAACGCACGCTACCGCCGCGCTGAGGTGCTGGCCATTCGTCGGTTCGGGTTCAGTCCAGGTGTGGATCTGTCAGCAGCACTACGCGGTCAGCGGCGGGGTCGAAACCGAGTACCGGGGAATGATGGCAGTCCTCCGTGTACATGGGCAAAGGGATGCCGGCGGGATTCCGGTAAGCGACGTGCTCAAGCCGACTTGCCCAATCTTTAGTACCCCCGGCGGGGTTTGAACCCGCGACCTTGACGTTATAAGCGTCCTGCTCTAACCGGCTGAGCTACGGGGGCATGTGCACGACAAAGCCCCGGGGCGGCTGGCCCCGGGGCTAGGTATGCACTGACCCAGCAGTTCGAGCATGAGGACAGTATGGCATCGGCCGGTGACACTGAGCCAGTGGCTGGGCCTCGAACTATGAATGCACGATAGTGCCGCTGATCGCTCGGTTCGAAGCGGCCACGCGGTGCGCCGGAAGTTCAACCGGCCGAGATCATCTCAGCCGATCGAAGCCAATGATCTGCCGACGAGTGGGAGAGGTGGCCACGGCTTGCGGCGCAGGGAATCGGAAACCGCGTGCGATGGAGCTGGCCCGCTCCCCTGTCATGCGTGATCGACTCAAGTGTGGAGCTTCTAGCCGGCTTCGCCCAACCAGCCTGCGGGCAAGCGCTCGTATAACTCGACCGGAATTTCCGTAGGGCGCTCGCGGCCGAAATCTGCGTACACATCGCCGTATCGAGTAGGGATGATCAGGCCGGTGAACTGGTCGAGCTCGGTGTCGCACCATCGTTGCAGCAGCGTGAAGAACTGCCTGATTTCTGTGTCAGTCATCCGTACGCCGGAGGTGTCTGTCATATCCAGAGACTAGGTGCGGTACGTGCCGAATCGCGATCGCGTTCACCCCCTTGCGCTTACGGCACCGCCGGTGCGGCCACCGAACCGAATCGGCCAGCGCGGCACCTTTGAAGATCAACCGTCCGTGGGCATCCGACGCCAGCCGAACGCAGGCTTCTGCCGATTAGAGAGCCTCCCACCGGGCACCTGGACTCGATCCTGGCCGGGACCAAGCCCAGACGCCAGCCTTAAGTAGGCTCCGATGACCGAGCGATATGGCCTACTTCGGCTGGGGCTCATACCCCGGTCAGTCCATCGATCCGTTCCCGCAGCAGATCCGCATGCCCGAGGTGCCGGGCGTATTCTTCGATCATGTGAGTCAGAATCCAGCGTAGCGACACCACCAGACCGGTGGCCCGGTGCAGTCCCGTAACATCCAGTGACTCAGCAACTTCCAGCCGCGTCCGCGATGCCGCGCATTCCTCAAGCCAAGCCTGCAGCGAAGATTCGACATCAGCGTCATCGACCGCGAAATCGATGTTCTGCTCCCCATTTTCGCGCCGCCAGTACAGGAACGGCACATCCTCGCCGCCCAGCACCCGCTGGAACCACACCCGCTCCACATCGGTCATATGCCGCACGAGCCCGAGCAGCGACAGCTCCGACGGATCCACAGCCCGCCGCCGCAACTGCTCATCGCTCAGCCCGGAACATTTCCACGCCAACGTATCCCGCTGAAACTGCAGGAAACCGGCCAGCGTCTCACATTCCCCCGCCTGCATCGGCCTGCCGGTCCGCTCATTGCCCTCCATAGGACCATCATCGCCCACACGAGGCCGCGCGGTTGGGAACGGCCGGGTACGGCCTCTCGGAAGCCGACTCCTGCTGTAACAGAACCGCTTTCATTCGAACCAGGGCCGAGAACCGCACCCAACCAACACCCGGCAATGCCGCAACCCGCGCGTTGGTCGGCCGCCGACACTGGTTGGCCGACAGCATTACTTCGACTGGCCAGATCGACGCGATAATTACCCTGCCATTGCAGATGCCGATCACGGTTGGCATTATTGCCCCGGTATGCCGCAACCATCCGATACTGCTCGTGACAGCCTCGACGGCCTGTCCGTGGGCGACGCACTCGGCGCCCAATTCTTCGTACCCGGCAGCTCGGTGCCCGACCTGCTCGCCGGACGCCCGCCCGCCGGACCGTGGCCCTGGACCGACGACACCGAAATGGCCTGCTCGGTGCACACCGAGATCCGCACCCGGGGCACCATCGACCGCAGTGCACTCGCGACCGCCTTCGCCGACCGCTGTGAGCCCTACCGTGGCTACGGCGCCGGCACAGTCGTTGTGCTGCATCAGATCCGCGACGGCCGCCCGTGGGCCGAAGCGGCCGGGGACGCATTCGGCGGACACGGTTCCTGGGGCAACGGCGCGGCCATGCGCGTCGCCCCGCTCGGCGCCCACTTCGCCGGAAACCCGGACCGGGCTGCCGCTCAGGGCGCCCGCTCGGCCGAGATCACCCACCGCCATCCTGAGGCGATCCTCGGCGCCATGTCCGTGGCCGTCGCGGCCAGCCACGCCGCGGCCACCCGCGAAACAGGTTGCACACCAGCGGAGCTGCTCGACGCGGTTGACCCTTACCTGATCGACGGACACACCGCCACGGGTATTCGCCGAGCCCGGGAACTGCTGGGCCACACGGTCGCCGAGGCTGCGTACGAACTAGGGAACGGTGCCCGGGTCAGTGCCCAAGACACCGTCCCGTTCACCCTCTGGGCTGCGGCCACCTACCTGCGCGACTACCCGGCCGCTATCATCGCCTGCATCGAAGCGGGCGGAGACGCCGACACCACCGCCGCCATCGTCGGCGGGATCGTGGCCGCGCACACCGGTATCGGGAACCGGGCTGGCGTCAGGGGAATACCGCAAGAATGGCTCCGCGCCAGAGAACCCCTCCCGCAGTGGGTGATTCACTGAGCAGGCATCCGCCGCTCGATATCGAGTGGGTGGCCCACCGTGCAGGAGCACACGAGTCTGCCGCGTCGCGCGCTGTCCGTCGGCCACGATGAAGGCGGGAGCCGACCTGGGCGGTCGCTGATTGCCTCGAAGTCACTGCGCGTCAGCGCATTAGAGTGATCTATTGGAAGATCAACAGCAGGCGGAGGGGAATCCAGTGGCCGAGACGGACATGTTCAGCGTCTATGCACGAATCTCGGCACAACCGGGTCAGCGTGACACTGTCATCGAGCTGATCAACGAGGCGGTACGAACTGGTGGGGAGACAAGCGGACTGATCTCCTACAGCATCAATGCGCCGCTCGACGAGCCAGATGCCCTGTGGGTCACACAGCTGTGGATCGACAAGGCGGCGCACGACACAACCACCCACAGCGAGCCGGTCAAGGCTGTGTCGCAGCGGATGGTTTCACTCCTGGCAGCACCACCGACTGGTTCCTACGGTCTCGCCGTCCACACCCAGGGATATAGCCGGTAGCGCAGCCGCCGATACCTCATCTGCCGCAACACGCGCATTCCGAAGCGGCTAGGAGGCCTGCCGAATCGACGGGCAGAGTGCAGTTCGGTCGCGGGGAACGCACCATATTGCCGATGACACGATGGCGGGTAGTGTCCCTACATCATGCGCCGTCTAGAAGTCCCCGAGATCGGGGAGCTGCTGGGTCTGGATGTCGTCGCGCATCTGTCGACGATCGACTCTGATGGTTACCCTCACGTCACCCCGATCTGGTTCTTGTGGGAGGACGGGTGTATCTACCTGACCAGCTATCCGGGCCGCCCGCATCTGGGCAGGATCATCCGGAATCCCAAGGTGGGGTTGGTGATCGACGTCGAGGCCGAACTGCGAGCCGACGGCGAACGGCCGAACAAACAGGTCAGGCTGGTCGGAGATGCGGCCGTCTCTATCGATCCGGATGAGACCTGGACTCGGCATATCCGGGCCAAGTACATCGACAGCGCTGTCGCACCGGGGATGGTCGATCGCGCGTTGAGTCGAGGGAGAATGGTTGTCGCAATCACCCCTCACACGATCACTGCGGTTGCCAGCGTTTGACGGGACGAACGCACTGTTCTGCCGCGACCCGGGCGTCGGTCTTCCGCCCAAAATGGTTGGCCGACAGCAGCTTTCCGTTGCCACAAGATACGAGGTTGTGCCGCCATGTGTGGGCCGACAGCGACACCTGGCCGGGACTTCTCGCTCGCGAAGTCATCCCTGCGGGCATGCCGAAGGACCGGGGTTCGGTCGCAAGTCATGTCGGCTCGAGGCTCGCAATGCGGCCTGCCTCGGCGGGCAAATCACGGGCGGTACTCCGGGCCTACTCGTCGGTCTCGAAGTATTGGCTGAGTAGGGGCTCAAGCCTGGATAGCAAGGGCGAGAAGGGTATTGACCGCGGTTTCGAACGGCTGGCTACTGCGTTGCACCTGAGCCAGGAGTGTCGCTCCTTGGAGCGTCGCGAGCAGAGTGGTGGCGAGGTCGTCCGGGTCGATGCCGGGTGGAAGCTTCCCGTCGGCATGAAGGATCTCGAGCCCGTCGCTGATCGCGGCTGTCCACTGATCGAACCCGGCCGCGATGAGCGCTCGGGCCTCGGGGTCGTTCTCGGCGAGTTGACCACCTAGCGAACCCAGTGGGCAGCCGCCCTCTGCTTGGGTCTGTCTCGCCGCGGTGATCACCATGTTCCGCCAGGCTTCGACTCCGTTCGCGCCGGTGAGCGCCTGCCGTTGGTGTTTGACGATGGTGTCGGCCTGGTAGTCGATGACCGCCTGGACGAGGTCGTTCTTGTCCGGGAAGTAGTGGTACAGCTGTGAACCGCTGACTGCCGCCGCCACTTTGACGTCCTCCAAGGTGGTGCCCGCCACCCCGTGCTGATGGATCAGGCCGGCGGCCTCCTCCACTATTCGCGCCCGGGTGCGTGCTCCCTTGGCAGTGAGCCTCGGCCGGTCAGCTGTCTCGCCGTTCATGAACCCAATTTAGCAGATTTTGAGTTTGACAACCCAGTCCGCCATGGCCATAGTGGGTTGTGTAACCCATTTCCGAAGAAAGGGTCAGGGGAACGAATGACCGATCCAAAAGGCAAGACTGCTTTGATCACGGGCGCTAACGCCGGGATCGGCAAAGACGTCGCCAGGCAACTGGCATTGCGTCCCGATACGGTGCGCATCTACCTGGCATGCCGGAACAAGGACCGTGCGATAGCGGCAAAGGCTGAGCTCGAGGCGGAGACCGGCCGGTCCATCTTCGACATTGTTGTCATGGATGTCGCCGATCTGGGTTCGGTCCGCGCAGGCCTCGCGGGCATCGACGGATCCGTCGACGCGCTGGTCATGAACGCCGGTGTCATTGGCCCGAAGACGATGGAGTTGACCGCTGACGGGGTCACGCGTGTGTTCGCGACGAATGTCCTCGGGCACGTCGCCCTGCTCGAAGGACTCTTGGCAGAGGGGCGGCTGGGCGAAGTCGCGGTCCTCGCCGGAAGTGAAGCAGCCCGCGGAGTTCCGAGGCTGCGGATGCAACGGCCGTCCTTTGTCTCAACCTCAGCCGATGAACTCGCCACCGTCATCGACGGCAGCTACTTCGCGAGCAGAAAACCCGACTTCAACCTGGCGTTCGGGCAGACCAAGTACATCGGGGCCTTGTGGATGGCCTACCTGGCCCGCCGACACCCGGACCGCCGATTTGTCACCGTGAGCCCCGGAGGTACCGCCGGTACCGAAGCCTCGAACGACCTTGCGCTACCGCTGCGTTTAGCGGCCAAGTACGTCATGCCCGCCTTGGGGATCTCCCACAAGCTCGAGGTCGGTGCGAAGCGACTGGTCGACGGCGTCACCGACCCGACCCTGTCCAGTGGCGTGTTCTACGCCAGCGCGGCCAACAAACTGACGGGTCCCTTGGTCAACCAAGCGGAATTCTTCCCCGACTTGGCCGACCCGTCGTTTCAGGACCACGCCAACAAGGCCATCCACCGCTTCATTTCATGACGACTCAATCGTGAAAGAGCCCCGAGAGGTTGGCCGCCCAGTGTTCGAGGGAAGGCTGTTGAAGAACTCGGGGTCCGGCCCTGATCTGATTCCGCCGGATTGCCCTGACGCCGGGCAATCAGGCCAGAACGGGGTAGTTGGCGCGGATGACCGCGTGGGGGTCGTGACTGTGTTTGATTGCGCGCAAGCGGGTTAGCGTTGCGGGCGGGAAAGCGCGTGCGGCGGTGTCGCCCGGCGTGAGAAATGTGAACGGTGCCCGGTCTGCCAAGACTGGGCGCAGGGCGTCGCGGTACTGCTGCCGCCGGGCCTGGATCGCCGCTTTGGATTCCGGAGTGGTGACCATCCCGATCGCAATGAGGCAGTAGGGTGCCGTCAACTGCCCGGCCGCGCTGTCGGATGCTCGGGCGAATGCGCCGCCGAGGTGCCGGATCTCCATCGCGAGCAGTGGCGTTATCGGCTGCAGCAGCGCTTCGGCGGTGTGATCGTCGATTCCGGTCAGCAGCTCGGAAGCGAACATTCCCGGACTGGGATCGGTTGACTCGGAAGCGATCTCGCCGAGGTCGGCGATCGCCACCATGCGGCGGGTGTCCTGGAACCTGCCCGGAATCGAGTCGAACCGCGACAACAATGTTCGCCCGCTGGCCTCGTCGCCCAGATAAGCGACCATAACGCTGGTGAGCACGGTGGGCGATCCCGGAGGCTGAATCTGCTGAAACCACACCGTCAATTCATCGGGCGCGTTCGCGGTCACGTCCAGGAAGGCCGCCATGACCGCGGGCGCGAAGGTCCCCGGCCACACCATTGTCCCGCCGAAAACCGCTGGGGCCGGGTGCAGATCGAACTCGACCGCGGTGACGAGAGCGAAATCGCCACCGCCACCGCGCATGGCCCAGAACAGGTCAGGGTCGGAGGTGGCGGTGATCCGGCCGGGGTGACCGTCGGGGTCGACGATGTCGAAAGCGGTGACGCTATCGGCGGCCCACCCGTATTTTCGTCCGAACCAGCTCAATCCGCCGCCGAGACAGAACCCGGTCACGTTGATCACCGCCGAACTGCCCGCCAGCGCGGTCAATCCGTGTGGTCCGGCTTCGGCGAGTACTCGACCCCATGGCACGCCAGCGCCGACCCGCGCGGTGCGCGCGGCGGGGTCTACCTGGACTGTGTCGAGTTTGCTTGTGCGCACCAGGATTACGCCGTTGAGATCGTCGCTGGCGCCATGACCGTTGGGCTGGACCGACAGCGACACTCCGGCGCGGCGGGCGTACCGCACCAGCGCGGCGGCATCGGCGGCGTCGGCGAGCTCCACCACCGCCCGCACTCGCTGAGTGACAGCGGTACTCCATGCTCGGGACGCCGCCGCGAACCCGGGGTCTCCAGGCAACGACACCGGGCCCCGCACGATCGCGCGCAGATTGTCGCCGCCAGCTGTCGCCGGGCGTGTCGTGACAAGGTCGCCAATCCCCCAGGCTGCCGCGCCGACGACGCCCACACTTGCCGCACCGATGAACGCTCGGCGACTGATTCCCCTGCTCAATTCCCCACCACCCCAACTTGTCCCGTGGCCGAGGCCGCCTTCAGGGTCTTGACCCGAGCCCGACAGCGGGCAGCCGGGGAAACTACAACTGGCATGACTACCTCCATAAACTACACACTATGTGTAGAAACTAAACTACACATAGTGTGCACACCCCCGCACGCGCTCACTCCACATCGCACGAACATTGGGAGACGGACGTGACCGACCCGCAGAACGCCAGAGGCCGCCGCACGGTCGGCGCCCTGTTGGCGGCGACCCGCGACATCATCGAGAACGACGGCCTGCCCGCGTTGACCATGGCAGCAGTCGCCGAGCGCGCAGGCGTCACCCGCCGAGCCGTCTACCTGCATTTCGCAACGCGGACCGACCTCGTCATGGCGCTCTACCGCAGCTTCGGCGAGAGCGAGAACCTCGCAGAATCACTTCAGGTCGTGTGGGACGCCCCCGATGCCGTGTCGGGTCTCCGCGAATGGGTCGCCCACCTAGTGCGAATAAACCTGCGAGTCCTGGCGGTGCTGCGCGCTTTGGAGCAAGCCCAACACACCGACCCGGATGCGGCAGCGTTGTGGCGGATCACCCAGGGCAACTGGCTCAAGAGCAGCCGCCGCGTCGTCGAACGGCTGGCGCAGGAGGGGGTGCTCGCCCCGCACCTGTCCGTCGACACCGCGACCGACCTACTGTGGGCGCTCATGTCGCTCGACCTGCTCGACCGCCTCGCTCACCAACGACGTTGGTCGAACAAACGACTCACCGAACAGCTCACCGCCATGTTCATCGCCACCTTTGTCGCACCGTCGTGACAGAGGTGGCAGTCGACCAGCGCTGACATCCCCCAGGGGACAAACGCATTATCTTGCTGCCTACCGCGCTGACCGAACCGGCCAGCGCGGTACCTCGGAAGGTCAACGGGCCGGACGACTTCCGGCCGCCGGCAGTGCACCCTATTGCCGAGAAGCGCGAATTCACTTGAACGCGTGCTTCTCTGACCTGTGGGGCCGTTCTGTCGCAAGCCTTTGATCCGTTACTGCGTGATCGAGCGGGCCGCGAGAACATTCAGCAGTGTGGTCACGAACGGCTCGGCCGAGCCGAGATAGCCAGCGTGGTCGCCGGGAAACTCGACGAGTTCAGCGTTGATCGTCGGCGCGAACTCCAGGGCAGGCAGCGCAGGCCGGAACGCACGCGAGTCCGCACCGATGCCGAAGATCAATCGGTCGGCCGACTTGGCGAGCGCGGGCACGTCCGGCTGGTAGCCGACCACGTCAAGCATTTCGCTGCCAAGAAAGAACGGCAGGTTGGCGTGCATGCGGGCGCGCATCTCGCCGATGGCGGGCGGCAGTTGCGTCGGCTCGGCCGACCGGTTCTGTGCTCGTATGCCGATACCCGCGCCGAACTTCTCGAACGCGGCATCGGTGCCCTCGCGCAGAAACGTGGCGTGGACGTCGGCGAAGAAGGCCGCGTGGTCGGCGGCGTCGGGCAGGACGGTGAACATCGGCGGCTCGTGCGCGATGACCAGGCGCACCCGGTCCGGATACCGGCTGAGCAGGTCGAGCGCGGTGATTGCACCGCCGCTATTGCCGAACACGCACGGCGGCTCATCGGTGAGCGCGTCGATGATCGCGAGCGCGTCATCCGCGCGTTCGCGCACCGGTTGCGGGCCGGGGTTGTCGATGGTCAGTGCGCTGCGCGAGTTGCCGCGCGCGTCGTAGGTGATGACCGTGTAGCGCTGCGCGAGCGGAGCGGCGAGGAACTGGAACACATCGCCGTCACCTGTATTGCCGTGCAACAGGACGAGCGGCGGGCCGTCGCCGCGAACCTCGTAGCGCAGACGGGCACCGGGCACATCGAGAAAACCGGTCGTACCGACCATTATTCGCTCCCCCCAGGAAGGTTGATATCGCCAGCGCCACTCTAGCTTCGGGGCCGCCCTCTGCCCCAGCGATTCCCGGGCGGGAGCGTTCTGCACAGGGAGTGCCCACCTCATAGGCTGACTATGGTTAACGAAAGTATCCGGTCATGCCTCGACCCGCGCGTCGGTCGGGCGTCCAAACCAGCTGGCCGACAGCGCTTCTCGGCGATGGACCGGTCCGCCGAACCGAGGGAATTCCGTGGTTGACCCAAGGTCACGGCCGAGTCGGACTTGTTCTCGGAGTTGGTGTTTACGGTCATGGGAACTCCTGACGGATCGATGGATCGGGGTAGTCGGCGATGTGGAGAATCCGTGGGCAGCTATCACTGCCCGTCGATCAACTCGAACCGCGAAGCTCACCAGCGTGCGCATCATGGTCCGTGGGGGCCATGCCGGAAGCGAGAGCGTGGGCAGCATCGGCGAAATATTGCTCGCCAGCACCATGGGCCAGGCCGAGGAGGGCGCCCTGGCCGAGGCCGACGAACAGTGCCCTGAGTGCCACGACCAGGCGTTGCGCCTGATGCGGCGTTCGGAACCGGCCGCGGGCTCCACCGGCGCGTACACGCACATGCCGATGAGGTACCTCTCACCAGATGGGCGCGACCACGATGAGTTTCGGACTCCCGCTTCGTCCTAACCCGTATCGCCGACCGGATGTGAAGGATGAAGCGGAATGTCTGAAGTATTCCTGACCATGGCAATGTCACTCGACGGGTTCATCACCGGTCCGGACGACAACGCCGAGAACCCCGCCGGTACCAACGGGATGCGGCTGATGGACTGGCTCAGTGGCGGAGGCGCATCCAATGCGGATGTGCCCCGCACCTTCCGCCCCACGTATCCCAACAGCCGACTCGTATTCGACGAGGCCATGGCGACCGGTGCCGTGATCACCGGGAAACGGACCGGAGACTTCGCCGGGTACTGGGGTGGGGACCACCACGACGGGGTGCCGATCTTCGTGCCGACACATCGACCATCGGCCGAGAACCCTTACGAGCGAGTGCATTACGTCACCGATGGCATCGCCGCCTGTGTCGAACAGGCCAAACAGGCCGCAGGCGGGCGGAACGTGATGATGCACGGTGCCTACACCGGTCAGCAGGCCTTGAAAGCGGGTGTACTGGACATGATCGATATCCAGCTCCGGCCGGTCCTGCTCGGCCGCGGCCGACGACTGTTCGATGACCTCCCGGCCGAGCACACAGAACTCGATCTGGTACGCACCCTGGAGGATCCCGGTGTCCTGCACCTGCGGTACGTAGTGCGCAAATAGCGGCGCGGCACGTGAACTACAGCGTGAGCCCAGATTCCCGGGTCCATCGCACAGCGGATCCCATCCGCTAATGCCTGCGGGTTCAGGCGGTCATCGCAACCGCGTGGAAGATCAATGGGTCGAGCTGCTCTCGACCGCCGGCGGTGCGCGCTGATGCCGAATACAGGATGGGTCGCGCCGTCCCTGGCTGACTATTGCCGTTTGCGGTTGGCTGAGGCCCAGATACGGATCGCTGCCACCAACTCCCGCCCCGGGCCGGGGGTTCCCGGGCGCCGAACCAAGGTGTCAGGCGAGTGGGTCCGGTTCGGCCTCCTCGGGTGCCTCGGCGCGCTTGGCCGCCGTGATCACCGCTTCAGGTTCTGTTCTCGCCCTGTGGACATGGGCTCTGGCCCAGGCTCGGATCAGGGCGCTCTGTTCCGGATAGCCACGCCGCACGCTTTCAGCGCTCATTCCGTGTGCGAGAGAAAAGTCGCGAGAGCTCTTCGAACTGCGACGGCGTCACGAAGACCAGGTAGTAGTCTTCGCCGGAAGCAAGCGACGCCAGGACAGTACCTAGGGCAAGGGCGTGCTCACCGATCTCTTCGAGGAACGCTTTGATGTAGCCGATTCGCTGGTCGTCGGCATGCTCGGCGTCGAAGGCGGCGACCCAATCCCAAGGCAGCGCAGTGGGATAGGAGTTCAGCGATGCCAATTGCTCGCGGACAGATTGAGGGTCCTGCTCAGGCGAGATGATCGCCATACCCGCGATCCCGTCCAGAGATTCGGCGTGGCTGACCCATTCAGCGGCACCCGGGATGAGATGTGCCAGTCGTTGCGCCATGATGGACCGCACGCTGAACTCGAAATCCGATTCCGTTACATCCGCGTAGCCGCGGTAGATGCCGTTTGTGTCTACCCTGTTCGCGAAGTCCTCCCAGTCCAGGTTCGCGTCGTTGATGTTGATGTCAACGCTCGACAGCTCGGCGGGCACCACCCGGAACGGCTTGTAGTCGCCTCGGTCGTACTCCTGGGGTGGCAGGACCCTGACTGCCAGGATGGGATGCTCGGGATCGGTGAGGGTGATCTCGTCGGCGAGGAAGGACACGATCGCCCCGCCCGGATGCTTCGCCTTCAGCGCTTCGGGACTCAGGCCTTCAAATTCCGGGTCGTTGACCAGGGACGTATAGGCGAGGGATCCCTCCATCCTGGGCATGAGGACCTCTCGGACCAGAGAACCCCACGCGCGGTCGTCACCGAACCACGTGCGGACGAGGACCGATTTGTTTGGTAGGTCTGCCATGGGCGAACCATAGAGGCTGGGGCCGACACACTCCGGTGCCAGCTCCTGCGCGACCCGAGCGTTGGTCGGCCGTCCACAATGGTTGCCCGACAGCGCTTCCCAACGCACGCACATGCGGAGTTCAGTGCGGTGGTGGCCCGTTGCTGCACTGTGCCTAGGCTGACCGCGTGTCGCATATCTTGCACGTGTACTTGGCCGACCTGGACGAACTTGCCGCTGTGATCGGCTCCCGGGACGAACGGCTCTTGAACCGCGTTCTGGCGAAGCTTCCCGACCCAGCCGGACTGGGTCCCGTTCTCGTCCGGGAGATCGTCGAGGGCGGTCCTTTTCGGCACGAAACCTCCAAGCTCTACGTCGAAGCGCTGGAACTGATTTGCGCAGAGCTCGGTTCGTACCTGGATGACGTGGGTTTCCGGTTCACATACGCGCCCGATGACATTATCGAACTGGCCCACGAGGAGTTCGATGCCGGACCATGGCCCGAACCGGAAGACGCAGGCTGGGGAGCGTGGGGCAAAGAGAGCGCCGCCGAGTGGCTGGCGGAGCTGGAAGCCGATGACGACGGCGATGACGATGACGATGGATATACCGAGCACCGATTGATGTGGTTGCGGGCTTCCAAGGAAGCGAACAAGGATTTGATCGGCTTTTGGGGCGCGTCCGGCGAGTTGCTGTGGGGCCTCGGGCATCCTGCTGAGCCGGATCCTGTCAAGTGGTCCAGGATCCGAATGCTGTGGGAAGGGTCAGAGTTTCGGTGGGCGTTGTCGAGATTCTGGACCCGTCTGTGGTGGTGAGTCCCCGCTCGGCGCGGTGCGGCAGACGTCAACTGGCTGTGGCGACCCGAGGTCGGCCCAATGCTCGCTCATGCCGCGACCCGCGCGTTGGTCGGTCGTCCAAACATGTTGGTTGACAGCGCCTCCCAACGCATGCACATGCCGATGGCAATGAGGAGTGCGTTCAGCTCACCCCTGGTCAGGGCACAGGTCGAGTCGGGGCCTGTGCTTCAACTTCATGCGCTCCTCTGGGAGTGGTGGCAGGATTGTCCCGGACCGAAAGCGACTGTGGCCGAGGCTATTTGACAGACAGGGAATGGGGCAGCATGAGAACCGTATTCTGTAAGCAGTTCGGTGAGCCGTACAACGAATTCTCTCGTGTGATCGAGACATCGGACGGCAGCATCGTCGCGGTCGGTGGTGGCTCGAAGGGGATCATCGTCAAACTCGATTCCCAGGGCGAGCTGGTGTTCACCCGTAGCACTGGCAAAGTGGCGCAATACAATGACGTGCTCATCGACGTCTCGGGAGCGATAGTCGCCGTAGGCGGCGGGACTATCAGCTCTGGCAACTCCACCATTACCAAACTCACCTCGACCGGCGATGTCGTCTTCGACAAAGCTTTCGGCTCCGGCACGGGAGGGTATTTCAACAGGGTCGTCGAAGACACCAATTCCGGCGGCTATGTTGCTGCGGGAACCGACGGTTCGCGACCCGCACGGGCTCGGGTTGCCGGGTTCACCAGCACCGGCAATCTGACCTTCGATCGAACCTTCGGCACGAGCGTGGAGTTCTTCGATGTCACCTACGGACGGTCAGGTGCCATTGTCGCAGTCGGCGGGACCAACGGTACGTTCGAAGGGCAGGCCACGATCGCGATTCTCAATCGCGTTGGAACGGTTGCCTTCTCCCAATCGCAAGGGGCGGCCGCTGGTTGGTACCGGGCGGTGAATTTCAAATCCGACATCCTGACCTTCGGGGGCGGTGCCGAAGTATCCGACGCCTCGCCTCGCCTCACCCGATTTCTTGATGACGGGACCGTGGTCTTCGATCAGCAACTCGCGACCGCACCCGGGACGGTGGTCTCGGTAATCGAAACCAGCAAAGGCGATTTCGGTGTGGTGACCGATCTCCGTGGCCGATCGAGTCTGGTCAGGGTCGAAGCGAATGGGAAGGTCTCCGTCGACAAACAGTTCGACGGATCGCTCTACGCGGTGGCAGCAAGCCGTGAAGGGACGCTGTCCGCGGCGGGTGCATCGACCGATGGCAGCGGGGTTGCGGTGACGGTGGACACGAACGGCAAAGTGCAGACGTTCACTGCGGACGCGCCACTGGGCGCCGCGGTGATCTCGAGTGCAGGCGTTCTCTACGCAGCGACGCTCGATGGCAGCACCCTCGTGGGTTACCGCTACGACGGAGTCGTCACCACGATCAATACCTACAGTCCAGACGGGTTACCCACTCCGTCGAAGAAGGCTCGGCTGACCAACCTCACGCTGACCTCCGATGGTGCGGGTGCCATCGCGTCGGCGGCAGCCATGGGTACGTTCGACGGCGCACCATGGCTCTACAAAGTCTCGTTCGACTGACCAGGCAACCTGATCAGGACTACACCGTGGGGGTGGGTGCGTATGTGCCCCCTCACGATGCACAAACCACGGCCAGGCGCAGCGAGCGGGCCTGATCAACACGGCCCAAGCCGAAACACACTGTATTAGCCGCGTAGCGCGCCAACCGAACCGGCCAGCGCGGGCTGGCGGAAGGTCAACTGCCCGTGTCTATCCGAGGCCGGCGGAACGTCCTCGACTGCCGATTACCGCGCACCGATCCGAGATGAACTTTCCCTGCAATCCATGGCCCTCATAGACGGATTTCCGCAGATCCACCCGCGACTTGCACGCACAGTTCACTTCCGCAGACGAATTCAGAGCCGTTCGGGGCCAGACAGCACCCCGTCCGCGACCAACACTCATCCCGCGTAGCAATCAGCAGCATCCGAACATGCCGCTGATCGCTCGGTTCGCAGCGGCCACGCGGTGCGGCGGAAGATCAAGTGGCGGTGGCTATTCGAGGCAGGCCGAACGCACACACATGCCGTCGCGGTCGGTGTGTCGCGCCAAAGCCAAGAGGTCCGCTCATGATGCGGCAGCTGTCCCCTATGTCTCCTCAGGTGAGGTAGACGGCCACACCGATTGTTGCGGCGCACGCCAGGGCCAATGACTGCAGGGTGCGGTCGCCCAGCACGATTTCCTCGGGTTCACCGGCTCCGGCGCCATCGACGTCGACCGCGTAACGCAGGATGCAGATTGTGAAGGGGATCATCGAGATTGCGAACCACGGGTTGTCCTTGTGATCGGGCTCGAACGCCCACAGCCCGTAGAAGACCACGACCGCGGTGCCCGACAAGGTCCAGACGAAACGGAGATAGGTGGGCGTGTAGTACTGCAACGACTTACGAATCTTGGCGCCGGTGTCCAGCGCGAGTTTCAACTCGGCATAGCGCTTGCCCGCCGCCATGAACAGCGAACCGAAGGCCGCGATCAGCAAGAACCATTGCGACAGATCAATACTCGCCGCCGCGCCGCCGGCAACCGCGCGCAACAGGAATCCCGATGACACGATGCAGATGTCGAGGACGGCCTGGTGCTTGAGACCGAAGCAGTAGGCCAGCTGGATGCCGACGTAAGCAGCCATCACCACGGCCAGCTGCCACGTCGCCAGGAACGAGAACAGGATTGAGGCCGTCAGCAGCACCACCGACAGCGCGTAGGCCAGACGCGCCGGAACCACCCCGGCGGCGATCGGGCGGAAGCGTTTGGTCGGATGCGCTCGGTCGGCTTCCACGTCGAGCGAGTCGTTGACCAGGTAGATGCCAGACGCTGCCAGGCAGAACACCACGAACGCGATACCGATGTGCAGATCGCGCGTGAGATCGGAGATGGCAAAGGTGTCGGTACCCGGAATCGTGCCCGCGGCCAGCGGCGCGGCCAGCACCAGAACGTTCTTCACCCACTGACGTGGCCGCAGGGCTTTGACCAGGCCGCTGGCCAGGGTCTTGGGCGGGCCGGTGAAGATGGCCTCGTCGAGTTCGATGGTGGTCGGCTCTTCGCTCATATCAACGTGACTGCTTCCTATGGCGCGGAGGAATCTCTTTCCGCGGGCATTGCGCTTCGACGGCTCCGCGATTGTGTCGACCCGCAACACCGCCGACGCCATACTCCCAAACACTCACCTGTATGTCTTGGGGTCAATTGCGATGATCCGTCGGCGGGACGTCGCCTAGATTCGGATCATGTTGGCGTACACGGACTTCCCGGCGAGCCTGTCCACTCAGCGACTCCGGCTGCGGCGCTGGCGTCCCTCGGACGCGCAGGCGCACCGGGCATTGTGGGCGGAACGCGATGTGCGGGCTCTGCGAAGGATCGACGCGGACGGGCGGCCGACGGTCGAGGAAATGCGTGAGTGGTTGGTAGCCAACCCTCTTGGCGCCGATCCTGGTCTGGGGTTGCTTCCCATCGAGCTTCGAGACACCGGCGAGTTCATCGGCTACTGCGGTCTGATCGTCGGCCAAGCGTCGTATGACGAACCGGAGATCGCCTACGAGCTTGCCCAGCGAGCCCACGGACGCGGGTATGCCACCGAGGCCGCCCGTGCAGTTGTCGAGGCCGCTGCCGACACGGGACGACGGCGATTGTGGGCGACGGTGCGGGAATGGAATACCGCTTCGTTCCGCGTTCTGGAGAAACTCGGCTTCGACCGCAGCGGGCGGGTCGACCCGGATACCGAACGCGGCGACTCGATTTGGCTGACACGCGAACTCGATACGCCGGCTGTGTAGATGCAGGCGTGACAGTTCATCCCGGCCAGACGTGTCCAATCGGCTCAAGCGCACTCGATTGCCGCGAGCCACGCTGACTGAACCGGCCGGCGCAATGCATCGGAAGCTCAACCAGCAGCATTCATCGTCATGGCCCGAACCGCTTGGGAAGCACGGGGGTTCGCCTCGGGGAATGTGATCTTGAAGGTTGATCGCGAGAACGTGCCGCTGATCGGCGATGATCGTCGAGTTCATGTGTGCGAGTGTTCTCAGGGGAATGTGCTTGATGAAGTTCATGGGTAAAGCCGTTGTCGCGGTTGCGGCGCTGGGCCTTACGGCCGGGTCTGCGATCGGTGCCGGTGCGGCGAAAGCGGCCGATACCGCACAGGGGTCCGAGCTGTTCGGTGCAATCGCGTTCAGTATGCAGGAGTGGAACTACGGCACCAGCGTTGATGCGGTGAGTGGCGAGGCGGCGGTCGACGAGGCGCTGGACAGCTGCGGCTGGGATGGCGCTACCGACTGTGTTGTCCTGGTGCACTGGGCCGATGGCTGCGGCGCGCTGGTCTACACCAGCGATGACACGAGCCATGGCGTCGGCGCGGGTGTGGGCGATGACCGAGACACCGCGTTACGCCGTGCGTACATCGGGCTGGCCCGCTACTATCCGCGAGCGATACTTGCCGATACCGGGTCCGCGGAACTGTCGCAGGCAGATGTCGTGGAAGTGCTCTGCACCTCGAACATGTGACTCGCAGCCTCCTAGGAAGAAGGCATTGTGCCGGTGACGATTTCATCGTCACCGGCACAATGCAACATCCTGAATGCCGTAATGCGCGCTGTTCGATGTGTTCGCGCGGCAAGCTACTGAGCAGAGTCGAAATCGGGCTGGTAGGCGTGATCGGTTTCCGTCCATTGTTCGGGCCTGCTCGCTGAGTCGAGACTGCCGGCGGTATGGGCGACCGAGCCGACCATGCTGATTCCGAAGCGGCCCTGGGCATCCCACATGGTCGCCGACCCGGTGGCGATACCGTCGCTGGAGAGGTGATTGTCGGCTTCGATCCCGACGACCGGGCTCATCGGCAGCCGCGCCAGCAGAATCGTCACGTCGTGGTTGATGAACCCGATTCCGCGGTCACTCCAACTGGTGAGAGTGTTGGTCAGTTCACCGACCATGGCGGCCCGGACGAACGGGGTGTTGTCCGTACCGGCGATGACCTGTGGCTGGTCGAACCACAGGCGTTTGCGGCCGGCGTTCTGGTGTTCGGGCATCGAACTGCTCCACCGGTCTGGATGCTCGTCGCTACCCCACAGAATGCCCGGCCTGGGAAGTTGCGCAGCCAGCGAGTCGGTGAGGGTCATCGAGTCACCAGCGGGCTGCCAGCGTGTGCCCGACGGATCACGGGACGGCCGGATCGCCACCATCGACGCGCGCGCGACGATCCGTTCACCCTGTCGCACAAGCACATCGGCGATGCGGATGCTTCGCCCTTCCCGCACGGGAGTGATCTGCGTCTGCAGCGGGGCATATGTCGGCTGCCGGAAGATGTCCAACACGAACTTCGCTGGGCGATATCCGGGTTCGGTCCAGGCTGATTCCACCGCGTGCGCGGTAAGCCCCGCGAGCGCCTGTCCGTTGATCGAGTCGGGAGACCACTGACTTTGCGCGAACGGGAGGGGATGGAACTGGTCGCCTCGATGTTCGAAATAGGCCATGCTTTCCCCTCCGTGCCGATCGTGACGCGTCCGACTGACGTCGCGAACATATTAGAACGTGTTTCACTTTGCTGCAATATCGGATGCCCGACCAGACAACTTTCAACATCTACAATGAGGGCCTCCGCAACACATCATGGGACCTGAGGTGCAATCTTGGTGGAGCGTCGCCGACAGACTCCTGGCCGCCACTGTCGATTACCCACGTCGAGACGTGTATGTAACGCGTTCTAGTTTATGTGCCAGGGGACACGCTGATCGAACCGGCCAGGATGCCGAAGGAGTATCCGGACCTGGGAATTCGCGGGCCTCGACTGGCCCTGGGATCTATTCGGGCGCAGGCGATGTCCTCGCTACACGTCCGATGTCACTAGGCGATCGAGGATTTCGGCTACCTCTTTGCCGTGCAGCCGTACTCCCGTATGACTGGTGTCGACGGTCTGGACATCGAAGCGATTGCCAGGGGTGAGGGCATCGGCCTCGGCGATCATCTTGTCCTGCAAGTCGATTGGTATGGCCCGATCCTGAGCAACTGCTCATCGGTGACTACGCCGCGGAATTGCCATGCGCTCCATGCGCGAGAACGAACGTCAGCCGGCCGTCCCATCGTCTCCTACCGCCGTCAGTAGCTAAGCCCTCCATGAACTTCCTTTCGTCGCATGCACCACTCGAGCCACCTGGCACACCATCCCTCTCGCTACGGTCGACACCCTGACTAATCAGGGTGAGATTGATTGGGGTACATGCGATTCGGGCGACATCAAGACCTCGGACGTCTGGGCGGCGATCTTCGGGAGCAATACATACAACTGCCGCGACCCGCGCGCTTCACGGCAGATTACGGACGCTTCTGCTCCCGAACGAAGCGCGCCAGCACGGCCGCCAGTGTTGGGCTATGCGAGGACGTCGAGACGACCTGGTCGTGTGGATCATCGCTCTCGGGGTTTTGCCACGTGAGGCGGAAGAGGTCCTGCGGATAGGGGCGTACGCCGTTCAGTCGCGAGTACGGGTTCGGCTGGACGAACAGTTCGTAAAGGCGTGCATCGGTTCCCACGACGTAGTCGCCGCCCGGCGAGTCGATCCTCCAGCCTCGAACAGACTGTCGTCGCCCCAGGAGGCCGAACTTCTTTGGGAGAGTCTGGTTATGTTCAGCCGTCGAGATCGAATACCCAGGCTCCGCATCGTCGTGACGAACGCGGCCAACTCCCGCTCCGCGTCCCGAACCGCAGATCGCTTCGCTTCGATCACGGCGTCAGATTCACCGCTCCCGGCTGCGTTCGCCGCCAATTGCACTTCCACATATCGATTTTGGTCTGTGGCACCGCTGTCCGGATCGGCCATACGGCTCTCCGAAAGATCAACGGGCAGAGTGCCGCTCGGGCACGGATAGTGCGCGATAATGCCGACGAGCTCGCGGACTACGGCTACGGGTCCGACTCATATTGAGCCACAAAGTCGTTCGGTCGTTCTCGCGCGAGGCGTCCATAGCGCTGCTGGTACTCGGTGATGGCATCGGAGCCGCTGCCCTCGATCTCTGCCTTGATTCTCTTGACTGCGAGATATGTTTGGCGGGTGAGGATGAGATCGTCGATCGACGCTTCGTCGGCGACGGCCGCACGATTCTGTTTGCGGAGCTGCACGAGCACCGGCTCGACCGACTGCAGCAGGCCCCGTTCGAAACGTGCACTGTAGCGGCGCTTGCGTCGAGACTCGGCATCGACGACCTCGAAGTCCAATATGACCCGGCTGTCGCCGAATCCATCGAAGAGGTCGAACGGACCCAGCCCACAGGCCTCGAATTCGTCCTGTGTGCACGACCATGGGGTCAGGTCGGCGACCGAGTCCAGCTTCGGCTGCGGAGCCCCGGGCCTTCGAAGGAGTCGACGGAAGACCTGACGGGGTCCCCGGGGTACCTCCATCAGCTCGATCTGGAAGTCGGGCCAGAATGACAGATCCCACCGCGCGTATCGTGCGACGTGCGCTCCGTCCGGGTGCGAGTCCTCTGAAGCCGTTGCGCCCCAAGCTGTTACGTATCCAGCGAGTGATCCGAAGCTACTCATCACATCCGCCGATCGCCACCGCTTCCCGGCGGCCGCGGAGTCTGCGTGAGTGGCACCGATCCGATCGAGCAGGTCTGCGACTCGAGCCGGGGCGGTCGTGCACATCGCGTGCAGCATCGCCAGTTGGTAGTCGTACAGCGTTGTCATAGGCTCGCCCCTCCCCCATCGGCTCGATCCTTACCGAACGTAGCAGCATGGCAAGAACACACTGATCCGCCGCATGTCGCGCTGATCGAACCGGCCAGAACGACGCGACGGAAGATCAACTGACTGTGGCCATCCCGAGGTTGGACGAGCTGCGTCGCCGTGCGCCTGCACTTACCCGAGCGATGTCTCTGTCGACGAGAATCCTGCGCCGAGGGCCGAGGTTCAAGCCATGCCTTCCAAGAGCGCACCGGATGCCCCTGGAGTAGGGATCATCCGTCCCAGTTCCCGAGATGTAGCGTACTGAGCCATTTCTCGGGTCGCCGCAGTGGCCCGATCGTGACTGCCTCAGAAAGGCCCGAGGGGCGGGTGTGTCTAGACCGCGTTGGCATCGACGAGTCGTTTGATCGCGGCCCAACCCCGCTGGGCTGGCGCGACGGCGATTGTGGGATCCTCGGCTGCGGCGGCTTCGGCAGCCGCACCGGTGGCGTAGAGGTTGACGTGGTTGCAGAACACGTGGCGGATCTCCCCGCCGGTGGCCGGTGCCAGGGACATGTGGGCGTCGGGGTGCGACAGGTTGTCCAGGCCGGTGGAGGTGACGGTGAAGGTGATCTTCTCCCCGGTGATCGGACAGATCGTTTCCGCGGGTGCGTCGACGCCCAGGAGGAGGGGGAACATGATCGCGTCACCCATGCACCAGTTGTAGTAACGCTTGCCGTAGAGCTCGGTGATGTGATTCGCGGTGGGGGCCAAGGAGATTCCGGCGCCGATGATGTCGCCGTTCTCGTCGAGTTCGACGTCGTAGTCGCGGTCGGAGTAGTACTTCACGAACCCGATGTGGCGGTCGGCCTCGGGCAGTCCGGCGTCGGCGACGCTGATCGGTACCGGTCCGTGTTCGAGCAGGTAGGGCATGATCGGCATCCCGGCGGCGAGGAGTTCACGGCCGGTTGGTGTGGACCATTTGGCGATGAGGTCGTCGGTGAGCTTGTCGAAGCGGGCCTGCATGGTGGTGTTCATGGCATGTCCTTTCGTCGAATGAAGCTGTCGAGTCATCGAATCGGGGTCCCGGTCCCCGGCGTCGTGGGTGGCTACCGGCGCTCGGCTCCCTTCAGCAGGCCATCGAGAACGGCGCGCAACGCGAGGCGGTCTGGCTCGCCGACGGTGAGCAGGCCAGCGGCCGCGGAGATCCAGTAACCGTCGGCCAGCAGCCGGCCGGCCAGGAGGGAAGCGCGTTCGTGCGCGGGCAGCTCTTCGGGCAACATCAGCCAGGGTTCGAAGTGCCGTGTCCAGGCTTCAGTGAGAGCCGGGCGGTAGTGCGCGTCGGCGAAGATCGCGAAGTCGCTGCGATCGAACTCCGCCTCCAACGCGACCCGGGCGTAGACACTGATCCGTTCGTATGGTGAGGCGTCCTGCGGCGGGTGGCCGAGCCGCTCTCGCAGCAGTCGTTCCCAGCGGGCGGCGACGTGATCGACCACGGCCAGCATCAGTGCGTGTTTGGTCGGGAAGTGATACATCAACCCGGGCTTGGTGAGCCCGACCTGGCGGGCCGCGGATTCGAGGGTGATCGACCCGCCCTCTTCGGCGCGCAGCAGCTCCAGCGCGCCGTCGAGGATCCGATTCCGAGAGTCAGCAACCATGCGGTTAACTTTACCATCCGGAAGGTAAAGTTCTCTGTGACGCGCAGCACCACCGCCCACGGCGCAGTCATTCGCCTAAGTTCGGGTCACGTCGACTGAGGTCGTCGAGGATGCGGTACGCCCATTCGCGAGTTCGCTCATTGTCGCTGCTGGCTGCTGCGACTGGAATGGCATGCCATAGCGGTGTGGTGATGAGTGACCAGTAACCGGTTCGTAGCGATTGCACAGTTTCCCAGTCCGGTGGAGGGACGTTGGGCCGACCGTCCAGAAAATGGGCGAGGGCCCACACCCAGCGATAACGATCAGGGCTTGGAGCGAGTCCACGTATATGTGAGAGGTAGTGGGCGAGAACCTGTTCGGCGTGTTCGTAGTCCCAGAGGGTGCCACCCATGCCGTCACACCAGGCCAGGGTGGATATCAGGTCGCCGGTGTGGTCGATGAGGGCCTCATCGGCGTCCGGTGCTGCGATCGCTTCGTGGACGGGTGCGGTGCAGGCGACCTTGTAGGCGAATTCGCCGTTGAGGTAGTCACCATCGCAAGCCTTGCGCAGTAGCCACGGCTCGGCTGCGCGATCACCTAGTTCGCAAATGGCATAGACCATGTACACCCGGCCCCAGCCCGCGGTGCGGTCGGCGAGCCAGATGAGGTTGGTCGTCGCATCGGGCAGCCGGGCAAGAGCCTGGGAGGCGAGCAGTCCGAAGGTATTGGACAGCAAACCGATCGTCTGGATCAGTGAGACGTCTTCGCCGGTTCCGACGACGGCGAGCATCGCCATGCCGAGCACGGCCGGGTTCTCGTCGGTGCTGGTGCGGGCGAGGTGGCGGCCGAGCTCGCGAGCGTGCCCGGGGTCCGCGCGGCTGATTGCCTCGGCGATCGAAGGCCACAGGGCAATCTCGATGTCGTACTCGATGACCTCGCGGCACAGCCGTGCGATGTCGCGGTGTTCCGTTGGGGTGCTGAAGTATTCATCGATGAGTCGACTTGTACGGGTGCCCTGGAAATCAGATTCATCGCCACTCGCCCGGCGGATGCCTCGGCGGTCGGCGTCGGGATACGGTCTGCCTTCATAAGGCAGGGGAATGCCTGGGTATCTGCGGGCAAGGGCGGACGCGTGGTCGTAGAAGGTGGTTTCTCGGCTGGGCTGAGCCGAGCCGGTGGACGCGCTCATCGCGCGGTGGAGAACTCGATTCTTCCGATCATGAGAGCCGATGGTGACAGGCGTTGGCGGCCTGGGCAACTGGATTGGCATCGCGGGCAGAGCGATCGCGTCGTCCGGTCACGCCACCGCCTCGCCCACCACGAGGAGATCGAGGGTCTACGAACAGAGGGTCGTGCGGCCGCTTTTCGGCCCGACGGGATCACGTACGGGTCCTGATCCATTCGTCACTTCGCGAGTACGCAGAGACGCACTGAAATTTCGCATTCCGCGCTAACCGAGGCAGTCACTGCGGGGCAGCGTGGAGGCGAGAACCTCGGCGATGCAAGAACATTCGCGAGTGCCGCAGTCGTAGCAGGTGACTTCACTCTCAGTGGCCGATCGTGGGATTCCTTGTGTGCCGATGGAAATCTAGGATCAACAGCGAGGTCCAAAAGGGAGGGAGCCCCATGACGGACACAGCATCCACCGCACAGGCAGCGCAACGGCCCTTGGTGGTATTCGATGGCGATTGTGCGTTCTGCACCGCCAGCGTCGATTTCATCCGGGACCGAATAGGGCCGGACGTCGATTTCGCGCCGTGGCAACGACTCGACCTGACCGCTCTGGGACTGACGGAACAGCAGGTCGAAACCGCTGTTCAGTGGATCGATGGTGGCGGGGGCCGAGCCTCAGGGGCGCGCGCCGGCGCACTGCTGCTGCGTCGTGCCACCCAGCCTTGGCGCGCAGTGGGCACGATCATGCTGGTTCCGCCGATCAACTGGCTGGCGGCCGGGCTCTACCGCCTCGTCGCCAAGAACCGGCATCGCCTCCCCGGCGGCACCCCCGCCTGTGCCTTCCCGAACCCGACGCAGAACTGAGGCGGTACCGCGTACAGCACGCACTCAATCGCCCTTGACCGCGTTGATCGGACCAGCCAGCCCGGAGATGCCGCATGGCGCGCGGTTCGGATAGGCCACCCGTGCTGCCGGAAGAACAACGGGCAGCGGAGATCTGGCGCTGGGCAGACGCACTGATCTCAGGGATCCGATCTTCGCACCAGTCTCGGGCTAGCCGAATGCCGGATGTGTAGCCGGCAGTGTCGTGGTTGCAGACAACCGCGCTGACAGGAATCAGCTCCTGCGGTTGAGCAGTCCTGAAAGCGCGCCGCAGTGTGTCGGTTAGGGCCTCAGCACGATTTTGCCGTGGGTGTGTCTGCGTTCGAGTTCGGCGTAGGCCTGGCGGACCTGCGTCAGCGGGTAGACGTTTGCGATCGGGACTTCGAGGTGTCCGTCGGCGATCAGGCGAGCCAGTTCGGCGAGGGGCTCGACACCCTGCCTGCCGTGGGGGCCTGGTTCGGTTTTGACCCCGTACCTTGCGGCTGCTGGGAAATCGATGAGGGTGTCGATCCGGTCGATTGCGATGCCGAGAGCGAGGGCCAGTTCGACGTAGCCGTCGCCGTAGGTGTCGATGAAGGCGTGGATGGCGGCCGGGGCGGCGGCCTTGATCCGGTCGGTGACGCCGTCACCGTGTGCGACGGGGATTACGCCGTGGCTTCGCAGCCACTCGTGGTTGCGCTCGCTCGCCAGGCCGATGACTGTGGCTCCGGCGCGGCGCGCGAGCTGAACGGCGATCGAGCCGACTCCCCCGGCCGCTCCGGAGACGACGACGGTCTCGCCCTGCTCGAGTTGTACGGAATGCACTGCACCCCATGCGGTTACGCCCGCAATGTACAGGCCGCCCGCCACCTCCCAGGGGACGTTCTTCGGTTTGGGGGTGAGGTTCGTGACGTCGACGAGGACCAACTCGGCCTGGGCGGACCGCTGCTCGGAGAATCCGATCACCTCGTCGCCGGGCGCGAATCGGCCGGCGCCGGCGCCGATCTCGGCGACAACCCCGGCGAGATCGCTGCCCTGCCCGGAGGGAAACGTCGAGGGAAAGATATGCGTCATCGCTCCGGTGCGCAGTGCCGCCTCACCGGGGTTGATGCCTGCCGCTCGCACCTGCACTAGGACCTGCCCTGCCCCCGGCACGGGGCGGTCGACCTCCTCGATCCGCAGGACGTCGATGCCGCCGAATTCGTCGTACCTGACAGCCTTTGTCGTGCCCGTCACCACTGCACTGTTCCCTCGTCATCGAAGAATCCGCCGGTCGGTCCGCCGTCGGGCAGGGTCGCGAGGTGAATCGCGATCGCCGCACCCTGTTCTGGTGTGCGGACACCCTGGAAGCCGTTGAGGTCGGTGGCGGTGAAACCGGGGCAGCCGGAGTTGATCAGGATGTTGGTGTCGCTCAGTTCCTTGGCGTATTGGATGGTGAGGGCGTTGAGGAAAGTCTTCGACGCCAAGTACGCGGCGGGAAGCGGGCCCATGTCGATGCCGGGTGTGGTCTGCACGGCGAGCGAGCCGACACTGCTGGACATATTGACGATTCGCGGTGAGGCCGAGGCGCGCAGCATGGGCAGCATCGCGTTGGTGACCCGGATGACGCCGATCACATTGGTTTCCACCACAGTTCGCACGATCGTGGGCTCGAGTGTGGTGGGTGTCTGTGGCATACCGCCGACGATCGCGGCATTGTTGACCAGAACATCGAGCCCTCCGGCATGGTCGGCGATCAGCTCGGCCGCCGCAGCCGCACTCGCGTCGTCGGTCACGTCGAGCGGCACACCGAACGCATCGATCCCGGCCGCGCGCAACTTCTCCACCGCGGTGTCGCGGCGCTGCCGATCCCTCGCGCCCACACCGATTCGCCAGCCGAGGGCACCCAAGCCCGCGGCGATCTCGTATCCGATTCCCTTGTTCGCGCCGGTCACCAGTGCGATCGTCCGTTCACTCATGCCTTTGATCATGTTGCGGGCTCGGGTGTGCCGTCCAAGACCGATTGAGTGGGCGGCGATACCGCACGGGTATCGGTCGTGGTGAGCGCCGGATACGATGACGCGGTGGAGACGCGGGAGTTGCGATATTTCGTCGCCGTCGCCGAGGAATTGCACTTCGGGCGGGCGGCACAACGGCTCGCGATGGCGCAACCACCGCTGTCGCGGGCGATCCAGCAGCTGGAACGACGGCTCGGAGTTGTTCTGCTGCACCGCAGTTCGCGCGCGATCACGTTGACCGAGGCCGGGTCGGTGCTGCTGCGGGAGGCCCGGCTCGCACTCGAAGCGGTCGAAGCCGCCGAGCGCCGCACCCGCCGCGCCGCCGCCGACCGGCCCGGTATGGTGCTGGCCACCAAGGCGGGAGCGTCCAGCGAACTGCTGGCGAAGCTGCTGGACGCCTACGCCGCCGAGCCCTTCGCCGTCGCGGTCGAGGTGATGCTGTGCGGGCCCGGCGAACCGGAAAGGCTGCTGCGCAACGGAAGTGCCGATGTTGCTCTGCTTCACCGGCCCTACGACACGACCGCCGGACTCGACACCGAGGACCTGCACACCGAACGGCAGATCGTGGTCCTGCCCGCGGGGCACCCCTTCGCCAACCGAACCCACCTATCGATGGCCGAGGTCGAAGCCCTGACGGACCTGCCCCTGCCGCGCTGGCCCCGACCGGATGGCAGTTATCCGGACGGCCCCGGCCCGCAGGTTCGCGACCATACCCAGCTGACCCAGCTGATCACGCTCGGACGGGCCTGCGCGGTGATGCCCGAATCGCTCCGCGCCCAGCTGCGCGACGATCACGCCATCGTGCCGGTGCCGGACGCACCGGCGGTCACGACCGTCATCGCCTGGCCGCCGCACAGCAGATCCAAAGCCGTCGCCGACCTCGTTCGCACGGCGATTCGCCTCTAGCCGACAAACATCCGCGGTCACACCCCGCGTCGGATGGTGCGCCCACTCCGGTGGGGTGCGACCGGCCGAGGAGGCGGTTATCGGTCGGCTGTGGCCTGCGCGGTCGGCCGGGCGAGCAGGGTGAGAGCGTTCTCCGAACGAGAACCGCTCGCGGTGGTGACCACGACGACGGACTGCTCCGGTGAGCGCGCCACGATCAGGATGTGCTGGGCGACGGTGAGCGTGCCCACCAGAGGATGGCGGAGTTCATACTCGTCGGCTTCGCACGGTGTGACCCGGTGATCGCTCCAGAGTGTGGCGAACGCAGGGCTTTTCATGGACAGCTCCCCGATCAGGGAGGCCAGCCGCGCGTCCTCGGGGTGCCGACCGGCGACGAGGCGAAGGTTGCCGACCACGGCGCGGGCCTTGCGTTGCCAATCCACATACAGGTCGCGGGTGTGTGGATCGAGGAACAGCAGGCGGGCCAGATTCGGGCGATCGGCGGGGCGGTCGGGCGCGGTGGCATCGATATGCCCGGCCAGTAGCGCGTGACCCAGTGTGTTCCAGGCCAATACATCGGTGCGCCGGCCGAGGACCAGGGCGGGCGCGGTCTCGAACGAGCGCAGCAGATCACGGGTCAGTGGACTGAGCCGTTCCGGCGCCGGCGTGCGCTGCGGCCGGGGACGCTGTGTGGCGAGTTCACGCAGGTGGGTCCGTTCGTGCTCGTCGAGTCGCAGGGCCGCGGCGAGCGCGTCCAGGACAGCATCGGAGGCGTTGACCGACTGGCCTTGTTCCAGACGCGTGTAGTAGGACACGCTCACCCCCGCCAGCTGGGCAAGTTCCTCCCGGCGTAGCCCGCTCACTCGCCGACGCTGCGGAAATGATTGCAGGCCAACGTCTTCGGGACGAAGGCGCGCACGTCGCGCGTGGAGAAACTCACCCAGCTGGCCAGCGATACCTGAACTCACATCCCCAGTATGCGTCGCACTCGCACGGCGAGCCTGTCCCTGCCGGGGGTAGGCACAAGCAGGGCTGGTTGCCCCCGCACACCGCGCTGCACGCTGGTCGAAAGATCAGCGAACCGCAAAGGAACGGCTATGAACGACACAACTGTGAACGACATCGTGCTCGGCGATGTGACGATCACCCGGGTCATGGAGTACTTCGGTTCGGTGGAGATGTCGCCGGCCACCTTCTTCCCGGAAAGCCCCGATACGGCGTGGCGGCAGCACCAATCCTGGCTTGCCCCAGACTTTCTCGACTCGGAGACCAACGGGTGCCGGTCGGCCTTGCAGACCTGGGTACTGCGCAGTGAGGGCAAGACGATCCTCATCGACACCGGCGCCGGCAATCACAAAGAGCGGCCCTACGCGCCGGTGTGGGGCCACCTGAACACCGACTTCCTCGGCAATCTCGCGCGCGCCGGGATCGCACCCGAGGACGTCGATGTGGTGGTCAATACGCATTTGCATGTGGACCATGTCGGCTGGAACACCCGCCTGCGGGATCGCACCTGGGTGCCGACGTTCCCCAATGCCACCTATCTCATGCCCAGGGCCGATTTCGATTTCTGGAATCCCGCCAACGGGCACAAGACGGTTTTCGGGCGCGGCAATCAGAACGTCTTCGAGGACAGTGTCGCCCCGGTGCACGAGGACGGACGAACGGTTCTGTGGGAGAACAGCTATCGGATCGACGGGAACTTGACACTGGACCTCGCACCCGGACACACACCCGGTTCTTCGGTGGTGACGCTGGAGTCGGGCGGCGATCGGGCGCTGTTCGTCGGCGATCTGCTGCACACGCCCTTGCAGTTCATCGAACCCGATATCAACAGCTGCTTCTGTGAGGATCCGGTGCAGGCCAGCGCCACTCGACGGCGGCTGCTGGGCTGGGCGGCGGAGCAGCACGCACTCGTATTGCCCGCGCACCTCGCCGGGCACGGCGCCGCCGAGGTCGCGCGCGAGGACGGCCGGTTCGTCATCAAGGAGTGGGCGCCCTTCGACCGCGTCTGACCCATACCTGACCCGCTGAACAGGAGCAAGCAGTGCCCGACCCGATCGTCACCACCACCGAGGGACTCGTCCGCGGCCGCGCCGAGGGCGGCGCCCACGTCTTCCTCGATATCCCCTATGCCGCAACGCCATTCGGTGCGGCGCGGTTCACCGCACCCGTATCGCACGCACCGTGGCAGGGCGTTCGAGACGCTTCTCGGCCCGGACCGACCGCACCGCAGCCGCGCCGGGACGGCTTCGGGGCGCTCGACATGTCACCGTATTTCGGTCCCGGCTGGGTGCCCGGCCAGGACTATCTGACGGTGAATGTGTGGGCACCTTCGACAGCCCGCAACTGCCCCGTCATGGTTTTCGTGCACGGCGGCGGGTTCGTCGCCGGTTCCACCCGGTCACCGCTCTACGACGGAACGGCCTTCGCCCGCGACGACATCGTGCTGGTGACTCTGAATTATCGGCTGGGCATCACCGGATTCCTCGATCTGCCAGGCGCACCGGCCAATCGCGGTCTGCTCGATGTGCTCGCCGCGCTGCGCTGGGTGCGCGGGAATATCGAAGCGTTCGGCGGTGATCCCGGCAATGTCACCGTATTCGGCCAGTCCGCCGGGGCCACGATCATCACCGGAATACTGGCCAACCCCGATGCGCGGGGACTGTTCCATCGCGCAATCGTGCAGAGCGGCAACGGACTTGGCGCCTTCACCGGCGAGCAGGCGGCACGGGTCACCCATGCCGCCGCCACCGCACTCGGTATCGAACCCACAGTCCCCGGCTTCGCCCGGATACCGGACGAACAGCTCATCGCGGTCCTGCCGAAGCTCGCCGGACTCGACCTGAGGACCGGTACCCACTGCGACCCGCTGGTCGGCCTGAGCCCGTTCAGTCTGGTGCTGGAGCGTCAGCCTGCCGACGCCGTGGCCGCGGGGGCCGGTGCGGAGGTCGCCCTCATGATCGGCACCACTACCGAGGAGGGCAATCTCTACCTTGTGCCACAGGGCAATCTGGCCACCTCGACCGATCAGGATGTGTACGACATCGCCGCCAGGATCCATGCCGACCCCGCCGCGCTGATCGCACACCACCGCACACGCCGACCGGGGGCCACGCCGGGTCAACTGCGTTCGGCAATCCTGGGCGACGCGTTGTTCGGCACCGGCAGCCGCCGGCTCGCACACGCGCATGCCGCCCGCACCTCGACCTACACCTACACCTACGAATTCGCCTGGCGCTCAACCGCGCTGAACGGTGCACTCGGCGCTGCGCACACCGTGGAACTGCCCTACGTATTCGACAACCTCCCTCTGCCCGCGCTCCACGGCCCCTCCGGGCTGCTCGGCGACACCGAACCTCCCGCCGCCCTCGCCATCGAAATGCACGGGGCGTGGGTCGATTTCGCTCGCACCGGCAATCCGGGCTGGACACCGCCGGAAACACATTCCTTCACCGCGGTCCCCGGGTGATAGTGAGGGCGCGCGTGCGATCCCGGCTATCTCAACTCCGCAGACGAGCTCCCCGATCCTCCCGATGAGGAGGTTGTCGAAGTCGCGAGTTCCCGCTGCGGATTCGCAGTCCCGATCTGGGACTCACACAGCCGCTTTCGCTGCCGTGTGAGTCGCAGATCGCGAGTCATGGGCTCGGCAGTAGTCGGCGGGCGGTGGCGGTGCCCATACCGGTCGGGCCGCCGAGGCGCCGGATGGGCGGCGGCTCGTTGTGTGCGGTAGCCGTGGAATCCTGCGGGTACCGTTCGGTGCGCGCGAACCATTCCTGCCAGCCCGGCACCCAGTCTCGGAGACCTTCGATGTATCCGAGCACGTTCGAGCTCTCGGCCGGGGTCGAGCCGCACTCTGCGATCATCGCCGGTACCTCGACGTCAGCGATGTACTCGAACTGCTGCAGCCGGGAGCGGGCCAGTTCGCTGGTCATGGTCACCGCCTGATCCAGATCGCAACCGAGGGATTTCCGCAGTACGAAAATCATATTGGCGGGCTCGTTCTCGCTCACAATCTCGCGCTGGTAGGAATGGATGTCGTTGACCAGGATGCTCGCGTCATTGACGCTGTCGACCAGCGAACGCATCGCCGGAGCATTCACGACCGACGCGGGCAGCTCCGCCGCTCGGGCATACTCGATCAGGCACGCGACCACGGGAGCGCCGTTGGTGATGCGCTTGAGTTCGAGGTAGTCGATCGGATTGCTGTTGTGCCGGTGTCGGTTTCGCCGCTCCTGGAGGTTGCCGCCCAGGCATTGCTCGATTCGCTCGCGCGTCCTGCACCGCCAGTCCTGCGACATGCCCGGCGCGGTGCGTGACCACAGATCGGCGAGACCATGTTCGGTGGGGGTGGTCGCCACCGGCACCCGCTGCGCCAGGTCGATTGGCATGAACTGCCCGATCCTTGCCAGCTGATCCTTGACCGACGTCGAATTGCCTTTGCGCTCAATGGCATCGGCGAAGAAGTCGTCGATGTAGAACAGCCACGTATTCCAGTCGGTGAGCACATCGATCTTGCCCACAGGAGCAGCGGGGAACATGTAGCAGGACAGCAGTGCGTAGTCCTCCTTCTCGAACTGCTGCTCGGTCCACGGCGCGATGCCGGCCTGCGTTGTGAACATGGACATGTCCCTGGCCCACGAAAGGGCATGTGCGCGAGCGGTTTCCACGTGCGGGTTGAGCCGGGCCGGGCGAAGTCCCTCGAATGTCGCTGACTGTAGCGGCTTCGCGACGACCGGGGCCGATACACTCGGGCCCGCGCTGAGTTGTCGCGCCAAGGCGACCAGTTCCGCTGCCGCTTTCCGCTCCGGGTTGGCAGCGTGCAGGCAAGTCAGCGCCGAGTCGAGTTGGCGCTGCGCTTCCTGGTACGCCCACGCGCGCCCACCGGCCTCCTCGATGAGGTCGACACAGGTGCGCAGGGCGTTGTCGTCCAATGACTCTGCACTGCAATATATCTCGGCCAGTCGTGCCGCGGCGCCATTGCCCGCGTTGAGCGCGGCCACCACCGGCAGCGACTTCTTGCGGGCACGCAGGTCGGACATCACGGGTTTTCCGGTCGCGGCCGGATCACCCCAGATGCCCAGAAGATCGTCGACCAGTTGAAATACCAGGCCGAGATGCTCACCGAACTGGCGCAGCTGCCAGACCCGCTGCGGTGACGCACCCGCGGACATGGCGCCGAGTTCGCATGCGGCGGCGAACAATGCGCTGGTCTTGTCACCCGCCATCGCCACGCATTCCTCCAGCGGCACATCGGCACGGCCCTCGAAGCCCAGGTCCGCGGCTTGGCCATCGTCGAGCCGCAGCAGCGCCTCGTGCAGCCGGGGTATCCCGTCGGCGGCCAGCGGTGGGCCGTCGGCCACGAGGGCCTCCGCCGCCAGGGTGCTCAGGGCGTCGCCGGCCAGGATCGCGGCGGGCACACCGAAGACGGTCCACGCGGTGGGCCGGTGACGGCGGACGCGGTCCTCGTCCATGATGTCGTCGTGCAATAGCGAAAAGTTGTGTGCCAGTTCAACTGCGACGGCCGCGTTGGTCGCACGCTCGGCGGTGCCGCCGACCGCTTCGGCCGCGAGCATGGCCAAAACGGGCCGCAGCGCCTTGCCGCTGTTCTCCTGCACCGGGTTGCCGTGCTCGTCCCACCAGCCGAAGTGGTAGCCGATGACCCTGCGCAGCGACGGGCTCATCCGATCCGCCGCGGCGCGCAGACCGGGGGCGATCAACCGGCGGGCGCGGAGGAAGGGGTCGGCTCCCGGCTCAGCGCTGATGGCCATTGACGCTCCCGAGCTGAACGTTCTCCAGAACGCCCAGCGCATCCGGCACCAGCACGGCCAGCGAGTAATAGCAGGTGATCAGGTAGTTGACGATCGCCTGCTGATCGATGCACATGAACCGCACGCTCAGACCGGGCTCGCGCTCGTCCACCAGGCCGGTCTTGCGCAGACCGATGACACCCTGCTCGGCCTCGCCGGTGCGCATCACGATCATCGAGGTGGTGCGCCGGTCGCTGATCGGGATCTTCCAGCAGGGATAGATGGGCACACCACGCCATGCGGAGACCCGGCCGCCGAGAACGTGGATGATCTCGGGGGAAATACCCTGCCGTGTGCACTCGTCGTGGAAGGCGGCGATGGCTTCCGGGTGCGCGAGAATGAAACTGGGGTTCTTCCAGACCGTGTTGAGCAGCTGATCCATATCGTGCGGGGTGGGCGGGCCGCTGCGGGTATAGACGCGCTGGCTGAAGTCCGCGTTGTGCAGCAGGCCGAATTCCTTGTTGTTGACCAGCTCGTACTCCTGGCGCTCGCGCACCGCTTCGATGGTCAGTCGCAACTGCTGCTCGAGCTGGTCGATCGGCTCGTTGTAGAGGTCGGAGACGCGGGTGTGCACGCGCAGGATGGTCTGGGCGATGCTCAGCTCGTATTCCCGCGGTTTGAGTTCGTAGTCGACGAAGGTGCCCGCGAGGGGAACCTCTCCGCGATGGCCGGAAATGACCTCCACGTCGGCCTCGCCATGGATGTTCTGCGCCTTGCCCACGGTCCGCTGATAGCGGTCCAGCTGGCTGCGCAGTGTGCCGGACTGCTCGAGCAGCTCCTGAAAGGCCGTTTTGGGCAATGACATGACCGTGCAGGAGGTGGTGGCCTTGACCGAGTAGCTCCAGGCGCAGTCGGGACCGACCAGTGCCTCATCGCCGAAATAGTCACCGTCGGCGATGATTTCCAGGGTCGACTCCTGCCCGTATTCGCCTTCGCTGAGTTTGGCGAGCCGACCGTGTACGAGCAGATAGAGTTCGTCGGCCGGGGCGCCGGCCGCTACCAGGACCTCGCCGGGTTCGTATTCGTGCCGAGTGAACCTGCCCGCCAAGGCATCCAGCACGTCGGTGTCGGCGAACGTCCGCAGCCAGGGCAGTTCAGTCAGCTCAGCCGGAATCACCTGCACCTCGTCGCCGATGGTGTGGAAGTCCAGCCGCCCGTCACCCAGTGTGTAGTTCATTCGCCGGTTGACTCGGTACGCGCCACCGCGCGCCTCTACCCACGGCAGTAGTCCGAGCAGCCAACGAGGAGTGATGCTCTGCATCTGTGGAACAGACTTGGTGGTCGCGGCCAACTTGCGCGCGGCCGCGGTACTGAGGCTGAGATGTCCAGTTCCATTGTGCCCATTGGTATCCGGGCTCAGTTCTGCTGTTGTTTCGGGCATGACTCGACCACCAATCGAATAGGTGAATTGGAGAGCTGTCACACGAAAGCAGCAACAATGACCGGCCAGCCACCATCGGCTTTCCGGCGCTTGCCGTCCATCGGACTTGCTGCTCAAAAGGATAGATCCGAGCCGACACCGCGGGGCTGGAATCAAATAAACCGGCGTGCAACGACATCCGGAACGACCGGGCTCGCGGGATGTTCTGCCTACGAGGGTGATTCGGGCGGATGCAGGACGAAAGGCCGTCGCTATGGTGGAGCGATGGCATCGGTGAGACAGGTCCAAGTCACCTTCGACTGCGCGGAACCTGAGCGCGTCGCTCGGTTCTGGAGTGAGGTGCTGGGGTACGAATATCAGGGTTCGGCGTGCGTTGATCCCTCGGGTGTGGGCCCGCGGCTGTACTTCCAGCGGGTTCCCGAGGGCAAGGTCGTCAAGAATCGGGTGCATCTCGATGTGCGGGTCGGCACGGGGCTTGTGGGTGAGGAGCGCCTGGCCGCACTCGAGGCCGAATGCGCACGACTGGTTGCGCTCGGCGCGGTCCGCGTGCGGCTGCTGCGCGCCGATGGCGTCAATGAGTCGTGCCTGGTGATGCAGGATATCGAGGGCAATGAGTTCTGCCTCGACTGAGTGCCGCCCGCTATTGGAGGCGGATATCCGTGGTGGCCAGGCCGAAAATCTTGCGACCGGCGGACTTTGCGATGAGAACGACTGTGGCGCTTCTGGTTTCCGGGTCGATCGATTTGATTCGGCCGCTGAATTCCACGTCTCCGGCCGAGACCGCTTCTACGACGGTGTAGTTCGACAGGCGGGCTGTGTACCGGATGATGGCACCGGGGTCGCCGAGCCAGTCGGTGACAAAGCCGGCGCCGAGGCCCATGGTGAGCATGCCGTGCGCGATGACATCGGGGAGGCCTGCCAGTGCGGCGACCTCCTCGTTCCAGTGGATCGGGTTCGCGTCGCCGGCGACTCCCGCGTAGTTCACCAGATCGCCGCGGGTCAGCCGGACAGTCCGGGCGGGTAGCTCGTCGCCGACGGAGATGTCGTCGAAGCGGATTGCGGTGTGCGGCACACGCGTTCGCGATACGCGCGAGGGGCGGGGCGCGGGCTGATCCGTCACCTCGGGTCCGGCATAGGGCGACAAGGGCGCGACGTCCACACCGCTCATGACCACACCCTCGATGGCATCGCTGATATCGGCATCGACGTCATCGCTGGTGATGCCGACGAGCGTGGTGTGCATGATCTGCACGATCTGCCCGGATCGGTCCGTGAAGGTATTGGTGACCGTGAGCAGGTCCCTGCCCGCCACACGGCGGACCGAGGACAGTTCGACATCGACGGTCAACCGGTCACCGGCCACGACGGGCTGGTGGAATTCGAAGACCTGGTCGGTGTGCAGGAACGTGTCGTAGCCGGTCATGACGTCCTCGAACAGCACACGATTTGTCCGCATGGCCACAATCGAGGTGAAGGTGGTCGGCGCGACCAGACCGGTGTATCCGAATTCGCCGGCGGCGGATTCGGTCCAGTGCGCTGGATGGTAGGCCTGGACAGCTCGCGCGTATTCGCGGATCTTCTCGCGGCCGACCTCGTAGTAGTCATCGGCGCGATAGCGGTAGCCGATCAGCCCGGCTACGTCGAATGCTGTCTCCATCAAGGCTTCCCTTCATCGTTCGAGCGGCTCCGGATCCGGAGAACCGAATTCAGGAGCGGGAACCACTCTTCCACAGGGAGAGCACACCTGCCGCCGCGCAGGGCGGTGCCGGAATCGGGCAGTGCGCGGGTCCGAAGGTCAACGGGCCGAGGGCATCTCGGGACGCGAGGCCGAGGAGCCGTATGCGACCTGGGACGACCATCGAGGTAGCGGCGGTGAATGACACGTTTCCCGCGGTGGCGGTTCGGCGGTTTCGGCAGCCCACAGATTCGTCGTGAACGCCGACCTGGATGATGGGGCGCATGCTTCCCACCGACCATCTGGCCCAGGCAGACAGTCGCCCAGCGGTGATCGACACGCCCCTCGGCACCGTCGGGTTCTCGCTCACGCTCGGATCGGACGCGCTACCCGCGGCGCCGAATACGCTGTGGTGCTTGCCGAACGGGTCACATCTGCACCGGTGGCAGCATCGCACCGCAACGGTCGATCTGCTGATCGGAAGCATCGAGGTGCCGGCCTGGGACGGCGGCGCGCCGGTGCCGGTGTGGGCCGGAATCTGGCAGGTGCAGGCGCGGGCGCGGGTATCCGGACTGGTCGTCTCGGCCGAAATGACCGATCTGCCCGCTGATGCCTTCGGCGGTCAGGACTCCGGCGAATGCCTTGCGGCGGTGAGTGTCGAGAACGAGCATTTCATGGTGTCGATCGGCGGGCCGGATTCCGAGCTGCTCGCCCTGCAGGCGGCGGACGGACGGCTGATGCCCACCAGCTGGGCGCGGCAGCTGCCGACCGATGAGGATGACTCCGAATACGGTGTGCGGTACGCGGATCCGGCTCGGATCGCGTGGCATCTGCCCGGGTTGGCCAGCACGGAAGTGGCTCGGCTGTGCATTGCGACTGCCTGGTGCCCGCGTGATGATGATCGGCCCGCGGCGTGGTTCGCGGTCGATATTCCGCTCGATACCGCGTATCTGCAGCTCATCGCCGATCCGGCCTGATCGGCACGGAGTCGGTCCGTCGTATCGGGTGGTTCGGCTCGGGGCTAAATACCGGCCCATGTCGGACCGTGGCGTCACACTCTTGGCATGGAGATCACATCGGCCGTCGGGGCGATTCTCGGTGCCTTCGGGCTGTCGGGGGCGGCGGGGCTCAATGCCTGGTTACCGCTGCTGGTGGTGGGAGTGGCCGATCGGGCCGGATGGATCGATCTGGGCAGTTCGTACGGGTGGCTGTCGTCGACTCCGGTATTGATCGGGATCGGGCTGGTGTTCCTGCTCGACCTTGTCGGGGACAAGATTCCCGCATTGGATTCGGCGCTGCACGCTATCGGGACACTGGTGGCTCCGACATCCGGGGCGATTCTCTTCACCGCTGAGAGCAGTCTGTCCTCGCATCTGTCGCCTGCTGTCGCCGCTGTTCTCGGCGCTGTCACCGCGGGCAGTGTGCACGTGGGGAGGTCGGTGGCGCGGCCGTTTGTCACGGGAACCACTGCGGGGCTGGGAAATCCGGTGGTTTCCAGCGCCGAGGACGGGACCTCGCTGGTGCTGACGATCCTGGCGCTGGTGGTACCGGTCGTGGCATTCATCGCGGTGCTGATACTGCTGATCGGGCTGGGCTGGTTGGCATTTCGGGCGGCTCGATGGCTACGCGGCAGGCGGGCGCGGCGGGCGGCGGAGCCGACGCTGTAGTTCACAGCAGACTGGCACCGGTTCACAGCAGACTGGCACCGAAGTCTGACCTTCTTCGCACCCTCGCCTGGTTGATTCAGGGTGCGGGTTCGCCGGTTCGCGGCGGCCCTGATGTCGTAGGAGAGCTGTGTCCACTTCACTCGTTCCCCGCTCCAGCCGCCTTCTCGCCGCAATCTTGCTGGCCGGTGCCCTCGCCGGTGCGCCGGCTGTTGCCGCCGCCGATGCGACCACCGGCGACCCGGGTGGCGGGGCATCCACTACACAGCCGTCGACGTCGCTCGACACTCCAGGGGCAGGGGACGGTCTGGGGACCTCGGGGGCGGGTACCGATGCGGGCGCGGGCGCAGGCACGAGCGCTGGGGCAGGGGCTGGCGCTGGAACGGGTGCAGGGACAGGCGCTGGGGACGGTGCCGGAGCAGGCGCAGGTGCCGGAGCAGGCGCGGGTACCGGAGCAGGCGCTGGTGCCGGAGCAGGTGCGGGTACCGGAGCTGGCACTGGCGCTGGCGCTGGAACAGGCACGGGCGCAGGCGGTACGGGCGCGGGTGCCGGAGAAGGCTCGCCGGGCACGGTAAACCCCGGTGGTCCCAACATTCCCACCTCGCCCGATCCGGTTACTCCCCCGCCGACTCCGCCGCCGAACTTGACCGAGCCGTGCGATCTCACCGATACCAGCTGCCTGCTCGCCAATCCGACCGATCCCAACAGTCCGCTGAATCCGAACAATCCGGCCAGCCCGCTCTACTTCCAGAACCACAACCAGGACAGCTCCCCCACTCCCGGTGACGAACCGGGCGATTCGACCGGTCCCAGCGGCGGATTGGGTGGCCTGCTGCCCAGCCTCAGCGGCTAGAAGCACCCGCAAGACCCGTTGGGGTTCACCACATTTGCCACGGCCGACGAGTAGATTCGAGCCGAAGCTCTCCACAACGCCACGGCACAATGAGGTGAGGAGTACGGATGGTCGAAGCTTGGAGCGGCCAGAGCGGGCATGGGCCGTTCGATGTCATATTCGACGGCAATGTCTACCGGAACCACTGGCGGGTGGAGGCGAGTCACTGTCCCGGCGATGTGGAATCCGCTCCGGAGGGGAATCCGTGGCGCTTCCTGCGGGAGGCGACGGCGGACGAGAGGGAGACGATCGGCAACCCGACGTCATGCGAGCCGGAAAAGTCGTCGGGCTGACCGATGGTCAAATGCTCAGGCTTGCTGGGTAATCCGGTCTACGTGGTCGTGGTGCCCGACCAGCCGAAGCTGAAGCTGTGGCCCTTCGAATTGCACCCGATCGCGCCGCGTCCGCCGCCGTAGCAGGTGGCGCCCGCATAGGTGATGGTCGAGCTGATCTCGGTGTTCGGGAGGGAGTTGGCATCGGAGCGACCGTACGGGCCGAACACGCCGAAGGTCGGGTGCGCGGGCAGGAATGCCACGTCGATGGCGAGATCGGTCACCGGAATCACGTTCAGCCACTTGGCGATACCGGATTGGATGTCACAGCCCGCGGTGCCATCCGGCTTGATCGAGCACTGTGCGTAACCCACATTGAAGTAGACGGTGTCACCGATCAGATAATCGTTCGGATTCACCGCATCGGCATTGGCGGTGCCCGTACCAACCATCGAAATCGCTGCTGCTGCCACGGCCATACCTGCGAAGACACGCATTTTCATTCGTTTCTCCCTTCGATGTTCTGTCCCGACCGATCTTGGACATTACCCGCAGCGGTGCAGATCGGTGATGGGGATTGCCGACACGGTGTTACGCGCGCGGGCCCGCATCCGATAGGCAGGTATAGCACCGCTATTCGTGGTGCCGACTGCGTATCGAATCCGAATCACGGTGTGCCGGTTGCGATCAGAGATGGAGAGACTGATGACAGCTCTGAAAACCACTGCCGCGGCATTGCTCGCGGTCGGCACGCTGGCACTGGCGGGATGCGGTTCCGGCAGCACCAGCGCCGGACCGTCGACCGTCACCGCGCCCGGCACCACCACCGCGCCGGCCACCGCAACCGACGGCGGCACCTCCGGCCCGAGCGCCACCACCTCCGCGAGCACCCCCGCCGGCCTGGGACTCTGCCGCACCGCCGATCTGAAACTGTCCAAAGGCCGATCCGATGGCACAGCGGGTAGCACCTACACCCCACTCATCTTCACGAACGCCGGACCGAAGCCCTGCACTGTGACCGGATTCCCCGGCGTCTCGCTCGCCGACAGCAATACCGGCGACCCGATCGGAGCCCCCGCCGATCGAGACAAACCGAAGCCGACCATCACCCTGGGAGTCAACGAGCAGGCCTCAGCCCTACTTCGCATCACCGACGCCGGAAACTACGGCGACAGATGCCGGCCGGTCACCGCCGCAGGCCTGCGAATCTACCCGCCGGACAACACAGAATCGATCTTCCTGCCCTCAGAACTCAGCGCATGCGCCAACACCGATGTCCATCTGCTGGAGATCTCGTCGCTCGTGCCCGGTGCGACAGGGAGTTGATCACCGGGTTTCCGCGGCGTAGGGCAGTCCTGCGCCTAGAGCCCAGTTGTCCTGGAAACTGGGAGACAAGACTGCGCCAGGCACTCTGGCCCGCCGCGAATCCCGTGGCGCCCAGGGCGTGGCAGAATTTACTCGGCCTGTCAGTGGCCCGCGATACGGTCGCTCCCCGCGTCGCGAGCGACGTCCGCGACGTCGGCGGCGGTTCCGCTGAATCGGGGATCGCGGCACCGTAGTGCGAAGGCGGCCAAGGGTTCTGCGATATCGCGGAAGACCTCGTCCTCGGTCTGTGCCGATGGGGTGTCGCACCAGATCGAGAAGACCGCGCCGGCGAGTTGGTCCGGGTACGGCGGGCCGTCGAGGTTCTGCGGGCCCGCCAGCTCGAGGGGAATCGGGCCCGGCGCCGACAGCGGCAGCATCGGGCTGAAATGGCCTGGGGCCCAACCGCTGTCGAGGATGCTCGCGGCCGTCGGGTGGGGGTAGACGAGGGAGTTGCCGAGCACGTAGTAGAGCTGGCGGTCGTTGAAGTTCACGAGCGTGTGGCCGGCGTCGAGGAACTGGCGCATCGGGACCTGCCCGGGCAGGGAGTGCGTCCAGTAGTGCACCACGATGTCCGGCGACAACTGCACCACCGGACTGCGCAGCATGCCGTCGTTCCACACGCTGACGATGTACCCGTGAGCCTGAAGGCGGTGCGCGAGGCGGTTGGCGATGCCGGTGCTGAGGTCGTGCTGGGTGGCGTCGGGCCCGTACAACTGCCGGGCCCGGTCATCGAGATTCGAATACAGTCCCTCGATCGACACCGCGCCCAGGAATTCGTCGAATCCCAAGTTCCAGTGCGTCGAATCGGGGAAGACTTCGGCGTAATCGTCCAGCAAATTCTCGGCGAGCTGCAGTGCGCTCTCGTTGGTGATGTCGAGCGCGGTAGGAAGCGTGCTGCCGAATCGGTTGGGCAGCTGGAACTCTGGGTGCGCACGCAGCACCGCGCCCATATGCCCCGGCATATCGAATTCGGGGACGATCGAGACGCCCAGATCCGCGGCGAATCCGATGAGTCCGGCGATCTCCGCCCGGGAGTACTGCCGGCCGTCATTGATCTCCGGATGCCGCTCGCTGACGATCCGAACGCACTCGTTCTCCGAGAAGTGCAGGTGCAATTCGTTCAGGCCGAGATCGGCACTGTATCGGACCAGGCGCTGGAGCCATTCCACGGTGAAGTACTTCCGCCCCACGTCCACCAGCACGCCGCGGCGCGCCACCGGCCATTCGACCGGACCCGATGAGGCGGGCACGGCGGCGGCGGCGGAGCGCCCCAGCAGCGGAACGACGGCCGCACCGAGTCCGAGTCCGAGTGCCTGTCTGCGGCTGATCATCGGGTCACCGTAACCGGAGCTTGCGCCGGGCAGGACACTCCGGCGTAGGCCGGGTCGAGCGCCTGCTGCACCAGGAATCCGACCGTGGGTGATTGCGGCAGCGTGCCGTGGTCGAAAGCGTCTGCAGGGCACAGGTCTTGGACCCAGACGTTGTCGACGTGGGCGCCCGGGCCCGCGGTCAGAAAGGTGGCTTCCGGCGGGGTGGAAACCTTGTCCACACGACTGGCGACGACCGTGTAGTCGATGCCGGGTTCGGTATCGCCGCCTGCGTTGAGCTGCTGGACGAAGGCGCTGCCGACCAGCTGCTGTACCGCGCCCACGCCGACCACGCGCGCGGCGATCCCCTCGGCGGATCCGGCGGAACTGCCGTTGTCGAGCAGGGTGTTCAGGCTATTCATGGTGGTCCCGTGATTGGTGCCCGCTATCGAGACGAATTTCTCGACGTGTGGCGCTCCGCCGTCGAAGCGCAGGTACTCGCGTGCCACCAGCGCACCTTGGGAGTGGGCGACGATATCGACCTTCGCCGACGCAGTCGCGGTGCGTACTCGTTCGACGAAGGTCTCCAATTGGTGCGCTGAATCCGTGATGTCACCGGTCGCGAATACGCCGGGTCGCGCACCCATGAGGCTCGTGGTGTCCCGGCCGTAATCGAGTGAGAAGACGCAGTAGCCCTGGACTTTCAATTGCGGGGCGAGAACGTCCCAGTCGTTCTGGTTGCCCCAGGTGCCGTGCACCAGCACCACCGGCTCGCGGTGTGCGGCGGCGGGACGGCAGGACCAGTCGTCGGAGCCCTGCGGCGGCACACTGCCATCGGGTTTGCTCGCGACACTCGCCTGCCCGACGTCCGCGGATGGCCCGGCGGAATCCGCCAGTGCAGGCGGTGCGCAGAGGCCGGCCACGACACCGGTGATCAGGCCCGCCATCGCCATGCGCTGCCGAGTGGTGTTCACGTCGATCGAAATCCCTTCCCCGGGATGCAGTCCACGCCGCTCGCCGCGGGCACGGCCGCGGCGGCTGGACGTCGTGACGAAAACCGTACAGTGCACGGTTTTCAACCGCAAAACCTGTGACACGAACCGATGCACGCCTCCTCGGCCCAGGTCGCCGCGGGTGTGTGATCCTGATCAACAATCCGCAACAGTTACTGTTCAGCTACAGATAAGTGGGTAGTCCCAGAGCAATTCCGAACCGTTTCCACAGGAGGATCGATGAAGCAGCGTGTAGCGATACTGACCGCAGCGGTGGGCACCGTCCTCGCGGCGCCGATGTTGATGACCGCGACCGCGAATGCCGATGTGTGGCAACCGGTGCCGGGTATTTCGATTCCGCTGCCCGACGGCGTGTTCCGGGGGCTGCCCGGCGTCATCGCCACCCCGCCGCCCGGACCCTCGCACACCGAGGGCGAATCCTGTGAGGGCGACGGTCACTGGGTCCATCTCGACGGCGGCAATGCCGCCCACTACGGCACCGATTGGATGTGCGCCCACATGTGACACCGTCCGGGTCCAGCCGGCGGGCGGGTCGGGGGCGCCGGCCGGCCGGGATCCACAGCATGATGGTGGGATGGTTGAGCGGGTGAGCGCATGCGCGCATTGGTGACATTGATCGTTCTGCTGGGGATCGGGGCGGTGATCGGCGACCGGGTGGCAGTCGTGATGGCGCAGAACGAGATCGGGCGCAAGATCGCCGCCGACTACAGCCTGCCGCAGCAGCCGAGGGTCACGATCGGCGGTATTCCGTTCCTGACCCAGGCCGCCGACGGCAAGTATCACGACATCGGTATTCAGGTGGGCGACTGGAGCGAGCAGAACCTCACGGTTCACGATCTCGACGTCCAACTGACCGATGTGTCGGCGCCGCTGACCGACCTGGTTCACAATCGCACTTCGAACCTGGTCGCGGCCACCGCGACGGCGACCGCGGTGGTCCCCTACGACGCCGTGAAGGGATTCGCGCCGTCGGGAGTGGAGTCGATCTCGAACAGTCCGGACGGGCTGCGGGTGACGGGGACCTTCTCGGTAGAGGGGCTTTCGGTGCCGGGGACGGTTGTCGTGACCGTCGCACCGACCGCCGACGGTATCGAAGTCACTCCGGTCTCGGTCCAGGCCGCGGCGGGCGGACCCGCGATTCCGCTGGCACTGCTGCGCCAAACCCTCGCCTTCACCGTGCCGCTGCAGCGGCTGCCGCTCGGTGCGCGGTTGACGGCGATCCAGCCGGGCCCCGACGGCCTGCATGTGACCGCCGCCGCGCAGAACGTGCACTTCTCCGACCTGCAGTGAGCCGGGGGCGACTCAGACGATTCCAGCTTCCCCCGCTCTGTCGGCCCGCACCGCTAGGCTCGTCGAACAGACTGGCGAAAAGGCAGGGGCCACTGTGACGAGTAGCGAGCGGACGAGCGAGCGTGAGGCGATCTCCTTCGGGTTGGAGGATATCGACGAGGTGCTGGCCGCGATGGCCGGTGAGCAGGCCGTCGATCGGCCGCGGGAGGGCGAGCTCATCACCTGCCGGCTCGGGCTGGACGGGGAGCCGCCGGAGACGCTCACACTGCTCGGCGCGCGGTTCGGGGTATCGCGGGACCGGGCGCGGCAGCTGTACACCCGGGCGGTCGGGAATATGGTGCGGCAGGCGCAGAATTCGGGCGTGCACGATCTCGGGGTGTTCACCGAGCGGTATCCGGTCGGCTGGAGCGATGAGCGGCTGGTCCGCACACTGCTCGCCGAAACGTATGCCACCGACAGCGATATCGCCGCACAGGACCGCGCGTATCTGAAGCTGCGGCTGGCGGGGCACGATCTGCAGGAATCGAAACGGCTGGCGGGCTTCGTATTCCAGCGCATCGCGGGCTGGCAGCAGAAGGGGCGCTGGCATCTGCTGCCGTCGCAGCAGGCGGACGAGGTGCCCGCGGGCGTCTGGAATCCCTGGCTGCACCGGGTCGAATGGGGTGACGGGACGCCTGCTGAGCTGCCCGCCGCGCCGGCCCGCACGCTCGATCTCGGTGATGACGGACGCGGGTTCGTGTACTCCGAAAAGCTCGGCCGGGAAACAACTTTCGATACCGGACTGCAGGCGCGGCTGTTCCGGCTGCTGGACGGGAGCGAGCGGGTCGAGACCTTTCAGGAGTACCCGGTCGAGATCGGCTACGAGATCGACGGCAGCGAACGACTGCACTACCCCACCGCTGCCGTCCGCTTCACCGATGGCCGGGTGGTGCTCATCGATGTCATACCGCTGGGCCACACCGCCTTCCACGTCAATCGCGTGAAGTCCACCGCCGGCCGCGCGTACGCCCACGCACACGGATGGGGATGGCTGGTGTGGACCGGAACCGACTGGGGCGTCACCGACCTCGCACAGCACAGCGTCGCGGCGCGGCACGAGAACATACTGCGGAACCGGCTGGCCAAAGGGCCGGTCGACTGGACGGAGCTACGCCGGTATCGCGACGACACCGGCATTCAGCTGCTGGACCTGGCCGCCATGGTGCTGCGGCACCAATGGCGCTGGGACCGTGGGCCGTTCCGGCTCAGCCGCTAGCACGCGCTGCGTCCCGCCCGCACCCGCCGGGAGCAGCTCCTCGTCATCCCGGCGCGTTTTTGGCCGGGATCCAACTGTGGATCCCGGCCAAATGCATGCCGGGATGACGAGGAGGACCTACGCCGGGGCATGAGCGGGGTGAGCTATTTGATCAGCAGGCCCGCACCGATGAACGCGACGATGATCAGCAGGGCGAACCAGGAGATGAGTTGCCAGTGCGCCAGCGCTGTCTTCTGAGCTGCCACGGTGATTCGGAGGGTGGCGTCGACTCGCGCGTGATCGGCGAGGCGGCGGCGGACCTGGGCCAGATCGTCGGCCTGCTGCTGGGCCGAGACCTCGGCGCGCTCGAGGCGGCCGGTCAATCTCAGCATCTGCTTGGTCTTGTCGCGGGTGGCCTTGCGGGCCAGGGCCAGTGCGGTGCGCTGGTTCATGATTTCCTGGCGCTGGCGCGCGATGACCGTGGCCTGTGTGCGCGTGTGCCGTTCCCAGTCCGTCACCATCGCCCAACCTCCCGTGTGCTCGTCGCGGAAGCCGTACGCGAGCTCCTGCGCGACCCATCCCGTGATGAACTCCCGTAATTCACAGGCGGTTTGGCTGGGTGACACCACCCCACCGGGGCCCGCGGCCAGCAGGCCGCCCAGCGCACGATAGTCGCAAGAGGCCGGGGCGAAGTCGTCGAGGCCCAGCGCGGGCAGCTGCGAGGTCCAGAATCCGGGCGGTGTGATCCACAGCACTTCACTACAGCCGCCGGTGCGCAGCGCCGCGGTGAGCTGCTTCGCGCGCACCAAATCCGGTGGCGTAGTGGATACCTCGATGGCGCAGACACGATCGTCCATGCGCCACAGCAGATCTGGGGTCAGTGTTCCGATCGGAGCATCGACCTGCACATCCTCCACACCGGCGGCCAGCAGCCGGGCGCGTAGCCAGAACTTCAGCCGCTGTTCGTCCCATTGGCAGTCCGGGCAGCCGGGTTCCCGGCAGCGGTCCGCTGGCCGATGCCCGCGCGAATCCGTCACCGCTGATTTCTGATTCGGTTCCGGATCGGCGAGAGCCACCGATTGCCCGCGCGGAACTTCCACTCGCCTCGTGCTCACACGATCACCGCCCCAGCCACTTCTCCATGGGCCGCTTCCGATGCGCCCGGAAACCACCGGCCCACGCCGTACCTTCCAGAGTGCCGCAGTGCACAGCCCCCTCGGCAGGAAAGCGGCAAGATTCGTTATCCAACCGCGAGCGGTACGTAATGAAGTGCCGCGCGGATTGTTATCCGTGCCCGGGATGCCGGACTGCTTTGCCGCCGCTACTCTTTCGGGATGCTCCCCCCGCAGACCACGAACCCGCTGCTCCGCGCGGCGCGCGCGGCGAATTCGGTGGCGTTCGCGCTGCAGGGATTCTTCCTGGCCGTCGTGCTGACCGAACTGCCGCAGCAGCGTGACAAGTTCGGCCTCACCGATACCTTGATCGTGGCGGCTGTGGCGCTTCTCTCACTGCTCGCGGGCGTCGGCAGCATCACCGCCGAGAAGGTCGCACTGCACTTCTCCAGTCGGACCGCATTGCGCATCGGTCTGCTGCTCATCGCCGCCTCGGGTGTCGGAGTCGCGTTCTCCCCGAACAAGATAGTGCTGTTCGTGACGCTGGGCGTGTACGGCCTGGCGGTCGGCATCGTCGATGCGGGCACGAATATGCAGGCGGTGTTCATTCAACACGGCTACGGCCGGTTCGTGCTGTCCTCGTTCTATGCGGCGTGGAGTGCCGGGTCGATCACCGGTGCGCTGTTCGTCGCGGCTTTCGAGGGTCTGCATGTATCCCTGCGCATCTCGATCCTGACGGCCGTGCTGGTGGTGCTGGCCGGGGCGCTGCTCGCGGGGCCGCGCCTGCTCGGCACCCAGGAGGCCGAGGCCGGGCCCGCCGAGCCGGAGCCCGCCGGCACGGTGCCGGTGCGCATCTTCCTGGCCTTCGGTGTGATCGTGGCGCTCGCCTTCGCCATCGACTTCGCGGTCGGCAACTGGTCGGCGCTGTATCTGACCGATGTGCTGCTGTCCTCCTCCGCTACCGCCGCCCTGGCGCTGGCCGCGTATCAGGGAGCATCGCTGGTCGGCCGCCTCACCGGTGATCTGTGGGTGCGGCGGTTCGGACCGCGCGCGGTGGTGCGCGGTGCGGCAGTGGTCGGTTCGATCGGCTTGCTTGTGGTGGTCACCGCACCCGCCCCGATTGCCGCCATTGCCGGATTCCTGGTCGCCGGTATCGGGCTGCCGCTGATCGTGCCGCTCTGCTTCAGCGAGGCCGGGCAGCTCACCAGCGGACGCGGCCTGGACGCGCTCATCGCCCGGCTCAACCTCTTCAATTACGGCGGCACCATTGTCGGCGGCGTGGTGGTCGGCGTGATCGCGGACGCCTCGAATCTGCGCGCCGGATTCGCGGTGCCGCTGGTGTTCGCGGTCGTGCTGATCGGCTGTGCGCGGGCCTTCCACACCCGCGCGGGAGCGGCAGAGGTCACAGCACAACCGGTGACCGGTCATGTTTCACTGGACGGGTGAGCAACTCCCCAGTCACCGTCACGCGGGCGGTACCCGCGGATGCGGTAGCGCTGGGTGACGTCGCGGCGGTCACCTTTCCGCTGGCCTGCCCGCCGGAATCCACACCCGCCGATATCGCCGCTTTCATCGACGACGTGCTTTCCCCCGCGCGATTCGGCGAATACCTCGCAGACCCGGATCGCACCGTGCTCAAGGCGGTTTCCGATGCGCGGATCGTCGGCTACTCCCTGCTCCACGCGGCCGAGCCCGCCGATCCGAAGGTCGCGGCCCTGATCGATCTGCGGCCGGTCATCGAGATCAGCAAGATGTATGTGCTGCCCGGGCACCATGGCAATGGCGTCTCCGGGGCGCTCATGGGTTCCGCGCTCGACCAGGCCCGTGCGGCCGGGCGCGCGGGCGTATGGCTGGGCGTGAATCAGCAGAATGCGCGGGCCCAGCGCTTCTACCGCAAACACGGATTCGAGATCGCGGGCACCAAGACCTTCACCGTCGGCTCCCAGCTGCACCACGATTACGTCATGCAGCGGGCGTTCTGAGCTGACAGGTCAGGTGGGGTTGGCGCTCGCATAGCGGGCGAGACCGGCGGCGAAGGATTCGAACATCGGCTGGAAAACTGTTCGTACCAGGCGGGATTCGATGGGTCGCAAGGCCGCGGCGGGATCCAGGTGGACCTGCCAGATCAGCTTGCACCGATCGGCTCCCACCGGCTCGAAGGTGATGTCCTCGATCATCCTGTGTGCCAGGGGAATCGACATGGCGTCGGTGGAGAAGGCGAATCTGACACCGGGCTCCCACGCCAGGAAGCGCTCACGGACGGTGATCCAGCGCAGGTGGATGTCACGCACCGTGGCGGCATCGTGCGGGGCTGTGCCGTACCACGTGGTGGCCCGATAGCCCTCCGCCCAATCCCGCTGGCCTTCACCGGCGGCCAGGACGGCGAAGGTGCGTTCCGCAGAGGCCGAGACCAGGCGTTCGCTGTGCAGGTGGTGACGCATTGCCGGGATATCGCCGAAGTAGCTGGGCCGTAGGGCGTACATGATTACTTGGCCCCCACCAGATTTCGCGTCACCCGAATGGTGGCGCGGCGCGGGAGCACTCGCGGCAGCCGGGACGACCAGCGGTTCGCGCAGCCGGAGACCACACTCGGCGGACGCCGGCGCTGATCCAGTGCGCGCATGGCGGTCTCGACGACCTGGGCGGGGGTTTGACGCTTTCCCACGCTCGCGGATTCGCCTGCCACATCGAAGAATTCGGTATCGGTCGCGCCGGGGCACAGCGCCAGGGCATCGACTCCGCTGCCTTCGAGTTCACCCCACAGCGCCTCGGTGAACGAGAGGACAAACGCCTTGGTCGCACCGTAGACGGCCATGAAAGGGATGGGCTGGAATGCCGCTGTCGAGGCGATATTCACGACGGCTCCCCGGCCGCGCGACACCATGCCCGGCACCAAGGCTCGCGTAAGAGCCACTACCGCAGCCACATTTACCGCTATCTCGTTGTTCATCCGGGTGGCGTCCTGCTCGGCGAACGTGCCGTGGGTGGCGAAACCGGCATTGTTCACCAGCACATCGATGGGTGTGCCCGAGGCGGCGAGGGTCTGGGCGAGGCGATCCACCTCCGAGAGCAGCGACAGGTCGGCGCTCACCACCTGGACCCGGACGCCGTATTCGCCCTCGATGCGGGTCGCCAGTTCACGCAGTCGATCCTCTCGCCTGGCGACGAGCACCAGATTGCACTGCCGCCGCGCGAGCACGGTGGCGAATTCGGCGCCGATTCCGCTGCTCGCACCGGTGATTACCGCCGTCGAACCGTTCCATTGATCCATGATCATCTCCTGAAGGTGAACAGGTGTTCAGTGAGTTAAACTTAACACCTGTTCAGTGATTGCTGTCAAGGAGGTCCGATGAGTACTGCGCGACCACGGCGGGTGCGCGGCGAAGGCGAGCAACTGCGCGGCGAGCTGGTCACGGCCGCCATCGACCTACTGCTGGAGCCGCAGGCGGTGCCCGCGCCGTCGCTGCGGGCCATTGCTCGCGCCAGCGGGGTCGCGCCGAGTGCGGTGTACATGCACTTCCCCTCGCAGGAGGCGTTGATGTACGCCGTCACCGAGGAGCTGTTCGGGCGCCTTCGCACCGCGTTGGATGCCGGTGAGACCTCCGAGGGCACACCCGAGACACGGCTGCGATCGCTGATCGGCGCGTATCTCCAGTGGTCCCGGGACTACCCGGGCGCGTACCAGCTGCTCTTCGAACGGCCCGATCCCGCAATCGATTCCGGCGCCGGGCCCGGCCTGGATCTGCTCGATCGGTTGGCCGACCTGCTCCAGGTCGCGGGCGCCGGCGCCGATCGCACACTGTCGCTGCGGATCTGGAGCGTCCTGCACGGCATCGCCTCGCTCCGGATCCACAAGCCCACCGCCCCGTGGACATCCGCACCCGAGGACGAGGCGTGGGCGATCATCCGCGCGCTGGGCGAGCTGCCGTGAACGATCGCCCCACGCGCAGCGGATGAACCACCGTGAATGACCGCTCCACGACGAGGTAAATCAGCGGAACCACTGTGGGCGACCGCACGATGCCTGCGCATGCGGCGGGTGCACCACCCCGGACGAACTCGACATGACTAGGTTGTGCGGTGAAGATGCTGCGACGCAACCATTTCCAAGCGTCGTCCCCGGAACTGCGCCCGCATCCGGCGATCGTGGGTGACCAGCACGACCGCACCCGCGAATCCGAGCAAAGCCTGCTCCAAGTCCTCCACCAGGGCCGGTGACAGGTGGTTGGTCGGTTCGTCCAACAGCAGCAGCTCCGCGGGATCGCTGACCAGCCTGGCCAATTCGATACGGCGGCGCTGCCCATAGGACAGCTCACCGATCCGCAGCCCCAGATCCGCCGGACGAAACAGCCCGAGCGCGAGCAGCTGCTCCGCATACTCGTCAGCACAGCCGAGACGATCGGACGCGAACGCATCCAGAACAGTCCGATCCGCCGCCCACGGCGATTCCTCCTGCCGCAGATGCCCAACCCGTCCCCGCACCGTCACCACACCTCGATCCGCCACCAACTCCCCCGCCAGCAATCGCAACAGCGTCGTCTTCCCGACCCCATTCGGACCGGTCACCAACACCCGGTCCCCCGCACCGATCCGCCACTCCCCCAACCGCAACCGCCCCTCCACCACCACATCGGCAAGCTCGGCAACCGGCAGCTCGGACAACCCACCGGCCGGGCCACCCTCGGCGCCGAACCGCCGCGGACCGTCCGCATACCCGGCGACCCCTCGCTCCGGTGACGCATCCGCTGAACGGTTCTCAGCGCTGATCGGCAGCGGACCCTCCGCGACCCGCTCGGCATACTCCCAGACGCGCGGTTCCGGTGACTCCTCCGCTTGCCGCCACTCGGTAGTGAAACGCAGGGGATCAGGCGGGGCGGCAGCGGGATTCGCGGTCAGGCGGTTTACTCGTTCCTTGGCGTTGCGGATGCGGGACATGGCGCCGTGGCCTCGGCTACGGGTGCGGAAGGGGCCGGCGGCGAATACTGCCAGTGGGAGTTTGCGTGGAATCGATTCCAGGCGGGCCACATTCGACTCGGCCAGGTGTCGGCTTCGCGTCAGCTCGGACTGCCAGGCGTCGTATTCCTGCTGTCTGCGTTGGCGTTCGGCGGCTTTCGCGGTGAGGTATCCCGGGTAGCCGTTGCCGTGGCGCGAGACGCGGCCGGCGTCCACTTCCAGTACCACCGAGGTGATGCGTTCCAGGAATACGCGGTCGTGGGTGACGGCGACGATCGTTCCACGATGTGCGCGTAGGTGCTGTTCCAGCCATTCGACGGCGGTGTCGTCGAGATCGTTGGTCGGCTCGTCCAGCAGTAGGAGCTCCGGGGCGGACGCCAGGGTGGCCGCGAGGGCCAATCGCCGGAGTTCACCGCCGGACAGCGTGCCCAGCAGGCGATCTCGGGCGAGGCCAGGGAGGCCGAGTCCGTGCAGCGCGGTCGCCACGCGCTGATCGATCTCATAGCCGCCGCGTGCTTCGAAGCGCAGCAGCAGATCGTCGTAGGCGGCCAGTCGCCTACCGAGCGGGCCCGGAGCGATGAGCGCCAGTTCGGCGGACCGCAGGCGCGCCTCGAGGTCGCGAATATCGTGCAACGCCAGGTTGATTGCGTCATCGACGGTAGCGGTCGGGGGCAGGTCCAGGGTTTGGGCCACATAGCCCATCCCGCCCGGTGATTGGACGATGACGTCGCCATTGTCTGGGCGCTCGCGGCCGGCCATCAGGCGCAGCAGCGTCGATTTGCCGGAGCCGTTGTCGCCGACGACGCCAACCTTGTCGCCGGGGCGGATGGACAGACTGACGCGGTCGAGCACGACGGAATCGTGGTAGCGCTTGGTGATTTCGGACAGCGTGAGTTGGCCGATAGGCATGGGTATCCCCTGTTCTCGGTTAGGAACCGGATCGCGGTGAGTGATCGACGCGGAGCGAATGCTCGACGCGTCGCCGGGGCGATTTACAGGAAGAAGTAATGCATGAGGGTTGCAAAGTTAGCGCGGCGCCGCTGCGACCGTCAATCGATTATTCGCGGCCGCCGGTCAGCAGCTGGACGATGGCGCGGACGAACCCTTCCAGTCGCTGCTTGGGGTATTCGTCCGGCTCGCTGACCGCGAGCCCGCCGAGCATCTCGGCGACGGTGAGCAGGGAATTGGTGAGCAGGCCGGAATCGACTGTGGCCCAGCGTGGATCGAGTGCCGCGCCCATGCGGACCAGTGCCTCGGCCTGTTCGAAGATGCCGGTGCGGGAACTGCGCAGTGCCGCACGGTATTCCGCGGGCGCACTGCCGGGGCTGGCCAGGATCAGACGCCAGCGGGTCGGATTGGCAAGCACCACACCGACAAACGCCTCGACTGCCGAGGAGGCCGCCACCACCGGATCCGCGCCGAGTAGATCGGTCGGCAGGGTGGTCACCACCTGCTCGAGCGCCAGTTCACGCTCGCGCTCCAGCAACGCCTCGACCAGATCTGCGCGGGTCTTGAACACGGTGTACAGCACCGGTTTTCCCACGCCCGCCGCCTGCGCCACCGCCTCCATGCTGAGTTCGTGCAGCTCCACCCGCGTCAGGACCTCGAAGGCGGCGTCGAGCAGCTGCGCCCGGCGCTGCTCGGGTGGCAGGCGCGGGGCATAGCGACGCCGCGGCCGTTCGGTCGCCGTTCCCGATTCCGTCACTGCTGCCACACCTCCACGACTGGCCTTCTCGAGGAAATCCTACGCGACCGTTGTATTACCCGCGACCAATTGCTACGGTGGCGTTGTATTCGCCGCTGAGGCGGGCAGCGCACAAGGGAGTGAACCGATGGGCTTCGATCCGACCACCCTTCGCCGGGACGACTACGGGTTCTTCGGGCCCGACTCCCCGAGCTGGAAGATCTGGACCGCGCCGACCGCGGTCATCGGCTTCCAGCGCGCGGTCGTCCTCGAGCATTTCGACCCGTTCCTGACCGCGGCGGTGGCCGATACCCGCCGCATCTACACCAACCCCCGGCAGCGGCTCGACCACACCTTCGCGTACTTCCTGCTGGTCGCGATCGGCGACGGGCGCACCGCCATCCAGGCCTCCGAGCACCTCATGCAGATCCACGCCCCGATGACCGGCATCGAGCCCATCACCGGAAAGCGATACGCCGCCAACAGCCCGGAAACACAGCTGTGGATCCACATCACCGGCTGGCATTCGGTGCTCAAGGCGTACGAGGTGTACGGGCCCGGACCGCTCAGCCCGGAGGACGAGCTGCGCTACTGGGAAGAATGCGCGATCGCCGCGGAACTGCAGACCTGCAAACCCGAGGACGTGCCGCGCACCCGCGAGGGCATCCGCGCCTACTTCGAGCAGGTGAAGCCGCGCCTGTGCAGCTCGGTCCGCGCCGAGGAGGGTATGCACCAGCTGCTGCGCACCTCACCGCGCAATGGGGCGGGCATCGTCTACGCGCTCGGCAGCATCGCGCTCTCGCTGACCACCTCCGCGCTCACGCCGATGTGGATGCGAAAGCTGGGGCGCTACAACGTGCCTCGCATCTCCGATCCGCTGGTGAAGCTGCCCGCGAAGATCATCGTGTGGCTGTTCACACTGTTCGGATCGTTCGGGCTGCTCACAGCCGCGCCGTTCATCGCGCCGATGGCGGGGCAGATTCTGAAGCAGCACCTGTCGAAGGAACTGCCGACCACATTGGAGACGATCACGCCGGCGCAGGCGCGGGAGCGATACAGCTTGCGCGGCAAGCAGAATCAGGTCGCCGAAGCCAGCTGAGGCCGGCCAGGCTGGAATGTGGTTCCGGCCTGGCCTTTTCAGCTGTCACGCACTGATATCTGCTGTCAGACGAGCAGTTTCGCCTTGAGGGTGGCGATATCGGTGGCGGTGAGGGCGAGGCCGGTGCTGACGTAGTTGGCGAAGCTGCCGTAGGTGGTATTCGCCTGGGAGAAGGCCGTTTCCAGCTCCGACGCGGTCACACCGTTCAAGGTGTCGCCGGATTGGGCGCCGCGGTAGTAGTTCGACAGCATGAAGTCGTACACCACGGTGTCATGGTCGACGCCCAGGATCGTCAGCAGCACAGCGGAAGTCCAGCCGGTGCGGTCCTTGCCCGCCGTGCAGTGATACAGCACCGCGCCCGGGTTGGTTTCGATATCGCGCAGTACCGCGGCGAAACCCGCGTTCGCACCCGGCGCGGTGATGAACGCCTGGTACAGGGCGCCGCCACCCGAGCCCGTGGACAGTCCCACCAGCGGCGAGGCCTGGCCGATGATGTCATTGTGGTACTCGGTGGCCCCGGCCGGAACCTTGTCCGCGCCCGACAGCGACTGCTCGGCGCTGGTGCGCAGATCGTGGACCGACTTCACATTCCGCGCCACCAGATTGGCCAGATCCGTATCGCTGGCGCCGTTCAGCGCGGCGGTGCGGTACACCAGGCCGGGCCGGACGGTGTGGCCGTCGGTGGTCCGGTAGCCGCCCGCGTCACGCGCGTTCTGCACACCCGACAGGTTCAGATTCCGGTCGGTGATGCTCAGCACGACGCTGCCGGTCGGGGTCGGCGGCTGAACCGACGACGAGGACGAGCCGGAGGACGAACCCGAGGAACCCGAGCCCGCGGAGCCGGTATCCGCCAGCGCCGCGGCGGGCATCGAGCCGATCGACAACGCGGAAGCCAGCAATAGCGAGGCGCCTAGCAGGCGGGGGCGAATCATAGGTGGTTCCCTTCGTGGAGACCCGGCTTGCCGCCGGTCGGCCACACAGTACGCAAAGCAAATGCTTGTTCGTTCACGTTGCGCACAAGACAGATGAACACCGCGGAAACACCTCGAACACCAGGACCGGGCCTATACAAGAGACCGGGCCGGAAGTATGCTTCCGGCCCGGTCTTTCGATATTCACACGGTGAAAGCTGTTGTCAGGACAGCAGTTTCGCCTTCAGCGCCGAGACATCCGCGTCGGTGAGCTTCAAGCCCTCGTGCACGTAGTTGTCGAAGCTGCCGTAGCTCTGGTCGACCTGATCGAACGCCGCCGCCAGCGCCGAGGCCGTGACACCGTTGAGCATGTCGCCGTCCTTGGCGCCGCGGTAGTAGTTCGACAGCAGGTAGTCGTACTGCACGGTGTCGTGATCGACGCCCAGAATGGTCAGCAGCACAGCCGAAGTCCAGCCGGTGCGATCCTTGCCCGCGCTGCAGTGGAACAGCACGGCGCCATCGTTGTAGGCGATATCGCGCAGAACGTCCGCGAAGCCCTGGCTCGCGCCCGGTGCGGTGATGAACGCGCGGTACAGGTCCGTGCCCGCCATCAGCGTGGACGCCATGACCTGCGGCGGAGCCTGGCCGATAATGTCGTTGTGGTACTCGGTGGCGCCGGCCGGAACCTTGTCCACGCCCATGAACTGCTGCTCATAGCTGGTCCGCAGATCGTGCACGGCCTTCACATCGCGACCCGACAGGTCGGCCAGATCGGCATCGGTGGCCTTGCTCAGATCGCCGGTGCGGTAGACCAGGCCGGTGCGCACGGTGTGCCCGTCGGTGGTCTTGTAACCGCCGGCGTCCCGGGCATTCACCACGCCCTGCAGGTTCAGCGAGCGGTCGGCCGTGTTCAGGACCACATTGCCGGTCGCCGCGGGCGGCTGCACCACGGACGGCGCGGGCTGGTCGGCCAGTGCCATGGCGGGCAGCGAGCCGAAGGACAGCGCGGAGGCCAGCACCAGCGACGCGCCGAGCAGACGAGGTCGGATCATACGAACTTCCCTTTCTCGAGCACCCGGCGCGCGGCCAGGGCAATTACGAAGTGGCTGCCGGGGTTTCGAACCGGGACAGCGCCAGCAGGCGCGAAATGGCACGCAGATACTTCTTGCGGTATCCGCCATCGAGCATTTCCTGCGAGAAAATCTGGTCCAACTTGGCTCCGGAAACGGTCACGGGAGTTCCCGCGTCGTAGAGCCGGTCGGCCAACACCACAATACGCAAAGCGACCGCTTGGTCTGTCACGGTGTGCACATCGGAGATGAACACCGCCGACACGCCCTGAATCAGCGCGTTGTACTTGGACGGGTGCAGCGTGCTCAGATGCTTCAGCAGCGCATCGAAGTCATCGAGCGTGGAACCCGGTGTGGCAGCGGCCTTCTCGGCCAGATGCTCGGGCGCGGTCGGCTCCGGGGCGGGCGGCAGATCACGGTGCCGGTAATCCGGGCCGTCGACGCGAATGGGCTCGAACAGCGAGCCCAGCTTCTTGATCTCGCGCATGAAATCCGAGGCGGCGAAACGCCCCTCGCCCAGCTGACCTGGCAGGGTATTAGACGTTGCGACAATCGACACACCGCGCGCGGTCAACTCCGCGAGCAGACGCGACACCAGCATGGTGTCGCCCGGATCATCGAGTTCGAACTCGTCGATGCAGAGCACGCTATTGCCCGCGAGGCGGTCGACGGCATTGTTGAAGCCCAGTGCGCCGACCAGATTGGTCACCTCACCGAAGGTGCCGAAGGATTTCGGCCCCGGCACGCTGTGATAGATCGAGGCCAGCAGGTGGGTCTTGCCCACACCGAAGCCACCGTCCAGATACAGGCCGATGCCCGAGACCGGCTTCTTCTTGCCGAACAGGGGCTTCTTCGAAGCAGCCTGATGCAGCTTGGTGACCTGCGCGGCGAATTCCTCCGCTTTGCGCACGGCCGCGGCCTGCGACGGCTCCTTCGGATCCGGGATGTAGCTGGCGAAGCTCACCTCGTCGAAGGTCGGCGGGGGAACCATCTGCGCCACGAGCTGGTCTGCCGGAACCTCCGGATGGCGATCGACAAGGCGTTGTTGCACGGCGACAGCGTAGTTACGTGGTGGAATCGGTTCTCATGCAGCGTATGCCCAATGCGATCCAGCTCACAGAACTCAACCACGACGACCTGCTGGCGCTGTACGCGTACCCGGCCGGGCCCGCGGCGCCGTGGATTCGGGTCAACTTCGTCACCAGTATCGACGGGGCGGTCACCATCGACGGCCGCTCCGGCGGCCTGGGGACGCCCGCCGATAAGAAGGTCTTCCAGATCCTGCGCGATCTGGCCGATGTGGTGGTGGTCGGCGCGGGCACCGCACGCTCGGAGAATTACGGTGCGGCACATACGGATTCACAGCTGCGCATGCGGCTGCACCATCACGGCTTCGGCGGCGATCCGACCGGGGCGGCGCCGCGCATCGCGGTGGTGACCGCCTCCGCCGATCTCGATCCGACCAGCCGGCTGTTCACCGACACCGGTGCGCGGCCGATCGTGCTGACCACCGCCGCCGCGCCCGCCGGCCGCAAGCGGGCGATCACCGCTGCGGGCGGCCAGGTGATCGAAGCAGGCGAGACCAGTGTCACCGCCGAAGGGCTGCGCAACGCCCTGGAGGAACTCGAGATGAGACGGGTTCTGTGCGAGGGCGGGCCCGCGCTCTTCGGTGATCTCATCGTCGCCCAGGCCGTCGACGAACTGTGCCTCACACTGTCTCCGATGCTGGTCGCGGGGACGGAGCGGCGAATCGCCGTGTCCCCCAATGCCATGCCCACGCCCATGACTTGCCGTCATCTGCTCTTCGACGACGACGGCACCATCCTGACGCGCTGGGTCGCCCATCACACCCTGTAGCTGAAACCGGACGCCGGACCTGGCAGGCTGTACCGCATGCGCTGGACTCGGGCCGCTCTGCTGGCGTCCACACTTTCGATCCTGGTGACCACCGGCTGTGGCGCCGGGCCCTCCGACCGGCCCGCCGTCGCCGTGGAACATCCCCACCAAGCGGGGGTCGCGGCGACCACCGCCTCGGGTCCACCCGCGCCGCCCGCACCCGAACTGCCCAAGACCGATCTCGCGTGGCACGACTGCACCGCGCCCACCTTCAGCCTGCTGTCGCTGGGCACACCGCCGCAGGGTCTCATTCTCGACTGCGCCGAATTCAGCACCGAGGTCGATGCCGCCGGTGCGGTCGGCGGTAATTTCCGCACCGCGGCCATGCGCGCCCGCTACGACCGGACGCCGAAAGATGCCGTGCCGCTGGTGCTGACGTCCGGGTACGACCGGGCCTCCACCGCCACGCTGGCGGGTCTCGCGGCCAGTCCGGCCGGGGCGCTGCTGGCGGCGCGGCCCATCGTGGCCATCGACCGGCGCGGTATCGGCAGTTCGCAGCCGGTCAGCTGCCTGACCGACGATATTCGCAAGGCGATCACCGATCAGGGCCAATTCACGCGCGGCACAACCGATCCGGTCGATGCGGTGGCCAAGGCCAGTCAGGACGCCACCATCGCGTGCCTGGACTTCCTCTCCCCCGCGCAGGGCACCTTCGATGCCGCGCACGCCGCCGACGATATCGACCAGCTGCGCAAGGCCTGGCAGGTCGATCACATCGCGCTCATGGGCACCGGCAGTGGTGCGACGGTCGCGCTCAGTTATGCGCACAAGTACGGCGATCACCTCGGCCGGGTGGTGCTCGATTCGCCGCAGGCGGTCGGTCTGGACGCCATCGGGCGCAGCGAACAGCAGGTGCGCGGGGCCGAGGCGGCACTGACCGGCTTCGCGCAACGCTGTGCGGCGCTGAACTGTTCGCTGGGCAGCGATCCGCATGCCGCCATCGTCACGCTGGTCAATCGGGCCGGCAATGGCGAATTCGGGGATCTGTCCGCGTCGGCGCTGGTCACCACGCTCAACGGCTTCCTCAGTGATCCGCGCACGCTGCAGAACGCGCAGCTGACCGAATTCGCCGATGCGCTGGCGGCTCTCGGGCGCGGGGATCGCGGACCCATTACACCGATCGTGCTGCGCCAGACCGCGGCCGTCGACAATGACGGCGAATTCGTGAATCGCTGCAGTGACAATCTGCAACCCACCACCCCGGTCCGCGCCAAAGAGCTCGAGAGCCAGTGGGCGGGCAAGTACACGGTGTTCGGCAGGTTCGCCGCCATCGATCTGATGGATTGCTCGGCCTGGCCGAGTGCCAATGCGATCGCCATGCCGGACAAGTTCGATCGACCCGTGCTCGTGGTCGGCGGCGACGCCGATCCGGTCGCCGGAGTCGACAGCAGGCCCACCGTCACCGGTGTGCTCGGCGCGGCCGGGGCGCGCACCTCCACCGTGGAATGGCAGGGCTGGGGGCACCCGGCCTTCGCGCACTCCGGGTGTGTTCAGCAGGCTGTCACCGACTACCTGAAAGATGCGACGCTGCCCGACGACGGCACGGCCTGCCCGGCCTAGCTGGTTCTACTCGGCAACCACTCCGGAACGAGACGACCCGCCAACATTTGGCGGGGCCCGTCGCGGCGGGTCCGCGCAACCGTGACCGGGGTATTCGGTGTACCGTGCCCGAGTGTTCCTTCGCCAGCTCGAGCCCCGCACCGCTCGCACCACCGCCGAGGTCCTGAACTTCGCTCTGTGGCCGTTAGCGGTCCTGACTGTGCTGCATCGGGTCTTCATCAAGGCCGTCAATGTGACGATCACCGATGACTTCAAGCCCGTGTACAACGCTTCGCTGGCGTTCCTGAACCATCGGGCGATCTACGCCGAGAACTTCAACTCGACCGACCCGCACTACCTGTATCCGCCGAGCGGCACGCTCATGATCGCGCCGCTGGCGATCATCGATCCGGAGAAGTCCCGCTGGTGCTTCATCCTGATCAATGCGATCGCCATTCTGGTGGCCTGGTATCTGCTGCTGAAGCTGTTCAACTTCACGCTGAATTCGGTTGCCGCACCGGCGCTGCTGCTGGCCATGTTCATGTCGGAGACGGTGATCAACACACTGGTCTTCACGAACATCGATGGCTGTCTGCTGATGGCGATGGTCGCGTTCATCCACCTGCTGCTCAAACGCCGGGATCTGTGGGCCGGTGTGGCATTGGGATTGGCGATAGCGGTGAAGGGCCCACTGATCGCCCCGCTGCTGCTGATCCCGCTGGTGCGCGGGCAGTGGAAGGTGTTCATCACCGCGCTGGGCATCCCGGTGGTGCTCAACCTGCTCGCGTGGCCGCTGATCGTGGACTACGGGCGATTCTGGAGCCATACGCTGCCGTACCTGGCCGAGTCCCGGGACTACTTCAACAGCGCGATCGTCGGCAATGCCATGTACTACGGCGTCGCGGAGTGGCTGACCTGGACCATCCGCATCGTCCTCGGCGTGATGGTGCTGATCTCGCTGTGGCTGCTGTACCGGTACTACCGCGAGGACGAGGTCTTCTTCATCTGCACCGCCTCGGGCATTCTCTTCGGCGGCACCATGCTGCTCGGCTCGCTGGGGCAGATGTACTACTCGATGTTCCTGATCCCGATGATCATGACCGTGGTGCAACGCAATTCGGTGATGCGGAACTGGCCGGCGTGGGTGGCGGTATTCGGGTTCATGTCCTACGACAAGTGGCTTTCGGATCGCTGGCAGAGCATCGGGCGAGATCTGGAATACCTGCGCATCACCTTCGGGTGGGGGCTGCTGCTCATAGTCGCGTTCTGCGTGCTGGGCGACCGCTATCTGGCCGCGCGGCGCGAGGGGCGGCTGGAGGTCGGCAAGACGCTCGATCCCGCCTGGATGCATCCCGAGCCGGCCCCGGCCGACCAGGCCAGCGTGCACAACGGGCATGCCCGGCACGCTGTTCCGGAGACCGTCACAACCTGAGCGGGACATGCTCGCAGGCGAGGTATTAGCGTGGAGCCATGAGTTCCGACGCTGATACCTCGCTACCGGCACCGCGCATTCAGCTCACGCCGCAGGAGTGGCGGGCCAAGCTGAGCCCGGACGAATACCGCGTCCTGCGGGAGGCCGGCACCGAACGCGCGTACACCGGCGAATACACCGATACCGAAACCGACGGCATCTACGAGTGCCGGGCCTGCGGGGCCGAATTGTTCCGCAGCGGTGAGAAATTCCATTCGCACTGCGGGTGGCCGTCGTTCTTCGATCCGGCGAAGTCGGAGGCGGTCATCCTGCGCGCCGACGATTCGCTCGGTGCGCACCGCGTGGAAGTGCTGTGCGCCAATTGCCACAGCCATCTGGGCCACGTGTTCGAGGGCGAGGGTTACCCCACGCCCACGGACAAGCGGTACTGCATCAACTCCATCTCGCTGCGTTTGCACCCCTCGGACAGCGCAACAAGCTAGTCGTAGAAACACTATGGGGCATACACGGTTTCGTGCATGCCCCAAATTTTCCGGGCAGCGGCCCGGGCGACCGATAACTGTTTACGGCAGAGCGGCGATGAGCTGCTCGACCTCGACGCGCGGGCCCGTGAAGAACGGGACCTCTTCGCGCACATGCAACCTGGCCTCGGTGGCACGCAGGTCGCGCATGAGATCGACGATGCGGTGCAGTTCCGGGGCCTCGAAGGCGAGGATCCACTCGTAGTCGCCGAGGGCGAACGAGGCCACCGTATTGGCGCGCACATCCGGGTAGCCGCGGGCGGCCTTACCGTGATCGGCCAGCATCTTGCGACGCTCCTCATCGGGGAGCAGGTACCAGTCGTAGGAGCGCACGAACGGGTACACGCAGATGTAGTTGCCCGGCTCCTCGCCGGTGAGGAATGCCGGCAGATGGCTCTTGTTGAACTCCGCCGGGCGGTGCAGGGCGGCATTGCTCCACACCGGGTTCGAGACCGAACCGAGCTCGGTGACGCGGCGGAAATCGGAGTAGGCGGCCTGCAGATCCTCGATCCGCTCGGCGTGCCACCAGATCATGAAATCGGCGTCGGCGCGCATACCGGCCACGTCGTACAGCCCGCGCACCACCACCCCGCGCTCTTCCAGCGAATCGAAGAAGGCCCGGGCCTCCTTGATGGCAGCCGCCCGATCCTCCCCCAGCACACCGGGCTCCACCTGGAACACCGAGAACATGAGATAGCGGATGGTGTCGTTCAGGGACTTGTAGTCGAGTCGCGCCATACCCCCATCGTGCCATTCGCCCGCACCGGGGGAAGCGGCGGACCCGCCGGATTCGGACAGGCTCAGCGCGCGGTCGCGGCCCAGGAGTCGATGAGGCGGCGCAGGCCGTCGCGGAACGGGTCCTCGGAGGTGACGGCGTCCGCGACCGCGTTCATATGCGCTGAGAGCAGCGGATATTCGTCCGGATCCAAGGCGGCGAGGTGCGTACGGGTGCGCAGCTGAACGGCTTTCAGATCCGTGTGTTCGACCAGTGCGGCGCAACCGAGCGTGAACAGGTACATCTCCCGATACGCTCGGAGGGCATCGGTCACGCTGAGACCGAGCGAAAGATTGTCGGCCACTTGTGGTTCGGTCAATCGAGCCAGGAGGCGGGGGCCGAGCAGGGGGCGCCGTTCGCGCAGCAGTACGAGCACCGGATGGGCGGCGATCAGGGTGTACCAGGCGCAGAAACGCTGCTCGGTGGCCTGCGCCCAAGGCAGGGAGCCCGGGGCGACATCGGGCAGATCGGCGGCGAGATGATCCGCGAGCAGGTCGAGCAGACCGTTCAGATCGCCACCGCCGCGGCGTACCACCGTGGTGTGCGAGACCTTCAGATAGGACGCGATGGCACGGAAACTCAGCTGCGCCGCACCGCGGGATTCGATGATCGCCAACCCGGCGCGCGCAATCGCCTCCGGGGTCGCCTGCTCGAGCGTCTTCGAGGTCCGTGGCATGAAACCAGCGTAAGTTACAGTGTAATTATCCGCCACCGCAACCCGCCCGAACCGATCCAGCGAAGGAAGTGCAGTGCATCCGACTTACGCCGACGTGAAGGCGGCCACCGACCGCATATCGGGACATGTGCGACCGGTCGTGCTCACCCCGAGCGAAGCGGGCCCGGGCCGGCAGTGGCGACTGGCACTCGAACATCTCCAGTACTCCGGCAGTTTCAAGGCGCGTGGTGCGGTGAATTTCATGCTGGCGCACCGGGAACGGGGGTTGCTGCCGCGGGTCGGGGTGACCATCGCCTCGGGCGGTAATGCCGGCGTCGCCTGCGCGTGGGCCGCGCGGATGGTCGATTCGGCGGCCACGGTATTCCTGCCCGACTCCGCACCGCCGGTGAAGGTTTCGCGGCTGCGGGCGCTGGGGGCACAGGTCATGTCGGGTGGAGAGTCGTACGCCGATGCCGCTGCCGAATGCGAAAGATACGCTGCGGCAACGGGAGCGCTGCGATCACACGCTTACGACGATCCGTACATCGCCGCCGGAGCGGGGACGCTGCTGGAGGAGATCGTCGCGCAGGCGCCCGATACCGATACGGTCGTCGTCGCGGTGGGCGGCGGCGGGCTGCTGACCGGGGTGGCGACAGCTGCTGCACACCATGGAATTCGGGTGATCGCTGTCGAACCCGAGTACTGCCGGGCCTTCAATGCCGGTCTGGCAGCAGGACATCCGGTGGATGTGCCGATCGACTCCATCGGCGCAGACTCACTGGGTGCGCGGCGCACCAGCGAAATGGCGATCGCGGTAGCCGCCGAGTGTGACGTGCGGTCGGTACTGGTGACGGATGAGCAGATCATCGCGGCACGCCAATTCCTGTGGGATGACCGCAGACTCGCGGTCGAGCATGCGGCGGGAACCGCGCTGGCGGCACTGCGGTCGGGAGCCTATGTGCCCGAACCGGACGAGCGGGTGGCCGTAGTGGTGTGCGGCGCGAACACCGATCCGTCCGACCTGGCGGGATAACGCACCGCCTGCTGCAGAGTCAGACCGCTGGCCCGCACGCCGATCAGCCTGGACCGTGCCGATCGAGCGGTGAAAATGTCTCGGGCACAGCCCAAACACATGGGACTAGGGTAGAGCCCATTGCATGGGAAATGGTGCCGTTGGGGTGGTCGGGGTCGGGCAGTGAGCTCATCCGGCTGGGCAGTGAGCCGATCCGATCGGGCGGTGGGCCCTGGAAGGTCAGGTCAGTCGCTCGGCGATGCGGGTGGCGGCGGCGGTGCCGGAGGCTGCGCATGCCGGGACGCCTACGCCGTTGAGATACGCTCCGGCCAGTGCCAGGCCGTCGAGATCGGCTGTGGCAGCGCGGAGTTCGGTGATGCGCGCGGTGTGGCCTGGTGCGTACTGCGGCAGGCCGCCCGGCCACCGTTGCACTACCGCGCTCACCGGATTGATGTCGGCGCCCGTCACCGTGGTCAGGTCTTCGACGGCGGCCTGGATCAGTTCCTCGTCCTGCCAGGACAGCATCGAATCGTCGCCGAAGCGGCCGAAGGAGGCGCGTACCAGGGCTACCTCGCGGGCGGCCAGGTGGGGCCATTTGCGGCTGGACAGGGTGAATGCCTTGGCGCGCAACGATTCACCGGTGGCTACGAGAATTCCTGAGTTGTCGGGGAGTGCGGTGTCCTGCGGGAGTGCCAGCGCCACTACCGCAGACGAGGACAATTCGATTCCGGCCGTCAGCTCGGCGGCTTCCGGGGCGACCTCTCGCAGCAGCTCGGCAGTCACGGGGGCGGGGGTGGCCAGGACTACGGCATCGACCGCGCCGATCGGGTCGAGCTGCCAGCCTGTGGTGGTGCGCGTGAGTCGCGTTACGGGAGTATCGGTTTCGACCTTCACGTCGGCGGCGGCGCGGAGGGCATCGAGCAGTACGCGGTAGCCGTCGCGGATTCCACCAAAGACAGGGGTGTCAGACGGCGGTGGAAGAGCGCCGGTGACCGCTTGCGAGAGACTGCGTGCCCCGGCGTCCAGTGCTGCGGCCAGGGTGGGGAGAGCTGCGCGGACTCCGATCGAGCCTGCGGTACCGGCATAGACACCGCCCAGTAGCGGATCGACGCTCCGGCGAACCACCTGCTCACCGAACCTGTCGGCGACCAGGGCGCCGACAGAGATATCGCTGCCGCGCTCCCAGGTCAGTGGCCTGTTCGGTTCGGCGGCAATGCGGGCGATCGTTTCGGCGTCCACCAGGCCGGACATAGCCTCGGGAGATGCCGGGATGCCCATGAGGGTGTTCCCCGGCAAGGGGTGGGGAACACCTTCAGACCAGACCAGAGGGCGGCGACCCGCGGGGTGCACCAGCTGATCCGCGATGCCCAATTCCCGCATCAGCTGGGGGATTTCGGGGCGGCGGCCTACAAAAGCCTCGGCTCCGAGGTCGACGGGATCGCCTTCGATGTCCGTGGTGCGGAGGATGCCGCCGAGGCGGTTGCGGCGATCGAGGAGGATCAGCTCGGCGGTAGGGCCCAGGGCTTTGCGGAGGCGGTAGGCCGCCACGAGGCCGCTGATGCCGCCGCCGACTACTGCGATCCGCATTGATCACTCCTCGTTCGTATGGGCTGTTCCGCTGTTTGCAACCTACCTTCGCGGGCGGTGTGAGCTGTGTCCGGTGTTGCTCCCGGTGTCACGCAGAACAAGAAGAACTATGGAAACCCGGGGAGACGAACCTGACCTCGGCTCCCAGTCAGGAGGAACCTGCGGTCTTGTGTGGGGTGATCAGCTGGGTCCGTCACTGGCGGAGGAACAGCGGAGAGAAGGGTGGTGTGTTGCTCGCTTCGGGGGAGAGATTCGAGGCCGAGGCAAGCCGGTGCACCTGGGTTGGTTGCGTCGAGGGGCGGTGTTGGGTCACCGGGTGCGGGCAGGGCCCGAGATAGCCGTGCTGGTGACCTCGGGTGGGGTACCCGACCTTGGCTCCCCAGCAGGGGAGGAACCTGCGGTCCCGACGGGGTGACCGGCTGTGGTCCGGTTTCAGAGACGAAACCCGAAAAGACAAACCCGAAAGACCGAGAACCCGAAGACCGAGAACCCGAAACACCCACCCGCGCAACGACCTGTAGCACCGACGGGAACGAACCCCGGCGGTGGAACAGGTGTAGCGGGTAGGTGGCAGACCTACTGTCGGTAGCGCTGTAGTTCCCGCTCGTTGCGGTCCCGGATCCGTGCCAGGGCAGCAGCTTTCAGCTCGAGCGGGTGATGCAGGTGGTTGACCTGTGGTTCCCCGGTCGGGTTGATGTGCGGGGGCCCGATCCACCCGGTCCGCCCCGCGAACTCCGAATCCGGTCCTATGACCACGGTTTTCCACCCTCCCGGCCCGTCATGAACCTGCGCATGGCAGTGATCGCACGCCAGGGTGAGGTTGTCGATATCGGTAGGCCCGCCGTTGCTCCACTCGGTGATGTGGTGCACCGCGCACATCGTCGCCGGGGCGTCACACCCGGGCCGGGTGCAACCCTTCTCCGAAGCGATGAGTGCCAATCGTTGCGCGGCACTGGCCAACCGAGGAATCCGGTCGCCACCGAACGTTCGCGGACCGAACACCAAACACGCAGGCCGAGTGCCCGCGCCGAGGCTCACCGACCCAAACTTACGCTCGGTACTCAGCTCGGTACCCGAGGAGTGGGAGTCGTGGTCGAGGGTGGCCGAGCGGGACTCGCGCTCGGTGTCGAACAAGAACAGGTCGTGGCCGGAACCGCTTGCCCGTGAACCAGGCTCGGCACTGACGGAACGAGCGCCGTGATCTCCGGGATCAACGCTCCCCGAACGGGACTCGCGCTCAGTGCACCGCTCGATACCCGAGGAGTGGGAGTCGTGGTCGAGGGTGGCCGAGCCGGACTCGCACTCGGTGCCGGTCGAGCGGAAGCCATTGCTGGAACCGGCCGGACGTGAACCGAACTCGGGACCGGCAGGGCCAGGCCCGTCGCTGAAGCTCGCCGACACGCAATCACCCTCGTCGCCGAACAAGCACAGGTCGAGATCGGAACCGCCTGCCTGCGAAACAGGCTCGGGGCTCGCGGAGCGAGCGCCGGAATCGAGGCTCCCCGAACGGGACTCACACGCGAGGCCGCTCTCGATACCCGAGGAGCTGCGGAGGTGCTCCAGATCCGCCGAGCGCTCACCCCGACCCAAATACAGCGGCAACCCCACCGGATTCAACACCGCCAGATACTTGTTCGACTTCACCGCCAACTCCAGAGCCTCCGGGATCGACACGATCCCACCCGAAGCCTTCGTCGCCACACCGGCTTCGGCTTCCAGATCGCTCACGCTCATCGTCACGATCACAGACACCGGCAGACCCCGATGCTTACCCAGCTTCGCCGGGCCACCGAACTCCGGCCGCAGAAACGCCAGCAACGCATCATGATTACGCTGCGCCGGAGTACGGGTATCACGCTCGACACACGCCGCCAACTTCTGCGCACTGAGCTTGTGATCGGACACCCACGGGCTGTCAGGGTCCTTCGGATTGCACATACCGGGACGGGCCAGTTTCGCGAACATCGGCTCGAGGACCGAGCGCAGTTTGCGGTTGATCTCCCCGTTCCACGGCGACATCCCATCGGCGCGTTCGGCACCGAGGGTGAGTCCGCGCATGCGTTCGCGGTCGGCGTCGGAACTCAACGAACCGTCCGGGTCGAGGCCTGCGAGCAGGACTTCGCCCATGACGGGCAGCCCTTCGGGGTACCCGGTGGGCGCGAATTCGGTCAACTGCAACTCCGTGGCTTCACGCACGTCCAGGTCGAGGCTGCCGGGCAACCGGTTCATCACCGTCATGATCCGACGCACATGATCGACACCGATCACCCCGTCACGATGCGCCTGAGCCACATGCGCGAGGGTCGGTTCGAGTTCGACACCGGAGACGATGCGCGGCCCGGTCTCTACCGCGATACTGACCCGGGAGGCGGCATCGGCGCGGGAGATGCCGAGGGTTTGACGCAGGAACACCTTCGCAGACGGGACACCACCACGCTGAGCCAACCCACGGCTGGTGGTTTCCACGACGAAACGGGTTTTGACTGCTTCGAGCTTGCGCGTGCAGGTCTCCACTTCCCGCATGAGGGCGATGAATTCATCATCCTGCAACGGAACCAAGGACGCGTTCAGGAGGTGATCGACCGCCACCGACAGTGCGCGGGCACTGTCGGTATTCGCGGATTCTCCCCCTGAATTCATACCCCTATTCTACCGCCGCAGCATAGGCCGGGAAAGGCGAATCATGTTGTGATATCAGGATATTCAGACTGGCGAACCGACCAGCCTCTTTCGTGCCGTTGCTCTTTTCTTGTTTTGTTCTTTTGTTGTTTTCTCTTCTTCTTGTCCAGGCGTCTTTATCTTTTGTTCTTTTCGCCCTCTAACCGATTCAGAGCGGCGCGGGCAGGCTGTGAATCAACTTCACCGTTTCGGTGATTACCGTCGGATCCGTATTCGGCAGCACTCCGTGCCCGAGATTGAAGATGTGCCCGGTGGCGCCCAATGTGATTGCCTCGTCGGCCTCGTGTGCAATTCGCCGGACCTCGGATTCGACCGCGGCGGATCCGGCGAACAGGACGGCGGGATCCAGGTTGCCCTGCAACGCTTTTCCGGGGCCGACGCGGCGGACGGCGTCGGTGAGTGGGACGCGCCAGTCGACGCCTACGACGTCGGCGCCGGCTTCACCCATGGCGCCGAGCAGTTCGCCGGTGCCGACGCCGAAGTGGATGCGGGGGATGCCGGCGGAGGCTACTTCGGCGAAGACTCGTTCGGAGTGCGGGAGGACGTACTCGCGGTACTGGGCGAGGGTCAGGGCGCCGGCCCAGGAGTCGAAGAGTTGGATCGCGTCGACTCCGGCGGCGATCTGCGCTTGCAGGAATTCGATGGTGATGTCGGTGAGGACGCCGAGCAGCTGGTGCCAGGTCTCGGGATCAGAGAGCATCATCGCCTTGGTGCGCTCGTGGTTCTTGCTGGGGCCGCCCTCGACCAGGTAGGAGGCGAGGGTGAAGGGGGCTCCGGCGAAGCCGATGAGGGGGGTGCGGTCCAGTGCGTCGAGCAGCAGGCCGATGCCGGCGGTGACCGCGCCGACCTCCTCCGCGCGCAGGCGCGGGAGGGCGTGCACGTCGGCGGTGGTGCGGATCGGGTTGGCCACGACGGGGCCGACGCCGGCGACTATGTCGAGGTCGATGCCCGCTGCCTTGAGCGGAACCACGATGTCGGAGAACAGGATTGCCGCGTCCACGTCGTGGCGGCGGACCGGCTGCATGGTGATCTCGCACACCAGCTCCGGATTGAAACAGGATTCCAGCATGCCGACCCCGACGCGCAGTTCGCGGTACTCGGGCAGGGAACGGCCTGCCTGGCGCATGAACCACACCGGACGACGATGCGGGACGCCACCGGTGGCGGCGACGAGGAGGGGGGCATCGGTCAGCTGGCGGCGGGAGTGAGTGCTCATCACGGCTCATCGTAAAGGCCGCGGGCGGCGCGCCTTCCACTACACCGCGCCGGAGAGGTCTACCGTCCTCATACGTGACACCGCTCGACTTCCGCGACGGCGCCGCACCGACCCCGGAGCCCGAAGAACCCGCAAGGTTCCGAGCCGCGGTCGATGCGATGGGAACCGCAACAATGCACCCCCGGATCGAGCTAGCTCCGATCCGCCCTCCACAGCGCCTGGCTCCCTACTCCTATGCACTAGGAGCGGAAGTCACTCGCCCTGACACGAATGTGGTTCCGGTCGATTCCGACGGGGATGCCTTCGGCCGCCTGATCCTGTTGCACGACCCGAACGGGCAGGAGGCCTGGAACGGCGTCTTCCGGCTGGTGGCCTATATCCAGGCCGATATCGACTCCGCGCTCGCCGCCGATCCGCTGCTACCCGAGGTGGCATGGAGTTGGCTGGTGGACTCGCTCGAATCGCGGACGCCGTTCACGGCGCTGGGCGGCACCGTCACCTCGACCAGTTCGGTGCGATACGGCGATATCGCGGGGCCGCCGCGCGCGCATCAGCTCGAATTGCGGGCCTCGTGGACGGTCGGCGATACCGCTATGCGGCCGCATGTGGAGGCCTTCTGCGAAGTTCTCGCGTACGCCGCGGGGCTGCCGCCGGCGGGGGTAACCCGACTGGATACCCGGCGCGGCGACATCGATTCCGACTAGGCTCGCGCGAGAACTTCTGTACTGCAACGAAATCGGCGCCGGGCAACTAGCATTCCCGAAAGTCCGGCGCCGAGTCGCCCTTGTTTGTTTATCCGACGTGACGCGGATCGCCACTGTCCTACCCGTAGAGTTCAAGACCATGTCCGTACCAGAAGAGCCCGAAGCCACTGCCGCGGTACCGTTGCTCGCGCCAGCGGAGGGTGTGCCGCCGGTATTGGACAGTGCTGCCGCGATCACGGACGCCGCGCGGCTGCTCGCCGCCGGCACCGGGCCGCTCGCGGTTGACGCGGAACGCGCCTCCGGCTTCCGGTACTCGAATCGGGCCTATCTCATTCAGCTGCGGCGGGCGGGCGCCGGCTCCTTCCTCATCGACCCGATTCCGGTGGACGGTGACCTCACGCCGCTCGCCGATGCGATCAATGATCTGGAATGGGTGCTGCACTCCGCCGATCAGGATCTGCCGGGGCTCGCGGAGCTCGGGCTGTACCCGGCGCGGCTGTACGACACCGAACTGGGCGGGCGACTGGCCGGGTACGAGCGGGTCGGGCTCGCCGCCATGGTGGAGAAGCTGCTCGGGCGGGAACTACGCAAGGGCCACGGGGCCGCCGACTGGTCGACCCGGCCGCTGCCCGATGAATGGCTGAACTACGCGGCGCTCGATGTGGAACTGCTGCTGGAGCTGCGGGACGCGGTCGCGCAGGAGCTCGAGGAGCAGGGCAAGACCGATTGGGCGGCACAGGAATTCGAGCATGTGCGGCTGGCCGAACCCTCCGCGCCCAAATCGGATCGGTGGCGGCGGACGTCCGGCATCCACACGCTGCGACGCACCAGGCAGCTGGGTGTGGTGCGCGAACTGTGGACCACCCGCGACCGGCTGGCCCGGCTCCGCGATGTGGCGCCGGCGCGCATTCTGCCCGATTCGGCGATCGTGGCCGCGGCCAATAGTGAGCCCAAGTCCATTGCCCAGCTGCGGGCGCTGCCGGTGTTCGGCGGGCCCCGGCAGCGGCGCTACTCGCGCGAGTGGCTGGGCGCGGTCGAACGTGCCCGGGCGCTGCCCGAGAGCGAGCTGCCGCCGCTCACGCAACCGTTCGACGGCCCGCCGCCGGTCAACCGGTGGGAACGCCGGGATCCGGCCGCCGCCGCGCGATTGCAGCACGCTCGCGCGGCCATGAGCGAACTTTCGAACGAAGTGTCGGTGCCGGTGGAGAACCTGCTGATGCCGGACCTGCTGCGGCGCATGTGCTGGGACGGGCTGCCGCGCACGATCACGGACGGCGAAGGCCCGGCCCTGATCGACGACTTCCTGTCCGCGGGCGGAGCAAGACCGTGGCAGCGGGAACTAGCCGTCTCGCGACTGGCCGATGCACTCTTCCCGGCCGACGACAAAGAAGCCTGAGCCGGACAACACTCTCGTCATCCCGGCATGCTTTTGGCCGGGATCCACCAGGTCGGCTGATCAGTCCTGAGTATGGATCCCGGCCAAAAACGCGCCGGGATGACGAAGTCAGTCTTCGAAGACCGGCGGGCGGCGGTCCTTGCGGGCGCGGATTGCTTCGTCGAAGTTTTCGGTGGTCAGGCGGACGTAGAGCTGGGCGGTGCCCTCGTGCTGCATGTGGGATTCGAAGCTGCCGGCTTCCATGCCACTCCAGAGCATGCGCTTGGTGAGTTCGGTGCCTACGCGGCTCCAGCGGATGATCTGGTCGGCCGTGTCGTAGGCGGACTCGAGGAGTTTGTCGGCGGGGACGACGCGCGAAACCAGGCCGATGCGTTCGGCTTCCGTGGCATCCACGTCGCGGCCGGTGAGCATGATCTCGAAGGCTCGGGTGGTGCCGACCACGCGCGGCAGCAGGTAGCTGATGCCTAGTTCGGCCGAGGTCAGGCCATTGTTGATGCCTGCGGCGCGGAAGTACGCCTCCTCGGAGGCGATGCGGAGATCGGTGCCGACGGCCAGGCAGAAACCGCCGCCGATGGCCGCGCCATTGATGGCGCTGAGCACCGGCTGATGCATGCGGCGGATGGTGAGCATCACATTGTTGAGCAGCTCCATGGAGCGGCGGGCGACGCTGGTCTTGGTCAGGCCCTCGACACCGGGCACGCGGCCCGCATGGGTCAGGTCCGCGCCCGAGCAGAAGCCGTCGCCGGCACCCGTGAGCACCACCACACGCACGTCATTGTCGGCGGCGACCGCCTCCAGGGTTTCGCGCAGCGGCACCATGACATCGAAGGCCATGGCATTCATCCGCTCGGGGCGGTTGAGGGTGACCAGTGCGATACCTGGGCGCGGCTTCTCGACGAGCACGAACTCTGGCGACATGCGAACTCCTGACCGGAAAAACTGCAACCGGTTACAGAATGTACGCGAGAAGCTCAGCGCTGCCTACGCTCGATCCCAATCCCGAAAAGCCGCGCCGGGCCGCCTATTCCGCCAGTACCCTGTCCTGTTCGAGTTCCACCGCGGTCGCCTGCTCGGCAACCTCGGCCAACCGCAGGCCCGCCCCGGGCACCTGCTCCTCGACCGCCTGCTGTGCGCTTCCGCTCAGCCAGCCGCCGATGCGCTGTGCCACATCGGCCGGGGTGAGACCGAGATCCTGCAGCACCTGGCCACGCGTGGCATGGTCCAGGAAGCGCTGCGGCACACCGATATCCCGCGTCGGCACATCGAGCCCGGCCTCACGCAGGCGCGCCGAGACCGTACAGCCGATGCCGCCGTGCAGGCCGCTGTCCTCGAGGGTGACCACGAGCCGGTAGTTCTCGGCCAGTTTCACCACCGCGTCCGAGACCGGGAGCACCCAGCGCGGATCGATGACGGTGACCGAAACACCCTCCGCCTCCAGCACATCCGCGACCTTCAGGGCGAGGTCCGCGAAAGCGCCGACCGCGACCAGCAGGACATCGGCGCGCACCGATTGCGCGGTGGCGTCGCCGGATTCGGGCAGGCGCAGCACATCCACGCCGTCGAAGCGCTCGACCGCGGAAATGTCTTCGGCGACACTGCCCTTGGAGAAGCGCACGGCCGTGGGCCCGTCGCTGATGTGCAGGGCCTCCCCCAGCTCCTCGCGCAGCGTCGCTGCATCACGCGGGGCCGCCACCCGGATACCGGGCACGATGCCGAGCACCGACAGGTCCCACATGCCGTTGTGGCTGGCGCCGTCGTCACCGGTGACACCGGCGCGATCGAGTACCAGGGTCACCGGCAGCTTGAGCAGCGCCACATCCATGAGCAGCTGATCGAACGCGCGGTTGAGGAAGGTGGAGTAGATGGCCACCACCGGATGCAGACCGCCCAGCGCCATACCGGCCGCGGAGGTCATGGCGTGCTGTTCGGCGATGCCGACGTCGAACATGCGCTCCGGGAAGCGTTTTCCGAATGCCGACAATCCGGTCGGACCCGGCATGGCGGCGGTGATGGCGACAATGTCGTCACGCTGCTCGGCCTGTTCGATCAGCTCCTTGGAGAAGATCGAGGTCCAGCTCGGCGCGGTCGAAGCACCCACCGGCTCACCCGTTTCCGGGTCGATGCGGTTGATGGCGTGCATCTGGTCGGCCACATGGTCCTCGGCCGGCTTGTAGCCGCGGCCCTTCTGGGTGACCACGTGCACCACCACCGGACCGCCGAAGTCCTTGGCGCGCCGCAGCGCCGCCTCGACCGCGACGGTGTCGTGACCGTCGACCGGGCCCACGTACTTCAGGCCCAGATCGCCGAACAGCTCCTGCGGCGCGACCGCGTCCTTGATGCCCGTCTTCAGGGCGTGCAGCATCGAATAGGCCGAATCCCCCACGCGCGGAATGGACTGCACGATGCGCTTGGTGGCGTCCAGCGCCTGCTCGTAGGCGGGCTGCATGCGCAGTCCGGCCAGCGTCTCGGCGAGACCGCCGATGGTCGGCGCATACGAGCGGCCATTGTCGTTGACCACCACGATGACCGAGCGCTCCTGGCCGGCGGCGATATTGTTCAACGCCTCCCAGCACATACCGCCGGTCAGCGCGCCGTCACCGACAACCGCGACCACATGCCGCTTCTGCCGGGTCAGCGCGAACGCCTTGGCCAGTCCGTCCGCATACGACAGCGAGGCCGACGCATGCGAGGACTCCACCCAGTCGTGCACGCTCTCGGCGCGGCACGGATAGCCCGACAGGCCGCCGTTCTTGCGCAGCGTGTCGAACCCGTCCTTGCGGCCGGTCAGAATCTTGTGCACGTACGACTGGTGCCCGGTATCGAAGATGATCGGGTCGGTCGGCGAATCGAAGATCCGGTGCAGCGCGATGGTCAGCTCCACGACACCGAGGTTCGGGCCCAGGTGCCCGCCGGTAACGGCGACTTTTCGCACCAGGAACTCGCGAATTTCCTCCGCCAGCTCGCGTAGCTCCGGTATCGACAACCGACGCAGATCCTCGGGCATGTCGACCCGGGAAAGCACTCCCACGGCTATTGCTCCCTCCGGATATCTCCTGTGATTGCAACAGTCTACGGAGCCTGCAGCGGCCCCCGACCCCAGGAACTAATTGTCACCTGCGACATCCGCAGGGAATGTGAGGCTCCACACACATTACGCGGATACAGTGGGCCTGTGGTCCCCCCAATTTCGGCCAACGGCGAGTCGCCGCAGACCGGCCACGGCGTGGTGGCTCGCATCATCGACGAAGTATACGAGTTGTGCCGCGCCGACACCTCCGGAGAGCTGGCCGACTACATCCCGGAACTGGCAGCGGTACAACCGGATTCGTTCGGCATCTGCCTGGCCACGGCCGATGGGCAGGTGTACGGCAGCGGAGATCTGGACACCTGCTTCACAATTCAGTCGATTTCGAAACCGTTCACCTACGCACTGGCACTCGCCGATCACGGAACCGCAGCGATGGCCGAGCGCATCGATGTGGAACCCACCGGGGAACCGTTCTACGAAATCAGTCTGGACCCCAAGACACAGCGGCCGCGCAATCCGATGATCAATGCCGGCGCCATTGCCGCGGCCGGATTGATCGAAGGCCGTGATGCGGCTGACCGGTTTGCCCGGATACGTCGCAGCTACAGCCGATTCGCCGGGCGCGAACTGAAACTCAACGAGGATGTCTACGCTTCCGAGGCGCGCACCGGATTCCGTAATCGCGCCATCGGATATCTGCTGCGCGGCGCGAACATCATCGACGGTGATCCGGAAGAAGCCGTGGACCGGTATTTCCGGCAGTGCTCCATCGATGTCACCTGCCGCGACCTCGCCATGATGGCCGCCACCCTGGCGAACAACGGCGTGAATCCGCTCACGCACGAACGCGCGCTCACCGGACCGCTGGTCGAGCAGGTGCTCAGCGTCATGACCACCTGCGGCATGTACGACGCGGCGGGCGACTGGGTGACCACCGTCGGACTGCCCGCGAAAAGCGGTGTGGGCGGCGGCATCCTGGCCGTGCTGCCCGGGCAGATCGGCATCGCGGTGTACTCGCCGCGGCTCGACGCACACGGCAGCAGCGTGCGCGGGGTGAAGGCCTGCCGGGAACTCTCACACCGATTGGGGCTGCACTTCCTGCATGTGACACGCGCCGCGCACACCGCCATTCGGACCGCGTACTCGGTGGCCGAGGCGCCCTCGCGACTGCGCCGGGACGCGGATGAGCTTGCGGTACTGCGGGAGTGGGGCGACCGCGCCCGCATCTTCGAACTGCACGGCGATCTGCTGTTCGCGGGTGCGGAATCCACGGTGCGGGCCGTGGAGGAAACCTCCGGGCAGCTGGAGGCGCTGGTGCTGGATCTGCGTGAGGTGGCCGATGTGAGCGAGATCGCGGTGCGCATGATCGATGATCTGCAAGCCGAACTGGCCGCCGCCGGATGCCGTGTCGCACTGGTCGATCCGGAGGCGAAGCTCGGGCATATGACCTCGAGCCTGGATCCCAAGGACCCGCACGGGCGGGTGTTCGCGGACCGGGACAGCGCCACCGAATGGTGTGAGCAGCTCATTGTCGACCGGTACCGGCCGGAGGACTGCACGCCCGCAGCGGCGCTGCGAGTGGAACAGCATCCGGCCATCGCCGATCTGCCCGATGATGAAAGGCAGCGGCTGGCAAAGGAATTCGAGATCCGGACGGTCGCGCGTGGGGAACGCATCGTGGCACGCGACAGTCCGCGCGCCGGGCTCTTCCTGATCCTCGACGGGCGGGTCCGGGTGACATTCGAGGATCGCGACGGGCGGCGGCACCGCTTGATCTCATTGTCACCGGGCATGTCGTTCGGTGAGATCTCGCTGCTGACCGGGGTGCAGTTCAGCAATGACATCTACGCCGAGACGACGGTGCGGCTCGCGGTGCTGCCGCCGGACAAGTTCGATCAGCTCACCGGTCAGGCGCCGGAGGTGAAACTGGCGCTGCTGGAACGGCTCGCCACCGCTGCCTACGCCCAAGCCGATGCCGCCGTACGCGCGCTGGCAGCCCACGGCGGGGTCTGAAGCCCACCAGCTCGGACGAATCCGGGCGGGGCCACGCGTGGTCCATCGACGCGCCCGATCACCCAGGACGCATTCGCGCCCGGTTCGAGCAAGGGCCACGCGAAATGATCGGCCCCGGCGGGCTCTGGCAACGCACTGCGAGGTTCAGCCCCGCCGGGAGTGACCGCGCGGCGCGGCGTTCGGTGTGTCGGGCGTCGGTAGCATCGGGGTGCCCTGGCACCGATCGAGGAGGACGCCGTGACCAGTACTGCCATCGATTCCGGCACCATTACGACGTTCGGCGCCGGGAGCGCGAGCGGCACACCCGATCTCATGCGGGTGACCATGTCGATCGAGACCAAGGCCGACAGTGTCGCGACCGCGTACGCGCAAGCCGGAGAGCGCGCGGACGCGCTCATCGGGTCACTGCGCGGCGACGGGGTGCCCGGGCGGGACATCTCGACCAGTGGGCTGTCGGTGCGCACGGAAACCGTATGGACGGAAGGCAATCGGGAACAGATCGTCGGATATGTGGCGAGCACCTCGCTGACGGTGACACTGCGCGATATCGCCACACCGTCGGGAGCGGCGAAGGGCACCGCGGACGGTGGTCCGGCCGCGATCATCGCGCACGCCGTCGAAGCCGGTGGCGACGATGTGCGGCTCGGCGGGCTGGCACTCACCGTGAGCGATCCCGAGAGCCTGCTCACTCGCGCCCGCGACGCCGCCTGGGATCACGCCCTCGCCAAGGCCGAGCAGTACGCCACCCGTGCGGGCCGCACCCTCGGCCCGGTCCTGGAAATCACCGAGAACACCTCTGGATCCTCAACCCCCATGCCCCGCATAGCCTTCGCCGCCGCCAAGAGCGATATGGGCGGCGCTCCCCCGGTACCGATGGAACTCGGCGAAAGCGAACTGTCCGCCACGATCCGGGCGACCTGGCTCCTCGGCTGAGCCTGCCTCAGCGCCGACGCCTGAGCACACACGGAGCCGCGCAGCGCCATCCCGGCATGCGCCCCTTGTCATCCCGGCATGAGCGGCCCCTCGCCACACCTGCATGACTGCCCCTCGCCATCTGGGCATGAGATCCCCCTCGTCATCCCGGCATGGTTTTGGCCGGGATCTCCCTCCGCTGATGGATCCCGGCCACAAGCACGCCGGGATGACGGGCGAAGTGTCGCGCCGGGACGAGTTGGCTCCGGGCGCAATTTGATGCTGTTGTGCTGCTTCAGAATTCGATGTGGGAGAGCAGGGTTTTCGCGCGGGTGGCGGTGAGTTGGATGCGGAAGCGGGTGGCGTCGGCTCGGGTGCGGTGGGGGTGGGGGTTGGTGGAGGTCATGATGCGGAGGTCGCGGAGTAGGCGGGTGCCGTCGCGGACGGTGAGGCGGGAGGTGTCTACGAGGTGGCGGACGTTTTTGGTGCTGTCCGGTTCGGGGGTGCCCACCGCGTAGGCGGTCAGGTGGTCGAGGGTGGCGCGGAGGTGTTCCTCGCAGGCGGCGTAGTCGCGGCGGGAGTAGCAGCGGGTGGCCTGCTGGAGGTGGTCCAGCGGGGTGTGCTGGCCGCGGAGTTCGAGTTCGGTTTCGATCAGGGCGATCTGCTCGGCCAGCTGCAGCGGCAGGCGGTGGGTGGGTCTGAGGCGGCAGCGGATCATTGTCTCGCCCGGCTGGTCGCCGCTGCGCTCGATGCGGAGTTGGTAGCCGTCGGTCAGCAGGGCCGCACGGAAGCCGGGGAGCCAGGGCGGTAATTGCTTGCGCTCGGTGGACTCACCGCGCAGGAACTTCTGCGCGGTGAGTTCGGCCAGATTCAACAGCGCCTGATCCGCCTCGGCGCTCCCGGCCAGTGCGGCCAGGCGCGCGCCGTACACCGGGGTGACCAGCCTGCCCCAATAGCTTTCGGCATTCACCCACATCGCCGCCGTGTACTCGGGGCGCTTGAGATCCACACTCAGCAGCAGCCCCTCCAGCGAGTGGAACTTGGACTGATCTGCGTAGATGAGTTCCAGCACCGCCGAAAGCGTCGGATCCGACAGCGTAGTCATGATCCTCATCTTGACCGATGCCCCGAATCGGCCGCCGCACAGCCAGTTTCCAGCGGGCCGGCGGAGAGCGGCACTCCCGCACCGCGATTCGGCTCAGCGCTCGAGCAGAGCCACGCATTCGATGTGGTGGGTGGCCGGGAAGGCATCGAATACCCGCAGGCCGCTGGGCTTGTACCCGGCATTGCGGTAGAGACCGAGATCACGGGCGAAAGCGGCTGGATCACAACCGATGTGGACGATCCGGCGCGGCCCGCGTTCACCGAGAGCGGCGATGACGTCCTTGCCCGCACCCGCGCGCGGCGGATCCAGCACCACCACATCCGGTGCGGTGTCGGGCTGTTCGACGATCCAGCGCTCGACCCGCTCGGCCCGCAACTGCACCCACGGCAGATCACGCAGGGCGGATTCGCCCTCCTCGACCGCGGAACGCGCGGACTCGACACCGTGCACGGCACCGTCCGCACCGACCTGATCGGCCAGGCGCGCGGCGAAAACGCCGACACCGCAGTAGAGATCCCAGCCCAGCGTGCCCGGCGCGGCATCGGACCACTCCGCCACCACATCCGAATACATCTGCGCCGCACCGGAATGCGGCTGCCAGAACCCGGTGGCCGAGACCTCCCAGCGACGGCCCGCGACATACTGCACGGCCACGCCGCTGCCCTCGATCACGCGCTCCGTGCGGGCACGGCTGGCGGCCGCACGGCGGGCCGCGGCGGAATTGCGGCCACCGCGGCGATCGCGGGCCTCCGGGCGGCTACCGGACCGCACCTCGGCGGGGGCCAGCTCCACAATGTGCCGCACGCCGTCACCGTCCACGGCGACAACAAGATCCGCGCCGGGAGTCCAGGTGCGATCGGCAATGCCGGTCATAGCTCCGGCGATCGGCTGCGGGCAGCGCAGATCGGTGATCACATCGGTACTGCGGTAACCGTGCACGCCGGCGCGGCCCTCGGCATCGACCACCAGGCGCACCCGCGAACGCCAGCCGCCGGAAGACGACAGCGGCGCAATGCCATTCACGTCGAGGTCACTCACCGTGAGGCCGTTCGCCTCGTCATGCACCGCACTGCCGGACACCCGGCCCGCCGCAGCGCCAGACACGCGGCCTGCCGCGGCGTCATACACGCGGCCCGCCGCAGCGCTCCGCACCCGCCCGGCCGCAATGCCGCGCACACCGCCGGTAGCGATACCGCTGCGTCCCACCCGTCGCGGCGCCGTGCCGCGCGGCGGAATCGGAATGACCTCGACCTCGAAATCCGTCTCCCAATCGGCAAGACGGCGCAGCTGCTCGGAGACCACGGACGCCTTCAGCGCACGCTGCGCTTCCGGTGTGGCATGCGAGAAATCACAGCAACCCGCGCCACCGGGTCCGGACACCGGGCACGTCGGATCGACCCGATCGACCGAAGGCTCCAGGATCTCGATGGCATCGGCGCGGCAGAACGAACCGCCGCGATCCTCAGTCACCTGAGCGCGCACCAGCTCCCCCGGCAGTCCGTGCCGCACGAACAGCACCCGGCCCTCGTGCCGGGCCACACAGAAACCACCGTGCCCGGGCGGGCCGAGGCGCACCTCGTACACCGCACCGCGCCAATTCTCGCCACTGCTCATGACTCGTCTCCGAAACCGCGCCGCACCGAACCAGGCGCATTGACTTCACGGCCCGCACGGGCCTTGGCGGAGGAGCTCAGCTGCCACGGCACGGAGGTCACCATGACACCCGGCTCGAACAGCAGGCGGCCCTTGAGGCGCAGCGCACTCTGGTTGTGCAGCAACTGTTCCCACCAGTGGCCGACCACGTATTCGGGGATGAACACGGTCACCACATCGCGCGGGGAATCCTTGCGGACGCGCTTCACGTAATCGACCACCGGTTTGGTGATTTCACGGTAGGGGGATTCGATCACCTTGAGCGGCACCGAAATGTCGCTGCGCTCCCATTCCCGCACCAACGCCCGGGTGTCTGGTTCGTCGACGTTCACGGTAATGGCCTCGATGGTGTCGGGTCGTGTGGCGCGGGCATACGCGATGGCCCGCTTGGTCGGTAGATGCAATTTCGACACCAGCACGATGGAGTGCGTGCGACTGGGCAGCACACCGTCCCATTCGGTCTCGTCCAGTTCCCTGGACACGGTGTCGTAGTGGCGGCGAATGAGCTTCATGATGCCGAAGATGGCGGCCATGGTGACAATCGCGATCCAGGCGCCCGCCAGGAACTTGGTGACCAGCACGATCACCAGTACGGCCGCGGTCATGCTCAGGCCGATCGCATTGATCACCCGGGACCGCTTCATACGCGCGCGCTGCGCCGGATCGGTCTCGGTGCGCAGCAGCCGCGTCCAGTGCCGCAGCATGCCGGTCTGACTGAGCACGAACGAGACGAAGACGCCGACGATGTAGAGCTGGATCAGGCGGGTCACCTCGGCGCCGAACAGCACCACGAACGCGATGGCCGCGCCGGCCAGGAAGATGATGCCGTTGCTGAAGGCCAGCCGATCACCGCGCGTATGCAGCTGGCGCGGCAGGTAGCGGTCCTGCGCCAGGATCGAGCCCAGCACCGGGAAACCGTTGAACGCCGTGTTCGCGGCCAGCACCAGGATCAGCGCGGTGACGGTGGTGATGAAGTAGAACCCGGCCGGGAAACCGTGGAACACCGCGCCCGCCAGCTGCGCGACGAGCGTCTTCTGCTCATAGCCGGCCGGTGCGCCGGTGAGATCGTCGGTGCGCTGCGCGTAGACGACGCCGACCTTCTGGGTGAGCACGATCATGCCCATGAACATGGTGATCGCAATGCTGCCCAGCAGCAGCAGCGTGGTCGCGGCATTGCGCGACTTGGGCTTCCGGAACGCCGGAACACCATTGCTGATGGCCTCCACACCCGTCAGCGCGGCACAACCGGACGAGAAGGCGCGGGCGATGAGGAAGACGAGCGGAACTCCCAGCAGATGCGATTCCTCGGCTTTGAGGCCGAACCCGTAGGACTCCGCGTGCACGTCCTGGCCGAGGATCCCGATCCGGGTGAACCCCCAGACCAGCATGACGAACATGCCGATCATGAAGGCGTAGACGGGAATCGCGAACATCGTGCCCGACTCCCGCACGCCGCGCAGATTCATAGCGGTGAGGATCACGATCGCCGCGACCGCGAACAACACCTTGTGTGTCGAGACGAACGGCACCGCCGAACCGATATTGGAGGCCGCCGAGGAAATCGACACCGCCACGGTGAGCACATAATCCACCAGCAGCGCACTGCCGACGGTCAGTCCCGCGGTCGGGCCGAGGTTCTTGGTGGCGACTTCGTAATCACCGCCGCCCGAGGGATAGGCGTGCACATTCTGCCGGTAGCTGGCGACCACAACCGCCATCACCAAAGCGACCACCAACCCGACCCACGGCGCATACGTGTACGCCGAGAGCCCGGCCACCGACAGCACCAGAAAGATTTCCTCGGGTGCGTAAGCCACCGATGACAAAGCATCGGAGGCGAAGACCGGGAGTGCGATCCGTTTGGGCAGCAGCGTATGGCCCAGGGAATCACTACGGAATGGGCGGCCAACCAGCATGCGCTTGGCGGCCGTCGTCAACTTCGACACTTTGGTGAGCATAAGGGAGCGCGGACCCCGCCGCGTCCACGGCGCGGCAGGTTCCGGTCCGGGACCGTAGTGTGGCCCCTGAACACGGTGAGTTTCTCCTGCTGCGCAGTGTGGGCTTTTTCCGATTCCGGTTTGAATACCGACCAGAGGGGGAAAGTGCCTCGGGGAAAACTCGAACGGTACGGTTGCCAACCGGCTGTGATTTCGACAAGCAGGCAACCAGACCGCACACCACGGTTTTCGGGAATGGGGTTCGCAGGGTGTACGTAGTGATCATGGGGTGTGGGCGAGTCGGATCCTCGCTGGCTCGCGCCCTGGTCCGCATCGGCCACGACGTCGCGGTGATCGATCAGAATTCGAGCGCCTTCCTCCGGCTGGGCCGTGACTTCCCCGGGTTGTGCATTACCGGCGTCGGATTCGACCGGGATGTATTGACCCGCGCGGGAATCGAACGGGCAGAGGCCTTCGCGGCCGTCTCCTCCGGCGACAACTCCAACATCATCTCCGCGCGGGTGGCGCGGGAGACCTTCGGCATCGACCGCGTGGTCGCCCGCATCTACGACGCCAAGCGCGCCGCCGTATACGAGCGCCTGGGCATTCCGACCATCGCCACCGTGCCGTGGACCACCGACCGGTTCCTGCGCGCACTGGTGGCCGATCAGTCCACCACCACCTGGCGCGACCCCACCGGCACCGTCGCGGTCACCGAACTCGCACTGCACGAAGAGTGGTACGGACGCACCGTGCACTCGCTGGAGAGCACCATCGGCGTCCGCGTCGCGTTCCTCATCCGGTTCGGCCAGGGTGTGCTGCCGAACGCGAAGACGCTGATGCAGGCCGACGACACGGTGTACATCGCGGCCACCTCGGGCACAGTAGGTGAAGCGGTCGCCTTGGCTGGAAATCCCCCCGCGAGCGAGGACTGATCATGAAGGTAGCCATTGCGGGCGCCGGCGCCGTCGGCCGATCCATCGCCCAGGAGCTATTGCGCGGCGGGCACCAGATCATGCTGCTGGAGCGCCGCCTCGACCACATCGACCCCGTCAGCGCGCCCGCCGCGGTGTGGGTGCACGCCGATGCCTGCGAGCTCGAGACGCTCGAAGAGGCCGGGCTGGAAACCTATGACGTGGTCATCGCCGCCACCGGCGACGATAAGGTGAATCTGGTGTTCGCCCTGCTCGCCAAGACCGAATTCGGCGTGGGCCGGGTGGTCGCGCGGGTCAACGATCCGCGCAACGAATGGCTCTTCGACACCTCGTGGGGTGTGGACGTCGCCGTCTCGACGCCGCGCCTGCTGGCCTCGCTCGTCGAGGAGGCGGTCTCCGTCGGAGATCTGGTGCGGCTCATGACATTGCGTCAGGGCCAGGCCAATCTGGTGGAGATCACGCTGCCGACCGATACGCCGTTGGCGGGCAAGGCCGTTCGCATGCTGAAGCTGCCGCGCGATGCGGCGCTGGTGACCATTCTGCGCGGCGGGCGAGTCATCGTGCCGCAGCCGGACGATCCACTGGAGGGTTCCGACGAACTGCTGTTCGTCGCCTCCGTCGAAGCCGAGGACGATCTTCGGAAAGCCCTCGGCGTCAACGGTTTCGGCAACCCGGTCGGCACAACCGCCTGATAAGGCCGATGCGGGCGGCCACCCCGCACTACGACGCCGACCGGAGTTCGGCGCGCAGCTTGTTGAGGGCGCGGTGCTGCATCACCCGCACCACGCCCGGACTGGTCCCGATGGCCTCGGCGGTCTCCGCGGCCGTCCAGCCCAGCACGATGCGCATGACCAGCACCTCGCGATGGGTGGGCGCCAGCACCTTCATGAGTTCCCTGGTGGCGGCACGGGTTTCGGACTGCAGCGCCCGCTCCTCCGGTCCGGCCTCGGTATCGGTGGCGTCCGGGAATTCCGCGACCGGATAGGCCGGATGCAGCTGCGCCCGGCGGAAGGCATCGGCGACCTTGTTGGCAGAGATGCCGTACACGAACGCCAGGAACGACTTGCCCTGATCCCGGTAGCGCGGAATGGCCTGCACGGTGGCCAGGCACACTTCCTGAGCCACATCATCGGCCGTCACATGCAGATGGCCCGCGCCACCGATGCGCGCGGCACAGTAGCGCCGCACCAGCGGGTAGACGATCCGGAGAATCTCCGTCACCGCCGCCCGGTCGCCCGCCGCCGCCGGAGCGATCAATTTCTCGAGTTCCGCTGCCGCACGCCGGGATTCCGACGTCGCCGCGGTACTGCCCTTGGTTCCCCGCCCCGCCGAATGCCGGCGCGCGGCCGTTGTCTGCACCGCCGCGCCGAGCCCCTCGCCACGGTCCTGCGATGCCACTGCCTTGCCGTCGGTAATCAACTCGAGATCCTTTCGCCGTTCGTTATACAACGATCGTGCGTGGATCGGAGCCGCCGAAATAGGTACCCCAGGGGTGGGGTGGCCACCCCCTGTCACCCCCGAATCGCCCCGAAGGTGTTTACGCGAGGGCAGTTTGACGCGATAAGGCGCCGAGATAACTCGGCGCCTACGTGGGAAAGACTCAGTTCGGAGCAGCCTCGGTGGCCTTCGCGGCGGGCATATGGCCCGCCTTGCGCACCGCCCACACCGTGACCACCAGCGCGACGGCGGTCAGCGGCCAGCCCATGGCCAGGCGCGCCACCGCCAGCAGGCCGGTGCTGTTGGAGTCGTAGAGGTGGTTCTGCACCAGATAGCGGGCCACGAAGACGATCGCCCACACCGCGGTGGCCAGATCGTAGAGGCGCATGGCGCGGCGATCGGAACGCCACTCGGTGCCGTGCCCGTTCAGCACACCCCAGATGACGCCCGCCAGCGGCCAGCGCACCAGCAGCGAGATCAGGAACGCGCCGCCGTAGATCAGGCTCGCGTAGATGCCGAACAGGAAGAAGCCCTTGGCCTCACCCATCCGATAGGCGATGAGCGCACACACGCCCACACCGAGGAATCCGGAGATCGCCGGCTGGATCGGACCGCGCTTGACCAGCCGCCAGATCAGGATGGCGGTCGCCACGCCCAGGGCCGCCCAGATGGCGGTGGTGAGCCCGCGCAGCGAATTCACCGGCACGAACACCAAAACCGGCAGCGAGGAGTAGATCAGGCCGCTGAAGCCGCCCAGCTGCTCGAGCAGGGTCTGCTCGATCTCCTCTTCCCGCTCCTGTTCCACCTCGTCGGCGAAGGCGTGGGCGAGTTCGTCCTCGCGGTCGGCCAATTCCGCCTCGAAGGCGTGTTCCAGCTCGCCGGGGGACGTGCCGTAGGCGCCATCGGATATGCGGCCGTCGTCATTGCTGCTGGGTATCGGCATAGGAGTCAGGAGTTCTCACGCAGTTCGTAGTAGGGGTTGTAGATGACCTTGCCGCCATCACGTTCACCGACGCGGCCGCGGACCAGAATACGACGACCCGGCTCGATTCCGGGGATGCGCCGCCTGCCGATGAAGACCAGCGCCACACTGTCGGTGCCGTCGAAGAACTCCGCCTCCACCTCGGCGCCCGCCGATTTGGGGCAGGCCTCGACGCTGCGCAGGCGGCCGAGCATGGTGACTTCCTCACCTCGGCGACACTGCGATGCCGCACACGCGCCCGACGCCTCCGACGTCTCGGCGAGCTCCTCGGCATCCAAACGATCCAGATCCTCCGTCAGGCGCCGGCTCAATCGCCGGAAATAGCCTGACGGGGCTTCCTTCCCACCCGAGGATGGCATCTCGCACGCTCTCCTGTAGAGCCATACGGCGTGGGTCTCACGTCGTTCTTCTCTCCGCATACCTCGTAGGTTTCCCACTCGGGCGCGGCGTACACACCGCCACTGTAGAGGTGACGGGGTGTACTCGCCACGCGCGCCCGTCCCAGTACGCTCGGCGGGTGCCAGATCTCTCACATCCGGCGGTCGCCGTCGCCCTGCCCGGAACCGGCTCCGATGCGCACTTCGCCGCGCGTGCCTTCGGAACCGCTTGCGCCGCAATGGATCTGCCGCTGCACGCGGTGGACCCGGACCCGCAGCGGGTCATTGCGAGCTATCAGGCGGCGCTCGATGCCGCCGCGCGATCCGGGCCGGTGCTCATTGCCGGTATTTCGCTCGGTGCGGCCGTTGCCGTGGATTGGGCGGCGCGGCATCCCGATTCCGTGTTCGGCGTGGTGGCCGCGCTCCCCGCCTGGACCGGGGCCGACACCACCGGCTGCCCGGCCGCGCTCAGCGCCGCGGCGACGGCGGCGCAGCTGCGGGCGGACGGCATCGACGCCATGATCGACCGCATGCGGGCCTCGAGCCCGGCCTGGCTGGCCGAGGCGCTCACCCGCTCCTGGCGGTCGCAGTGGCCGCAGCTGCCCGCGGCGCTGGAGGAGGCCGCCGCGTACGCCTGGCCCGAGGCCGAATTCTTGACGAAGGTCACAGTGCCGGTATCGATCGTCGGCGCGATCGACGATCCCGTGCACCCCTTCGCGGTGGCGGAGCGGTGGGCCGAGCTCATCCCCCACTGTGAATTGCACCGCATCACGCTCGACGAGCTGGGCGCGGACCCGGCGATCCTGGGCGAGCGCGGCATTCGGGCGCTGTTCGCCCGGCACATCAGCACACCCTGAAGCATCCGAGCCGCCGAAGCACCACACCACCCAGGTCGCCGCATCCTCGGATCACCGAACAACAATTCGCAGCACCTCGAATCACGCAGACAGCAAACGACCTTCGCACCTCCCCGAAAGCGGGCGGTGCGAAGGTCGTTTGTCGTTATGGCTATGGCAGGCCAGGCGCTAGTTGAGACCCAGCTGCTGCATCGCGGAACCCTCCGCGCCGCGACGCGGTTCGCCGTCCGGAGCCTGGATCGGCTGCGGTCCGCCCTGCATGGCGGCCAGCTGCGCGGCCACCGCCTGCTGCTGGGCATCCAGCTGCTGCTGGTGGGCCGCTGCGAGCTGATCGGCGAGTTCCTGGGGTAGGACCACCGGAAGGGGTTCCCGCACCGGTAGCGGCTCATCTCCGCGGCGGACCACGGTCTCGCCGAGGATGGCGCGGGCCGCGGCCACCAGGGCGGTGCCGTCGGTGGCAGCGCCACTGGGACCGGCCGCCACCAGGCGGACCATCCAGCGGTACCCGTCCACGCCGATGAAACGCAGATCCGCGCCCTCGGTGACCGCGTGCAGTTCCCGGCCCCACGGACCCTTCTGCACCGACACCTGGGCGCCGTCCTTGCGCAGCGTCTCCGCCAAATCCGCTGCGACCGAACGCCATTGGCCCGGCGACTTGGGCGCGGCATACGCGGCGACCGTGATGCGGCCGTGCTCGGTGGCCAGATGCACCGCCTGCGGCGCACCCTCCGGCGTCATCTCGACCTGCAGCTGCCCGCCCGGCGGGACCGGCACGATGACCGAACCCAGATCCAGGCGCTGCTCGCCGATGCTCTCGATCTGATCGACGACGTCCTCGTAGTTGTACGGGCCGGTGCGCTCGCCCGCGACCACGGGGAATTCGCCGGTGTCCTCATCGGAGTCGTCGTACACGGCGGCGGCCTCGTATTCGGCCTCCTCCTCGTACTCGTCCGCTTCGTCGTCGTATTCGTCGTACTCGGTGTATTCGTCGTCGTACGGTGCGGCGGCGTCGCCGGACTCACCGTTGCGCTTCTTGCGTCCGAACATCGTCATGCCTCCTTGCCGGCCACCAGGCTGGCGTGCCCACCACTGGATCCGTATCCTCCAGCGCCACGCTGGGTTTCGTCGAGATTGTCCACCTCGACGAAGTCGACCAGCTCCACCCGCTGCACCAGCAGCTGGGCGATGCGGTCACCGCGGCGGAGCTCGATGGGAGTGCGCAGATCGTGATTGATCAGGCACACCTTGATCTCGCCCCGATAGCCGGCATCAACCGTGCCGGGGGTGTTGACGACAGACAGGCCGGTCTTCGCGGCCAGGCCGGACCTGGGATGGATGAGACCGACCGTTCCGATCGGGAGGGCCACCGCGATGCCGGTACCAACCAGCACCCGCTCCCCCGGTTCGATGATGACGTCCTCGGTGGTACACAGATCCACCCCGGCGTCGCCCTCGTGGGCGCGCGTGGGTACAGGCATCGCGGGATCGAGCCGCAGCAGGGGAATTGGAGGAATACCGGTCACGTCGGCCGAGCCTACGCGTTCACCCCCGCAGCCATTGACCTAGTCTGATGTCGTGTCCGACCAGCCCCCTCAGGTGACCATGGAACCTCAGCAGCAGACCACGCCCCTCTACTCCGAGCGCCTCTGGGTGCCACTGTGGTGGTGGCCCGTAGGTTTGGCGGTCACCGGACTGCTGGCAGCCGAAATCCACATGGGCGCACCGGGTGTGCGGGCCTGGTTGCCCTACGTCCTGCTGTTCCCGATTCCCGTGTGGGTGCTGCTGTGGATGTCCCGGCATCGGGTGGAGGTGGCCCGCGACGCGGACGGCACGCCGGAATTGCGCATCGATACCGCGCATCTGCCCGCCACCTTCGTGGCGCGTGCCGCGGGCGTGCCCACCAGCGCGAAAAGCGCGGCGCTGGGCCGACAACTCGACCCCGCCGCGTACGTTCAGCACCGGGCCTGGGTCGGCCCGATGTTGTTGCTCGTGCTCGACGATCCGGACGACCCGACACCGTACTGGTTGGTCAGTACGCGTCGGCCCGATCGAATCCTGGAAGCGCTCGGCGTCAAAAACGCTGGTCAGCCCAGTAACTGAGACTGGTCAGCGCCGTGCTCGAGCCGAACGAATCCCCTTGCCGCGCTCGGCGAACCGAGCGCGGGCTGACGGATATTCCTGCGGGCTGAACGACCTGGATCAGGCCGCGCAGTCCATACAAATCAGCTGCCCGCTAGCTTCGCTGGCGAGCCGGCTGCGGTGGTGCACCAGGAAGCAGCTGGAGCAGGTGAACTCGTCGGCCTGCTTCGGGATGACCCGAACCGAGAGCACCTCCTCCGAAAGATCCGCGCCAGGAAGCTCGAACGACTCCGCGGTATCGGATTCGTCGATATCCACGACGGCGGACGCGGCCTCGTTGCGACGAGCCTTCAGCTCCTCGAGCGAGTCCTCCGACACTTCGTCGGTTTCACTGCGCCGTGGTGCGTCATAGTCGGTTGCCATGTCGTCTTCCCCTCGTCCTTACTCCGTATATCCCGGACCGGCTGGTTCCGTCCCGATTCCCGCAGGAACCGGGCCGGGATAGCCGCCCCGCCCGTGGTGTACGTCACGTGTACACCAGTCACCGACCTGGCCGGATACTCCTGGTCCGTACCTGATCGCGCTCGGTCAACGCAGGACAAGCCCTTGTTGTTCCCGAAATCGAACCCCCGATTCAACCCGGGCGATACGATCGCGGCCGCCAGACAATAGCGGACCCCACGGCAAAAGTCGCAATCAAAACACGCGTGATTCGAAAATGACGGGCAATCGTCACCGACCAGGGCACACAACGAGACCTTCGGGCCCGTAACCGAGACCCTTCGGTGGACTTACCGAGACCTTGCACGCAACTTGCCCCAGGTTTTTCGTAGAGTGTGACCGTGGTTTCACTGATCACCCAAGGCAGACCGACCGACCCCAAGGGGCGGCCCTTCATTCGGCGACGCTGGGAGCCGTGGGCAGCCATGGTGGCCGTCATCGCCGTGATCTGCGTCGGTGTGTGGTTTCGCGCACTGACGACGACCGAGGCCGATCCCGGTGCAATGGCGTGCAATTCGCCCAGTCCCGCCTCCAGCACCTCGGCGCCCGCGCCGGTGCCGCTGGGGCAGCGCGTATCACCCTCCAGACTGCGCGACGTCGAACCAGTACCGCTGGCGCAGGCAAAAGTGCGCGTGTTCAATGCCAACGGCCAGCGCGGGCAGGCAGCGCACGTTGCCTCCGAGCTGGGCGATCTCGGCTTTGCCAGCGCACCGGACGTTCAGGTGGGCAATGACCCGGTCTACGTCAACGGCGATCTGGAGTGCACCGGCCAGATTCGCTTCGGCGTGAACGGGCGGCCCGCCGCGGCGGCCGCGCAGCTGGTCACGCCGTGCGCCGAGCTCATCGAGGATCAGCGCACCGACGACACCGTGGATATGGTGCTCGGCTCACTGTTCCGCGATATCCAGCTGGGGACCGATGCCGAGGAGGTGCTCAAGTCACTGAAGAATCCGGCGCCGGGCAGCGCCCCCGCCATCGATCCGAAGCTGCTCGACGCGGCCCGGCACGCGAAGTGCTGATGCCTCTGCACTGAGTGCCGTACCGCGCGACGGCGGTACCGGGCCGACCATCCGGCGGCCGAAAAACCAAGTGTCCGTGACCGTTTCATCACACGATCGTTCGACAACCGAATCCTGGATCGCCGCGCCCGATGGGCGCGGCGATCAGTATTTCCGGACTCTGCGGCAACTTTGCGGCCTCGAGCTGTCTAGCCCGCTGTCCTCACTCCGGGATAGGGGTGGTGACACCGATTCGCTCGAGTAGACCGCTCAGTTCGTCGGCAATTCCGGGCGCGGCGGCCACCACCAATTCGCCCGCCGAACCGGACGCCGTCGGTGCCGGCAGGGTCAGCCGCGCGCCCGCCTCAGCGGCGATGAGCGCGCCCGCGGCCCAATCCCACAGGTTCAGGCCGTGCTCGTAGTGGGCGTCCACGCGCCCCTCCGCCACCATGCACAGATCGAGTGCGGCCGAGCCGAGGCGCCGAATGTCGCGAATCTGTGGCAACAGTTCCGCGATCAGTTCACCCTGCCTCGCGCGACGCTTCGGGGCGTACGCGAATCCGGTGGCGAGCAGGGCCATCGACACCGACTCGACCGGATTGCAGCGCAGCGGAATCGGTTCGCCGCCAAGAGGAGTCCGGTGCGCGCCCAGGCCGAGCCCGGCGCTGTAGGTCGCTCCGGCCACGACATCCGCCACGGCTCCGGCGACCGATCGGCCGCCGCGCACGGCCGCCACCGAGACCGAGTACGCGGGGATGCCGTAGACGAAATTGACCGTGCCGTCGATCGGATCGACGACCCACTGCACGGCGTCCGGATCATCGGCGAGGGTGCCGCCGTCCTCCTCGCCGAGGACGAGATCGCCCGGGCGCAGTTCGGCGACGAGCTTGCGGACCAGCGCCTCGGTTTCGGTATCGACGATGGTCACGGGGTCGGTGGGGGTGCTCTTGGACTGCACGGCGTCATCCGCGACAGCGCCCGGCCCGAAGACCTCGGGGCGGCGCGCCCGCACATGTGCGGCGGCGGTTTCGGCCAGATGTACCGCCACGCGCCGCAGTTCGGCGATGTCGGTCCCGTCGGAGGTCAGGGTGGTGTTCGATGCGGTGGAGGTGAAATCGGATTCCGGCACGTGGACCATCGCAGCACAGATCCCGCACACCTCGCATTAGGCTTGTCGGGCACATCACTGGGAGAACGAGGAGTCGTCATGTCCGCTCGGGGGCACGGGTTCGGTATCGACATCGGCGGTAGCGGCGTCAAGGGCGCTGCGGTCGATCTGGCCACCGGGGAGCTGATCCAGGAGCGCATCAAGGTGGCGACGCCGCATCCGGCCACGCCGAGCGCGGTCGCGGAGACCGTCGCGAAGGTGGTCGCGCAATCGGGTTGGGACGGTCCGGTCGGCATCACCATGCCGAGCGTGATCATCGGCGGTGTCGTGCGCACCGCGGCCAATATCGACAAGTCCTGGATCGGCACCGATGCCCGGGCGCTTTTCTCGCAGGCGCTCGGCGGCCGTGAGGTGACAGTGCTCAACGACGCGGACGCCGCGGGCATGGCCGAGGACCGCTACGGCGCGGCAAAGGATCTCGACGGTCTGGTAATGCTGCTCACCTTCGGCACGGGCATCGGATCGGCCGTGATGTACAACGGCGTGCTCATGCCCAACAGCGAACTCGGGCATATCGAGGTGGGTGGTCAGGAGGCCGAGCACCGGGCCGCCGCATCGATCAAGGATCGCGACGGCCTGACCTACGCGCAATGGGCGGTCGAGGTCAGTAAGGTGCTGGTCACGCTGGAAAATCTGTTCTGGCCGAACGTGTTCGTGGCGGGTGGCGGCATCAGTCGCGACTACGCTGAATGGATTCCGTTGCTGACCAACCGAACCCCCGTCGTCGCGGCCGATTTGAAGAACACCGCGGGCATCGTGGGAGCGGCAATGGCCGTGTCTGCCGGTATCGCGCCATAAGTACGCTGGTTCGATCGTTACAATGGAAGAAGCTCCGGCGGTGCGCCGGTGAAAACAACCCGGCACCAGCGCCGGTTACCCCCCTACAGACCGCTCCGCCGGATCACCACTCTGGCGTGACGCCGCACGAGACCGTCACGAAAGGGCGTACGTGGTAGCCACGAATACCCGAGAGACCGCCGAATCGGCCGACGAAGCCGACTCCGCAGACATCACCGCAGCACGGCCGGTCAAAAAGGCTGCCGCTAAGAAAGCCCCGGCCAAGAAGGCGGTGGCCAAAAAAGTCGCAGCCAAGAAGGCCCCTGCTAAAAAGGCTCCGGCCAAGAAGGCGGCAGCCAAGAAGGCCGGCAGCAAGGGCGAGGGCGACGACGGCGACGTCGATGTGAGCACCGACGAAGAGTCGGTGGACCTCGCTGACCTCGGCGACCTGGAGGTCGATGAGACCGACCTGGTCGAGGAGGATCTCGCCGAGGACGATGCCGAAGAGGCCGAGACCCCGGCGGCGGGCGAGGAAGCCGAAGAGGCCGAGGAGCCCACCGCCAAGGACAAGGCGTCGGGCGACTTCGTCTGGGACGAGGAGGAATCCGAGGCCCTGCGGCAGGCTCGCAAGGACGCGGAGCTCACCGCTTCCGCCGACTCGGTGCGCGCCTACCTCAAGCAGATCGGCAAGGTCGCGCTGCTCAACGCGGAGGAGGAGGTCGAGCTCGCCAAGCGCATCGAGGCCGGCCTCTACGCCACCGAGAAGCTGCGCGAGTTCGCCGAAAAGGGCGAGAAGCTCACCGTTCAGCTGCGCCGCGACCTGCAGTGGATCATGCGCGATGGCAATCGCGCCAAGAACCACCTGCTGGAAGCCAACCTACGACTGGTGGTTTCGCTCGCGAAGCGCTACACCGGCCGCGGTATGGCGTTCCTGGATCTCATCCAGGAGGGCAACCTGGGTCTGATCCGCGCGGTCGAGAAGTTCGACTACACCAAGGGCTACAAGTTCTCCACGTATGCCACCTGGTGGATCCGTCAGGCGATCACCCGCGCCATGGCCGATCAGGCCCGCACCATCCGCATCCCGGTGCATATGGTCGAGGTCATCAACAAGCTGGGCCGTATCCAGCGTGAGCTGCTGCAGGATCTGGGCCGCGAGCCCACTCCCGAAGAGCTCGCCAAGGAAATGGACATCACGCCCGAGAAGGTGCTGGAGATCCAGCAGTACGCGCGTGAACCCATCTCCCTCGATCAGACGATCGGCGACGAAGGCGACAGCCAGCTCGGCGATTTCATCGAGGACTCCGAAGCCGTCGTCGCGGTAGACGCCGTCAGCTTCACCCTCCTCCAGGACCAACTCCAGTCGGTCCTGGAAACCCTCTCCGAGCGCGAGGCAGGTGTAGTCCGACTCCGCTTCGGCCTCACCGACGGCCAGCCCCGCACCCTGGACGAGATCGGCCAGGTCTACGGCGTCACGCGCGAGCGCATCCGCCAGATCGAGTCGAAGACCATGAGCAAACTGCGCCACCCCAGCCGCTCCCAGGTATTGCGCGACTACCTGGACTGAGTTGTTGTCGAGAAAGGCCCCCTGAGCTGCTGCTTCGGGGGACTTTCTCGTTTTTCGACAGGCACAGCGCTCTCAGTCAAGGTATTGGGATGGGGAGAGATCGCTCAATCGATCTCGCGCAGAACGTAAGTCAGGCGAGACCGTCAAGTCGTACGGCCGGGGTGTCCGCGCGTTCCTGGAGTGGTGCGAGGCTAAGAGCGAGCCACCGATCTTGGAGCGAACGAGGGTCAATGCGTTCGTCGCCGACTTGCTGGCCGCCGGCCTGGAGGCGTCCACAGTTCGAGCCCGACAGCTCGGACTACCCCGATTCTCGGCATGGCTGACCGAAGAAGGCGAACTCGATTCCGACCCCCTCTTCGGCCTGAAGGCGCCCAAAACTTGACGAGAAGATGGTTCCATCCCTCTCGGATGACCAACTGCGCCAGCTCCTCAAGGCGTGCAGTGGCAAAGACTTTCGAGAGCGGCGTGACGAGGCAGTCGTCCGACCGATGATCGAGTCCGCGATGCGAGCGGGCGAACGCGTCGGAATCCAGTTGCCAGACTTGGACCTTCAGCGCGGACTCGTCATCATCCAACGCGGCAAAGGTGGCAAGGGCCGCGTCGTTCCCCTCGGCCCCCAGACAGGACGCACTCTTGACCGATACATCAGAATCCGCTGCAGCCACCGTCTCGCCGACTCCCCCAACTTGTGGCTCAGCGACCGCGGCAAAGGCTTCGGCTACTACGCGCTATACAACACTCTCACTTACAGAGCCGAATTGGGTGGAATTCCAGACTTCCACCCTCACGTTCTAAGCACACCGGCGCCTCCCGCTGGCTCGGCACCGGCGGAACCGAAGGCGGACTCATGGCCATCGCCGGTTGGAGCACACGCGACATGATCGACCGCTACACCCGATCGACCGCCGCAGCCCGGGCCGCCGATGAAGCGCGTGGACTGAATCTTGGCGACCTGTAGCCGAACTCACTCGAAGCCGCCACTAACTTACGAATGCTCTTGTCGTACAAGCTTTTCCAGCATGGCGACGAAACAGGCTCACGATCAACATGTCAGCGGTCGAGGTGGACAACTCTCCACCGTTGGTGTGTAAAACCAGTTCAGAACTAACCGTTCACGAACGGCGGCGACCTGCCAATACCTGATCAAACATTGGTACTGGTCAGGCATCTGCGCGATCCGCGTTCAGGATAGGAATGGACACAAGAACCCGCGTCTGGAAACTCATCTGCCCCATGTTTGCCCCACGACAGCGAACCTACTGCCCCACGTCCCATGAATTGGCGGTTGATGAGCGGGCCACGACAGCGGCGAGCAACGCACTGGGCGCGTACACCTAAGGATTACGAGTTCAGAGGAGCCTGACACTGCGCTGACCAGCGAAAATGCTGTTCCTCAGCGAGCGAAACGCGAGAATACATCACTCTTCCACCTTCGACGCGGCAGACCAAGTTTCAGCCGGATCGAGCTCGGCTTCGCACTGGCCAGTCGGCGACAATCCGGGTGTTGGCACTGAAACGCATCAGACCGGACATAACCGGTCGACTGGTTTGTTGATGTAGCACCGCAATCGCTCTAGCTTTCGGCTGCGATTCGCTGCCTGAGTGTGCGCTACTCGACAGTGTCGGACTGTGGTAATCGTGACGTCTAGTTGGAGCGACACGACACGACACGCCGTACCCTTGCCTCAAAAAAGTGTCAGGTAAGGCACCATCCATACATGGTAGTGGCGCTAAGCGCATTCTGGAGCTATACGCGCGACGACGACGAGTGCTCTGACAGACATGTAACGAAGCTCTCGAAACAGATCAGTCGCGCTTTCAAACTAATTAATGGCAACCCTCTTCAAGTATTTATTGATCGAGACAGTATTGAGTGGGGAGAAGAGTGGAAAACGAGGATTGACAACTCCATCCATGGAGCTACGCTGTTCATTCCGATAATCACGCCTTCTTACCTGCGCAGCAGCGCATGCCGCTATGAGTTTCTCACATTTTGGAGTAAATCTCGTCCTTCAAATCTTACGCAACTGGTACTGCCCATCGTATATGCGGATACTGATATGAATGTAGATTCCGACGATGAGATCGTTTCAATCATCAGTAGCTTGCAGTGCGAATTTTGGCATGAAACTCGACTCGAAGACGAATCGTCTAGCGTATACAAACGAGCCGTACATGATCTGGCGGTTCGAATTAAGCAGATATCCGATTCAATGGAATCCATCCCGGAAATAGTTTCTACTAGCGATAATCCGGATGATAGCGGAACTGGAGATGGAAGTCGCGTTGAAGATGAGGACGATGAACCTGGAATTCTAGAGCGGATAGCAGAGCTTGAGGAGCATGCCGAAATATGGCCTAGAACGGTCGAGGACATGACTGCGGCGATAAATTCATTAAGTGCAGCCATGGATGCATGCCAGCCCGATCTTGAAGATGCTAAACGCTCTTCACAAATGTCTCAACGCCTCGTGATATTCAGGCGTATCTCAAACCGCCTCTTGCCGCCGAGCAATGATTTCCACCAGGCTGCCGAGGTGTACAAGAATACTATGATAGCCATGGACGTAGGCTTCAGTGCGTTTATTCAGCACGCGAAGATGGCACCGTCGGAGGATCGAGAAGGTGTCGCCGATTTGGCGGACACGATCCAAGGTATGCACGAAGCGGTCACGCAGGCTCTTTCTGAATCAAAACCGCTGGCTGAGGCGATGGAGACTGCGTCGACGATGAGTCGTGACATGAGAAAGCCGAGCAGGGCCATCACTTCTGGTTTGCGAATGGTGGCGGATACTCAAACTATCATCGAGAACTGGTTAACCGGCCTACGGGGCTCTAAGTAAAAGAATATTTGCGGCGAAAGTCTTTCCGGGAGCTATATATGGTTGCGAATGAAGATTCTATAGAGCGCTATGCCGAGAGGTTGTCGGACGGTTCATATGAGTGGTACGTTAAAGCCTCGAAGAAATCGCGTCGATATCATCGAACTACTGAGATCATGCAACTAGTAGGATCTGCCTCAATCTCTGTCCTTGCGGTGATATTTTCAGGAAACACGGTTATTCCGGCCATTATTGGCGCCCTTATTGTTATCGTGACCGGATTGCGATCGCTTTTTCACTGGCAAGAAAACTACCTACGCTTCAGCAAAGCGCGTGAGGATGTAGAAGCTGAACGTAGAAGGTACCGGACTGAAATGTCACCTTATTGCGACTCAGCGACGCGCGGTCAACGGTTGGTAGAGGCGATTACAATGATCGAGAATGGAGAGATGGCCGGTTGGTTAGATGTTGCGGGACGGCGAACTTCTACCATAATTGAGCAAAAATCGGCTGCAGGTGAAATTCCCACCAAAGGCAATAATAGTTCCTGACACAATTTGTTTATCAAGCAGCTATACTCTACCCTTTCCGGAGTTGATTTATACAATTCAGCAATGGCGAGGAAGGGGCTGAGGTAAGTATCACGCCTCCCCTTGAATTTAACCGAATCGAATTGTCCGAACTCCTGATGCGATACCCTACTGGTTCAATCCCAGTATCGCGCACCAACGTACGACCAGGTCAGGCCCGGTATCCACCGGGCCTTTCTTGCGTCGTGAACTCAATGTGAACTGAGGGGCATGAACTCAGTGTGAACTGAGTCCCGGGTGCCAGGTTCGCCGTCGACATCGAACGCCCCACCGCAGTTGCCGCAGTAGATCAGCCCGGCTTCGAACACACTCGGCGAGACCCGAATCTTCCGGCCACACGCACACGCGGCGGACATCCCGTTGTTGTTGGACTTGCGTCCGCCGCGTCGATCGGGTTCCCGCCGGCGGTACGCCACCAAGGCGAAGGTCAACTCCTCCAGCTCCTCCTTGTACAGCTCTCGGGTCTTGTCCGGCACCGTGGTGACCGACCATCCGATCTTCGGGTGATGAACAAGGGTGAGCCCGAGCTCTTCTCCCAGGGCGCGGTATCGGTCGTTGTGCCACCGCCCCTGTCGGCTGGTGTCCTTGATGCCACGAGTGACCGCGACACCATGGCCGGCCTCATGCAACAGAGTGCCGAGGACATCAGCCCCACCGCGCTGGAGTCCTTCACCTCCGATGAACAGTTCGTGGAGCTCGTACTCGCCCCGTATCCATCGGTCCGGCGCGAAGTGCCCGAGTGTCAGATCACTTCCGCCGGTTGATCCTGAGCCCACGGTGAGTACCACCTCTGGTACGTCGGGGTGGTGGGATCGGATTGCCGCCCAAGCGCTTTCCAGTGCGGTGACGAGTAGACCGGTGATGGTGTCGGAGTCAGTCATGATCTCCGGGTCCTTCCGCGATGTTTTGACACGTACGTGTCAACCTGCCGCGCAATGGCTTTGACACGTACGTGTCAACGAATGGGGTCTCGACAGAGCGTGGATTTCCTGGGCGCGCGCCGCGCTCTATCGGGGCAGGCCCTGCGCCTGCCCCTAACGCCTGTCCAAGGCGTCGCAGAGGCTCCCGGCCGAGGAGGAATTTCCCATCGCCCTACGGTCACTGAATTTGCGGGCCAGGCGGGGAAATTCGTCCTCGGGCTGGAGGGGCGACGCCGATACAATGCGGCGCGCGCCCAGGGAATCCCCCGCAGGACAACACACTCCGGTCCACCCACCGGACTACCGAACGCGACCACCTGCACCGGGCACAGCCACATCCGCGCAACCCATGACACCGGACGTCACCACCGCGCCAGCGTTCCGAACGCCACCACGCAGTCCACCGCCACGTACGCACCCATCGTTACCCGACGCAACCACGCACCCAACAGCAACGCTTATTACCCAACGCAACCTACTTACTTACTACTTACTCACTCTTCTTCTCTTACTTTCTTACTTACCCCCCGCCCCGCCCCTTCTCTCTCAACTTCTCTCAGAGATCACCAAATACACACTGATGGAGGTATTTGGTGATCTCTGAGAGAAGTTGACGAAACCCCAGGTCAAGAGGCGGGGCGGGGGTAGAACTAGGGCAGAACTCGGGTACTGATCTCCCGCGTTCTACCCGCGTTTTTCCTCGATGTGCCGACTTGCACCCTGCTCTCACCGATCGTGCGCCTGTTTCTGCCCGGGTTTTCCCGGGTTTTGCCACCGGTTTCGGATCGTCCGGTCTATGGCCGGCCTCGGTATCGGGCCGATGTTTCCGCGGCCCGCCGCGTCCGGAGTGGGGTGGGGCGCGTGATTGTGTCAGCGCCGCCCCTCACGCCAAGCACGAATTTCCCCGCCCGGCCCGGTGGCCATCGCGGCGGTCTCGGAACGGGAAATTCCTACTCGGCGTGAGCCTCTCGGGCGGCGCCAGCGGACAGCTGGTGACGGGCAGGCGGGGCCTGCCCGCACTCTCCACGCACCCCACCCCACGCCTGCGCTAACCGCCGGCGTCCGCAAAATCGTTGAGCCGTGAAGGCATCGGTGGACTCCAGGACCGGTGCGAACACCGCCGGTAGCGCAAAGACGTGCGCTCGAATGGGTCACCACCGACTGGCCATTCCGTTGGTAGCTCGGTTGCGGCTCTTCACATCCCGCCAAGGTCTTGACCGAGACGGTGCCCTATGGCCTGGTGCCGATTCGTCAACTTCTGACAATGAACGCCAGTGCGAGTTCTACTGTCTACATATGCGACTCGCGCTCGTCTGCACGCTTGCGGTTCTGTTCTCGGCGGGCTGCTCATCATCCGCAACCGGCAGTCCTGCTACGACTACAGCAGCTCCGCCTTCTTACGCTGGGAAGCCAGGTGCTCCCATCCACGCGTCGGCTCGCAACGGTGCTACCGCCGACATCACTATGGGCAGCGTCGCGTGGGTGCCGCATTGCGCTGGTCAACTACCCTGCGGCGTCTTTGAACTCATATTCGCCGGTACATCGGCGCAACCGTTCAAGTACACCGAGGACTTCGTCACGGCCGGTTACGGCTGGCCCACTACCCATGGGGAGGGGTGGGGCGCTGACCCAATGGTCAACTATTCGGCGATCAACAAAGTGCCACCGCTGCGCTCCGGTCAGGTGACCACGGGCCAGACGGTCCATGCGTTTGTCGCAATCATGCTCGGCGAAGAAACACAGTGGTACGTAACGGTTAAAGATCCGGACGACGTCAGCAACGTCGAGGCTGGGTGGGCCGTCCACGCCTGATCCATCTGGGGTAGCCATGGGCTGACACCCTAGGCCGCGGGGCATGACCCTTCCGGCGGCGAAGACCGCGGCTGGATCACTCCGAACCAGCATCGAACCCATATTCTTGCCCGTGTCGTACCGATGGGGACTGCGAGACCGACCTCATTAGATGCCACGCTCCGTCGCCGGATTTTCCTTTGCTGCTTGCGATTTGGGCGAAGGCGAGAGTACAGGCAGACTATGAGAGATCTGGTACCGGCCGGTCGCGTGACGTAGTTGAGGTCGCTAGGGCGCGGCGAAAGGGCCACGGTCTCCTGCGGACTACGCTCAGATCTGAGGCATCGAGTTCCACTCTCGCCGCTTCTAAGAATGGTTCACGGTGTTCCTTCATGAACGTCCAAACCGTCTGCCCCGTTGGCAGGTCGCCCCATACTGATTCGTTCATTCGGAACGTGTAAGCCAGTGCCCTGCTACGCAGTTCAGCGCTGCCGATGACCTCTATACACTTGTATCGAAACCAGGTTTGATGCATGGCCTCGCGCGCCTGATTCTCGTCAAACCCCTTGCCTAGGTGCTTGAGGTCCGCGACTTCATCAGCAACCTGTGCGGCGTCGAGGAAGGCATAGATGGCGTCTCGTCGATCTGCTCGCAAAGTCAGGCGGTGACTTGCACGGGACAAGGCAGAGTTCGTATGCATCGCCATAAATTGGGCTGTGAGCGTTCCGACGGTGCCGATCGCTACCCCAACAAGTGGACCGACAATCGACCAGCTCATCTTGGCAATGGTAGTCGCCAGCAAGAGGTTCTGACCTCACATGGTGAACACCTGGGAGCTACCCGCTGCTGCCGGGTCTGCGCTTGCCGCTGGCGGTTGGGATCGAAGAAGAACGGAGCCACTTGGTTTTTGCACCAGATTTCCCAGTGCCAGAGGGCCTTTCCACACCCCTCGGTGCCGTCCGGACACCTCAGTCAAGGATATCGGCGGGTCTCACGCTCACCCACCACCTCGATTGTCCAGTGCCAGCACAGCGCACAACCCTTCCTAGTGCGCGACTACCTGGACTAGGTTGTTTGTCGAGAAAGGCCCCCTGAGCTGACGCTTCGGGGGCCTTTCTCGTATTTGCCGAATGTCGCAGTGCGGCAACAAGAACACGCCCTTCTTCTTCGCGCTCGCCGAGGGCGGGTATCACACTGGAGTCCTATTCCGTGTCATACCAAGGGGTTACAGGCGACGAGAATTTGGGCGATAGCTTCGGGGTATCGAAATCGGCGCCCTGCTCCGGCATCGACCGGCCGGCATCGTCGACGGACGGAGGTGGCGTCTCGGGCTCAGCTCTCAGGAAGATCTATGTCGACACCTGCGTTGGTCCCCGAGTCCTCTCCACGGTCGCCGCGGCGCGGCGCTGATGGTGATTACGCCCGTTTGCTGCGTCGGATCTCCGATGCGGGGCTGATGGAGCGACGTCCCGTCTATTACGCGATCCGGCTGAGTCTCGTCGGGGTCGCGTTCGTGGCGGGCTGGACCGCTTTTGTCCTGATCGGCGATTCGTGGTGGACGCTACTGGTCGCGGGGTTCATGGCGGTGACGTTCGCTCAGGTCGCACTCGTCATGCATGATGTCGCGCACCGCCAGGTCTTCCGGCTCCGGCGGCCGACGGAACTCGTCGGACGATTCGTCGGCAATGCCGGCATCGGTCTTGGCTACGGCTGGTGGCAGGACAAGCACACCCGGCATCACGCCAACCCGAACCACGAGGAGCTCGATCCCGATGTCGCGCCCGACATTCTGGTCTGGTCGCAACGGCAGGCACGGTCCAGCCGGGGTCTGGCCCGGCTCATCGGGCGGGCGCAGGCGTTCCTGTTCTTTCCCCTGCTATTGCTGGAGGGCCTGAACCTCCATGTGGCCGGCGTGCGTGCGCTCGGAAATCGGTCGGTCAAACACCGCTGGTGGGAAGGCGCGCTGCTGTTCGCCCACTTCGCCGTCTACCTGACCGCGCTGTTCGCAGTTCTGCCCGCCGACAAAGCCTTTGCGTTTCTGGCCGTCCATCAGGGCCTCTTCGGCCTTTACATGGGCTGCCTCTTCGCCCCGAACCACAAGGGCATGCCGACCCTGACCGGCGACGACCGCCCCGACTACCTCCGTCGCCAGGTCCTGACTTCGCGCAACGTCCGTGGCGGCGTATTAACCGACCTAGCCCTCGGCGGCCTCAATTATCAGATCGAACACCACCTGTTCCCGAGCATGCCGACCCCGAACCTCCGTCGCGCCCGGCCGATCGTCCGCGACTACTGCACCGAAATCGATGTGCCGTACCACCAAACAGGCCTGATCTCCTCCTACCGCGAAGCACTGACCCACCTGCACCACGTCGGCGCTCCCCTCCGCACCCCCGATCGCCACCCGGATTCCGAAGTGCCACAACACAATCACTGAACGCAAGCCGAGTATCACGACGTCCCGACGCTCACTCGCCACCAATTCCGCTCTCCCCCAGAGCGAATCAGCCGCGAGTGGGCTCTGGTGGTGGCGACACGCCGTGAAGGCCCACCGCCAGAGCCCACTCGGCGATGCCGCGCAGTGCGACTCGGTTGGTCAGTGCGGCCAGCAGGCGGGGGCGGTGCTGTCCATCCAGCAGTCCGAGCTTCCGGTGGGGACCAGCAGGGGGCCGAACATTCCTAATGCCATCGAGATCAGGTACATGGCTTTGAACCTTTCGCAATTTGGACTAGGACCGGGACAGTAGTTTGCGGTTGTGCGGGTGGGCAGCCCCGACTCCCAGGGGCCCCTTTTCCGGGGTCAGGGGTAGGCGAGGACGCGACTTCCCAAGGAGAGTGAAGGTGAGGCAGATTGTCCCTGCTTCGACGCGGCGAGCCCGCAGTGTCGTAGTCGAACCGTATTGTCCGGAGCATGACCGATATCGCTCCCCTGGCCGCGTTCGCACGGGCGAAATTCGGCGACCCCGGTGTGCACGCCATCGTCAGGAACGGGCGGACCGTGCATGCCGTCGGGCTCGGACAGTGGGTCGGCACCGAGGAAGTGCCGGAGCTGTTGTGTCACACCGGGGTTGCGGGGTGGTCTCCCAATGCGTTGCAGCCGACTCGCGCGGATGTCACATGCGTGCGCTGCCTGCGGAGCCTCTACGGCGAGGGCGAGAGCGATCCGTCGCAGCTGTCGCTGTTCAGCAGGGATTGGCAGGCCGAGTAGCCGGCTGGGCAACATATGGGCCGCCTGCGCATCGCGCGGCGGCCCTGTTTCACGCTTTCAGACGACGGTGGTGAGTCAGTCGCCCGCTACTACTTCGTTCAGTTTGCCGGTCGCGACGTCGAAGACGAAGCCGCGGATATTGTCCTTGTGCGGGATGTACGGGCTGGCGATGATGCGTGAGATGGATTGGCGGACATCGGTTTCCAGGTCGGTGAAGGACTCCGCAGCCCATTCCGGTTTGATACCGGTGTCTTGCTGGATGGCGGCTTTGAAGTCGTCGTCGGTGAAAGTCAGCATGCCGCAGTCGGTGTGGTGGATGAGGATGATCTCGCGGGTGCCGAGCAGGCGCTGGCTGATCGCGAGGGAACGGATCTCGTCGGCGGTGATGACGCCGCCCGCATTGCGGATCACATGCGCTTCACCATCCCCCAGGCCGAGCACCGCGTAGACGTTGATTCGCGCATCCATGCACGCGACGACGGCGACACCCTGCGACGGCGGCAGCGGCAGCGGGCCGGTGAAGGTGCCGGCATAGGTCGAATTGTTCTGCAGGTACTGCTCGGTGGCGGTCATAGTGGCCCCTTGCGCTCGGTATGCGTCAATCCCTATATGTGCCGCGACTCACGGTAGGCATTTCCGGGGGCAAAGAAACCGGTCCGGCTCAGGGAGATTCAAACGGTTGCCGACGTCTGCAATCTCAGCCAGCTAACTTTCAGAAACCATGATGTTTCAATTTCCCAATCGGGCAGGTGACCGGTACTCTTCGCTCGCAAACGCGATCCGCGAAACCCCTGTTCTGGCAATGGAGTTCGAGTGCTGGAAATTCACCACTTCACTTACGGGTGGGTTACCCCCGTAGTGGCCTACATCATGTCCGTCATCGGTTGCCTGCTCGGGTTGCGATGCACTGTTCGCGCGCGATCCGGAGAAGGCCGCCGGGGGTGGCTGATCGCCGCCGCGGTCGCCATCGGCGGCACCGGCGTATGGGTGATGCATTTCGTCGCCATGCTGGGGTTCTCGATCCACGGAGCGAATATTCGCTACAACGTGCCGATCACACTACTCAGCGCGGCGATCGCCATTGCGGTGGTGTGGGCGGGGCTGTGGATCGTGGCCTCCACACGGTGGGGTGGCTGGGAACTACTCGCCGGCGGCACGGTGACCGGGCTGGGCGTGAGTGCCATGCACTACGCGGGCATGTACGCCATGAACTCGGACGCGGCGATCGACTACAGCCCCGGGCTGGTCGCCTTGTCGGTGGTGATCGGCGTGGTGGCGTCGATCGTGGCGCTGTGGTTCACCTTGAATATCAACAGGATTCTCGCCACCGTCGGCGCCGCGCTGATCATGGGTGTCGCGGTCTGCGGCATGCATTACACCGGCATGGCGTCGATGAGCGCGCATCAAATGGACAATCCGACCCCGCCTTCGGGTGTGATCCCGTTCCAGTTGCTCGCCCCGCTGATGGTCAGCGTGACAATGGTGACCTTGATATTGGTCATTCACGTCGGGCTGACCGAGGTGGACGAGGCCAGTCGCGTTGCCGAACCGGCGCGGCCGGAACCGGCGCAGCACGACCCCTGGTCGCTTCGGTCGAGTTCCATTGCCCGCACGGACAATTCGATGGCCCCGGGCGCACGGTCCGCGTCGAGCGGTTTCGGTGCGGTCAAGCAGGATTACCGGCAGGTGCCGCAGTATCCGACCCCGCATCAGCAGCCCGAGCCGTACTACCCGAGCCAGCCGCCGCTGTACGCCCCCGAACGGCCCGGCGCCTACCCGCAGGGCGGTCTCGGAATGCCACCGGCCGGACCTTCGCCTTCCTGAGAGTCTCGCAGCGTAACTACTGAGAACACGGACCGGTTGGTCGACTTTCGGGCATATCGGCAGCAAACTGACGGGCGTGCACCACCAATTCGAGTTGATCTTCGTCGTCCTGCTCGCGACCATCATCGCGCAGCCGCTCGGCCGGCGGCTGGGTCAGGCGCCCGCGGTGCTCATGACCGTCTTCGGCCTGGTTCTGGCGCTGATTCCGCAGGTCCCGGATATCCGCATCGAACCGGAGCTGATCCTGCCGCTGGTGTTGCCGCCGCTGCTGTACGCCGCGGCCCGGCGCACCTCCTGGCGGGCCTTCTCCGAAAACTGGGGCGCCATCAGCCTGCGGGCGGTGGTCCTGGTCGCCGTGACGGCCGTGGCCGTGGCCCTGGTCTTCCGCGCCTGGTATCCGGCCGTCCCGATCGGCGCGGCTCTGGCACTCGGCGCTCTGGTCGCCCCTCCCGATCCGGTCGCGGTATCGGCGCTGGCGGGCAAGCTCGGGCTGCCCCGCCGCCTGGTGGCGGTGCTCGAGGGTGAGGGCCTGTTCAACGATGTGACCGCCATCGTCATCTACGCGGCGGCGATCCAGGCGGTGGTCACCGGAAAGTTCTCGGCCTGGCACGCGGCCGGGGATTTCGTGATCTCCGCGGTGGTGGGTGTGCTGGTCGGCCTGCTGCTCGGCTGGCTCGGCAGCAAGCTCATGCGGCGGCTCGGTGAGGCGCCCTGGCAGGTGGCGCTCGGCCTGCTGCTGCCGTTCGCGGCCTATGCGCTCGCCGAAGCACGCGGCGGCTCCGCGGTGCTGGCCGTGCTGGTGTGCTCGCTGTATCTCACCGATGCGGCAACGGATTTCAGCGACAGCGACTATCGGCTGGTCGGTGACTCCTTCTGGGAGATCACCGAGATGCTGGTCACCGGTTTCGCTTTCGGACTCATCGGCCTGGAACTCAGCACGGTGCTCCGAGATGCGGGACCGGACTGGCCGCGCTTCCTCGGCGGTGCGGCCGCGGTGATCGGCGTGGTGGTGGGGCTGCGGCTGATCTGGCTGCTGTGCACCACCGCCCTGTTCCGGAACCGTTGGCGCACACACGATGCCGATGAGCCCTACACCTGGCGGGAAACCATTGTGACGTGGTGGGCGGGTATGCGCGGGGTGGCCACGGTGGCGCTGGCGCTGGCCGTCCCGCTCACCACCGATTCCGGTGCGCCGTTCCCGGGCCGCTCCGAAATCCTGTTCACCGCTTTCGCCGTCGTGCTTTTCACGCTGCTGCTGCAAGGCACGACGCTTCCGGCGGTGGTGCGCGCGACGGGTGTGCACGCGGACACCGGGCGCGAACGGGAGATGGAGCGGCAGTTGTGGACCCGGGTCCTGCAGGCGGAACTCGCTCGGCTCAAAGAGATTTCGACCACCGAGCGATTGCCCGAGGAGATCTACGAGCGTCTGCGGGACGGCTTCGAACGCCGCCTGGCGCAGGCCGATCCCGAAGCGGCGGACAGCAATGCGCGCATCGCCACCGACCGCACCGTCGCCTTCACCAAGCAGATACGCGCCATCAGCGATGAGGTGCTGGAGGCCGGTCGCACCGAGGCGCTGGCGGCTCGCCGGGAGCCCGGTATCGCACCGGATGTGGTGGATCGGGTGATGCGCCGCCTGGATCTGCGCACGAAGGCCGGTCGGCCGTAGCTCGCGGCGTCAATCCGGAACATCAAGCCCGACAGGCAGATACGAATAGACGGTCGCCGCGGTTATCAGCGCGACGAGCACGCCCGCGACTACCAGATTGGCCCGCCGATGCGTGGACAGCATGGCGATGAACTCGCGCAGGAAGGCCGCGGGCACGAAGTAGCGTGCGGTCCGGGCGCCCGTGACCTGGGCGTCCAGATCGAGCCGGCGGGTCAGCGCGGCGGTGCGCATGACGTGAAAATCACTGGTTACCACCGTCATTCGTACATCCTCCGGCGCACAACCGCGCTCGCGGAGCAGAGCCGCGGTGAAACGCAGGTTCTCCCGGGTATTGCGGGATCGATTCTCCCGGACGATGCGTGCGGCGGGCAGTCCGGCGGCCTCGAGGTAATCGGCCATGGCATCCGCTTCCGCGACCGTCTCGCCGGGACCCTGTCCACCCGAGGTCACCAGCAGCGGATCCGCACCCGCCGCCACCTCGTCGCGATACACCTCGATCGCCCGGTCCAGCCGTGAGGCCAGCAGCGGAGTGACGCGCCCGCCGGCCAGTCCACAGCCCAGCACGACCACCGCATCGGTGCCGGATTGCCGCGGAAGTCGTGCGTACAACACCGCGTAGCCGGTGAATGCCAGCAACTGCACCAGCAGGAGCATTCCGAGCAGCAGGAACGCGACGACCACCGCCTCCTGCCAGATCGAGGTCTCGGGGCCGGGATCCATGATCCGATATGCCAGCAGCGGCAGCACCAGCAGCCCGATACCGGCGACGGGCGCGACGGCGGTGGCAATGCGCAGCCCCTCGCGCCGAGTCAGCACCACACCGTTGGCGACCAATCCGATGCCCGCCGCCAGCAGCGACAGCGGTGGCAGCAGAATGACATGCGCCAGGGCGATTTCCAGGGCCAGCGTGGGGTCCCAGTCGTGCACCGCCAGCAGTGCCCACAGCGCGAGCAATGCGATCGCCGCCAGCAGAACGAATCCGGTTGAGACACGCCGCGGATCCTTGATGATCCGGAACGCCCCGAGCGCCGCCAGCAGTACAGCGCCGGCCAATAGCAGCGCCAGCACGATCGGTGATCTCACGGCAGCCTCCCCTCGGCGCGCGGCACCGGCTGTGCCTCGGTCGCAGCCGTCACGCTATGCGCAGTGTGCAGAATAGTTGCGCCGGGCACGCCGGAGGTCGCCCCTCCCCCGCGCGGTGCAGGAACTGTCAACACCGGCATCGGCGATCACCCCCGGCGGGCGCGGAACCGGTGCAACGCTCGACGAGGTTGCCGGTCGCGGGTGTCAGTGATCGACGCTGGGCGTCGCTCCCCTTCCCGCTCTGTTGCTTCCGCCACTCAGAATCAGCGCACAGCGCCCGGATATGCGGCGCAGACCACTCAGCAGAGCCGCCTTGAAGGTGCTGAGCTGAGTGCTGATTCGGTCTACTCCGCGACGACCGAAACCACGCCGCAGTCCTCGGCGGGCTACGCCGGATCAGTCGCTTCCAAGATCAGAGCCGCGCTGCCGGTCAGTGTGGGGTCGGCGGAAGTGTCCTTGAGGTCGACGCCGGAACGGCCCAAGCGGCGAGCGCCTTCGACGAGGCCGGAGGCGACCTGGGCGGCGCGGATGTAGCCGAGGCCTTCGGGTGGGTGGATGTTGGAGATGCAATTGCGTTCGGAGTCGGCACGGCCGGGGCATGGGAGGTGGGTGAGGTAGATGCCGAGGCTGTCGGCGACGGACAGGCCCGGGCGTTCGCCGATGAGGACCAGGAGGGTGCCTACGCCTAGAGCTTGGCCGATATGGTCGCCCAGCGCCACGCGGGCTTGGGTGGCGATGACCGGCGGGGCGAGGGTGTAGCGGTCGCCGAGGATTTCGGCGAGGGCGGCGAGCATGGGTACGCCGTGGTCGGTGAGGGCGCGGGGCGAGAGGCCGTCGGCGAGGACGATGCCGATATCCGCGCCGGTGTACTGCACTGCCGAAAGTCCTTCGCGGGGCGTGGTATCCGTATCGGGCGCGGTCGCTGTATCGGACGGCAGTCGGCCCAGGTCTGGGCGGCGGAGGTATTCGGAGCGGTCGGTTGCGCGGCTGCGGATGTGGACCGCTTCGCCCAGGCCGAGGGCATTCACTTGGGCGGCAAGGGCATTCACGTCGAGTGGGTTGTGTACGGCGTCGCGGGCGGCGGCGTGGGCGGCGCGGAGTTCCAGGACGTCGGCGGTGGGTAGGGCGTCGCCGGTGCGGCCCAGTCCGATGCGCGCCTGGGTGGTGCGCCGGAGGTCGGCCCAGAAGGCCCGGGCCGCAATGTCTTCGATGCCTGAGGGACGCAGGGATTCGTTCACGAGGCGCTCGCCAGTCCGCGCAGGGGTGAGGAGAGGGGCGGGACCGGCAGGACGCGGCCGTCGGTTCCCATCATGCCGAGGCGTTCGAGCCAGGCGGCGAATTCGGGAGCGGGCCGCAGGCCCAATACTTTTCGGGCGTAGAGGGCGTCGTGGTAGGCCAGGCTCTGATAGCCGAGCATGACATCGTCCGCGCCCGGAACGGCGATGACGAAGGCGCAGCCCGCCGCACCCAGCAGCGTGAGCAGATTATCCATATCGTCCTGGTCGGCCTCGGCGTGGTTGGTGTAGCAGACGTCCACACCCATGGGCAGCCCGAGCAGTTTGCCGCAGCAGTGATCCTCGAGCCCGGCCCGGATGATCTGCTTACCGTCGTAGAGGTATTCGGGCCCGATGAATCCGACCACGGTATTGACGAGCAGCGGATCCAGCTCCCGCGCCACGGCGTAGGCGCGGGTCTCCAGGGTCTGCTGATCGACGGGCCGTCCGCCGGTGCCCAGGTGCGCACCCGCCGAAAGTGCCGAGCCCTGACCGGTTTCCAGGTACATGACATTGTCGCCGACGGTGCCGCGCCGCAGCGACCGCCCGGCCTCATTGGCCTCCCGCAGCAGCGAAATATTCACGCCGAAGCCGGAATTCGCACCCTCGGTCCCCGCAATGGACTGGAACACGAGATCCACGGGCGCGCCCGCCTCGATGAGCCCCATGGTGGTGGTGACATGCGAGAGCACACACGACTGCGTGGGAATATCGAACCGCTGCCGCACCTCGTCGAGCAGGTGCAGCAGATCGGCGGTGGCCCGCGGGGAATCGGTAGCCGGATTGATCCCGATTACCGCATCACCGCAACCCAACAGCAATCCATCCAGCACGGCCGCCGCAATACCGCGCGGATCATCGGTAGGGTGATTGGGCTGCAATCGGGTGGCCAGGGTTCCGGGCAGCCCGACCGTGGTGCGGAACCCGGCACGCACCTCGACGGCCTTGGCGACCGCGATCAGATCCTGATTACGCATGAGCTTGCTGACCGCGGCCACCATTTCCGGTGTGAGCCCGGGCGATACCGTGGCCAGCGTGCGCCCCGCTTCCGCCGTGGCGGCGACCCCGAGCAGCCAGTCCCGCAGCCCGCCCACGGTGAGATGCGAAATCGCTTGGAAGGCAACCCGATCGTGCGTATCGAGTATGAGCCGCGTGACCTCGTCGGTCTCGTACGGCACCACCGGATACTCGAGGAAGGTGCGCAGCGGCACCTCGGCCAGCGCCCACTGCGCGGCGGCGCGTTCCGCATCGGATTCGGCCGCGCATCCGGCCAATTCGTCACCGCTGCGACGTGGAGTCGCCTTGGCCAAGAGCTCGACCAGCCCGTCGAAACTGTAGGTCGCGCCGCCGATTCGCTGGTGGTACATGGCGCAATCCTCCGGAGCCCATGTTGCTGGGGTGTAACCGCGACTTTCCCGGGGCATTACTACGCGTAACTTCTCGACTCACCGCCGCATGGCACAGGCCCGCTTGACCTCGGGATACCATGGCACCGACACCCCCGCGGGCGTCGGTTCGGACGGTGACGACCAGCAGCGCACGGGAGAACGGACCGCATCAGATGACTCTGCGCACCTATCAGCCACCCTGGCTCGACACCGTCGGCATCACCGACGAGGTGCACGCCCTGAGCGCATGGTGGGCCCGCCCGCAGCGGCTGCGGCGTGCCGTCACCGCCTATCAGCGATTGCTGGCGGTGACCCCGGCCTGCATCGCCTACGCCTTCACCCTCTTCGTCACCTGGTGGACGCTGCGCGGCGCCAGCGATCTGGTCGGCCGCCGACTGATCCTGTCCGCCTCCACCAATCTCAAGAATATGCAGCGGGATCCGATCCAGGTGCTGCTCGCCTCCGCGTTCTGGACCGAGGGCGGCGGTTTCCCGTGGGGGGACATCATGATCCTGCTGACGCTGATGGCACTGGCGGAACGCTGGCTGGGTTCACTGCGCTGGATTCTGGTGGTGGCCATCGGGCATATCGGCGCGACCCTGATCACCGTCGTGGGCATCTCGCACGCCGTGCAGAAGGATCTCATCCCGTTCCGGGTGACGGTCGCCTCGGATGTCGGCCCCAGCTACGGGATTTCGACCATGCTGGCGGTACTGGCCTTCCGGCTGCGCGGCTATCCGCGACTGCTCTGGGCGACCGGGCTGCTGCTCTGGTACGGCTACGGCGTCTGGAAAGGCCGCACCTTCACCGATTACGGCCACTTCTCGGCGCTGATCATCGGCTTCGCGGTCGGCGGGATCGCGGTGCTGATCTCCCGCCGCCTGCTGGCCTGGCGGGAGTCCTCGGCCCGCCGCGCCACCGAGAAGGCCGCTGTCACACTACTTCCCGACCGGGTCGAGACCGCCCCGGTCGCGCTGCAGGAGCCGGACGGTCGGCTCGACCACGCGGGCGGCGATCGGGCCCAATACGGCCATCAATAGCACGTAGGCCGAGGCCAGCGCGGCCAGCCGGTGGTTCACCCCGCCCATCGAAACCGCAAGTCCGGCAATGACGATGGAGAACTCGCCGCGCGCCACCAGCGCGGCGCCGGCGCGGGCCCGGCCCATCCGGCGAATGCCCTGCCGCCGGGCCGCCCACCAGCCGGTGCCGATCTTGGTAAGCGCGGTGACCAATGCCAGTGCGATCGCCCAGCCCAGGACCGGCGGAATGGCGCGCGGATCGGTATTGAGCCCGAAGGCCACGAAGAAGATGGCCGCGAACAGATCTCGCAGCGGTTCCAGTAGTTTCGCCGCCTCCTGCGCCGTGCTGCCGGAGATGGCGATGCCCAGTAGGAACGCACCCACCGCCGCCGACACATTCAGGGCCGAGGCCGCACCGGCGACCAGCAGCGCCGCGCCGAGCAGCTTGAGCAGGAACACCTCATTGTCATTGCTGTCCACGATCTTCGAGACGTAGCGGCCGTAGCGCAGCGCCACCACCAGCACCACCGTGATGGCCACCAATGCGATTGCCAGCGATTTCAGCCCGCTGAAGAAGCTCAGCCCCGCCAGCATCATGGTGAGGATCGGCAGGTACACCGCCATGGCCAGATCCTCGAACACCAGAATGGACAGGATGACCGGCGTTTCGCGGTTACCCAGGCGGCCCAGATCATTCAGCACTTTGGCCACGATGCCCGACGACGAGATATACGTGACGCCGCCCATGGTCACCGCCCCCACCGGACCCCAGCCGAGAAACAGCGCCACCAGCACGCCGGGTGTGGCATTGGCGGCAATATCGAGGAAGCCGGCCAGCCAATCGCGGCGCAGTCCGGTCATCAATTCGGCTGGGGTGTACTCCAATCCGAGTAGTAGGAGCAGCAGCACCACCCCGATCTCACCGGCCAGGTGGCCGAATTCGGTGGCGGCCCTCATCTGGAAGATGCCGCCGTCACCGAAGGCGAGCCCGCCCAGCAGATACAGCGGAATCGGGGACATGCCGAAGCGGCCGGCGAAGCGGCCCATCATGCCGAGCGCGAACAAGATCGCGCCGAGCTCGATCAGGGCTAGGCCGGTCGAATCCACCGCTTCAGCCGTCGGCCAGGATGCGAGCGGCCGCGTCCAGCCCGTGCGGGGTACCGACCACTACCAGCAGATCTCCGGAGTCGAGAACAAAATCCGGCCCGGGTGAGGGGTGCAGCTGCCCGGCGCGCATGACCGCGACAATGGAGGCCTTGGTGCGGGTGCGCAGTCCGGTCTCGCCCAGCATGCGGCTGCGGTAGGGCGAACTGCCGCCGATGGGCAGCTGCCGGGTGGTGATCCCCGGTAGGTCCCGGTGATCCTCCTTGAGCTTCTCCACCAGCTGCGGCGCGCCCAGCAGATTGGCCAGCACCCCGGCCTCGTCGGCGGTCAGGGGCACCTGCGCCAGGCAGGCATCCGGATCGTCACGCTGGGACACGATCAGATCGATGGAGCCGTCCTTATGCGCCACCACCCCGATCCGGCGCCCGGCACGGACCTCGAAATCCTTCCGCACACCGATACCGGGCAGGGCTGTCACATCGACGTTCACCCGTCCAGATTAGGACAGACTGCCCCGATACCGGCGGAGCAGCTCAGTTAGCGGTGAGCGGGGCGAAAATACCGTCGGATCCCGGCAGGTAGGAGGCCACTTCGACCACCGCGTCGACCGGCAGCGGCCCGTACAGATGCGGGAACGTCATGGACTCCGGATCGGTCGGCACCCCCGGCTCCCACTTCACCGGCGCGCCGAGCCGCTCCGGATCCAGCCACAGCAGCACCAGATCCGTGCGCCCGGCGAAAATCCGATTGGCCGGCAGATGCGCCTGATACGGCGCGGACAGATGAATGAACCCCACCTCCGCCAGCGAGGGCGCCCGATACTCCCCCACCGCCCGCGCGGCCTCCCACTCCTCGCGAGCGCACATGTGCACCAGGCTTTTCGGCGTCGACTCCGTTTCGGTTCCCACCCGGCCAACCTAGTTCAGCAGGCCGCTGGATTCAGCACAGCGCTGGATTCAGCAGTGCGCTGGATTCAGCAGTGCGCAGATTCAGCACGGCGAAGGGTTCAGCAGAGCGCAAGGTTCAGCACGGCGAAGGGTTCAACACAGCGCAAGGTTCAGCACGGCGAAGGGTTCAACACAGCGCAAGGTTCAGCAGGGCGAAGGGTTCAGCAGAGCGCACTATCAATAGGGCGCGGGATGAGCGAGGTGGATCGAGACGTCGTTGACACCGACTCGGGCCGGGGCGAATCTGCCGATGGCGCGGGCACCTACGGCGGCGTCGGCGGTCCAGACGCTGATGCACGGTCCGGCGGGTGTCCGCAGGGCCAGTTCGAAGGCTTCGCCCGCGTCGGCGACCCGGACCACGGGCAGGATCGGGCCGAGGGTCTGCTGGGTGAGGACGGACATGGTGGGGTCGGCATCGGCCAGGACGGTGGGTTCGAAGCTGTGGCCGACCGCGGCGCCGCCGCAGCGCAGGGTGGCGCCCTTGAGGAGGGCGTCGCGGACCTGGTCGCGGACGAACTCGATGTGTTTGGCGGAGGTCATGACGGCGAAGCCGGTCTCCTCACCGAGGGCCGGGCCGAACGCGGCGGCCTCATCCACCAGTTTGTCGACAAAGGCGTCGTAGACAGCGTTTTCGACATAGACGCGCTCGATGCCGTTCGGGTTTTGCCCGCTATTTGCCAAGCCGCCCAGCGCAATACTGGCGGCCGTTTTGCCCAGATCCGCATCGGCGAGCACCACCGCCGCCGACTTCCCGCCCAGATCCAGGCAGCACGGAATCAGCCGGGCGGCCGCGCGCAGGGCGACCACCTTCCCGGTCTCCATACTCCCGGTGAAGCGGATGTAATCGACACGATCGAGGATCGCCGGACCGGCATCGTGCCCGGCGACCGATTCGAAAACCGCTGGGGCGCCGAGACTTGCCCAGCCCGCGGTGACGGCCCGCAGGGTGAGCGGGGTCTGGGAGGAGGGTTTGACGATCACCGCAGCCCCGGCCACCAGCGCCGGCAGCGCGTCGATCATGGTCAGCGCCAACGGATATGTCCACGGCCCGATCACCCCGACCACCGCGGACGCCTGCTGGGCGATGGTCAGCTGCATGATCGCGCCCGGCCGCATGGGCGCCTGCGGCAGTTTGCCGCCGAGGAAGTCGGCGGCATTGGCGCGGTAGTGGTCGAGGGCGTCGATGGTGAGCGCGAACTCCGTCTCGGCCTCGGTCTCGGATTTGCCGGTCTCCAGACCCAAGAGCAGGACCAGCCCATCGTGGTTGTCCAGCAACCAGTTTCGGAGCATATTGAGCCAGTGGACGCGGCCGACGACACCCAGTGACCGCCACAGCACACTGTTGTCGCGCAGCCGTTCGACGGCATCACGCACCTGGTCGGGCGTATCGGCGGGGACCGTGTCGATGACCCGTCCGTCGGCGGGAGCGATCACGATGAGCATCGGCGGGCCGACCTTTCCTGAAGACGGCACCTGGCGGGGACTTTCGGCGAAGTATGTGTTTTGCGCTGTGCGCATGAAACTCACCGTATGGCTGAGGTTTTCGAGCGACCAGCTGGCAATGGGCCAGGAATCGACGAATATGGGCCGTACCCAGGCAACTTACCGGCCGGTAACGGCCCGCACACGCCGAAAGTTTGCGAGACTGCCTGAGTGACGGAAGAGTTGGCGCAACTGCGGTCCATCACCAGCACCGCCCTGCTGGCCGACTTCGCCCTGGGCCGAGGCATGACCATGCGGTCCACCCTGCAGGAGAGCGGCATCCGGGATATCGATCTGCGCGACCCGTCGACCGAAATCACGCTGGCCCAGGAGTTTTCGGTGACCCGCAATGTGGTCGCCGGCATCCATGACGAGCCCGGTCTGGGGCTGCTGGCGGGCCTGCTCTGCCATCCGCCCACCATGGGTGTGCTCGGCTTCGCCCTCATGAGCAGCTCCAACCTGAAACAGGCCATGGATATCGCGCTGCGCTACGCCGATCTCTCCTTCACCGCCGCGCACCATTTCATCGAGGAGCGCGGCGCCGAAGTCTGCGTGGTGCGTGACGATTCCGCGCTACCGGCCGATATCCGCCGCTTCACCCTGGAACGCGATCTGGCGGCCATCGCCACGATCCAGCAGGACCTGCTCCCCATGCGAATTCCGGCCGTGCGCGTGGAGCTCGATGTGGAAGCCCATCCGATCTACGAGATGTTCGGCGCCGTTTTCGGCGTGGAGGAGGTCGCGTTCTCGATGCCACAGTCCCGCATCAGCTTTCAGGCGACCACTCTGCAAACCCCGCTGCCGCAGGCGAATATGTCCACCGCCCGCTTCTACGAGCAGCAGTGCGCGGATCTCATGGAGAGCCGGCACAGCCGCACCGGTCTGAGCGGCCGGGTCCGGCAGCTGCTCATCCGGCACGGCGGTTCGGCCGATCAGGCCCGGATCGCCGGGGACCTCGATGTCAGCGTGCGCACCCTGCGCCGCCGCCTCGCCGAGGAGGGCACCACCTTCCGCGAGCTCAGCACCGAGACGGTCGGCCTGCTCGCGGAGGAACTGCTCATTGCCGGGCTCACCGTCGAGCAGGCGGCCGAGCGGCTCGGCTACTCCAGCGTATCGGCCTTCGCCTCCGCGTTCCGCACCTGGAAAGGCCAGTCACCAGGACATTTCGGGCGGTTGCATCGGGGGCGCGCGTCGGTGCGCTCCTAGCTGAACGGCCGTCGCGGCGGCACGGGGTGGCGGGCACGGCGGGTCGGAGGTCATGGGTACTAGGGGCGTTATCTGGTAGACCGTCGGGTACGCCCCCGCACCCCACCCGACCGTTCGAGGAACCATGAACCCGTCCGTGATCATGTCCGCCCGCGATATCGAGTTCCTGCTCTACGACTGGCTGGATGTGGAGTCGCTCACCGGCCGGGAGCGCTTCACCGACCACTCCCGCGACACCTTCGATCAGGTGCTGCGCCTGTGCCAGGACCTGGCCACCACCTACTTCGCCCCGCACAATCGCGAGAGCGATCTGCACGAACCGGAGTTCGACGGCGAGCAGGTGCACACCATTCCCGCCGTCGGCAAGGCCGTGCAGGCCTTCGCCGATGCCGGAATGATCGGCGCGGCAATGGATTACGACATCGGCGGCATGCAGCTGCCGCATGTGGTCTACACCGCCTGCATGTCCTGGTTCCATGCCGCCAATGTCGGCACCGCGGCCTATCCCATGCTCACCACCGGCAATGCCAATCTCCTTGCCACACACGGCAGTCCGGAGCAGATCGACCGCTTCGTCCGGCCCATGCTGGAGGGCCGCTACCTCGGCACCATGGCGCTCTCGGAGCCGCACGCCGGATCCAGCCTCGCCGACATCACCACCCGCGCGGTCCCGCAGGACGACGGCAGCTACCGCGTCTTCGGCCGCAAGATGTGGATTTCCGGTGGGGACCACGAACTTTCGGAGAATATCGTCCACCTGGTACTGGCCCGCGTCCCCGGCGCGCCGGAGGGCACCCGCGGTATCTCACTGTTCCTGGTGCCCAAATTCCTGCCCGGCGAAGACGGTAATCCGGCGGTCCGCAATGACGTGGTGCTCGCGGGAATCAATCACAAGATGGGCTGGCGCGGCACCGTCAATACCGCCCCGATATTCGGCGACGGCAATTTCACCCCCGGTGATCAGCCCGGCGCGATCGGCTATCTGGTCGGCGAGCTGAATCACGGTCTGCCGCAGATGTTCACGATGATGAACGAGGCCCGCATCAGCGTCGGCCTGGCCGCCACCGCCCTGGGCTACACCGGCTATCTGAAGTCCCTCGACTACGCCCGCACCCGCCCGCAGGGCCGCCCGCTCGGCGCCCGCGGCGGCGCCCAGGTGCCGATCGCCGAGCATCCGGATGTGCGGCGCATGCTGCTCGCACAGAAGTCGTATGTGGAAGGTGCTCTGGCACTGCAGTTCTACTGCGGCAAGCTGGTCGACGAGCAGCGCACCGCGGCCACCGAGCCAGACCGCGCCGCCGCCGGAACCCTGCTGCGCATCCTCACCCCCATCGCCAAGAGCTGGCCGAGCCAGTGGTGCCTGACCGCCAACGATCTCGCCATCCAGGTGCACGGCGGGGCGGGCTACACCCGCGACTACGACGTCGAACAGCACTACCGCGACAATCGCCTCAATCCGATTCACGAGGGCACACACGGCATTCAGAGCCTGGATCTGCTGGGCCGCCAGGTGACCCTGGACAACGGCGCGGCGCTCACCGCACTGCTGACGACCATGGCGGCCACCATCGCCGCGGCACGCGCGAGCGAAGATATTGAATTGTCCGAATTCGCCGACGCTCTGGAAGCCGCCGCCGGACGGATCGCCGCCACCACCTCCGGACTGTGGCGCGACCTCGATCCGGAGTCGGCGCTCGCCAACTCCGCCGTCTACCTCGAGGCCTTCGGGCATGTGGTGCTGTCCTGGATCTGGCTCGAACAAGCCCTCGCCGCCGCACCCCATACGGCGCGTGGTGAAACCTTCGGACTCGGCAAGCGCGCCGCCGCCCGATACTTCTTCCGATGGGAATTGCCGCGCACCACTGCGATGTTCGATCTCCTCGATTCCCGCGACCGCACCACGCTCGATCTGAACCCCGCTTGGCTATGAGCTTGCTAAGCGTGTCTGGAGGGTTATGCAATCGGAGTGTGAGTGTCGGGGCCCGCGGGTAGTCTCCCGGTAGACAACTTGATCAGGGTGTTCGGAGGGTCGGCCCGAGGGGTTTCGCGGGTACCAGCCAAGGCCTGTTCGCTTTCAGCGAAATCGCAGGTCGTGTTAGGCAAAACACACGGGAAACATCCCGGGAACAAAGACCGCTCCCCGAACGTCTGACAGAGTAGTCATCAACCACTGCTGGGAAGTAGCGGTAGCGAGGCTCGCGAAGTGGATCGCGAGCCCCCACACCAGGCAAAGGATGTGCGAGCATTCCGGAGCCAGGACGGAGGAGTCATGCCAGGAACCCTGACTAGCACCCCACTGACTGCGGTCGACCGTTGTGACCGTTGCGGGGCGGCGGCGCGCGTGCGCGCAGTTCTTCCCGCGGGTGGTGAGTTGCTCTTCTGCCAGCATCACGCCAATGAGCACATGGATCGTCTTCGTGCGCTCGAAGCCGTGATCAACACGGAGTCGGCACCGGCGCTGTAACAGCTCCTCCACCTCGAGGATGGTTCACCACCTCGGGGGGTCCGCTCGAAAATTGAATCTTCCCAACAGAATTACCCCCATGAACTGCGGGCGGCCCATACGGGTCGCCCGTTGTTCAGTTTCCGGGTCTCGACTTGCGCAAAACCGTCTTGTTGTGTCCCGGGATGAATCCACCCCGCCCGGAGGAGCTCACTTGTCTACCGCGCACGCCACCTACCTGCCCGATCGTCACATGTTCGCCCTGTGGACCTGGGACGGGTCGGCGGTGGGTGAGGTACCGAAAATCCCCGGCGATCCCGAGGCGGTCGCGCTGGCCGTGCCGGACGGCCGGGGCATCGCGGTCGCGGAGGTGCCGTGCGTTCTGGTGGAGCCGGAGCGCTATCTGGGGCTGGAACTGTCCGATCCCGGGGCCTCGGCGCTGGCCTGGCGGGCCGCGCTGCAGGGTGAGCAGCCGGCGCTGCCGCCTGCCGCGCACGCCACGCCCAATGCGGGCGGGACGGCCATTGTTGCCGCGGCCCGCGCATTGCGGGTCCTACAGGACACCGTGGCGCTGTCCGGTGAGCTGCGCACGAGCCTGAAGGCCGAGCTGCGGCCCTATCAGGCGCGCGGCATCGCCTGGCTGCACGAGACCACCGATACGCACGGCGGTGCGGTGCTCGCCGATGAGATGGGCCTGGGCAAGACGGTCCAGGCGATCGGGTATCTGCTCGGGCGGGCGGAGGCGCGGCCGCACCTGGTGGTGTGCCCGACCTCCCTGGTCGGCAACTGGGTGCACGAGATCGAGCGATTCGGGCCCGGGCTGCGGGCGATCGGCTGGCGCGGCGGCGAGCTACCCGAGGCCGCGGCGGGCACGGTTCTGGTCACCGGATATCCGACGCTGCGGGGGCACGGGCCCGCGCTGCAGGGAATGCGGTGGGCGAGCATTGTTTTCGACGAGGCCCAGGTGCTGAAGAATCCGCGCACCCAGGTCGCCAAGGCGGCGCGCGCCATTCCGGCGGACGCCCGGGTGGCCCTGACCGGCACACCGGTCGAGAATCATCTCGAAGAGCTCTGGGCGCTGCTCAATCTGGTTGTGCCGCACGAGTTCACTCACAAGACCCAGTTCCGGCGGCGGTTCGTGCGGCCGATCAACGAGGGGTCCGGACCGGCGGTGCTGCGACTACGTGATGCCATCGAGCCGGTGGTGCTGGCCCGGCGCAAGTCCGAGGTGGCGGGCTCGCTGCCGCCCAAGATCCACTGCGATCTGGTCTGCGATCTCACTCGCGAACAGGAACGGATCTACGACCAGCTGCTCGATCGGGCCGAGGAGGAGGGCTTCGGATCCGGCGGGCAGCGGCACACCCGGCTGCTGGCGGTGCTCACCGAATTGAAGCAGGTGTGCAATCACCCGGGACTGATCACCGGCGATCTGGACGAATTGTCCGGGCGCTCCGGCAAGTTCGATGTGTGCGCCGATATTCTCGCCAACAATGTCGGCGCGGACGCGCCCACGCTGGTGTTCACCCAGTACCGGCGCACCGGCGAACTGCTGGTGCGGCACTGCGCCGAGGAGCTCGGGATCACCGTGCCGTTCTTCCACGGCGGGCTGAATCAGGCGCAGCGGACCGAGATCGTCACCGACTTCCAATCCGCGGACGGGCCACCGGTATTGGTGCTGAGCCTGCGGGCGGCGGGCACCGGTCTCACGCTCACCCGGGCCGCCGATGTCATCCACTTCGACCGCTGGTGGAATCCGGCTGTCGAGGCGCAGGCCTCCGACCGGGCGCACCGCATCGGGCAGACCCGCACGGTCACCGTCACCACGCTCACCTCGGGCACCACCATCGAGGAGCACATCGCGGGCATGCACGACCGCAAATCCGCGCTCACCGATCTCACCGATTCCGCCGGCGTCGCCGGGCTGGCCCGGCTCGACGACGACCGGCTGTTCGAACTCCTGCGCCGGAAGCGAGGCAACTGATATGGCCGACAATGAATTCGGGTACACCAGCTGGGGCATGGACTGGGTCCGGCTCGCGCAGCCGCTCAAGGTCAGCAAGCCGGAGCCGCTGCTCCCCCGCGCCTACAGCATCGCCCGCAACAACCTGGTGCAGACCGAAATCGAGAACACCATCGTGCGGGCCACCATCCACCGCGGCGCCGAGGCCTCGGTGACCTATCTGGAGCTGACGCCGCTGTCCGCCGCGACCATCACGGCCATCGGGAAACTGATTCCGGCGGAAACCCTGACGCTCACCGACGAACACCGCGCCGCACTCGCCGAGCACGGCATCACCGTCAAACCCCAGCTCGCGCGGACGGACTGCTCCTGCCGCGCCCGCACCGAACGCTGCGTCCATATGCTCGCCACCTGTTACGCGCTGGCCCGGCGGGTCGACGAAACGCCCTGGCTGGCACTGGATCTGCAGGGCTATCGCACCGGCGCCACAGCGGCGTCGGCGACCGGCGAAACCGGTCCGGCACGGTGGACCTCGATCGATACGCTCGATCCCGCTACGTTCTTCGGCGTCACCACCGGGTAGTAGCGCCCGCGCCGAGTGCTTGGATGCGGGGGTGACTATTCAGGGGAACGCGAACCTGCGGGCATTGCTGTTCGATGTGCAGGGCACCACGGTGGACTTCCACTCGGTGGTGACCGCTGCGGCGAGACGTATTGCGGGCGCCCGGTATCCGGACGTGGACTGGGCCGGATTCACGGATCGGTGGCGGGCGGAGTACTTCACGGCGCTCAAAGCCGCGACGCCGCAGCGTGATGCGGCCTGGGTGACGGTGCACTCGGTGTACCGCCGTGCGCTGGACCGGCTGCTGGCCGAGGACGGCCTCACCCTCACCCCGGATGAGCGGGACGAGCTGACGCTGTCCTGGCGGCGCATGGTGGCGTGGCCCGATACGGTAGTGGGACTGGGGCGGCTGGGGACCCGCTTCACCCTCGCCACGCTGTCGAATGCGGATGTCGCTGCCGTGGTGGATATCTCGAAGCGAGCGGGGCTGCTGTGGGATGCGGTGTTCACGGCGGAAATGGCGGGCGCCTTCAAACCGGACCCGGCCATCTATGCCATGGCGGCGCGGTACCTGGGTTTCGCGCCGGCGGAAATCATGATGGTGGCGAGCCACAAGTACGACATTCGCGCGGCGGGTGCGCTCGGGTTCCGGACCGCTTTCGTCGCCCGGCCGCTGGAGTTCGGCCCGGACGGCGCCGTGGACGTGAGCTACGAAGACGACTTCGATATCAATGCGCGCGACTTCCTCGATCTGGCCAGCCAGCTGGGCTGCTGACCGCGGGTTCAGGGTCTGCGCGCCCGGAAGCGGAATTGGTTTGCGGCGGTGCCGATCTCGATATCGGTGAAGCCGATGCCGGCTAGGCGATCGGTGAGGGTGGCCGGTGGTACGGGGACACAGGTGTCGCCAATGTGCATGAGGCGGAAGGCGCGGCTGTCCAGGCCGTCACTGCCCGCGAAGACGCCTTCGGGGCGCAGCACCCGGAAGGCCTCGGCGAACAGGGCGTCCTGCTGCGCGGGTGACGGGACGTGGTGCAGCATGGTGAAGCAGACCACCGAGCTGAATTCCTTGTCCGGCAGGGGCATTGCGGTGCCGTCGCCCTCCAGGACCCGCAGCTGCTCACCGCGGCGAGCACGCAATCGGGCGGCAAGGGCGGGGTCGATTTCCAAACCGGTGAGCGCGGTGGTGCGCGCGCTCAGAGTGCGCACGTTCGCACCGTAACCGGGGCCGACCTCAAGCGCACTGTCACCGAGTTCCACCCCGCCCAGGGCCCACGGGACGATGCGGGTGGCACTGTTGCGTTCCCACGCGCTGGAACGGCATAGCAGCTGATGGAAGATGTTCATTGCCATGGTTGTGACGGTAGGCGGGTCTCGCTGCGACCACGAGAGACTACGGTGACAGATTGTGTCGCCAGACAGCCAAGCCCCCGTTTTCGACGCACCGACCGGGCCCACTGCCATGTGGTTCGGCGTGGGCTCGCTGCGCGCCGGGCACTGGTTCGAGGAGCACGAGCATCCACAGCACCAGATCGTCTGGGCCGCACGGGGAGTCATGACGGTCGAGATCGGTGCGGGCAGGTGGGTGCTGCCGCCCACCCGCGCACTGTGGATTCCCGGCGGCGTGCACCATCGCACCGGCACCTGCGACGGCGCCGTCATGAGCGGCATCTTCCTGGAACCGGCCCGCAGCCCCGCGAATTTCCCGGCGCCGACCATGCTGCGGGTGCCGCGGCTGCTGCACGAACTGTTCGAGCACCTCACCGCTGATACGACGACGGCCGTCCAGCGCGAACGTGCGGAGGGCGTGGTCTTCGATCTGCTCCGACCGGTCGAGGTGATCCCCATCGGGGCGCGCATGCCCGAGGATCCGCGCGCCCGGCACGTGGCCGAGGCCCTCGTCGCCGACCCCGCCGATGCCCGCACCCTGCACCAATTCGCCGTCGCTGCCGCCGCGAGTCCGCGCACCCTGGCCCGCACCTTCGTCGCGGAAACCGGAATCACCTTCGGCCAGTGGCGAACCCAGGTCCGCCTGGCCGCCTCCCTCCCCCACCTGGCCGCCGCCATGCCCCTGGCCCGCATCGCCGCCCGCGTCGGCTACGCCACCCCCAGCGCCTACGTCGCCGCCTTCCGCCGCGAGGTGGGCGTCTCCCCCGGCCGCTACTTCGCCCACTGACCCGCACCGCCGATCGCCGCTACCCTCTGCCATCGCGGCAGCAACTCCCCCGGCCGATCACCACCCCGCTCGCCCGTGGTGGCGAAGGATGTTCGGCCAGTGAACAACTGACGATCTACATGCGGCGCAGGGCTGCGATGCGTTCGGTCAGCTGGTCGGCGGTGGCGAGGGCGGTGGGCGGGCCGCCGCACTCTCTTCGTAGCTCGCCGTGGATGACGCCGTGGGCCTTGCCGGTGCGGTGGTGGTGCATGGCGACCAGGCTGTTGAGTTCGCGGCGGAGTTCGCCGAGGCGGTCGGAGGTGGCGGTGCGTTCGGCGGAGGCGGCGTTGGTGAGCAGGGGGCGGCCGGATTCGGCTGCGGCGCTGCGGTCCTGGAGTTGGCGGGACTGACGGTCATTCAGCAGGGCGCGCATCTGATCGGCGTCGAGGAGGCCCGGAATGCCGAGGTAGTCGGCTTCCTCATCGCTGCCGGAGAAGGTGGCGGTGCCGAAGGAGTCGCCGTCGTAGATGACCTGATCGAGCTCGGCGTCGGCAGCCAGGGCGATGAACTTCTTCTCCTCCTCGCCCGGTTCGTCCTTCTGCTTGTTCGCGTCGATCAGCAGTTCGTCGTCGAGATCGCTCTTCTCCCGATGCGGCTTGCCGATGACATGGTCGCGCTGGACCTCCAGCTGCGCGGCCAGATCCAGCAGCACCGGCACCGACGGCACGAAGACGCTGGCGGTCTCCCCAGTCTTGCGGGCACGCACGAAACGGCCGATGGCCTGCGCGAAGTACAGCGGGGTCGAGGCACTGGTGGCGTACACGCCGACCGCGAGACGCGGGACGTCGACGCCCTCGGACACCATGCGCACCGCGACCATCCACGGGTCGGTGTTCCCGCTGAACTCGCCGATCCGGCTCGAGGACGCCGGATCGTCGGAGAGCACGATGGTCGGCTTGGTTCCCGAAATATGTTCCAGCAGTTCGGCGTAGTCGCGCGCCTTGTCCTGATCGGTGGCGATGACCAGGCCGCCCGCATCGGGCATACCGGTGGCGCGCAGCTGTCGCAGCCGGGTGTCGGCGGCAATGAGCACCTTCGACATCCAGTCGCCCGCCGGGTCCAGGGCGGTGCGCCAGGCGCGGGCGGTGTGTTCGGCGCTGAGCGGCTCACCCAGGCGGGCGGAGTACTCGTCGCCGGCGCTGTCGCGCCAGTGCGCCTCACCGGAGTAGGCCAGGAAGACCACGGGCCGCACCACGCCGTCGGCCAGCGCCTCGGAGTAACCGTAGGTGTGATCGGCGCGCGACTTCTCGAAGCCGGATTCATCGGCCTCATAGGTGATGAACGGAATCTTGGAGTCGTCGCTGCGGAAGGGCGTACCGGTCAGCGAGAGTCTTCGGGTCGCGTCCCCGAAGGCCTCCTCGACCGCCTCACCCCAGCTCTTCGCATCGCCGGCGTGATGGACCTCGTCCATGATCACCAACGTGCGCCGGTTCGTGGTGCGCACCCGATGCTTGAACGGATGCGAGGCCACCTGCGCATAGGTCACCACCACACCGTGGTAGTCCGAGGAGGTCGAACCCGTCGAATTGGAGAAGTTGGAGTCGAGCTGAATGCCCACCCGCGCCGCCGAACCGGACCACTGATGCTTGAGGTGCTCGGTCGGCGCGACGACCGTCACCTGATCGATGGTGCGGTCGGCCAGCAATTCCGCCGCCACACGCAACGCGAAAGTCGTCTTACCGGCGCCAGGGGTGGCTACCGCAAGAAAATCGCGAGGCTTGCTCGTCAGATATTTGGTGAGAGCCCTGCGCTGCCAAGCACGTAATGAACCGCCACCACCCGAAGTCACTTGGTAGAGATTAGCGATGCCGACCGACAACACACCAATTCGACACAGCACCAACTAGTGCCGCACGACACATCGCCGGTCCCCGCCCATTTGAAACGCTGGTGAGCGATGCTGTAGCCACCATGAACGAGCACGACAATCCGCCGCAACACGCCGACGTGTCCGCGCCGCCAGAGACCGACGTGGTCGTCGTCACACTTTGGGGCCGGATTCGCGAGCTCATCGTGCACGTGGCGGTCAAGGCGTGGGGCGATTCCATCTTCAACAAGTCCGCCGCGGCCGCGTTCTGGCAGACATTGTCGCTGGCCCCGCTGCTGCTGGGGCTGCTCGGCTCGCTCGGCTATGTCGGGCACTGGTTCGGCCCGGACACGGTCGACATCGTCGAGGGCAAGATCATCACCTTCAGCCGCAACCTGTTCAGTTCCAGCGTGGTCGACGACCTGATCGAACCGACCACCAGTGATGTGCTCAAGCGCGGGCACGGCGGCGTGGTGTCGGTGGGCTTCGTGCTCTCCCTGTGGGCAGGATCATCCGCGATGGCGACCTTCGTGGACGCGATCACCGCCGCACACGGGCAGGCCAATGCGCGACACCCGGTCTGGCAGCGCATTTTCGCGCTGTGGCTGTACGTGCAATTCCTGATCGCCGCGGTGCTGATCCTGCCGGTGGTCGCGCTGGGCCCGTCGCTGATCGGCCGGGTGCTGCCGCGCGGCTGGAAAGAGCCCGGCCTCAGGCTGATCGACACCTTCTACTATCCGGGCGCCGGACTGTTGCTGATCATCGGCCTGACCGCGCTGTACAAGCTGGCCCTGCACCGCACGCTGCCCTTTCACCGGCTTTTCGGCGGCGCCCTGGTCGCCGGCGTGTTCTTCATGGCCGCCAGCGAGGGACTGCGCCGATATCTGGCCTGGGTCACCCGGACCGGTGTCACCTACGGTGCGCTGGCCACGCCGATCGCCTTCCTGCTGTTCACCTTCTTCCTCGGCTTCGCGGTGATCCTCGGCGCGGAATTCAATGCCAGCATTCAGGAGTTCTGGCCCGCGCGCGCCACCCGCCTCACCCAGGTCCGGGCCTGGTTCGAGGCCCGCAGGCATAAACGGGCCGCCGCGGCGCTTCCTACAGTGGAACCGAAACCACCGCATCGACCCACGGGGACTCATGGCTGAGCAACTGACCATCATGGCTGTACACGCGCATCCCGACGACGAAGTCATCAGCACCGGTGGCCTTTTCGCGCGCTATGCCGCCGAAGGCATTCGAACCGTCCTGGTGACCTGTACGAACGGCGAGCAGGGCGACGGACCCGGCGGCATCAAACCCGGGCAGCCGGGCCACGATCCGGACGCGGTACGGGCGCTGCGGCTCGCCGAACTCCGCGAGTCGGCGGCGATCCTGGGCATCGAACATGTCGAACTGCTCGGCTACCGCGACTCGGGCATGGACGGCTGGGACGGCAATCAGGATCCCGAGGCCTTCTGGAACACCCCGGTCGTGCAGGCGGCGGCCCGGCTCGACGAGCTCATGCGGCACTACCGGCCACAGGTCGTCGTCACCTACGACGAAAACGGGAACTACGGTCACCCCGACCATATCCAGGCCAACCGCATCGCCCTGGCGGCGGCGGAATCCTCGGGCATCCCGGAAAAGCTGTACTACACCGCGATTCCACGCGAGAGCGCCCGCGAGATGTTCGAGGCCTTCAAGGCCAGCGGCCAGGACATGGGCGATTTCGAGCCGCCGGAGGACTTCGGCACCCCGATGGATCAGATCACCGCCGTGGTGGACGTCGCCCCGTACGTCCGGCGCAAGGTCAAGGCGCTCGAGGCCCACGGCAGTCAGGGCGACAGCATGCCGTTCCTGCGCCTGCCCGAGGACATCCAGCAGCTGGTCTTCGCGTCCGAGAGTTTCGTGCGGCACTTAAACCGCGTCGACGCGGCCCCCGCGCTGGAATCCGACCTCTTCGCCGGGCTGCGCTAGCGCCCGCCGAGCATCGGCAGCGTCGGGACCGCATCCAGCAGCGCCCTGGTGTACGGATGTCCCGGTGCCGTGAGGATGGATTCGGTCGCGCCCTGTTCGACGACCGCGCCGTCCTTCAGCACCAGGATTTCGGCGCACAGTTGCTGGACGACGCCGATATCGTGCGATACCAGGATCAGTGAGAGTCCGAAGCGGGACACCAGGTCTCGGACCATATCGATGATCTGGCCGCGGACCGTGGCGTCCAGGGCGGAGAAGGGTTCGTCGGCGACGAGCACCCGGGGCCGGGGAGCCAGTGCCCGGGCAATGGCGATGCGCTGACGCTGGCCGCCGGAGAACTCGTGGGGATAGCGTTGTGCCGCATCCGGTTCCAGTCCGACCGCGATGAGGAGCTCGGCCACCCGGTCGTCGTGATCGCCCGGAATCCGCAGGCATTCCAGGGGTTCGGCGAGGGAGTCGCGCACAATGCTGCGGGGATCGAGTGAGCTCATCGGATCCTGCAGGACCACTTGCACTTCGCGGCGGAACCAGAGCAGGTCGCGGCCGGTCACGGGACGACCGCGATAGCTGACCGTTCCGCTGTCGGGGCGATCCAATGCGAGCAGTAGGCGGAGCAGGGTCGACTTGCCGGAACCGGATTCGCCGACAATGCCGAGCCGCGCGCCTTCGGCCAGGGACAGGTTCACGGCACGCACCGCATGCCGGATCGGTGCCGGTCGCATCAGCGCGCGGCGAGGCAGCCGGAAAGAGCGGTGCAGTCCGGTCGCCTCCAAAAGCGCTGTAGCGGGGCCAGTTTCGGTGATCGTCATCGGGCAGCCTCGGGGGCACGGCGGAAGGACGCGGCACGAGCCAGTTCGAGCAGGTTTCGCGTGTACGGGTGCGTGGGTGCGCTGAGAATGTCCTCCAGGCTGCCCGATTCCAGCACCCGGCCCTCCCCCATGACCAGCACCCGGCGCACCACCTGGGCGAGCACCGCCAGATCATGGGTCACGAAGAGCAGTGCCGTGCCCTGTTCGGTGACGAGATCTTCGAGCAGACTGAGTATTTCGGCCTGCACGGTGACATCCAGCGCGGTGGTGGGCTCGTCGGCGAGCAGCAGCGCGGGACGGGATGCCACCGCCATGGCGATGCCGACACGCTGCCGCTGGCCGCCGGACAATTGGTGCGGGTAGGCGCGGACCAGATGCTCCGCATCCGGCAGACCGACTTTCTCCGCGAGTGAGATCACCTCCGCCAGTGCCTGTTTGCGGGAGAGTCCGCGATGCAGGCGCAGTGGTCCGCTGATCTGCTTGCCCACGCGCATCAGCGGATTCAGGGCCGACAGCGGTTCCTGGAACACCATGGCGATTCGATTGCCGCGAATGCGAGACAGTTCGCGATCACTGCGACCGAGCAGTTCGACACCGTCGAGCCGAATACTGCCCCGCACCTGCGCCTCCTCCGGCAGCAGGCCCAGGATCGCCAGGGCGGTCAGCGATTTCCCGGAGCCCGAGGCGCCGATGAGACCGAGCCGCTCCCCCGCGTCCAGGGCGAACCTGATACCGTCCAGCACTGTCACATCCCCGAAACGCACAGTGAGATCGTCGATTTCGAGCAGTGTCATGGCCGCCCTCCACTGCGCAGGCGCGGATCGGTGCCGTCGCGCAGCGCATCGCCGAGCAGATTGAAGCCGAGCACGGTGAGCGCCACGGCCAGGCCGGGCCAGATGACCAGCAGCGGCCGGACCCGGATGTAGTCCTGCTGGGTGTGCAGGAGTCCGCCCCAGGACGGCGTGGACGGGGAACTGCCGTAGCCGAGGTAGGTCAGGGTCGCCTCGGCCAGCACCGCGAGCGCCATGACCAGTGACAGCTGGACGATCAGGGTGGGTGCGATATTGGGCAGCAGGTGTTTTCGCACGATCCGCCCGGTCGAGGCGCCGGCGGCCCGCGCGGCGAGCACATACTCCTGGCTCAGCACCCGCGCGATCTCAGCGCGCGACACCCGGGCGACCCCGACACCGGCGCTGATGCCGACCGCCGCCACCACGGTCGCGAGCGAACCGCCGTATACCGCCGCCAGCACCATGGCCAGCAGCAGTCCGGGAAAGGCGATCATCAGGTCGATCGCCTGGACCACCACCGCGCCCACCGGCCGCGGTGACAGCACGGCCGCCACCGCGAGCAGTATGCCCAGCACGGCGGCCAGGAAGGCCGATCCCACTGCGGCGATGAGGGTTTCGCGACTCCCGGCCAGCAGCTGGCTGAACTGGTCGTGGCCGACCCGGTCGGTGCCGAGCAGATGCCCGCGCTGAAACGGCAGCAGCCAGGCGGCGTGCAGATCTGTGGCCTGCGGATCGAACGGGGTCCACCACACCGACACCACCGCCGCGAACACCAGCACCGAGGCCACCGTGACTCCGAAGGCTCCCGCCGGGCGACGCACCACCGCCGCCGCGACCGTCCGCAGCGTGCGCCACCGCCGCGCCGCCCGCCTCATACCGTGCTCCCTATGCGCGGGTCGATGATTCGGTGCACGATATCGACGAGGAATCCGAGGGTGAGCACCGCGCCGACGAGGATCAGCATCTCGCCCTGCACCTTCACCAGATCGCGATTGCCGATATCGGTCACGAGCATGCTGCCGACACCGGGCAGGGTGAAGACCTGTTCGATCACGACCGCACCGACCAGCAGCGCCGCCACCTGCAGCCCGAGAATCGAGACCACCGGCAGGGCCGCATTGCGAAAACCGTGCCGCAGCAGGGCCTGGGTGCGGGTGAGTCCCGTCGCCCGGGCGGTCCGCAGGAAATCGGAGTGCAGCACACCGAGCACGGCCGAGCGCACGAAGCGCAGCAGCACCGCGCCCTCGGTGAGTCCCAGCGCCAGGCACGGCAGCACCAGGGAGCGGAGGGCCGGTCCCGGCCGATCCCAGCCGTCCACCGGAAAGCCCTGTGCGGGCAGCCAACTCAGCTGCACGGCGAATACCCACACCAGCAGCAGCGCCAGCCACAGGCCCGGAATCGCGATACCGAACTGGGACAGCGCATTCAGCGCGCCGCCCGCGACCGTGCGGCTGCGGGTGGCGGCCCAGGTCCCCAGCGGCACCGCCACGAGCAGTGCGACCGCCATCGACCCCGCCGCCAGCGGCAGCGTCACCTCGAGTTTGCGATTCAGTTCGGCGCTCACCGCGGTGCCATTGAGCTGCGAATGCCCGAAATCGCCGTGCAAGACCCCGCCGATCCAGGACAGGTACTGCGCCGGCAATGACCGGTCCAGGCCCAAATCGGCACGGATGGCGGCGATTTGGGCCGGACTGGCCTGCGTGCCCGCAATGGTGGTCGCCACATCGCCGGGCAGCAGCCGCAGCAGGGCGAACACCACCACGCTGCCGGCGGCCAGCGAGATCGCGAGCAGCCCGAGACGGCGCACGATGTACCAGGTCACCGCCGCGTCACCCCTGCTTACCGACCGCGAGGGTGCTCAGATTGAGCCGATTGCTCGTCTCGTCCTGCGGTACGCCGTACACACCATTGCGCAGCACGGTGGTGGCCTGCACCAGGAACAGCCAATCGGCGGCGGCGTCCTGGGAGATCTGCCGGGCAACGTTTTTCAGCAACGCGTCACGGTCGGCATCGGTGGCGGCGGTGCGGGCCTGGGTGTACCACTGCTGCACCTGCAGGTTGTCGTAGCCGAAGTAGTACGTGGGCTTCGTGTAGTTGTCCAGGTCCCGGGCCTCGGCGTGGTCGACCAGGCTGAGCTGGAAGTCCTTGCTGGTGTACACCTTCGACAGCCAGGTCTGGAATTCCACCTGATGCACCGTGAGCGTGATGCCGACCTTCTTCAGGTCCGACACCAGCAGATCGGTGATGGTGGTGGGATAGATATTGGGCACATCCAGGGTCAGCGGCAGTCCGTCCGCGAATCCCGCTGCGGCCAAGAGCTTCTTGGCATTGTCCGGGTTGTAGGCGTCGATCCCGGTGAGATCCTCGTACCAGGGGTCCTGCGGTGGCACATTGCTGCCGATCGCGACACCCGCCCCATAGGCCTGGATCGCACCCTGCCGATCGATCGCCTGCCGGATGGCATGGCGCACATCGGGATTGGTGAAAGGCGCCCGCGCGCCGTTGAACGCCAGCGTGAACTTATCGGTGGTACTCCCACGCAGGACGGTGAACTTGTCATTGCCCGTGAACGGTTGCAGCAGTGTCGGATCGGCGGCGATCTGGATATCGGTCTGACCGGTCACCTCGGCATTGTTGGCGGAGTTGGGATCCTTGATATACGTGAAGACCACCTTGGCGACCTTGGGCCTCGCGCCCCAGTAGGAGTTGTTGCGCGCCAGGGTGATCGACGATCCACGGTTCCACTGCGCCAGCGTGAACGGCCCGGAACCGTTCTCCGCGCCTGCGATCCCGGCGAAGTCGGTGCCCTGCCTGTAGACGATGCCACCGCGCTGGGTGAGGTTCCACAGCAGCAGGGTGTCGCGCTGTTTCAGCGTGATCCGCACCGTGGCCGGATCCGGCGCAGAGACATCGGCAATAGACGTAAAGGCCGCCGCCTTGATCGATTTCGAGCCGGGCGCGATCTGCTGCTGTAGCGACCACACCGCATCGGCGGCGGTCAGCGGCGTGCCGTCGTGGAATTTCGCACCGCTCACCAGGTGGAAGGTATAGGCCAGCCCGTCCGGCGACTGCTCCCAGGAGGAAGCCAGGGCCGGGACGATCTTGTCCCCGGCCGTGGTGTCGATACTCACCAGCCCCTGGTAGACATTGTCCAGCAGCAGTTGATCCAGCGCCGCACCCGAGGTGCCGAAGGTATCGAGGCTGGTGGGCTCCAGGGTCAGCCGCACAGTCACCGTGGCATCGGTATCGAGCTTGTCGTCGGACGGCGTCGCCGCCTGCGTGGTCTGCACGGCGGCCGGCGCGCCGGTATCCGCACCCGTGCCGCAGGCGGCGGTGCAGAACACGGACAGCGCCGTCAGGGCCACCGGAACACGATGTGCCCATGCTGAATTCAGGAGTGTCACCCTCGTCCTCGGGATCTATAGCTGCGCAGCGACAAAATTCACGATGACGCGGTACACGTCCTCGCGATCGAGCTCGTTGAGAATGTTGTGCCGGTCGTGCGGGAAGATCTCGGCGCGGGCCGCGGGCAGCAGCTGCGCCGCCCGGAGCACGCCTGCGGCCGGAGCCATATCGTCCTCGGCGCCGTGCACGAACAGTACTGGCAGGTGCAGCTTTTCCAGGACCGCGGGCAGTCGCGCCGCCGTTTCGACCAGTGCGCCGAGGGTTTCCAGGCGCAGGCCGCCCTGCCAGGTCAGCGGATCATCGCGGATCTGCTGCGCGTACCCCTCGTGCCGAGTCAGCTCGAGGGGATCGCGGCGCAGATCCCAGGGGTCGATACCCGCGGCGAGCAATTCCGCGAGGGCATTGCGGGCCTCCGGGGCGGGGACCAGGGAGGAGCCCGCCAGTACCAATGCCTTTGCGGGAACGCCCCGTTCGGCTGTGAGCAGCACGCTGATGAGCGAGCCGAGCGAATGCCCCGCCAGGAACAGCGGCAGTTCCGGATGCGCCTGCCGAGCCAGATCGACCAGGGTCGCGGCATCATCGACGAGCGCGTCGACCGACGAGATCAGTACGCGCACACCGGCACTGCGACCGTGCCCGGCGTGATCACCGGCCCATACGGCGAACCCGGCGGCGTTCAGGGCCGCCACGAAGGGCTCGTAACTGCCGATGTGCTCACCCAGGCCGTGGAAGAACACGACCAGCGCCCGCGGATTCGGCGGCGCCCAGCGGTCGTAGTGGACAGTGCCTGCCGCGCCGTCGAATTCAGCCATGCAGTCCTGCTTCCAGATCCGCGATCAGGTCGGCGACCGACTCGAGTCCGGCCGACAGCCGCACCAGGCCGGGCGTCACACCGCTGTCGAGCTGCTGCTGCGGATCGAGCTGGGCGTGTGTGGTCGAGGCCGGGTGAATGACCAGGCTGCGCACATCACCGATATTGGCCAGATGACTGAAGAGCCGCAGCCGGTCGACCAAGCCACGTCCGGCATCGTGGCCGCCGGTCAGTTCGAAGGCGAGCACACCGCCCGCGCCCAGCGGGAGATACCGTTTCGCCGCATCGTGCCAAGGACTTCCGGGCAGGCCCGCATAGTGCACGCGCGCTACCTCCGGACGTTCGGCGAGCCATTCGGCAATGGCCTGGGCGTTCTCCGAATGCCGTGCGACGCGCAGCGAGAGGGTCTCCAGACCGTGCAGCAGCAGGAAGCTGTTGAACGGGGACACCGCGGGTCCGAGATCGCGTAAAAGCTTGGTGCGCAGGCGAACCGCATAGGCGAGTTCACCGAACTTCTCGCCGAAGACGAGCCCGTTGTAGCTGGGATCCGGGGTGTTGAACTGCGGCCAGCGCTCCGGATCGGCGCGGAAGTCGAACCGGCCGCCGTCGATGACGGCTCCGCCGATCGCGGTGCCGTGCCCGGACAGGAATTTGGTGGTCGAATGCACCACGATGTCGGCGCCGTGCTCGAGCGGCCGCAGCAGGTACGGCGTCGGCACGGTGTTGTCCACCACCAGCGGTACGCCCGCGGCATGCGCCACCTCCGCCACCGCGGCGGTATCGAGCACATTGCCGCGCGGATTGCCGAGGGTTTCGGCGAAGAGCGCCTTGGTATTCGGGCGGATCGCCGCCCGCCACTGGGCCAGATCATCCGGATCGGTCACGAAGTCGACCGTGATGCCGTGTTCGGCGAAGGTGTAGGCGAGCAGATTGTAGGTGCCGCCGTACAGCGTTGCGGCAGCGACAATGTGGTCACCGGCGCGCGCGAGGGTGAACAGCGCCAGCGAGGCGGCCGCCTGACCGCTGGCCACCGCGACGGCCGCCACCCCGCCTTCGAGGTCGGCCAGCCGCTCCTCCACCACCGCGGTCGTCGGATTCGACACCCGCGTGTAGACGTGAGTCTCCAAGTCGCGCAGAGCGAATGCGTCGTCAGCGTGCCCGGCATTGTCGAAGGTGTACGAGGTGGTCTGGTAGATCGGCACGGCGCGCGCACCGGTGACCGGATCGGGCTGGGCGCCGATATGGATCTGCCGGGTGTCGAATGACCAGTCCCGGCTCATGACCGCGCCTCCAGGACGTCGAACCACCATTTCTCGGCAACCTTGGGATGCGAACGGAGCCAGCCGATTACGGCGTTCTCACCGAATTGCGCCAGCAGCGGATTGTCGGCGTCCGCGCTCACCCCGCGCGCCTGCGCGGCCAGCTCCGCGGGGAGCACCAGCGGTTCGACCACCGCGTCCAGCCGTGGTCCCAGGAAGAACGGCACCGAATAGCGGTCCACCCCGGCCGGCGGGCTCACGACCCGGTGCCTGGTCGCGATCAGGTAGCCCTGGGTCGCGATCTCCAGCATCTCGCCGATATTGAAGACGAAGCTGCCCGGCACCGGCTCCGCGTCGATCCAGCCGTCGGGGCCCTGGACTTGCAGACCGCCGACCTCGTCCTGCTGCAGCAGCGCCAGGTAGCCGTAATCCTTGTGCGCACCCACGCCCTGATCGGAACCCGCGGAGTCCTGGCCCGGGTAATGGATGATCTTCACGTGCGTGGAGGCTTCCGCATCGAACCAGGCATCGAAGTAGCCCTCGTCCTGACCCAGCGCAACGGCCAAGGCGCGCAATACTTCCCGGCTCACCCGGAGTGCTTCAGCCTGCCAGGCCAGGGTGACCTGCCGCAGCCGCGGCAGCGCCGACGGCCACTGGTTCGGGCCGATCAACCGCCGCCAGGCGGGATCCCCGGCTGTTGCGGGGACGGCCTCCCGCTCGGGCCCGATATCGATCTGCTCCCGCCGATCCGGTGCGCCCGCGGTGTATTCGTGCCCGGTCGAGGTGTATCCGCGGAACTGCGGGGAGTGAATATTCTCGATCTCGAGGCGCTGCTGCGGCGGCAGCGCGAAGAACTCCCGCGCCACCTCGAAGATTCCGGAGGTCAATTCCTCCGGGACACCGTGCCCGACCACATAGAAGAATCCGACTTCGTGTGCGGCATAACGCAACTCGTCCAGAAGGGCGGCCCGCTCGGTGTCGCTCCCACGAAATCGTGCGATATCGATGATCGGCAATTGTGCTGTCATCACAGGCCTTTCGCGTTCGATACCGCGGACCGCACAGCCGGAAGCCCGAGATTGTCACGCAGTGTGGTCCCGGTGTACTCGGCGCGCAGCGCACCACGGTCCTGCAGCAGCGGCACCACCGTGTCGACGAATTCGTCGAGACCCGAAGGCACCAGATGGGATCCGATGATGAAACCGTCGGAGCCGTCGTTCTGGACGAAGGTGTCGATCTGCTCGGCGACCTGGGCCGGCGTGCCGATCAGCGGGCCGCGTTCGAACTGATCGATCACCACCTCGCGGAGCGTGAGCTTCTTGGCCTCGGCGACCTCGCGCAAGCGCTCGACCGTGGCGAAACGATCCTGATGCACGAAGGCGCGGCCCTGAATGATCGGCGCGGCCTCGGGATCCGGCTCGATATCGGGGACCGGGCCCTCCGGGTCGTAGCCGGACAGGTCGCGGTTCCAGATCTGCTCCAGCAGGATCAGCGCGGTCTGGCCGGTGACCTGCTCATTGCGAATGGCGTGGTACTTCTCGATCGCATCGGCCTCGGTATCGCCGAGCACAAAACTCGCCGAGGGCAGGATCTTGATGTCCTCGGCCGCACGTCCCGCCGCCACTGCCCGCGCCTTGATATCGCGGTAGAAATCCGCGGCCTCGGGCAGCTTGCCGTACGGGGAGAAGATGGCATCGGCATTGGCGGCGGCGAAGGCGCGGCCCTGCGGCGAGACCCCGGCTTGCAGCACTACGGGCCTGCCCTGCGGGCTGCGCGGCACGGTGAAACGACCGGAGATGTCGAACTGATCGCCGTGGAAGGCGAACGCCCCGGCGTCCGGGCGCGCCAGGAACCGGCCGGATTCCTTGTCCGCGACCACATCCTCGGCATCCCACGAATCCCACAGGGCGCGAACGGCGTTCAGCGTCTCCTCGGCCCGCACATAGCGGTCGGCCGGATCGAGGAAGCCGCCGCGCCGGAAGTTCTGGCCGGTGAAGGCATCGAACGAGGTCACCACATTCCACGCGGCGCGGCCACCGGAGAGGTGATCCAGGCTCGCGAACCGGCGGGCCAGCTCGTACGGCTCGTTGAAGGTGGCATTGATGGTGCCCGCGAGGCCGAGATGCTCGGTGACCGCAGCCAGCGACGCCAGCACGGTGAAGGTGTCGGGGCGGCCGATAATGTCCTGATCGAAGATCTGGCCCGCACGTTCTCGCAGGATGAGACCTTCCGCGAGGAAGAAGAAGTCGAACTTGCCGCGCTCGGCGGTTCTCGCGGTGTGTTCGAAACTGCTGAAATCGATTTGGCTGCCGGCCTCGGGATGCCACCAGGCGGTGTGGTGATTGACGCCGCCGAGATAGGCACCCAGGATGACCTGCTTACGGGGAGTGCTCATGATGACCTCGCTCAGGCAGTCGCGTAGCGGTTGGGAACTTCGGAGGGCAGGCCGAGCAGTGCGCGCAGCGAGCCTTCGGGATAGCCGGTGCGGAAGACGCCCCGGCGTTGCAGCGCGGGGACGAGCCGGTCGGCGATGGCGGTCAGATCATCGACCGCCACGCCGGGACGCAAACGGAATCCGTCGGCGCCGTCCACGCTCCAGGCGGTGAGCAGATCGGCGAGCTCCTCGGCGCTGCCCGCGAAAACCGCCGCATCGGAGGCGAATTCAGCTCCGGCGAGTTCGTTCAGGCGCGCCAGGCGCTGCGCGCCGGTCGCCTGGTCGGTATCGAGGAAGACAACGAGGTCGGCATAGACGCGCAGCGGTTCACCGGTGCGGCCCACGCGTGCCGCGGCGGCGGCCACCTCGTCCACGATGGCGCGAGGACCGGTCGCACGACCCGGGGTGACAAGAACCAGATCCGCACCGCGGGCGGCGAATTCGTAGATCAGCGGGGCATGCGCCAGCGCCGTCACCACCGGCTGCCCCTGGGGCGGGCGCGGTGTGATGGACGGTCCGCGCACACTGAAGAAGCGGCCCTCGAAGTCGACGCGGTGCAGCTTGTCGCGATCGATGAAGCGGCGGGTGTCCACGTCACGGATCTCGGCGTCGTCCTCCCAGCTGTCCCAGAGCCGCCGCACCACCTCGACGGCGTCGGCGGCCTCGTCGAACAGCTCGTGCACCTGGCCGGGGAACGTCCCGGAGGCCACCGCTTCCGCGATTTCGGCAGGGGTGAGCTCTCTGAATTCGCGCCGCCCGAAGTGCGCGGCCTCCTCGGCGGTGCCGGATACCCGCACCTGCCAGCCCGCCCGGCCGCGCGAGGTGTAGTCGAGGGTGGCGATCGCGGTGGAGACATGGAACGGTTCGGTATGCGTCGCGGTCACCGTCGGAATGAGCCCGATATGCCGGGTGATCGGGGCCACCCGCGCGGCGATCAGGCCCGCGTCGATCCGGGCCCGGACGCGGTCGACGGCGTCATCGGAGGGTGTGTGCGGCACGCCGGGCAGGGTCAGACTGTCCTCGATGCTCACGAAATCGAGCAGGCCGCGTTCGGCGGTGGCGACCAGATCCGTCCAATACCCGGGGCCGAACAATGCGCCGGGCCGCGAATTCGGCTCCCGCCAGGCGGCCGAATGCCAGCCGGCTCCGTCGAGCGCGACGCCGAGATGCAGTGGGTTCGATGCCATCGTCTCCCGTTTCTGTGCGGACGTGAATGTCCTGCACCATCCCGCCGGACGCGAGTGGAGTCAACGGTTGCGATCAGCCTGAGCCAGGGGAAATACCCTGCGGGCGAGCGGAATTGAATCCACTACACCGCAGTGTGCGCCGGGCGGGCGCGGCGCTGCCGTTCGGCGATGATCAGATAGAGCACAAATCCGAAAGCGGCACTGGTGAACAGGCTGCTGACGAAGAAGAGCCACGGTTTGGGCAGGCCCTTACGGAGGCCGCCCGCGATCGACATGATCGGCAGGATCAGGACGTTGAGGAAGACGTAATCCTGGGAGGCGGAGTCGGCGGCCCAGTTCGGGAACATGAGATAGATGTATTCCGCCCAGCTGGCCCCCGGCCCCCAGAGGGGATTCGTGCCGTCGTGGTGATATTCGAGCACGAAGCGAATATTGAAGTACCAGCCCAGCACCACCGAGCCGATACCTATTGCCCAGTAGGCGAGTTCGACCGCGCTGATGCGGGGCCGTCCCGGCACCGAGACGAACAGCGCTCGGTTCTCGCCGATGATCCAGGCGGTGACAGCGATGCCGAGGATCGCGTGGACGGTGAGACTGAGAACGTACATGGGCGGATTCTAGAACCGAGAAGTGTCACTCATGACAGATTTGGCAGATGTTTTGTCACTGTTGACATTTTGCCGGTCCGGTGGGACCGTTCGGCTTATGTCGGACTATGACGCGATCGTGATCGGGGCCGGGCACAACGGATTGGCGGCCGCGGCGATACTGCAGCACGCCGGACTGCGGACGGTCTGCCTCGAGTCCAATCACTATTCGGGCGGAATGGCCTCCACGGTCGAGCTGATCGACGGGTACCGATTCGAGATCGCCGGATCCGAGCAATTCCCCACCTCCGCGCAGCTCAGCGCCGAACTGGAGCTCGATGCGGTGCCCGCCGTGCCGCTCGAGGTCATGTCGGTGTCGACGCTCGGCAGAGGCGATCCGCCGTTCATCTACTACACCGATCCGATGAAGTTGCTCGAGCATGTGAGCGGCGTGCACGGCACCGAGATGCTGACCGGACTCGCCGGGCTGATGACCTGGGCACAGGCTCCGGCCCGGGCGCTCGGCCGGTTCGAGATACGGCGGGAGCCGAAGACCATCGATGAGATGTTCGCCTGCGCGACAAACGAATTCGAACGCGCGGCGATCTCCGACATGCTGTTCGGGTCCCTGTCGGAGGTGCTCGACCGCTATGTACCCCGCAGCGACAAGACCGGTGCGCTGCGCGGAATGATGTCCTTCCTCGGACTGAACATGACTTTTCGTGGCCCCGAAACACCCGGCACCGCAATGGCATTGGCGTTCGGGTTGGCCACTCCAGAGGGCGACGGCACACTGATGCGCAAGATCCGCGGCGGAATCGGCGCATTGACAGCACATCTGCGGGAAAGATTCGAAGCCGCCGGTGGTCAGGTCCGCTTGCGTACCCCGGTGACGCGGATACTCACCGAGGGAAAGCGGGTCACCGGAGTGCGCACCGGCGACGGCGGCGAGGTGACCGCGCCGATCGTAGTGTCTTGTATCGCACCGGATCTCACCGTCGGACAGCTGCTGGATCCGGAGGTGGTGCCCGCGGACACGCTGTCCCGATTCGCTCGCACCGACCACCGCGGCAGCTATCTGCAACTGCATTTCGCGCTCGACGGCATCCCGGAGTTCGCCGCGCCGTATGAGGTGCTCAACGATCCGGCCATGCAGTCGGCGATCGGCCTCTACAGCACTCCCGAAGAGCTGCAACAGCAGTGGGAGGATTGCCGGCGGGGCATAGTGCCCCAGGACCCGGCGGTAGTCCTGCAACTGCCCTCGGTGCACGATCCCTCGGTCGCGCCCGCGGGCAAACATGCCGCCTCCGCATTCGCGCTCTGGTTCCCCATCGAGGGGCAGCGGGAGGACTACGCACGGCTGAGGGCCGAGATGGCACAGCGGGTCACAGCCCGAATCTGCACCCTCGCAACGAATTTCAAGGACCTGATCGCCCGGCAAATCGTGTTCACCCCGCGACACATGGATCGGATGTTCGGCGCTCCGGGCGGCGACTACTGCCACGGCCTGGTGCACCCCGAACAGATGGGCCCCGGCCGCCCCGGCCCGACCGGCTTCCGGGACCTGCCCCTGCCCGTCACCGGGCTCTACCTCGGCAGCGCCGGATGCCACGGCGGTCCGTCGGTATCGTTCATTCCCGGCTACAACGCCGCGCACCGTGCGCTGGATGAGGCGAAGTAGGACCCTAGAATGCGGTCTATGCCTGCCGCGCCGTCACCCTCCAAAGCCGAGCGCACCCGCTCCACGCTGCAGCATGCCGCGCTGGCACGCTTCCTCGAGTACGGCGTGGAGGCCACAACGATCGCCGATATCGCCGCCGACGCCGGCGTCACGGAACGAACCTTCTACCGCCACTTCCCCTCGAAGCAGCACGTCCTGTTCGCCGATTACGACGCCCGGCTGGACTGGTTCCGCCAGGCCCTGTCCCTGCGCCCGCCCGGCGAACCGGTCACCACCTCGGTCCGCATCGCCGTCGAATCCTTCCCCTACGACGCCGCGCTGCACCAGATCGCGATCCTGCGCAGCAACCACCTGGAGCAGGACCTCGTCCAATCGCACATCAAGACCGTGCAAGCCGAATTCTCCCGCGAGATAGCCCAATTCCTCCTCGACCGCACCGGCGCCGCCCCCGACTCCGACGCCGCCTATCAAATCTCCATCACCGCACAGTGCGTCGCCGCGGTCATGTTCACCGCCACCGAAACCTGGTTCGCCAGAGGCGATCTCAATGTCCAGGAACTCTCCCGCCTCGTCGACATCGGCCTGCAGAGCCTCAAGGACGGCATCGCCTGAGTTCACAGCTCGCGGAAACGCCACCGTATTCTCGTGGATACACGGCGGCACACCGGGCCACGATAGATTGCCGGGATCATGGTGCCCGGAGTCATCGGGTGCAGATTCACCACGGAGGATTCAATGAAGTTGCGCATTGCTGGACTGCTGGGCGCCGCCGCAGTGGCCGGAATGGTCGCGGTGCTCGCACCCGGAACCGCCGGTGCGGCAACCGGAACGCTCGTCGAGAACGGCAGGGTCCTCGTCGATCCGACCGGATGCGTCCGGATCAAGCTGACCGACGAGAGCAGCACTGTGGTGGCGAACTCCACCGACCAGGACGCCACCTTCTACGCCAGCGGCGACTGCTCGGGCGATCCCATCGGCACCGTAGCCGCCGGAGCAAGCGACACTCCCCCGATGGCCGGCAGCTTCACCATCAACTGACGTAGAACGACCGCGCCCGGACCGGCATTCACGCCGGCCCGGGCGTTTCCGTCACCGGCACAACAATATTCAGCCCAGGATGATCGAGGCGGCGTGTTCGCCGATCATCATGGTGGCGGCGTTGGTATTGCCGCCGACGATGCTGGGCATGATCGAGGCATCGGCGACGCGCAGTCCCTCCACTCCGCGCACCCGCAGCAGGGGGTCCACCACCGCGCGCTCGTCCACGCCCATGCGGCAGGTGCCGACGGGGTGGTAGACGGTGGTTGCACGGTTCGGTACCTCGGCGGCCAGCTCTGCACGGCCGGGATACTGTGGGCCCGGGGAGATTTCGGCATCCACGTCTGCGGCGATCGACTTCGCGGACATGATCTCCCGGGTCAGTTCCATACCGTGCACCAGCGTGTTCAGGTCCTGCTGCTCGGCGAGATAGTTGGGGTCGATGGCGGGCGCGGCGGTGGGGTCGGCCGAGGTCAGTCGCAGGGTGCCGCGGCTCTGCGGGTAGATCATCGTGACCAGGACGGTCAAGGATTGGCGCGGATCGGGGGTGTGCCGGATCGGGGCGTCCTGATTCGGGCCGGGATAGCCCCACGGCAGGACGTGCAGTTGCAGATCGGGCGCGGCCGCGGCGTACGGGGTGCGCAGGAACGCGACCGCTTCGAAGACGCTGCGGGCCAGCCAGGTGCTGTTGTTGCGCAGAGACTCCCGCACGAAGGCGCGGGCGAAATACCCCGGCGCCGAACGGTTCACGGCGGTCGGCATGGCGAAGGACATCGGCACGAACAGATGGTCGTGCAGGTTGTCGCCCACCGGGAGGTCGGCGATGACATCGATGCCGAAGGCGCGCAGATGATCCGCCGGGCCGATGCCCGAGAGCATGAGCAGCTGCGGAGAGCCGAATGTGCCTGCGCTGACGATGACTTCACGCTCGGCCCGCAGCACCTCGGTGCCGTGCGCGGTCCGATACTCCACGCCGGTGGCGCGGCCGTTCTCGATCAGAATGCGCACGACCTGCGTATTCGGCAGCACGGTAAGGGTTTTCGGTCGATCGTCGAGATATCCGACCGCGGTGCTGTAGCGCAGCCCATTGCTGTTGCTCTGCTGCAGGATCGAGACGCCGTCCTGCTCGGCGCCGTTGTAGTCGGGATTGACTGCCGCGCCGGTGATTTCGACCAGCGCCTGCATGAACGACTCGGACGCGGGCCGCAGCTCGCGGGCGCGGATCACCTTGATCGGACCGGCATCACCGCGGAACCGGTTCGCGCCGTCCTCGAAGGATTCGAACTTCTTGAAGCTCGGCAGCACCTCGTCATATGACCAACCGGTATTGCCTTCCGCCGCCCAATCGTCGAAGTTGCGCCGATTGCCGCGCACGAACACCATGCCGTTGACAGAACTCGAACCGCCGACCACCTTGCCGTGCGTCTGCGGAATCGCGCGACCCAGCGCATGCTTCTGCTCGACGGTGTAGTGCCCCCAGTCGACCATCTTCTTCAACTGCGGCACGCTGTGCAGCGGGCCGATCATGCCCGGCTTGCGCACCAGCCGGGTGTTGTCCCGCCGGCCCGCCTCGATCAGCGTCACATCGGCGCCGGTATCGGCCAGCCTGCGAGCGATGATCGCCCCGGCACTCCCGGATCCGATGATGATGTAGTCCGCCATCGCCACGCCAGCCCTTCTGCCCACACCGTTTCACCCGAGTCACCGGCAAAACTGGAACGTGTTGCGAAACTACTCCACAACGGCTGCGCAGGAGCCCGATTCGGCCATAAGGGGAGCACCACCCAGCTCGGCCAGTCGAGGACCTTGACCAGTTCGGCGGCTTCCTTGATGCCGATCAATGCCGCGCCGCCGCCGACCACGAACCATCCGGCGGCCTTGTTCGAGTAGGTGACGAACTGGGTGCGCTGCTGCGGAGTCAGGGACTCCATGACCCGCTGCTGCCAGGCGCTCTCGTTCCGGCGGGTCAGCACATAGGCGATCGGCGGCAGCACCCACGCTCCCAGAATCCACACCATGCCGCGATCACATGCATGAGCGCAGTATGTGCGCTGCCGGTTCCGCGCCGGTGCCATCACCGGTACGCGTGGCGTGTCAGCGTGCGGCGGTTGCCTCGCGCACCGCCGGTACGACCTCATGTGCCCAGAGGTTCACTATTGTGTCGCTGATGATTTCGCCCGGCGCCTGCAGATAGACGAAGGCCGCGGCACGGTGTTCGAGTACGGCGAAAGTCAATTCCTCCACCCACTGCGCGACCGAGCCACCGAGCCAGCGGCCGTCCTCGTCGCGGGTCTGCGACAGTGTTTCCCGGCCGATCCGACCCGACACGTTGTAGATGGTCGCGATATCAGCAGGACTCCTCCCTGCCGATGCCGCCGCTTCGTCGATGATCGGGCGTGCCCGAGCGACCTCCGGGCTGCGCCAATCGGCGAGGTGTCCCGGTATCCAGCCGTCCGCGTGGCGGCCGGTGACCGCCAGCATCTTCGGGCCGAGCGCTCCGACCCAGATCGGTGGCGGCGGTGCGGCCGCCGGCATCAGGTCGGCGATCTGATAGAACTCGCCGTCGAAAGTGACCGGTTCACCACCGCCGGAGAGGGCCCGCACCACGGTGATCGCCTCCTCCAGCGCGCGCACGCGGTCCGCCGGCGACAGACGCGGAACACCAAGGGCGACAATCTCATCCCACAGGCCGCCGGCACCGATTCCGAGCACGAAACGACCACCCGAGATCGTCGACAGTCCCGTGACGGTCCGGGCGAGAATCGGAGCCGGGCGGCTCAGCAGATTTGTCATGATCGTCGCCGCGGTGACATTCCGGGTCGCACCCAGAACGAACGCCAGCGTGGCGTACGCGTCGATGCGGTCGGCGAAGTAGGGGTGGTCGGAGATACTGACCAGATCCAGACCCGCATCGTCGGCGGTGCGGGCGTGTCTGAGGATCTCGCTCACCTGGTCGACGCCGGTCTCGAGGTTCAGGCCGAAGAGGACTTTGTCCGAGGTCACGATGTCACCCTCCCGAGAAGTTGTCATGGGCTACTACCTGGACTTATGACAAAGCAGTCATATCACGAGGGCATCGATCTCAGACTTCGACGGGCTCCGCATCAGGTGCGGCGGTCCGGTCCTGCGCCGGCAGGGCGGCTCGGCCCGGAAGCAGCAGGCAGAGTGGGACAGCCGCGATCGTGAACGCGGTCGCCCACCAGAAGGCGTGACCGAAACCCGAGGCCAGGGCTGCCGGGGTGTGAGCGCCGGTTGCGGTGCGCTGCAGGATCATTGCGAGGACAGCGGTCCCCGCGGAGCCACCGACCTGCTGGGCGACGCGACTGATGCTGGAACCCTGCGGGATCTCCTCGGGCCGCAGTCCGACGAAGGCGCCGCCCATCAGCGTGATCATGGCCGCGCCCAGTCCGATACCGCGCACGAACAGCACGGCCATCAGCGCGATATTGCTCGTGGTCGCGGTGACGAAGCAGAACGGCACCGTGGCCGCGCAGGTGAGAACGAAGGCGGCGATGGCAACCGGACGCGCGCCGAAGCGATCCATGTACCGGCCCGCCAGCGAGCGGGAGACGAGGGTGCCCAGCCCCTGCGGGATGAGCAGCAGCGCCGCGCCGAGCGCGTCCTCGCCACGCACCTGCTGCCAGTACAGCGGGAGCAGCAACATGGTTCCGTACAGCGCGCCGCCGGTGAGGAAGACCAGCGCCGACGAGGCGGCGAGCGAGCGGTGACGGAAGAGCCGAATATTGATCAGGGCGTCCGATCCGCGCCGCAGTGCCCAGCCGACATATCCGGCGAGCAGGGCCAGCCCGGCGATCAGCGGCAGTCCGACCTCGAGGCTCGCGAGCCCACCGGATCCACCGAGCTGGGTGAGGCCGTAGATGACAGCGGCGATGCCGGGCGAAAGCAACAGCATGCCAACAGCATCCAGGCGCGCGCGGGGTCCGGGGCGGGGGGCGTCCCCGGGGAGGTTACGCACCGCCAGGTAGCCGCCGATAACACAGAACGGCACGTTGAACAGGAAGATCCAACGCCAGTCCCCCAGATGCAGAATGACGCCGCCGAGCACCGGGCCGAGCACCGGCCCCAGGGCGGTGGGCACGGTGATCAGCGACATGACTCTGCCGATGCTGCGCCCCTTGGCGGCCTGCATGATCAGCGTGGTCATCAGCACCATCATGATGCCGCCGCCGATGCCCTGGACTACCCGAAAAGCGATGAGGCTCGGGACATTCCATGCCGCGGCACACAGCAGTGACCCGATGAGGAACATTCCCAGCGCGGCGACCCACAGGCGTTTGCCGCCCAGGACCGACTGCGCCCATCCGACCGCCGGCATGGTGGCGGCAAGGGCCAGCAGATAAGCGGTGCTCACCCACTGGATGGCGCCGAGCGAGGCATGCATCTGCCCCGCGAGGCTGTTGATGGCGACGCTCATGATCGTGGTGTCGAAGATGACGGCGAGCGCGCCGATGATCAGGGTGAAGGTCATGCGCCGCAGGGCCGGATCGAGGCGATCCGGGTCCGCTGCGAGAGGTGGCGATGGGACAGCAGGGGTGTTCACGTAGCTCCTTAAGGTAGAGAGTTCTATCTTATTTCCGCTACGGTACCGCGCTACGATAAGATAGACAACCCTATCTAAAGGAGATCGACAGATGCCCGAGCGCCGCCGCGGAACCGAACTGGAACAGGCGCTTCTCGACGCGGCCTGGGATGAGCTCACCGATAACGGCTACGCCAGGTTCACCGTCGACGCCGTCGTCAAACGTGCGGGCACCAGCCCGTCCGTCCTCTACCGCCGCTGGTCCGATCGCAATGAACTCATCCGGGCCACGCTCGTCCACATCCTGCGCAAATCCCGCCTCGGCGTCCCCGACACCGGCACCCTGCGCGGCGACGTCCTCACCCTCATGCGCGAGATCAACGCCACCCGCCTCCAACTCTTCCTCGTCATGAGCGTGCAGCTGGCCAGCTACTACCAGGAAACCGGAATCAACCCCAGCGACCTGCGCGACCCGCTCTCCACCGGCCGAAAAGAAGCCGTCGACGTCCTCTTCGACCGCGCCGTAGCCCGTGGCGAGATCGCCCCGGAACACCTCACCGACCGCATCAAATCCCTCCCCTTCGACCTCCTCCGCAACGAATTCCTCACCACCTTCGCCCCCGCCCCCGACCACGTCCTCGAGGAAATCATCGACACGATCTTCCTCCCCCTCCTGCACCACACCTGATCTCACAGCAGTTGCTCACGGAGACCGAAACACGTTGGCACACTGCGGGTTAGGCGGCATCTTTCCGCGTGGACACCGGCGGAGGCGAGGCAGGACCGAGGGCCGTCCCGATCGGGGTGAGGAACGCGGCAGCGACGGCGCAGATCACCAGGAGGGCCACTGTGAGATACAGCGAGTCGGTCAGGGCCGAGGCGTACGGCGCTTTCAGGAAGGCCGGGAGGTGACCCGGTTCGGCGGTGGGCACCGAGTGGGCTGTCATGCGCGCGGTGAGCAGTACCCCGATGCCCGCGCTGCCGAGTACCGAACCGACCTGACGGGTGGTGTTGTAGACACCCGAGGCCGCCCCCAACTGCTGCAGCGGCAGGTTCCGCAGCGCGGTCGCGGGAAGCGGCGCCCAGATGCAGGAGCTGGCGATACCGCAGACCACGGACATCACGCACATCAGCGGAATGGATCCGTGCGGGGTGGCGAGGGTGATGAACCACAGCACCCCGACCGCGAACGCGGCGAAGCCGAACGTCAGTAGATTGCGCGGCGGCAATCTGTCCGAGAGCTTGCCGACCATCGGCGACAGGAAGGCGGAGACCACCGCCATCGGGGCGAATACCAGCGCCGCCTCGGTAGGAGACAGATCGCGCACCGCCTGTAGATAGAAATACGACGGCACCATCTGTGCGGTCATCGCCGCACCCAGGGCGCCGGTCGCCACATTGCCGAGCACAAAATTGCGGTCCCGGAACAGGGTCAGCGGCACCAGCGGCTCAATCTTGTTGCGCCCCTGGTAGATCACGAACAGTGTGAGGACGACCAGACCGCCGGCGATCAGACCCCACACCCAGCCCGCCCAGTGATAGGCATTGCCCTCCTGGAGGCCGAACACCAACGCCGACATACCGATTGCGACCAGCAGCACCCCGGGAATGTCGAAACGGTGACTGCTGGTCGGCAGCACCGGAACCAGCCACACGCCCAATCCGAACGCGATCACCCCGATCGGGATATTGACGTAGAAGATCCACTGCCAGCCGCCGTTGTCGATGAGCACACCGCCTAGCACCGGCCCGATCAGCGTGGCCACACCCGCGACGCCGCCCCAGACACCCATGGCCGCACCGCGTTTGGCCGCCGGGAAGATGCGGCCGATCACCGCCATCGTCTGCGGTGCGATCAATGCCGCGCCGAGGCCCTGTACGGCGCGCGCCGCGATCAGCGAGCCGATGCTCCCCGCCAGACCGCACCACAGCGATGCCAGCGTGAAGATCGAAAGTCCGCCCAGATACAGGTATTTGGGTCCGAACCGGTCACCTAGCCGGCCTGTGACGAGCAGCGGCACCGCAAAGGTGAGCAGGTAGGCGCTGGTCACCCAGATGACCGCGGACATGTCGGTATGCAGGCCCGACATGATCGCCGGGTTGGCCACCGCGACGATGGTCATATCCAGCAGGATCATGAAGTAGCCCACGCACAATGCGCCCAGCGCACCCCAGGCGCCGCGTTCGACGGTCAATGTCATCGCCCCCCATTTCTTTGTCGATCGACACAGAAATAGGTAGCAGCGGGCGGCAGACCCCGTCAAGAGATATCTTTAATGAGCGACACAGAATTCGATCAGGAAGGCAGATGACGGATGGGAGAGCGTGGTCGCCCGCGCGGCTTCGACCGCGACGCAGTGCTACGGCAGGCGATGATTACGTTCTGGCGCAACGGGTACGAGACGACGTCGATGGGAGACCTCACGGCCGCAATGGGAATCGCCTCGCCCAGCATCTACGCCTGCTTCGGCTCCAAGGAACAACTTTTCCGCGAGGCTGTCGAGCTCTACGACTCGATCGTGGGCGTTCCGGCGCGGCTCTCACTCGACCGGACACCCGTCGCCCGCGAGGCGGTACACAGCCTGCTGTCCGCGAGCGCCGACTTCTTCGCCGATCCCGCGACTCCGCCCGGATGCATGATCGTCATGGCCGCCCGGACCGCGATAGGCGCAGACGTTCAGATATTCCTCGCGGACCTGCGCCGCGGCATACAAGCCGCGCTCGAAACCCGGCTGCGACGTGCGGTCGACGAGGGTGAGCTCCCCGGCGCGGCAGCCGTCGAGGCGATGGCCGCGTTCTACACCACGGTCCAGCAGGGCATGTCGATCCAAGCCCACGACGGCGCGACCCGCGACGACCTGGAGGCCATCGCCACGGCCGCCCTCTCCGCATGGGAACCGTTGGCAGGCATACGCTGATCGATTCGTGACAGCAAAAAATCGGCATCGAGGGTGCGTACCAAACCCTCGATAGCCGATGACGACGAAGCGGAACTAGTCCTTCTTCATCATTTCGTAGACGCGCTTGCACTCTTCGCAGACCGGGGAGCCGGGCTTGGCCGAACGGGTCACCGGGAAGACCTCACCACACAGGGCCTGCACGAAGGTGCCCATGACGGCGCTTTCGGCGATCTTGTTCTTCTTCACGTAGTGGAAGAATTTGGGGGTGTCGTTGTCCGTCGACTCGTCTGTGGTCGTCTCCGGACGTACCAGGGTGTCTGTGCTCACGCACTCCATAATGCCAGGCCTCGCGGGCGAGGCAACCGACATGTGCATTCGACGGGCGGTAGTGCAAGACTCGAGGTATGCAGCGTGATGGGGATTCAGACGCCGGCGTCGGCGGCGGCGACGATCGCCCCGAGGTCGAATTCCGTCCAGCCGGTTCGAATCCCATGCCGGAGCGCAAACCCGCGGGCTTCTTCCGGGGTGAGAAGGAACAGCCCACGCTGATCACCGAGGCCGCGGTCTCACTGGAACAGCAGCATCACAATCGGGTCCGCCGGTACACGATCATCATGGCGTTCCGCATCCCCTGCCTGGTGCTCTCGGCCGTGGCCTACAGCATCTGGGGCAACTGGGTCATCTCCATGCTGATCATCGGCGTCTCCATTCCGCTGCCGTGGATCGCCGTGCTCGGCGCCAATGACCGGCCGCCGCGCAGCAAGGATGAGCCCAGCCGCTGGGACGGCCGGCGCAATCAGAAGGCGCTCGACTCACGCCCGCACAATGCCATCGACGGCTGACTACTCCACCCGCTTACGACGAATGCTCGCCGACATGAGCGCGGCGAAACCGCACAGCCCGCCCGCGATGTACCAGGCCAGGGTGTAGCTGCCCCGCATATCCCTGATGATGCCCGCGCCGACGGCCGCGATCGCCGCACCGACCTGATGCGAGGCGAAGACCCAGCCGAAGGCGACCGGTCCGTCCGCGCCGAAGTGCTCGCGGCACAGGGCGACCGTGGGCGGCACGGTGGCGATCCAGTCCAGGCCGTAGAACACCACGAACGCCCACATGCTCGGTTGCACATCGGGCCCGAACAGGTTGGGCAGGATCAGCAGCGACACCCCGCGCAGCGAGAAGTACGCCACCAGCAGGTACCGCGAGTCGACCCGATCGGTGAACCAGCCCGAGGCAATGGTTCCCGCCACATCGAACAGCCCGACCAGCGCGAGCAACCCGGCGGCCGTGGTGGCGGGCATACCGTGATCGTGCGCGGCACTGACAAAATGCGTGCCGACCAATCCATTGGTGGATGCACCGCAAATCGCGAAACCGCCTGCCAGCAACCAGAATACGGGCTTGCGCACCACGGTGAACAGTACGCCGAGCGCACGTCCGGCCCCGCCCACGGGCGCGGTGCGCACGCCGACCACGCTGCCGGGCTCGGCGCCGTACGCGGTGACACCCACATCACTCGGGAAGTCGCGAATGAACAGCAGCACCAGCGGCACCACCACCAGCGCGGCGCCCGCCACCAGGAGCGCCGGTGTCCGCCAGCCGTGATCGCCGGCGAGCCGGGCGATCAGCGGCAGAAAGACCAGCTGTCCGGCAGCGCCCGCAGCCGTGAGCACACCGGTCACCAGCCCGCGCTGACGCACGAACCAGCGGCCGGTAATGGTCGCGACGAACGGCATCGACATGGACCCCGTACCGATGCCGACCAACAGCCCCCAGGTGGCCATCAGCTGCCACGGCTGCGTCATGAAGACGGTGAGCCCACTCCCCGCGGCAATGAGCAGCAGCGCACTCGCCACCACCACACGAATCCCGAACCGGTCCATGAGCGCCGCCGCAAACGGCGAAATCAGCCCATAGAGCAGCACATTCACCGAAACCGCCGCACCGATGGTCCCGTGTGACCAGCCGAATTCGTCATGCAGCGGCTCCATGAGCACACCGGGCACCGACCGGAAGGCGGCCGCACCGATCAACGCGACAAATCCCACAGCCGCGACAATCCACGCCGGATGCAGCCGGCCTCCGACCATTCCCCAGGACGATGTCGGCGCACCGGGCACTGATTCTGTCGCGGGCTGTGCCGCTCCGGAGCCCGCACTCCGGTCCGACGCCCTGATGGCGTCCAGCCGCTCCATCACTCCACCATCCGGCTGCCGCGGCGGTTCACCGGTCCCGTCGAGCTGCGGCCCGGCAACCGCATCGGCCTGCGGCCCGGCCGCCGCTCCATCTGCCGCGGTGCCACGCGAAGCGGCTGTGCCGGAGGTCAATTCGATGACGGGATCGGTACCGATTTCACTCACCGCTGAAGCGTGCCGGAATTCGCACTCGCGCACGAGTGGCCTGACTGACACAATGCGTCAAGATCTGGCCAACGTATTGGAGAGGGGGTAGCCGATGCCCACGCCTCATCTGGTGGCCGTGCTCGCGCTGGAACCCGTTGTCGGATTCGATATGACGATCCCGCCCATGGTGCTCGGCTCGGCAGTCGACGACGCCGGAAACCCGCTGTACGAGGTGCACGTCTGCGGGGCGCATCCCCGCGGTATCGCCACCACGACGGGTTTCACCATCGTTCCGGAATGCGGGCCGGAGCTACTGGCCCGCGCGGATACCGTGATCGTGCCCGGCACCCGGATATCGGGACCGCGCACCCAGGGCGTGCTGCCACCGGAACTGGCGCCGGTGCTGGCCATGATCCGGCCGGACGCGCGGATCGTCTCGATCTGCACCGGCGCTTTCGTACTCGGCGCGGCGGGCCTGCTGGACGGACGGCGCGCGACCACCCACTGGCAGTTCGCGGAGATGTTCCGATCGCTCTATCCGGCTGTGCTGCTGGATGAGAACCTGCTCTTCGTCGAGGACGGAAACGTCTGGACCGCAGCCGGTCTCGCGTCCGGCATCGATCTGTGCCTGCATCTGATCCGTACCGATCACGGCAGCGCCGCCGCCAATCGGGTGGCCCGCTACTGCGTGGTGCCGCCGTGGCGCGAGGGCGGTCAGTCCCAGTTCATCGAACAGCCCATGCCCGAACCGGGCGCCGAGGGCACCGCGCCGACCCGCATGTGGGCGCTGCACCATCTCGACCGCGAGCTGGACCTCAATTCCCTTGCCGCGCACGCCTGTATGAGTGTCCGCACCTTCACTCGGCGCTTCAAGGCCGAGACCGGTATGGCGCCCGGCGCCTGGGTACTGCAGCAGCGACTGCGCCATGCCCGGCATCTACTGGAGACCACCCGGCTGGCAATCGACGAGGTGGCGCGGGCGGCCGGTATGGGGACCGCCGCCTCGCTGCGCCATCACATGCGCTCCGAACTCGGCGTACCGCCGCTGGCGTATCGCAAGACCTTTCGCGAAGATTGGAAGCGGGAACAATGGGAGACAGCATGATTCGGTGGCTCTGGGCCTTCATCGACCGACCCGCGGCGCAGTTCGGGGCGAGCACCGAATTCTGGACCACGGTCACCGGCACCACACTGTCGCCGACCCGGGGTGAGCACGACGAATTCGTCACGCTGCTACCGGATTACGGTGCGCCCACCGTGAAAATGCAGACCATCGACGGCGAGTCGCGCGTACACCTCGATCTCGACGTCGACGATGTCGTGGAGGCCACCGAGCGCGCGGTGCGGCTCGGCGCCACACTGGTCGGGGATTACATCCTGACCGAGCGCATCGGTTACGCCGTCCTGCGGTCCCCGCACGGAATGACCTTCTGCTTCACACCTTTTCGCGACGGTGCGGGCGCGCTCGCACCCACGGTCACCGGACCCGAAGGTGATCGCAGCCGGCTGGATCAGGTGTGCCTGGATATCGGCGCCTCCGATTACGGCACCGAGGCGCGCTTCTGGGCCGATCTGACCGGCTGGGCCTGGCGGCCCGGCAGTCTGCCGGAGTTCGCCCGGCTCTCGGCCCGGCCCGGCGTGCCGATCGATCTGCTGCTGCAGCGGCTCGGCGAGGACCGGCCCACCGCCGCGCACCTGGATCTGGCCTGCACCGATATCGAAGTCACCGCCGCCTGGCACGAAAAGCTGGGCGCGCGCCGGGTCGATCGGGGCAGCCGGTGGCTGGTCATGACAGATCCGGCCGGTCAGACCTATTGTCTGACCGGCCGGGAACCTGCTTGAGCTGCTGTCAGTTGGCGCCGGTCTGCGGCTGCTGCCGCGCCGCCGGAGCCGAATTGGCCAGCATTTCGAGATCGTCGAGGAAACGCTCGATGCTCTCGGATCTGGCCTGCGGTGTGCCGACCTGCTCGCGCACCTTTTCCTCGGTGAGGGCGAGCATGGCGGCCGACAGGTCGGCCTCCAGATCGCGCATCATCTGCCTGCGGAACTGCAGGATCTGATCGCGGCCGACACGGCGGACACGTTCGACCTCCGCGGTGGCCGCCTCGCGCATCTGCGCAATGATGCGGTCGGCATCGGCGCGGGCTTCCTCGCGCATGCGCTCGAGTTCGGCCTGCGCCTCGGCGACCGCGCTGTCGTAGGCGGTTTTGGCCGCGGTCAAACGCTCCGCTGCCGCTTCGCTCTCTTCGAGCTGCCGCCTGATGGTGTCCTGTGCCTTGTTCATCATCTTCTTCACGAAGGGGAGCAGGTATTTCACGAAAAGCCAGATGATAACGACGAAACCGAATAGCTGACTGAAGAAGACGGGCCAGTCGAAGGTGATGTTGTAGCCTTCGGCGAGCACGCCGGTCGTTGGCATCAGGGCGTCCCCCGTCCTCTCTGATTACCGGCACTGGACCGGGGACGATTCTTGACGCCGAGCATGCGATCAGCCAGATTCTGGGCCAGCGGTTCGACGGATTCACGGAGTTCGGCAGCAACCTGATCAGCCTCGGCACGCAGTTGTGCCGTGGATTCCGCGACGATGTGATCGGCCTCGCGCTGGGCCTCGCCGCGCAGCTCCTCGAGAATCTCCCGGCCTTGTGCCCGTGCGTCATTGCGGATTTCCGCAGCTTCCGCACGGGCCTTGTCGAGGGCCGTCTGATACCGGTCCTCGGCCTCGGTGAATATCTCGGTCGCCGACTTACTGATCTTCGCCGTCTCCTCGACCCGCGCCTCCCGTTCCGCCAGCACCTTTCGGATCGGCGGAACAACGAAAATCCAGATGACTCCGAGCACGATCAGGAAGATCGCGAGCTCAACGAAGAAGGTGCCATTGGGGATCAGGAAGTTCCCCGCGGCCTCCACATCTGTTCTCGGAGACATGATTTCGTCTACTTACCGGGAGTTGCGAAGACGAAGAGCGCCATGAACGCCAGGTTGATGAAATAGGCCGCCTCGACCAGACCGACGGTCAGGAAGAAGTTGCCGCGCAGCTTGCCCTCGGCCTCGGGCTGCCGGGTGACGCCATTGATCAGCGCGGCGCCGGCGAGACCGTCACCGATTCCCGCACCGATGGCACCGCCCGCCAGAATGATGCCGCCGCCGATGAGAGCGCCCTGGACGATACTCGCGGTTGCTGGATCTGCCATTTTTCACTTCCTTTTGAGATTGCCACCGAACAGCGGTGCCGATCAGTGATTTTCACTCTCCAGCGACATCGACTGGCTGAAGTAGAGAACGGTCAGCAGGGAGAAGATGAATGCCTGGATGGCGCCGACGAAGAGGTCGAACATCTTCCAGATGGCATTCGGGCCCCAGCTGATCCAGAAGGGGAACAGCGTGATCACCGAAATCATCACACCGCCGGCGAACATATTGCCGAAGAGTCGCAGCGAGAGCGACAGCGGTTTGGCGACTTCCTCGATCACATTGATGAAGATCATGCCCCAACCGGCATGGCCCTTGAGCGTCTGCTTGAGGTGATTCGCCGGACCACGCCGCCAGACACCGGCGGCCTGGTAGGCGATGAACACGAACAGCGCCAAGGCATAGACGAAGTTGACATCCGAGGCCGGAGGCGCGATCAATTCACCCGAGCCGTACTGGACCGGCAGCACCGACAACCAGTTGGAGAGCAGAATGAAGGTGAAGAGGGTGACGGCCAGGGGCAGCGCGAACGGCGCGACCTTCATGCCGATGGCGCCCTCGACCTGATTGCGCATCTGGACCGTGACGGACTCGAAGAACAACTGCACACCGTTGGGGACGCCCGAGGTGATCTTGACCCGCAGGTAGAAGGCCAGACCGAGCACAATGAGCGCGGCAACGGAGGTCGACACAATGGTGTCGATATTGAAGTCCAGGCCGAAGAAGTGCGCGGTGACATGGTCACCAACATGAATCTTCGACGGTGCCGCTGGAGCATCTTCGGCGCTCAGGGTCACATTTCCGGTCATCTGGGCAATCGAAGCGACGGAATGGCTCATGGCTGCTGTCGAAGGCCTTTCACTTCGGGCACCACCGTGTGGAGCACAAGAATCAATTGAAAGACGGCCAACCCGAAGAAGATACCGACACCGTACGGACGCGTGAAGAACGCGACGACTATCGACAGGCCCGTCAGTATGAGCAATCGCGCCGCAGAAGAGAGCGCGAGCTTCTGTTTGCTAGGAGTTTCCGCATCGGTGATGCGAACAATAGACATCCACGTTATTTGCGCATTGATCCCACCGAGTGCCAGTCCGGCGCACATGAATACGCCGAGCATCAATCGATCAAGCGCACCGGTGGCCATCAGAGCCAGTACGCCGAAGGCGATTGCAATTGCCGCCGCCCGCCGCATCCGGAGCCTGTTGACGTCCACTAATCGACACCGCCTCGCCCTCAATCCCACCTCGTAGTGGGGCTGTGCATGATCAGTAGCATACACAGACGAACCCCGTTGCGTAGCAGTATTTTTGATCTTCAAAATGTTGATCTTGAAATGGCAGAACGCCTTTCAGCGACATTTCAGCGACCATTCTTCTATATCGGTGCCGCGCAGCATTTTACGCTCCGGTCCCGGTCAGGGACCACGGTTCCATTCAGAATCAACACAGTTCGTCGTGCACCCTCGACAACACGGCCCCCAGACAGTTCGGGGCGAACGCTATGGGGCTGGACGCCGGACCGAATCGGGACCACCGCGAGGTACCGAACAGTCGCGATGGCAGAGTTCGATGCCATGCCGACGAATCGATCCCTCGACCAGCATTCGACGACCGCCTCGTCCTTGCTCGCCGACCTCGCCCCGGACCTGCGCACCGCGCTGACCCGGGTCGGATACGGCTCCGACAATCTTGTTGTGGCACTCGGGGACGTGGCGCACGCGGCGCTGTGGCGCTCCGAGCCGGTGCCGGTACGCCGCGCGGCCCGCGACGCCGGAGAACTCGGCACGCTCATTCGCCTGCTGCTACTCGGCGATCCCATGCCCGAGCGCGAGGTGGCCGCCGCGCTGGCGCCGGTGGATACAGAGCGCGCGATCGCCGCCGGACTCCTGGAACGCGACGGCGACGAAATACGCGCGGCCCTGGACCTGCGCCCGCTCGATCTCGGCGACGGCACCCGCTGGGTGCTGTCGGACCTCGACGACTCCATGCGCCGGCGCACCCTCGACGCCGATCACGTCCTCGGCGTGGGTCAGGCGTCACTATCGCTGCTGCGCGCCACCCCCACCCGTCCGGTCAGCACCGTGCTCGACCTCGGCACCGGCTGCGGTGTGCAGGCCATTCACGCGAAGTCCTACGGGCGCACCGTCACCGGCACCGATGTGAACGCACGCGCCCTGTGGCTGGCCGCGGCCACCGCCGCGCTCAATGATCTGGATATCGAGCTGTGCGAGGGCTCCTGGTTCGAACCGGTCGCGGGGCGCCGCTTCGATCAGGTGGTGGCCAATCCCCCGTTCGTGGTCGGCCCGGCACGTGTCGAGCACACCTACCGGGACTCCGGGCTGGCGCTGGACGGTGCGAGCGAACTCGTCATCTCCGGCATACCGGACATGCTCAATCCCGGTGGCACCGCGGCACTGCTGGCCTCCTGGGTCCATATCAATGGACAGGACTGGCGCTCGCGCGTCGCGAGCTGGCTGCCCGACCACGGCATCGACGCCTGGATAGTGCAGCGCGACATCGCCGATCCGGCCCTGTATGTCGGAACCTGGCTGCGCGACGCCGGATTGGATCCGCGCGAGCCCGCGGCGCAGGCGCGCGCCGAACGGTGGCTGGAGGCCTTCGCCGCCGCGAAGGTCGACGGCATCGGATTCGGTGTCGTCTATATGCGCGATATAGACGGACCCACCGAAATGCTCGCCGAGGACCTCACACACCCCTTCGAGGATCCGCTGGGCCAGGAGACCCATCGCTACTTCGAGCGCTCGGCATGGCTGCGCGCCGTCGCCACCGATCCGGGCCTGGTGCTGTCCTCGCGCTTCGAGGTCGATCCGGCCACCGCGCTGGAGCGGGTCTCGCTGCCGGGCACGGAGGGTTGGCAGCAGCGGATCGCACGGCTGCACCGGGGCGACGGACCGCTCTGGCAGCACGAGGTGGACGACACCACGGCGGCGCTGCTGGCCGGTATGCGCCCGGACGGACTGCCGCTGAGCGAGCTGGTGGAATTGCTCGCCTTCAGCGATACCGGAGACGCGGCCACTCCCGAGTTCGAATCGGCGGTGCTGGGCGTGGTGGTCAGCCTGGTTCGCCACGGGCTGATCCATCCGCGCTGAGTTCCCTCTCCCTCCGCGCTGCGTTCCTCCGCGCCGCACCTCCCCTCGGCCGCTGGGCATCCCTGCCCGGCGGCCGAGTCGTTTCCGGGCCGTGACCTGGCGTTTATCTGCGTAAAGTGAGCTATCTCATGTTTCGAACGGCGTCGGCGGGTACCTCGAGGAGGCCGCCGAACCGCACAGCACCGGAACATCCGCTCGAACGAACGCCGGCAATGCAAGGCCCGTACACACGTATTCGGTTGCCGCGCTCCGAAGTTCGACGCCGAAGGCGGCAACTCACCGGACATCGACAGCCGCCGACCGCAGGCGCGCGTTCCCCAGTACGCACGCTTCTCAGGAACTTCTCAGCCGTGGGTCGCAAAAACCGCAGCTCAGATACGGTTTATGTCCGCCGTTGCGGGGAACTTTCCTGATGTCGGGCCCGTTGTACGGAGCGAGACACCACCGACAGGAGGCAAGTCATGACAAGCCCCGCCACCACTGACGTGCGCATCAGCGAACAGGACCTCGACGCCGCAAGCCCCGCCGCCGACTTGGTACGCGTGTACCTGAACGGAATCGGCAAGACGGCGCTGCTCACGGCTGCCGACGAGGTCGAGCTGGCCAAGCGCATCGAGGCGGGCCTCTACGCTCAGCACCTGCTGGAGACGACCAAGCGATTGTCCTCGCCCAAGAAGAAGGATCTCGCGATCCTCGTGCGCGAAGGTCAATCGGCTCGCCAGCACCTGCTCGAAGCCAACCTGCGCCTCGTGGTTTCTCTGGCCAAGCGATACACCGGCCGCGGCATGCCGCTGCTGGACCTGATCCAAGAGGGCAATCTTGGTCTGATCCGCGCCATGGAGAAGTTCGACTACACCAAGGGCTTCAAGTTCTCGACGTACGCCACCTGGTGGATTCGTCAGGCGATCACCCGCGGTATGGCCGACCAGAGTCGCACCATCCGGCTTCCCGTCCACCTCGTCGAGCAGGTCAACAAGCTGGCCCGCATCAAGCGCGAACTGCATCAGCAGCTCGGCCGCGAGGCCACCGACGCGGAACTCGCCCACGAGTCCGGTATTCCGCAAGAGAAGATCGCCGATCTGCTCGACCACAGCCGCGACCCGGTGAGCCTGGATATGCCGGTGGGCAATGACGAAGAGGCCCCCCTCGGCGATTTCATCGAGGATTCCGAAGCCACCTCCGCCGAGAACGCCGTCATCGCCGGCTTCCTGCACCGTGACGTCCGCGTGGTCCTGACCACCCTGGACGAGCGCGAGCAGCAGGTCATCCGCCTGCGCTACGGCCTCGACGACGGCCAGCCCCGCACCCTCGACCAGATCGGCAAGATCTTCGGCCTCTCGCGCGAGCGGGTCCGCCAGATCGAACGCGAGGTCATGTCCAAGCTCCGCAAGGGCGAGCGCGCCGACCGCCTCCGCGCCTACGCCAGCTGAGAACCCCAGCGGCCGACCGAATTCCGGTCGGCCGCTTTCGTTTTCCCTCTCAGGCCTGGATGAGTTGCCAGTCGTCGGGTAGGCCCTTGACGGAAATTGTGGTGCCCTGCGCCTCGATGGTCACCGTCGCCGTGCCCAGTCGCAGATCCGCCAGTCGTACTCGCCCTGCTCGCTCGGGCAGGCGGGGTGCGACCGTCAGGGTGCGGTGCGGGACGTCCGGGACGAGGCCGAGGAACGAACGCATCAGCAGGAGTGGGGCCGCGCTGGACCACGCCTGGGGGGAGCATGAGGTGGGATACGGGATGGGGGAACGGAATTCGGTGCGGGGGAAGCCGCAGTACAGCTCGGGTGGGCGGGCGTCGAATTCCGCGATGGCTTCCAGGAGGCCACCGGCCAGTCGTTCGGCCAGTTCCAGGGCTCCCGGAATGTGCCGATAGCGCAGTAGGCCCGCGACGACGATGGCGGTGTCGTGCGGCCAGACCGATCCGGTGTGATATCCCATCGGATTGAAGCGGCGGGCCGTCGAAGACAGTGTGCGCAGGCCGAAGCCGCTGTCCATATCCGCGCCGCCGAGGCCTTTGATGAGAGCCGCGGCGTGTTCGTCGCTGACAATGCCGGTCCACAGGCAGTGGCCCGGATTGCTGGTCACGGTATCCACCTGCTGCTTCGCCCCGTCGAGGGCGAGAGCGTAGCGGCCCACGTCCGGGATCCAGAAGGCTTCGCCGAACCGCTGTTTCAGCTCCGCGGCCTGTGCGCGCAATCGCTGCGCGGTAGGGATATCACCGAAGGCCTCGGCCAGATCGGCGCGGCCCTGCCGGGCGGCGTAGACGTAACCCTGGACCTCGCACAGGGCCAGCGGCGGATCGGCCAGGTGGCCGTCCGAGAAACTGATGGCGTCCCAGCTGTCCTTCCAGCCCTGATTGGCCAGCCCGCGATCGGTCTTGCGCCGGTATTCGACAAATCCGTCACCGTCGCTGTCGCCGAAATTGTCGATCCAGGACAAGGCCGCGTCCGCGGCGGGCAGCAGTTCCCGGATCGCGGCCGGATCGACACCCCACCGCCAGCACTCGGCCAGCAGCATGACGAAAAGTGGTGTGGCGTCGGCAGTTCCGTAATAAACGCTGCCGCCGAGCACCGCATCGCCGCCGGGGCCGTGCCGCATCTCGTGCATGATGCGGCCGGGCTCCTCCTCGGTGAGCGGATTGCTCTGTGTGCCTTGCAGTTTCGCCAGCTGCCGGAGCGTGCCCAGGGCCAGATCCGAATCCAGCACCAGCGCCATCCACGAGGTGAGCAGACTGTCGCGGCCGAACAGGGCCATGAACCACGGCGCACCCGCGGCGACATAGGCGGTGCCGCCGCCCAGATCGTCCATCCGCAACGCACCGAGATCGCTCTCGGTGCGTTGCAGAATGGCGTTCAGACCGGCACCGCTGGCGGTGAGGCTGGTCGCGGTGGCCCGCCATTGCCGAATCTTGTTGGACGGGTTGTCATCCGAATCGTCGTCCAGATTCACCGTGACGGCATGGTGCCCGATGATCGGCTGACACAGCACCACGGTCTGCCAGCTGGAATGCCGTGGCACGACGATCCGCCAGCTCAGCGATCCGGGCTGCGCGGCCGGATCGCCACTGGCGATGACGACCAGCCCGCGCCCCGAATCATTGCGGTCGGTCAACCGCAGGGCGCCCTCCGCGGTGGCGAGTTCGCAGCTGCCGCTGTGCACCCGGCCCTCCTTGACCGCGAACAGATCGGCGAAATCGGAGTCGGCGATGAGGGTGACCGTCATGGCGGTGTCCTCATCGCCGAGATTGTGCACTGTGATCGTTTCGCGCATCCCCTCGCCGATCATCCGCCGCCGCGATACCAGCACCGTGGCATCGGCCACCCCCTGATTCGGAGGCTTCCGCGTCACGAAGCGGGCCCGGAACGCCTCGGCCATCATGACCGAAAGATGTTCCGGCGGATGGCCGTCCAATCGCAACTCCCAGCGCGCCAGTAATCGGGTGTCACGGTAGAACAGCCCCTGGGCGGAACCCGGATGGATATCGCCCAGCTGATCGGAGAGGCAGAACGTGCCGGCCTCCACCAGGGTGACGATGCCGCGACCGTCGACCGGTGATGGAGGGCCGGCGTTGAAAATGCTCACCCGCGGCTCCTACTCACGACCTCCGGCGGTGCGATCGCCGCTGTCCTGATCACCGCGTGATCGCCGGCGAAACGCAGTGGCACCCGCTTCGAAAGGTCGCCTATAGCTCCGTAATACGCCGCTTCGTAGCCCTGGACAAAGCGGGTGGAGGCGAACAGCCGCTCCACGCGCGCCCGGCAGGCATGCGGATCGATCTCCCCGGCCCGCGCGATCGCCTCGGGCAATTCGGCGGGATCTTCACAGATCCAGCCGGTGACACCGTGTTCGATCACCTCCGCGACCGCACCGCCGCGCAGGGCGATCACCGGCGTACCGCACACCATCGCCTCGATCATCACCAGGCCGAACGGTTCCTCCCACTGGATCGGGAACAGCAGGCAGCGCGCGCCCGCCAGCAGTTCCCGCTTGGCAATGGCGTCGGCCTCGCCGAATACCTGGTCGTCGGCGGTCAGCAGCGGGCGGATCCGCTGTTCGAAGTACGCCTTCTCGGGCGGTTCATTGCACTTACCGGCGAGAATCAACCGCAGACCTGCGGCGTGCGCGGCCTCGAGCGCCAGATCCGGGCCCTTGGACGGGGAATACCGCCCCAGGAACAGGCCGTAGTCCAGTTTCTCGGTGCGAAACGGCCATTCCTCGGGCCGAATCGCATTGTGAACGCGGGTAATCCAATTCAGGTCGGGGGCCAATTCCCGCTGCCGGTCGCTGATGGCGATGAGATTCACGCTGTGGTCGAAGGCCTGGTAGTACTCGTACATATCCGGTTCGACGGGCCCGTGGACGGTGACCACCGTGGGGATTCCCAGCATCCGGTAGGCCGCCGCATTGAGCGGACCAGCGAAGGTATGGTCGTGCACGATATCGACCGGATCCTCGGCATGCAGTTCTTCGATAATCCGGCAGGCCCGCATCGCGTTGACGATTTCTGGGAACGTCTCGCCCAGCCGCGCGGTCTGCACCTCGTCCCACACCCGGATGAACCGGGCGTTTGTACCCGCTCGACCTGCTCCGAGCAGGGTCACCCGGTGTCCTCGCTCGACCAGCGCATCGGCCAGGGTCGCCACCATCGCCTCGACCCCGCCGTATCCGGCGGGCGGGATGTCGAAATACGGCGGCGCCACCAGAACAATGTGCAGCGGCCGCTCGTAGAAATCGCCGTGCGCGAGCTGTGAAACAGAATTCGGGCGCTCCAGCAGAGCGTCGATCGAATCAGAGAACAAAGAGTCCGAAAGGTCGAAAGTCATTCCAATCTCCTCGTCGTTGAGGTCTGGATGCTTCTCGAAAACCAGATCCGGTCTCGTTCGGGCGTGATTGCCTCCCTGTCGGACAGACGGATGCGGCCATATGTCGTGGTAGTGATTACCGCGACATCAGCGTCGCAAACATTACTCTTTTCGTTTCGCTACCCAGCCAGGGTGGTCACCGATTGGCACGCGGTGGGTGCGGGCAGCTTGCCCTTGAAGAACCGATCCGGCGTCACACCCATGAGCGACCGGAAGTCGGCGGTCAGGTGCGACTGGTCGTAATAGCCGGTGGCGACGGCTATATCGGACCAGGGTGTGTTGCCGGCGGCATCGATCACCTGGCGGACCCGGGTGATGCGGGCATAGTGCTTGGGTGAGACGCCGACGCCGGCGGTGAAGAGATTGCGGAGTTGCCGCTCGCTGACCGCGAGCCGGGTCGCGACCTCCCGCAGCGGCGCGGCGTCGCCGTCGATGGCCGCGACGGCCGAATCGAGCAGGCGGCGGTGCTCACGGCGGGTCGGGCTTTCGGAAAGGACCTGCGGGAGAGTCGATTCCAGGAACGGCACGACATCGCCGAGGTCCATCTCGATGATCTCGCGCGCGAGCTCGGCCGCCGGGCCGGGCATATCGGCCAACCTCAGGACGCGGTTGGTGAGATCGGTTGCGGCGACACCGAACAGGGGGCGGACAGCACCCGGGGCCAACCGCAGGCGCAGGCAACCGGCGGGCTCTTTCGCACCGGCGTAGGTGGCGCGGGTGCGGGGGCCGACCACCAGGGCGTCGCGGCGGCCGGACGGCTCGGTGCGCAGCACCAGCGTGGTGACGGCCTGCGGAACGTGAGTGAAGTGCGTGGGCAGGTGCGTGAGCACCGGAATGCGGCCGACCTCCGCAATCCACGGGCGCAGCGACTCCGGGGCGGGGACCGACTCCTCGAAGCCGTCTGCGGTCTGGACGGCTGCCGGAGTCTGCATGACGGTCACCGCATCCACTGTAGGCGGGGCGCGCGCCCCGGAGTGTGCCGGTTTTTCCTAGAGCCGGCCGGGCGGGCGCGGCATCGTTGTCGGCATGATCGTAATCACCGGTGCCACGGGCACCGTCGGCAGTGAAGTTGTCCGGCAATTGGTCGCCCGGGGCGTGAAAGTCCGTGCGGTGACCCGTGATCCGCAGCGGGCGCAGCTGCCCGCCGAGGCCGAGGTGGTGCAGGGCGACTACGCCGATACCGCGTCGATGGCGGCGGCCTTCGCCGGAGCGGAGGCGGCGTTCCTGGTCGGTCTGCTGGGTCCGGACTATGTCGAACTGGATCAGGCCCTGGCCGCGGCCGCCCGCGATGCCGGTGTGCGGCGGCTGGTGAAGCTGTCGGCCATCGGCACCGGCTCCGCCGATATCGGCATGGTCGGCACCTGGCACGTTCCCGGCGAGCAGGCGGTGCAGAACAGCGGGGTGGCGTGGACCATCCTGCGCCCCAGCAGTTTTGCCACGAACACCCTGAGCTGGATCGCCCCGATCCAGGCGGGTCAGCCGGTCCCGAATATGTCCGGGGACGGCACGCAGGGTGTCGTCGATCCCCGTGATGTCGCCTCGGTCGCGGTCGAGGCGCTGCTGTCGGACGCGCATTCCGGCCGTATCTACACCCTCACCGGTCCCGAGACATTGAGCACCCACGACCAGGTGGCCGCGCTGGCATCGGCTCTGGGCCGTCCGATCGAGGTCGACGACATACCGCTCGAGGCGGCGCGCGATCTCATGGTGGCCTCGGGCCGGTCCCCCGAGTTCGCCGACGGCGCGCTGCAGGGTCAGGCGTATGTGCGCGCGGGCGGCAATGCCATTGTCACCCAGGATGTTCGGGAGGTGCTCGGCCGCGCACCGCGCAGCTATGCCGACTGGGTGCGCGACAATGCCGCCGCCTTCACTTCGTAACGAGTGCGCCCCAACCGGTTTCGAGTAGTTCGAAGATGCGGGTGAGGTCGGCCGCGGGGTCGGCGCCGCGCCGCGCCACCTCCAGCGCCCCGAATACGAAGTGCGCCAGTGCGATCACCTCGATATCACCGGGGTCGCGGCCCAGATCGGCGGCGATGGCCTGAGCCAGTGCGCCCTCGTGCCGCTGCCACATCCGCCGGAAGTAACTGGCGAGCGCGGGCGTGCTCTCCACCAGCTGCATGAACCCCTGCATCTCCGCCGACTCGGCGGGCCGCGGGGTGGCCAGGAAGGCATCCCGCAGACCCTCGAGCACGTTCTTTCCCGGCGCGCGATCGCGGACGGCCGCCACCAGGCTCTGTTCGCGATCCGCGTCGAGATCGAAGACGAGCGATTCCTTCCCGTCCGGGAAATGCGCGAAGAGCGTGGGCACCGAGACCTCGGCGGCCTCGGCGATCTCCTTCACACTGACCGCGTCGTAGCCGCGTTCGAGGAACAAGCGCAGCGCGGCATCGGCCAGGGCCGTGCGGGTCTGTGCCTTCTTGCGCTCGCGAAGTCCGGTCATGAGCACACCCTACCGAGATTTCCTTAGTCATACAATTTTCTAAGCGGTTGAATTTCTTAACTCGTTATGGTTTTCTGGAATCACACGGGCTCCGATCGGCACCCGAACCAGACCTCAACGAAGGGAGGGACCGCTATGACCACGCTTTCCGCACCGCAGACCGCACCGCGCAATGTGCGCTGGATTCTGCTGGGCGTCATGCTGGCGATGCTGCTGGGCATGCTCGACAACATGATCATCGGCACCGCCATGCCGACGATCGTCGGTGAACTCGGCGGCCTCGAACACCTGTCGTGGGTGGTATCCGCCTACACCCTGGCCACCGCCGCCTCCACACCCATCTGGGCCAAGCTCGGCGATCTGTTCGGCCGCAAGAACAACTTCCTGGCCTCGATCGTCATCTTCCTGATCGGTTCCGGCCTGGCCGGCGCAGCGCAGAACATGGATCAGCTCATCGGCTTCCGCGTACTACAGGGCATCGGCGCGGGCGGCCTGGCCGCCGGTGCGTTCGCCATCATCGGCGAACTCATCCCGCCGCGGGAACGCGCCAAATACATGGGCATGACCGCCTCGGTCATGGCCCTGGCCACCATCGGCGGCCCCCTGGTCGGCGGCTTCGTCACCGATCACGCCGGCTGGCGGTGGGCGTTCTACCTCAACCTGCCCCTCGGCTTGATCGCACTGGTGTGGTGCTACACCACGCTGCACCTGACCGCCCGGCGCCCGAATGCCAAGATCGATTACCTCGGGGCGGCGCTGCTGACCGTCACCATTTCCGCGATCGTGCTCGTCACCACCTGGGGCGGCACCGAATACGCTTGGGACTCACCGCAAGTGCTCACGACAATCGCCGTCGCGGTGCTCGGCCTGCCCGCGTTCATTTGGTCGCAGACCCGCGCACCCGAACCGATCATCCCGCTGAGCCTGTTCACCAACCGCAACTTCGTGCTCACCTCGGTGCTGTCGGTGGTGGTCGGTGTGGCCATGTTCGGCGCGGTCAGCTTCCTGCCGCTGTTCCAGCAGACCGTGCAGAGCGCCTCGGCCTCGAACTCCGGACTATTGCTGCTGCCCATGATGGTGCCGATCATCGTGGTCTCGCAGATCGCGGGCCGGGTGATGAGTAGGACCGGCCGCTACAAGATCTTCCCGATCCTCGGCGGCGTACTGCTCACCGGCGGCAGCATTCTGCTGGCCACCATGGACACCGGCACCAGCCGGCTCACCTCGGGCATCTATATGGCGATGCTGGGCGCGGGCCTGGGCTTCCTCATGCAGATGACGGTGCTCATCGCACAGAACAGTGTGGAGATGAAGAACATCGGCGCCGCCTCGGGCACCGCGACCCTCTTCCGCACCCTGGGCGGATCGTTCGGTGTGGCACTGTTCGGCGCACTGTTCAACCGGCAGATCACCAATTCGATGACCGGACACGGTGGCCACGGCGGACAACTCGATCCGGCGAAGCTGGGTTCGCTACCCGCCTCGCTGCGTGATGCGTACCTGCACGGTGTGGCCTCCGGCATGCACAGCATCTTCACCTGGTCCGCCGTGCTCTGCGGAATCGGCCTGGTCGCGGCGCTCTTCCTCGTCGAAGTTCCGCTGCGCCAAGCGGGTCCGCCCGCCGCAGCGCCTGCGAAGGAGCCGGAGAAGGCACCGGCGCGATAGCTTCGGGCCCCTTCCCCACCGCGCGATCTCATCCCGCAGACCATCGCGGTACCGGCGTTCGGCCCGCACCCCATTCGGGTGCGGGCCGTTTCCCGTCGCTGTACGACTACGCGGCGGCTACCACCTTCTCCAGACTGTCGTGCATGCTCGCCCAGCCGGGGCTCATGATCGAGCGCGTGCGCTGCGACACCGCATCGTCGGGATCGAATCCGGTGTGACTGAAGATGATTCGGGTGCCATGCCCCTCGGGACGCAATACCCAGCTCATGATCCAGCCGGAATCCGCCTCCATCTGGGCATCACTCCAGGTGATGCGAAGCAGTTCCGGGGCAATGACTTCCAGCACCCGGCCGCGAATCTCACCGGAGAAGTTCTGTCCCGGCATGGGCTGGGTCTTCATCTCGAAATGATTGCCCGCCACCGGTTCGAAGCCGATGGGCGCCATCATCCACTGCCCCATGAGCTCCGGCGTGGTGAGGGCGCGCCATACCTTCTCGGGCGGATGCGGATAGAAATGATCGAGTTCGATCGCGGTCAGGTTGTCGCTCATCGGGTTTCCTTCTCATCGGGATGGTCGGGCATGGCGTCGAGCACCGCACCCAGGGCATGCAGGCGCTGACGCCAGAAGCGCTCGAACGGATCGAGCCAGGACTGCAATTCGTGCAGCGGGTGCGGTTCGACGCGATAGAACCGCTGCCGCCCGCGCTTGTCCTCCTCGAGCAGCCCCGCGTCCCGCAGCACCTTCAGGTGTTCGGACACGCTGGGCCGGGCCATATCGAAGCGCTCGGCAATGGCCTGCACCGATTGCTCGCCGTCGAGCAGCAGCTCGAGAATGTCGCGCCGGGTCGGATTGGCGAGCGCTCCGAACACCAGGTCGGCACTGCCGGATTTCGTGCGGTAGGGCATGACCCAATATAGGTAGGCTTTTCCCTACCTGTCAACCGTAGGTTTTTTCCTACCCTTTCGCGGCGAAAATAGGCCGCGGAGTCACCCGAACCCCACGGCCTATCGAATCGCTGGTCTAGCCGGAGTTGCGCAGGGCTGTGGACAGGCCGTTCATGGTGAGCAGGATGCCGCGTTCCACCAGTTCGGAGTCGTCTCCGGCACGGCGGCGGCGCAGCAGGTCCACCTGTAGTTGGTTGAGGGGTTCGAGGTAGGGGAAGCGGTTGTGGATGGATTCGGCGAGGGCCGGGTTGTCCGCGAGTAGTTCGTCGGTGCCGGTGATGGCGGCGTGCATGCGCACGGTGCGGGTGAACTCATCGCAGATCATGCCGAAGATGGTGTCCCGCAGCGCTTTGTCGGGAACCAGATCTGCGTAGGTCGCGGCTATGTCCATATCCGCCTTGGCCATGACCTGGGCCAGATTGGACATGATGGTGCGGAAGAACGGCCAGCGCCGGTAGAGATCCGACAGTGCGGCCAGGCGGTCCGGATCATCGCCGATCCACTGCTCGAAGGCGGTGCCGGTGCCGTACCAGCCGGGCAGCATGACCCGGGACTGGCTCCACGCCATCACCCAGGGGATGGCGCGCAGGTCGTAGACGGAGTTGGTGGGCTTGCGGGAGGCGGGCCGGCTACCCAGATTGAGGTCGGCGACCTCCGCGATAGGCGTTGAGGCACGGAAGTATTCGACGAATCCGGGGGTTTCGTGCACCAGTCGCGCGTACGCCTGGCGAGCCAGCTCGGCCAGCTCGTCGAGAACCTCGTAGGAGGCTTCGGCCTCACTGCCCAAGCCCTCCACATCGAGCAGGGTGGATTCCAGGGTGCCCGCGACCAGAGCCTCGAGATTGCGGTACGCGGTACCCGGATCGGCGTATTTGGTCGAGATGATCTCGCCCTGTTCGGTCAGGCGCAGCGAGCCGCGCACGGCCCCGGCGGGCTGGGCGAGGATGGCGTCATAACTGCGGCCGCCGCCGCGGCCGACGGTGCCACCACGACCGTGGAAGAGCCGCAGGCGAATTCCGGTCTTCCGGGCGGTGTCCACCAGATCCAGCTCGGCCCGGTACAGCGCCCAGTTGGCGGCCAGGTACCCGCCGTCCTTGTTCGAGTCGGAGTAACCCAGCATCACCTCCTGCTGCATACCGCGCGCCGCGACCAGTCGCTGATAGGCTGGCACCTCCAGTGCCGCGGAAAGGATTTCGGCGCCACCGCGCAGATCGTCGATGGTCTCGAACAGCGGCACCACACCGACCGTGCTGGACGGCGGAGTGTTCGCATCGCCGGGATCGAGAATGCCCGCTTCCTTGAGCAGCAGCGCCGCCTCCAGCATGTCGCTGACCGAGGTGCACATGCTGATGATGTAGTTGGGCACGGTATCCGGGCCCAGATCGTCGATGGCGCTCTTGGCGGCGCGCACCACCGCGAGTTCCTTGGCCGCCAGCTCACTGAGCTGCGCCATGGGTCCGACAAGCGGGCGGCGCGTGGTCAATTCGGCCGCGAGCAGTTCCACCCGCTGCTCCTCGTCGAGCGAGGCGTAGTCCGAATGCACTCCGGCCCAGGCGAACAGCTCGGCCACCACCTGCTCATGCATTTCCGAGTTCTGCCGCAGATCCAGACTCTGCAGATGAAAGCCGAAGGTCTCCACCGCGCCGCGCAGCGCGGCCAGCTGATCATCGGCGAGCAGACCGTCACCGGAGGCGCGCATGGCCGCGTCGACCACATTCAGATCCGCGAGCAGCTCCTCGGGCCCGGCGTACGGCTCGGCGACGACATCTATACCGTCCGAAGGGATTTCGCCGAGCGAGCGGCGCGCCGCGGCACTGAGCCGAGCCCGGATGGCGCGCAGTGCGCGGCGATACGGTTCATCGGCGCGCTGCGGGGAGTCATCGAATCCGGCGCCGGCCAGCGCCGCGAGCTCCGGTGTCACCGGTACCAGCCGCGCCGACTGTGACATCGACTTCTCCAGCTCCACAATGGATTTCAGATACCGCTCGAAGACGAGGGCGCCCGCCCGGTGGGTGGCCCGGTGCACCACCTCGGCGGTCACGAACGGATTGCCGTCCCGATCACCGCCGATCCAGGAGCCTGGCCGCAGGATCGGCCGCGACAGCAATGCATGCTCCGGCCAGCGGGCCCGCAGTGCCGCCCGCACCTCGTCATTGATCTTCGGAATGACCTCGAACAGCGTGAGGTCGTAGTACCGCAGGCCGACCTCGATCTCGTCCTGAATCCGCAAGCGCGCCAATCGAATCAGCGCCGCCCGCCAGAGCTGCAGCACCTGCCGCCGGATATCGGTGTCGATGACGGCGAACTCGGGTTCGTGCTCGCTGTAGCGCTGCCGCCGGCGCATGAGTTCGGTGATGCGCGACTGCACATCGAAGATGGTGCGCCGCCGGGTCTCGGTCGGATGCGCGGTGATGACCGGTGAGACGAGGGCGTCGGTCAGCAGATCGACGACCGTATCGGCAGCAGGCGGTGCGGCGTCGAGCTTGCGGTAGGTGGCGGCCAGGCTGGAATCCTGGGGCAACTCCCCCGCCGCGATATGCACGGCGCGGCGACGGTCACGCTGCAGGTCCTCGGCCAGATTGGCCAGCAGCAGAAAGTGACTGAAGGCGCGGATCACCGGAATGGCGGTATGGATATCGACCCCGCGCAGCATGTCGGCGACGGCACTGCGCTCCACCTCCGACCTTCGCACCTTGAAGGCTTCCACACGGACCCGCTCGATGAGGTCGAAGACCTCCGGGCCCTCGTGGTCGCGGATGGTGTCCCCGAGAATCCCGCCCAGGAACCGGATATCGTCGCGTAGCGGCGCGGTGGCCGTCTCGATCTGATCTTCTCGCACTACGTTCACCTCTCCACACAGCGAATTTTGTTGGTTCTCAACCCATTCGTGCTGTTCTCAGTCCGTGCTGTTCTCAACCCATCCGGCGCGGACCGCTTTCGAACCTGTTGGGTTCCGGCCCGATGCGCACCCGCCCGTAGAGCACCGCGGCGCCCTCCGGTGAGGCCATAATGGGCTCGCACTGCAGTTCCCGCACCTCGGGCAGGTCATCGCAGAGCGCCGAGATGCGCTGTGCCAGTTCGGCGAGCGCATCCTTGTCCACCGGCTTGCCGATATCGCGGCCGCGCACGGTCCCCGAGAGCAGCGGGGCAGCGCGCGGTGCGTCGATCAACTCCGCCGATTCGTCCTCGGTCAGCGGCAGCGCCCGGTACACCCGGTCACCGAGCAGATCGATAATGGTGCCGGACAGGCCGAAACTGATCACCGAGCCGAACGACGGATCGTCCTGCACCCGGAAGCCACAGCCCACGCCCTTGGTGGCCATGCGCTGAATGTGCACCGGATTGCCGGAGATCTCGGCCAGTTCGGTGAAGGCCCGCCGCACCTCGTCCGGACGCCACAGATCCAGCCGCACCCCGGTCAGGTCGGGCCGATTGCGCCAGATCTCGCCGGTCGCCTTGGCCGCCACCGGATATCCGAACTGTTCGGCGGCGAGCACCGCGGTCTCGGCATCGAGCACCTCCCGGAATTCGACAATGCGAATTCCGTAGCAGCCCAGCAGCTCCGCGGCCTCCAGATCCGCGAGCCAGTGATCGGTCTCGGAGGACATCCATGCGGCGACCAGTTCACGAGCCCGGACGGTGTCCACGCCGCCGGGGCGGGCGACCTGCGATACCGGCCGCGTACGCCAATCGGCGTAGCGGCGCACCCGGGCAAGCGCCCGCGCCGCACGCTCCGGATCACCGTAGGACGGAATGGATCCGCGCTCCAGCATGCCGCCGGGCCCACGGGTCGCGAGCAGATTGGACATGCCCTGATCGGCGACGAAGGTGGTGAGAACCGGTGTCGCCGGATCGGATTGCGCGCCCGAACGGATGGCCTCGGCGAAGGCCGCCACGGCGACCGGCACCGGCGGTGAGTAGACGACGATGACCGAATCCACCGCACGATCGGTGACCGCCGCCGCCACCGCCGTCAGGAAGTCGGCCGGACCGGCCTGCGGCCCCAGGTGAATGGGCTCCTGCACGGTGAGCCCCTCACTGCGTCCGGCATCCACCGCGAGCCAGTTCAGAGCCGCGCTATTGCCGATCACCGCCAGTCGCGGTCCCGCCGGCAGCGGCTGATAGGCCAGCAGCATGGCGCAGTCGAAGAGTTCGGTAATGGAGTCGACCTGGATGATCCCGGCCTGCGCGAACAGATTGCGCACCAGCGAGCGATCCAGATCCTGCTCCCCCTCCACCCGCACCACATTGCGGCCACTGCTCACGGCCACAATGGGTTTGGTGCGCGCCACCCGGCGGGCGATGCGGGAGAACTTGCGCGGATTGCCGAAGGTCTCCAGGTACAGCAGCACCACATCGGTGCCGGGATCGCTGTCCCAGTACTGCAGCAGATCATTGCCGGAGACATCGGCGCGATTACCGGCCGAGACGAAGGTGGACAGCCCGAGCTGCCGCGCCGCCGCCTCACCGAGGATCGCCGCACCCAAAGGTCCGGACTGACAGAAGAATCCGATGCGCCCGCGCCCGGGCAGCACCGGCGCGAGAGTGGCGTTCAGCGCGACCGCCGGATCGGTATTGGCGATCCCCAGCGCACTGGGCCCCACCACCCGCATGCCGTGCGCGCGCACGGCATCGACGAGTTCGCGTTCGGCGTCGAAGCCGTGCGGACCGGTCTCGGAGAAACCGGCGGTGAGCACCACCAATCCCTTGACGCCCTTGGCCATACAGTCGTCGAGCACCGACCCGATTTCGGCCGCGGGCACCGCGATGACGGCCAGATCGACCTCGTCCGGAATATCGCGCACGGTCGGATAGGCGCGTACCCCGCGCACCGCGGTGCGCGTGCGATTCACCGGGAACACCGGACCCTGGAAGCCGCCGGACAGCAGATTGGCCAGCACCGCGCCGCCGACCCGGGTGCCGGACGGCGTCGCGCCGATGACCGCGACCGAGCGCGGCGTCAGCAGATTGCCGACACTGCGCGCCTCCGAGGCGTGTTCGCGCGAATCCCGCACCGACTGCAGCGCTTCGGTGGGGTCGATGGCGAATTCGAGGTGCAGCACCGAACCGTCGCGACTGCGCTGCACCTGATATCCGGCATCGCGGAACACCTGCACCATGGCGTTGTTCTCGGCCAGCACCTCGGCGACGAAGGTCTCGATATCGTTCTCCGCGGCAGCCCCGTTGAGATGCTCGAGCAGGATGGAACCCAGACCCCGGCCCTGATGGTGATCAGCGACCACGAACGCCACCTCGGCCGAACGCGGCCCCGGCCGATCGGGCAGATACTCGTAGCGGCCGACGGCGATGATGTCGTCGCCTAGCTCGATGACCAGGCCCACCCGGTCGCGGTAGTCGACATGGGTGGTGCGGTACAGGTCTTTCGGCGTCATCCGCGGGTACGGCCCGAAGTAGCGCAGATACCGGGTGCGGTCGGAGAGCCCCGTGTGAAAGCGCTCCAGACCGGCCGCGTCCTCGGGCGTGATCGGGCGCAGCCGCACCACGCCGCCGTCGGAGGCCAGCACGGCGGCGAACCAATGTTGCGGGGGCGGCGGCGGATTCGCCGGTGTGCCGGGTGTGTCCGCGGGCAATAGCGGCGGGGTCGAGGGGACCGCCGGATCGGCAGATTCAGTCACGGGGATCCTCCGGATCCAGGCCGAGCAGCCCGAAAGTCGCGCGGCGTGTTGCCAATACGGATGTGTCCAGGGCGCGCCGCGCGCGGTCGGTCCGCTCATCGCCGGTCTCGCGGCCACCGCCGGGGCCGTCCCAGCGTTCGAAACCGGTATCGGCGCCGTCGCCCATGGTGCCGGGCGGCGCGACGGTGGGCGCGTACGCCTCGACCAGTTCCTGCCATTCCCGCGGAATCACGGTATCGGGATCGATCGTCCGGTCCAGCGCGGTGGCCAGCAGATGGGTCCAGGCCCGCGGCACCACCCGGATCAGCCCGTATCCCCCGCCGCCGACCGCGAGCCAGCGGCCCTCGGCATAACGATCGGCCAGATCACGCATGGCGATGAAGGCCGCGCGCTGCCCGTCGACGCTCAATTCCAGATCGGCGAGCGGGTCCTCCCGATGGGTGTCGACACCGCACTGGCTGATCACGATCTGCGGCCGGAAGGCCGCCAGCGCGCCCGGGGCGACCGCATGGAAACCGCGCAGCCACAGCGGGTCCCGGGTGCCGGGCATGATCGGCAGATTGATGGCGGTGCCCTCGGCCGCGCCCGCGCCGGTCTCCTCCGGCCATCCGGTATTGGGCCACAGCGTCGCCGGATGCTGATGGATCGACAGCGTCAATACCCGTGGATCGCCGTAGAACACACGCTGCACGCCGTCACCGTGGTGCACATCCACATCGAGGTACGCGATGCGATCGAAGCCATTGTCCAGCAGCCACGAAATCGCTACCGCCACATCGTTGTACACGCAGAATCCGGCCGCCGAATCCGGCATGGCGTGATGCATGCCGCCGCCGATGCTGACCGCCCGGCGGGTGCGGCCGGCCGCGATCTCCTGTGCCGCCGCGAGCGTGCCGCCGACAATCACCGACGCCGCCTCGTGCATATGCGGAAAGACCGGATTGTCGGCCGAGCCGAGCCCGTACGGCGGTGCGGCGGGCATAACGCCCGCCGGTTGCTGAGCGTGCTTGACGGCCTCTATGTAGTCATGGGTGTGCACCCGCAGCAGTTCCGCATCCCCGGCCGCGACGGGGGTCAGGGTCTCCACCCCCTCCAACAGTCCCAGACTGCGGGCCAAAGCCATGGTGAACTGCAGCCGGACCGGCCGCATCGGGTGCTCCGGTGTCCACGTGTAATCGAGGAACCGATCGGTCCATATGACGGTTCCGTCTTCACGCGCGCGGCCAGGCATACTTGCCACGCTAGTGCGTCCGCTGCACTCGGAGGCTATGGACACTGTGACGCCGGAAACCCATGGGGAACACGCAGGCCGTCCTCGGTGTTGACTCGGAGTTCGCGAAATAAGCTGCAGCCCGGTGTAGCCGCCGCGCATGGGTAGAATTCGTGCCGACGAAGGGGTTAACAGGTGAAGGATCTGGTCGACACCACGGAGATGTACCTCCGTACCATCTACGACCTCGAGGAGGAGGGTGTCACGCCCCTGCGCGCTCGCATTGCCGAGCGCCTCGAGCAGAGCGGTCCGACGGTGAGCCAGACGGTCGCGCGGATGGAGCGCGACGGTTTGCTGACCGTTGCCGGTGACCGCCACCTCGAATTGACCGATAAGGGCCGCGGCATGGCGGTTTCCGTCATGCGCAAGCACCGGCTGGCCGAGCGGCTGCTGGTCGACATCATCGGCCTGGACTGGGAGAACGTGCACGCCGAGGCCTGCCGCTGGGAGCACGTCATGAGCGAGGAGGTCGAGCGCCGCCTGGTCGAGGTGCTCAACAACCCCACCACCTCGCCCTACGGCAATCCCATTCCCGGACTGGACGAACTGGGCGTACCGCCCCGCTCGGGCGCCGAGGAGAAGCTGATCCGCCTCTCGGACCTGCCCTCGGGCCAGGCCGCCGCAGTGGTCGTGCGCCGTCTGTCCGAGCACATCCAGACCGATCCCGAGGTCATCGGCCAGCTGCGCGAAGCCGGCGTGGTGCCCGACGCCCGCGTCAATGTGGAGACCCGGCCGGGTTCGGTGGTCATTCTGGTGCCGGGCCACGAAGGCTATGAACTGTCCGATGAGATGGCGCATGCCGTCCAGGTGAAGTTGGTCTGATCCGTGAAACTTCTCGTAACCGGAGGCGCAGGCTACGTCGGTGGCGTCTGCGCGCAGGTTCTGCTCGAAGACGGCCATGAGGTGGTTGTCGTCGATGATGTTTCGACCGGTAATGCCGACGGGGTTCCCGGGGGTGCGAAGTTCATCGAGGGCGATATCGCCACGGTGGGCGTCGAGCTGATCGGGTCCGAATCCTTCGACGGCGTGCTGCATTTCGCGGCCCAATCGCTGGTCGGCGAGTCGGTGGTGCAGCCGGAGAAGTATTGGCACGGCAATGTGGTGAAGACCCTGGCGCTGCTGGAGGCGATGCGCGAGGCGGGCACCCCGCGCCTGGTGTTCTCCTCCACCGCGGCGGTGTACGGCGAACCGGAGCAGGTGCCGATCGTCGAGGACGCGCCCAAGCGCCCGACCAATCCCTATGGTGCGTCGAAGCTCTCGATCGACTACGCCATCACCTCGTACGCCGCGGCGCACGGGCTGGCGGCCACCAGCCTCCGGTATTTCAATGTGGCCGGCGCGTACGCCGGGCTCGGCGAGAACCGCATGGTGGAAACCCATCTCATCCCCCTCGTGCTGCAGACGGCGCTGGGCCATCGGGAATCGATCTCGGTCTTCGGCACCGACTATCCGACGCCGGACGGCAGTGCGGTGCGCGACTACATTCACATTCGCGATCTGGCGCAGGCGCATCTGCTGGCGCTGGCGCAGTCACAGCCGGGCAAGCACCGCATCTTCAATCTCGGTAGCGGTACCGGTTTCTCGGTACGCGAGGTGATCGACTCCTGCCGGCGCGTGACCGGCCTGCCGATCACCTCGGTGGAGGCGCCGCGCCGGGCAGGCGATCCGGCGGTGCTCGTCGCCTCCAGTGCGCTGGCCACGGCCGAACTCGGCTGGCGACCCGAGCACACCGATCTGGACGAGATCGTCGCCGACGCGTGGGAGTTCCTGCGCTCGCTCGGCAATCGCGCGCACAGCGCCCGCTAGCACCGAATCACCGCGCGGCGCCGCGGATCTCACGGGTGCTCGGAACGCAGATCGACACCCAGATCCGCGGCGGCCTCGCGGCCGGCATCGGCGAGCCGGCGCAGCCGCTGCGGCGGCATACCGGTCTGCAATCCGATATCCAGCAGGTTGGCCATGCGGTGCGCGGGATCGGAATTCAGCGCGGCTTCCAGGGCGATACCGGCGAGCGGACCCTCCCCGCGCGCATAGGCGGCGTAGCCCAGCAGCATGGCCGCCTCGGCCCGATCCGGATCGGGCAGCGCCCGCGTCAATTGCAGCCACAGGGTTTCGGCGGCGCGGGCATGCGGACCTGGTACGAGACCGAAGAGAATATCGCGCACCGTCGAATCACGCAGTGCGACAGCCATTTCCGCAAGTTCCCGCGCATTCGGCAGCGTTCCCGCCTCGATGGCGGACAGCCACCTCAGCACGTTCCGGACGGCCGCGCGGCTGTAGGACTCCGGTTCATCGCGCCGCACGGCCTCGGCGAGCCGATGCGCGGCAGCCTCGGCGGCGGCGTCCAGCAGCGGCCGGAATCGTTCCCGGACAGCCGCGTCCACCTCGATCACATCGGTCAGCTCCGCCCGGGAGCCGCGCAGCGGCCGACCCGCCAGCACATGCCGGAGGGTGACCAGCGAGGTCGCCGGATCCGGTTGCCGACCGCGCCGCGCCGGACCCAGCAGACTCCACCACGGCAGCTCCGGGCCGATCGCGCGCACGGCCCACGCCCCGGCCAGCGGCACCGCCGCGGCGTCCAGGCGATGTTCCAGCGCACACACCAGATCTCGATGCCGGCGCGACCGCACCCCTCGATGCCGTTCGACCGGCGCGGTGGCGCGATCGTCGACGATCAGGGCCAGCACCGCGGCGGTGGTATCGCGCACGCAGACCCCCGCGACCCGTTCGACGAGCTGTCCGGTGGCCGCGCGGCCGGGACTGTCCAGATCCATCCGGGCCACCACATCGATTGTGGCCGTGCCGGGTTCGTCCACCGCCTCCCGAAGCACGGTCACCACCAGTGACCGGGCGGGCATGAATCCGAGCATGGCGGGCACCGCCGCGATGAAGTCGCCCGGATTCCGCAGATGCGGCTCCGGTTCGGATCCGCCTGCGGAATCGATGAACTCGGGATCGCCATGGCCAGGCTCGCTATGACCGGGATGGCTGTGCTCGGGACCGATACGGTCAGAATCGGTGTACTCAGGATCGGCGTGCTCGGGACCGATGAAGCCGGGATCGCCGTGCTCGGGATCGGTGCGGCCGGGAGGCGTTGGTTCGGCGGGAGTGGTCATGGAGTCGAGCGTGCGCGGCGGCGCCGTCACCACCGCGACATCCACCAGCGGTTTTGCCCGGCCTGTGGACAACCGGTCGCGCCGTGCGTAATTCGGCGTGGCGCGGAGCCCGGCAGCGAATATCTGTCGGACCCCGTTGTTACCGTGCGGGCAGATCGGAAGAAATGAAACATATTTGTTTCATTTCACCCGATCGCCCCTCACCCCGCTGCTACAGTCCCGCTCGGAAGTTACTCCGGACGCGCGGCGGCCAAGATCTCGAGGTAGTGCGGATTGGTCATGATGCCCAGTACATTGCCGAACGGATCCACCACGGCGGCGGTGACAAATCCGGTGCCCTCACCGCGCGCGGTGATCGGCTCGTACTCCTTCGCCCCCATTTCCAGCAGCCGTTCGAAGGTGGCCGCGACATCATCGACATGCCAGTTCACGATCTGACCGCCCGGCTGGTCCGGCGTCGTGGCCGCGTATTTGCGATTGATGAGACCGAGCTCGGCCTGGTAGTCGCCGATGCGGAACTCGTAGTACCCGCCGGGAACGGTGAAATACGGTGCGACGCCGAGGAATTCGCTGTACCAGTCCTTGGCTGCCTCCAGGTCGTCGGCGAAGTAGTTGACGGTGGCCATTCCACGCAGCATGTCGATCTCCTCATTGGGTTCCGCTGGTCGATACATCCATCATCGGCCGCAAAGTGCTCACCGAATGAGCACTTTTATTGGGAGAATTTCTCTCATGCGAGCCGATCGATTGGTAGCCACGCTGCTGTTCATGCAGACCCGCGGCCGGGTGACCGCTGCCGAGGTCGCCACCGAACTGGAGGTCTCGGTGGCCACCGCCCGCCGCGATCTGGAAGCCCTGTCCACGGCCGGGATTCCGGTGTACCCGCAGCCGGGGAGAGGCGGCGGCTGGGCACTGGTGGGCGGAGCGCGTACGGACCTGAGCGGTTTGACCGCCACCGAGGCGCAGTCCCTGTTCCTGCTCCTGGGCCCGATGGCCACCGCCACCCCTGCCACCCGATCCGCACTGCGGAAACTCTTGCGCGCCCTGCCACCACCGTTCCGCCTCGAGGCGGAGGCGGCCGTCGGCGCGGTGATCGTGGATCCGGCGCGCTGGGGCGAACGCGACGAACAGGCCCCACCACTGGTCGATCAGCTGCAGGCCGCGGTGGTCCGCCGCCGCCGGGTGCGATTCGACTACGGGCGTGCGGGCATTCGCACCCAGCGCACGGTCGACCCGTGGGGCCTCGTCGACAAGGACGGCATCTGGTACCTGGTAGCCGGAACCGACCGGGGGCAGCGGACTTTCCGCGTGGACCGCATGACGGAGGTCGAGGTGACCGCCGAATCCGCGCATCGCCCTGCGGATTTCGACCTCACCGCCGCCTGGTCGGAGGTGGTCGAGCAGGTGGAGCAGCACCGGTCGACGCTGTCCGCCACCGTGCTCGTACCCACCACGCTGCTTTCGGTGCTGCGCCACCAGCAGGGGCGGCACTGCGTGGTGGACGGTCCCCTACCCGACGGCCGCGTGAGCGTACGCATCACCGCGCCCACGCCGCTCATGATCGCCCAGCAATTGGCCGGTTGGGGAACGGCTTTGGAAGTGACCGAGCCGGAGTCGGTACGCGCCGAACTGGCCCGGCTGGGCACCGAACTCTCGGAGCGCTACCGGCTGCCGTGAGACGCCCGTTCCACAGTCATGCCATAACCGAATCATGTTGCAGCACTTTTCATTTCACGAAATATCAGGCTCACTCGCTGTTACAGTCCGCCCGGCGCCTGTCGGAGGCGCCGGAAGGAAGTACGCAATGACGAGAACACTTCGCACCGCGAGCATTGCCGCCCTGCTCACCGCACTCGCGGGGCCCACCCTGCTGGCCGGACCCGCCGCCGCCGATATCACCGATGTCAGCGTTGTCGGCGTCACCCCCGGATCGCAGTGCACCGTGACGGACGGCTGCACCATCATCGCCGGGGTGTCCGGCAACAACCGCTACGACCAGGTGCAATTCCTGATCAATGGCGCAGTCGTCGGATCCGCCACGCCGGTAGCCAATTCCGGTGTGGTCACCGCGACCTTCGCCTGGCACCCGACCAGCCCGGGCCCGGTCATGGTCGGAGCGACGCAGGGCACCTCCTCGTCGGCGGTCAGCTATCTCGTCGGCGGTGGCGGTTCGGCCTGCTCATGGCTGCCCAGCGGTTCGGCCGGCAGCGGTTCGGCGAGTGGCTCCGGCGGCAGCGGTTCTTCCAGCCTGTCGGGCGGAACCGGTTCGGCGGGTAGCGGATCCGCGGGCAGTGGTTCGGCCGGCAGCGGCTCCGCCTGCTGATTCGGTACGCGGGAGCCGGAACAGGCAGGGGGTCGGCTCCTCCCCGGGGGACATCCGCGCTTGTCCCCGACCGGGATTCAGCCCTTGCGCACCTTGCTCACCGCGGTGGTGAACAGGGCATCGAGAGCCTCGGTATCGGCCTTGCCATCGGTGAACGACATATAGGTCACATTGATCCGCACATTCCCGATCTGACCGAGCAGCGTCTGCATGTGCCGGGTGATACCCGCACTGCCGGACTCGGATTGGACGGTGCGCCGCAGCGCGAGGGTGTCGTCGGCGTTCAACGGCGGCGGCGGGTCCAGTTCGGTGGTGATGGTCGCGGTGGTTCCGGAGTGGCCGACGCGCACGGTCCCGCAGCGCTGCAATTGATCTCGCAGCGTGGACAGCGGCTGGTCGGTGCGCACCAATTCGACGGTGAGGGTCGCGCGGGTGGAATCGTCGGTGCCGACGGAGACAGCGGGTCCCGCGGTCGGGGCGCTCGGCGCACAGGTGGCCGGATCGATCTGAGCCCCGGGCAGAATGCCGTCCAGATCGCCTGCGGCTTGGCCGGCGGCATCGATCGGCAGCGTCACCGCCGTGTAGCGGGCGGGAAATTGGGAGGCTTCCGGCAGTAGCCGAGCCAGTCCACTATCGGTTTGCACTGTTGTCACCGAACTTCTGTTACCGACCGGATGGCCCGATACCGTGGTCCCGCAGGCCGCCAGCGCCACACCCACAATCGCGACCCCGAGGGCACGGAGAGGCCTTCGGCACAGCGGGTGGGCAGGCCTGCGGCAGGGCGCGATCACGTGTCCACTATGCCGAATTTCTGCTGATCACAGCGAATGCCACGCCGCGCGGCGAGCCTGCCGGGAATGCGTGTCCCGGTGTCACGCGTTGCACTCGCGGTGCGGGCAGTGCACGACCGCTCGGCGCATGAGGGACAATGGTTTCTAGGTCGCGCATGTGGGCCACGCAGGAAGGAGCACGCGATGGACTACGAGTCGCGAATGTACGAGCTGGAGTTCCCCGCTCCGCAGCTGTCGTCCGCCGACGGTGCTGGTCCGGTACTGGTGCACGGGCTGGAGGGTTTCACCGACGCCGGTCACGCCGTGAAGTTGGCCACCACGCATCTGCGGGAGAGCCTCGAGAGCGAACTGGTCGCCTCGTTCGATATGGACGAGTTGCTGGACTATCGCTCGCGTCGGCCGCTGATGATGTTCAAGACCGATCACTTCTCCGAATACACCGAGCCCGAGCTGAATCTGTGGGCGCTCAAGGACACCGCGGGCACCCCGTTCCTGCTGCTGTCCGGGCTGGAACCGGATCTGCGCTGGGAGAAGTTCGTCACCGCGGTGCGCCTGCTGTCCGAACAGCTGGGCGTGCGCCGCACCATCGGCCTCAGCGCCATCCCCATGGCCATTCCGCACACCCGTCCGCTCGGGGTCACCGCGCACGCCAGCAATAGCGATCTGATCGGTGATCACCAGCGCTGGCCGGGCGAGCTGCAGGTTCCCGGCAGTGCGTCCTCGCTGCTGGAGTACCGGATGGCTCAGCACGGACACGAGTCGGTCGGCTTCTCGGTGCATGTGCCGCACTACCTGACCCAGACCGCCTATCCGGAGGCCGCGCAGACGCTGCTGGAGAATGTGGCCGAGAACGCGGGCCTGGAGCTGCCGCTGGCGGCGCTGAGCGAATCGGCCGCGCGGGTGCGCGAGCAGGTCAATGAGCACATTTCCGGTAACTCCGAGGTGGAGAATGTCGTGCAGGCGCTCGAGCGGCAGTACGACAGCTTCGTGACCGCGCAGGAACGGCAGTCCAGCCTGCTCGCCAGCGATGCCGATCTGCCCACCGGCGATGAGCTGGGCGCGGAGTTCGAACGCTTCCTGGCCGAGCAGTCCGGGTTCACCGAGGGCGAGAGCACCGACGGCGGCGAGCCGCGCTGAGTGACCGTCGGCGAGTGCTGAGTGACCGTCGGCCGGCCGCGCTGAGCAACGGTCGGCGAGCCACACTCGGCAATACTCGGCCGACGCCGGGTAGTGGCGGCCGAAGTCGGGCAGACCGCCCAGTAACGTAGTGCCCCGTGCAGTTATCCGAACTCGTCCCCGACCAAGCCGTACCCGATGTGGACCCGGATTGGCTGTACGAAACCTTCTCCGAGTGGGCCGGGTCGCAGGGTCTGACCCTGTATCCGGCGCAGGAGGAAGCGCTGCTCGAGCTGTTCACCGGCGCGAATGTCATTCTGGCCACGCCGACCGGCTCCGGTAAGTCGCTCGTCGCGATCGGCGCGCACTACGCCGCGCTCAATCGCGGGCAGCGCAGTTACTACACCGCGCCGATCAAGGCACTTGTCAGCGAGAAGTTCTTCGCGCTGTGCGAGGTCTTCGGCGCGGACAAGGTCGGCATGGTCACCGGCGATGCGGCGGTCAATCCGGATGCGCCGATCATCTGCGCGACGGCCGAGATCCTGGCCAATCTGGCGCTGCGCGAGGGTTCGAGCGCCAATGTCGGCCAGGTCATCATGGACGAGTTCCACTATTACGCCGATCCGGATCGCGGCTGGGCGTGGCAGGTGCCGCTCATCGAACTGCCGGGCGTCCAATTCCTGCTCATGTCCGCCACTCTCGGCGAGATGGAATTCTTCGGCGAGGATCTGCAGCGCCGCACCGGACGCGATACCGCCATTGTCTCCGGCGCGGAACGACCGGTGCCGCTGAGCTTTTCGTATGTGAAGACCCCCATCACCGAGACCCTCGAGGATCTGGTGACGACCAGCCTCGCCCCGGTCTACGTGGTGCACTTCACCCAGGCCTCGGCCATGGAGCGCGCACAGGCGCTGATGAGCGTGAACTTCGCGTCCAAGGCGGAGAAGGACGCGATTGCCCAGGCGCTGGGCGAATTCCGCTTCGCCACCGGATTCGGCAAGACCCTCTCGAAGTTCATCCGGCACGGGATCGGCGTCCACCATGCGGGCATGCTGCCCAAATATCGGCGGCTGGTGGAGAAGCTGGCGCAGGACGGACTGCTGAAGGTGGTGTGCGGCACCGACACTCTCGGCGTCGGCATCAATGTGCCCATTCGTACCGTGCTGTTCACCGGGCTCACCAAGTACGACGGTGTGCGCACCCGCCGCCTGAATGCCCGTGAGTTCCATCAGATTTCGGGCCGCGCGGGTCGCGCCGGATTCGACAGCATGGGCACCGTCTGGGTGCAGGCGCCCGAGCACGAGGTGGAGAACGCCAGGCGCATCGCCCGCGCGGGCGATGATCCGAAGAAGCTCAAGAAGGTCCAGAAGACCAAGCCGCCCGAGGGTTTCGTGTCCTGGTCGGAGGAGACCTTCGACCGGCTCATCGCGGCCTCGCCGGAGCCGATGGTCTCCCGCTTCAATGTGACCAACGCCATGCTGTTGAATGTCATTGCGCGCAAGGGCAATTGCTTCTACGCCATGCGGCATCTGCTGGAAGACAACCACGAACCGCGGGCGGCGCAGCGCAAGCACATTCTGAAGGCCATCAAGCTCTATCGCGCACTGCGCGATGCCGGGGTCGTGCAGCAGCTCGACGAGCCCGACGAGTTCGGCAGGCATGCCCGGCTCATGGTGGATCTGCAGCGCGATTTCGCGCTCGATCAGCCGCTGTCGCCGTTCGCGCTGGCCGCGTTCGAACTGCTCGACAAGGAGTCGCCCACCTACACCGTGGATGTGATCTCGCTCATCGAATCGACCCTGGAAGACCCGCGGCAGCTGCTCATGGCGCAGCAGCACAAGGCGCGCGGTGTGGCGGTCGCGGAGATGAAGGCCGACGGGATCGAATACGAGGAGCGTATGGAGCTCCTGGAGGAAGTCACCTGGCCCAAGCCGCTCGGCGAGGAGCTCATCTACCCGGCCTACGAGACCTACAAGGCCGGTCATCCGTGGATTTCGGAGTTCGAGCCCTCCCCCAAGTCGGTCGTGCGGGAGATGGTCGAGCGCCAGCTCACCTTCGCCGAACTGGTCTCGCAGTACGAGCTGGCGCGCTCGGAGGGCGTGGTGCTGCGCTATCTCGCCGACGCGTACCGCGCGCTGCGGCGGACCGTGCCGGAGCAGGCGCGCACCGAGGAGCTCGACGACATCACCGAATGGCTGGGCGAGCTCATCCGCCAGGTCGATTCGAGCCTGTTGGACGAATGGGAGCAACTCACCAATCCGGGCGCCGAGACCGATACCGAACAGGTCGCCTTCGGCGCGGAGACCGTCCGGCCCATCTCGGCCAATGAGCGCGCCTTCCGGGTGCTCATCCGCAATGCCCTGTTCCGCCGGGTCGATCTGGCAGCGCTGCAACGCTGGGACGCGCTGGAGGAGTTCGGCGACGAGCTGGATTGGGAGACCGAACTCGAGCCGTACTTCGACGAGTACGAGGAGATTCGCACCGGCCCGAACGCGCGCGGCCCGAAGCTGTTCCAGGTGGAGCAGCGGGGCGAGTTCTGGCATGTGCGCCAGGTGCTCGACGATCCGGCCGGCGACCACGGCTGGTCCATCGACGCGGTCGTTGATCTGGCCGAATCCGATGCCGCGGGTGAAGTGGTTTTCGACGAAGTGACGGTCGTAGCGGGCTGACGTTCGCACTACCGCGGACGCACGCTCACGCTGCAGCGGTCACACTCTCGTAAGGTCGCGGGCCCGTTCACAGCGGGCCCGCCGCGTTAAGGTGACGTAATCGAACCTTCGCCAGTTCGTTTTCCAGGGCCAACCGCTGCTATTCTCGCTGGCTGTTGCCCGAGGCCGTTTCGGCGGCCCGAACAGTGGGGAGTTCCCTTAGATTGACCGTTTCAAACTCGGCCGAGTCGCCCCGTCTCGTCATCGACCTGAACCTGGTGCGTGCCAACTACCGCGCCCTGCATGCCGCGCTACCCGCAGCGCGAATTCGCTTCGCCGTCAAGGCAAGTCCCCTACCGGAGATCATCCGGCTACTCAATGACGAAGGCGCCGAGTTCGACGTCGCCAGCGTCGGCGAAATCGACCTGTGCCTCGCGCAGGGGGTTGATCCGGCGGTCATGTGCTACGGCAACCCGATCAAGAAGGCCTCCCATATCGCCGCGGCGTACGCGGCCGGGGTGCGGCGCTTCGCCTCCGACTCCGAGGGCGATCTGGAACGCATTGCCGAGCATGCGCCCGGCTCCGAGGTCGAGGTCCGATTCCTGGCTTCGGCGCCGCAGTCGCAGACGCCGTTCGGCGCCAAGTTCGGTTGCGCCCCCGGCGAAGCCGCGCAGCTACTGGTGCGCGCGCGCGATCTGGGTCTGAAGGTCGGCGGACCGTACTTCCACGTGGGCTCACAGCAGCTCGATCCCATCGCCTGGCAGATCGGTATCGAACAGGCAGGCGAGATCGCGGAAGTGCTGGCGGTCAAGGATATTGCCGTCTCGACGGTGAATATCGGTGGGGGACTACCGATTTCGTATGCCGACGCGGCCCCCGGCGTGGACGAGCTGGGCGCGGTCATCGCCGCGGCGGCCGCCCGCCATCTCCCGGAACACACCGCACTCATCGTGGAACCCGGTCGCGCCCTTGTGGGTAACACCGGTGTGATTCACGCCGAGGTGGTGAATGTTCGCCAGGCGCCGGACGGACGGCGCTGGATATACCTCGATATCGGCCGCTACAACGGCATGGCCGAAACCGAGAACGAGTACATCGCCTACCGCTTCCAGACCGACCGCGACAGCGATCCGATGGACGAGGCGGTGGTCGCCGGTCCAACCTGTGACGGCGACGATGTACTGTATCAGCGCACGCGGGTCCTTCTACCGACCACGTTGCGAGCCGGTGATCCTGTTCGGATCCTCGAGACCGGCGCCTATACGGCGAGCTATTCGTCGGTGTCCTTCAACGGTTTTCCGCCTTTGACTGTTCATGTCACTGGCGCTGAGCGAGAGTGAGTTTAGCCATGACGGCAGAATTCACCGGCTGGCATGTGCTGGCCGAGTTCGGTGGTGTCGACGCGGCCCTCTGCGACGACCTCGAACGACTCGAAGCCGCACTTCGAAAATCGTTGGTCGCCGCGGGGGTGACCATCTGTGATGTCGTGCGCAAGCAGTTCGAGCCGCAGGGTGTCACCATCCTGGCTCTACTGGCCGAGTCACACGCCTCGATCCACACCTATCCCGAATCGGGCGATATCTTCGTCGACGTCTTCACCTGCGGGAGCATCGGCGCCGGCGCCACCAAGGCCGTCGAGCTGCTGCAGCAGGAGCTGGCGCCGAAGTCGGTGAATATGGAGGTCATCCAGCGCGGCCACAGCGCCCGCCGGATCCATGAGCCGGTCGGCGACGGTCTGACCCGGGTGTGGAACATGTCCGAGGTCGTGGTGGACACCAATACCCCGTACCAGCACATGATCATCGCGCGCACCGAGCAGGGCCTGTCCCTGTTCTCCGACGACGATCGCCAGTCCACCGAGTTCTCGCAGCTCACCTACCACGAGGCCATGCTGGTCCCGGGGTACGCGCTGGCCGAGAAGCTGGACAAGGTGCTCATCATCGGTTCCGGTGAGGGTGTCGCCTCGCAGATGTCGGTGGCCGCGGGCGCATCGCTCGTCGATCACGTGGACATCGATCAGCTGGAGGTGGAGCTGTGCGCCGAGCACCTCCCCTACGGCTACTCGCAGGCCGATCTGGCCGAGGCGGTCGCGCAGACCGGCCCGATCAAGATGCACTACGCCGACGGCTGGGACTTCCTGGCCAAGGCCGAGGCCGCGGGCGTGCGCTACGACATGATCATCATCGATCTGCCGGACGAGCGCGTCGAGGATGCCCAGCACAACCGCCTGTACGAGGATGACTTCCTCAATCGATGTAAGGCACTGCTGTCCGACGGCGGCGTGATGGCGGCGCAGGCCGGCTGTCAGACCATGTGGCGCAACGAGACTCTCAAGCGCTCGTGGTCCCGCTTCCACAATCTGTTCGAAACCGTCGTCCCGTACGTCAGCGACGAGCACGAGTGGACCTTCATCTTCGGCGTCGTCAAGAAGATCGAAGACCCCGTGGCCAAGATGACCGCAACCCTGCCGACCCTCCCCTACAAGGCGGAGACCATCGACGAGCAGGCGCTGATCCGCGGCGCCATCGAGCCGCACGCCCTGCGCGTCGGCGCAACGGTCGGCTAGCCAACCGCTCCACCCCGCAGTGTGCCCGCACAGATCCCCGATCTGTGCGGGCACACTTCGCGTGATGGGCCTTACGGTGCTGCGGTGTCCGGTGCGCCAATCTGATCGAAGGTCAGGTGGAGTTCTTCGGGCGCGCCGACGCTGATACCGACCGCCGCGCGGACGTCCGAGTCCGGGACGAGGCGGAAGTTCGTCAGCCGGGCCAGCAGACGGTTGATGCCGATCTCCAATTGCAGGCGGGCGAAGTGCCGGCCCACGCAGCGATGGATGCCGATGCCGAAGGCCAAGTGCGGGTTGCGATTTCGGTCGAAGTCGAGGCTGTCGGGATGCTCGAACCTCGCGGTGTCGCGATTGCCCGAACGCCAGTGCACGGCGACGCGATCGCCCTTCGCGAGCGGCACTCCCAGCAGATCGTTGTCCTGCACGACCACCCGGCCCATCACGCTCACCGTGGAGGTGTAGCGCAGCAGTTCATCCAAATCGCCCTTGGCCCAGCCGGGTTCGCGCAGACGCGCCTCCAGGCCCGGCTCCTCGGTCAGGAATTTCGCGATGTATGACAGTGCCCCGCGCGTGGTGTCCAGACCACCCAGGAGTAGCACGGTGACCACACCCAGCCGCTCCTCCTGGGTCAGCGGCCGACCGCCCTCCACCGTGGCATCGACGACCGACTGCAAGAAGTCGTCGCGCGGTTCCCGCTCGCGTTCGGCCATCAGCTCGGCCGCGAGCATGGCGACGGCGGCGAAACTTTCGGGCGTGTTCTGCACCGAGACCGCGGTGACCGCATCGACCGCGCGCTGCAAGCGTTCCTCGTTGTCGTCGTCGAGCACCACCTTCGCCAGCGCACCCGCGCTGAAGGGGACGGCGAAGCGGCTGACGAACTCGACCTGCCCGTCCGCGACGAACCCGTCGATCAGCGCGTCGGCATGCTTTTCCAGAACCGGCTCGTAGCGCGCCAGGGCGGCCCGCGTGAACGGGCCGTTCAAGAACGCCCGAAAGTCACTGTGCAGCGGCGGATCGACGTCGATCGGCGGGAGCGCGACCGGCACGGTGGCGAGTCCGGGCATGGTCGAACTGAACACCTCGGGATGCGACGCCACCGTGACCAGATCCTCGTACCGCGTGACGATATGCATCCCGCCACCGAAGCCGGTGTGGACGACCGGGCACTGCGCGCGGGCCCATGTCAATTCCTCGTCCAGCCGGGCACAGTGCTGCTCGTCGAACCAATCGAGCTGATCGAAGAATGGTTGATGGCTGTCGGTCACGGCATGCTCCTTCGCCCGAAATTGCGCCGCTACCAGTGGAACACAGGCAACGGTCCGGCGGCGAGAACCGCTCAACCCACCCCCCGAATTGGGTGGATCGATACGCTGAAAGGTGGAACGACTCCAGCTGCGCACCGCTGCGATGTCGTTGGAGTCCGTCCGAGGCCGTATGGCTGCTCGGTGGTACGGCCGCGAGTTTCATTACGCGGGAAGGACATCGGCTGATGAGTGTGCGGCGATGGATGGCGGGGTTCTTGGCATCGGCGGGAATCGGTGCGCTGGTATGCGGAATCGGTACAACACCGGCCCAGGCGGATCCACTGCCACAGTGGGCGCCCTTCGGGACCACCCTCTTCACCTTCGGTGATGCAAACTTCTGCGCCGGGATGATCAATGTCGTGCTGGAGGCCACGCCGCACATGCCCGGCCATGTGCTGGCGCACGTCACGCCGCTGGGATATCTGAACGGCCCGTGCGGCAACCACGTATCGCTGGGCTGGCTGGGTTCAGCGGGCGGCCGCTCCCAGGACGTATACGTGCACTCCGACGGCCCCCACGCGGGCGACACTGTCACCGTTGACCTTTGGGTCGGCATGGGCCTGGCCAAACTCTTCGCGAACACCGCACCCATCCAGAGCCAGTGGGCGGAATGGTATCTCTGGGTGCCCTGATCCTGACGTGGCGCCTCGGCGCATCAATCCGCTTGCCCCACAGGCTCTTATCCCAGCCTGCGGTCACTCGACTGGCATCAGTTCGTTCTCCTTTGTAACTTGTTCTTGTACTTCCAGAGGAGGATCACAATGTCGACAACCCCACCGGGGCCCCGTGGGAAGGTTCGCGAGATCGACGTGGGCGCGGCGCCCACTCGCTACGCCCGGGGCTGGCATTGCCTGGGTCTCGCCAGCACCTTCCGTGATGGCAAGCCGCACGCGGTCAACGCTTTCGGCACCAAGCTGGTCGTGTTCACCGACAGCAAGGGCGATCTGAAGATCCTCGACGGTTACTGCCGCCACCTGGGCGGGGACCTGTCCATGGGCGAGGTCAAGGGCGATTCCATCGCCTGCCCGTTCCACGATTGGCGCTGGGGCGGCGACGGCAAGTGCACGGGCATTCCGTATGCCCGGCGCGTGCCCCCGCTGGCTCGCACCCGCTCGTGGAGCACCCTCGAGCGCAACGGACAGCTGTTCGTGTGGCACGACCACGAGGGCAGCAAGCCCACCGACGAGGTGACGATTCCGTACATCGCCGGGCCGTACGTCGACGCCGACGGAAAACCGCTCGAGCAGGTGGCCGGCGAGTGGACCGACTGGACCTGGAACTCGCTGCTGATCGAGGGCGCAAACTGCCGCGAGATCATCGACAACGTCGTGGATATGGCGCACTTCTTCTACATCCACTACACGTTCCCGACCTTCTTCAAGAACGTCTTCGAGGGCCACGTCGCCACTCAGTACCTGGAGTCGGTGGGCCGCAAAGACATCGGGATGGCCGCCGATATCGACGGCGACACGATGGTCAATTCGGAGGCCTCGTACTTCGGCCCGTCGTACATGGTCAATCCGCTGGTGAACATCTACGGCGGATTCGAGGTCAAGAGCGTATTGATCAACTGCCACTACCCGGTCACGCAGGATTCGTTCGTCCTGCAGTGGGGCGTTTCGCTGGAGAAGCCGAAGGGCCTGCCGGACAACGCATCACAGGATATGGCGGTCCAACTGGCCGATGGCATCAGCGAGGGCTTCCTGCAGGACGTCGAGATCTGGAAGCACAAGTCCAAGATCGACAACCCGCTGCTCACCGAGGAAGACGGCCCGGTCTACCAGCTGCGTCGCTGGTACGACCAGTTCTACGTGGACGTCGCCGATATCGACCCCAAGTCGACGCAGCGCTTCGAATTCGAGGTCGACACCTCCAAGGCGAACGAGGCCTGGACCGTCGAGGTCGAAGAAAACCTCCGCAGGGCCCGCGAGGAATCCGCCGCACTGCAGGACTGATGCGCAGCGGCACCGACCAGGAACTCGTGGCGGGCGCTTCTCGGCCTTTGCCGCCGCCAGTTCCTGGTCGTGATCGTTTCAATCGGCGCGGGTCACTTCGGCAGGACCTGGCCGGTGGTGGGATGGGTGCGCGGCGGCTGGGCCGACACACCGTGCCAGGTCGATTGGGCGCCGGACTCTCCGATGCGGTACACCTGCACCGTCGCCGCCACGCTCGCGGCGAGGGTGAGGACCGCGACGATGCCGACAAGCAGTCGAGACAGCGCGCGACCGTGGGACTCGCGTACGTGAACGAACGCTACGAGAGCCGCCGCAACAAGCAACCCGAGTGCGAAATAGATGAACGTATCGCCGAGGTGCGTATGCGTGCGCAGGTCGGGAGTTCGCCCGACGCGCTTCTCCAGCCACTCCCCCGCATCGGTCGTGATCGGGGTCAGGACCACCACGATCACGGCCAGCGCGAGGCTCAGCCAGACCAGACGATGTCGCGCAGCCGGCCATACCGCCGACAGGATCAGCAGCACCGCGGTCAACGGGGCCAGCACCACGATGAAGTGCACGAGCAGGATGTGGGCCGGGAGACTGTTGAAGGTCGACATCGGGAACTTTCTCGCGGGCGGACGTACGTGCCCACACGCTGTCACACATTCGCTGAGAGGACGCTGAGCCTCCCCTGGCAGCGGGACCCGACCAGGTGCTGCTCTCTTCTCCAAGCTGGAACTGGTGACTGCCAAGCTCTTTCGGGAATTGACCGGCCCGGCAGATGTCGTTAATGATCTTGACAGGCCATTGGTGGCACCGTCATCGGATCGGAGCAGGTATGCCCAGTTATGAAATCGACGGAGTGGTACCGGTTGTCGCTGTCGGCGCGTTCGTGCACCCGACAGCGGTGCTGATCGGCGACGTCGTGGTCGAAACCGGCTGCTATATCGGCCCGGCGGCGAGCATCCGAGGCGACTTCGGGTCGATCGTGATCGGTGCGGGGTCCAATGTGCAAGACGGCTGCGTGCTGCATTCGTTCCCCGGGCGAGAGTTGTTGCTGGAGAGCGAATCCCACATCGGACATGGTGCGGTACTGCACGGTTGCGTCATCGAGTCGGGCGCGATGGTCGGAATGAACGCCGTCGTGATGGACGGTGCCCGCATCGGGGCACGGTCGCTCGTCGGCGCCGGCAGCGTGGTGCGCGCCGAGACCACGATTCCCTCCGAGCACCTCGCCGTCGGCAATCCGGTGACGGCGACCACGCCCTTGGATGAGCAGACGCTGCAGTGGAAGGCCAACGGCGTCAAGGTCTATCAGGAATTGGCGAGGAGATCCCTGGCCTCCATGCGAGAAACCACACCCCTCACCGAGATCCCGATCAACCGCCCCCGGCTCAGCACCGGCCGCGACGTCTCGACTCCCCTGCGCGAACTGCGCCGCAACAACACTCCACCGCAGTCCCGATGACGCCCTTCAGACGAGCCGGTCGAGGATGGCCGCCAATTCACGCGCCTGATGACATGAGCGACATTGTCGTGCACTGTAATCGCGGCCATCGGCGACGGCCCAGTAGCGAACGCGGCAATGTCCTGCCCCTGATAGGACAGCGGAATCGAGGCCTCGAGCCCGTGCCCAGGCAGGTCCACCGGCAAGCTGCGATGTCCGAGCAATGCCAGTTCACGAACCACGGGCGTCCAGTAGTAGCTGTTGCTGGTCAATCCGTGCACGAACACGAATGTCGTAGCAGCGGTTGCGGTTTCAGGTTATCGGCGAGCAGATACGGTCACGAATCCTCCAATTGGGAGACTACGATAGATACCAATTCCCTTACCCACCAGGCCGAACGCCAATCCTCTCGAAGCCTGAGATGCTTTGCAGGTCAATCACTTCTACCTCCGATCAGCCCTGTGCCGCCCGCTGGAGCGCCCATTCGAACGACGAACAACCAGGCATCCCCCGCCTTCCAGCGGAAGCCGAAGTAGCTCCGCACGGCTCGCCGGGCTCTCACGATAGAACCCCCAGCAGGACCAGACGATAACCGAACCGCACAGTACGAATATCGACAGCAGTGCCCATGCATCCCAAGACATCTCGACCGCCCTCTCGGAAAACGCCCTTCAGGGTTCGGTGCCGAGGCTGTCGTTGAAATCGCTTGCCCTCTCGCCTATCGATAAGCACGTTGATCATTCCGGGCCTTCTTCAAACTGCGGACTATGCGCGCACCTTGGATCGGACCTACTTCCAGAACGACACCGACAGCGAGCTCGACCGACGTGTCGAAGTCCGGATGCGGAGGCAAGCCGTCGTGCTGCGAAACAGAAAGCCTGCCAATGCTTTTGTTGTCCTACATGAGGCCGCGATACGAACCCGCGTGGGCGATCGCCGTATCATGCCAGCCCAACTGCGGCACCTGGCGCACCTTGCGGCGGGACACGTCGGAGTTCGCGACAGCAAGCACCCCTCCGGCCCGGCGCTGGTGTTCGCGCCGGTCGACTGGGATGTATTCGAAGCTGCCGTACGGTCCGGGGCGTTCGATAGTTGACTTGGAGTGCGCTCCAGGTCGTAGGTTCGAGTGGTGAGCGTCGCTCACCTGACATCGAGTGCGACCCTAGGAGGAATCCCAGCATGATCGCTACCAGGAAACTCGGCGAGCTGACCGTTGGCGCGGAGGGGCTCGGGTGTATGGGCATGAGTTCTGCGTACGGGGTGTACACCGACGAGGCCGAGTCGATTGCCACCATTCATCGGGCGCTGGATCTGGGCGTCACACTGATCGATACCGCGAATGTGTATGGGCCGGAGACCAATGAGCGGCTGGTCGGGCGCGCGATTGCCGATCGGCGGGATCGGGTGGTGCTGGCTACGAAGTTCGGGATCGTCTGGGGCGAGGGCGGGTCGATGGGAGCGCGCGGTGATGCCGCGTTCGTGAAGCAGAGCTGCGATGAGTCCCTGGCCCGGCTGGGCGTCGACCATATCGACCTGTACTACCAGCACCGGGTGGATCCGAATACGCCGATCGAGGAGACCTGGGGCGCACTCGCGGATCTGGTGACCGCGGGCAAGGTGCGTTACCTCGGCATCTCGGAGGCCTCGGCGGAAACCATTCGCGCCGCGCACGCCGTCCACCCGATCACCGCCCTGCAGAGCGAATGGTCACTCTGGACCCGCGACCTCGAAGCCGAAATCGTGCCCACCTGCCGCGAATTGGGCATCGGCATCGTCCCCTTCTCCCCCCTCGGTCGCGGCTTCCTCACCGGCGCAATCACTTCCACCGCCGACCTGCCCGCCGACGATATGCGCCGCAACCTCCCCCGCTTCACCGAAGGCAACCTGGACAGCAACCTCGCCATCGTCGCTGCCCTCCGCAAGCTGGCCGACGAAAAGGGCGTAACCGCAGGCCAATTGGCCCTGGCCTGGGTCCTCAGCCGCGGCGACGACGTCGTCCCCATCCCCGGCACCAAACGACGCACCTACCTCGAGCAGAACGCCGCCGCGGTCGACATCGCCCTCAGCCCAGAGGATCTGGCCGCCATCGAAGCCGCCGCCCCCGCCGACGCCATCGCCGGCGCCCGCTACCCGGAGCACCTGGCCCGCGCAGCCGGAAAGTAGACACCTCGCTACCACCGAACAATTCTGACAATTCGGAGCGAATCACCAAATCCAGCAACACATATCGCTCGGGCTCCATACCGTCGATCCATGCCATCTCCACTGCATGAGGTGTTGCTGGAGCTCTTCACGAATCAACCCGGCCTCGCGGCCAGCCTGCTGTCCGCGCTCGGCTGGGACCTACCCGAGTACGAGGAGGCGAATACCGCCTGCACCGACCTCACCGATAAAGCACCGACCGAATACCGCGCCGACACGGTGGTCGTGTTCTCGAATTCGAAGGAACCGGTGCTGGCGGTGGTCGTCGAGGTCCAGTTGCGCCCGGACAAGGACAAGCGCTGGACTTGGCCGGTGTATGTGGCCACGCTCCGAGCGCGGCTGCGCTGCCCAACGGTGCTCTTGGTGCTGACCCCGGACAACCGGACGACTACCTGGGCGGCCAAACCCATCGATCTGGGATTCGGAGTCGGCAGCGTGCAGCCCGTCGTACTTGGGCCGGAGCAGGTCCCCGTCGTCACCGACCCCGCAAGCGCGGTCCGCACACCCGAGCTTGCGGTGCTGTCCGCCATAGCCCACCAGGGAAGCAAGGACCGCTCCCGCGTATTCGCGGCGACGCTGGCCGCGCTCGACAAGCTCGCCGCAGAACCCGGAAGCCGCGGGACTGAGCGGGCTACCATGTACTACGACCTTGTGACGTCGACCCTGAACCATGCGGCCCGATCATGCTTGGAGGCGATGATGACCACCGCAGCCCGCCGTGAGTATCTCAGCGACACCTTCCGCAATCTCGTGAAAGAGGGCCTACAGCAGGGCCGGGAACAAGGCTTGGAAGAAGGCCGGGTCGACGGCGAGGTCCGCATTCTGGAAACCATTCTCGACGCGCGGGGATTCGTAGTGTCCGCTGAGGTTCGTGCTCGCATCGAGGGCTGTACGGATGTCGATCAACTCGAGGTGTGGGCTCGGCGGGCAGTGACCGCAGCCGATGTAGCGGAAATCTTCGAGTAGGCACAATCGCTGTATGCGGATTTCGGTTGCGGCGGACGAGGACACCGGGGTGGCGGGGGCGGTCGTGGAGGAGTTGCGGCGGCGCGGGCACGAGGTGACGGTGCATGGGGCACTGGATCCGGATGAGCGGGATGATTGGGCTTGGGCCAGTGCCGCGGCGGCGCGTGATGTCGCGGAGGGGCGGGCTGCCCAGGCCGTGGTGTGCTGCTGGACCGGCACGGGGGCCTCGATCGCGGCGAACAAGGTGCCGGGGGTACGGGCGGCTCTGTGTGTGGACGGGTATACGGCCGGTGGCGCTCGGCGGTGGAACGATGCGAATGTGCTGGCGCTGAGTTTGCGGTTGACCTCGCGGGCGCTGCTCACCGAGATCCTGGACGCGTGGTTCGCCGGGGTCGCTAGTGCGGACCCCGGCGATATCGCGAACGTCGAGTATGCGGACCGGATTGCCGACTAGTTCGGCTGATCGGCGAGAGTCGCGTATTCCGAACGCAATTCGCGTTTGAGGATCTTGCCGCTGGGATTCTTCGGCAGCGCCTCGGTGAAGGTCACGAACTTGGGGACCTTGAAGGGCGCGAGATGCTGCTTGCAGTGGGCGATGATCGCCTCCGGGCTGGGGACAGTTCCGGTGCGTGTGACCACCACGGCGGTGACCGCCTCGATCCAGTGCGGATGCGGAATGCCGACCACAGCGGCTTCCGAAACATCGGGGTGCTGGTAGAGCACCTCTTCGACCTCACGACTGGCGACATTCTCACCGCCGGTCTTGATCATGTCCTTCTTGCGATCGACCACACTGAGGTAGCCGTCGCCGTCCAGCACACCCAGGTCCCCACTGTGAAACCAGCCGTCGCGGAAGGCTTCCGCGGTCTTCTCCGGATCATTCCAGTAGCCGAGCATGGCCTGCGGTGATCGGTGCACGATCTCGCCGATGACACCCGGAGCCACCGGCCCACCCTCGTCATCAACCACGCGGGTCTCGACATTCAACGCCGCCCGCCCGGCAGATCCGGGCTTGGTCAGCTGATCCTCCGGCGCGAGAACCGTTGCCAGCGGGGCGAGTTCGGTCTGCCCGTAGAAATTGACCAGCCCCACACCGGGCAACCTTTCGGCCAGCTCGTGCAGCACCTCGACCGGCATGATGCTCGCCCCGTAGTACCCCTTACGCAGCGAAGACAGGTCATAGCTGTCGAAATCCGGATGCCGCAGCAGCGACAGCCACACGGTGGGCGGGCAGAACAGCTTGGTGGCCCGCTCGGTTTCGACGGTCCGCAGAATGGACGTCGCGTCGGGCCCCTGCAACAGAATGCTGGTCGCACCCAAATAGATGTCGGGCGTGAGGAAGCAGTGCAGCTGAGCGCAGTGATAGAGCGGCAGCGCATGCACCTCGATGTCCTCGGCGGTCATCCGCCCGTCCACGATCGCGCTCACATACTGTGCGATCAGCCCGCGATGGGACATGATCGCGCCTTTGGGCCGCGATTCGGTGCCGGAGGTGTACATGAGCTGCACCGGATCGTCATCACCGATGAGCACCGCAGGTTCGGAAGCGTCGGCGTGTTCTTCCCACGCCGCGACATCCTCCCAACCCGCGGCCACCGGCAGCCCACTCAGTCCGATCCAGCCGAACAATCGAATATCGTTGTCCCCCAACTGCTTCACCGCCGCCTCGGCCTCTCCGGCAAGCGCATCCTCGGCAATCAGCCCGACAGCCCCGGAATGCCCCAGAATGTTGGCGACCTCATCAGCGGTGAGCATGAAATTGATCGGCACCGAAACCGCCCCGAGCCGCGCCAGCGCAAAATACAACAGCACGAACTCACGGCAATTATGCGAGAACACCGCAACCCGATCCCCCTGCACCACACCACGATCAGCCAAACTGTGCGCCACCTGATTGACGGCCTCGTCGAGCCCGCCGAAACTCTCCCGCCGCCCCCGCCACACCAGCGCCGTCTTCCCCGGAACCCGAGCAGCACTGCGCCGCAACAGATCCCCTATCGCCTGACTACGCGCCGCCGCAACCACACCAGCTGTCTCCATGCCAACACGTTCTACCCCAAAACTGTGTCCGGCGTCACGCAGTCCCGGTCAGCAGGATCGGCACAGAACCCCAGCACCCGGGCCACAAAACTGTCCGGATCCTCGATAGGCGGGAAGTGCCCCACATCCACCATCGACTCCACTCGCAAATCCGTTGCCCACCGGTCGAATCCGGTCATCTGCCCGGTAGACAGCAGCGGATCACGATCCCCCGACAGCACCAGCATCGGAACAGTGAGCCGCGACCAGCGGTACTTGCCGACCAGCAGCAGCGGCAGTTCGCGCCGCACTATGTTCCGGTAGTAGGACACGGTGGCTCGCACCCGAGCCGGATCCCGGAACTGCGCCAGAAAGATCCGGGCATCCTCGGAGGTCAGCGCCGCCGAGCGATACGTCCAATGCCGCAATGCCCACCTCGGCACCACCGACCCGGACATACGGCGACCGATCAACGGCGCCGCATTGAGCGGAATATGCCATACCCGAACCCCATTGAGCAGCACCCGCGGCGTGGGCCGCAGAAACGGGCTCGCCGTATTGACCGCGATGTAGTGCGACACCCGATCCGGACTGCGCAGCGCGAGCTGATAGCCGACCAGACCGCCCCAATCGTGCCCGACCAGGCGAAACCTGTGCACCCCCAGGCGGTCGAGCAATCCGGCGATATCGTCGGCCATCACCTCCGGCCGATAACCGTCCGGTGGAGCGTCGGTCCAGCCGAGCCCCCTCAGATCCGGGCAGATCACCCGATAGTGCTCGGCGAGTGGCCCGATGACCCGCCGCCACTCCCACCAGTGCTGCGGCCAGCCGTGCAACAGCACCAGCGGCTCCCCACTCCCGGCGACCGCGACGTGCGTACGCAGTCCGCGGACATCGATGAAGTGGTGTTCGACCCCGGGCAACTCGGGCATGCGCTCGATATTCATCGGACGTGCGCCGAACGCGACGCAGCCGCGAATTCCGCGATGGCGGTCGCCAGCCGAACCGGTTCATCCTCCGGCGAGAATCCCCGCGCCTCGGGTATCACCTCGAGCCGAGCATGGGGGAAATCGGTCGCCAGCCGCAGCGCATGGGCCATCGGGAAGATGGGGTCACGACCCGACCAGGCGATCAGCACCGGACGGTCGAACTCGGCGAAATGCGCTGCCGCACCCAGGGTATGGCGTCGATGCTGCCCGAACAGCGCACGACGCAGATCATCCCGAATATCCCGGGCGATCCCGGCGGGCAGTACATACGACTCAGCCGCCCGCGGTTCGATCGGCCGAATCGACAACGCGCCGAAGGCAATCGGCGAGTTGCGCACCCAGGGCAACCGCAGCGCGGACATGAGCAGACCCAACCCGCCCGGAATACGCGCGGTGAGCCGAATAGCGCGCACCAGCAGTGGCGGCATGTTCTCGTAGGCGTCGCACGAGGTCAGCACCAGCCGTTGCACCAGGTCCGGCCGACTCGTCGCGACCAATTGACACAGAGCGCCACCACTGTCATTGCCCACCAGCACAACCGGACCGAGTTCGAGCGCTTCGATCGCGGTGCACACCAACTCCGCCATCCCCGGCGGCGTGAGATCCGCCCCCGGCATGGACAGCGTGTGTGACCCGAACGGCATATCCAATGTCACGCAATGGAATTCACCGGCCAGCCGCGGCACCACCCCCCGCCACAGATTGGCATTGACCAGTAGACCGTGCACGAACACGATCGGACGACCGGTTCCGGACTCGAACACGGCCATTCGGCCCTGAGGTAGTGAAATCTCGCGGCGCGCACCCAGATCGGCAGCCCGCCAGGATGCGCGGGCGGTAGTAGTCGAGTCGATCATCTGGAACCCCCTGGATCAGCGACAATAGCTACAGCACCGACAATAACAAACAGTCTGCCTGTTTGTAAGTGTTGATGAGTCATGCCCAGGACACCCGAACGGAAAGCACCGATGAGCAGGCAAGCCGCCCGATCCGAGACGACCCGCACCAGCCTGATCAATGCGGCGCGCGAACTGTTCGCCGCGCGCGGCTACGCGGCCGTCGGCACCCCCGAGATCGTGGAGCACGCCGGCAGCTCCCGCGGCGCGCTCTACCACCACTTCAAGGACAAGCAGGAGCTCTTCCGCGCGGTATACGAGCAGATCCAGCAGCAACTCATGCAGCAGATCGCCGACGAACTGGCGCGGACCGAGACCACCGATCCGCTCACCGCCTTCGAGGCCGCACTGCGCATGTTCCTGCAGTCCTGCATGGAACCCGAACGCACCCGCATCTGCCTGATCGACGGGCCCGCGGTCCTCGGCTGGCAGGAGTGGCGCGCCCTCGACGAGAAGTACGCACTGGGCATGGTCGCGGCGAGTCTGCAACTGGGCGTGGATTCCGGAGCCCTGCGCAATGACGTGCCACTGCGACCCCTCGCCCACATGATCATCGCCGCCCTGGGCGAGGCCGGTCTGCTCATAGCGAGCTCCGATGATCCGGCCGCCGCCCGAATCGAATCCGAGGCGGCGGTACTCGCCATCCTGGACGGGCTGCGAACCTAGCTGCCCTGCAAGAGGTCTCGGCGCCACGTTGCGGATCGGGCGAGGTAGTCGGCGAGGTGATCGGCGGCGAAACGTTGCGCTGACCACTCCGCCGGTGTCACCGCATCGGTCCAGGCGTAGGTCCACGCGTAGGTGTGCTGATTACCCGCGTTTACGGGGATGGGGCGCAGTTCGTATTCGTCGTCCTCGAAGGTATCCAGTATCTGCCACTCGTCGGCGGTGAGCCCGTTGAGCAGGAAGCCTTGCGTCACACTGCCGTTGGCGGAGGTGAGTCCCGGATACACCCGGTCGGGCAGGACTGCCGCACGCTGCCCGAGCACTCGGGCGGGCTCCAATTCCGGTGCGCGGCCGAGCAATTCGATCAGCACCTCGGGGAATTGCAAGGTGCCGTAGACGAACAGCGGGGCGGGGCCGGAGGGAAGGGGGCGGGCCCGGCGCCAGGGACTCACCGGGCGGTCATCCGATGGAAGAGCGCCGCGTCGTGGGAATTGATGACGCTGATCTGATGGCCGTGCAGGCGCCTGAGTTCGCGCAGACGACGTTGATTCTCCCGATATGCATCGCGGACTATTGCTCCCTGTTCGTACATACGCAGCCACAAGGGAGTATTCGGACTCTCGGGGTCGATGGAGCTTTCCAACATGAAGGAATCTCCGGCGTGCAGCAGCCAGCCGTTGCCGCTGTCGATCGCGACACCGGCATGACCGCGGGTGTGACCGGCGAGCGGCACCACGAGGATCTCCGGGGGTAGGCCGGGTAGGTCACGCACCGAGGTGAAACCGAACCACTCCTCGGCCCCCTCGACCTCGTTGACCATCCACTTGGGTCCGTGCGCCCACTGCGCCGCGCGATACCGCAGGCGCTCGGAAAGGGTGGGTGTCGCTGTGGCGGCCCGGAATTCGGGACCGTGCACATGCACCGTCGCCTCCGGGAAGTCGGACAGGCCACCGGAGTGATCGAGATCGAGATGGGTGAGGATGACGTGCCGCACATCACGGGGGTCGTAGCCCAGCGCCTGAATCTGCCAGATCGCCGTCTCCTTTTCGGTGAGCTTGGGACCCATCAGGAATCGGCTCGCGCCCAGCATCTTTCCCGGCTCCCGCACGCAACCGAGCCCGTATCCGGTGTCGACCAGCACGAGTTCGGTCCGGGTCTCGACGAGCAGGCAGTGGTCGACCAGGCCGAAGGCCATGGTGCCGCAGTTCAGATGGTGAATGCGCATGGAGCCGAGCGTCCCAGACGTGCACGAACCGGTCAATTGGGGGTGCTCCAGACCTCACCCGGCACTGCGGTCAGCGCGGCCGAATACTTCGGATGATCTCCGCGAGACGCTCGTAATCCTCACCGCGCGCGGTCGAGGTGCGATAGGCCAGCCCGAGCGTGCGCCCCGGTGCGGGTGCGGCGAATCGCGCGATATCCAGAGTGCCACGCGAGGTTTCGGACTCGACCGCCATCTCCGGAATCAGGGTGACACCCAGATCGCCTGCCACACACTGCACCACGGTGGCCAGCGAGGCCGCACGGGTATCGCCGACCGCGCCGGGATGGGCATCGTGCGAGCGGCACAGATCCAGCGTCTGATCACGCAGGCAGTGCCCCTCGTCGAGCAGCAGCAGCGGCAGCGCGTCCAGATCGGCGGGCTTCAGATCGGTGCGCCCCGCAAACGCGTGCCCGCGCGGCACCACCAGGACGAATTCCTCCGTATAGAGCGGAATCTCGACCAGTCCGGTGGCATCGGCCGGCAGCGCCAGCACCGCGACATCGAGAACGCCGGAGCGCAGCCCGTCCACCAGTCGCGCCGTCTGATCCTCGATCACATGCGGCACCAGCGTGGGCAGCTGCGTGCGCAGCTCGGGCAGCAGCCGCGGCAGCACATAGGGGGCGACGGTCGGAATGATGCCCAATCGCATGGTTCCGCCGAGCCCGGATCCGGCCGCGGAAGCGACGAAACGGTCAGCGGCTTCCAGTGTTGCCATGGCCTGCGGCAGTAGCCGTTTGCCCGCGGGTGTGACCAGTACCCGGCGCGTACTGCGCTCGATCAATTGCAGACCGAGTCCGTTTTCCAGTGATGCCAGGGCCTGCGATAACGTGGGTTGGCTCACGCTCAGCCGGGCCGCCGCGGTACCGAAGTGGCGATATTCCGCGATCGCCACGAACGCACGCAGCTGCGACAGGGTCGGCTGATAAGTTTGATCAGTCACGCCTATCAGTCTAGTGCGACCCATCACCTTTGCCTTTAAGCGAGGTTCGGGCAAGATCGTTTACAGCAGTCACGACACGATCGATTCGACTACACAGAGGAGCAAGCATGGCACTGCTGACCATCGGCGACCAGTTCCCCGCCTACAACCTGACCGCGGTCATCGGCGGTGATCTCTCGAAGGTGAACGCTCAGCAGCCCGACGACTACTTCACCCAGATCTCGAGCGACGACCACGCCGGCAAGTGGCGCATCGTCTTCTTCTGGCCGAAGGACTTCACCTTCGTCTGCCCGACCGAGATCGCCGCCTTCGGCAAGCTGAACGAGGAGTTCGCCGATCGTGACGCACAGGTGCTCGGCGCGTCCGTCGACAACGAGTTCGTGCACTTCCAGTGGCGTGCGCAGCACGAGGAGCTCAAGACCCTCCCGTTCCCCATGCTGAGCGACCTCAAGCGTGAATTGGCCGCCGCCACCGGTGTTCTCAATGCCGACGGCGTCGCCGACCGCGCCACCTTCATCGTCGATCCGAACAATGAGATCCAGTTCGTCTCGGTGACCGCCGGTTCCGTGGGCCGCAATGTCGACGAGGTGCTGCGGGTGCTCGACGCCCTGCAGTCCGACGAGCTCTGCGCCTGCAACTGGAAGAAGGGCGACCCGACCATCAAGGCCGGCGAGCTCATGACCGCTTCGGTCTAATCTTCCCAATTCGGCTCTGATACAAAGGATTTCGCACTGTGACCATTGAGACCCTCAAGAACTCGCTACCCGAGTACGCCAAGGACCTCAAGCTCAATCTGTCCTCGATCGCTCGCACCACCGTGCTGAACGAGCAGCAGTTGTGGGGCACACTGCTGGCATCGGCCGCCGCCACCCGGTCGGCCACCACGCTGCGCGAAATTGCCGAGGAGGCCGCCGACGTTTTGTCGGCCGAGGCGTACAACGCCGCGCTGGGCGCCGCCTCGATCATGGGCATGAACAATGTGTTCTACCGCGGCAAGGCCTTCCTGGACGGCAAGTACGACGACCTGCGGGCCGGTCTGCGCATGCAGATCATCGGCACGCCGGGCGTGGACAAGGCCGATTTCGAGCTGTGGTCGTTCGCGGTCTCCTCGATCAACGGCTGCCAGCACTGCCTGGAGGCGCACGAGAACACCCTGCGCGAGGCGGGCGTCTCCCGTGAGGTGATCTTCGAATCGCTGCGTGCCGCCGCGATCGTGGCCGGTGTCGGCCAGGCCGTGGCCTCGACCGAGGCATTGGCTGCCGCCGCGGTCTGATCTCCTGCTTTTCGATCTGAAGCACTGCTGACAGGGGTGGTGCACCGATTCGGTGCACCACCCCTGTTTCTATTTGCTATCGGTTAGCTGAAATCAGGTCACCGGTCGGCAACATTGCCCGTTTCATCCGGTTTCCACCCCTAGACTCCCCCGCATGCCCGAGCGTTCCCGGACCACCGCCCGGCGCCGCTGGCGCAGATTCTTCGCCACCTCCGTCGTCCTCATCGCGGTGGCAGCGACCGGGCTCGCGCTCTGGAGCAATCGGCAGGAACCGGCGCACAAGAACACCGACACCGCCGCGGCCGATCCCACCAGCACGCCGCTCCCCGACCTGCTGCACGCGCAGGCCGACCTGGACCGGCTCACCATCGCCTGGAATCGGAACTGGGAATCCTACGAGCGCAACGCCTTCGGACCCGGCTGGTCCGGGCGCGGCGGCGAGCCCGTACTTTCCGACGGATGCACCGCCCGCGAGGACGTGATGAAGCGGGATCTGACGGAAGTCAAACTGGCGGAGAGCAATTCGTGCATGGTGCTGTCCGGCGTACTGAACGATCCGTACGCGGGCGAGCAACTGCCCTACGACCGGTTCCAGGCCTCCGACATCGAGATCGACCATGTGGTCGCGCTGGGCGACGCCTGGCGGTCCGGCGCCTCGGACTGGGATGCGGAACGACGGCAGTATTTCGCCAATGACGTGGGCAATCTGCTGGCCGTGCAGAAGCAGGCCAATCAGGACAAGGGCTCGAAGACCCCGGATCAGTGGCGCCCGCGCGCACAGTTCTGGTGCGAGTACGCACGCCGCTGGGTGGCCGTGAAATCCCGCTGGGGACTCACCGTACAGGCCACCGAGAAGAGCGCCCTGGCAGACATGCTGGGAGCATGCTCACCTCCCCCTGCGCGGTAACCAGCGGTAAGCTCGGCACCTATGAGCACCCCGGAAAGCGATGGCGCACAGATCGAAGTGGTTCGCGTATTCACCGATGCGACGGGCCGCTTCGGCAATCCGCTCGGCATCGCGCGCGCCGCCGATGTGGCCGGCGCCGACCATCAGGCCCTGGCCGCACGGGTCGGCTACAGCGAGACGGTCGTCCTCGAGGAGCCGGACAACGGCCGGGTCCGCATGCGCATCTACACGCCGTCGGTGGAATTGCCGTTCGCCGGGCACCCGACCGTCGGCACCGGCTGGTGGCTGTACCTGCGGGGCCGTCCGGTCTCGGTGATCGATGTGCCCGCCGGACCCGTGGACGTTTCGGTCACCGAGGGTATGGCGTGGGTGCGCGCGCGCTCGGAATGGGCCCCCGCCTTCACCTTTCACGAAATCGAGAGTGCCGAACTGCTGGCCACGCTGGACCCGGCCGACTTCCCCGAGGGCTCGCACTACGCGTGGACCTGGCACGACGAGGCCCGAGGTCAGGTGCGGACTCGAATGTTCGCCCCCGCCATGGGAATTGCCGAGGACGAGGCGACCGGAGCGGCAGCCATCGCACTCACGGCCAAACTACAGCGCGGGCTGTACATCACCCAGGGCGCGGGTTCGCAGCTGTTCACCGAATGGGACTCCGACGGCTGGGTGCGGCTGGGCGGGCGCGTTGTCGAGGATCATCCGGTCGTCATCTGACCGCTTCGGCCGCCGGTCGCGGCGCGGGAAAATATCTTCGGAGTGGATGTCCGGATCCGGTGCAGTGGCTCCGACGTCTCGGGTACAGACGCCACCGAGGCGCCGACAACGGAGGTGAGACCGATGAAGTACATGATTCTGTCCTACGGTTCGCAGCGGGACTACGACGGTATGACCGGCAAGGCGACGGGCGATTACGCCTGGACACCCGACGACTTCGCCGCGGTGACCGAGTTCATGCGGGACTTCACGGCAAAGCTCGAGGCGTCCGGAGAGCTGGTGGACACCCGCGGCCTCGTCGATCCAGTCCACACCCGCAGGATCAGCGGCAGCACCCGCGCGGGCCTGCCCGTGGTGATCACCGACGGACCGTATGCGGAAACGCAGGAGGTACTCGCCGGATACTGGATCGTGGAGTGCGAGAGCTTCGACCGGGCCACCGAGATCGCGGCGGAAATCACCGAATGCCCCGGCCCCGCGGCGGTGGCCGCGCGCGCCTACGTGGATGTGCGGCCGATCGCGGAAAGCGCTGATTCTCTGGAGATTTGATGACCGACACCCGCACCGGGGAGCTGCTGCGCGCACTCGCACCGCAAGTCCTCGGTGCGCTGGTGCGGCGCTACGGGCATTTCGATACCTCCGAGGATGCGGTGCAGGAGGCCCTGGTCGCGGCGACCGCACAGTGGCCAGAGTCGGGTGTGCCGCACGATCCGAAAGCCTGGTTGATCGCCGTCGCGGCCCGGCGGCTCATCGACCTGCTGCGCGCCGAGCAGGCGCGAAGGCGACGCGAAGATGCTGTGGCACAGGCTCTTCCACTCGAGCAGTGGACATTCCAGACGGTGGATGACCGTGTCGCGGACGCCGACGACACCCTGATCCTGCTGTACCTGTGCTGCCATCCGGCATTGGCCCCCGCCTCCCAGATCGCGCTTACTCTGCGCGCGGTCGGCGGCCTGACCACCGCGGAGATCGCGCGCGCCTTCCTCGTACCGGTGGACACCATGACCCGGCGCATCAGCCGGGCCAAACGCACGATCAAATCGGCAGGCACACCCTTCCGCATGCCGCTGCCCCAGGAGCGAGACGCCCGGCTCGCGGCCGTCCTGCACGTGCTGTACCTGATCTTCACCGAAGGCTATGCCGCCACGGCCGGACCCGACCTGTACCGCACAGACCTGTCGGCCGAGGCAATTCGATTGGCGCGCATCATGTATCGCCTACTCGACCAAGATGACGAAGTCGCGGGCCTGCTCGCCCTCATGCTGCTGACCGATGCCCGCCGACCGGCCCGCGCCGGGCCGCACGGCGAACTGATTCCGATGGCCGAACAGGATCGATCGCATTGGAACCGCAGCCTCATCACCGAGGGCATCGCACTGATCACCCTGGCACTGCCACGCGGCGGTCCGCCGGGACCGTACCAATTGCAGGCCGCCATCGCGGCCGTGCACGACGAGGCGGCCACCGCCGAGGACACCGACTGGCCGCAGATCGCCGCCCTCTACACGGCACTGCACGCACTCACCGACAATCCGGTAGTGGCATTGAATCGTGCAGTCGCGGTGGGGATGTCGAGCGGCGCCGAGGCCGGGCTGGCCATGCTCGCGGAACTGGAAACCGATGGCCGCCTAGGTGCCGACCATCGGTTCTATGCCGTACGCGCACATCTGCGGGAACTGAGTGGAGCCGACTCGGACGCGATCTCCGACTACCGCCACGCCGCGCAGCTGACGGGAACCGTTCCGCAGCAGCGTTACCTCAATTCCCGTGCCGACCGTCTGGCCGCCAGGCAGGACTAACCCAGCGCCCGGGCGAAGCCCGCCGCCAGTTCGGCGACCTGCTCCTCGGTGATGACGAAGGACGGGGAGATCTGCAGGGCGCCCTGACCGGCCGCGCGGCCCGAGATGCCGTGGGCGCGCAGGGTTTTCACGAACGGCATGGCCTCGGTGGGATCGGCGAGCTGGATGGCGGCGACGGCGCCCAGGCCACTGCGGACCTCGGCTACCCGGGGGTGCTCGGCCAGTGGCGAAAGGTGCTTGTGCAGCAGGGATTCCAGGTTCTTGCTGGCCTCGAGCAGGTTTTCCCGCTCCATGATGTCGAGGGTGGCCATGGCGGCGGCCGCGGCGCCGGCGTGGCCGCCGTAGGTGTAGCCGTGGCGGAACCAGGTGCCGCCGGCGAAGAACGGCTCGGCGATCCGCGGGGCGATGAACACCGCGCCCATCGGCACGTAACCGGAGGTCAGGCCCTTGGCGGTGGTCATGATGTCCGGCTGCAGGTCGAAACGTGAAGAGGCGAACCAGGATCCGCCGATGCGGCCGAAGCCGGTGACGACCTCGTCGGCCACGAACAGGATGTCGTTCTCACGGCAGATGCGGCGCACCTCGGCGAGATAGCCCTCCGGCGGCAGGTAGACGCCGCCGGCGCCGATGATCGGCTCGGCGAAGAAGGCGGCGATGCGCTCGGCGCCGACCTCTTCGATGAGCGCGAGCAGCGCCTTGGGGTCGTCCCAGCCGATGGTGCGGGCGTCGGGCATGAACTCGCCGTAGCCCTCGTGGTTCACCGGAATGCCCGCGAGCGAGGTACCCGCCACGTGCATGCCGTGGTACGCCTTCTCCCGGCCGACGATGATGGTCTTGCCCGGCTTGCCCATGACGTTCCAGTAGCGGCGCGCCAGCTTGGCCGCGGTATCGATGCCGTCGGACCCGCCGGAGGTGAAGAAGATCTTGCTGCCGGGCACCGGCGCGATGGCGGCGAGCCGTTCGGCCAGATCGCGCAGCACCGGGGAGGCCAGATCACCGAAGTTCGAATAGTGCGCGAGATTGCTCAGCTGCGCGGCCACCGCATCCGCGATCTCGCGGCGGCCGTGCCCGACATTGGTGAACCACAGTCCGGCGGTGGCATCCAGGTACCGGGTGCCGCCCTCATCCCAGATATAAGCGCCGTCGCCGCGCGCCACCACGAACGCACCGCCGTCTTCCACCGCACCCATATCGGCGAAGCCATGCCACAGCGAACCCATCCCGCACCTCCGTCACACCGACACCGACTGCCACTTTCCGGGCATGTCGACCAACCCCACCATCACACCATCACCGCCCGGAGCAGCGCGAACAGCCCCCGGCACTCGAGGTGTCAGCCCGCCGCGGCGAGCACGAGCATGTACGCGGTGCCCAGATCCATCACCAGATGCGGAAACACCGCCTTGGAACCGGTACCGACCGCATGCGGAAACATGTGCCACAGCGCACGCCGCGACGCCGGAACCGCCATGACCACCGCATCCGCGGTGAAAAGTGCGGCCAGCACGAGCATCGGCGCCGGGGCGGGCCCACCCGCCATGTGCATATGCATCCCGCGCTCGGCATGCCCGCTCATCGCGTACAACATCGCCCCCGCCGCCAGCAGGTGATAGGCGAACGTCGCGACACTCACACTGCGCCACCGCAGGATTCGACCCAGCAGAACTGCGGCGTAGACCACAATCATCGCGGTCAGCACACCGCGCAGCGCCCGCGGATCGGCCGCCGCCGGAAACACCAGCATGGCCAGCATCACCAGGCACATGAGCAGATGCGCCGCATCCGACTCCTGATCCACCCGAAACCCATTCCCCGCCAGCACCTCTCCCCCACCCACCGGCCGCACCGCGGCCAGCCGCCCCACCACAATCACCGCAGCCGTCACGAATCCGGCCACCACCAGCCACCGCAGCATCCCGCTGTCCTGCACGAATCCCGCCATGCCCCACCACCTCTCAGCGCGGAGTCCTGCCTCCCTCCATAGTGGCACCGCCCCCACCCTTCGGCACCGCCCTTACCCTGCCGAACCAAGGTCATCCCACCGCCACTCGGCGGCAGACCAGCAGGCAGCTGCCACGCAGCAGCGGTGTTCTGCGGCAACCTCGCACGTTTCGGTAGATCCCTGCACAGCCCTGGACAACGCAACTGGACGAGATGGGAAGGCGCGAGACATCGGCAAGGCGACTGCGACGGCCCGCCGTCGAGCACACCTCCTGTCATCCCGGCGCGCTTCTGGCCGTGATCCACGGAAACCGTTGACACGCTGCGGGTGTGGATCCCGGCCAAGAGCATGCCGGGATGACGGGGGTCGCGTGCCGGGAGACGGGGCTCGCGTGCCGGATGACGGGGGTCGCGTGCCGGATGACGGGGCTCGCATGCTGGGAGACGAGGCTCGCGCGCTGGGAGACGAGGCTCGCGTGCCGGGATGACGGGGGCGACTCACTCGCATAATTCAGGACGCCTCACGCAGACAACGCGAATCACCGCACCCGTCGGTCGAATTCGACGGGTGCGGTGATTCGGCTGCGGGTGAGAGGGCTCGCGAGGTCTCCGAGGACCTCGGTCAGCTGCCGACGTAGGCCGCGAGGTGTTCGCCGGTGAGGGTGGCGGGTTTGGCTATCAGGTCGGCGGGGGTGCCCTCGAAGACGATGAGGCCGCCGTCGTGGCCGGCGCCGGGGCCGAGGTCGATGATCCAGTCGGCGTGGGCCATGACTGCCTGGTGGTGCTCGATGACGATGACCGACTTGCCTGATTCGACGAGGCGGTCGAGGAGGCCGAGGAGCTGTTCCACGTCGGCGAGGTGCAAGCCGGTGGTGGGCTCGTCGAGGACGTAGATGCCCCCCTTGTCAGCCATGTGGGTGGCCAGTTTCAGGCGCTGGCGCTCGCCGCCGGACAGGGTGGTGAGGGGCTGGCCGATGGTGAGGTAGCCGAGACCGACATCGGCGAGCCGCTCGAGGATGGCATGTGCGGCGGGGATTTTCGATTCGCCGGCGGCGAAGAATTCCAGGGCCTCGCTCACCGACATGGCGAGCACCTCGCTGATATCGCGACCGCCGAGGTGGTAGTCCAGCACCGCCGCCTGGAACCGCTTGCCCTCGCACACCTCACACGTGGTGGCGACGCCGGCCATGATCGCCAGATCGCTGTAGATGACACCCGCGCCATTGCAATTGGGGCAGGCGCCTTCGGAATTCGCGCTGAAGAGCGCCGGCTTCACGCCATTGACCTTCGCGAACGTCTTGCGGATCGGCTCGAGCAGTCCGGTGTACGTCGCCGGATTACTGCGCCGCGAACCCTTGATCGCACCCTGATCGACCGAGACCACATTCTCACCGGCGGGAATCGATCCGTGCACGAGTGAACTCTTTCCGGACCCCGCGACACCGGTGATGGCGACCAGCACCCCGAGCGGAATATCGACATTCACACCGCGCAGATTGTGCGTCTTCGCGCCACGAATCTTCAAGGCCCCGGTGGACTTTCGCACCGCTTTCTTGAGCGCGGCCCGATCGTCGAAATGCTTGCCGGTAATGGTGCCGCTGCCCCGCAACCCGTCGACGGAGCCCTCGAAACAGATGGTGCCGCCACCCGCACCCGCACCGGGCCCGAGATCGACAATGTGATCGGCGATCGCGATGGTCTCCGGCTTGTGCTCGACGACGAGCACCGTATTGCCCTTGTCCCGCAGGCGCAGCAGCAGATCGTTCATGCGCTGAATATCATGCGGATGCAGCCCCGCGGTGGGCTCGTCGAAAACATAGGTGACATCGGTGAGCGCGGACCCGAGATGACGAATCATCTTGACGCGCTGCGCTTCACCGCCCGACAGCGTGCCCGACGTGCGCTCCAGACTGAGGTAGCCGAGCCCGATCTCGACAAACGAGTCCAGCGTCCGCTGCAAAGTCTCCAGCAGCGGCCCGACGGACGGTTCGTCCAGCCCCTTCACCCACTCGGCGAGATCGCTGATCTGCATCGCGCACGCATCCGCAATGCTGACCTTCTTGATCTTCGAGGACCGCGCTCCCTCGCTGAGCCGGGTGCCGTGGCATTCGGGGCAGATATCGAAGGTGACCGCCCGCTCCACGAACGCGCGAATATGCGGCTGCAGCGCATCGACATCCTTGGAGAGCATGGATTTCTGAATGCGCGGGATAATGCCCTCGTAGGTCAGGTTGATGCCATCGACCTTGATTTTGGTCGGCTCCTTGTAGAGCAGATCGGCCAGTTCGCGCTTGTTGAACTTCTTGATCGGCTTATCGGGATCGAAGAACCCGCACCCGGTGAAGATCCGGCCGAACCACCCGTCCATGGAGTAGCCGGGGATGGTCAGCGCGCCTTCATTGAGCGATTTGGTGTCGTCGTACAGCTGCGTCAGATCGATGTCATTGACCGAACCCCGGCCCTCGCAGCGCGGGCACATACCGCCGGTGATACTGAAGCTCCGCCGCTCCTTCACCGTCTTGCCACCGCGCTCGATCGCGACCGCACCCGCACCGCTGATCGAGGCGACATTGAAGGAGAACGCCTGCGGGGAACCGATATGCGGCTTCCCGAGCCGGCTGAACAGAATGCGCAGCATGGCATTCGCATCCGTGGCCGTGCCGACCGTGGAACGCGGGTCCGAACCCATCCGCTGCTGGTCGACCAGGATCGCGGTGGTGAGCCCCTCGAGCACGTCGACCTCGGGCCGCGCCTGCGTCGGCATGAAACCCTGCACGAACGAGCTGTAGGTCTCATTGATCAGCCGCTGCGATTCCGCGGCGATCGTACCGAAGACCAGCGAGCTCTTCCCGGATCCGGATACGCCGGTGAACACCGTCAACCGGCGTTTGGGAATCTCGATGCTGACGTCTTTGAGATTGTTGACCCGCGCGCCGAGCACGCGAATCAGCTCGTGACTATCGGCGGCATGCGATGCGGGCGCGGGCGTCCTCTTGGTGGCCATGCTTATCGTGTCTCCGTGATTCAGGGTCGGTGGCGGAGGAATGCCGGACGGGCTCAGCCCAGTTGCTGGATGCGGACCATATTGCCTGCGGGATCGCGGAAGGCGCAGTCCCGAACGCCATAAGGCTGGTCGGTCGGTTCTTGGACGACTTCCGCGTCGCTGGCCTGCACTCGCTCGAAAAGGCCGTCCAGATCTTTAGTAGCCAAAAGAATGCTGGAATAGGTGCCTTTAGCCATCATCTCGCTGATGACTCGACGCTCGTCCTCGGTGAGGCCGGGGTCGACGGCCGGCGGATGCAGCACGATCGAGGTATCGGGCTGTCCGGGAGGGCCGATGGTCAGCCAGCGCAAGCCGTTGTATCCGACGTCATTCCGGAGCTCGAAACCGAGGGTGTCGCGATAGAAGGCCAGCGCGGCTTCCGGATCGTCCTGCGGGAGAAAACTCGCGTGAATGGTGATGTCCATGAAGATCAGGCTAGTTGCGACTCGGTAGCCGCCGCTTCTCTATTCCTGATCGGTCTGGTTACTTGTTTCTCCACGCACGAGGGAATCCCCGAGGTAGCGGTCGCCTCACGCCGGTAGACGCTGGGCGGAACCCCGACCAATTCGGTGAAACGCGTGCTGAAAGTGCCCAGCGATGAGCAGCCGACCGCGAAACAGACCTCGGTGACGCTCAGATCGCCGCGCCGCAGCAGGGCCATCGCCCGCTCGATACGGCGTGTCATCAAGTACGAATACACCGACTCGCCGTACGCGAGCTTGAACTGCCGGCTGAGATGACCGGCCGATATGTGCGCATCCCGGGCGAGCGCCTCGACATCCAGCGGTTGCGCGTACTCCCGGTCGATACGGTCGCGCACACGGCGCAGCCGCGCGAGATCGCGCAGACGCTCTGCCCCGGATGGACTGCTGGTCACCTCACCGATCGTGCCATGCCCCGCCCGGCTTGCCTAGTTCACCGGCGCGCAGCTCCACCGCCGGTCAGCGCATCCGGAAGACCGGACCGCGGGGCCGGAAGGGCAAAGAGGCGCCCGCCGGAACGAGGAACGCATGCTCGTGCCGAATGCGCACGACATCGCACATGCCGTCGGTGATCACAAGAATCGGCCCGTCAGCGGGGAAATCGGTGGCGCGCTCCAGAAGTCGAATGCCGGGCTGCAACTCGGTACCGCCGCGGCCTCGGACCTGGACCTTCGAGGCGATCTCATCGACGGGCAGATACCCGGCGTCGTGGGCGGCCGCATCGCAGAACACCACGCGGGCACGCGGAACATCACGGGCACGGGCGTACGCGGCGATCGCTCCGAGACCCTTGCCCATGAGCTCGGTGGACATGGATCCGGAGGTGTCCAGGACCACGCCGAAGGTGGGCAGCCGGACGGATTCTTCCGGCCGCACCCAGGCGGGGCGCGGGATATCGGGCGTGGAGGACTGGCGGCGAGACGCGCGGGCATAACTGCGCTGCTTCTCGACGGCGGGCACATGTTCGTCGAACCACTGCGCCAATTGCGCGTCCCACGGCAGCGGCGGCTGATCGAGGGCGCGAATCTCCTGCTCCAGACCGGCGGGCAGCAGCCCACGGCCGCTGGACTGGTGGTAGGCCAGACCGGTCGCGAGCGCGCCGCGATAGTAGTGATCCAGATCGATATAACCGCCGGTAGTTCCATTGTGCGGCAATGGATCTCCGAAGATATCGGTGCGACCGCGCCCGCGCAGGGTGGCAAGCTTGCGAATACGGCGCAGATCACCCGCGATGCGATCGTAGATCTGTTCCGCGGCAAGACCTTTGAGCTCCGGGTCGTAGAGCAGCCCCTCGGGAAGCTCGCCGACACCCATCTCCACCAGCCAGCCGTTCACCACGTAATCGCAGGCCACATTGAACAGGTAGTGGTCGCGCCAGCCCGCCCGATCACCGTGTCGCAGTGCGGCATGCAGCATTTCGTGCGCGAGCACAAAACGCCATTCCTCATCGCTGAGACCGGCGAACGGGTTGATGTAGATCTCGGCGGCCTCGGCATTGACCGCGGCGATCGAAATGTCCCAGCCGCGAGCGACATCCACCTCCGCGACGATCGTCATCCCGGCGGCCAGCGCGCCGAGCAGCGGATAGGAGGAGACGAACCAATTGAGCGCACGATCCCACGACCGCATGACCTTGCGCCGCCCGGCGGTGACATCGTGGCCCGCATCGGCGAGCGCATCGCGGGCGGCCTCGCCTATGCCGATCGCGAAGTGTGTGCGGTGGTCGTGGTTCTTGGCGGTCTCGGCATCACCGACGAAGAAGTCCGGATACTCGGGCTGCCGATACTGCTCGGGAATGCCGGTGTGCCACCAGCGTTCGGTCAGCGCCTGCTCATCGGAGCCGCCGGGAGTCGGTGGCAGATCCGCCGGGGGACGACCGATCTTCAGGGTGAGCAGGTACTGATCGACCACCGCGCAGCACGCGGACCGATAGGCCGGATGCGGCTGCCGCGGGTTATTGAGCCAGGTGGATGCGAAGAGGTTCTCCTCCAGCATGTGCTCAGGAATGCCGCGCGGATCGAGATGCCCGAAGCCCGCGTGCAACAGCAAATGCGCGAAGGCCCAGGCCCATTCGTCGGCGGACGCTTTGCGTTTCGGCGCGAAATGGATGGTGCCGTGGCCCGAGATGACCGCCCACGCATCCGAGGGCAATCGGTCACCGGCGTCGACCAGCCCCCGGCGGGCCCAGCGGAACATCGGATTCTCCTGCACCTGCGCCCACCCGGCCAGCATGTTCTCGTACCAGGGGTCGGCGGCCCTGCGACGTTTGCGCGTCGAACGTCCCGACATGGTTACCTCCGCGCCGCCAGCCGCGGCAGATCCCGGGTGACCTCCACCAGGAACCAGGACGGCAGTACCGGCAGCCCGTTCTCATCGGCGGCAATGACCAGTTGCGCGCATTCCACCGAGATCTCCGCCAGCTCGGTGAGCATCGTCTTGGCGCGCAGCACAAAGCGTTTCAGCCCCGCCGAGGCGTGCTCGCGGGAGGCGGGCAACTCCTTGACCAGCCGGGCACGGAAGGTTTCGGACAGGAAGTAGAGCAGATCGCGGTCGGCCGGATCGCGCGGCCACGCCGCCTCGCCCTTGATGACCGCCTCCAGATCGAAGGCGTGCCGCACCGTCTTCACAAAGGCACGGAAGGCAGAAGCGTGTGCGGCGGTGAGTGTTCCGGAGGCCAGCACCCAGAGCGAGGTGTCGTCGATCCCGGTTCCGTAGGAGTGCAGCGCATCCGAGAGCATGTGCCAGCCGCGCGGCGTCGAGAACGCCTGCTCCGACTTGGGCGGTGCGGCCCACAGGTGATCGGGCCGCTGCATGATGTACTCCACCACCCAGGGGTGAATGTCATTGTGCGCGGCCCACTTCAGCCAATCGTCGACATCGGCGCGCAGGTGCACATGCACCATGCGGTTCACCAGCGCCGACGCCATGGGACGCGCGAGCGCATTGTCGGTGGCGCGGTTACCGGCGCCGATCACCACCGATCCGGCGGGCAGCTCGTAATTGCCCACGCGGCGATCGAGGATCAGCGAGTAGAAGGACTTCTGCACCTCGGAAGGCGCGGCATTGAGCTCGTCCAGGAACAGGCAGTAGGGCTCGGCCCGCGCGATCATCTCCGGCGGGGCGAATCGGCTGCGATCGTTCACGATCTGCGGGACGCCGATGAGGTCTTCCGGCGCGAGCTGCGTGCCGAGCAGGGTCACGCACTCCAATCCGAGGGAGTCCGCGAATGCCCGCACCAGCGAGCTCTTTCCGATACCGGGCGCACCCCACAGGAACACCGGGCGCACCACCGCGACGTGCAGTAGCAACTCCGGCAACTGATCCGGGGTCACCGTCACTGTCGCTTCCAAGGCGTCCTTTCCCATTGCTGCAAGGTCGTCTCAGGCTAGGTTCGGGACTGCGCGAATGCCATTGATTTTCGGGCGCCCACCAGTGATTTCCGGGCTCCGACCGGCCGGGAACCACGAGGCGCATACCACTCCGGCAACCGGCCGACCGGCATCGATAGCCTGAGGATATGCGCATTGTGGTGGACGATTTGTCCGGTGCCGAGGTGATCGGACTGCTGCAGACCCATGTGGCCGAAATGCTGGACAACTCCCCCGAGGACAGCATGCACGCGCTCGATGTGGACGCGCTGCGCAAGCCCGAGATCACACTCTGGTCGGTATGGGAGGGCGACGATATCGCGGGCTGCGGGGCGGTGAAGGAGCTCGATCCGACGCACGGCGAGATCAAATCCATGCGCATGGTCGAGGCCTGGCGCGGCCGGGGCGTGGCGACACTGCTGCTGGAGCACATTCTCGGCGTGGCGCGCGAGCGCGGGTATACGCGGCTGAGCCTGGAGACCGGGTCCTCGGAGTTCTATCGGCCCGCGGTCCGGCTGTACGAGCGGCACGGATTCGCGCTGTGCGGGCCGTTCGCGGAGTACACCGATGATCCGCACAGCGTGTTCATGACCCGGCAGCTCTGAGCCGGATCAAGACGTGTGCGTACGGCTTTCACGCCAGAAGCGCGCGAGGAAACCGTTCAGCGCGACCACGGCGGCGGCCAATATCGCGAAGAACACCACCATCAGCGCCAGCTTCCAGGACATTTCTAGGTAGCCCTGATGGCGCGGATCGATGAAGGGGTAGGGATACCAGTCCACGATCGGACCGCGGACCAGTGTGTACACGCCGTAGAGCACCGGGTAGATCAGCCACATGCCGATAAGCCGCGCGCTCAGCTTGATCGCGGCGGGAACCAGTAGCCAATCCGCCAGCACGACAATGGGCATCACCCGGTGCAGTGCGGTGTTGGTCCAGTGCTCGCCCAGTTGGACATCGATATTCGACAGCAGCAGCGCGTAGATGATGCCGGTGATGACCAGATAGAGGGTGCCGGCGCCGCGGAACAGCTGCCAGCCCCGGCTGATCGGCGCACGCAGTCCGCCCACCAGCAGCACCACCACACCCACGATATTGGACTGGATGGTGAAGTAGCTGAAGTAATTGGCTTCGGAGTACCCGGCGACGCCGATGTTCTCGATCGGGATCCACACCAGCGCGACGATGCCGAAAACACCGAAGGCAATGCGCAGCGCTCGAATCCACGCGGGCGTTCCGGCAGTGCTGTTCATGGCCTGATATTCGCACGGGAGCAGCCCGAAACGCGGACGATACGCCGATACAGCACACTTCAGGCAACCCTCGCTACGACGATCTGTGCCACCACGCCGACCGGCCGGGTCAGGACTTCGCTAGGCTTGACGGTGCAATGACCAGGACTGCCGCCACCGTTCGCGAGCTTCGTTCCCGCCTGGCCGACCTCTCGATCCGCGACGAATATCGTTTACGTCGACGCCTCGACCAGGTCCGCGGCGGCGACCTCAGCGCACTCGAAGCCGAAATCGATGCCGCCCAGCGGCGCGTCGACACCCGTCGCGCCGCGCTACCCACCATCAGGTATCCGGAGCAGCTGCCGGTCTCCGCGCGCCGCGAGGACATCTCGAAGGCCATCGCCGAGAACCAGGTCGTGATCGTCGCCGGCGAGACCGGCTCCGGTAAGACCACCCAGCTACCCAAGATCTGCCTGGAGCTGGGGCGCGGCATTCGCGGCACCATCGGGCACACCCAGCCGCGGCGCATTGCCGCGCGCACGGTGGCCGAGCGCATTGCCGAGGAGCTCGGCGGCGAACTGGGCGATGTGGTCGGCTATACCGTCCGATTCACCGATCAGGCCTCGGATCGGACCCTGGTCAAGCTCATGACCGACGGCATTCTGCTCGCCGAGATCCAGCGGGACCGGCTATTGCGCCGCTACGACACCATCATTATCGACGAGGCGCACGAGCGCAGTCTCAATATCGACTTCCTGATGGGCTATCTCAAACAGCTGCTGCCCAAGCGGCCGGATCTGAAGCTCATCATCACCTCCGCCACCATCGATCCGGAGCTGTTCGCCCGGCACTTCAGTGACGAGAACGGCGCTCCGGCACCGATTGTCGAGGTCTCCGGCCGCTCGTTCCCGGTGGAGATCCGGTATCAGCCACTGGCACTGGAGGTTCCGCTCACCTCCGATGATCCCGATGACGAGGACACCCAGGTCGTCGACCGCGATCCCACCGATGCCATCGGCGATGCGGTGCGCGAACTACTCGACGAGGGCGACGGCGACATCCTTGTCTTCCTGTCCGGTGAGCGTGAGATCCGCGATACCGCGGACACGCTGCGGGATATGAAACTGCCGCGCACCGAGATCCTGCCGCTGTACGCGCGGCTCTCCGCGGCCGAGCAGCACAAGGTGTTCAGCAACCACGCCGGTCGCCGGGTGGTGCTGGCCACCAATGTCGCCGAGACCTCGCTGACGGTGCCCGGCATTCGCTATGTGGTGGACCCCGGCACCGCGCGCATCTCGCGGTACTCGCTGCGCACCAAGGTGCAGCGGCTGCCCATCGAGCCGATCTCGCAGGCGTCGGCGCGGCAGCGCTCCGGGCGCTGTGGTCGTGTTGCCGACGGTATCGCCATTCGGCTGTACTCCGAGGACGACTTCGAATCACGGCCGCAGTTCACCGAACCGGAGATTCTGCGCACCAATCTCGCCGCCGTCATTCTGCAGATGACCGCGCTCGGGCTGGGCGATATCGAGAGCTTCCCGTTTGTGGAGGCCCCGGACAATCGCGCCATCCGCGACGGCATCTCACTGCTCGAGGAGCTCGGCGCGCTGGCTCGGCGCAGCGACGACGCCGATCGCGCCGAAATCCCCGATGCCGGACTGACTCTCACGGCCATCGGCCGGGAAATGTCGCAGCTGCCGGTGGATCCGCGCATGGCGCGCATGCTGGTGGAGGCGAACCGCACCGGCTGCCTGGCCGAGGTGCTGATCATTGTCGCAGCACTGTCGATTCAGGATGTGCGCGAGCGGCCGGTGGAATTCCAGCAGGCCGCCGATACCAAGCATGCCCGCTTCCACGTCGACGGCTCCGACTTCCTCGCCTACCTCAAACTCTGGGACTACCTGGGCGAGCAGCGACAATCGCTGTCCTCCAACCAGTTCCGGCGCATGTGCCGCGACGAGTTCCTGCACTACCTGCGCATACGCGAATGGCAGGACCTGCACGGCCAGCTCCGCACGATCACCCGCAGCCTCGGCTGGTCGACCGACTCGGGATCGTCCGAAAACGACACCCCTGAAACCGATTCCGAGTCGGGTCGCTCCGACGGCCGCGGCAATTCGCGGGGCCGCGGAAGAAACCGACGTGGCGGCGAAAGAGCCGACAGCTCAACATCATCCGGCCGGGCCGCCGGAACAGAGACCTCGAGCCGAGTCGCCACCGGTCGCATCACTGCCGACTCCGGAAGCAGCATCAGCGGAGACGTCGCCGCCTCAGGCAAGGACAGCGGCGGAAATACCAGCGCCGCAGGGAGAAATGCCGCGGGGAATTCCGGTGACTCCGGTAGGGGCGCTGCGGCTTCCGCCCAGGGCACGGGCTCGAAATCCATGTCGGGCAGCACTGCGACGTCCGGCGGCAACGCGACGTCCGGCGGAGGCTCAGCTATGCGCAGCACCTCCGCGAGTGGCGGCACCTCCGCAGCGGGCAAGGCCGTACGCGGTGGGCGTGGGCAATCCGGTGGGAGTGCGTCCGGCGGGTCCGATTCGGCTGCGCGGCTTGCTGCGCTGGCGGCTACCGCCGATGAGGCGCTGCCGTGGGATTCGCTGTCGATTCATCAGGCGCTGCTGGCGGGGATGCTGTCGCATATCGGTGTGCGGGAGGCCGAGAGCCGGGAATTCCTGGGTGCGCGCAATGCCAAGTTCATGATCTTTCCGGGGTCCTCGCTGGCCAAGAAGGCGCCGCGCTGGGTGATGGCCGCCGAGCTGGTGGAGACCTCGCGGCTGTGGGGGCGGACGGCTGCGCGGATCGAACCGGAGTGGGCCGAGCGGCTGGCTGGGGATCTGGTGAAACGCACCTACTCCGAACCGCATTGGTCCTCCAAGCGCGGCGCCGCCCTGGCCTACGAGCGGGTCACGCTGTACGGGATTCCGCTGGTCACCCAGCGGCGGGTGGATTTCGGGCGCATCGATCCCGAGCTGTCGCGTGAGCTGTTCATCCGGCATGCGCTGGTGCAGGGCGAATGGCAGACCCGGCACGAATTCTTCGAGCGCAATCGCGAATTGCTCGACGATGTTGCCGATCTGGAGCATCGGGTGCGCCGGCGCGACATCCTCGTCGACGATCAGGTGCTGTTCGACTTCTACGACGGCCGCATTCCCGCCGACGTGGTGTCGGTGCGGCATTTCGACAGCTGGTGGCGCAAGGCGCAGCGGCAGGATCCGACGCTGCTGAACTTCACGGCCGCCACCGTCGTGAACGAGGATGCGGCACTGCTGGATCCGACCGCGTTCCCGGACAGCTGGCGACAGGGTGAGCTGATCTTCCCGCTCACCTATCAATTCGAGCCCGGCAATGCCGATGACGGTGTCACCGTGCACATTCCGATCGCGCAGCTGGCGCATGTGCGGGCCGTCGGCTTCGACTGGCTGGTGCCCGGTATGCGCGAGGAACTGGCCACCGCGCTCATCAAGACGCTGCCCAAACAGCTGCGGCGCGCCGTCGTTCCGGCCCCCGATTTCGCGAAAGCCGCACTGGCACAGCTGACTCCGCGCGCCGAACCACTGCGCACCGCCCTGGTGCGGGAGCTCTCGCGCCTGGGTTCGGTCACCATCGCACCCGCCGATATCGACCCGGTCGCACTGCCCGATCACCTGCGCATGACGTTCGCCGCGACGGACGCCGCTGGAACCCTGATCGATCGCAGCAAGAATCTGGCCGAGCTGAAATCCCGTCTCGCGACCCAGGTGTCGAAGACGGTGGCCCGCGCGACCGCCGCCGCCGAGCGCGCCCCGGCCGCGGTATGGACCTCGGAATCGCTCGGCACGCTGGAGCCGACGGTGCGCAGGCAGGTCGGCGGGCAGACCATTACCGGTTATCCCGCACTGGTTCCCGAGGGCGACGGGGTGGCGGTCCGGGTGCTGAGCTCACCGGCGCAGCAGGCCGCGGCCATGCGCACCGGTACCCGCACGCTGTTGCTCAATGCACTTCCCAGTTCGGCACGAGCGGTCACCGCCGGGCTGCCGCCCGCCGATCGCCTTGCGCTGAGCCAGAATCCGTACGGTTCGCTCGACGCGCTGATCGAGGACTGCCGGGCCTGCGCCGCCGATCAGCTCATCGCGAATGCGGGTGGGCCGGTGCGCAGTCCGGAGCAGTTCAAGGCGCTCGTAGAGAAGGTGCGACCCGACTTCACCTCCGCCGTCGTACAGATCGTGCGACTGGTGGTGCCCGTGCTCGCCGAAGCGCATCGGGTACGTGCCGCCCTCGCCGATTCCCGTGATCGTGAAGCCGCACAGGACGTCACGCACCAGCTCGACGATCTCGTCTTCCGCGGCTTCGTCTCCGAATGGGGCAGTGTGCGATTGCGCGAACTGCCGCGCTATCTCGAAGCGGCGAAACTGCGCCTGGAAGCCCTGCCCGCATCCGCCAATCGCGACCGCGCGGGCATGGCCGAACTCGATCGGGTGCATGCCGCCTACGACCGCCTGCTCGAGTTGCTGCCCGAGGGCCGCCGCACCGGCCGCGATATCACCGAAATCTGGTGGATGATCGAGGAATTGCGCGTCAGCCTCTTCGCCCAGCAGCTCGGCACGCCCTATGCGGTCTCCGCCAAGCGCATCGAAAAGGCGATCGACGCCGCGCGCAAGCCGCCCGCCAAACGCTGATCGCGCGTGGGTGAATCAGCTATTCGGCTGCGACGCCCACCGCGTGTTCGGCGCGATGTTTGCGCAGTGAGGCGATCTCCTGCTCGAAATCCTCGGCGGAGCTGAAGGATCGGTAGACCGAGGCGAAGCGCAGGTAGGCGACTTCATCGAGATCGCGCAGCGGGCCGAGGATGGCGAGACCGACCTCATGGCTGGGCACCTCGGGAGCGCCCTTGGCGCGCACCGCATCCTCCACCTGCTGCGCGAGCAGGTTGAGGGCGTCGTCATCGACCTCGCGGCCCTGGCAGGCGCGGCGCACACCGCGAATAACCTTCTCGCGGCTGAACGACTCGCTCACTCCGCTGCGCTTGACCACCGAGAGAATCGCGGTTTCCACCGTGCTGAACCGTCGCCCACACTCGGGACAGGCACGACGCCTCCTGATGGCGCTGCCTTCCTCGGCTTCACGCGAGTCGACCACCCGGGAATCGGGGTGGCGACAGTACGGGCAATGCATCCGTGATCCTTCGTCGGGGCCTGGGCTCCTCAGCAATCTCGAGGATACCCGGACTGCTGCGATCGGCGTGCGTCCGCCCGTGCGAGCGGCCCAGATCAGGTGGTCAGCTGCCACTCAGCGGTCAGATCTCCGAGCAGATCGGGCAGACGCCGCAGCAGCCTTCCTTCGGCCAATTTATCCGAGAAGGGCTCCGCCAGCACCGGTCTCGCAACGGCCTGATTCGCGGAAAGCTCCAGGTAACGAGGCAGTAGATCATTCGTTATGTAGGTCCACCGCGTGTCGCGGTCGGCCCAGTTGAAATTCGGCAGCGGCGTGCGCAGTGACATGGCGCCCGCGGTGAGGGTGGTGGGCGCGAACACACCCGGGGCTCGCACGCCAGGGACGGCGGCCTTACCGGCGACGGTGCTCACATAGGTCATGACCCGTCCCATGACGCCGCGACCGGAGGAGGTGGCATCCCACTGGTCGGCAATGATCTGGTTCTGCTCCCGGTCGGTCATGCGATAGGCGGCATCGGCCAGTCCGGCGGGGGTACCACCGTCGAGCGCGCGCCAGGCGGTGACGGCATTGTCGTCGAGTACGCCGGCCTGGAACATCTCCTCGACCCCGGCCAGGCCGTCCGCCACATAGGCCTCGTGCATGGGCACCTGATCGATGAAGATGTGCTTCTGCATGATCATCAGCCGAGTCTGGTACCAGGTCAGATCGTCGGCGGTGAGCCGCTCACCCTCGGTGCCCAGCGCCTTGATATCGGCGGGCAGCAGATTCAGCAGATCGGCGGGCGTGCCGCGCAGCAGATCGGCCACCGCGCCGCCCACCTGATGGATGCCCGGGACGCTGACGATATTCGCGACATCACCCATATCGAAGAAGCCCGAGGCGAATGATCCGCCCGCGAGCCCGGCGAGCCCGGTCCAGTAGAAATCCGGATGCTGATTATTGAGCCGCAGGTAGTTCACGTACACCTGGATGAAGGTGCGCGAATTCGCCGCCACACCGCGCGCCGGATCCCAGGCGGCCAGATCGATATCGGCATTCCGGGTGGCGACGGTCAGCCAATACTGGTGCAGCAGTGTGGCGTAATGCCGCGGCGCCACACCCGCGGCCCGCGCTTCGTCGAGGGCGGTGCGCAATTGTGCGGGGTCCAGCGGTAGGGCTGGATTCAGGCCGCCGCCACCGGAACCGTCGCCATTGACCGACGGCAGATCCAGATAGGCGGCGTAGGTGGATTCGGCGTGTGCCGCCGGTACCGCGACCAATCCCAGCACCAGGCAGGTCAGCAGCCCGGCGAGTCGGATCAGGCTCTGGCCGCGGTGCGGCCGGGCCGTACCGCGCGAGTACGGTCTGCGCGCGCCTCGTGGGAGTGGCCTGCTCGCGCACTGCCGCGTGCCGCCGGTGCCCTGCGCCATTGCGCCCCCTTGTGCAATACACGCCGGTCCGTTCGGGGCCGGCGCGAATGTAGCCTCTGTCACATCTCGGGCACCGTAGCAACGTGTTTCAGTTTTCAATCTACTTTTTCGGCCATCCCCGTGGCCGACCATCCCTACTCCATGCCCGGCTATCGCCAGGCGAACGGCACTTCGGAAGCTTCGGGCCGCGACGCTTCCCCGCGCCACCGCTCCGTGGCCACCGAAGGGCAATCGGTTAGCGGGGCGGGGCTGGAGCGACCTGGACCACCGACGTGGTCTGCGAACCGAAGTCGCCGGACCGCAACTGCGCCAGCGCAATCAGACCGGCGACGGCCAGCGCTGTCATCAGGGCGGTTACCGCGAGCGCCGCGAAACCGAGCTGCGCGCGCTGCACGCGAGTGATCGGGTGCGCGCCACGCGCGCGCCCGGCGCGGCGCGCCACGATGTGCGCCCGCCCGGCACGCGCGCGATCACGCGGTACGGGCTGCAGCCGCGCCCGGCACGGCTGCCGGTCTGCCGCGGGCCGCCAGACGCCGTGTGCGACGGGGGCGGGGGCACGGTCGGCGCGCAGCTCCCACGGGATGCTGCTGAAGCCGAAATCGCTTGCACGAGTGTCGAAATCGCTGGTCACAGTGCGCATCGAAGAATCCTCCATGCTGGGCTTGCCGGATAACTCTGGACAGTTGACTCGCTCATGTGTTCGAAGAACTGATGTTCGAATTTCTACCACGGCCGACCGACAATGTCGCGTATTTGCGCGACATGCGTCGAACAGATGTTTGATCAGTCCGGAGTCTCGGACTACAGTCAGTCACGAGCTTCCCGGACGTTCGGCAAACAGCGCCCGGGGACGAATTCCGGTGAGACACAGCAGTGAACGGAGGACTGCGGCGGTGAGCGAACACAGCGCTGTGGAGGGTGACAACGGTCCGGCCGACCAAATCGGGGACGGCACCGAGACATCCAGCCAGGGGGCGGATCTCACGGCCCGCCAGCGGCGAGTGCTGGATGTCATCCGGAGCTCGGTCAGCGACCGCGGGTATCCGCCCAGCATCCGGGAGATCGGTGATGCGGTAGGCCTCACCTCCACCTCCTCGGTGGCGCATCAGCTACGTGCGCTGGAACGCAAGGGCTACCTGCGCCGCGATCCGAATCGCCCGCGCGCGGTGGATGTCCGCGGGCTGGACGAAACCGTCATGCGCGCCGCAGCCGGTGCGCCGCAGCTGCGTTCGGTCCCGGCGGAGGTAGAGAGCTCGGCCGATCGTCCGGTGCCCATCTTCGTCCCGGTACTGGGCCGTATCGCCGCCGGTGGTCCGATCCTGGCCGAGCAGGCCGTGGAGGACATCTTCCCGCTGCCGCGCGAACTGGTCGGCGACGGTTCGCTGTTCCTGCTGAAGGTCGTGGGCCAGTCCATGATCGACGCCGCCATCTGCGACGGTGACTGGGTGGTCGTCCGTCAGCAGAATGTCGCCGAGAACGGCGATATCGTGGCCGCCATGATCGACGGCGAGGCCACCGTCAAGACGTTCAAGCGCACCGGTTCCACGGTGTTGCTGATGCCGCACAACCCCCTGTTCGAGCCGATTCCGGGCAATGACGCCCAGATTCTCGGCAAGGTCGTCACGGTCATTCGCAAGATCTGACCGTGCCGGACTGCCGTGGCCCGGCGCCCGCCCGCAGACCGGGCGCCGGGTCACGACACTCACCCCGAGCCGCCGTGCGCTACGAGACGGTTCCGCCCCAGACCGCATGTGCCCCGGAATCTCCGACGCGATAGGTCTGCAGCACCGCTGCGGCTCCCGCCGCCAGCGCGATCACCGCGACGAGCACCTTCACCGCTCGGCCGAGTGAGTTCCCCCGGCCCTCCAGCACCTGCATCCAGGCCAGCAGTGCGGCCGGAATGAGCAGCGGCGCAACAAAATACAGCATTTCCTCGCCGAGGTTCACATGGCGTTCGATAGCCGGCGTCGATCCCAGTCGCTGCTGCAGCCACTCCCCCGCATCTGTTGTCAGCGGCGTCAACGCGACGACCAGCACTGCCAACCCGGCCGCCGGCCAGATCCATCGACGCCGCGCCGCGGGCCAGATCGCACAAACGACAAGTAGCACCGCCGTCAATGGCACAAGAACGACAATGGCGTGCACCAGCAGCACATGCGCGGGCAATCCACTGATTGTCGACATTCGACTCCCCTGATTCGGCGGTCCGTTGTTAACCAGGACAACGTAAGAGGACCGCCGCGGGTTCGGATGTAGCGCGCCGCTATTCGGGCGAGTTCGGCGCCTGCACCCGGGTCATGAGTACGGTGGCGTCGATATCGTTCGACTGTTCGGGGGCCGAACGCCTGATGACAGTCGTCGCCGCATCGCTCTCCTGGTCGTGGTCGTGGACCACGGCAGGCTCACTGTGCGGCACAGGATCATTCGGCCGAGCGATATCGCCGAGTTGCGCCTGACCGGTCATCGGGACGGGTGTCTCGGGAAGGGTCGAGTTGATGGACCCCGGGAGCCCCGGCGCCGGATCTTCGGCCAGCACCGAATCGGCCAGGGTCGCGGGCGGCGTCGGGCTCGCGAAGCCGAGCATTTCGTACTGGGCGCCAATGGTCATGGCCACCGAGTCCTTGTCCGCGGCGATGAAGCCTTGATTGGGGCCGATCACGCGGCGCAGGGACTCCAGCCAGCGGTGGTCGAGCACGCGGCAATCGGCCCACGGGAAGTATTCCAGACCGGTCCGCAGGAAGAAGCGATCACCGATTCGAGCCTGGCGCAGCAGCTCCAGCAACCAGGCGTCGATGCGATTGGGCTGCGCATTGCGATAGATGCGCGTATGCGGCGGCACGGCAGCGCTCGCGAACTCTCCGAATGCACTCAGCAACTTCACAGGGAACTCATCGGTTCTGACAAATCCGACAACATCGAGCCCCTGCAATTGGTCCGGAAGCTGCGCCGCGGCCCGGCGCTCGTCATGCAGTTTGAACTTCCTGTTGATGTCCTCGGTGCGCATTTATCCCCGCTTTCCCGCCATACTTCCGGGAACCCTAGCATGAACCCAACCGTTTCAAATCCAGTTGGTCACCTGGCCAGATAGGCCCTGACCCGCACTTCCGCTATGCATCCGCAACACATATGCGCACCTCTGGCGGCCGTCCATCGAGTCGCCGAATATCAGGGCCGATAGCGTCCGGTGATGATCTCGCCCTGGGTCTCCAGACCGGGGTTTCCGTTTCCCCAGTAATTGCCGTGCGCCCACGGATCGAAGGGCAGCAGCGATCCGTAGGGCAGCGCATGCAGCAGCAGTAGATTCAGCTTCGCGCCCGCGGAGGGGAAGACGGTCGCGCCGAAATCCGGATCGACCGGATCGGTGCCGTGGATCCAGCGCGCATAGAACGACACCGGATCGGCCGGATCCGCGGTGGCGTAGACATGCTCGTGATTGTGTTCCACGGGAATGTCGTCCAGTCGCAACTCGGAGACATCGTGGACCTCCACGCCCGGACTGCCCACGAAGATCAGATTGTCGGCCGCCAGTGAATTGCCATGACCGGCAGCAATTCCCATGAGCGTGGTGCCGTAGCTGTGCCCGACCACGGTGAGGTCGGCGGGCACGCCCGCATGGGTGGCACGTAGGCCCGATTCGAAGCGGCCCAGGGCCACAGCGCCCTCGTCGGCGTACCGGCCCGAGAGCGCGTTTCCCAGTCCGGGCGGCGATTCGTAGCCGTACCAGGCGATGACGGATGTACGCGCCGAGCGGTCGGCCTTGGCGGCGGCGGCCAGCAGAGCGCGAGCACGACCTGTTCCGGTGCCGATACCGTCGAGCGACGCGCCGGTGCCGGGGACGAACGTGGCGATATTGCTCGCGGCGTCCGGATTATTGAGGGCGATCGCCCCGTGCCCGGCATTGTCGACACCGAGCAGATAGCGCCCGGCGCCACCCGCCGCATCGGTGGCGGCCTGGTATGCGGCCAACTGCGTGTGGATCTGCTGACGTTCAGCGTCCCAGCGGTGCAGCGCGATCCAGTCATGTGCGGTGTCCGGGAGGTTCTCCCGGCGCGCCCAGTCCGGATGCTGTGCGTCCAGGCCGCGCAGGTCCGATTCCGCGGCCGCACGGAGGCGTTCGAGATCCATCCGGTTGTAGCAGTCCCTGGCGACCGCCGGAATACCGTCCCGATTGCCGATCGCGGGGTCGAAGGCGAACAGTGCGTCCTGATCCGCCGGTGCGAGCGACTCCCACAGCGCGCGCAGGGCTTTCGGGTCCTCGGGCAGGAAGGCATCACCGTCCAGAACGGCGGCCACCCGCGTACTCATCGACCCGCCCTGCGGCGCACTGCGCAAAGCCACCAGCGCCTCGACGGCAGCGGTGAGTCGCTGCCCGATCGACTGATCGGTCTCGCCGGCACAGTCCAGCAGCGGCAGCAGCCGTGCCTGTAGAGCCAGTGCCTTCCCGTCGAAGCAGGCCTGCAATACGAGATCCAATACGGCATTGCCGGTATCGGCATGCGGCGCCGCGACCGTCCCGTCATCGGCGATCACGCATCCATTGGCCGCGGCCTCGTCATCGATATCGCGAACCGTCGCGCACACTCCCGCCAGCGCGGCAGCGTCGGCGAGCGCATCAGCGATATCGAGCACAGCCGCCCCGATATGGTTCGCGGTCAACTGGGAGCTCAGTGCGTGCAAGGCCGCCGCGGTAGCCGCCGCACCCTGCCACCCCGAGACAGCCGCATCCACATGACGGCCGGCCGCTCGCATGGCGCCCCCGAAACGCAGATTCCCTTCCACCACAGCATCACTCGCGATTCCGGCCGCCGCCGGATCCCACCCGCGCACCTGTGACATGGTCGCTCTCGACAACGCTCCCTCCCGGCTCCTCCCCGCCTGCAACCCCCCTCCGAAGACCTACGCCCTCCCCTGCAGATAACTGTCGAGCTGACCCGTGAACGCCGCATCGGTCTCGGCATAACTGCGCGCCCCATGCTCGGACACCTCGGCCAGCTCGACCAGTCGAGCGGCCATCCCCCCGAGCGCGGACCGCAACGGCTCCCTCACCCCTGCCGCCGCCGCGCCAATGGCCGAGTTCGGCATGGCCCGGCCGACTTTCGCGATCACATCCACCGGATCGATCCCCGCAATCGTCTCGGCCTCCACTCGCACCGCCGCCGCCATAGCCCGCAGCGCCTCCACATCGGCACGCAACATATCCCCCATGAACTCCCCTTCTGTCGAGCTCAACCCTAATCCGATCGCGCCCCGCCGGATCGGCCCAAACCGAATCTGTGGATAGCCAACCCGCTATCCACAGCCGGATCAGCCGACTAGCTGCCAACCGGCGCCGTAGTACGCACGGAGCATGAGCGCCGACACGTTGGATCGTCGGGATCCGTCGTCGAGTGGGCTTCGGCGGTGGGCTCTCTCGGCGTGTTGCCACCACCGGAGCCCACGCGTGCTCGTTGTAGCGGTGGGTCAGGCGGATTCGCGGTCGCGCCGGGCGGCTTCGCGGGCCAGCGAGCGGTCGCGTTGCTCCTCGAAGCGGATGACGTCCTTGGCGAGTTGATCCAGATGCGCGCCCAGGTCCTCGCGGATCTGTTCGCCGCGGGCGGTGAAGTCGGTGCGGTCGAACAGGTTCCATTGGCGCAGCACCGGCATGATCACCTCGTCGAGGTGCTGGCGCAGGTCGTAGATGCCGTGTTTGGCGAGGAGCACGCTATTGCGGCGGAAGTCGGGCATGCCTGCGCCGGGCATACGGAAATTGCGGATCACCTCGGCGATGGCTTCGATGGCGTCATCGGGGACCAGGTCCAGGGCCGCACCGCAGATATTGCGGTAGAAGACCATGTGCAGGTTTTCGTCGGCGGCAATGCGCGCCAGCATGCGGTCGGCGATCGGGTCTTCGCAGACGCGGCCCGTATTGCGGTGCGAGACGCGGGTGGCCAGTTCCTGGAAGGTCACGTAGGCGACGCCGTGCAGAACGGCGTGATCGCCGGTGCCGGTGGGATCGTCGACACCCTGCGAAACGCAGATCATCCGAGCGTGCTCCAGCGCGACCGGATCGACGCCGCGGGTGACCACCAGATAGTCGCGGATGGCAATGCCGTGCCTGTTCTCCTCGGCGGTCCAGCGATCCACCCAGGTGCCCCAGGCGCGGTCGCGGGAGAAGGACTCCGAGATCAGGCGGTGATAGGAGGGCAGATTGTCCTCGGTGAGCAGATTGGTGACCATGGCGGCGCGCGCGAGGGGGCTGAGCCTGGATTGCTCTGGGCTCCAATCGGTTCCGCCCATGGCCGCGAAATTGCGGCCCTCACCCCAGGGCACATAGTCGTGCGGGTGCCAGGTTTTGGCGAGGGAGAGGTGCCGGTTCAGGTTTGCTTCCGCAACCGGCTCGAGCTCGGAGAGTAATTGCACCGGGGTCATGGATTTCGCCACAGGCGTGGTCCTCTGTCTGCACTTGACGGCCGAATCCGTTGTCCGCGAGCCTACCCGGATCGTGCCTCGGCCGCCCGGCCCTGGAACAAGACGACCGTTATGCAGCAACGCGCCGACGCCGGACCCGATCCCGCAGCCGCGGCCGCGGTGCGAGCCAGGCGGCCACCTCACCGTGCCCGATCCGCTGATTGAATCGGCCGATCTCCCGAATGGCCTCGCGGGCATCGGGGAGGATATCGGCGGCGGCGTGGAAGACGTGGATTCCCTTGTCCCAGACCTGTACCCGGCATTCGACCCCGGCGGACGCGCAGCGCTCCGCCAGCTTGTCGGCATCGGCGCGCAGTACCTCGGTGGACCCGATCTGGATGAGCACGGGCGGCATACCGCTGAAGTCCCGGTTGACCGGCGACCAGAGCGGATCCAGTACGCCGTCCACGGCGAAACCCCACATGGCCGGAATCGCCAGCGCTTCACCGGAAAGCATGGGATCGACCCCATTGTTCGGGTGGGCGATCTTATCGGTGCAGTCCAGATCCGCCCACGGCGCAATGGCCGCAATACCGCCCGGTATGGGCAGTCCGCGATTCCGCGCCTCCAATGCGGTGGTGAATGCCAGCCCACCGCCGGCGGAGTCCCCCGCGAAGACAATGTGCTCGGGCTCGAATCCCTCGGCGAGCAGATGCCGGTACGCGGCGACGCAATCCTCGATGGTGTCGGTGATATGCGCCCACGGCAGCTGCCGATAGTCGACATTCAGCAGCGGCATACCGCTTTCGCGGGCAATGCGCGCCACAATGCGCCGATGGGTATTGAGCCCGCAGGCGACAAATCCGCCGCCGTGGAAGTAGAGGATGGCGCCATCGCGCAACCGCTCCGGGTCGACGGTATTGGTGTGCCACACCCATTCGGCTCGGAAGTTCTCGAATCGAACCGACCGGCGCCGGGTGCCGCGCGGCGGGACGAGCACCCGCGCGAGCGGATCGGCGAGTTCGATGGGCGCGAAGATTCCGGTGCGCCCGCGGAGCGGCCGCGTGCCGCCGAACCACACCAGGGTGTTCATACCTCGCCGAAGTGTGTTGTAGGACAGCGGATGTGCGATGCGCAGCGGCAGGCTGGCCCGGCGGCGCAGTTCGATGGTGACGGATTCCGGCGCACGGTCGAATGCGGCGTTCCGGGATTGAGCGGGCATCAGCGACTCCTCGATGAACCACGGGCCTGCAGCTGTGGTGGCTTGTTCCGAGATTACACTGTCCCAGACAGTAGGCCAAGACGGAGAGCCCCCAACCGGACTCTCCGTCTCGCCCCGGCTACTTGGCCGGGGCGGCCGGTTGGATCGCGGGCAGGCCGGGCAGGCCCGCATCCGGCTGCCCGGGACCGGACTTGGCGCCGATATCCTTGTACCCGAACACCTTCCACTGCCCGCCGACCTTCATGAGGTCGATGTACTCGGTCACCGAACCGGTGGTCGGATCGTTCTGGCCGGGCGCCCTACCGGTCAGCTTGACCACGGCGAGCACGCGGATCAGGGTGTCGTTCTGACTGATCACCGCCGCGTCGGACACCGCGCCGGACATGCTGGCGTTCGATTCCGCGAGCAGGCTGAGCAGCGCCTTCGTCTGGCGCACCTGCTCCTTCAGAGTATCCGTCGTGGCGGCGGTCATGGCGGCATTCCACTTCGCCATGCCCTTATCGTTCACGGCATCAACGGTGTAGGCGGTGGCCAGAAAGTCCCCGCCGACCTTCAGCGCCGCATCCCGGTCCGCCGACTGCGCCGCATCGGCTGCCGCGGTATGCCGAAGTTCGCCGCGCGCATCGGCGAAATGCCATGCGCCGAAACCTAACCCGGCCGCAACCACCACCACCGCCGATACCGCCGCCATGACCACCGGTAGCCGAACCCTGCCCCCCAACCGAATCCGAATGCCTCGCACTCGGCCCGAGGCCGCCCGCACCACCCCCTCCGGGCCCGCAGCCGATCCCTTCCTATCCCGCGACGAGTCCCTCTTTCCCACAGCCGATTCCGCCACGGTGCCCAGGCCCGGCGCCTCCCCGCTCGAGGCTGATTCGCGGGTATTCTCGGCCGATTCCGCGGCAGCGGCCTCCGACGCCTCGATGTCCTGGACCCGCTCCTCGGCGGCCACCACTGTCGGCTCTGGATTCTCTTCTGTCGTCATAGGATTCCGCCTTTCGCGGTCAGCGCGGGGGCTCGGCGGGTGCGGGGGCATCGGCAGTGGGGGCGGGTGCAGTGGGGGCAGGTGGTAGGCCGCCGGCGGGGCCGTAGCCCGAGACCTTCCAGTGCCCGTCCAGCTTTCGCATATCGACCAGTGCGGAGCTGTCGCTGGTGCCGGGTTCCTTGGCATCCGGGTCGGTGCGCCCGGTCGATTCGATGACGGCCAGCAGGGTGACCGCATCGCCGTTCTGGGAGACGACTCCGACATCCTTGACCGTGCTGTTCATTTCCAGATGCGCCTTGACCAGCTTGTCGAGTACTGCGCGCCACTGCCCGAGCTGGTCGTGCATGGAGTCGGTGGTGCTCGCCAGCACGGCGCTGTCCCAGCGATCCAGGCTGCCGTCGTTCACCGTGAACATGGTGGTGAGGAAGTCCGCCCCGGCCTTCGAGGCGGCATCACGATCGGCTGTCCGCGCTCGGTCGGCGCGCACCGCATCGGCGGCGTGCGCGCGAGTGAACGCGAAATACCCGCACGCCGTACCGCTTCCGCCGATCAGCACCGCGGCCGCCGCAACAGCCACGAGCAGTCGCCGCTTGGTCAGCTCCACTTTCTTCTGCATGCGTACCGTCTCCTATCGCGGCTGTTCGGGCTGGACCGGGACGGCGGGCCCGGGCGTCACCGGCGCTTGCGTCGCGGCGAGATCGCTGCGCAGGGCCTGATCACCGCGCCCGGAGTCGACAGCTTTCCAACTACCGCTGTCGCGCGAAACCTCCACCCACACTGCCGAAGTCGTCTTGACCGGGTCGGGCGTCTGGAAGTTCTGTGTGCTTTCGTCGATCTGCGCGACCACCTTCACACCCTGATCTGCCTGCTGCGTACAGGCCGCGTCGGCGATGGTCGCGGATTTGCGGAGCTTCCCGGCCTTGATCAGCTCGGTATTGTCCTGCGCCACTTTGGCGGTGGCGAAGTAGTCGTGCACGGGCCCGGTGGTGAGCGCCGCCATTTTCGTCGTCCACTCCTCCGGCGTGCGATAGTCGAAGTTATTGGCCGCCAACAGGAAATCGGTGCCGGCCTTGATGGCGGCGGTGCAGTCGGCCTCCTTGCGCCGATACTGCGCGAGTGTGGCGCTGAGCGAATCGTTCCGGTCCGACAGCTCCCAGTTCCGGTACGACATCACCCCCACCATCGTCGCGATGACCAGCAGCGCCGCCGCCAGCCCGAGCAGGGGAATCGGAATTCCCCTGTCACTCCATACTTTCCAGCGAGTCTCCATCCGTGCCCTTTCCTCGCTGTGCCGCTGTTACCTGTCCCGCGTGCCGCCGCTAGTGCGGTATGTCCACAAGCACGCGAAACCCCTTCCCGTCCGGGAATGCGGCGAGCAGCCCGTCCATGGTCTTGCCCAGATCCACATACGAGTTCTCCACCGGATCGAACAGATACGGCCGCAGCACCTCCAGCGCCGGTCCGCCCTTGCCGATCAGCGCTGTCAGATATTTCATGAGTCGCTGCCCCAGCGGAATGAACGGAACCACCTGTCGCCCACCGCTTTCCTCGGTAATGTTGATCAGCTGATCGAGCAGCACCGGCAGCTCCGGCAGCAGGGTGTGGGCGAGCCGATCGGCGCTCTCGCGCAGCAGCGTGAGCTTCGCGCCCGAGGATTCCGAGGCCGACGACGCCAGGAAGCCCAGCAGCCGCTGAATGAGTTCGCGGTTCTGCCGCAGGGTGGTCGCGAACATGCTGCCGGACTGCACGAGCTTCTGAATGCTCGGCCCCACATCCTGAATGGCGATATCCGCGCCCTGCAGAATCGAATTGATGGCGTCCGGATCGATCTGCGCCATCACCGACTGCACCCCGCCGAGGGCCCGCGCAATGGTCAGTGGCTGCACCACCTGGGCGGCCGGAACCACGCCGCCGTCCGAGAAGTACGGTCCCTGAGTCGATTTCGGTGCGAAGTTGATGTACTGCTCACCCACGGCGGACAGATTCGCCACCGTCACCACCGAGTCCATGCCGATGCGATAGTCGGCCTTGACCGACAGGCTCGCCAGCACCCCGCCCTCGGCTTTCGCCAGCCCGACCACCTTGCCGACCTGTAAACCGTTGAGCGTCACCGGTGAGGTCTGCATGAGACCGCCCGAGGTCGGCAGCAGCACCGATAGCGCGTAGGTGCGCGCACCCGGCCGGAATCCGAAGACGCCGTAGGTCAGGTAGGCCGAGGCGCCGACGGCCATGATCACCATCGCCAGCGCCGACACCAGAATCTTGCGGGTCATCGCACCAACCCCACCAATTTCAGGACCGGATTCACTCGATCGCGGAAGGCCTGTTCATTCGCCGCGACAATGCGCGCATCCGCGACCGGATCACCGGTGAGCAGCTCCGGCGGCGTCTGCGGCGCGATATCGGTGATGGTGAGGGACGGCAGCCCACGCGCCGACAGGAACGGGACGATCTTGTTCTGCAGCAGCGCGTCGACGGCGCTCAGCGTGCGCGGCACCTCGTTCGGCGTGGCGATCACGGCCTGCGCCAGCGGTGTCCACACATCCAGGAATCGGTTGATCCGATCCACGCGGGCATCGGTCTTCGGATCCGCCTTGTCGATGAGGATGTCTCCGGCGTACGAGGCCAGATCCCGCAGCGATTCGATGAAGTACATGATGTCGGGCAGCACCTTCTGCACCACGCCCAGCAGCACCGGCGCCTGGTCGAAGACGAAGCGCCACACATCATCCGCCTGCCGGAAGGTGTCCAGCGCCGCGGTCGAATTATTGAGGATGGCGCTCAACTGTCCGGTGCTGGCCCCGATCCGGTTGATGGCCACCGAGAACTTCGACATGAAGTCCTTCAGGTCACCGGAATCGGCCGGGAAGGCTTGATTGACGCTGCTGACGAAGCTCTGCACAAACGGAACATTGCCGCCGGTCACCCAGCTGACAACGGCCGTCATGTACTGCTCGACGCTGGTGGCCTGTTTGGTCTGGGTGATCGGAATGACGCTGCCCTGCGTCAGCATGCGGCCCGAATTCGGTTCCGGAATAGTCAGTTTCACGAAGGTGTCGCCGAACAATGTCTGCTGCGCCATTTCCGCCTCGGTCTCGGCGGGCAGCTTCACATTCCGGTCGATGGCCAGGATGGCGGTCGGCTGATAGTAGGGCTGCTGATCGGCGGGCAGTTCCGCTACGTGCGCATCCGGCCGTGGCCGCACGCTCACCGAATCGACCACACCGATCTGCGCGCCATTGAGTTCGACCTTGGTCTTGAGCGGCAACGACAGCACATCACCGAATTCCACCCGCACCTGATAGGTCGGCTTGCCGTAGCGGGTGCCGGGCAGCGGCATATCGAGCGGCCGCACCGCGCAGCTGGTCACCGACGCCACCGTCAGTACGCCGAGCAACACTGTGCGCCAGAGCCTTCCGCTCATGAATTTCATCTCCCACCGGCCGCGGACATGAGCAGCTGTACCAGGCCCAGATCCACGGTCTCACCGGGCGCGAAATCGCGATCGCACTGTGCGAACCAGGGTTTGGCCACCGCGCAGATATCCCGGGCCAGTGACGGATCGATCCGGAAACTCGGCGGCACGTACTGCAGCCGCCCCGCGCCCAGGTTCTCGTCGAACAGGTGCGCGGCGCCCTGTAGCGCGGGCGGCACCTCCTTGGCGAGATTCACGAAATCCTGTGTGTGATCCAGGATTCGGAAGATCACCGGCATGAGCCCGTCCAGGCCCGCCATGATCAGTCGTCCCCACTTGTAGACGAGCAGATTGGCCAGTGGCGGCACCCAGACCGAGATATCGCTGATGATGCCGACCAGATCGGGTCCGATGCGAGTGATGATATTCAGCGCATCGGTGGTGGCATCGAGCAGGAATTCGCCGTCACCGGCGCCCTGGTCGAGATTCTCGCTGATCTTGCGGAACTCCTTGAGAATCGCGCCCATCAGATAGTTGGCGCCGGCCGCGGAGTCGCCGAGAATATCGGACACATTGCGAATGGCGCCGTTGAGCGGGACCGCACTGTCGTGCACCTGGTGCGCGATCTCCTGCAGCGAGTCACCGAGCACATTCGGCGCCGGCTGCTGCAACGGTGCGTCGTGCGGTTTGCCGGTGAGGTCCTCGGACAGCGTGGCCACCGCCCGCATGGCCTCGGTGAATCCGACCGGAGTCTTGGTGCGCTCCTTGGGAATACAGTGCCGGTAGTCGAACGTACCGCCGCCGCTGTAGGCCGGTCCGAGCTCGACCCGGCGGTCGGTGACAATGGAATTGGCAATGGTGACCGCGCCCAGCTGCTGCGCCAGCCGCACCTTCCGGTCGACGGTCATCCGCACCAGCACCCCGTCGGCCTGCGGTTCGATATCGGCCACGGTGCCCACCTGGATGCCGAGCATGGTCACCTTATTGCCCTTGTACAGCCCGACGGCATCCCGGAATTCCGCGCATACGGCGAGCGGGGCCTCGGTGCTGTCGTAGTACTGCTTGCCGGTGACGGCCACGAACAACCCCATCACCAGCGCGACCGCGCCGACCATGGCCAGCACCCGGCCTTTGTGGCTGCGCGGGAACACCCGACCGCGAAAGGCCCGCAATGGATTTCGAACGCTCATCTCAGCACCCCGGCTTCCCGTGCGGGCACAGCGGTGTATCGGTGATGGTGGCCCCCGAATGGTCGACACGGACGTAGGGGTTGGCGGAGTTCTCGGCGAACCACTCGAGCAGCCGTGCGAGATCGGTGTTCATGCCCGCCAGCGCGTCCTTGTTGCTCACCAGCTCGGCGACCTCCTTGTCCATGGAGTCGTAGAGCGGATCGAGCACCGGTCCCAATTGCTCATCGGCGAACTTGAACACCGGGGTGATGTAGTCGAACGCGCGCCGGATCTGCGCGACCAGGGTGACCAGCCCGTCCCGGTTCGCCGCCACTACCCGGTACAGGTCGAGCACGTGCTGTCCGGCGAGCTGCAGCCGGTCCAGCTTGTTCATGATCGTCTCGAGGTACTCCTTCGAAACGTCCAGGGCGCGCGCGAATTCGGTGCGGCGCTGCGCCACGATCGCCGAGAGACTGTTGACATTGTTCAGGATTCCGTCGAGCGCCTGCGGCTGCTCCTGGAAGGCCCCGGCCAGTTTGCCGATGGTCTCGCGCAGCTTGCCGACATCGAGTGCGGACAGCGCCGGCGTCACATCCTCCATGGCGGCGGACAGGTCGTACGGCGTCCTGGTGTGCTCGCGCGGAATGATCTTGCCCGAGGCGGTGTCCGGCCCGGCGGGCTCGACGGACAGATAGCGGCCGCCGATGGGGGTGAGCAGCTTGACCACCACGTGCGAATCCACACCGACATGCACCTTGCTGTCGAGTCCGAAGGCGATTTCGGCATGATCGCCGACCAGCGTCACCGTGCGGACCTTGCCGAGCGAGATACCGGCGACGCGAACGTCATCGCCCACCCGCACATCACCGGAACTCTTGAATTCGGCGCGATACACGTTCTCGCCGAACGGAATCACGAAGGCGCCGACGGCGGCGACCAGCGCACCGACGGTCAGCAGGATGGCGACGATTCCGACCCGGAACTCGAACTTGTTCTGCGCGTGCGCGCTACGAATGATCAAGCGCGGGAGGCGGATTCGTGGCACTCGCAGCCGCTGCAGCGTCGCGGTGGCCGATGACAGGTTCATTTGCAGCCCTCCATGCGCTCGGTGCCCATGAGAATCGTGGTCGGAATGGGCAGCCCGCTCAGGCAGCTCCAGGTCTCGCCCGCCTTCGGTTCCAGCACCAGGGTGTCGAGCGTCTGCGCGGCCAGCGGCACCGCGGCCAGCGTCTGCCGGATGAAGCCGACCATGTCCGGTCCGAGCAGGGTGCTGTAGAGCCGGTCCATGCCGGGGAAGTTGTCGTAATAGATCCCGACCAGCCGGTCGAACAGCGGCATGGCCGCGTTCAAACCCGGAATCGCCTTGTCTATCAGGCTTTTCAGCGAATCGAGCTTGCCGTAGAGCAGATCGACCGTATCCAGGAGCTGGTCGATCATTCCGTCGATCTTGGGCGACTGCCCCTGAAAGCGGTTGAGCAGTCCGGAGAAGTTGTCGGCGAGCAGCGTCACCACCGGCTCCTGATCGGCGGCCACCGCGATGATCTGGTTCAGGCTGTCCATGACCGGACCCAGTCCGCGCCCGTCACCGGAGACCACCAGCAGCAGGTTCTCCAGGAACTTGTCCACCGATCCGGCCGACAGCGTGTCGAAGATCGGCCGCACGGCATCGAAAAGCTCTGAGATGTCGAAGGATCCATGTGTGCGCTCGATGGGAATCATGGAGCCGGGTGGAACCTTGTTGCCGGGCGCGACCTTCTGCTGCACGGCCAGATACCGGTCGCCGACGAGCGACGAGAACAGCACGGAGACTTCGGTATTGTCGTAGAGCTGCTGCCCCTCGGCGACACTGAACTGCACGTATGCGACCGTGCCGTCGAGTGCGATATCGGTGACCTTGCCGACCTGCACACCCGCCATGCGCACGTCCGAGCCCTTCTTCAGGCCGGAAACATCGGAGATGTGCGCGGAGTAGCCGCGGACCTGTCCCTTGACCGGGGTCTGCAGGGCCGTCCAGATCATGGCGCCCATGACGGCGATGACCAGGCTGACGATGATCAGCCGAACCGCCGCTGCGCTGACGGATTTCATCGATCACCGCCCGCGGCCGGTGCGGGTGCGCCGAACAGTCCCGGCGGTATCGGGAGCCCCGGTATCTGCGGCAGGCCGGGAATCACGGACGGCGCGGCGGGCACGGTCTGCGGCCCGGCCGCGACGACCGCGGGATCGCCGCCGAGATACGGCAGACCTGCGAGCAAGAGTTGCACCTGGAGCGAGACCGTCCCATCGGGATTGGCGACAAAGGATTTGTCGATCTGGTCGAGCAATTGCGGCAGCCGGGTATAGAAGCTGGTGAGCCCGCCGGCCGCTCCGCTGATCGGCTTCAGCACGCTCAGCACCGCGTCGACGACCTGGGTGAATCCGGGCTGCGGGAAGATCTTGATCGCATCACCGATGACCTGTCCGATCAGTGTGACGATCCCCTCGAGGTCCTCATGCCTGCCGGTGAGGAAGGCAATGCGCGACGCCTGCGCCCGGAAGGTCTCCAGCACGCCGCGGGACACCGGCACCAGGTCCGCGCTGAAGCGCGCGCCGTCCCGCATCGCCGGCCGCGGGTCGAGCCCGACCAGAATGTCGTCGCCGACCTTCATGCGCCCGAGATCGATTGCGGTGGCGATCATCTTGCCGATCCCGTCGGCGCTGCCTTCGAAATCGAGCACCGCGCCGATGCGGCCGAGCGGACCGGAATCGATCTTGCCGAGCTGCTCGCCGACCATCCGGATGACCGAGGTGACGGTGACCGTCATGGAGTCCTTGGACAGCGTGATGGTCGCGCCACTGTGCAGCGGTGCGCCCCGGGCGCCGAGATAGAACAGTTCGAGCGCGGTCATGCCGAGGGTATTGGAGGATACGAACCGCGCCTGCACATTGTCGGCCAGGAACTTCGCATTCTCCGGATTCACCGACAGCCGCACGAACTGGCGCTGCGCGCCCTGGCTCTCCACCTTGCTGACCTGGCCTATGCGCAGCCCGTCCATCTTGACGTCGGCGCCCTCGACAATGCCCTCCCCGACCTGTTCCGCCTCGATATTCACGGTGAAGGCAGGCGTGAATCCGCCCTTGATGTAGGTGGCGAAGACCAGCGAGATCACCGCCAGCACCGCACCGCCCACCAGCCCGGTGAGCAGTAGCTGCCACGGCTTGGGACCCCGCCCGTCGACGGCCTGATACTTGGCAATTCCCATGGGCTATCCCGTAATTCGAATATCGCTGACGAACATGCCCCACAGCGCGGTGGTGAGCATCAGGTCCAGCACGACGATGAGCACCAGGCTGGCGCGAATGGCACGCCCGGAGGCCACACCCACACCCTCCGGGCCGCCCGAGGCGTAGAAGCCGTAGTAGGAGTGCACCAGGATGACCACGACGACGAAGACAATGGCCTTGAACAGCGAGAGGAAGATGTCCTTCGGATTCAAGAAGGCCTGGAAGTAGTGGTCGTAGGTGCCGCCGGCCTGTCCGTGGATCACCTTGATGAAGAAGGCCGTCGCGAAGTAGCTGCACGAGAGTGAGGCCAGGTACACCGGGATCACGATGAGCACACCGGCGATGACGCGAGTGGTGACGACGAACGGAATCGGTTCCACCGCAGTGGCTTCGAGGGCGTCGATCTCCTCCGATATTCGCATGGAACCGATTTCGGCGGTGATGCGGCAACCCGCTTGCGCCGCAAAGGCGATGGCGGCGATGAGCGGAGCCAGCTCGCGGGTGTTGGCGAAGGAGGAGATGAATCCGGTGAGCGGGCCCATACCCAGCATATCCAGCAGCCGGAAGGCTTCGATGCCGATGGCCGCACCGGTCATCAGGCCCATGAAGACCACCACACCGACGGTCCCGCCGCCGACGATGACGCGGCCGTTGCCCCAGCCGATGTCCATGAAGACGACACCGATCTGGCGGCGATAGCGGTGGATGGTGCGCGGGACGGCCCGTAATACGTGATAGGCGAAGGCGAATTGGTGACCGAGCCCCACAATGGGAGCGAGACTGTTGGCCGCGCGGGTGAACGAACGTGCCCCCAGCGCCCGGTATTTCGATGGCAGAACCATTCAGAGCCCCATATTGTCCGGAAACCAGATCGTGAGCAATTGGGTGATGAGCACATTCGCGGCGAAGGTGATCATGACGCCGAGCACGACGGTCGCATTCACGCAATCGGCCACACCTTTGGGGCCGCCGGAGGCCTCGAAACCGCGCTGGCTGGCGACCAGGACGACGAGGATTCCGAAAATGACCGTCTTGATGACGGCGATGAGCAGATCGCCGGTACTGGCAAAGGCCGCAAAGGAATTGAAGAAGGCACCGGGAACCCCGCCCTGTATCAGCGTCATCATGTAGATGGTCGACATGCCGACGAAGACCACGAGAATGCACATGAGCGGGCCCACGATGAACATGGCGGCCAGCCGCGGGGCGACTAATCGGTGATTCGGATTGATGCCCAGGGTGCGAATGGCGTCGATCTCCTCGCGAATCTTGCGGGCGCCCAGATCCGCGGCGACCGCGGCCCCCACCGCACCGCCCATGAGAATGCCCGAAATCATCGGGGCCGCTTGCCGAATCACGCCCAGCCCGCCAGCCGCACCGGCCTGCGAGGTGGCTCCGACCTGGGCCGCGAGGGATCCGGCCTGAATCTGGATGATCGCACCGAGCGGAACCGAGATGAGAATGGCGGGCCAGCCCGACACGCTCATCATGAACCAGGCCTGCGTGAGAGTTTCACGCCACGGGTGCTGGAGTTTGACGATATCGCGCACCAGCCCGTACATGGAATCGACGGTCAGCAGCACCAATCGGCCGAACGTTCCGATGGAGCCGAGCAGCGTATTCCAGGCCCACAGCGCCAATCCTGCGAATGGGCGCAGTATCGGCGGGATCGACTGCCGCAGTGCGGGTTCCGGTGCCGCGGTCTCGTCCGGCTCCGATTCCGGGTCGGCATGCTCTGCCACCTCGAGTCGCATATCTGAATCCTCCCCGCCACACTGTCTGAGACAATGTACCCAAATCGAGTAGAGCTGTCTGCGGTTTGCGCCATTCGATGAACGCCTACGGCGTCCACCACTCGACCACGGCCTGGACAGCAGGGTCACCGCCGTTACGCGCAATAGTCAGCGCATTCCGAGTCACCTGAACGGAAACTCCCGCACCCACTCCGGCCCAACCGCCACCCTGGGCGGCTGCGCCGGTGCGGATCGGCGTTCCGGTGGCCAATTCGTATGCCTTGAAATAGGACCCGCACACCACGAAGAGCGTGGACTCGGTACTGCCGACGGCCGTGGCCCGATTCCACTCGTCGCAGCGCGCTGATACCCCGTCGCCGCCGTACCAGCCGTACTGATCAGCAGTCCGATTCACGAAGTCCGGTAGCGCGCTGGTCGGCGCCGCCGTATAGCCGGCACCGTCCGGGAGCTGCGCCGGAATCGTTTCCGGCGCAGTGACGACCTTGGAGGTGGTTGCCACACTGCGCGTCGTCGGCACGAGCGCGGTGGTGCTCGACGCCGGCGCCCGCGCGACCACGATGATCGGTGGCGGCGCTCCGAAGTGCGCCTGAAACCACAGTGCCGCAGCGGTTCCGGTGGCGATGAGCGTCACCGACACCGCCAGTCCCGCGATGTACGCGGACGCCGCTCCCCGCGGTCGGTGCAATCTGACCACCCACCCCTCCGCGCGCCTCGCGCTTGATAAAACTGCACTACCGACTCAGACAGTTGTTAACATACTGTGACCCACGACCCAAAGCAACGCCGATTGCGATCGCGATCACATGGAGGGGACATGAAAGTCAGTCCAGGAACGGCACTCTCGCTTACCACAGCCGGAGCACTACTGTCTCTGACACTTACCGGGTGTGGCTCCGGAAACGTCCGGAGCAGCGATGTCACTATCACCATCGCTCCCACCACCACGGTCGCCGCCACCGTCAGCGGCGCACTCCCGACGCCGCTCACCGCCGATCAGCTGAATACGCAGCTGCAGAACCTGTTCGGCAAAGGCCGCCAGGTGACCGATGATCAGCGACTGTCGATTGTCTCGGGTGGCGAGAAGTTCCGCGGTGACCTGCCCGAACTCCAGAAGGCCATGTCCGAGAACCCGAATGCCACCTTCGGCGTGACGCCGGGCTCGGTGGTGCTCAATGGTGATGTGCTCGAGGCCGACTTCTGGCTGGACAAGGACGGCAATGGCAATCGCCGCTCGGCGCCGCTGAATCTCAGTGCGGTGAACGGGGAATGGAAACTTCCGGTCAGCGAGATCTGCGGAATCCTGGCTCAAACCGACTACAAGTCGCCCGCCTGCGCCTCCTGAGCGCGGGATCCCGAGGGGAGATCCGATCGTGTTCCACTGGATAGGGCGGTGGACATACCGCGCCCGCTACACCGTCATCATCGGATTCATTGTGCTGATGGGGGTTTCGGGCCTGTACGGGCTCGGATATCAGGACAAGCTGACCGCACAGGGCTTCTTCGACGACACCAGCGAATCGGTGGCCGGCACGAAGCTGGCCGACACCACCTTCGGCCGTGACTTCGACGGCGATGTGATCGCGCTGTACACCGCACCCGCCGGCAGGCATATCACCGATCCGGATATCGAGGCGTCCGGGCGGGAGCTGACCCGGAAGCTGTTGACCGACTACCGGACTCAGATCAAGGATGTCAGCGGCTACTGGAACGGCAGCCTGGGCAAGACCCGCTTCATCGACGATTCCGAGACCCGCGCCTTCGAGAGCATCGGACTGCAGGGCACCGGAGATCAGGACAGCGTGGATTTCTACCACCAGATCAAGGACAAGCTGGCGATTCCCGGTCTGGACCTGCGCATTGCCGGGCGGGTGCCGGTGGCCGACGCGGTCGGACTGACCATGCAGGCCGATATCGAGCGCATGCATCTCATCGCCCTGCCACTGGTGGCGGTGGTCCTGTTCTTCGTCTTCGGGGGCGTCATCGCGGCCGCGCTGCCGCTGATCATCGGCGGGCTCACCGTTGCCGGGGCCTGGGGTGTGATGAAGGTGCTGACCGGATTCATGCCCGTGCACCAGTTCGCCGATGCGGTCATCTCACTGATCGGGCTCGGACTGGCCATCGACTACGGATTGTTCATGGTGAGCCGGTTCCGGGAGGAGATCGCCGAGGGCCGCTCCACGGAAGAGGCCGTGCGCATTACCGTTTCGACCGCCGGACGCACCATCACCTTCTCGGCCACCATCATCGTGGTGTGCGTGGCGGGCGTGCTCATCTTCCCCATGACCTTCCTGCGTTCGGTGGCCCTGGGCGCGCTGACCGCCGTGATTCTCGCTGCGCTGCTGTCGATTACGGTGCTGCCCGCCATGCTCGGCGTGCTCGGCCGGCGGGTCGACGCCTTCGGGTCGAAGCGCTTCTCGCGGACCCGGACGACCGCGCAGATCGACGCCTCGTTCTGGTCGCGGCTGGCGACCTGGGCCATAAAACGGCCTGCGCTGCTGGCATATCCGATCATGCTGGTGCTGCTAAGCCTGATCCTGCCTTTCCTGCATGCGCAATACGCGGGACTGACCGAGAAGTATCTGCCGCCGGAAAATGAAACCCGTTCCGCGCAGCAGAGTTTCGATGCGGTGTTCCCCACGGAGCGAGTCTCGCCGATCAAGCTCGTGATCGAGGGCGCGGATCGGCCGACGCTGAGCGCGATTGTGGCCGCCGCCGATCAGACATCCGGGCGCACCGCCGATTTCGAGCAGCCGTTCGCCAACGGGGTGGCCGCGCCGGGCGTGAACGTCAAGGTGTACACCTCCGGCCTCACGGATCCGAAGAATGCCGATGACGTGATCGCGCGGCTGCGGGCCATCTCACCACCGGCGGGCGTGACCATGTACGTCACGGGTCTGCCCGTGCTGGAACGTGATTCGATCCACGGCGTCATTCACCGACTGCCCTGGCTGCTGGGCATCCTGGTGCTGGCCTCGTTCATCATGATGTTCCTGGCGTTCGGATCGTTCGTGCTGCCGCTCAAGGCGGTGCTGGTGAGCGCGCTCAGTCTGACCGCCACCCTCGGGTTCCTGTCCTTCGTCTTCTACGACGGGCACGGTGCGAAACTGCTGAACTTCACGCCGCAGCCGCTCAGCTTCCCGGTGCTGGTGGTCATCATCGCGATCATCTTCGGCCTCTCCACCGACTACGAGATCTTCCTGATGTCGCGCATGGCCGAGGCGCGGGCGCGCGGCGCGTCCACGCGGGAGTCGATTCGCTACGGCACCGCGCACACCGGCGGCATCATTACCGCGGCCGCCCTGGTGCTGATCGTGGTGACCGGCGCCTTCGGCTTCTCGGAGCTGGTGCTCATGAAGTACATCGCCTACGGCATGATCGTCGCGCTCGTCCTGGACGCCACCATTATTCGCATGCTGCTGGTGCCGTCGATCATGACATTGCTCGGTGACCGCTGCTGGTGGGCGCCGCGGTGGGCCAAGCGATTGCATGCGCGAATCGGACTCGCCGAATTCGACGATCACCCAGCGCCGGTGCGCCCGGCGACCGCAGACGTCCCGGTATGAGTCGTCCATTTTGGGAGGTTTCCTGCCCCTGATTCCGGGCAATCGGGGACGGTCCACCCAATTCCTCCAGTCCGGCAGCACCCCTGTTGCGCTGGAAGGGTGGCCGACCGAGCCCCGGGCACGTTAACCTCGGGCATCACCTCTGCGATGCACAGTTCAATTCCCGCGTCCGCGAACCAAGGAGAGCAGATGGTCCCGGCCATTCCCGCATCAGCGAGAAAGGCGCTCCCCACAGTCGTTTTCTCGGTCGTGGTGATCGCCGCCGCCATCTGGCAGCACGCGACGGTCGCGGCGGGCATGCGTGCCCTGCTCGGCGCCGATCCGCGCTGGCTGGCGCTGGCGGCCCTGGCCACCCTCGGCCTCTGGCCCACCTCGGTGTGGATGCTGCGCGGATCCATTCCGGCACAGCCCTCCGCACGCCGGCTCTTCGCACTCCAACTCGCCGTGCCCGCGATCGGACTGGTACCGGCCGCCTCACTGCTCATCCGGCTCCGATTTCTGCGCCGGGAAGGTCTCAGCCACAGTGCCGCGGTCGCCTCGATGACGCTGCTGGGCTTCGCCGCGCTGGTGGTGCGGATTCCACTGGTGATCATCGCACTGCTGGCCACACCCAGTCTGGTGCGGCGGACCGGGTCCCAGTCACCCTGGCACGATCTGGGCGCGCGGACCTCGGCGTGGTGGCATCACGCCACCGAAAGTCCCTGGCGCACAGGGGCTGTGGTGGCGGCAATACTCGTCGTCGTCGGCGCGCTTGCGGCATTCGGAGTGGTGACAGTCCGTCGCCGGGTGGCGGCCCGCGGTGGCTGGCGGGAGCTGGCGCACCGGGTCCGTTCCGGACGGACGGATGCGGAATTCGCGTGGAAGTCGGTGGCGGCCACCGCGCTCCGGCCCGGCCGCGCCGCACCGCTGTGGGTTGCCGCGCTGGTGCAGCCGTTGCTCATGGTGGTGGCGCTCTGGGCCGTGCTGCATGCCGTCGGCGCCGATCTGAGCCTGGCCGATACCTTCGTGGTTCAGCTGGTCACGGTGGCGCTGGGCCCGCTGCTGCCCTCCCCCAGCGGGGTGGCGGCGAAGGAGATCACCCTCGCTGCCGGACTGACGGCCATTGCCGGACTGACCGGCGGAGTGGCGGTCGCGGTGGCCCTGGGGTTCCGGCTACTCACCTTCTGGTTCCAGATCCCGCTGGGATTGGCCTCTTTCGCCTACCTGAACCACCGCCGCGCCATCTGAAGGTGTCAGCGTGCACTATCGGAGAGTGCAGCTCAGGCCGGAGTGCAGGTGATGGTCGAGAACTTGGCGGTTCCACTCCACATGGTCTTCGCCTGGCCCTGCGCCTGGCGCACACCCTGGGTCGCCGTCACCGATACGGTCGGCAGCGGATCCCCAGCCCAGGTCTGCGCGGTGCAGCTGTAGTTGACCGCGATACCCGGGTGGGACGGCAGCGCCTGCGCGGGCGCGGTCCCGGCCAGAGCGAACACCGGCGCCACCGCCAGCACCGCCGCGGGCAAACCGATCAGAAACCTCACACTCACAATGTCTCCTCGCGCACTATCGGGGCAATCGAGCAATCAAGCAGCCAGATTCTCGCACGGTAGCCCCGCTGCCGCCGGTTGGTCGGGAGATCAGGTTCCCGAGTAGGCATCGGCGAGAGCGGCGGACGTGGGGAACAGGTGGGTCAGGCCGAATCGGCCCAATCCCTCGACCGGGACGCCGTGCCGTTCGACGATTTCGGCGAGCACGCCGGGCGCGGCCGCCGCGCCGACCCTGTCCATCACCATATTTCGGACACCGGCCTCGTGCGGATCCCACGCCTGGCCACCGAGCAGCCGTTGCACCCGGGCCACCAGATGCAGCAGACCTTCGATTCGCGGCAGGTGCGCGAGCAGCAGCGGCTGACCCGAGGCGTCCGCGCTGATTTCGATGACACCCGGATCACCGTCCAGCGACACCGTGCGCCGGTAATGCTCCGCGGTGCCGTGCTCGAGGCCGCGGACGGCGGTCCGGGCGAGCTCGCTCAACCGCCGATCCAGCTGCACCGGTTCGGGCAGCGGGACCCGGAGTACAAGACCTCCGTCCGCCACCAGCCGATCGGCCCGGCGCCGCCGGGCACGCAATTGCTGTGGCGTGGCACGAAAGATCTCGGCCATCACCCGATTGAACTGGCGCAGGCTGCCGAACCCGGCGGCGAAGGCGATATCGGTGACCGGGAGATCGGTGTCGTCCAGCAGCCGCCGGGCGAAATGCGCGCGGCGGGACCGGGCCAGCTGATCGGGCGTGGCGCCGACCTGTTCGCGGAACATACGGCGCAGATGCCGCTCCGAAACCGCCAGTCGCGCTGCGAGATCGGCCTCGCTACCGGTGTCAAGCACCCCGGAGGCAATGAGATCCACAGCACGGCAGACCAATTCGGAAGAATTCGACGGCCTCCGGTCGCCGCGATACGGACGGCACCGATGGCACGCCCGGAAGCCCGCGGCCTCGGCGCCCGCGGCCGAGGCGAAGGACACCACGTTCTCCGAGAGCGGACGGCCAGGGCACGGCGGCAGGCAGTAGATGCCGGTCGTGACAACTCCCTGGAACGTGTCCATACCCCCGAGTCTGCTCGCGCCGCCGCGCCCCGGCCAGCCAGATTCGGACACGTACGTCAGCATGTCCGAATCCGGCGAGGCCGGCGCAGCCGGAACACCCAGGATTGGCCGAATGAACGCACAGACCAGCAAGGAATTCGTTCAGCACGCCTGGCAGGAATTCGCCTCAGGGGACCCCGACCGCATCGCCGCCGTCTTCACCCCCGACGCCGAATGGCTTGCGCCGCCGCAGAATGCAACGGCCCGCGCCCTCGACGGCAGCCATCATCTCCTCGGCCGGGACCGCATAGTCCACTTCCTGACCGCCGAATTCCCCACCGTCTTCGTCGCCGACCGCAAGATCGACTTCACCGCCTTCACCGCCGAGGGCAGCACGGTTGTCGTCGAGGAGCGTATGCGGGCGACCCTCATGAACGGCAATCACTACGACAATGACTACTGCTTCATCTTCGAACTGCACGGCGGCCTGATCCACCGAGTCCGCGAGTACATGGACACCCGCCGCGCCGAGGAGCTCTTCGCAGGCCACTCCTAGCCCGGAGGGCGGTCGGCCGAGTCAGCCTCACGGCATGACTCGGCCGAACGCCCACATGCCTGCCCTGAGTCCTACACCTTCAGGCCGTTTTTGGTGACGTACCAGTAGTGGAAACCGAACAGCACACCGAGCACGACCACCCATTGCAGACCCGTCACCAGCGGCACCGCATCGATCGGCAGCGTATAGGCCAGCACGACCCGCACCACGGCGTCGAGGGCGAAACCCGCGCCCCACACCGCGGTGAGAACCCGGATGTGCCTGCGGAAGCCGGCCTCGGTGTGCCAGCGGTCCTCCCACTCCTGGGCGCCCGCCGCGCCGACCTTCGCGGTCACCACCGCCCGAGCCGCGACGAGCATGAACGGCTTGCTGGTGAACAGCGAGCCGAGCACCCACAGTCCCAGCGCACCGAACAACCAGCTGTCGCGAACCAGCAGCACTCTGGGATCACCGGTGACCAATGACATCAGTGCGCCCAGCACCACGAAGCCCAGCGAAAAGGCCACCGTGGCATCAACTTTGCGCTGTTTGATCAGGGTGTAGCCGATTGCCGGGGTGACCAGCAGGCCCGCGCCCAGCACCGATACCCACTGACTGAATCCGGCGGCGTGCAGACCGTAGTAGCCGCCGATCGGGAGGCCCAGCTCGAGAATGAGATTGCGGGCCAACGCCTTTCGTGCGGCAGCGGACTTCTGCCGCTCGGTCGGCCGCTGCTCGCCGGGCTGAGCCGGGAGGAGCCGGGTCTGCCGATCGGCTTCGTCGTCTGTCGTCATGATGTACTGCCCCACTGCGATATCGGTCATGATTGTTTCCTTGTCGCTGCCTCGAAGAGATCGGCGAGCTCGCGTCCGCAGGCCGCGGTGTCGAAATCGGGTTCGACACTCGCCCGCACCGTCGCCTCATTGATGGCGCCGTGCAGCGCGAGCACCATCACTCTGGGGTCGAAGTCGCGAAACTCCCCGGCCTGCTGGCCTTCTCGGAAGCGCTGCTCCTGCATGGCGGCGGTGGCAGCCCAGACGGGCGTCAGGCCGCGCAGGTCGGGGTCCTCGATGCGGACCGCATTGATGATCTCCCCCGCCGCGACGAAGTGCTTCGGGAACTCGTCGAGCATGGCGATGCGGGCGACGATGAACGCCCGCAGCCGGCCCGCCAGCGTGCTCTCGGCATCCATCTTGCCGGTCAGATACTCCCCGGACAGGCGCAGGAATTCGGCGATGACCTCGCGGATCAGATCGTCCTTGCCCTTGAAGTGGTAGGAGATCATTCCGGTGCTGCTCAGTCCGGCCTGCTTGGCGATCTTCGCGAACGACGCATTGGCATAACCCTGTTCGGCGATGACCTCGACCGCGGCATTCACGATCTGCGCGCGGCGCGCGGATTCGATGAACGTCCGGCCTTCCTGCTTGGCCGAACTATTTCTTGCTTGCATGAGCTAAACCATAACGCCGTTTGCTCATCCGAGCAAGAAATAGTTCAGCCGAGCAGCTTCAGTGGGGCCAAGGGTAGTGCACGTCCGTGAGGGATTCACTCAGGCGCCAGAGCGCTCGTGCTTGAGTTCGGCTGTACGCCAATGGATTTCGGAACGCTCGCCGGGGATAGCCGAAGGTTTCGAAGGCCGGGCCGAGGTAGGAGTTGCCGGGGAGGCCCGGCATGGTGGCGGCATAGAGCTGGGGCAGCGCACCCATGCGATCGGATTGCGCGAGACCGACGAGGACCCGCTGCTGCAGGGCGGCCAGGCGGCCGCCCACCCCCTTCTCTGCTTCGGAATCGTAGAGGTTGGTGGCGGAGAGGCCGGGGTGCGCGGATACCGCAATCAGGGCGGTACCGTGTTCGCGCGCACGGCGATTCAGCTCCGCAGTGAAGAGCAGGTTCGCGAGTTTGGACTGACTGTAGGCGAGCCAGCGAACGTAGAGCACTCGCCAGTTCGGATCGGGCCAGTTGATGACGCCGCCCCACGCCGCGATCGAGGAGACAGTCACAACCCGCGGGTCGGGTGCACGCAGCAGAGCGGGCAGCAATAGACCGGTGAACGCGTAGTGACCCAGATGGTTGGTGCCGAACTGCGCGTCGAATCCCTCAGCGGTCCGCACATTGCGCGGCAGCGCCATCACACCCGCATTGTTGACCAGCACGTCGATGGCATTGCCGCGCACGTCGAGGTGATCGGCGGCGCGGCGGACGGAGGTCAGGTCGGCCAGATCCAGCGGCAGCACTTCGGGTTTGGGGCCGGTCGCGGCGGCGGCCACCGATTCCAGCGCCGCGGCGGCCTTGAGTTCATTGCGGCAGGCCATGAGCACGTGAGCGCCCTTGGCGGCCAAGGCTTCCGCAGTGCACAGACCCAGGCCGCTGTTCGCGCCGGTGACCACCGCGGTCTTACCGGTCTGGTCGGGGATGTCGTCGATGGTCCAGCGCCGTGCGATGAGCGGAAGGCTCGCCGTAGTCGTCCCGGCCGAGAACACATTGGCCATGCGATGTCACACTCCTCGGAAGAAATCTGCCGTCTGAGACAATCTACGCGACCATGTTAGGATGCGACAGTTCCGGCGGCAGGCGGTCGCCGATGATCACATCCACCGAGGGGGCCGCGGATGGCTACCGATCACTCCGGCTACAGCACGGCGCTCGAACCGCAACCGAGCCCGATCGAGCAGATCGTCCGAATTTTACTGGCCGAGCTGGCTGCCTGGCTCGGCCCGAAGCTCTACCGGGCCGGGAAATTTCTCGCCGCCGAAGTGGCCCGCGGCGTAATCGCGCTTGCCACACTGGGTTTCGCGCTCGTCGCAGCAGCCTACGGGACCATCTACTTCTTCCGCTTCCTGACCGAGCTGTTCACACAGTGGATGCCGAACTGGGCAGCCCTGCTGACCACCTCGGCGCTCATGCTGATTCCCGCGGGCATCGCCGCGCTGGTCGGAATCTGGCAGGTTCACCGCATGCGCACCGTCCGCGCGACGGCCTCGGCGGCCGCCGCCGTGGGCAGCGCCGCCCGGACCTTCGCGCGCCGGAATCCCCACGGCGCCAGTCGGTTCTGACGCCCATTCGCCGTTCGTCGAGAAGGAAACAACGTCATGGTCACAGTCATCATCGTCGTGGCGGTCATCGTCGTCCTCGGCGCGATCGCAGGCGGCATCACCGCACTGCTCATGCGCTTGTGGACCAAAGATGTGCTGGCGGACAACGGATTCGAGGTGCGGCCGGTCACCTCGGCGGAGGCCGGCGAATTCATCGAACGCGCCGCCTTCACCGTCACCGCCGGTCGCGACTTCCCGTTCCCGCCGCACAAGGTGTGGGACGCCTTGCAGCTCAACGGGACCTTCTCCTGGATCCCGCTGATCAATGGCATTCGCTATCGCGATGATTACCGCCGCGAGGGCGCGCTGCGCACCTTCGACGGACTGCTGTTCGCCGTGCAGGAGCGGGTGATCATCATGGCGCCGAACCAGCAGCTCACCGTCTCCGGCACCAAGATCTCGATTCCGTTCCTGATCAAGGCATTCGCCGAGGATTACCGGCTCACCGAGACCGCGGACGGCACCCGGCTGACCTGGACCATCGCATTCCAGCCTCGTATCGGGTCGTTCCTGCCGCTGCGCTGGGCCGCACCGTTCGTCCGGCCCTTCGCCCGCTTCGGCATCAAGGGTCTGGCCTCTCGCATCTGAGTGGCCGCGGCCGTGCGGATCCCGGCGCCCGCCGGGATCCCGCGCCGGGCTACCGGCGGTCCGGACCTTCCAGCTTTCGCGCCAGATAGTCGTCGATCCTGGTCAGCACCGACGGCCGGGGCACGCGTGTGCGCAATCCGGTCAGCCTGTCCGGCCGCAGAACTCGTGCGGCCAGGCGCGCGCCGCCGGGTGAGACGCGCGTTGCCAGGTACAGCGCCCGCGCCTCGATCGGCGTCGACACCACGGCGGGATTGCGCGCCGCCGCCCGGACGATGGTGCGCGCAATGTTCCCCGGGTCGGTGTCACCGTCCTCGTAGATTCCGGTGTGCACCGGGGCCGGACAGACCGCCGTCACACCCACACCGGTGCCGGCGAACTCCAAGCGCAATCCCTCGGTGAGCATGTGCGCCGCCGCCCGGCTCGCGCAGTACGCGGTGCTCAGTGGAATCGGCGTGAAGGCCGCCACCGAGGTCACATTGATAATGCGCCCGCCGCGCCCGGATTCGACCATCTGCCTTCCGAAGTGGGTGCAGCCGTATATCAATCCCCACACATTGACGCCGAGTAGCCGCTCCCAATCCTCCAGCGTGTGCTCCAGAAACGGACCGGCCGTGACATATCCGGCATTATTGACCAATACCCTCGGCGTCCCGAATTCGGTGTGAATGTCCTCGGCGAATGATTCCATAGCCACTCCATCGGCGACGTCCACCGCATAAGGTGTGGCGAAACCGCCGAATGCTTCGATGGATTCCACCGTGTGCACGGCCCGCGCCTTATCCAGATCGGCGGCGATGACGATGGCCTTCTTACGCGCGAAGCGTTGCGCCACCGCGCGGCCGATACCGCCACCGGCACCGGTGATGACGACAACTTCGTTCTCGAAGCCTGCCATGTGAGGTCCCCTGATTCCGCGGCTGCGGCGCTGCGTTCTCATACTTCCACATACTGTCCCAGACAGTGTACACTCCAACTCTCCAGCGGAGGAGTAGACCACAGATGAAACCGTTCCACCCGCACCTCGCCGTGGTGACCGGGGCGGGCAGTGGCATCGGCCGCGGCACCGCCAAGGCCCTCGCGGCCCGCGGGGCCGAGGTCATTGTCGCGGACATCAACTTCGCGACCGCTGAAGATACTGCGGCACTGATCCGTTCGGCGGGCGGTTCGGCCTTTCCGTATGCCCTCGATGTGGCCGATCCGCTCTCGCTCGAAGCGCTCGCGGACCATGTCAAGACCGCGCACGGCGTGCCCGATGTGGTGGTCAATAATGCCGGAATCGTGGTCGGCGGGCCATTTTTCGATATCCGGCCCGCTGATCTGCAGCGCATTGTCGATGTCAATCTGACCGCGATCGTGCACGGGTGCCGGCTGTTCGGCGCACAGATGGCCGAGCGCGGCACCGGCGGGCAGCTGGTGAACATCTCTTCCGTCGCGGCCTTCGCGCCCATGCGGATGGGGACGCCCTACGGCTTCACCGCGGCCGGGGTGAAGCAGCTCAGCGAGACGCTGCGGGTCGAAATGGCGCCGCTCGGAATCGGTGTCACCGTGGTGTGCCCCGGCCTGATCGCCACCAATCTGGCCGCGACCGCCACGCTGGCCACCCTCAGCACCGAGCAGGTCGCCATCACCCGGCAGATCGTGGTGAAGGGGATGACGCTGCTGGGCATGCATCCGGACAAGGCCGGCCGCAAGATCGTCGAGGCGGCCGCCACCGATCGGGCCATGCTGCCGCTGCGCGCGGAATCGCGGCTGATCTACTACTTCACCCGCGCCTTCCCCAATTTCACCCGCGCGCTCATGCGAGTGAGCAGCGGGCCCGAAGTGGAGCGGGTGGTGCGCTTCGTCATCGATCACCCCGGCTTCGTCGGGGTGGCCCGGGAGGCCGCCGAGCTCATGCCGCAGCGACCCGGACTGCAAACCTATTGGGAACCACCGGAATACGATGACCCGCCACCACCCATACCGATCAGGAGATGAACCCGATGGCCGATCGACCGACTCCCCCAGCCGAACCGCCCACTCCCCGGAACCTGGTGATCCTGACGGCGCTCGCCCTCACCGTGATCGCGGCGCTGATCGCGGCTGCCGCGCTCGTCGGGGGCTGAACAACCGCCTCGCCGGGGCTGAACAGCCATGGCAGCCTGGCGCAGCGGGGTGCGCCAGGCCGAAATCGCCTGTCGTTCAGGCGGCTTCGCCCTCTTGCAGGTAGCCCGGCAGCCAGCGCTCCACCAATCCGAGGTAGGCCCCCTCGGCATCCAGCTGCGCGCAGACCGCGATGACACCGCCGAGTACGCGGCCGAGCATGACCAGATCGGGGAGCTCCGGCGGCGTGCGCACCGCGAAAGTGTTGTTCACCGACATGTTCTGCATTTCCATGGCGCGCGACATATGACCCTGCAACAGGTCCCGCGTGATGCGCAGCCGATCTCCCTGCAATTCAGCGACGATCGGCGCCACCACGCGCTTGATCGGCTCCAGGTCGATGTGATGGCCGGGGCGCACGAAACCGTTCGCGTGCAGGGCGGCCATCAGCGCGTCGTAATCCTCGGCGACCGCGAGCCGGGCCAGCTCCCCCACCACCGGCGGCAGACCGTCGGGCAGGGCGATGGTGGCGCCGAAATCGATAATGCCCAGCCTGCCGTCGTCGAGCAGCTGATAGTTGCCCGGATGCGGATCGCAGTGCAGGGCGCCGACCCGCTTGGGTGAGCTCAGGCCGAATTCGACCAGCAGCTCTCCGGCCCGATTCCGCTGCTGCGCAGTGCCTTCGGCAATGATCTTCGACAGCGGGGTGGCCGCCATCCACTCGGTGACCATGACCTTGGGCGCGCTCGCGATCACCCGGGGTACGAAGAAGTTCGGGTCACCGGCATAGGCGGCGGCGAAGTGCCGCTGATGATCGGCCTCGAGCCGGTAGTCGAGCTCATCCTCGGTGCGCGCGACGAATTCGTCGATCAGCGCGCGGACGTCCACGCCGGGCATGAAGACCCCGAAGGTGCCCGAAAGCATCTGCAGCAGTTTGAGATCCGACATGAGTGCGATATCCGCGCCCGGGTACTGGATCTTCACCGCGACGGTGCGGCCGTCCTTCCAGACCGCCCGATGCACCTGGCCGATGCTCGCCGCCGCCACCGGCTCATCCTCGAAGGTGGTGAAGCGCTCGCGCCAGCGGGTGCCGAGCTGTTCATCGAGCACGCGGTGCGCCTGCGCCGTCGGCATGGGCGGAGCTTGATTCTGCAAGCGCGACAGGGCATCTCGATAGCGATCGGCGAAGCGGGAGGGCACCGCGGCCTCGGCGACACTGAGCGCCTGCCCGAGCTTCATGGCGCCGCCCTTGAGTTCGCCGAGCACCCGGAAGACCTCATCGGCGGCCTTGTCGATCAGCGCGTCGTCGATGGTGCCGCGATCGGCGCCGGTCATGATGGCTTTGCCGGTGGCGGTCATGCGCCGGGCCATAATGCCCATCGGCAGTGCCGCGATCTTCGCCGACCGTGCCAGACCGGTTCGTCTCTTGCCCGCCATGGTTCCTCGATTCGTATCGCCATTACTCGCCGCGGCGAGGGTGACAGAGCATGTCCCCGGGGACACGAATCGAAGACTAGAGTGTCTCAGACGGTTGGTCAAATGGCTTGTCACGCAGAAATTCCGGCAACCTCCGCGCCGACGCCGACCAATTCCTCGAAGCGCGCGACCACCTTCTCGTGGTAGAGCGCGAACAGGTCCTCGAACAGCGACAACTGCGGTTCGGACGGGCCCGAATCGGACTCCCAGACCGCCAGCAGCGAGCGCCACACCAGCACATGCAGATCCGGCGAGGCCGCGAAATACGCCCGCACCGCCTCCGGCACCTCGAACAGCATTTCACCGACCGAGTTCAGGACCGCACGCTGCACGCTGTGCCCGAGGTCGGTGAGAATGGTGCGCACCAGACCGATTTCGAGGGTGAGCATGGCGGCATGATCGGAATTCTCGCCGCGGGCCAGGGACTCCAGCTCATCGATGGCGCCGTGCAGCGCCACCGGGTCGACGCCGCCCTCACCCTCGGTGTAGTCCAGCAGCGCCTCGAGCACGATGGCCCGTTCGGCGGCAACGATATTGCGGAACATATCTGCTGCCAGCTCGGGTGCGTGCATGGAAAGCCGGAACAGCCGGCGGTAGACGTCCAGCCCGCCGGCACGGCGCACATCGCGCACCGTGAAGCCGCGGCCGCGGTGTGCGTCCACAAATCCGTAGGACTCCAGGCGGCCGAGCACCAGTTGTGCAGTTGCCCGATTCATCCCGAATTCCTCGGCGACCTGGCGAACGGACGGCATCAGATCACCGGGCGCGTATTCCCCGGTCGCGACGCGGCGAGCCAGCTCGTCGGCGACATCCGCGACGACCGTCTGGGCACCCATCCTGTCACCTTTCGACAACTTTCGGATACGTCCCAGACAGTTTAAGCTCTCATATGCCAAACTGCACGTGCGCACACCGCGGCGGGCTGCACGGAAACCGCCGCGCGCCGCGTACACAATGAGGTGAGCAATGACCAAGCGGCGAACCAGCAGTCGTTCAAGGGGTACCGGTGGCACGCCGCCGGTTCGGACCGCGGTTCGCAATGCCAAAATCGCTGCCCTGCCCATTGCGTTCGCCGGGCGGCAGGCGGCGGGTGTCGCGCAGCGGGCGCGGGGCAGATCTTCCGCCGAGGTCAGCCTGGATATCCAAATGCGCACGGCGCAGCACATTTTCGAGGTGCTCGGCGAACTCAAGGGTTGCGCCGCCAAACTGGGACAGCTGCTCGCGCTGTACGAACTCGCGCTGCCGCCGGATCTGGCCGAGCCGTATCGGAAGGCCTTGGCACAACTGCAGGATTCGGCGCCGACCATGCTGCCGTCCCGGGTGCACGAGGCCATGGCCGCGGAGCTGGGTGAGAGCTGGCGCTGGAACTTCCGGGAGTTCGACGATCGGCGGGCGGCGGGAGCCTCCATCGGCCAGGTGCATCGAGCGGTGTGGCGCGACGGGCGGCAGGCGGCGGTGAAGGTCATGTACCCGGGCGCGCACGAGGCCGTGCTCAATGATCTCGAACAGTTGCGGCGACTGTCGGTGCTGGCCACCGTTTTTGTGCCCGGCGCCGATGTGCCGGCGGTGACCGAGGCCATCTGCACCTCCGTGGCCGAGGAGCTCGACTATGCCGCCGAGGCCGAACACCAGCGGATCTTCGCCGACGCCTATGCCGACGATCCAGATTTTGTGGTGCCCAGAGTCATTACCCAGCGCGGCAATGTGATCGTCAGCGAATGGCTGCACGGCACTCCGGTCTCGCGCATTATCGAATCCGGGGCGCCGGAGGAGCGCAGTCGCGTCGGGATGCTCATTCTGCGATTCCTGCTGTCGTCCTGGACGCGCACCGGATTGCTGTACTGCGATCCGCATCCCGGTAATTTCCGGGTGCTGCCGGACGGGCGACTCGGGGTTGTCGACTTCGGCGCGTGTGTCGTCTGGCCGGCGGTCGGATTCGAGGATCTGGTCAGTGAGGTCATGGACGCCGCGCTCAATGGCACCATGGCCGATCTCGATACCGCGCTGCGGCAGCACGGGTTCGTCGAGGCCGATCGCGCCTACGATGTGGCAACTATCGCCGAGGGGATCGCGGTGACCACCGAACCCTTCACACAGCACGATTTCCGATTCAGCACCGAATGGTTGCGGCATCGGGTACGGCACGTCATGGATCTGCGGCTGACGAATGCGCATCGGCAGATGAGCATTCCGGCCTACGTCACGCCCTTCGCCCGCGCGCTGCTCACCGCTGTCGGTGTGGTGTGCCAGCTGGATACCGAAGGTCCGGTGCGCGGTGAATTCGCGCGCTGGTCGCCGGAATTGGCCGCGGTGTTCGAGCGGTTCGACACTCGCAGTGCCCAGCCGACGGATCTCGGCCTTGCTCGGCAGGTGCGGACCACGCCGGTCACACGGCGGTTCTCGGTCGTCAGCTGAAGCGGTGCCCGCGGACACCACACTGCGCACGCAGTACCGCGCCGAGAATGCCCGCGGCCGTCACGAGGACACGAAACGTCATGCGCTGCGGTTTCAGAGTAGTCACCGAACGCTCGCGACCGCAGCGCTGAAATGGGCATAGCGCGAGTCTCGGGTGGGCATAGAACGGTTCTATGTATCCATCGAACTGTGGCCGGTACCGGGGAATCCTTGCCGGGCCGATGCTGGATACATGACCACAGTGACCTTCCGCCGCAGCACCGATACCGTCTCCTCGGTTGCCGCCGCGCGTACGCCTGTGCAGTCGCGCCATGCTGTCCGCCCCTCCCCTGCACCCGGTGATGCCCTGCGTTCGCTGGGACCCAACTGGTTCGCCGTGGTGATGGGCACCGGCATTGTCGCCAACTCCGCCGCCACCCTCCCGCTGCGGTTCCCCGGTCTGCGGGCCGCTGCCACCGTGGTGTGGGCATCGGCCGCGCTGCTGCTGGTTGTGCTGGCCGTCGCATGGGTGGCGCACTGGCGGCGGTACCCCGAGATCGCTCGCTCGCACGGGGCGCATCCGGTGATGATGCAGTTCTACGGGGCTCCTCCCATGGCGCTGATGACCGTCGGCGCGGGCACCCTTGTGCTCGGCAGTGATGTGATCGGAATGCCGGCCGCCGTGGCCGTCGACTGGGTGCTGTGGTCGGTGGGCACCGCGCTCGGGCTGCTGGCCGCATGCGCCATTCCCTTCCGGATGATCACTCGCCACAATTTCGACGCCGATGCCGCCTTCGGTGGCTGGCTCATGCCCGTGGTGCCTCCCATGGTCTCGGCCGCCACCGGCGCCCTGCTCATCCCCCACATCCCCGCCGGCCAGCCCCGAATGACCATGCTGTTCCTCTGCCTGGCCATGTTCGGCCTGAGCCTCATTGCCGCCATCGCCACCATCACCGTGATCTGGTCGCGGCTGCTGCACCACGGTCTTCCCGCCGCGGGCATGGTCGCCACCGTCTGGCTGGTTCTCGGCCCCCTCGGCCAATCCGTCACCGCGGCAGGTCAACTCGCGAACGTGGCCCCCACCGCCCTTCCCGACCGCGAATCGGCAGGCCTCGACGTCTTCGCCCTCATCTTCGGCGTACCCACCTGGGGCTTCGCCCTCCTCTGGCTCTCCCTCGCCATCGCCGTCACCTACCACGCCCGAAAGACCATGCCCTTCAACATGACCTGGTGGGGCTTCACCTTCCCCCTGGGCACCTGCGTGACCGGCAGCACCGTCCTCTACACCCACACCGGCGCCAATATCTTCGCCATCACCGCAGTAGCCCTCTTCACCCTCCTCCTCACCGCCTGGGCCCTCGTAGCCCTCCGCACCCTCCGCGGCATCTACCACGGCACCCTCTTCCACCCCGCCCCCTGACCCCAGGAATGCCGAAGGCCTCAACGGTTCTAATCCGCTGAGGCCTTCCGCGTTCCTTCCGGATCATTCGGAGGGACGGGTCTCTGCGGGCGATCGAGGATTGAGAATCCGAAAAGCCAAGTCGGGCAGCAGGTGTGATGCCCTTCAGATGGATTCGAGGCCGAGATGAGCCGGTGCACCTGGGTTGCTTGCGTCGAGGGGCGGTGTTGGGTCACCGGGTGCGGGCAGGGCCCGAGATAGCCGTGCTGGTGGCGTCGGGTGGGGTACCCGACCTTGGCTCCCCGGCAGGGGAGGAACCTGCGGTCCCGGACGGGGTGACCGGCTGTGGTCCGGTTTCAGAGACAAACACGAAAAGACAAAAGCCGAAAGACCAAGAACCCGAAGACCGAGAACCCGAAACACCCACCCGCACAACGACCTGTAGCACCGACGGGAACGAACCCCGGCGGTGGAACAGGTGTAGCGGGTAGGTGGCGGACCTACTGTCGGTAGCGCTGTAGTTCCCGCTCGTTGCGGTCCCGGATCCGTGCCAGTGCAGCAGCTTTCAGCTCGAGCGGGTGGTGCAGGTGGTTGACCTGTGGTTCCCCGGTCGGGTTGATGTGCGGGGGCCCGATCCACCCGGTCCGCCCCGGATATTCCGAGTCCGGTCCCATCACAACCGTTTTCCACCCTCCGGGCCCGTCGTGAACTTGGGCATGGCAGTGATCGCAGGCGAGGGTGAGGTTGTCGATATCGGTCGGCCCACCATGAGCCCACTCATCGATATGGTGCACCGCGCACATCGTCGCGGGCATATCACACCCGGGCCGAGTGCAACCCCGCTCCGAGGCGATGAGTGCCAATCGTTGTGCGGCACTGGCCAACCGAGGAACCCGGTCGGGACCGAACGTTCGCGGACCGAACACCAAACACGCAGGCCGAGTGCCCGCGCCGAGGCTCACCGACCCAAACTTACGCTCGGTACTCAGCTCGGTACCCGAGGAGTGGGAGTCGTGGTCGAGGGTGGCCGAGCGGGACTCACACACGAGGCCGCTCTCGATACCCGAGGAGCTGCGGAGGTGATCCAGATCCGCCGACCGCTCACCCCGACCCAAATACAGGGGCAACCCCACCGGGTTCAGCACCGCCAGATACTTGTTCGACTTCACCGCCAACTCCAGAGCCTCCGGGATCGACACGATCCCACCCGAAGCCTTCGTCGCCACACCGGCTTCGGCTTCCAGATCGGCCACGCTCATCGTCACGATCACCGACACCGGCAACCCCCGATGCTTACCCAACTTCGCCGGGCCACCGAACTCCGGCCGCAAAAACGCCAGCAACGCATCATGATTACGTTGGGCCGGAGTACGCGTATCACGCTCGACACACGCCGCCAACGCCTGCGCGGTGAGCTTGTGATCGGACACCCACGGACTGTCAGGGTCCTTCGGGTTGCACATACCGGGACGTGCCAGTTTCGCGAACATCGGTTCCAGGACCGAGCGCAGTTTGCGGTTGATCTCCCCGTTCCACGGCGACATCCCGTCGGCGCGTTCGGCACCGAGGGTGAGCCCGCGCATGCGTTCACGATCGGCGTCGGAACTCAACGAACCGTCCGGATCCAAACCTGCGAGCAGGACTTCGCCCATGACGGGCAACCCTTCCGGGTAACCGGTGGGCGCGAATTCGGTCAACTGCAACTCCGTGGCTTCACGCACATCGGTGTCGAGGCTGCCGGGTAACCGGTTCATCACCGTCATGATCCGACGCACATGATCGACACCGATCACCCCGTCACGATGCGCGGCGGCCACATGCGCGAGGGTCGGCTCCAACTCCACACCCGAGACGATGCGAGGACCGGTCTCTACCGCGATGCTCACCCGGGAGGCGGCATCGGCGCGGGAGATACCCAGGGTTTGACGCAGGAACACCTTCGCAGACGCGACACCACCACGCTGGGCCAGGCCGCGGCTGGTGGTTTCCACGACGAAACGGGTTTTGACTGCTTCGAGCTTGCGCGTGCAGGTCTCCAC
>NZ_JBEXOK010000003.1:0-789490 GCF_040611495.1 Nocardia sp. NPDC006630
GCTTCCAGCACCTCCCGCGGCACCGGGTTGTCCTCATCCTCAGCCCACGGGCTTTCCTTGTCCGCAGGGTTGCACATACCCGGACGCGCGAGCTTGGCCATGACAGCGTCGAATGCCGAGCGGGCGTCGGGGGTGAGCTCGACGGTGAGGGTGGACATGAGGTCGTAGCGTTGCGGGCTCAGAACCGCGCTGCGCTGGTTCTGCCGATCGGCGTCCTCGGTCAGCTTGCCGTCCGGGTCCAGGTAGCCCAGGATCATCTCCCCGATCCTCGGCAGGTGCGTCGGGTCCAGGGCACGAGTCTGGAGGGCGAGCTGCTTCTCGGCGTAGGCGCGGGCTTCGGGAGCGACCTTGCCCGGCAACCGGTTCATCACCTGCCGGATCACCCGCACATGATCGAGGGAAATCGCACCCTCGTCCAAAGCCTGGGCGGCGTTCGGCAGGACAGGGGCCGGGTCGGGCTCGTCACCGACCCGATGCCACACCGCGAGGTCTTCGGCGGTGCGCCACCGGTTGATCGCGTCCCCGTGCGAAATGTGCAGCACCGATTGCAGATACAGGGCCGGGCTACCGGAACCGTTGAGAGCGGGCAAAGAACGCGCGCAGGCTTGCACGATCAGATCCCGTTGCACCGACGCCAACCGGCGGGTGCTGGTTTCGATCTGCTGCATCAACGCCACAATGTCGGTGTCCGACACCGGAATCAACGGCAGAGTGGTGAGGGAATCAACCGCAGCGGCCAGTGCTTGCGCACTGGTCGCGATTGCGGATTCTCCCCCTGATTCCATGCCTTTATTCTACTCCGCGAAAACAGACCCGGGAAGGCGAATTACGTTGTGATATAAGGCTATTCAGAATATTCGGGTTTTATCTTTCGCCTTGTGTTCTTATGTCTTGCCCTTCTTGTCCAGGCGTCTTTGTCTTTTAAGCTCTTGTCAGTGGGGGATGAGGGTGGCGGGGCGGGGATTGGGGCGTGATGTCAGGTGGGCCTCGATTAGTTGGGCTACCTGGTAGGGGTGCTCGGTTGGGTCGAGGAGGGGGAGGTATTCGATTGTGCGGGCCAGGGCGGGGAGGTCGACGGTTAGATACATTGCCATGAAAGGGTTTACGAATAGTTTTGTGCCGGTGGTGCGGGTGGTGGCGTGGATGTTGCCGAATTCGCCGCGTAGGGCGTCGGCGATTTGGGAGTGGACAATGGTTGGGCGTAAGGGGGTTTCGGTCAGGGCGTGGGTGACGGCGGCTGTGTAGGCTGCGGCTTCGGGGCCAGCCGGGGGGATGGAAAGTGCGCCGAGGAAGGCGTTCTCGCGTTGAAGTGCGGCGAGGTTTTCGAGGACGTGGGCGTGGCAGACGCCGTGGTAGGCGTCGATACCGAATCCGACCGATACCACCAGGCGGTTCAGGCCGTGCAGTCCGGCGACGGCGGCGAGGCTGGTCATGTCCTCCTGCGGGGTGCCCAGGCCGGACTCGTCGCCGCGCAGCAGGATGTCGGTGCCACCATCCACCAATACGAGAGCGTCTACATCGAGGTGCTCTACCAGGGCGGAATACGCCGAACGTAGCGGCTGGACACCGGATTTGGCGAATGCGTAGACGATCGCCTCGCGGCCGGTGCCGTCCAGCCAGCGTGCCAGGCTGCGTTCGGGGAAGTAGTCGTCGTTGCCGGCGGTCTCCGGATTGACGGCGGCGACCCCGGGCGACAGCCAGTCTTCGAGCGGGGTTCGGCGCAGGTCGCTGAACGACAGGTTTGCGAGATGCACCTTCTTGCCGAGACCCTCCAGTGCCACGGCGAGCGGGATTTCCCCGTACACGTCGAATCCGCCACCCGCCCGGCGATCAGCACGCTGGAGGCATCACGAAGCCGGGTGAACAGCGGCGGCTCGGACAAGGAATACGAAGTCACCCCCGCCATCATTGCGACAGTAATGACACGGCGCCAGCAGGTTTCCCGAACGGGCCGGTCGCCGCCTGTCGAAATCAGACCTTGTCGGGGACCGTTTCGGATTCCTGTTCCACAGTCTTGATACGGGTTGTGTTGTAGCTGTACGCAATTCCGCCGACGAGCACGGTCAGGAGCACGGCGGTGGTGCCGTAGGTGCCGAAACCCAGACCGCCTTTGTCATGCGATTTGGAGAACAGGTCGCCGACGGTCGCACCGAGCGGGCGGGTGAGGATGAAGGCCATCCAGAACAGCAGAACGCCGGACATATTCGTGAAGTAGTGGGCCGCGAGGATGACTGCCATGACGACCGCGATCAGCGCCGCACTACCCCAGTAGCCCAGCCCGGAGCTGTCGGACAGGTAGTCGCCCAGCGAGGTACCCAGGGTGTTGGACAGCAGGATCGCGGCCCAATACAGCGTCTCCCCACGGAGATTCGTGATGTCGCTGACGTCGAAGGTCTGGCCGCTGCCGCGCCAGACGAGAAAGACCACCGCGAGACCGCTGATCAATAGTGCTGCCCCTGCGCCGTAGCCGAGGCCGCCCGCGGTGTCCGTACCGTCGCCCGGACCGCGGTTGATCAGGTCGGACACGGTGGTGCCCGCGGTGCTGGTGGCCGCGATGACGGTCCAGTACACGGCGGGCCGGAAGTACCGGGACCGTAGCTGGACGCCCAGACTGACCACGAATATGGCCAGGAACAGCACCGACGCGGCCGCGTACCCGAGGTGAAGCGTTTGTGCGAGCAAATCACCGCCGGTCTCTCCGAGCGTCGTGGCGGCAATCTTCAGCACCCAGAATATTGCCGTGACCTGGGGGAGTTTGTATCCGGCATTCACGGGCGCGGATGGCATGCGTGCGTTCCCTCTCTCGGCGTGGAGTCTGACGGACGATCGACAAACGAAGTTTGCCGGTAGTCCGCTGTGAACACGCTGAGATCCGTGGATCGGTCAGACGGCGAATCCGATTGCCATCAGGATGAAGCCGAAGAGCTTTCGTCAGATCACGCCATGCAATGGTGGCGCGGCGTCGTGTAGTAGCGATCTGCCGATGTGCTGGTACTTCCAGCGGATGGGGTCGTGGAGGGTATGGGTGCGGGCATTGCGCCAGAAGTGGTGGAGGTTGAGATCTGCGGCGGCGCTGCGGGTTCCACCTACTTCGAAGAGCGTGGCGGAGACCTCGTTGGCCGCACGATCGGCGAGGATTTTCGCTGATGCGACGGTCAGGGAGGCGTGGGCCGCCAGGGCGGCATCGCGATTCGGTGTACCGTCCGGTGCAACTGCCACGGCGGCATCGACGGCGAGTCCCGCCGCGGTCAGTGTCGCCTCGGCAGCCGTCACTGTGACAGCGAGTTCGCCGAACCGCTGGATCAGCAGCGGATCGTCGATAGCGCGGGCGACACCGGACTCGAACCATGCGCGGCTCGATGTCCGCACGAATTCGGTTGCCGCCGTGAGTGCTCCGCGTGCGATACCGGCATCGATGGCCGCGTGCAGTAGCTGCGCGTAGGCCCCGTACCCGGTGGGTGCGCGCACCGCCGCCGAGCGCTCGATCAATTGATCGGCGCCGACGATGACATTGTCGAACGCGACAGTCCCGCTGCCCGTGGTCCGCTGCCCGAGACCGTTCCAGTCATCGACGATTCGCACACCGGGCGTACTCACCGGCAAGTACGCGATGTACTCGCCGGCGGGCAGCCCGCTGATCCCTTCGGGATCATCCAGCCGTGTCAACACGGCCAGCAGATCTGCGAAAAGCGAACCCGTGCAGTAGAATTTGGCGCCATCGATGCGGAATTGCCCGCCGACCGGCCGCAGCGTGGTCGCGATCTCCGCCACCGTCGCACCGCCCCGCTCCGATTGCGCGTTCGCGATCCGCCCACCGTCCAGCACCTGACCGAAATAGCGGGCCTGCTGATCCGGAGAACCCGCCAGCCGCAAGAGATTCAGATACACGAAGTGGCTGTGCGGGATCTGCGCGATATTCGGGTCGGCGGTCGCGAGCAGGCGCACCACCTCGGCCACCGCGCTCGGCGGCACCTCCGCGCCGCCGAAGGCCGCCGGCACGGTGATGGCCAGCAGGCCGCTCGCCGAGAGTCGATCCAGCTCCTCGTAGGGCAGCAGCCGGTCCCGATCTCGCAGAGCCGCCCCTGCCCCGAACTCGGTGGCCAGTTGCGCCGCAATCGAATACGCCTGGCCGACCGAATCGATCCGGTCGGCCGCGACGGCGGTCATCGGACTGCCGCGGCGGGTGTGCGGGCGGCCTCCAGTTCCCGGACCAGGGGCAGCACCTTCGCGCCGAAGTATTCGATCTCCTCCTGGAAGTGCAGGAAGCCGCCCAGGATCAGATCCACGCCGAGCTCGCGGTAGGCGACAATGCGTTCGGCGACCTGCTCGGGCGTGCCGATGAGCTGGGTGCGGAATCCGTCGTTGTACTGCACGAGATCCTCGAAGGTCGAGTCCGCCCACATACCCTTCTGATCCCGGGTCGACGCGCCGGCCTGCTGCACCGCGTCCCGGAAGCCTTCCACCGCGGGCTTGTTCGCCTTCTCGATGATTTCGCGCAGCGTATCGCGCGCTTCCTTCTCGGTGTCGCGGGCGATGATGAACCCATTGAGCCCGAACTTCACCTCCCGCTTGTTCTCACGGGCGACAGTGCGCAGATCGTCGAGCTGTTCGGTGACGCCGTCGAAATCCTTGCCGTTGGAGAAGTACCAATCGGCGTACTTGCCGCCATTGCGCCGTGCCGCCGTCGAGTTACCGCCTTGGAACAGTTCAGGATTCGGCCGTTCGGGGGTGTTCAGCGGCTTGGGCTTCAGCGTGAAGTCACGGATGCGGTAGAAGTCGCCGCCGTAGTCGACATCGTCCTCGGTCCAGAGCTTGCGAATCACCTCGAGGAATTCGGCGCTGCGCCGGTAGCGCTCGTCGTGCTCGAGCCACGGCTCACCCAGTGCCTTGAATTCCCCGGAGAACCAACCGGATACCACATTGATGGCAAAGCGCCCGTTCGACAGAATGTCCGCTGTCGCACCGAATTTGGCGAGCACACCCGGATGCCAGAGGCCCGGATGGATCGCCGCGATCACCTTCAGCCGTTCGGTCGCACCGAGCAGGGCCAGGCTGAATGCCGTCGACTCGTGCTGGAACTCGGCGCCGTACGAGGCGGTGTACCGCACCTGTGACAGCGCGTAGTCGAAGCCGTTGCGCTCCGCCGTCTGCGCCAGCTTCTTGTTGTATTCGAAATCCCAGCTGGTGCGCTGCTCGATATCGCTGGTGACCAGCCCTCCGCTGACATTGGGTACCCAGTAGGCGAATTGGATCTGGTCGGCGATCTGCTCGGTGGTCATGGCGGCTCCAAAAGGTGTGGGCGGATCAGGCGCTGGCGAGAGTGCTGGAGAAGGCGGAGCGGTCGAAGCGCCCGGCCGGGGCGAAGCGGGTCAGCAGTGCCGCCGCGTCCTCACCACTGACGCTGGTGATGAATTCGTTTGCCCCATCGAGTGAATCGATGCCCAGCAGCGGCTGCGGACGGTGCAGCAGGCCGACAAGCGCGGACGCGACCCGGGAGTCGACGGCCGCCGCGGCGAAGAGCTGGTTGCCGATATCGGCGAATTCCGGATCGCCGAGGAACAGCCGCGTGACCTTGTTCGCCGCATCACCGCGAGCAGCCAGGAAGGCCGCGTACTGCCCACCGAGCCAGGCTGCGTCGAACGGCCCGTCGTGCACGGCGGCCGCAGCGACCAGCCGCTGCGCCTGGATCAATCCACTCTGCGCGCCCTGACCCGCGATCGGGTCGTAGGCGGCCGAGGTGTCACCGAGCGAGCCGACCACGTGCCCATCGGCGGTATGTCCCACACCGGCCCGGACCACCGGCCGCACCGCACCCTTGAGCCAGGAGTGCGGGTCCTCGGCGATCACCTGGGTGGCGAGCACCTCGGGCAGATCCCAATCGATGAAATCGCGGTACAGGTCCTGCACGATGCGGTGTGCGGACTCGGCCGAATCCGCAGCGGCGAAACGACTTTCCCACTCACTGCCCGGCCGCGCCCAACCGAGGAAGGCCCAGCTCGGCCCCGCGTCCTTGTGCAGATACGGACCCCACCAGCCCTCGCCCTGATCGGCGAAGATGGAGAACCCGCTGTGCCCGCCGCCCGCCCGGCTGCGATGCGCAAACACGCTGTCGTCGTGACCGATCCCGGTCACAGTGACGGTGAGCAGAGACCGCTGCGGTGCGTCGTACACGGAACGCGCCGCATCGACGGGGAAGAGATCCGACAGCCCACCGCGGCCGGTCGCGACCAGCGTCAAATCATTGGCCGCCGCAATCCCGTCGAGAGCAGCGGGGGAGACCTGCTCCACGACGAATCGCCCACCCCGCTCCAGGAATTGGGTCAGCCGTTCATCGGCCTTCAGGCGGGTATCGACCGCGACCCCGACATAACCATCGAAATGCCCGTCGAATGCGATCAGCTCTTCCCGCTCGGGCCCCGCGATACGCACGCTGAGCCCGGTATGCCGGGGCGCGCGAGCGGTATAGGAATCCAGTCCGAGCGCGGCCTCCGCCTGCTGCGTCTCACCGAATTCGAGCGCCGTCCCGGTGGCGGGCACATCATCGCGCAGTGCCCGCTGCTCCCGATCGCTGTAGAGCGTCACGGCGAATCCGGCATCGAGCAGGCCGAGCGCCGCGGTGACGCCGGTTTGCCCGGCGCCGATGATCGCGGCCGTACGGGTGGAGCGGCCGGCGGAGTTCTGAGAGGTCATCTTCTTCGGTCCTTTCCAATCCTGCGGTCAGAGGGTGATCGACGACCCGGGCCGGGATACGGCGTCGGGCAGTGCGGTCGAAGCGGAGCCACCCGGGCGATAGCGGGCGCCGCGATGTTCCCGGGGCAGGCGATCGCCCCGGTCGAGCAGTTTGTTCCGCAGCGTGCCGGGAACGTAGTCTGTGGCGTACGCGCCACGGGCGGTCAACTCCGGAACAACATGGTGCACAATGTCTTCGAAGCTTCCCGGGGTGATGGCGTAGGCCAGGTTGAAGCCGTCGAGGTCGGTTTCCTCGGCCCAGTCCTGCAGCGTGTCCGCGACGGTGCTGCCCGAACCCATGAAGACCGGGCCCATGCCGCCGATGCCCGCCCAGCGGCCGATATCGCGGACCGTCCACTCGCGGCCGTCGTCGTCGAACTCCTGGAATGCGGCGACGGCGGACTGAATGGCATTGCTCTGCACCTGGCCGATCGGATCGTCCAGGTCGTAGGCGGACAGGTCGATACCCATCCAGCCCGACATGAACACCAGGCCGCCCTCGATGCTGGCGTAGGACAGGTATTCCTCGTGCTTACGCGCGGCCGCCTCGTCGGTGGCATCGGTGATAATGGTCGCGAGCGCGTAGATCCGGGCCGAGTGCCGGTCCCGACCAGCCGCTTCCAGGGCATCACGAATACGGGAAACCGTCTGCGCCAGAATCCTTTTCGAAGGCCCGGCGATGAAGATCGCCTCCGCGTTCTCGGCGGCGAAGCGCACACCACGCGGCGACGCACCAGCCTGGTAGATCGTCGGAGTGCGCTGCGGCGACGGCTCGGAGAGATGGATGCCGGGCACCGTGTAGTGCGCCCCCCGATGACCGATGTGGTGCACCTTCGCCGGATCCACGTAGATGCCGCGCTCGACATCGCGAACCACCGCGTCGTCCTCCCACGAACCCTCCCACAGCTTGTAGAGCACCTCGAGGTATTCATCGGCCTGGTTGTAGCGGTCATCGTGGTCCAGCTGATCGTCCGCGCCGAAATTCCTTGCGGCCGAGGGCAGATAGCCGGTCACCACATTCCAGCCGATGCGGCCGCCGGTGAGATGGTCGAGCGTGGAGAGGCGCCGGGCGAACGGATAGGGATGTTCGAAACCGGTGCCGGTGGTGATGCCGAAGCCGAGATGTTCGGTGACGGCCGCCATGGCGGAGACCAGCAGCAGCGGATCGGCCACCGGGATCTGCGCGCCCTGCCGCAGTGCCGCGATATCGTCACCGCCGTACACGTCGTAGGTGCCGAGCACGTCGGCGATGAAGATGCCGTCGAAACGCCCCTGCTCCAACAGCTTTGCCAGTTCGGTCCAGTAGCTCAGCTCCTTGTACCGATGCGACTGGTCCGCCGGATGCCGCCACAGTCCCGGCGACTGGTGTGCGACACAGTTCATATCGAAGGCGTTGAACCGAATCCGGCGCGTCACTGCGCGTCTCCGTTCGCCGGCCGGCGTTCGCCCGCACTCCAGGCGAACGGCAGGGGCGCGTCGTTGAGCAGGTGGTCGCCGATCGCCCGGGCCTTCTGGATCGCGGGATTGTGCACCGAGATGGTGCGGGCATTGCGCCAGTGCCGATCCAGGCGCAGCTCCTCGGACACGATCGAGGCGCCACCGACCTCGAACAGCAGCGTGGTCGCGGGCAGTACCAGATCGATCACCGCCAGCTGCGCCTGCGCGGCGGCGAGTTCCGCTGCCACCACGGCCTTTTCGTCACGTGCGCCGTCGTCCAGCACCTCATCCAGGACGTCGGCGACCGCGAGCACACTGGCCCGTGCCGCGAAGGCCGCACCCGACAGGCGGCCGATCACCTGCTGCACCAGCGGATCCTGCCGGGGCAGATCGGCGGCCGAATGGGTGTAGCCGCGAGTCCGCGCCGCCACCCATTCCCGGGCATCCGATTCCGCCCGCTGCGCGATTCCGGCAAGCACCGCGAGCTGCACCAACTGCAGGTAGGAGGTCGCATACGTGGGACCGGGCGCACCGTAGCCGGGCCCGAGCACCTGATCGCGGCGCACGGCCACATCGGTGAATTCGGTGGTGCCACTCGCCGTCAGACGCTGCCCGAAGCCGTCCCAATCATCTTGCTGGCGTACACCTTCGGCCGTCGCCTCGACGAGTACACCCACCCGCGCACCGTCCTGATCCGCGGCCACCAGGATGTGATCGGCGTACAGCGAACCGGTGCTGTAGTACTTCGTTCCATTGAGCAGGAAATCCTCGCCCGAGGCGGTCAGGCGAGTCTGATACCGGTCGACCGCGCCCACACCGGGTTCGGTGATGGCATTGCCGACCAGCGTGCCCGCGACCACCGCGCGCAGCCACCGTTCCCGCTCCGGACCGGGTTCGGCGAGCAATTGATCCTCGACGAACGAGAAATGTACCCGGAGCGCCTGCGGCAGATTCGATTCCGCGGCGGCGAGTTCGGTCAGCAGCCGGAACAATTGCCGCACGGTGACGCCGTAGCCGCCGAATTCCACCGGCACCCGCAGCGCGCCGAACCGCGCCTCACGTAGCCACCCCACCTCCTCGAAGGATAGCCTGCGATCGATTTCGCGTTCGACTGCGCCTGCGGCAATACGGTCGAAGATCGGCCGGAAGATTGCATCCAGGTCGGAGTCGGTGGTGGATTTCACCTCGGTGGATGTCATGCCCAACGATTGCGCGGACCGCGCGCGTTATCACCAGTTATACGCAGCGCGATCGAAAGACCCAGAGTTCGGCTCGGCGCCGTTCAGTCGCTCTCGAACCCGTGCGCCTGCGCCACGAGATCGAAAAACACCCACACGCCGCCCCTGTCATAGGAATCCGGATCCTCGGAACCGCCGAGGAACGGATACGGGGTGGCGATGTAGACCTCGTCCTCCGCGAGCGGGCCAAGCCGCCGGCGAATTGCCGAAACATGCTGTGGCTGCAATACATAGGTGAGAAAGTCCGGATCGAACAGCACGCGGTCGATGAATGCGGTCACGTCCGAGAAGGCGCCGTAACCCTTGGTGCCGGGACTGTACGGGTCGAGCACCGCGTACTCACCGGTGCGCGTGCTCATCAGAAAGGCGTGACCGAGGTCCGAGTAGCCCACCACAGTGTCGAACTGCGGGAAGTGCGGCGCCCACGCCGGCATGACCTGCTCGAAGCGGTAGGGGCCGACCAATTTGAAGGGGACACTTGTCACTGGTCCCATCCAACCAGAGTCGGCACCGCCCACCCGATCCGGCCTGTTCCCGCGCCCGCGGCGGATCGGGCCCTGCGAACCACACGGAGTCGCTGTCGCGTCAGCGTTGTAACTACCTGGGGATTTTGCGGAAATGTGTGCCGCATGTTTGCGAAGATGACGGGATGTCGGGCGAGCTTGGGCGGTTGCGCTCCATCAATAACGCGGCTCTGCTGGTCGAGTTCGGGGCCGGCCGAGGGTTGTCGATGGACTCCATGCTGGTGCACACCGGCATCAAGGAGAGCGATCTGACCGAACCTGCGGCGGAGATCGAGCTCGAGCAGGAGTTCGAGTTGATGGCCAATATCCTCGCCGGGACCGATGACGAGCCGGGGCTCGGGCTGCTGGCCGGAATGCAGTGCCATCCAACAAGTCTCGGCATCTGGGGCTTTGCGATCAGTACTAGTCCGAATCTGCGCCACGCCTTGGAGATCGGGCTGCGCTACGTCGACCTGTCCTTCACCGCCGCCCTGCACCGCCTGGACAAACGCGGCGCCGACGTGGCGATCCTCCGGGACGACAGTATGGTGCCGCCCGGTATCAGGCGGTTCGCACTGGAGCGTGATCTGGTGGCGATCGGCACGGTCCAGCAGGATCTGCTGCCGATGCGGCTGCCCGCCGTCCGGCTGGAGGTCCCGCTCGAGCGACATCCCATGTACGAGACGGTGTTCGCCATGCTCGGCGTCTCCGATATGACCTTCGGCGCGCCGAAGCTTGTATTGACGCTGCAGGCGTCGTCACTGGAACTGAAACTGCCGCAGGCGAATCCGGCCAGTATGAAGATCTTCGAGGAGCAGTGCGCGCAGATCGTGCAGCAGCGGCAGCAGCGTGGCGGAATCAGCGGGCAGGTCCGGGAACTGCTCATTCATCGGCAGGGGATGGCCGATCAGTCCGATATCGCAGCCGATCTGGGCCTCAGCGTGCGCACCCTGCGGCGGCGCCTGGCCGACGACGGGACGACATTCCGGGAGTTGAGCGGCGAGACCGTCGGCCTGCTCGCCGAGGAATTGCTCACTGCCGGACTGACTGTCGAGAGTGTGGCGTGCCGGCTCGGCTATGCGAGCGTGTCCGCATTCGGCTCGGCCTTTCGCGCCTGGAAAGGTCAGACACCGGGCCAGTACGCCCGGCAGAGCCGCACGCCGCGACTGCGCGCCGTCGGCGATCAGAGCTGGCGGCCACCCACCTGAGCCGAATCCACGGCACCGCAGGCTCGGCCATGGCGGCGCGGTTACCGGTCGATCAGCACACTCCGAGTTACATTTCGCTCACCTGACCGCTGCTCGACCGTGAAAGCGAGCGTAATGACCATGAGCGAGACCTGGCCCGGCGAAACCTGGCCTGCCCCTGGCGAGACCCTGGTCGAACTGGATATCTTTCCGCCCGAACAGCATCGCCGCTGGACCGTACTGCTGCGCGCGCTGCTGGTGATTCCGCAGGCGATCGTGCTGTGGTTCCTCAGCATCGCCGCATTCTTCGTGGTGGTGTGCGGCTGGTTCGCCGCACTGGTGACCGGGCGCCTGCCGGACTGGTGCGGTGACTATCTGCGTGGCTATTTCGCCTACACCACACGGGTATCGGCGTATTCGATGCTGCTGGTCGACGCCTACCCGCCGTTCGCCTGGAACCCGCCGGACTATCCGGTGCGCGTGCTGTTCCCGGCGCCGACACCGCTGAATCGGGTGGCGGTGCTGTTCCGGCTGGTGCTGGCCTTCCCGATTCTGGTGTTCGCCAGCTGGCTCATGACCGGCTGGGCGATCATCGCGATCGTGCTGTGGCTGATCGTGCTCATCACCGGCCGCATGCCGCGCTCGGTGTTCGAGGCCACCGCGGCGGTGCTGCGCACCCAGATTCGGACGCAGGCCTACACCTATCTGCTGACGCCCGCGTACCTGAAGGGCATCTTCGGCGATCAGCGGCCGCTGCCGGTCGCCATGCCCGATGCGCCGTGGATCGAGCCGGTGCCGCAGTCGCCGACGCGGCCGCTGCTGCTCTCACAGGGCGGTCAGGTGCTGCTGATCCTCATGCTCATCCTCGGCATTGTGGCGGGCCTGCTGGAGAACGTCGTGGGCGGCAGCAGTTCCGACGATGACATCGATTCACTTGCTTGGAGTGCACTCCAGGTCACTACCGTGGTCGCATGAGCAAAGTTTGGTTCATCACCGGAGTCTCACGAGGATTCGGCCGCGAGTGGGCACTCGCGGCATTGGAGCGAGGCGACAGCGTCGCGGGCACCGCGCGCGATCTGAGCACGCTCGACGATATCGTCGGCAAATATCCCGATACCTTCCTGCCGATTCGGCTGGATGTCACCGACCGCGACGGCGACTTCGCCGCGGTGCAGCAGGCGGCCGAGCGGTTCGGGCGCCTCGACGTGGTTGTCAACAATGCCGGATACGGACAGTTCGGCATGATCGAGGAACTCTCCGAGGACGAACTGCGGGCGCAGTTCGAAACCAATGTCTTCGGCGCGCTCTGGGTCACGCAGGCGGCCGTGCCGATCCTGCGGGCGCAGGGCAGCGGGCACATCCTGCAGGTCTCCAGCATCGGCGGCATCTCCGCCTTCCAGAACCTCGGCGCGTACCACGCGTCGAAGTGGGCGCTCGAAGGATTCTCGCAGTCCCTCGCACAGGAAGTCGCGCCGTTCGGCATTCATGTGACGCTCATCGAACCCGGCGGTTTCGGCACCGACTGGTCCGGTCCGTCGTCCAAGCACGCCACCCCGAATCCGGCCTACGATGCGGCCCGCGCGGCCCGGGCCTCGCAGCGTTCCGGCATGCCCAGCGGTGATCCGACCGCCACCGGCGCCGCGATTCTGGCCGTGGTCGATGCGGACGAGCCGCCGCTGCGCATCTTCCTCGGCGAGGTCCCGCTGGCCATCGCCACCGCCGATTACGAGTCGCGGCTGGCGCTGTGGCGCAAGTGGCAGCCGGTTTCGGCTGCCGCACAAGGCAACTGACGTAGGTTCGGCAGAGCAGGGTGCCCGCGGTGTGGGCACCCTGCTCTGCTGTCTGTTGTCGTAGCAAGTGCTGTTCGACTAGCGGCGATAACCACGCACCGCGAGGAGGATCCCGGCGATGAAGACGACCGGGCCGATGATGGACCAGGTGACGGTATTGCTCATCGGGCTGCCCGAGACGACGCCGAAGCCCTGCAACGACCAGAGCAAGCCGGCCAATCCGATGATGACGCCGAGCGCTACGAGAATGGGGCTGCGCATGAGCTGCCTTTCGGTTGCACCGCGAGGGGCGGCGAATTCTGATTCCACACTAACCGCCACCGGATGCGCGGGCGCGGTGACTATCGGTGGATAGTGGAGGTGTGCCAGCAGAAAAGCCTTCCGCGCAAGATCGCCCGGGCGCGCCGGTCGGGCGTCGCGTGGTGCTCGGGCTGCTCGCGGCGGGTGCGGCGGGTGTGCTCGGCGGCGCCCAGCTCCAGAAGGGTCTGGAGGCGGTGCTCGGGCCGATCGGCATCCGTGATCCGACCGGTCTGGTCGGACTGCTGCCGGTGGGCAATACCTTTCGCTTCTACTCGGTCACCAGCGGCGCTCCCAAGCGCGATGCGAGCAATTACCGGCTCGATATCACCGGCCTGGTCGACAACAAGCGCACCCACACCCTCGCCGATCTCCAGGCCATGCCACAGACCAAGCTGGTCCGCGATTTCCAGTGCGTGACCGGGTGGCGCGTGCCCGAGGTGCACTGGAGCGGCGTCCGGCTCTCCGATCTGCTCGACGACGCCGGGGTGAACAGCGCGGCGACGGCGGTGCGGTTCACCTCCTTCGACGGGACCTACTCCGAGAGCCTCACCCTCGCGCAGGCGCGGCGCGCCGATGTTCTTGTCGCACTGGAGATGATCGACGGGCCGGTCACCCATAATCACGGCGGACCGGTTCGCCTGTACGTCGCGCCGATGTACGGCTACAAGAGCTGCAAATGGCTTTCCGGGATCGAGCTGACCAGTGAGGTGGTTCCGGGCTACTGGGAGCACCGGGGTTACTCGATCGACGGCTGGGTCGGGCAGTCGAACGGACGTAATGATGACCCGACCACCTGACGCGGCCGAGCGCGACCTGCACCGGTTCGGCCGTGCCGAACGCTGGGTGCACTGGGCGACCGGAGTGCTCGTCATCATCTGCATTCTCACCGCCGCGATCCTCTACAACGGTTCGCTCGCGGTCATGGTCGGCAACCGGCACACCGTCGAAATCATCCACGTCTATTGCGGATTCGCGCTTCCGGTACCGATCCTGCTGGGTCTGGTATCACGGGCCTATCGCGCGGACCTGTCCCGCCTCAATCGTTTCACCAAGGCCGACTGGTTGTGGTTCCGCTCCAAACGCCGCCGCCTGACGGGTGAAGAAGTCGGGAAATTCAATGCGGGACAGAAACTCAACGCGGCACTGAGCGCCGGCTCGATTTTCGTCCTGCTCGGCACCGGCATCGTCATGTACTTCCCGGACTGGACCCGGCTGGCCTGGCGCACCGGCGCGACCCTGATGCACGACTGGTTCGCACTGGCCTTCGGAATCCTGGTGGTGGGCCACCTCATGTACGCACTGCGCGATCGAGAAGCCATGCGCGGCATGCTCACCGGGAAAGTGTCCGAGTCCTGGGCCACGCACGAACACGAGCTGTGGGCGGCTGAGAACGACGAGCAGCCGTAGCGGTCCGGCGCACCGGCCGCCTATTCCGCTGCTCCGAAACGCAATTCGAGTTCAGCTGTTGATTTCGGCGGCGGCGGGTGCTGGGAGCAGGCCGGCGGCGAGGTCGAAAAATGCTCGGGCGGCGGGGGATTGGGGGCCGTCCTGGCGGTAGACCAGGGCTACGGTGCGGTGCAGGTCGGCGTCGGTGATCTCCAGGACGCGGGGTTTGGCGCCGCGGCGGGTGGCGGCGCGGGCGATCGATCGGGGGAGGACCGCGATGCCGAGGCCGAGGGCTGCGAATTTGATCATCTCCTCCACGCGCACGACTTCGAAGACCACGCGGCGGGTGACGCCGGTGCTGGCGAAGCAGTGGTCGACCTGTTCGCGCAGTCCGTAGCCGGGTGGGAAGTCGATGAATCGTTCGCCGGTGAGGTCGGCCACCGAGACTCGGCCGGAGAGTTCGTGGCCTTCGTGGACCAGGCCCACCAGATCTTCGACCAGAAGTGGCCGGGCACGGAGCTTGGCGGGCAAGGGTTTCGGGGGCAGTCCGAGAATCGCCATATCGAGTTCGGCCGAGCGGACCTCCTCGACCATGCGGTCGCTGCCGCCGCTGCGCAGGGCCACTTCGACGCCGGGATGCCGAGTGTGGAAGTCGCGCAACAGCATTGCCATGTCCAGGGTCAGCGGCGGGCATTCCATCATGCCGACCGCCACATTGCCGCGCAGGACGCCCCGGAGCGCGTCGGCCTCGGCCCCGAGCAGGTCGACATCACCCAGGACCCGCTCGGCCAGCGGCAGCAGCTGCGTGCCCTCCCGGGTCAGCCGCACCGAGCGGGTGGTGCGCTCGAACAGTTTGACGCCGAGTTCGTCCTCGAGTTTGCGGATCTGCTGGCTCAGGGCCGACTGCACCACGAACTCACCCGCCGCGGCCACGCTGAAACTCCCGGTTCGCGCAATGGCCCGGAAGTAGCGCAATTGTCGTAACTCCATGCGATTAGTCAATCACAGTGATAACTCCTAGCACTTTCATGTCTTTGACGCATTAATCTCGGCCTGCGAGTCTGGGATCTCGGTGATACCCAGGGAAAGAAGTGCTCAGATGTCGCGCCCCACACTCCGTTTCGCAGCGCTCGCGGTAATCGCCGCGGCCGCACTGACCGGTTGCTCCGGAAGTTCGCAGGACCCGGGGCACGTGACCCTGCGACTGGGGTACTTCCCGAACCTGACCCATACGACGGCGATCCTGGGCGTCGAGGACGGGACGTTCCAGCGCACGCTGGGGTCGACGACAAGTCTGGAGACCGCGCGGTTCACCTCCGGGCCGCCCGCCATCACCGCGATCATGTCCGGTGCGCTGGATGCGGTATTCGTCGGTGCGACGCCCGCGATCAACGCGTTCGACAAGACCAAGGGCAATGTCCGGATCATCTCGGGCGCGACCTCCGGTGGTGCGGTGTTCGTGGTCCGGCCGGGCATCAATTCCGTGGAAGACCTGCGCGGTCGCACCATTGCGGACCCGGCGCTGGGCGGGGCCCAGGATGTGGCGCTGCGGTACTGGCTGCAACAGCACGGACTGCGCGCCGGGACCTCCGGGGACGGCGATGTGCACATCACGCCGCAGGACAATGCGCAGACCGCCGCCTCCTATGCCAGCGGCGCGATCGACGGCGCGTGGGTACCGCAGCCCTATGCGACGCTGCTGGTCAGCAAGGGTGCGCATGTGCTGGTCAATGAGCGCTCCCTGTGGCCCGACGGGAAGTTCAACACCACGAATCTGCTTGTCACCGCGGCATTTCTGAAGGATCACCGGGATGTGGTCGTTGCCCTGCTGCGCGGCCTGGTCCAGGAGACCGGTCAGGTCAATGCCGATCCGGCGGGGGCGCAGCACCGTGCCAACACCGCGATCGCGGCCATCAACGGCAGCGGGCTCGGCGACGCCGATCTGGCGACCGCCTGGTCGGACCTGACCTTCACCGTCGATCCGCTGCTGGGCACCATCGGGGAATACGGCAAACGCGGTGCCAGTGTCGGGGTGCTGCCGGCCGGAGACCTCACCGGGCTCGCCGATCTGGGCCCGTTGAACGAAGCACTGCAGGCCGGGGGCCAGTCGGCGGTGACCGAATGATCAACCCGCGCACCCAGACCGGCGCCCGCTATCACGACTGCACCGACGCGGTCGTCAGCCGCGGCATTACCGAGGAAGTGCGGGCCCTGCCGTTCCTCGGCGAACTGACCACCGAGACAACAACACTCACCGCAGGCGGGCTCAGTGAACTCGTACTGCGCTACACGGTCGGCAGCTCCGGCATCGCCGACAGCGGCTGGCTCAAACTCTGCTTCAAGTACTACTCGGACTGGGATCTGCAGACCACCGATCCGGCCGGGCGCGACTATGCCACAGCGGAATTGGCGCATCGCAGCGCCCTCGGCGGAGCAAGTGCCGGCAGTCTGGCCACGGTACGGCGATTGCGCACCAGATACGACGTGAAGGGTGGCGAGCGGCCCTTCCAGAAGGCGCTGCTCATCCACCTCGAAGACGGCTTCGTGCGGCCCGGCGACGAGATCGTCCTCCGGCTCGGCGATCGGCGCGCCGGCGGGCCGGGCACCAGGGTGCAGACCTTCGTCGAAGAGGCCTTCACATTCCGCATGTACGCCGACATTCTCGGGACGTCGCGAATGGGGCATGTCGGTGACGTCGGCATCGGCATTGTCGCGGCCGCGGCCGAACGGCTCGTCGTCGCCGGGCCGCGCCTGGTCCGCGCCGGTGCGAGCGCACCGCTGCGGGCACATCTGGAAGATGCCTGGGGCAATGTCGCCTGCGACACTCCGGCCCGACTGGAAGTTGCTGCGGCAGAATGGCATTCCGAGGTCGCTCTCCCGGCGCAGGGCTGGGCCGCGGCGACGCTCGAGCTGCCCGAGCAGCCCGTCGGGACCTATGACATCCGCGTCGCGGCCGCGCTGCCGGACGGCCGGCAGCTCACCGAGATCCGCACCGTGGACGTGGTGGCGGAATTGCCGGGGGAGCGCGCCTATTTCGCCGACCTGCACGTGCACTCCGACGACACCGTCGGTACCCAGGACAGTGCGTACAACTTCGCCTACGGCCGCTGGGTCGGCGGGCTCGATGTCCTCGGGTACACCGCGAACGACTTCCAGATCACCGAGCAGGCCTGGAAGGACGTGGTGGCCCTGTGCCGCGAGGTCTCCGAGGACGGGCGCTTCGTCTGCCTGCCGGGCGTCGAATGGTGCGGCAATTCCGCGGTGGGCGGCGACCACAATGTCATCTACCTCGGTGCGGACACCCAGCTGGCCCGGTCGCTGGAATGGCACGACTCCATGACCAGCCGCGCGCCCACACCCGAGCACTGGCCGATCACCGAGCTGTACGACGCCTACGCCGCCGATCCGGACGACTATCTGCTCATGCCGCATCTCGGCGGGCGGCGCGCCATTCTCGACTGGCATCATCCGGAGCTGGAACGACTCATCGAGGTGCACTCGGCGTGGGGTACGGGCTCCTGGTTCCTGCGGGAGGCGATGAGTCGCGGATTGCGAGTCGGGGTGAGCGCCAACAGCGATGAGCATCGGGGGCGTCCCGGCAGCGGCGCGCCGGGCGCGAATATCTTCGGCGGCCGCGGCGGGCTGACCGGTGTGCTGGCGCCCGACCTGACGCGCCCCGCCGTGGGCACGGCCTTGCGGGCACGCCGGACCTGGGCGACCACCGGTGCGCGGGCCGTCGCGCTACTGCGGGCCGGTGACCAGTGGATGGGTGACGAACGTGCCTGGGGGACTGAGGAATTCAGCCTCTCCTACGCGCTGTACGGCGAGACAGCCTGGGAGCAGGTGACCGTCTTCGATACCGAGGGTCCGCTGCTGCACCGCAATCTGCATGCGGAGCAAGGGTTTTCGCCTGACCTGGTCCGGATTCGCTGGGGTGGAGCGCGCCATCGCGACCGCTACCGGTGGGCCTCCTGGACAGGACGGATCACCGTGGACGGAGCCGAAATTCTCGCGGCCGATCCCTGGGCGACCATGCATCAGGAGCAATCGGTCACCCTGGAGCACGGGCGAATCGACTGGGCCAGTGCGACATTCGGCAATGACACCGGCGTGGTCCTGCGGCTGGACCAGATCGAGGATGTCCGGATCCACCTCCAAGCCACCATCGCCGAAGAGGCGCGCACCGAGCGGTTCGAGGTGTCGGCGGCCGACCTCAAAGATGGCCCGGTACGCCACGAAATGGGCGGCGCCGGACTGCACGTCACCGTCGAACGGATCTCCGGCGGTGCGCTGCCCTCGACGCTGACCGGCGAGCTTCCGGTGCGCCTCAGCGGCGGCGACAGCGCGCTGTATCTACATGCCCGGCAGGCCGACGGCCACGAAGTCTGGACCAGCCCATTGTTTTTCACGTCCTGAACGGAAAGCGACATCACCATGGGTGCCACCCAGCACGCCGCCTCCGGGCTCGCGCAGCGTGAGTCCGGCGCGGCTCTGCGCCTGCGCGGCGTATCGAAGGTGTACGACCAGGGGCGTGCGCCGGTGCTCGCCCTCGACCGCGTGTCACTGTCGGTGGCGCCCGGGGAATTCGTCTGCCTGATCGGCGCTTCCGGGTGCGGTAAGAGCACCCTGCTGTCGATTGCCGCCGGACTCGACGATCCGACCGGAGGAACTGTCGAGACCCGGTCACCGTCCGGTGCGGCGAAAGTCGGCCTGGTGTTTCAGGATCCGGCGCTGTTTCCCTGGCTGACCGTCGCGGGGAATATTCGCCTGGCCCTGCGCGCGGCGGGGGTGCCGCGCGCCGATCGGCCGCGCCGGATCGCCGAACTGCTCACCATGGTCCGGCTCGACGGATTCGGCGACCGGCGACCGCATCAGCTGTCCGGTGGCATGCGCCAGCGCGCCGCCATCGCGCGGACGCTGGCGCAGGATTCCGATGTACTGCTCATGGACGAGCCCTTCGCGGCACTCGACGCCATGACCCGCGACCTGATGCACGACGAACTCGAAAGAATCTGGCGCGAAAGAGCTTTGAGCGTTCTGTTCGTCACCCACAACGTCCGCGAGGCGGTGCGGCTGGGGGACCGGGTCATTCTGCTGTCGAGTCGCCCGGGCCGGGTCATCGAGGAGTACGACGTGGCGCTGGACCGGCCGCGCCGCATCGACTCACCGGAGGTGGCCGTGCCGGCCGCCGAGATCACCGATCGGCTGCGCGAAGAAGTGGGACGCCATGGAGACTGACCGGCAATTACGGGCATTGGACGCGCTGGAGACAACAGCGGTGGTGCGGGCCGGTCTCGCGCGCCGACTCTGGTCGTCGATCTGGCCGGTGCTCGCCGCGGTCGCGCTGGCGATCGGAGTCTGGGAGCTGGTGGTGCTCAGCGGATGGAAACCGGCCTGGGTGCTGCCCGGGCCCGGTGAAGTCCTGCCCCGGCTGTGGCACGACCTGGCCGAACCGGGATTCTGGGCCGGGCTCGGACTCACCATGCGCCGCGCCCTGATCGGGTTCGCGGTCGCGGTCGGCGTCGGCACGGTGCTCGGGGCGATCGCGACCCGCCCACGTTCGCTGCGGCTCGCGGTCGGCTCACTCATCACCGGTCTGCAGACCATGCCGTCGATCGCATGGTTCCCACTGGCCATCCTGCTGTTCCAGCTCAGCGAGAGCGCCATTCTGTTCGTCATCGTGCTCGGCGCTGCACCGTCCATCGCGAACGGATTGCTCACCGGCATCGATCACACACCGCCCGCGCTCCTGCGCGCCGGGCGGGCGCTCGGGCTGCGCGGCATCGAATGGTATTGGCACCTAATGCTTCCCGCCGCACTACCGGCGTTCGTCACCGGACTGAAGCAGGGCTGGGCGTTCGCGTGGCGCAGTCTGATGGCGGGCGAACTGCTGGTCATCATCGGCCATCACACCTCGCTCGGGGTGCGGCTCGAATACGCCAGACAGGCGAACGATTCTGTGGAAATGCTCGCGACCATGATCGTGATCGTCACCATCGGCATTGTCATCGACCGCCTCTTCACCGCCGCCGATCACGCCCTCCGCAACCGCCGTGGCCTGATCGCGGAATGAATTACTTCAGAGGCCGGTGAGGCGTGTGTGAATTCGAGTGAGCAACTCACCTGTACGGAATGGCTTCAGCAGATAGTCGGTGGCGCCGGCCGCCATCACCAGTTCGATGAAATCCGGATCGTTTTCGTCGGCGAGGACAACAATCGGCACCACCGTGTGCCGGCGCAACTGCAGGCAGATCTCCGAGCCTCGCAGATCGGGAAGGGCGAGGTCGACCAGAACCAGATCCGGATGCCAGGTATCGGTGGTGATCAGCGCCTGTCCACCGGTCGCGGCCGGCATGGCGGCGTATCCCGCCTTGGCCAGGACGATGGCCGCCATTTCGGCCACCGCGGGATCGTTTTCCACGATGAGCACCTTGACGAGCTCGGAATTACTTCGGCCGAGGGGTACGGGCGGTAGTGCCGTCCGAGATACCGCTGGCGGATATTGGTTCATGGCAGTTCCTTCGCCTACGGGATCCCCGACCCGCGACCCGTGTCATGTTGAATTGCCAGCACGACCAACGGACCTTGACGCTATACCCGTCTGCAACCATTCAGCAATAGAAATGTGAGCTAACCCCGCGTTAATTCGCGGGGATCTCACACTCATCGCTATGCGGTCACGGTCCGGGCCGCTGGCTGCGCCTTTCGGGTCGAGCGCAGGGTCCAGGCGATCAGCAGGCCGAAGACCGTGACCATGAGGATCTGGGAAACGTTGGCCGCCATGGTGATCGGCAGCACATAGATGGCAGCGATCCGCAGCGAGGCGTCGATCAGCAGGGCGATGCCCCACACCAGCGAGACACGGAACCAGCGCGCACGCATGGCGGTGGTGTTCCCGGTGGCGCGGAATTCTTCCTGCATTGCGGCACCGCCCGCTCGGGCGAAACGCTGTGCGGCGTAATAGGCGAGCGGGCGATCGATGAGGCAGCTGCCGACCAGGACCACACCCGCGGTCAGGGATCCGGAGGAATCCTTGGCGAGGATGAAGCGGGGGTCACCGGTGGTGAAGCTCAGTACGAGACCCGCACCGAACAGTACGAGCAGAAACAGAGCGAAGGGGTCGAGGGTTCGCTGGCGCAGTGCTACCCAGAGCATCCGCAGACCCGCCACGACGGTGCCGGTGAGCAGCGCGATGTAAGTACTCGCCCCGAGGAGTTCGGCGATGAAGTAGGCGATCACCGAAAGGCCGATGTCGTAGAACATCGTGGAAACCATCGCACGGGCTGCCGGATTGAGTCGCTGTGTGCTGGAGCGCGTTTCGGTGGCGGCGGCCGGAACGGATGGGGTCGAGGACATGAGAACTCCCAATCGGGTAGCGGTGGGAAGCAGCTCGGTGCGAAGCCGGAATGAGAAGCGAATTCCGTTACGGTCGAGGACATTTCCCGTTTTCTTTCGATGCCAACGCTAATTTCCCGGGCGGCGGGAGTCTTGGGCCGATCGCCGTAGATTCGGGTGGAGAAATATCTCCACCCGGCGGGGGTGGAGCCCGATCTCCACCCCCGAATACGGCGATCGCCGTACGACATCGGCGCCGCGGGACCGTAGGGTTCTGCCGTGACCCCGACCCGGCAGACGCAGGAGGCTTGGCCCGAACGCATTCGGGACGAGCTGGTCCAGCCGATCCTGGTATTCGCCACGGTCGTCGGCACCATCGTGCAGCTGCCCTATACGCATCTCGTGTATCCGGCGGTGACGCTCCCGCTGTTCGCCCTCGTCGCCGCAGCCGCGATCGGTTCGCAGTACCCGTTCCGGCATCCGAGTCGGCGCGGGCTGTTCGCCATGATGAGCGTCTACATGCTGCTCGCGGCGCTGCTGCTGCCATTGCTGCACTCGACGACGACCGGGGCGCTGTTCCCGTATATCGCCGCCTCCGCGACGGGCGCGAAACTGGCCTCCCGCAAGGCCGCCGTCGGTATCGCCGTCACGGGCGCGCTCATCGCCGTCGGCGCGACACAGGTTGTCGAGTGGCTGGCGCCGGCCTCGTCGCAGTGGCCGTGGTGGGTTCCGCTGACCGTATGCCTGCCGGTGTACGTGGGCATCGCGAACAGGGATCGGCGGGAAGCCCTGTACAGCGCGCGCCGGGCGGCCGAAGAGGCCAGGCGCGCAACCGATTCCGAGGCGCGCGAGGCGGCGCTGCTCGAGCGGGGCCGCATCGCCCGGGAGGTGCACGACGTCCTGGGCCACTCGCTGTCCGGGATCGCACTGCAATTGGATCTGGCCGACGCGCTCCACGAGAGCGGGCGGGACGAGGAGTCCTTCGCGGCCGTGCGCAAGGCCCGTGCGCTCGCGGTGGACAGCATCGGCGAAACCCGGCGTGCGGTCCAGGCATTGCGCGAGGACACTCTGCCGCTGCCCGACGCCCTCGCCCGGCTCGCCGAGCAGAACGCTGTCGAGGTCTCGATCACCGGCGAGATCACTGCGGTCGGCCCGGAGGCGACGCACACCGTGATCCGCGCGGCACAGGAGTCGCTCACCAATGCCGCCAAACACGCGCCGGGCGCCGAGCGAACCATGCGGCTCGCGTTCCTCGGTGACCGCATCATGCTGACCGTGCACAACGCGCCGGGGGACGGGCCACATGGCGACCTCGCCGGCGGCACCGGGGTCGGGCTCATCGGCATGCGCGAACGCGCGGCACTGCTGGGCGGAACACTGCGGGCCGGGCCGTCTCCCGAGGGTGGCTGGACCGTGGAATTAGAGTTGCCCCAATGACAGCGGACAGTGCGATCTCCCTCATCGTCGTCGACGATCAGGCAACCGTCCGTGAGGCGCTCGCGGTCATGCTCGATCTCGCGGACGATGTGAACGTCGTGGCCACCGCGACCAATGGCGCCGAGGCCGTGGCCGCCGCCGCCCAGTTCCACCCGGACGTCCTGCTGATGGATCTCAATATGCCGGTCATGGGTGGAGTGGAAGCCACCGCGCAGATCCACCGCACCGAACCGGGCACCACCATCCTGGTGCTGACCACCTTCGACGACGACGAATCCATCCTCGCCGCACTGCAGGCCGGCGCCAGCGGCTACCTCACCAAGGAGGCCGACCGGCTCATGATCCTGCAGGCCGTCCGCTCCGCCGCCCAGGGCCACACCGTCCTCGCACCCGAAGTGCAGCGCCGCCTCCTGGCGCTGGCCTCCCGCCCCGCACCGCGCGCAGACGACAGCGTCGAAATGACCGCACGAGAACGCGAAATCCTCACCCTGATCGGCGAAGGCCTGCGCAACCCCGAGATCGCCGCGAAACTGGTGATCAGCGAAGCCACGGTGAAAACCCACATCAACAACCTCTACGCCAAGGCCGATCTGCACTCGCGCGCCGACGCGGTGCGGTACGCCCTGCGCCACCAGCACTCCGGTGAAGATCCTCACCGATAGTCGAGTACCGCTATGGCACAACAGGCTTGGGCCCGAACCACTCCAGAGCCGAAGCGATGCGGGCAGGTTGGCGCCACCCTGCGCTCCCTGTGATACCGGCCGAATCGGTCGGCACCTGAGCCGTCAATCTCGTGCTGCCAGAACGATACTCACTGCGGCTGTCGAACGAACTTCGACCTGATCGAGGCGGGCGGGCTAGTCGGCGGTGCGCAGGGCGTCCATGACCAGGTCCAGGAGGCGGTCTACCTGGTCGGGGGCATCGCCGGCGGCGGTGCAGATTCCCAGGAGCATGAGGGTGAGATCGTCGGGGTTGATATCGCTTCGGAGGGAATCGGTTTCGGCGCCGGCGGCCAGGAGGGTGGCGATGGCGGCGGTAATGCGTTCGCGGGTGTTCGGAGTGGTGATGCGGCCGGTGGCCCAGCCTGCTCGGAGGGTGTCGATCCTGCCGCGCTTGGTGGTGAAGAAGGTGGCGTAGTTGCCCATCCAGGCTCGGAGGGCGGCGTCCGGGGGGAGTTCGCGGAGGAGGGCGGCGGCGCTGTCGGTGACCTCGTCGAGTTGGGTGGCGTAGACAGCCTCGACCAGGTCTTCGCGGGTCGGGAAATGCCGGTAGAGGGTGCCGATGCCGACACCGGCTTCGCGGGCGACGCCCTCGAGTGAGACGGGACCGGCGGCCGCGGCGAAGGCGGTCCGGGCGACGGCGAGGAGTTTGTCGCGGTTGCGCACGGAGTCGGTGCGCGGGGTGCGGGTGGTTCTGGGCGTCGCGGCGGGATCCTCGGCGCTGGGTATGGTGTTGCTCGGCTTCAAATCGGAGGCCCCTCCGGTTCAGTGGTACGCTCAAAGTAACGGAGGCTCCTCCGCTTATCTCATCGTCTCATACGGAAAGAACAGCCATGAGCGTGAACAACACATCGTCCGCCCAGCTCACCGCCGCCGGTGTTCCGCGCGCCGGTGGCAACGGGACCCTCGGGCGGCATACGGTGTCCCGCATCGGTTACGGCGCAATGCAATTGGAGCGCCTGCACGATGACCGCGACGCCGCGATCGCACTGCTGCGGCGTGCGGTGGAACTCGGCATCGACCATGTCGACACCGCCGAGTTCTACGGTTTCGGGTTCGTCAACGGGCTCATTCGCGACGCATTCAGCGCTGACGACGGTGTTGTCGTCGTGAGCAAGGTGGGCGCCGACCCCAATCCCGGCGGTCGTATTCGGCTGCGCCCGGCCCAGCAGCCCGACCAGCTGCGGGCCAGCGTCGAGGACAATCTGGCATCGCTCGGCCTGGAACAGATTCCGGTGGTCAACCTGCGCCGCCTGGACGCCGGGCCCGGCCTGCGGGCCGAGGGTGACCAGGTGGTGGACCTGGACGACCAGCTCGCGGCGCTGATCACGCTGCGCGAGGAGGGCAAGATCGGCGGGATCGGCCTGAGCAGCGTGACGCTCGACGGACTGCGCCGAGCCCTTCCGGCGGGGATCGTGTGCGTGCAGAACGCCTACAGCCTGGTGATGCGCGGCGATGAGGACATGCTGCAGCTGTGCGCCGCCGAAGGCATCGCCTGGATGCCGTATTTCCCACTGGGCAGCGCTTTTCCGGGTCTGCCGAAGGTGACCGATGCCCCGGCCGTCATCACCGCCGCGCAGGCGCTGGACCGCACACCCGCGCAGGTCGGCCTGGCGTGGCTACTGCATCACGCGCCGAATGTGCTGCTGATTCCCGGTACCGCCGATATCGGCCATCTCGAGGCCAATGTCGCCGCCGGAACGATCCCGCTGGACGACGCTGCCCTCGCCGCGCTGGATGCGGCCGAATCATTCTCGAACGACATCCGGCTCGGCTGAGCCACAGCGCATTTCGATCAGTTTCGAGAACTGACCAGAGCAGGTTCGAGCGCCGAGTCACGACGATTCGACGCCTCGGACCGCCGCAACCACAGGGCCGTCCCCGCGAACAGCGCGAGTGTCAGCCAGATGTAGGCATTGTGGTCGAAGAAGGCGAACGGGCTGCGGTTCGGGAAGTCGAAAACACTGCCGAAGTGGATGCCGACCAGGTCGAACGCGCCACCGGAGGTGACCAGGAAGACCGCCACCAGCCCCAGCGGCGCCACGATTCCGCGGCGGCGCAGGGCGAGATCACCCAGGTAGACCAGCAGCGGTGCGATCCACACCCAGTGGTGAATCCAGCTGTAGGGCGAGACCACGGTGGTGGTCAGTCCGCACAGCACGATCGCGGGCAGTTCGCGCCCGGTCGCCGACAGCCGCCGCGCCAGCAGCAGGCACACCACGGTGATGGCGAGAGCGCCTGCGAGCCACAGCAATTGGAGCTCGTGGGCGCCCAGGGAACGGGCGATCATGCCGCGCAGCGACTCGTTCTGCGGGTTCGTCGGAACACCCACTCGCGCCGGATCGTCGAAGGCGCCGCCCCAGAACGTCACCGAATCCTTGGGCAGCACAGCCAGACCCACCATCATGGTGGCAACGAGCGAACCGACCGCGGTGGCGGCGGCCCGGTATCGGCGCGTCACCAGGAAATACAGCACGAAGAACACCGGGGTCAGCTTGATTCCGGCGGCAATGCCGGTCAGCACACCCTTCCAGCGCGAGGAATCTGGCAGCGCCATATCCGCCAGCACGAGCAGCAGCAGCAGAATATTGACCTGCCCGAAGGCCATGGTCTCCCGAATCGGCTCGCACAGCATGAGCAGGCCGGCGATCGACAGGCCCAGCACCACCAGCCGCCGATCCCGCCGATAGCCCAGGACCGACAGCGCCGCCCACATCGACCCGGTCAGCATGACGAAATTGCCGAGCGCGCCGATCCAGGTGAACCAGGCACCGCGCAACGCCACCAGCGGTACGAACAGCAGTGCGCCGAACGGTGAGTAGACAAACTCCCAGACACCGCGGGTGTGTCCGCGCAGCGGGGTGTCATAGACCGAAACGCCGTCTGTCACGCGCTGCGCGGCGATCTGATAGGTGCCGAGATCGACCAGGTGCATCATGGTCCGCGGTGCGGCCAGTACCTGGTGCAGGTAGTAACCACCCGCCACGGCGCCCAGCAGCGCCACCACCCAGACCACCGCCGATGGAATCGTGCGCCGTTGCGGCACACCGCGATTCACGGCTGTCACCTGCTCGATCGTCGACAACGCCATACCTATCCCCACTGCAGAGTGCTACCTATAACCCCGCCCCACCGTAGTGACACAGCTCCGTACCCGCCAGGCGGCGGCCGCGTGCAGCGCATGGGCCTGGCGTGTCACCTTTCGCGCCTGCGATTCGTCACCACTATGAGTCACCCGTCGACAGAGAGTGTGAGCGTGACGCGTCTCGACCTGCCGGCAGCCGAGTTCGAGGGGCAGCGCCCGCGCCTGAAATCGGTGGCCTATCGCATGATCGGTTCGCTGGCGGAAGCTGCACGATATTTTCGGGCTGCCGTTCGAACAGACCCCGCTAACTCGCCTCAGCCGAGGTGGACGCGGAGCACGTCGCCGCGTCCGGTGGCGACCATCAGGTCATCGGTGCCCGGGACCGGTACCGCCGCAGCCATCGGGCTGTCGGTCAGCACGGTGCAGGCGGTGTGGGTGCCGGGGTCGACGCGGACCAGGGTGCCCGAGGTGGTGGCGACGTAGAGGAATCCGCCGGGGCCGGTGGTGAGGTCGTCGGCCAGGGCCAGGTCTGCGGCGGTGCTCTGCGCGGAGGGCGCATCGATCGGGATGCGCAGGATGCGTCCCTGCGGGCTCAGGTAGACGGTGGTGTAGACCGCATCGCCGTCGACGGTGACGCCGTTGACGCCGAACGTCTTCGCCTGTGCGGTCCAATCGGCGTCGATGGTGCCGTCGGTGCGGACGCGGACGACGCCGGAGGTGGTGTCGGCGATGTAGAGATTGCCCGCGGCGTCGAATGCGGCGCCGTTCGCCATGCCGAGTCCGTTGACGAAGACCTCGGGTACGGGCGCGGCGGCGGTGGGGTCGAATCGCACCACGCCGCTGTTGTGGGTGCCGGGCAGCATGTTCAGTGTGGTGTCGCCGTATACGACATACATCAGGTGATCGGGACCGAGGCGGATCGCACCCGGCGAAGTCACCGAGACGGTCGCGGTGACCTTGCCCGCCGAGTCGTAGCGCTGCACCACGTTTCGATAGAGCCGCGATACCCAGAGGTTGCCCTGTGCGTCGTAGCCGAGGTTCTCGGCCCAGTCGACGAACGGGATGTCCGGCCCGGTGACGGTGGTCGCGGTGGCGGGGGAGCAGGCCGGGGATTCGGCGTGCGCGGCGGCGGGTGCGGCGACACCGGCGGCCGTCAGAGCCACGAACGCGGCACAGGACGAAGCGACCCCGCGATACCGGAAGCGGTTGCGGACATGGGGGTGGTTCGGCCGCGTATCCGGCACGAGCTCTCCTGCGGTTCGAGTGGTTGCCGCGAGGACGCTCGCAGCGGGTCCATGCATGGTAGGTACAGTCGCGGATTCTATGCCTGGGTGCGCGGCACCCAGGCACGGTTCACCGTCGAATCAGTCGGCGCAGCGCGCGGTGCGCGGGTCGAGCCGGGCCAGTGCGTCGACGGTGGGGCCGGGCTCGGGCTGATACAACATCAGGCGCTGGCCGGCGGCCCCGCGCACATCGAAGGACTGGTAGGTCAGTCGAAGCAGGCCCACCTCGGGGTGGTGGAATTCCCGGGGATCGGTCGTCGCGGCGCACAGCGTGTACGAATGCCAGAGCTCGGCGAATTCGGCACTGGCAGAATTCAATTCGTCGATCACCAGCTGTAGTCGCAGATCGTCCGGATACATGGCCCCGACTTGCCGGAACGCCGCCACGATCGCCTGGCAGGTCCAGGTCCAGTCGACACAGAACTGCGGGCTGACCGGCTCGAGGAAGGTCATGCGCGCCAGATTGTCGATGCGCGGATACACCGAGAAGAATGCGTCGGCCATCGCATTGGTGGCGAGGATGTCCATGGCCGGATTCAGGACGAAAGCCGGTGCGGCCGGATAACTTTCCAGAATTTGCCGCAGCACCGGACCGACCTCCTCGACCGGCTGCCCCGGCATGGCGACGCCCGCGAGCCGGTAGAGGTGTTCGCGCAGCGCCACATTCAGCAGCAGCGCCCGGCTCAGCGCATCGAGCATCTGTGCGGAGGGATGGCGCTCGCGCCCTTGTTCGAGACGCGTGTAGTAGTCGGCATTCATCCCGGCCGACTCGGCGACCTCCTCGCGGCGCAGCCCGGCGACCCGGCGCCGGCCGTAGGAGACCAGCCCGATCTCGTCGGGGTGCACACTTGCCCGCCGCGCACGCAGGAAGTCGCCGAGCAGGTTGTCCGTCATGCCGCCAGGCTAGGCCGCGGCCCGGTGTGACGTGCCACGAGCTACTCGGTAGCAGCCCTGCGCTCGTCGCCCGAACCCTGGCGCGTGCGAGTCCCGTTGTGTTACAACGGAGTTACTAGTAATTGCATAAGCTAACTATCTAGGAGGCTGTGGAATGTGCGGTATTACCGGCTGGGTGGCATTCGATTCCGATCTCACCCAGGAACAGCAGATCCTCGAAGCAATGACGGAAACCATGGCCTGCCGAGGTCCGGACGGCCGCGGCACCTTCGTGCACACCCACGGCGCACTCGGGCATCGACGGCTCGCGATCATCGATCTGCCCGGCGGGGCCCAGCCCATGGGTGTGCGCACGCCCGCGGGTGAGGTGGGGCTGGTGTACTCGGGGGAGACCTACAACTTCCGGGAGTTGCGTACCGAACTCACCGGGCTGGGCCACACCTTCGACACCGACAGTGATACCGAGGTGGTGCTGCGCGGCTATTTGCAATGGGGCACAAGCGTTGTCGACCACCTCAATGGCATGTACGCGTTCGCCATCTGGGATCAGCGCACCGAAACACTGGTCATGGTGCGCGACCGGATGGGCATCAAACCGTTCTACTACTACCCGACTCGCGACGGTGTGCTGTTCGGATCGGAACCGAAGGCCATTCTGGCAAATCCGCTGGCGCGCAGGGCGGTTGATCTGGACGGTCTGCGGGAGCTGTTCACGCTCACCAAGGCGCCGGGCTGGTCGCTGTGGAAGGACATGCGCGAGGTACTGCCCGGAACGCTGATCACGGTGGACCGCAACGGCATTCACCCGCGCACCTACTGGCGCCTGAATGCGGTCGAGCACACCGACAGTCGCGACGACACCGTAGCGAAGGTGCGCGAGCTGCTCACCGATATCGTCGACCGGCAGCTCATCGCGGATGTGCCCCGGTGCGTACTGCTCTCCGGCGGACTCGATTCCAGCGCCATCACCGGGCTGGCGGCCGCCAGGCTCGCGCAGCAGGGCGAGCAGTTGCGCACGTTCTCGGTGGACTATGCCGACCAGGAGGAGAACTTCGTCCCCGACGAGATGCGCGATACCCCCGATTCACCGTTCGTGCGGGAGGTGGCGGCGCTGGTGCGGTCCGCGCACGAGGATGTGGTGCTGAATCCGGCGCAGTTGTCGGATCTATCGGTGCGGCGGGCCGTCATCGCCGCCCGCGATATTCCCGCCGGTCTCGGCGATATGGATACGTCACTGTATTTGCTGTTCAAGGCGATTCGCGCGCAGTCGACCGTGGCGCTGTCGGGTGAGTCCGCCGATGAGGTCTTCGGCGGCTACCGGTGGTTCCACGACGAGGTGGCCGTCAAGGCCGATACCTTCCCGTGGATGGCGTTCAGCAACCCGCTCGCCGGTGAATCCAGCTTGCAGGTGCTCAATCCGCAACTGCGCGACCGGCTCGATATCGAGACCTATATCGGTGATCAGTATCTGACCGCCGTCGCCGAGGTCGAGCATCTGGACGGCGAATCCGAGATCGAGCATCGCATGCGCACCGTCTGTCATCTACATCTGACCCGGTTCGTGCGCGCGCTGCTCGATCGCAAGGACCGCGCGTCCATGGCCGTCGGCCTGGAGGTGCGGGTGCCGTTCTGCGATCACCGGCTCGTCGAATACGTTTACAACACACCGTGGTCGATGAAGACCTTCGACGGGCGCGAGAAGAGTCTGCTGCGGCATGCGACGAAACATGTGCTGCCCCACTCGGTGGCACAGCGCGTGAAGAGCCCCTACCCCTCGACTCAGGACCCCGGCTACGCGGCCAATCTGCAACAGCTGGCGAAAGAACTGCTCACCGAGCGTGATTCGGCCCTGTTCGATCTGGTCGATCGGGCGTGGCTGGAGCGAGCGGTAATCCAGGATCCGGCCAAACTGGAGAGCCACACCCGCGTCGGACTCGACCGGGCGATCGACCTGCACACCTGGCTGGATATGTATTCGCCCGAGCTGCAACTGGACTGACCGACTCGGTGGAAAAGGCAAGCTGTCGAGGCAGGAATTCCTGCCTCGACAGCTTGCCCCTGAGCGACGACTGGGCAAACGCCGCAGCACTTCTCCCGCATGGCAAGAGCGGACACCGGTATCGGTCGTAGCATCAGCAATAATTTCCGCTCATCCCTCGGCAGGACGATAAATGCATGATGGCACCCGTGTACCCAAGGCCCACTCAGCCCGCAGGGATCGCGGCGCGATAGGCAATCGGAGTCTGGTGTCTCAGCTGGCTGCCGCGGTCGAACGCGATCCTGACGCGATCGCCGTGCGCACCGACGAGGTCGAGCTGACCTACCGCGCGCTCGACGCGTTCACCAACCAGTGGGCACACCGGTTGTGCACGCTGGGCGTCGGACCCGAAGATCGCGTGGCCGTCGTCCTGGCCCGATCGGTCGACTCGATCGCAGCGATCTGGGCGATCGCCAAAACCGGCGCCGCATTCGTGCCGATCGACCCGTCCTATCCACGCGCACGCATCGAGTACCAACTCACGGACAGTGCGTGCACCTACGGAATCACCGATCGGCGCTCCTTACCCAATCTCCCCGACGGGGTCCATTGGCTGGCAACCGACGACCCGCACCTGCGGGAGGACCTCGCCCAGGAATCTGTCAGCGCGATCTCCTACCTCGATCGACGTGCACGCTTGCGTACCTCGAATATCGCCTACCTCACCTACACCTCCGGCTCGACCGGGCGACCCAAAGGCGTCGGCGTCACCCATACCGGCCTGCCGGGGTTGTGCGCTCAACTGCAAACCACGCTCGACATCACCTCCACCGCACGCGTTCTGCACTTCGCCTCACCCAGCTTCGATGCCTCGGTTCTCGAGTTGCTGCTTGCGGTCGGATCGACAGCTGCCATGGTGATCGCCCCGCCCACGATTCTCGGTGGCGCAGACCTCGCCGCCTTTCTGCACCGGCACCGGATCACCCACGCCTTCCTCACGCCCTCGGTCCTGGCGACCATCCAGCCAACCGGACTCGACGATCTCGGCACCGTCGTCGTCGGCGGGGAGCCGTGCCCGCCGTCGCTGCTTCGGCAGTGGGCCACGCCGGGGCGCCGGTTCCACAATGCGTACGGCCCCACCGAGACCACCATCGCCACCACCCTGAGCGGCCCGCTGCGCGCTGCGGACACCGTCACCCTCGGCGCTCCCGTCGAGGGTGTGGACCATCGCATTCTGGATTCCCGATTGCGAGCGACCCCCGTCGGCGCGATCGGCGAGTTGTATGTGGCCGGCCGCGGTCTCGCGCGCGGATACACCGGTCACCCGGAAGCGACCGCAGCGCGATTCGTACCGGACCCGGTTGGCGCGGCGGGCGACCGCATGTACCGCACCGGAGATTTGGTGCGCCGCAACAATTACGGCGAACTGCTATACATCGGCCGGATCGATGATCAAGTCAAGGTCCGCGGCCGGCGCATCGAACTCGGCGAAATCGACGCCGTTCTCACCGATCTGTCCGCCGTCGTGGACGCGGCGACCGTCGATCGCACCACCGCCGCCGGCGCTACCGAACTCGTGTCCTTCGTACGCGGACACGCGGACCTGCCCATCCGATCCACGGATATCCTCGCCGCGCTCGCCACTCGATTACCGGCCTATATGCTGCCGAATTCGGTGACCGTGCTGGAACAATTCCCGCTCACGCCCACCGGAAAGATCGATCGCGCGGCACTTCGTGCCCTCCCGGTGGCACAACCCACCGCATCCGGCCTTCCCTCCAGTGTCGGAGAACAAGCGGTCACCGACGTCTTCGCGCAGGTGCTCGGACACGAGAACCTGAGCAGCGATACCGATTTCTTCGCCGCCGGCGGCAACTCACTGCTGGCGACCCAGGTCGCGGCTCGATTGAGCCAGATCTGGAAGACGCAGATCCCCACCCAGTTGCTCTTCGACCATCCCACCATCGCCACATTGACCAAGGCCATCCGATCCCAGCACTTCGACGCGGCCCGAGCGCCGCTGGTGGCAGGCGTGCGACCGGATCGAATTCCTTTGTCGCCGAACCAACTACGTTTCTGGTTGCGCAACCAGTTCGACACCGGCTCGGCGGTCGACAATATCGGATTCGCCCTCCGGCTGAACGGTATCGACAGCGCCGCGCTGCAGGCCGCGCTCATCGACGTGGTAACCCGCCACGAGGCGCTACGCACGCGGTATCCCGCCGACGGTGCCGGCCCCCATCAGGTGATCCTGGACCCGGGCGCCGTCGCCGATCGGTTCGCCCTCCTCGATGTCGGCACCGAGGAGGCGTCCGCACTTGTGCATCGCATCCTGCGCCAAGGTTTCGACGTCACCGCCGAAGTGCCGCTGCGGATTCGGCTGCTGCGTACGCCCGATGAGCACATCCTCGTGTGCGCGGTGCACCATATCTGCGCGGACGGCTCCTCCCTCGCTCCACTGGCCGCCGATATGGCCCAGGCCTATGCCGCCCGGCACGCGGGCAGTGCACCGCACTGGCAACCGGTGACCGTCCAATATGCCGACTACGCTCTGTGGCAACAACAACTCCTCGGCTCCCGCGAGGACACCGATTCCCTCTTGTCACAACAACTCCGGTACTGGAGTCGAGAACTCGACGGCCTGCCCGAGCAGCTCGATCTGCCCGCCGATCGACCCCGGCCCGCGGTCGCCTCACTGCGCGGTGCGACACTCGATGCCCTGGTGCCCGCCGCCGAACACACCGAGCTACTGGGCTTCGCCCGCAGCCGGAACGCGAGTCTGTTCATGGTGATGCGCACCGCGCTGGCGGTCCTTTTCGCTCGACTGTCGGCCACGACCGACATCGCGATCGGCGTCCCGATGACGATCCGCGCCGAACCGGCGCTCGTCGGTGTGGTCGGAATGTTCGTCAACACCACTGTGTCGCGAACTCGCGTGGACCTCACCGAAACCTTCTCCGCGCTGCTGGCGCGGACCAGAGACCGCGACCTGGCCAATTTCGCTCACTCCGAGGTGCCCTTCGAACATGTCGTGGATGCGGTCGATCCGCGGCGATCACCGGGTCGGCACCCGCTCTACCAGGTCGGATTCGCATTTCAGAACTTCACCCGCGCCCAACTGGACATCCCAGACACGGGACTGTCGCTGTTCGACGTCGAGGCAGAGACGGTGAAGACCGATCTGCACATCGGCGTCATCGACTCTCGCGAACCCGACGGATCCCTCGGGCCGATCGGGATCCGATTCGGTTACAGCACGGATCTGTTCGATCGAGAGACGGTCAGGCGGTTTCTGGACGCCTACCTTCGGTTGCTGCGCTCGATCCTGCAGGACGCGTGGACACCGGTCGGCGATCTGGCGCTCACCGATGCCGAGGACCGCGGTGATCCCACCTACCTCGATCATCGGCTCCCGCCCGAAATACTGACCGCGGCCCTGGCGCGGCAAGCCGCCGATCGCCCGGACACGATCGCCGTGGTCAGCGGCCCGGAGTCGATCAGCTACGGCCGCCTCCGCGATCGGGTCACCCGCCTGGCACGCTGGCTCATCGGCCGGGGGATCGGGCCGGAATCGATTGTGGCGGTGGCCATGCGCCGTTCGATCGATCAGGTCGTGGCGCTGTACGCGGTCGCCGAGGCCGGTGCGGCCTGGGTGCCGATCGATCCCGACCACCCCGACGAGCGCAACACCTACATTCTGGACTCCGCTGCGCCGCAATGCATTCTGACGACAACCGCGGACCGATTCGGTCTCGGGGTCCCGCATGCCGTCGACGACCTGGACCTGACCGCGTTCGCCGCGGGACCGATATCCGACCGTGAGCGTCTCGCCCCACTGCGCGGTGACAACCCCGCCTACGTGATCTACACGTCCGGCTCGACCGGCCGTCCCAAAGGTGTTGTGGTCACCCATGACGCCATCGTCAACCAGCTGACCTGGATGCGCACCCGCTACCGAGTCGAACCACACGATGTCTACCTGCACAAAACCGCAGCCACCTTCGACGTCTCGCTCTGGGGATATTTTCTTCCGCTGTCGGCGGGCGCACGGCTGGTCCTGGCCGGACCCGAAGAACACCGAGACCCACACGCGATCAGCAATCTCATCGCCGCCCACCAGGTCACCCTGACCGACTTCGTTCCCACCATGCTCGCCCTCCTCGCGCGATCGGCTCGATCCCACCAATTGCGTTCGCTGCGCGCGGTATTCGTCATCGGGGAGGCGCTGGCGCCGGACACCGCACGGGCGTTCGCCCAGCTCTGCCCTGGGGAGTTGCACAACCTCTACGGGCCCACGGAAGCCGCGGTGAGCATCACCGAACATCGGGTGGACGACAACGACCTGTGCGCACCGACCGTTGCGATCGGTGTTCCGGTCTGGAATTCCCGATGCCGGGTACTGGATTCCCGGCTGCACACCGCGCTGCCCGCTGTGCCGGGCGAGCTGATGCTCACCGGCGTGCAGCTCGCCAGGGGCTATCACCGTGCGCCCGGGCTCACCGCGAGCAGATTTGTCGCCGACCCGTTCGGCCCGCCGGGCACACGGATGTACCGCAGTGGTGATCTGGCCCGGCGGCGAACCGACGATATGCTCGAGTATCTGGGGCGCACCGATTTTCAGGTCAAGATTCGCGGACAGCGCATCGAGCTCGGTGAGATCGAAGCCGCGCTGCTCGAAGACGCCGACGTCGCTCAAGCGGCTGTCACGGTGCACAGGTCCGACGCCGACGCCCGCCTCATCGGCTACGTCGTACCCCGACCCGGAACCAGGGTCGACTCGAAAGACTTGCGCCGCAATGTATCCACTCGGCTACCCGGATATATGGTCCCCTCGGCAGTGCTGGTCCTGTCCGCGCTGCCGCTCAATACCAGTGGCAAACTCGATCGTGCCGCCCTCCCCGCACCGCGGTTCACCGGCGACAGCGCCGTGGCACCGCGCACCACGCTGGAGGCGGCCATCGCCCAGGCGTTCTCGCAGGTGCTCGACGTGCCGGACGTCGGTATGGCGGATGACTTCTTCGACCTCGGTGGATCGTCGCTACTGATATTCCTGCTGCATCAGAGACTCTCCGAACAACTCGGGCGCGACGTACCGATGTCGGCAATCCTCAACGCGCCCACGGTCACCGGGGTCGCGGCCTATCTGAACGGTGTGCGTAACCCACACGCCCCCGGCGCGCCCGCCGCCGACGCCATCCTCGAACCTGCGATCACCGCGGCCGGATGCGCGGCCCGCCGAGCCGGGCCCGATACCGTGGTGCTGCTCACCGGCGCCACCGGGTTTCTGGGCGCACACCTGCTCCACGAATTACTCACCAGCACCGGCGCACGAGTGTGGTGCCTGGTGCGCGCCCGCGACGACCAGGCCGCACTCCAGCGAATCACCGAATCACTGGAGCAGTTCGGGCTGCCCACCGGCCAAGTCTCCGGCCGGGTTTCCGCACTGGCCGCGGACCTGTCCGCCCCGCAACTGGGCCTTTCCGCAGCACAGTTCGACCAGCTCGCCGAACACGTGGACGCGATCTATCACAACGGCGCCCGCGTCAATCATCTCGACCCCTACGCACGCCTGCGCGCCCCCAATGTCGAAGGCACACGCTCGATACTGCGACTGGCGACCACCCATCGGGTCAAGAGCGTGCACTTCATCTCCACGCTCGGCGCGGCGATACCGGCGGATCATCTCCCCGGCCTCGTCACCGAGAACGACCGATTGCCTGCGGATCAACTCCAGGACAATGGCTATCTGACCTCGAAATGGGTTGGCGAGGAACTGGTCCGGCAAGCCGGCGAACGCGGCGTCCCGATTACGATCCACCGGCCCGGCACGATCTGCGGGCACACGCGCACCGCCGTCAACAATCCCGACGACGCGTTCTGGAACATGATCCGCGCTGCGGCGATTCTTGCCATGGCGCCGGATGTCGGCGATGCCACGGTCGCACTCGTCCCAGTGGACTACGTCGCACCCGCGATAGTCGCCATCGCCGCACAACCGCGCCGAGAAGTCGTGTTCCATCTGGTCAACCAGACGCCCCTCGAGGTCCGGGACGTCCTCGATTGCGTGCGCGAGTACGGCCTCCCGATCACGACCACCCCGTTCGACATCGTGCACAGCACACTCGAACAACGGTCTGCCGCGGATATCGCCACCGGCGACGACTCACTCACCCGCGCTGCCCTTCTTGCCCCCACCTTCGCCGGACTCGCAGGGCAGACCCGCTATTCCGACATCCACGCACAAGAGGCCTTGCGCCACAACGGCATCCACTGCCCAGCCATCGACCGCACAGTGATCCACCGCTACCTGGACCGATTCTCCGCCTCCGGATTCCTTCCCCGGCCCATCGTCCTCGAGCAGCAGCTCCCCGTGTAGGCGCGAAAACGATGTCGAGGCCGGTACCGTCGCTGCGGTACCTGGCCCCGACGTTCGATCCGGCACCTGAGATCAGAACTGGCCTACGGCAACAGAAACGGGCGGTTTCGGCTGAAACTGATCCGAAACCGCCCGTAGGCTTACTGCTTGTGTCGAGAGGGGGACTTGAACCCCCACGTCCCTAAGGACACTAGCACCTCAAGCTAGCGCGTCTGCCATTCCGCCACCCCGACCGGTGAACCTCGACAAGATTAGCCGAGGGCTCGCCGAAACCGGAAATCGGCTGGTACAGGCCGGTTTCGGGCGGAATTACTTCTTGATGAAGATGCCGGCGATGTCAGCGTTCTTGATCGGGGTGTCAGCGTTGGACTGCACCTGGCACAGGGCTTGGACCGAAGCCATGCTCAGGTCGACATTGGTGCCGGAGGGCTCGTTGTCATTGCCCGTCTGCTGCTTGATGAACTTGGTGATGGTGATGCGCTGGGTGTTCGCATCCTGTTTGAGGTAATCGGTGCACTTGGTGTCTCCGCCCTGATTGACGGCTGTCTTGATCTCGCTGCAGCCGCTCATCAGCGTGACGGCGAACGCAGCGGCGGCCACGCCGGCGGTCCATCGCATGGTCTTCATGAGCGTCACTGTAGAGCGGCGCCATCGATCGGCAATCCTGGCTCGACCCTGAGATCACCCGGATCTGGTGTGATTTGCGTCACAAATGCCCGCACGTTTCGGGGGTATGTGATGGCAAGGTTGAGGCATGTCTGCTGCTTCCGCCGAAACGATTCGGGTCCTCGGCGCCCGCGAGCACAATCTCCGCAATGTCTCCCTGGAGATCCCCAAGAACAAGATCACCGTATTCACCGGGGTGTCCGGATCCGGTAAGTCCTCCATCGTGTTCGACACCATCGCCATCGAATCGCAGCGGCAGCTGTATGCCACTTTTCCGGCGTTCATCCTCAACTTCCTGCCCCGGTACGAGCGCCCGCACGCCGAGGCCATCGAGAATCTGACCGCACCGGTGATCATCGATCAGAAGGCGGTCGGGGGCGGGCCGCGCTCGACGGTCGGGACCATGACCGATATCTACGCGCTCATCCGCGCACTGTTCGCGCGCTTCGGATCACCCTCGACGGGACTGGTCTACGACTACTCCTTCAATACCCCGCAGGGCATGTGCACCGAATGCGACGGCCTCGGCATGACGATCACGGCCGACCCCGACAAACTCGTGGACCGGAGCAAATCGCTCAACGAAGGCGCGATCCTGCTCCCGGGATACGGTGTCGGCAGCGGAGATTGGCAGTTGTACGGCAACTCCGGGCGCTTCGACCTGGACAAGAAGCTCGCCGACTTCAGCGAGGCGGAATGGCACGATCTGCTGCACGGCAGCGGCGGCAAAGTGGAGCTGGCTTTCAACAAGGGGACTTGGAAGGCCAACTACGAGGGCCTGGCCGACAAATTCACCCGGTCGCGGGTCAAGCGCGACACCTCGGGGCTGTCGGAGAAGACGCGCGAACAGATTCAGAAGTTCCTGCACGAAGGGGTATGCCCGGCCTGCCACGGTGCGCGGCTCAATGAGAAGGCCTTGGCCACCAAGATCAATGGGCACACTATCGCCGAGTGGACGGCACTGCAGATCACCGATCTGATCGAGGTGCTGGACCAGGTGACCGATCCCGCGGCGCAGGGGCTGGCCGAGGCGACTCGCGTCGCACTGAGCCGGGTCGCCGATATCGGGCTCGGATATCTGAGCCTGGACCGGGCGACCTCGACGCTGTCCGGCGGTGAGGGCCAGCGTTTGAAGATGATCAAACATCTCGGCAGCACGCTGGTCGGAATGACCTATATCTTCGACGAACCCAGCGTCGGACTGCATCCGCGCGATGTCGGGCGGCTCAATCACATGCTGGAGGCGTTGCGCGACAAGGGCAATACCGTGCTGGTGGTCGAGCACGATCCCGACGTCATCCAGATCGCCGACCATATCGTCGATGTCGGGCCGCGGGCGGGCACACACGGCGGCGAGATCATGTTCACCGGCAGCTTCGCCGAACTGCGGGCCGCCGACACCCTGACCGGACAGGGATTGCGGCGGACGTTCGCGGTGAAGGAGTCGTTCCGGGCGGCCACCGGCGAACTGCGGATCGACGGGGCGAGCGCACACAACCTGAAGAATGTCTCCGTCGGGATTCCGACCGGCATTCTCACTGCTATCACCGGTGTCGCCGGATCGGGCAAGAGCAGCCTCATTCGCGACGAGTTTATGGCACGGTACCCGGATTCGGTGTTCGTCGATCAATCGGCCATCGGCGCTTCCTCACGCTCGACACCCGCCACCTATCTGGGGCTGATGGATCCCATTCGCAAGCTGTTCGCCAAGGCGACGGGGGAGCCCGCGGGCCTGTTCAGCTTCAATTCCGACGGTGCGTGCCGCGAGTGCGAGGGCCGCGGCGTGATCATCACCGAGGTCGCCTATATGGATCCGGTGACCACGCACTGCGAATCCTGTGACGGGCGGCGGTTTTCCGAGCAGGTGCTGGCACTCACGCTGCGCGGCAAGTCGATTGCCGATGTGCTGGAGCTCTCGGCCGAGGATGCGGTGGAGTTCTTCACCGAAAAAGCACTGAATGCCAAGTTGCGCACCATGAATGAGGTCGGGCTCAATTATCTGAGCCTGGGGCAGGCGATGAGCACACTGTCCGGCGGTGAGCGCCAGCGCATCAAACTCGCCACCCAATTGCAGCACAGCGGCACCGTGTACGTGCTCGACGAACCCACCACCGGGCTGCACATGTCCGATGTGGATACGCTGCTGCGGCTCATGGACGGGCTGGTGGAGCGCGGTAATACCGTTGTGGTGATCGAGCACAATCTGGATGTGGTCGCGCATGCCGACTGGGTGATCGACCTCGGGCCGGACGGCGGTAAGAACGGCGGCGAGATCGTGTTCACCGGGACGCCGGCGCAGCTGCTGCGGCATCCGGATTCGCTGACCGGTCAGTACCTGCGGCTGTATCGGGAGGGGTCGGCCGTCCGCGGCTGAGAGCCGTTGCGGCCGTGGCGAATCCGCTGCGGCCGCAGTGCGTGCCGGTTGGCAGCGGCTGCCGGGTTTCGGCATCTCCCAGGGTCAGTGGCCTGATTCGGCGGACATCGCCGCACGCCAGATCCGGGCTTCGGTGGTTTTGCCGCGTCTTTCGAGCACCTCCGCGACCCCGGCCATGGCGCGCACGTCACCGTGGTCGGCGGCCATGCGCCACCAGTGCTCGGCCTCGTCCAGCTGCGCGTACCGCAGCAGCACCACGGCCAGGTCGTAAGCCGCTCCGGCATGCCCGGAATCGGCTGCCTGCCGCCACAATTGGCAGGCCTGCAGCTCATCCCCGCGACCGTGCATGGCAACACCCAGGTCGTAGAGCGCACCGCCGTAGCGACCGGCTTCAGCAGGCGGAATCGGATCGGGCGGGGTGGGGCAGGTGGCGAATTCGACGACCAGTTCGGTGAAGTCGGGCGGGCCGACGCCGGTGCTGCAGTGCAGGACCAGGCAGGAGCGTTCGCGGGTGATGAGCATGCCGTAGTTGCCGGACCAGGACACGATCGCCTCGTTCGCATCCACCCACACCGGCGTGAGCGAGAGGGCCGCGCCCGCGCCCGTCGGGCAGACCCGCAGGTCGATGCCCTCGGCCATGGCATCACTCCAGACGTCGACCCCGCCCAGTTGACGGCCGTCGAGCTGTACGTGCCCGCCCTCCACGGCCAGTCCGATGCCGAGTCCGTGCACACCGTGCCGCGGTTGCGCCGAGCGCAAAGTGAGCGTGACGGTGGTGGGTACGTCGCCCAGCACCTCCGAGAGCACCGGGTAAACCTTCGCCCCGTGCCAGGTCAGCGGCTCGCCGCCGGCGTATCTGTCCGCGAGTGGCGGTTCGTCCGTCGCCCGCTCGGCGTCCTGATACAACCCGGTCATTCGCCCCGCCTTCCACCGGTGCTCCCTTGATGTCGCGGCCCACGGTAGTACCCCTCCGGGCCCGTGCGCCCGGTATTTGCCAGGTGTCCATACGAGCAAACTTCTGGTCGCATGACCTGTGGCGCGAAGCGCTTTCAGCAGGTCGCTCGACGTGTTGAGCCGAAACACGCGGTGTGTCGTACCGGTTGCGGGGCCGGTGTCATGTTTACTCGACGCCGACGTACCAGCGAACGAGTGAAAGGTAAGGACATATGGCTCTGCCCACAATGACCCCCGAACAACGCTCCGAGGCGCTGGCCAAAGCCGCCGCGGTTCGTAAGGCCCGCTCGGAGTTGATCGCGCAGGTCAAGCAGGGATCGGTCAGTCTGGCGGAGGTGCTCAAGCGCGCAGACAACGAGGACCTGGTCAAGAAGACGAAGGTTGCGGCCGTGATCAAGGCGCTTCCGGGCATCGGCCCCGTCAAGGCCGCCAAATTGATGGATGAGGCGGAAATCCCCGCCGACCGCCGTATCGGCGGACTGGGCTCTCGCCAGCGCGCTGCGCTGCTGGAGGCGTTGACAGCCTGATCTCGGAGGGTCGCCGACCGGGTCGAACTTTGACCCGGCGGCAACCGCTCCACCACGACTACCAGCGAGAATGCGAATCAACCGGGACGATTTGGTCCACGCGGGCTGATCCGATAACCTTGCTGAGCAACCCGGTCGGGGTGGCGGAATGGCAGACGCGCTAGCTTGAGGTGCTAGTGTCCTTAGGGACGTGGGGGTTCAAGTCCCCCTCTCGACACAAAGCAAGCTCCGGATATTCTTCACCGAATATCCGGAGCTTTTTTGTGTCCGCGAACGCCTAACGTCGCGGTGCATCGGCCATGGCCGGTCGGCGCTGCCGCGGCAGCATCAGCGCCGGCAGGATCGCGACGGCACCGATCGCCAATGCCCACCAATAGGTTTGGCTGAACGCGTGGGTGAACGTGTCGGCCTCGGGGGTCCGATGCGCGATATTGCGTTGAATCAGCACCAGCAGCGCGGCAACGCCGAACGAACTTCCCGCGCGAATGCCGACATTGGTAGCGGTTGTCGCCGAGGGGATCTCGGAGTGCCGCAGAGTTTTGTAGCTGACGCCCATGGCCGCGGGCATGATCATGCCGTGTCCGAGGCCGATCACGAACAGTAGTGCCAGGACCAGAAAGGCGCTGGTACCCGGCCCGATTCGGGTCAGGCCGAAGATTCCGAGCAGGACCACCGGCAGTCCGGTGAGGATCAATAGTCGCGGGGAGTGTTTGTCGCTGAGCTTGCCGGTGATCAACGTGGTCACGATCGCGCCCAGCCCCAGGGGCGCGACCATCGCTCCGGAGCGCAGCGGGCTGTCGCCATCGACGGTCTGAAAATTCAACGGCAGCAATGCCGTCAGACCGGACAGGGTGCCGATGTAGACGAACATCATGACGTTGACCGCGGCGAAGTTCCGATCCCGCAGCAATCGGATGTCCACCAGCGCCGCATCACCTTTGCGCCGTGCGTGCAGGACGTAGCAGCCGAGCAGCACGATTCCGGTCAGCACGCCGGCGATGACGCGGATATCGGCCGGGCTCCGCCCGCTGCCCGCCTGTGCGGCGCCGTACACCAGCGCGCCCAAACCTGGTGACAGCAGCGCCAATCCGAGGAGGTCGAGCTCGGCATGGCGATCGCGGACCGGATCGGCCGGCAGCAGCGCGATCGCGGCGATGACCGCGATCGCGCACAGCGGAATGTTGATGAAGAACATCCACCGCCACGACAGGTGCCCGAGGATCAGACCACCGACCGTCGGGCCGAGCATCGGTGCGAGCATCGCGGGCACCGCGACCGCGCTCATCACGCGTCCCATCCGGGCGGGTCCGGCGGCGCGGGCCAGCATGGTCTGCCCGATCGGCATGACCATGCCGGCGCCGAAGCCCTGTAGCAGCCGGAACATGATGAGTGCGGCGATGCTCCAGGCCATTCCGCACAGCACCGATCCGGTGATGAACACCAGCAGCGAGGCGATCCACATCGTCTTCGGGCCGAAGCGCACGATCGCCCATCCCGACAGCGGGATACTGGCCGACAGCGCCAGGGTGTATCCGGTCAGCACCCACTGGATCGCCGTGAGCGACGTATCGAACTGCGCGCCGAGGGTATTCACGGCCACGCTCGTGATCGTGGTGTCCAGGATCGTCATGATCGCGCCGAGGACCACCACGATCACGAGCTTGCGCAGGGCCGGATCGAACTCGGTCGAAACCGGCGGAGCCTGTGTCATCTGCTTTGTCTCCCACCAGCATCCGGTTACAGCCAGCCGCGGCGCGGGCGCGCGTAGCGCGGTTTCAGGACATAGCGGTACAGGGCGCGAATCGGGGAGGGCAGGAAACCGAGCATCTTGGCCTGGGCCTCGGCGGGCGCGTCGTCCAGTGCCCACGGCAGGTACTCGGTCACGGCGCGAAGTCCGTTGCGCTTGCGCATCTCCGCGCCGAAGGCCGCCCATCCGGGCCCGCCGACGGTGCGGTCGATGAGCGGCAGCGCGAGCTGTTCCTCGTGGGTGAAGTGCGTATCGAGCGCCGCGGCCAGTGCGTCCACATCGGAGCGCAACCCCCGGTCGCCGCTTTCGGTGGCGATTCCGGATTGCACCGCGGCCAGCAGTTTCCCGATGCCCTCGTGTTCGGCCTCCATGTCGTCGAGAATCGCCAGATCCGCCGGATCGGTGACGGCGGAACGCACCAGCGGCCACAGTGCGGCGTCCTCGGTGCTGTGATGGCGATCGAGCTGACGGAGGAAGGTCTCCCATCCGATCCGCACGGACGGCTCGGTGAGCCGGCCCTCGGCGACCGCGGCCGTGAGGCGTATCAGGTCGCGCATGCAGGCGTCGTGGGCGAGATACATCCCGAAGAAATCGATTGTCGTGGCCGGTCGGTGGTTGTTCATGGCCATCTGCCTGTCCTGTTTAATTTAGTTAGACTGTATGTATGAATGAATCAGGTTCGCCAGGTACTGTCAAGGCCATGAGCCCACGCCAGTACAACCTGGGGAAGCGCACCGCGCAGATCGAGCAGAGTCGCCGGCAGGTCCTCGATGCCGCCCGGACCCTGCTGGGTGAGGGCGATAGTTACAGCGGATTCACCCTGGATGCGGTGGCCAAGCGCGCGGACGTGGCCCGTGCCACCGTCTACTACCAGTTCAAGTCGAAAACCGGTCTGCTGGAAGCGGTGTGCGATGATCTCGGCGTGGTCGGCGGCCTGTCCGAATTGGTCAAGGCATTCACCAACCCCGAACCACTCGCGGCGCTGGCCGAATTCATTGCCTGCTTCGCGCGCTTCTGGCAGGCCGACCGCCCCGCCATGCGGCGACTGCGCGCGCTGGCCGCGCTCGACGCCGAAGTGCACGCGGTCATCAGCGCCCGCGACGAGCGCCGCCGCGAAGGCCTGGCGGTATTGTCAGCCCCCTTCGCCGATGGGAACCCGCCGGGGGAGAGCACCGATCAGCGGGTGCGAATCCTGCTGGCCCTCACCAGCTTCGAGACATTCGACACCATGGCCGGACCGGAAGGCGACCTGTTCGACGCCGTCCCGGTGATCACCGGCATCGCGGCCACCGTACTCGGCGCGAACGCATAGTTCCGGGGCGCAGCCGGTCCATCCCGGTCACGAGGTCGCCGGGATTGTGGCCGAAGTCCATTACGGCACCACCGGATTCGCGGTCGGGGACCGGGACCGCGGCATGACCGACTGGCGCGGTCATTCGCTCATCGTCGACGAGGTATGGCGCGAGGTGGCCGAATACGGGCTCGATTGGCTCGAACGGCAAGGTCTGTATGCGGTGCGGAACCTATGCTCGGCTGATGGACAATCGTCTGGACAGCTTCGGTGATGATGCGCTCGGCCGTCACGATGCGGTCGCACTGGCCGAGGCGATCCGCACCGGCGCGACCACGGCCGCGGAATTGGCCGTGGCCGCGGTAGCCCGGGCGCAGCAGGTCGATCCGGCGCTGCATGCGGTGGCCTGTGCGAGCTACGAGGATCCGCGGTACGGCGAGGACAGGGCGGCCGCGCTGTTCGGTGTGCCGACCTTCGTGAAGGACAACACCGATGTGCGCGGCCTGCCGACCAATCACGGCAGTGAGGCGTTCCGCGCGCGGCCCGCGCGCAAGGACGGCGCGTTCACCCGGCAGCTGCTCAGTACCGGGATGACGGTGCTCGGTAAGTCCCGGTTGCCCGAGTTCGGGTTCAGTCCCTCGACGGAGTTCATGACCGAGGAGCCGGTCCACAATCCTTGGGACACCGAGTATTCGGTCGGCGCGTCCTCCGGCGGGTCGGCCGCGCTGGTGGCGGCGGGTGTGGTGCCCATCGCGCACGCCAATGACGGCGGCGGGTCCATTCGGATTCCGGCCGCCTGTGCCGGATTGGTCGGGCTCAAGCCGAGCCGGGGCCGGCATATCGATGGCGAGATGGCGCGCACCATGCCGATCAATATCGTCTCCGAGGGTGTGCTGACCCGCACGGTGCGCGATACCGCCGCCTATCTCGCGGCCATCGAGGACTACCACCGCAATCCGGCGCTGCCGCCGATCGGCACGGTGCTCGGTCCGGCCCGCAGGCGACTGCGCATCGGCCTGGTACTGGATACCACCCTCGGCGAGGGTATCGACGAGCAGACCCGCGCGGCCGTGCTGCACACCGCGACACTGCTGGAGCAGGCCGGGCATCGGGTCGAGCCGATCGCGCTGCCGATCACCGCGCAGTGGGCGCACGATTTTGTCCAACTCTGGTCGCTGCTGGCCGATTTGGCCGCCAGCACCGGCAAACTCACCTTCGATCGCTCCTTCGATTCGAGCAGGCTCGACGGCCTCACGCGCGGGCTGCGGGCTCATCACCGGGCGACGCTGCACCACACACCGGGTGCGCTGTGGCGGCTGCGCAAGACCGCGGACACGGTGGCCGGGATGTTCGCCAAGCACGAGCTGATCCTCGCGCCGGTGCTCACCCATATCACCCCGAAGCTCGGATACCTCAGCCCGACAATCGAATTCGATGAGCTACTACATCGGCTGACGGGCTATGTCGGCTTCACGCCGATCAACAATGTGGCGGGTACCCCGGCGATCTCGCTGCCCATGGGCATGGCGGCCGAGGGGGTGCCGATCGGCGTGCAGCTCTCGGCGGCCTACGGCGATGAGCGCACCCTGATCGAGACCGCGTACGAACTCGAAGCCGCACACCGGTTTCCCACACTGGCGTACTGAGGATCGGCCAGCGCGGCGGTGCGCCGACCGGCCGGAGATCCGCATCCGACCGGCGGTGGTGAACCCACCCCCGCCGGTTCTGGCATGCTCGTGAGAGAAATCGGCCGAGCACAGGGAGATTCGACATGCGGCTCAGTTCATTGCTGGTGTGCGCGTGGCTCATCATCGGGGCGGTGGCGGCCGGGCAGCGTGACTACTTCACGCACGTGAGCAATAACTGCGCCGACTTCGGAACCATCGCGCTGACCGTGCTCGCCGGGCCGCTGAACTACACCGGTCTCAACCCCAAGGTCACCAGCTGCGAGCTGCCGCAACCCAGTCCGTGACCGACGCGCGGAACGCCCCGGGCAACCGCGCGGACACTACCCGGCTTGGCCCGGACAATTCAGGGCACGACCGCCGTGGCTGGATCGACCGGTGCCGCCAGGCGACGACCACCGATCGCCAGCGCCGCGGCGAGCGCCAGTCCGATCACACCGGAAATCAGGAGCGGGAATTGCCCGTTGCCCTGCCACGCCAGCCCGGCCCAGATCCCGGCAATGAGAACCGCACCGCCGGTGAGTCCCTGATACAACCCCTGCGCGCCACTGTGCCGGCCGGGCGGGGCGAGATCGGATACCCAGGCCTTGCCGACTCCATCGGTGGCGGCGGCGAATCCACCGTAGATCGGCAGCACCAGAAACACCCATGCGGGTGAATCGATGAGGCCGAGACCGAGGTATCCGGCGGCGAAGCAGACCAGCCCGAGCGCGAACACCAGGTGGCGCGGAATGCGATCCGACAGTGCGCCGGCCGGATAGGCGAGCCCGGCGTACGCGATGTTGTAGCAGATGTACGCGCAGATCACCCCCGCGGTCGACAAGCCGAGTTCGTATGCGCGCAGCAGCAATAGCGCATCCGCGAAGTTGACCAGTGAGAACGCCGTGAGCACGCCGATGAGTAGGCGCAGCCGCGCCGGCAAGGCCTCCCGCGCCGCCGATCCGGCGACCGGTGGCGGTGAACCCTGTGCCGCCGTGCGGTTTTCGCGCACCGCGGCCACCAGTGCCACCGACAGCACCGCCGGGACAACGGCGATCAGCAGCAGTGGGCGGATGGCATGGTCGAACGCCTCGTAGAGTCCGAGGCCGATCGCGGGACCCAGGACCGCGCCCGCCGTATCGGACGCGCGGTGGAATCCGAAGATCCGGCCCCGGTAGGCGGGGTCGGCGTCCACCATCAGCAGTGCATCGCGCGGCGCACCGCGAATGCCCTTGCCGATCCGGTCCACCCCGCGGCCCGCCAGCACCAGCGGCCAACTGCTCGCGACGGCGACCAGCACCTTTCCCACCGCCGCAAGGCCGTAGCCCGCGGCGATCAACGGGCGCTTGGCATACCGGTCACCGAGCCGCCCGGCGATGATCTTGGTCAGGGCGGCAATGCCTTCGGCCACACCCTCCACCACGCCGACCACCGCCACCGGTGCGCCGAGGGTGACGGTGAGGAAGATCGGCAGGATCGGGTACAGCAGTTCGCTGGCGGTGTCCTGCAGCAAACTCACACCGGACAGCACTCGGACATTGGGTGTGAGCCACTTCGCCCGGCGGGCGGGCGGACTCGGGTCGCGCCGCGGGGCCATGGCGCACGAGTCTGCCACTCCCGCAGCCCGGCCGCCTCATGATCGGCGGCGGCCGGGTGGCGACAGGCTAGGCCGTGGTGTCTCCCGCTCCGTTGTGCACCGGCACGGGAGGTACTGTCACCGGCGGCGATCCGGACACGATCGGGGTGACCGCGGCGGTGGTTTCCCGGGCGAAGAAGGCGCCGATATCGTTCATCGTGCTCATCAGCTGCGCCGGGAACACCACCGTGGTGTTCTTGTCGACGCCGATTTCGATCAGCGTCTGCAGATTGCGCAGTTGCAGGGCGAGGGGGTGCGCCATCATGATGTCGGAGGCGTCACCGAGTGCCGCCGCTGCGAGCGATTCACCCTCGGCCGCAATGATTTTGGCTCTCTTCTCACGCTCGGCCTCGGCCTGCTTGGCCATGGCGCGCTTCATGCTGTCGGGCAGCTGGATGTCCTTGAGCTCGACCAGCGTGACCTCCACACCCCAGTCCAATGTGGTGATGTCGAGGATCTGCCGGATATCGGCATTGATGCTGTCGGTATCGGAGAGCGCCTGGTCGAGGCTGTGTTTGCCGACCACCTTGCGCAGGGTGGTCTGCGCGATCTGATCGATGGCCGAGTACACATTCTCGATCGCGACGACGGATTTCTCCGCGTCCACCACCCGGAAGTAGGCGACCGCGGAGATATCGACGCTGACATTGTCGCGGGTGATGATGCCCTGCGATTGGATCGGCATGGTGACGATGCGCATCGACACCTTCATCAGCCGGTCCAGGATCGGAATGATCAGATTCAGTCCGGGTTCCCGGACGCCGATCACCTTCCCGAGCCGGAAGTGCACACCCCGCTGATACTGGAAGATCACCCGGATCGACATTGCTACCACGATGAGCAGCACGATCACGAGGACCACAACCACCCCGATGACGGCTTTCACGACTTCTCCTCACGAGAATCGAAGGCCGGCCGCCGCTAGAGGTGTCGTAGCTATGGGGATGTATGCACCGCGATTCGCCGGAAGCTATCCCGGCCGACTGCTTTCAGTATGCCCTCACCGCACCCACCGCGCCGTACGGCCGGTCAGGACCGGTCGGTTCGCGGCCGGTGAGCAGGCCGTGGATCTCATCGACCAGGGCCTCGAACCCGGGGGTGCGGCGCTCGCGCGGACGGGTTTGCGGGATGTGGAGCTCGGCGATCACCCGGCCGGGGTCGGAGCCGAGCACCAGGACGCGGTCGGCCAGCAGGACGGCCTCCTCGATATTGTGGGTGACGAGGCAGGCGCATTTGGTGGGGAAGCCGGCGGTGCTCCAGAGGTTCACCAGTTCGGTGCGCAGATTCTCGGCGGTCAGCACGTCCAGGGCGGAGAACGGTTCGTCCAGCAGCAGCAGATCCGGTTCCAGCACCAGGGCGCGCGCGAATCCCACGCGCTGGCGCATACCGCCGGAAAGCTCCTTGGGATAGGCGCTTTCGAAGCCGCCGAGTCCGATCATGTCGATCGCCGACAGGGCGCTGCGGGCTCGTTCGGCCTTGTTGATGCCGCGGGCGGCCAGCCCGAGTTCCACATTCGCCTGCACGGTCAGCCACGGCATCAGCGCGAAGGACTGGAAGACCAGGGCCGCACCGGGATTGGCGCCGTCGAGTTCCCGGCCGCGATAGCGGACCGACCCGCTGCTGGGGGCGATGAGCCCCGCGATGGTGCGCAGCAGTGTCGACTTGCCCGATCCGGAGCGGCCCAGCAGCGCCACGATTTCACCGGCGTGCAGGGTGAGGTGGATATCGTCGAGTACCCGCAGGGTGTCACCGGCCGCGCCGTGGAAGGATTTCCCCACGCCGTCGACCTCGAGCAGTACCTCGCCTGTGGCGGTGGTGGTCATGAAATCTCTCCTCTCACAACGAGTAACGACGTTCGGCCAGCGCGTAGAGCCGCCGCCAGAACAATCGGTTGATGCCGACGACGTAGACGCTCATCACCACGACGCCGACCAGAATGCGCGGCCAGTCGCCCGTGGCGGTGGCGTCCTTGATGTACGCGCCCAGACCCACCGCGGTGAGCGTGGTGCCATGGTAGGCAACAACTTCCGCGACGATGGAGGCGTTCCAGGCCCCGCCGGCCGCGGTGATCGCGCCGGTCACATAGCTGGGGAAGACGGCGGGCAGGATCAGCTTGCGCCACCACAGGATTCGCGGCAGTCGCAGCGTGGCGGCCGCCTCGCGCAGATCATTGGGCACCGTGCTCGCCCCGGCAATGACATTGAACAGGATGTACCACTGCGCGCCGAGCGCCATCAGCAGCGCGCCCGCCCAGTTCAGGCTCGCGCCGGTGGCCACCAGCACCGCGGTCACCAGCGGGAACAGGAAGTTGGCCGGGAAGCTGGCCAGGACCTGCACGATCGGCTGCGCGAACCGGGACACCCTGGGGTTCAACCCGATCCAGACGCCGATCGGCACCCAGATCAGAGTTGCGGCGATCACCAGCACGATCACTCGCAGCAGGGTGACCGCGCCGAGCCAGAAGGCGTGCGCCACTTCGCCGAAGCCGACTGTGGCGTGGATATAGGTGATGATCCGGTAGCAGCCCCAGCCGATGACGCCCAGTATCGCGACCCCGGCGACGATGTCACCGGCGCGGCGGCGACCGGCGGGGACGTGCAGCGGATGCTCAGCAAGGCCGAATACGCGCATGGCCCGGTCGATCGGAGTCACCAGCGGGCCGAGGATGCGGCCCAGCAATTGCGGAATCTCGGAGCGGCGCAACAGATCCAGGGTCAGGCTGCGCGGGGCTTCGGCGGCCTCGGACTCCTCGTAGCGGAAGCGCTCGGCCCACGCCGTCAACGGCCGCCAGAACAGCACGTTGACGCCGATGACCATCGCGATCATCACACCGATCGCGATCAGTACCTTGCCGGTGTCGCCGTGGTCGGTGGCGGTCGCGACATAGGAGCCGATACCGGGCAGCGTGTAGGTGTGGTTGCCGACGCTGATCGCCTCGGAGGCGACCAGGAAGAACCAGCCGCCGCCGAAACTCATCATGGCGTTCCACACCAGCGGCACCATGCCGCCGGGTACATCCACCCGCCAGAACCGTTGCCAGCGGGACAATCTCAGGTTCCGCGCGGCCTCGTCGAGCTCACGCGGCTGCGAGATGAGGCTGTGGTAGAAGGCGAAGGTCATATTCCACGCCTGCGAGGTGAAGATCGCGAAGATGGACGCGCACTCCAGTCCGAGCGACGAGCCGGGGAACAGCGCGATGAACGCGGTCACCGTCACCGACAGGAAGCCCAGGATCGGGACCGACTGCAGGATGTCCAGGAGCGGCAGCAGCACCACCCGGGCACGGCGCAGGCGGGCGGCGGCCGTGGCGAAGGCGAAGGTGAACACGATCGACAGGCCCAGTGCGGCGAACATGCGCAGCAGCGATCGGCCCGCGTAGTACGGCAGTTCCGCGGCATCGGTGGAAACTGTTGCGGTACCGGCATTCTCGTCGAACGGCACATTCATGCCCGCCGATACCCGCACGATCAGCCAGATCAGCACCGCCGCACCGGCGAATACCGCGATATCGGCCGGCCGCGACCGCGGGCGGGCCGGCGCGCCACGGGACGGGTACGAACGCAACGTCCTCATGACGCAGTACTCCCAGAGCTCGGGCGCCCGACTCCGGGCGGCGAGCTAGCGCGCGCGGCAGCGCGCGGAGTACCGGCCGGAGTGGTCGCCTGATGAATGATTCGTGCAACGGCGTATATCGCTACCGTCTGACAGGTGACCCACCTCCTTCACTCCTCGTATGCCGTGGCACTGCGCGAACCCGGTGCGGGACGCCGTGCGATCGGAGTTAACACGCACGCTCTCGGCGGCCGCAACTCAGCAGGGCGCCGTTGACGGTTTCCTAACAGAACCTCACGGCGACAACGGATCACGCGGCGGCGCGAGCGCGGCGAGGATATCGCCGTGGATGCGGTCGGCGATCGCCTCGAGCGGCCAGCCGGAATCGATTCGGATCTCGGCGGCGAATCCCAGGGGCTGCCAGCCGTGATACCACTGCGCCAGCATGCTGGGCGGCACCTCCGCGGCCAGTGGGCGGCCGGCATGGCGGAGGAGCGTTTCCTCCAGGGTGAGGTCGAAGGCGTACAGCAGACTGTGCGCCGCGGCGGCGGCCAAGCGCTCGAGCATCGCTCCGTAGCGATTCGTGTCGAGGATCCCCTCGACGATCACCACCAGGCCGCGCGTCAGGGCGAACAGTGCGATGTGCTCGATCAATTCGACATTGAGACGCCCTTCCGCCTCGGGCTCCCAGGTCATCTGGCGGCGCACCACATCCTGCGGCACCACCACACAGCTGCTGCGCGCCATGCGGTGCTGCACAATGCCGGCGGTGGTGGATTTGCCCGAGCCGGAATTGCCGCGAATCACCACCAGCACACCGGAACGGACGCATGCGGCGGCATCGGTGGTCATCGTGATCACCGTAGTGCCACCGGATTCAGGAGCGGACAGGCAGGATGCGACCGTCGGCGGTGTGGACGTGGATCAGTGGATGTTCACCGGTCGGGGTGCGCACCAGTGCGAACGCCAAACCGTTCGGTGCGATCGGCGCGGTGTAACTGTCGATGGTCGAAATGACGGTCAGAGTCGTCGCATCGGCCGCTGCGGTGCCCAGGACCGCGGACCAATTTCCCTCCGCGCCGGCGTGTGGGACGCGCGAGCGACTCATCCGCAGCAGCGGCCGATGTTCGGCCGTTCGGGCCGGGCGCGCCCGGGATGTCGGCCGGGGGGTGCCGGCGACGAACGAGGGCGCGACCCACTCGCCGTCCTGGTTCGCGACGATGACGATCACGCGGAAGTCGCGGCTCTCCAGCAACACCGCGGCGGCGCCTTCATCGTGCTCGATCATGGCGACGGGCTGGAATTGCTGGTCCAGGGCGGCGAGACGGGCTTGCGCCGCGGTGAGTGCGGGATGGGACGGAACGGGATTCATGGGGTAACCCCCTTCGGGCCGGGACGCCGGAGGGCCGAACCATAAATTCTAGGCACGCTCGCGGAGTGCTGCCAGTTGTGTGCCGGGACCGAAACAAACACGCGGCAGCCCGGATTCGCGCGGCCCGGCGCGCCGCTACTCGATCACACGGTCTTGATCGCGCCGCCGTCGATGACGTAGTCCGCGCCGTGAATGGCCGCCGCGAGCGGTGAGGCGAGATAGGTGACCAGGGCGGCGATGTGCCGGGGCTGCGCGAATTCGCCTGTGGTGACGCCCATCTCGCGAGGGATATCGCGCAGCAGCTGCGCCTGGGTGACGCCGCGGGCGGCCGCGAATTTGGCGCCGGTGCCGCCGGGACCGGTCCACTGCTCGGTGAGCACCGGGCCGGGGGAAATGGTGTTGACCCGGACGCCGCGCGGGCCGAACTCCTCGGCGAGACCTTTGCTGAAGGTGCTCACCGCACCCTTGGCGGCGGCGTAGGTGAGCGGGGAGGTATGCGGAATGCGGGCGGTGATCGAGGAGAAATTGACTATCCCGCCGCCGCGTGCGAGGAGCGCCGGCAAGGCCGCGCGCGAGGTGCGGACCATGCTGAAGAAGTTGAGTTCGAACATCTCGGCCCACTGCTGATCGGTGGATTCCAGGAAGGTCGCCGGCAGGTCGTGGTCGCCGCCGCCACCGAGGTTGTTGACCAGCAGGTCGATCCCGCCCAGGGCGGCGGTGGCCTGCGCGATGAACTCGGCCGGGCCGTCCGGGGTGGTGAGATCGGCGGTGATCACCTCCGCGCCGGTGCGCTTCAGCTCATCGGTCGCGGTGCGCGCGCCCGCGGCCACGCGGACGCCCTGGGCGACGAGCTCTTCCACGATCGCCAGGCCGATGCCGCGGCTCGCGCCGGTCACGACGGCGGTGGTGCCCTGCAGTTCCAAATCCATGAGTGCTTCCGTTCGGTAGTTTCGCTGACGGTTCGACCGTACGAAGATCTTCTAACTGTTGCAATGTTAGAAAGAACTCATACAATCGAATAGTGACCGTTTATCACCCCGACCTGGATCGACTCGCGGTCGAAGATGTCCTGGCCGCGCTGGGCAACCCGGTGCGGATGCTGATCGTGCGCGAACTCGCCGCGTCCGAGCAGGCGCGCACCTGCGGGAGCCTGCCGCTGTCGGTCACCAAACCCACCGCCACCCATCACTGGCGGGTGCTGCGCGAATCCGGTATCACCCGGGAGCGGCGGGAGGGGCGGACCAAATTGGTCGAGCTGCGCACGGAAGAACTGCAGCAGCGATTCCCCGGACTGCTCGATGCCGTACTCGGCGCGGCACCGGCCATCGGCTCGCCGCAGACCGAATCGGCCTGATCGCCGGCTGCCGGCGCCCGCGAGTCCGCTATCGGCGGAAGGCCGAAAGGAATTGCCAGATCACCTGAGTGGCGTCGAACTGATGGCTGACCGGGCCGACGACGGCTTTCGGAAGGTACTGCGGACCACCCGGCCAGGTGTGGCCGCCGCCGGTGACCGAGTACAGCTCGACCGCGCTTCCCGAAGCGCACGTGGATGTTTCGACACTGACCGAAGTCCCGTCAGCGGACTGCTGCGGGAGGGCCGTCGTCGCTACCGGATCACAGGCATCACGGGTACGCCAGAAATTCTGGGTGTCGGCAACCGAGAGCACCGGACTGCTGCCCCGGCCGCCATGGTTGCCCGAGGTGACGCGAACCGGGCCGCCGCCGTAGGGGACGATGGGGTCGGCGGTGCCGTGCATCTCCAGGACCGCAAGGGGATGGGCTGGGGTGCAGTCGTTTTCGTCGGCGGCCGGGAGCGGGCCCGCCACCGGGGCGATGGCGGCCAGCTTGCCGGAGAGGCGACAGCCCAGATCCTCGATGAACATGGCGCCATTGGAGATTCCGGTGGCATAGACCCGGCCGGGGTCGACGCCGTCGTCCGCGACGAGGTGGTCGATCAGGGCCGAGACGAATCCGACGTCATCGACGCCCGCCGCTCCCGCCCTGGTGTCGCCGCCGCGGCCGTCGTTCCAGGACTTGCCGGTTCCGGCTGGATAGACCGCGAGGAAGCCCTGGGCATCGGCGAGAGTGTCGAAATGTGTTGAGGTCACCATGGATTCGGGGGTTCCACCGCCACCGTGGAAGATCAGCACCACCGGCAGCGCTCCGGCCGGGGACTCGGCGGGGCGGTGGATCAGGTAGTGCCGCGACGTACCACCCGATTGCAGCGTCATGGTGTCATCGCCCGAGGCCCGCGCGGAGGCGGGCCGGCAACCGGCCGCCGCCAGCGCGAGCGCACCGCAGAATGCCGTGACGAGGATTCGCTGCGACGTGCTCGTGCCCATGCACCGGACGGTACCCAGCCAACCTGTAGGTCAGCTGTAGATGCCGGCGCGGGCATACGCCGAGAGTGAACCGGATACGCGCAGCGGATGATTCATGGTCACAATGGCGTGGATGCGCTCGCAGTACGCCAGGAGGGTTCAACCGATGAGTGAAGTGCTTCTGACTCCGCCCGATGCGACGGAGGTGCGGCTGGTGGCCCGCGGTGTGGCGACCGCCGCGCAGGGTGAGCAGGGACTCACGCCGCTGCAGCAGTTGCTCATTCCAGCGCTGTTCCTGTCGCTGACCGGGCATGCGGTGGAGTTGGCGGAGCTCGAGCCCATCACCCCGCAGGAGTACGCGGCCGGGCTGACCCGGCGCAACCGGATCTTCCGGGAGCGGGTCATTCAGACCATGCTGCTGGCGGCGCTGGTGGTGCGGCCGCTGCCGGCCAGTGTCGCGGACAAGCTGCAGCAGTTCGCGGATGCGCTGGGCGTGGACGACGATATGATCTCCGTCGCGCGCAAATACGCTGAGGGGGCGGAAGATCTTGCGGCGGTGGATTTCTCCCGCAACGGCTATCTGGGCGCGATCGACACCACGCGCTTGCACGCCCTGCACACCAGCGAGCTGGACAGCTCCTGGAGCGCCGTCGTCGACGATCCGGCACTGGCCGGGCGCTGGGCGCAGCTGCGTGAGCTGCCCATGGGCACCCTCGGGCGCGGGGTGGCCGACTTCTACCGCGATCGCGGCTTCGTCACCCCGGGCCTGCCCGGGTCCGCGCCGCCGCTGCTGGCCCAGCACGACTGGGTGCATGTGCTCGCCGGATACGGCACCACCCTGGAGAACGAGATCGAGGTGTTCGCCTTCATGGCGCGCGCCAATGACGATCCGCGCGCCTTCAGCCTGCTCGCCATGGTCATCTCCCTGTTCGAGACCGGGTATCTGCGTTCCGGCGCAGGGCTTTTCGAAGCGGACGCGGGCCATCTGCAGGCCACCGGCATGGCGGGGCGTCTCGGTGACGCCCTGCGCCGCGGCGCCCTCACCACCGGCAGCCACGATTTCCTCGACCTGGACTGGTTCACTCTCGCCGATCGCCCGATCACCTTGATACGCAAGGAAATCGGCCTGGTGCCCAAGTCCGCCGCGGCCCTGAGTTCCGGCTCGGTGGGCCCCTGGCAGCCCGGCGGAATCACGCCCTACCAACTCAATTCCGCGCGCACCAGCGCCCAGGCCGAGGACCGCGACTACATCCCCTGGACCCCCGACCCGGCCCGCGATTGATCCCGCCCTGCGCGCGAGGCCTGCTCCAGGAATCAGACGGCCCTGCGGCGGCCTCGGTGAGCACGGGGCCCGCGGCCGTCTCGGTGAGCACGGGGCCCATCCGGACGGAGCCGGGTCCGGCAATGCACGGCACGATCTCCCCGCCGTCGATGCCCGGCGTGGCGAGGAGTGGATCAGGCGGAGCCGAGTAGGTCGAGCATGCCGGAAACCGCTGCGGGCCAGGTGAATTGCTCGGCTCGGGTGCGGGCGGCCTGGCGGCGTTGCAGCAGGGGGCGGGACAGGACGTCGGTGACCGCGCGGGCGAAGGCGTTCGGGTGATCGGCGGCTACGGCGCCGCAGTCGGCGGTCACGATATCGGCGAGGGCCGAGGAGCGGCTGGCGACGACGGGAGTGCCCGCGGCGAGTGCTTCCAGGGCGGCGAGGCCGAAGGTTTCGTGGGGGCCGGGGGCCAGGGAGACGTCGGCGGTGGCCAGCAGGGTGGCCAATTCGGTTCTGTCGGTGATGAATCCGGTGAAATGTACGGCGGGAAGGCCGTCGTGCAGCGGCGGAATGGTGCGGGCGCGGCGCTCGAGGGCTTCGCGGCGCGGGCCTTCACCGGCCACGACGAGGCGGGCGTTCACGCCCTCGCGGCGCAGTCGGCCGAGGGCTTCGATGCTGCGGTCGACGCGCTTCTCCACCGAGAGGCGGCCGCAGTGCACCAGCAGGGCGTGATCGTCCGCACCGAGGTCGGTGCGCAGGCGGTGGTCGTGGCGGTCGGGGGTGAACATGTCCAGGTCGACGCCGAGCGGTACCAGCTCCACATTCGGGACGTCGATGCGCTGAAACTCCGCACGGGCGAATTCCGTTGTGCAGACGACGATGTCGTAGTTCTGGGCGGTGCGGCGATTGGCGGCGTCGGCGGCCCGGCGGGCTGCCGGGCCCGGCAGCACCTGGCCCAGGAGGCGATCGAGGCGTTCGTGGGAGATCATCACCCCCGCCACATCGCGGCGGCGCGCCCAGTTGCCGAAACCGCGCAGTGTCAATCGATCCGACACCTCCAGCACATCGGGGCGCAGTCCGGCCAGCACATCGGCCACCCGCCGGGGATGGGCCGCGCGATAGCCGCCGGTCCACGGAATCGCGGGCGCGGGCACGGTGATTCGCAGTACCCCCGAGGGCAGCAACTCCTCGCCCCGGCGCGGACCGGGGACGATCAGCACCACCTCGTGTCCGGCGGCGACGTATCCCGCGCCGAGGTGATGCAGTGCGGTGCGCAGCCCCCCGGAGCGCGGACCGTAGAAGTTCGCAAGCTGCACGATGCGCACTCGCTGATCGTGCAGGGCACCGGGTTACCTGCGGGACCTGACGCACCAACGCCGTATGAACTCCAGCGGAAGAAGCCGCAACCCGAAAGCCCGGCGCCACCGACCGTTCGCCCGGCCGGACCCCCAGCGCAATGCGACAGCGCGACACAAGGTGGTCGGCGCGGCCGTCCGTCCGGCCTGACACCGGCGTATCCCACATGAGGGGTCCGCATCCGCTGAGGACCGCGCGCATGGGCCGGGACGCGCGCACCGCCGTCGTCGATTTCGAGCATCGCGTGTTCGGCGCCACCGGGCTCTCTATCCCGGACGGTTCGGTGGTACCGACCTCGCTCGGGGTCAACCCGCAGGTCACCACCATGGCCATGGCACTGCGGGCGACCGAGGCAATCGGGGCCGAGCTGCGGTGAACAACAGCACAATCCGGACTGGCGCGGTGCAGGCGATCTTGGTACACCTTGGTACACGAAAACCGGAGTGATCCGGGTCATTCGGGGAACAGGGGACGCATCATGGAAGCCAGAGCCGAACTCGAGCGGGAACTGGGTGGGCCACTGGCTGCGCTCGATCTGCTCTCGGAAGCCGAAACCGCCGATCTGCTGCAGGTTTTCCGGCAAGCGCAGCGCACCGAGACCTCCGATATGGTCGAGGCCGTCGACAAGACCGTCAGCGCGCTGCCGTGGCCCCTGAGCACCGCGGCCAAGAAGATCATGTTCGGGAACAAGCTCGGATGAGCGATCTGGTCACCCGGGCGCAGCTCACGCTGCTGTCGCGGACGCTGCATGTGCCCGTGGAGCGGCTCGAGCATCTCGAGAAGCTGGGTGCGCAGCACCTGCACGAACTGCAGGAGCGCATGGCGAAAGTGATCTTCGCTCAGCACAATGCGACATTCTCGCGACTGAGCATGCTGGTGCCGGTCATTCCGCTGAGCATTTCGCTGCCGCTGGTGCAGCGCATCGTTCCGCCGATGATCGCGGGGCGCGCCGCCGGCGCGATCGGTGTCGATCATCCGCGCAAGGCCGCCGAGGCGGTCGGCATGCTCAAACCCTCGTACGCTGCCGACGGTGCGCCGTACCTGGATCCGCACACCGTGGGGCAGCTCGCGGAGGTGGCGCCGCCGGGACCGGTAGTCGCGATCGTGAACGAAATGCTGCGGCGCAAGGACTATGTGACCGCCGGGCCGTTCCTCGCCTATGCCACACCGGAATTGATCCGGGCGGTGGAGCAGGGCACCGACGACGATGAGGGATTGATCCGCTCGGCGGCGTATGCCTACTCCAGCGAAAGCATCAGCATGGTGGTGCGGCTGCTGCTCGACGGGCTCGGACAGCGGATTCCACGGCTGGTGCAGACCATGATCAACGGTTCCACCGAACTGCAACTCGCCGCGCTGTCGGTGTTCTCGCGCTGCGAACGCGATGTGATCGCGGGTATCGGCGACATCCTGTTCGATACCGGGTCCGCCCAGGAGATCGGCGCGCTGGTGCGTGCCTTCGTCACCGCCGGTGCGATGCCGGAGACGCTGCGGTTCATCGGCGAGTTCAGCCCGGCCGCGCTGGATCTGCTCGCCGCCAATCCCGTGATCGGTGAACCGGAGACGATCGATGCCGTGGCGGCCGTGATCGACGGCAATACCGAGCCGGTGGTGTGGCGGGGGCTGCTGGAATTGGCCGAACGCGTCGATCCGGTGATCGCGCGCCGCCTCGGCGGGAAGGTGTCGCGGTTCGACAGCGGGGTGCTGGCGCAGGTGCCCGGCGTGCTGACCGCCGCGCACCTGTGGCCACCGCTGCTGCGCGTGCTGGCGGTCGCCGAGCCCGACGCACAGTCGCGGATCGGGGAAGCGTGGTCGGGGCTGCCCGATGCGGAGCGACAGCAGATGTTGCAGCGCATTGCGGATCTGGGCCTGGGCGAACAACTTTCGGCGTTGATGGCGACCTTGCAGATCACGCACTGAGGGCAACGCCGCAACACTCCCGAGCGAGCACGCGGGACATGCTGGTACTCAGCGCAATTCCTCGACCGTGCGCGCGAACGCGGCCGCACCGTGGCCCGCGCTGACCTGGCGATTCACTAGTGCGGCAAGTGGATCGAGCAGGACCGGGTCGATGCCCGCATCCTGCGTGGCGCGCACGATGGCATCCAGGCCCGACTTCTGGAACGCCAGATCCTGCACCTCGGTGACATAGTCGCCGGAGTCGATCGCGCGGGCGTATCCCGGCAGGCCGTGCACCATCGCGGTCAGCCAGGGGACCGCGCGCTCGGCGAATCGGGTCGCGGTGATTCCGGCGGAACCGGCCATGGCCGCGCCGTGGAAGAAGCCGCCGAACATCTGGTACATGTTCGCCAGCAGTGCGAAATCCCAGAGCGCGGCCAGACCGGGATCCGGGCCGACATAGTCTGCGGCGCCGAGCAGTTCGAGCGTGGCACGGTGTGCATGCAAGACCTCGGGGGAGCCGCTGTAGAGGATCGACGAGCCGGGATTGCCGATCATGGGCGGTACGGCCATGATGCCGCCGTCCAGGAATTCGATGCCGTGCGCGGTGGCCCAACCCGCCAGCTCCCGGGATTGCTCGGGGCTGGTGCTGGTCAGGTTGATCCAGTCGCGGCCCGCAAGATCGGCGGCGACCGGATCCAGGGTGTCGTGCACCGACGCGTGATCGAGCAGCACGGTGAGGAGCAGCCCTTTGCCACCGGCCGCCGCGGCCACCGATTCGGCCCGGATTGCACCGGCTGCCACCAGCTCTCGGTCCTTGCCCGCGCTGCGATTCCATACCGTGGTCGGCACACCCGCCCGCACGAACGCGGCGGCCAGCGCCCGGCCCATCGCCCCGAGCCCGAGCACAGTGACGGGAGTGTCGTGAACGTTCGTCATAACGGAGACTCCTTCGATTCGGCGCTGCCCACATCGGCGCGCTGGAATCGAGGCTGCCCGCCGTGGCGTTGGGCAACAAGTACGCACTATTTTCTCCGACACTGACCGAAAGGTGTGTCTCCAGCTAGCGAGGACGGGCAATGGGCGCAAAGAGATACGGGCCATACTTCTGCGGCATCGACGCCGCCATGGACGTGGTCGGCGGCAAATGGAAATCCCTCATCCTCTGGGAACTGCACGAACACGGCACCCGCCGCTTCGGCGAACTGCACCGCTCCCTCCCCGGAGTCTCCGAGAAAATGCTCAACCAGCAACTGCGCGAACTGGCCGAAGACGGCATCGTCCACCGCGAACTGCACCCCGAAATCCCACCCCGCGTGGAGTACTCCCTCACCGAAGAGGGCGCCGCCCTCAACACCGCCCTCACCCCACTCGGCGCCTGGGGCACCCGCCGCATCACCCGCATCAACGCACCCCGAGTCCACACCTGAGTGCGGGCCGGCGACGACTTCACCGAGAGGGCTCTGACGGTGGGGTTCGGCGGCGTGTCGCCTCCATCAGAGCCCTCTCGGCGTTCTGGAGTCACGTGCTGGGGGTTGGTGGGTGGCGGCGCGTGGTGGCTGGGCTCAGCGCTCGAAGATCGGCGCAGGATGACATATTCGCGCTGTGAGGGTGGTTTTTGACCGCTCAGGCCGGGGCTTCAGTTGGCGGCGGGCAGTGGGGTGCCGAACCAGCGGGTGAGGGCTTGGGGGAGGCCGTCGAGGGTGGCGGTGTCGGTGGCCCAGGCGACTATGGCGTCGGGGCGGAGGAGCAGGGCCGAGAGTTCGCGGGGTTGAGCTGGTTTGGCGGTGACGACGGTGAGGCGGTCGGGCCAGCGGGCGGCGATCTCGCGGAGTTCGGCGGAGTCGGTCAGGTCCAGGAGGATGCCGGTGCCGGTGGCGAAGTGCTCGCTCAGGCGGGTGCCGTCGGTGAGTTCGATATCGGGGGTGGCCGCGCCGGTGAGGGGGTGGGAGTCGCCGAGGTCGTAGCGGTGCAGGATGCCGGAGATCTTCTTGAAGATCGTGGTGGCGGCATCGGGGGTGGTCAGGAGTTCGGCGGTGACGGCGCGCAGGGCGCGGCTGCGCGGGTCGGTGCGCATGAGGGCGATCTGTGCACGGGTCCAGTCCAAGACCCAGGCGCCGATGGGATGGCGCTCGGTGGTGTAGGTGTCGAGCAGGCCGGTGTCGGCCCAGCCGCGCACGACGCCCGCCAGTTTCCAGCCGAGGTTGACCGCGTCGCCGACGCCCAGGTTCAGGCCCTGGCCGCCGAAGGGGGAGTGCACGTGGGCGGCATCGCCTGCCAGCAGGACGCGGCCTTTACGGTAGTTCGGGACCTGGCGGGTGTTGTCGGTGAAGCGAGTTGCCGAGCGCACCTTGGTAATACGGACATCCACGCCGGTGACGCGCCGGAAACTGCCTTCGAGTTCTTCGGCCGTCACCGGGGTGACGCGGTCGGCGGGCGGGCCGTCGAGTTCGACGGTCAGGAAGCGGCCGGGCATCGGGCCGTAGACGTAGATGCCGGTGGGGGTGGTGTGCCAGCCGGGCTGCACCTGCTCGGCGCCGGTCATCTCCACGATCGCCTGGCGTCCGGTGATCTCCGGATCGAGGCCGGGGAAGTCGAATCCGGCGAGTTTGCGGACCGTGCTGCGCCCGCCGTCGCAGCCGACGAGCCAGCCGGCGCGCACGATCCGGGCGCCGCAGTCGACGGTGACGCCGATGCCGTCATCGGCGAAACCCGTCACCTCCACCCCGCGCCGCACCTGCACACCCAGCTCCGCAGCGCGGCGCGCGAGGATGGCCTCGATGCCCTGCTGGGAGATGAACCAGTTCTCGGCGGCCGGACCGAGGTCGGCGAAGACCGGATCCTCGAAGTCGATAATGCTGGTATCGAGCATGAGCCCGGCGAAATGCCCGGCCGCACGCTGGTTTCCGGCCGCCGGAGCCGCCAGCCCCGCGTCGCGGCGGAATGCCGCGAACTGCGCCATTGTGGCCTGCTGCTGTGCCTGCAGATCGGGCAGCAATCCGCGGCGGGCGAGCGCCTGCGCGGTGGGCACATTGATGGCGCCCGCCTTGACGGTCTGATCGGGTTCGGACAGCCGTTCCACCACGAGCACATCCACCCCGGCCAACCGCAATTCGCACGCCAGCATCAGCCCGACCGGTCCGGCTCCCACTACCACCACATCATGTGTCTCGTTCATGAGAACCACTGTGCCGAGCAGCGATTACCTGCCACTTGCGCTGCCTTGCACGCCGCTTGCGCCCCGCCGCGCCAACCTTGCACGCCTACCGCGCAGGTGTACGACGCCCGCGCCGCCGGCTCGGTTTCCGGTGCCGGCCGCGCCCGGACGGGGTGTCAGTTCCAGCCGCGGGAATCCTGTTTCAGGGCGGTGTCGATGGCCAGGCCGGAGGCGACGACCATCGACAGCAGGGGCTGGGGGAGTTGGTGGTGGATTTGCACGACGTAGTTGTCGGCGGTGGTGAACATGTTCTTGAGCAGGCCCTCCCAGGTTTTGGTGATGCGGGCGACCTCTTGGCCGGTGTGGTCGTGGATGGCGAAATTCCAGGCGCGCCAGTTCTCGGCGCGAATGCCGCCGATTTGCTGACCATTCACCACAAAGGAGAAATTGATCTTGCCGAGCATGTTCTCCTGGATGATCTCACCGATGGGGGCGCCGTTGCCGTGCTCGATCAGGAAGCGCGATTTGAGAATCTTGGCCGGGCGGGTGACACGCAACAGGGTCTGGCCGTGGCCGTCACGGATCTCCAGTTTGTGCGTCATGAACTGGTCGTAGCTGGACATGAAGCGCACGGCCTTCTTGAGCGCGCTCTGCCCGACCTCCACCACCGCGCCGATCTGGCGGCCGTTCTGGTCGAAAACGCTGTACTCATTGGCCATTTCGATGAGCTTGACCTTCTGGTTCACCACCAGAATCGGCTCGGTGAACACGGTGCCGCCGCCCGCCTGCGCGGCGTTCACCCCGGCCTGCTGCTGCACCTGGCGCTGGATATCGGCGGGATTGTTCGCCGCGCCGACTTCCAGCTCCCACGGGTGCGCATCGCTGCGCTGCGGATACTGCTGCTGCTGACCCTGCGGTTGCTGACCGTACTGCGGTTGGCCCTGCTGTTGCTGGCCGTACTGCTGCTGCCCTTGCGGCTGCTGGGGAACCTGCGGTTGCTGCGGCTTCGCCGGATGCTGCTGCGGCTGGGTGTGATTCGTCCATTGGCTGCCGTCCCACCACCGCAGGACGGCAGAACCTGGACTCTCGGGGTACCAACCCGGGGGATGACTCATGGCCGCATCCTAACGAGCTACTGAGAGTCTGCACCTTTTGCCTTTTTCGCCGCATCTGCCCGCCTATGATGAGCGGTCGAATACGGGGAGTCCGGACCACGGGCTCCGAGGACGGGGAAAGCATGTCTGCCACAGTCGAATTCGCCTATGGCGGAACGTCGCCGACCCGGGCGGGCCTATGACCGATCTGGTGACCCGCGCACAGCTGGTACTCCTGGCAAGGACCCTGCACGTCCCGGTCGAACGGCTCGCACATCTGGAACGCCTGGGTGCCTCCCGGCTGCACGAACTGCAGCAGCGCATGTCCGGCGCGCTCTTCGACCAGCACACACCGGTTTTCGAACGCATCAGCACACTGGTGCCGATCATTCCGCTGAGCATTTCCATCCCCATCGTGCAGCGCATGGTGCCGCCCACCATGACCGGGCGCGCGGCGGGCGCGGTCGGCGTGCAGCATCCGGGCAAGGCCGTGGACGCGCTGCTGCGGTTGAGCATCACCTACGCGGCCGACTGCGCGCCCTATCTGGATCCGCGCACCGTCGGCCAGCTCGCCGGGGACGCCCCGACCACACCGGTCATCGAGATCGTGAACGAACTGCTGCGCCGGCGCGACTACGTCACCGCCGGGCCGTTCCTCGCCTATGCCACACCCGAATTGGTGCTCGCGGTCGAGGAGGGCGTTCCCGATGACGAGGGCCTGATCCACTCGGCCGCATACGCCTACTCCGGTGAGAGCATCAGTGCCATAGTGCGGCAACTGCTCTCAGGTCCCGGCCACCGCGTTCCGAAACTGCTGGGCACCGTGCTCAACGGATCCAAGGAGCTGCGGCTGGCGGCGCTGTCGGTCTTCGCCCGCTGCGCGCCCGATGTCGTCGAGGCGGTCGGTGACATCCTGTTCGAGGTCGCGCCGCCCTCGGCCATCGCCGATCTGCTCACCACCTTCCTGGCCGCCGACGCCACCGACGATCTGCTGCGCTTCGCCGGTCAGCTCAGCCCGTCCGCCCTGACCCGGCTGGCCTTCAACCCGGTGATCGGCGAGAGCGCCGAAGCCCTGATCGCCGCGGTCGACGGCAGCAGCGAACTGGCCCTGTGGCGCGGTGTGCTGGAACCACTGGCCCGCACCCCCGCCGAAGTACGCCGCCGCGCCGGCACCCGCCTGGCCCGGCTGGACCCCTCGACCCTGATCATGCTGCCCGCCATCGCCCAGGCCGCCCGCCTGTGGGCGCCGCTGCTGTGGGTGCTGGCCGCCACCGATGTCGACGTGCAGGCCCACCTCGGCGAACTCTGGGCCACCTCCACCCGCCTCGAACCGGAGATCCTGGAACGGCGCATCGCCGACCAGAGCCTCGACTCCCTGCTGGCCACCCTCACCATGACCCTGCGCGTGCTGCGCTGACCCCGAACACGGCCCGCGGAAACACGACCGGCCCGGTCGACACCACATCGGCGGTCGAACCGATCCACGGCCCGCGGCGCCGTAGCGTGCGGCGATACCGGGCGGAAACCCTTGTGCGAAGGATGATTCGAATTCGCGTGGGCGGGGCTCACCTGCGCGGGCGACACTGCGGCGCGACGGCACCCGGGGGCGGGGCGGCGGCGAGGTGGTAGGAAAGGGACGTGTCCGAAACTGGCGAACCTCGTACGTCCCGCGCCGTCTCCGAGGTGGTGGACCTGGTCAGCACGCTGATCCGGTTCGATACCTCCAATACCGGCGAACTCGAGACCACCAAGGGTGAGCGCGAATGCGCGCAATGGGTGGCCGATCAACTGCATCAGGCCGGGTACACCACCGAGTATGTGGAGTCCGGCGCGGACGGGCGCGGCAATGTGTTCGCGCGCCTGAAGGGTGCGGATTCGAGCCGTGGCGCGCTGATGATGCACGGGCATCTGGATGTGGTGCCCGCCGAGGCCGGCGACTGGAGTGTGCACCCGTTCTCCGGCGCCGTCCAGGACGGCTACGTCTGGGGCCGCGGCGCGGTCGATATGAAGGATATGGTCGGCATGATGCTGGCCGTGGCCCGGCAGTTCAAGATCGAGGGCACGGTGCCGCCGCGCGATATCGTCTTCGCCTTCCTGGCCGATGAGGAGAACGGCGGCCGCTGGGGTTCGCAGTGGCTGGTGGACAATCGGCCCGATCTGTTCGACGGCATCACCGAGGCGGTCGGCGAGGTCGGCGGGTTCTCGCTGACCGTGCCGCGCCCGGACGGCACCGAGCGGCGGCTGTACCTGGTCGAGACCGCGGAGAAGGGGCTGGGCTGGATGCGGTTGCGCGCCAAGGCGCGTGCCGGGCACGGCTCGTTCCTGCACGAGGACAATGCCGTCACGATTCTGGCGCAGGCGGTGGCGCGCCTGGGCACGCACACCTTCCCGCTCGTGGTGTCCGATTCGGTGGCCGAATTCCTGGCCGCCGTCACCGAGGAGTCCGGACTGCAGTTCGATCCGGCCAGCCCGGATATCGAAGGGCAGCTGGCGAAGCTGGGCACCATCTCCCGCATCATCGGCGCCACCCTGCGCGATACCGCCAATCCGACCATGCTGCAGGCCGGATACAAGGCCAATGTGATTCCGCAGACCGCCGAGGCCGTCATCGACTGCCGCGTGGTGCCGGGCCGGCAGGCCGAATTCGAGAAGGAGGTCGACGCGCTCATCGGCCCCGATGTCGAGCGCGAGTGGATCACCAAACTCGACTCGTACGAAACGACGTTCGACGGGCACCTGGTCGATGCCATGAACGCCGCCATCCTCGCGCACGATCCGGACGGGCGCACCGTGCCCTACATGCTTTCCGGCGGCACCGACGCGAAAGCCTTCGCGCGGATAGGGATTCGCTGCTTCGGTTTCGCACCGCTGCAGCTGCCCCCGGAGCTGGACTTCACCGCCCTGTTCCACGGCGTCGACGAGCGGGTTCCGGTGGCATCGCTGGAATTCGGGGCGAGCGTGCTGGAACACTTCCTGCTGAACTGCTGAGCCGGCCTGCTAAGCCGACCTTTTCGAGAGGACATCGCGTGCCCGACTACTCCTATAACCCCTACGCCCCGCTGCCGCAGCTGCCCGAGTTCACCCTGACCTCGAGCGATATCACCGAGGGGCAGCCGCTGCACCTGGATCAGGTCAGCGCGCTCGGCGGCGCGGGTGGCAAGGATATTTCCCCGCAGCTGAGCTGGTCCGGATTCCCCGCGGAGACACAGAGTTTCACCGTCACCGTCTTCGACCCGGACGCCCCGACCGCCTCGGGTTTCTGGCACTGGGTGGTGGCCAATATCCCCGTCACCACCACCAGCCTCGAGACCGGCCAGGGCAGCAAGGGCGGCGCCCTGCCCGCGGGCGCGGTCGTGCTGCGCAATGACGCGGGCCTGCACGAGTACACCGGCGCCTTCCCGCCCGCCGGGCACGGACCGCACCGCTACTTCGTGGTCGTGCACGCGGTCGGCGTGGACAAACTCGAGGTCGACGAGAGCGCCTCGCCCGCCTACCTGGGCTTCAACCTGTTCCTCAATGCCATCGGCCGCGCCACCCTGATCGGCACGCACGAGCAGAAGTAGAGTTCGCGTCCGTGGATCCCGGCCGAAAGCATGCCGGGGCGACGGGCGTCTCGATATGACTGTGGCCCTGGACAATTGGTCCAGGGCCACAGTCATATCCGGTGCCGATCAGGCAGTGCCGATCAGGACAGGTTCACCACATTGTCCGGGGCGGGGGTGGTGTAGAGCGCGGCGATCTCGGCCGCGTACTTGCTGGTGATCGGGTTGCGCTTGAGCTTGAGGGTCGGGGTCAGCTCGTCACCGCCGGGCTCCCAGCCCTGATCGATGAGGATGAAGCGCTTGATCTGTTCCACGCGGGCGAGTTTCGTATTGGCCGCGGCCACCGCGGCCTTCACCTCGGCGATGATCTCCGGGCGGGCCGAGAGCGTCTTCAGATCGGCCTCCGGGATGCCCAGCGCCTTGGCGCGCACCGCGGCGGTATCGGGGTCGAGCACGATGAGCGCGGCGATGTACGGCTTGGCCTCACCGATCGCCACCACCTGGCCGACCAGCGAGGACGCCGAGGTCACGGTGTTCTCGATATTGGTGGGCGAGAGGTTCTTTCCCGCCTCGGTGATGATGAGTTCCTTCTTGCGATCGACGATGGTGACGTACCCGTCGCCGTCGATGGTCGCCACATCACCGGTGTGCAGCCAGCCGTCGCCGTCGATGGCCTCCTTGGTCTTCTCCGGCATCTTGCGGTACCCGTGGGTGACGATATCGCCGCGCAGCAGCAGTTCGCCGTCCTCGCCGAGGCGGATCTCGGTGCCCTGCAGCGGGATTCCGACGGTGCCGGGCTTGGGCTTGTTCATCGGGGTGTAGGTGCCGACCCCGGAGGTCTCCGACATGCCCCACACCTCGGTGACCACGAACCCGAGCCCGAGCATGTACTCGAGGGTCTCCGGCGGAATGGCCGCCGCACCCGAGGCCGCGACCTTCAGTTCACCGAAACCCAAGGCCTCCCGCAGTTTCGACAGCACCAGGGCGTCGGCGAGCTTGTGCTGCACATCCAGCAGCAGCCCGCGCCCGTTGCCGGACAGGTCGGCGCGCGCGGCACTGATGCCGACGCCGATGGCCCAGTTCGCCAGCGCCTTCTTCACCGGGCTGGGCTCGGTGGCGAGCTTGGCGTCGATACCGGCCTTGATCTTCTGCCACACCCGCGGCACGCCGAAGAAGGCGGTGGGGCGGGCATCGGGCAGGGCGGCGGCGATTTCGCGCGGGTCCGGCACGCAGGTCATCTGCACACCGGTGAACAGATTGGCGCAGTGCCCGGAAATGCGGTCTGCCACATGGGCGGCCGGCAGATACGACACCGAACGGTCGTCGAGGCCGACCGTCAGCGGGCCCGAGACCAGTCCCACGATCTGCGCGACCACATTGCGATGGGTCAGCTCCACACCCTTGGACGGGCCGGTGGTGCCGGAGGTGTAGATGAGCGTGGCGACATCGTCGGCCTTGACCGCCTGCCACGCGGCATCGAAGTCGAAATCGGCGGCGGGCGCGGCCTCCACCTCGGCGAGGGTGAGGGTGCCCGCGGCCGAGCCCTCGACCAGCACGATGTGCTCGAGTTCCACACCCGCACCGCGCACGGCGTCCAGGAATGCCGGTTCGGTGATCACGATCTTGTTCTCGGCATTGGTGAACAGATGCGCGATCTGCTCGGCCGAGGAGGTGTTGTAGATCGAGAACGGGGTCGCGCCCAGATGCAGGGCAGCGGTGTCGACCAGATTGAACTCGGGACGGTTGGTCAGCATGATGCCCACGGTGTCGCCCTGTGTGACCCCGATTCCGGCCAGCCCCGCCGCAATGCTGCGCACGTGCTGCCCGTATTCGCGCCAGGTGATCTCCCGGGTGCCGCCGACGGTGCGGATCGCGACCTGCTCCGGACGCAGCGTCAGCGTCTGCTGGAACGCCGCCGGAATCGTGAAGACCGTTTTGCCCGATTTGTGCGGATAGCCGATGTCTGTCGTCATAACCCTTTTCCGATTGCCTCTCGCTTCACCCGCCACCCGCATGCACCCATTCGACCTGCGAGAACCTCGACGTCCGAGAAGACACCCAACCGACCCACGCACATGGCCACACGCCCTGCTGTGGCGCGGCTCACTCAGCTTAGCCAGAAAGTCGCGTCTGTGTCGCGCGCTACATCTGCTCCGCTGCGGCCGAAGCCCGCGCACGCCTGCGCGGGCCCGACAGCCGCCGCATCGCCGTTCGGGAGCGAATCCATGCGGTCGCAGCCGCGGGATGGGTCAGCATCCATGCCATCAGCACCACGCTCTGACTGGCCACGACAACCTCCCGCGCGGCGAAGAACGGCGCCGCCAGCGCGCCGCCGACCACGACCGTCCCCAGGATTCGCCTGCCCCAGATGGCTATTCGCCACGCCAGCCGCGAGGGCAGCCGATGACCGCCGAGCCGCCGCTTGGCCTCCAGATAGGCCATCGCGCGCGCACTGCGCGGTACCGTTGTCAGCCGAACCGGAGTGACGGCCAGTCCTGATCGGCGCAGTGCCTGCGCCTTGCCCGGATTGTTGGTCAGCAACCGCACCGACCCCGGGCCGAGTGCGGCGAGGAATTCAGCGGCCTGCACATAGCAGCGCGAATCGTCCTCGACCGCGAGCATGCGGTAGCTGGCGTACGTGTCGACCCGTCGCAACTGGGTGATGCGCAGTCCCTTCGCCTTCGTGATCAGTCCCGCGCCACGACCCTCCTGCTCGAGATAGATCAGTACGCCGACACCCTCGGACTGAATCCTGTTCATTGCCAGCTGCAGTTCGGGACCGCAATCGCAATCCTGGGACTCCAGCGCATCGCCGTAGAGGCACCGCGAGTGGATTCGGACCAGTGGATCGGAGTGCACCTCGGGATCGCCGAACAGGAGCGCATGCCCGGCCGCACCGCGGTCATCGAATTCCACTACGCGCACGCGCAATTCCGAGCCCCTGCGGGTCAGTTGGTGCTCGGTCTGCGCGGCGAGACGATCTGGCTCATTCTGAACTGGCGCTCGGGACGGAGAGGACACGTCGGACACGACTGAGCTGCCAAGGATGGTCGGCACGGCAGAACCGTACAGCCGACCGGTCGATTGTGCCTGTCGAATGGGGACTCGAATTTGCCGAAAATTCGCCGACCTGCGCATATGCGTCGAATGTCGCAATATCCGCAGTCGGTCGACCTACCATTCTGTGACGGCCGGTTGCTCAGCGAAAAGTGTTCCAGGACAGGTCATGTGGACCAATCTCAACCATGCCAGCCACTGGTGCACCCGCGACGGCCGCGAATTGCGGGTACGGGTCACCGATATTCGCGCCGGCCAGGACTCCGGTCATGTCCTGGCCTTCGGTTCGATCTCCGACGGTTGCCTGGTCAGAATCCACTCCCGGTGTCTGTACGGCGAATCGCTGGGGTTTCAGGATTGCGACTGCAAACCGCAGCTCGATCGCTCACTCGACCTCATTCAGGCGGACGGATCGGGCATTCTGGTCTACCTCGAGCAGGAGGGGCGCGGACACGGCCTGCTCGCCAAGGCGCGTGGTTACGGTGAGAGCGAGCGCACCGGGTTGGATACCTTCGCCAGCTTTCTGTCGCTGGGTTACTCCGCCGACGATCGCCGGTACAACCACGCGGCACAGGCTTTGGTGGATCTCGGCCTCACGGCCGTGCAGCTGCTCACCAACAATCCGCACAAGCTCAGCGCGGTCGCCAAGGTGGGCATCCGTGCCACCGTGGTGCCGTTGCGCACGCACCCGCGCACCGCGCGCGAGCGTGAGTATCAGGAGGCCAAGCGCATGTACGGGCACTGGATTCCCACCGATCGCGCGCCGTGGGCGATGAACTTCTAGCGGCCGGTCAGCGGTGTAGGTTCCCGGCTACGTCCCGGACGGTCGCGGCGCCGGAATCCTCGGCGTCGGCGAGCTTGTCGATGGCGTCGATCCTCGGCATGGAGGCCGGAATGCTCGAAATATCCTCTCGCGCAGAGACCGCGGCCGCGGCCCACTCCACATTTCGCTCATCGTCGTGCCGGCGCTGTGCCGCATCGGCCGAACGCACCCGCGTCACCAAGCGGTAGATCAAGGCGGAGATGAAGGCCGGTGACATTCCCGGCGCTCGAACGACCGGCCCCGCGGATCGCACCGACGACGGCAGCGATCCCGAACCCGGTGCGGCGGACGGAAACTGCGCGACGATGCTCTCCCGGTCGCGAAAGTGAATGGCGCACTGCGACCCATCGATCACCACGACGGCGCCGACCTGCAGCTCGAGCAGTTCCCGGGTGGTGTCGGCACAGGTGCCGCCCGGCCGCATACCGGCCAGTTCGTCCGCGGTGCCGATGAGATAGTCGACCTTGCCCAGCACTGCCAGCACCCGCTCGGAGAGCTGTCGCGGCGGCGAGGCATTGACCAGCAGCCACGGCGGGGACTGCGGCTGCGACGCCGCGTCGATCACTTCGGCCATGACTTCGTCCGATTGCTCGAAGGTCAGCAGGACCGCCGCCGCCGCGTGCAGTGCCTGGCGAATCGGTTCGTCGATATCGCGGGCGGCGAACCAGATTCGATCCTGTTTGTTGGCAATCGAGGTGTAACTCCCGTCGTGCGACATGATGACGGTCGCCACCGGAGTGCGGTATCCGGAGATCACCGGGATCAGGCTGATGTCGACATGCTCGCTGTGCAGATAGGTGAGGATCTTCTCCCCGTTGTCGTCATTGCTGACCGCGGCGAACAGGCGCGCGTCGAGCTCGAGGCGCGCCAGCGCCACCGCGCGATTGAGTCCCTTGCCGCCGGGGTGCTCGTCGAAATCGCCGAACAGCGAGGAGCCCGGCCGGGGGAAGGTCTCGACGGTGTGAATGCGGTCCCAGGCCGCGTCGCCGACCACGACCACCGTCGAGCGCTCCCGCGCCCCCTGCACTTCCGCTGCCGGAACCACGGATTCGGAGATGAGCAGCGTGCTGAGCGCGGTGAACGCCTCCGTCTCGGGAGCGCCCGCCCGCAGCGCACGCGCGGTCGGGGTCGATCGCTCCGCGGGAGCCCGCACCGCTTCGTAGAGCACCTGCCAGTTCTCCGCCAGACAGCGCCGGCGCATGCCCAGGTTCGGACCGTACAACCGGTCCGCGAGCGCGGCGGGCAGCACAGCCGACAACATTTCCAGGCACAGCTCGGCGTCGATGATCAGTTGATCTGTCGCAGCGAGTCTTCCGGCGAGGTAGCGGATCGCATGGGGGAGGGCTTCCTCGGGCGTCGTCCCGGCCAGATGCGCATAGCGGCGCACGATCACCAGCTTCAGCAGCGGGCCGATATCGACACTGAGGTTGCGCTCCCCCCGCAGGCCCGAGAGCTTGCGCAGCCGCTCGAGAATCCCGCGTACCGCATGAACGTCGATGCTGTGCGGAGGACTCGGAGTCGTCATACCGCCCTCACCTCCCACTCGAATGCACCCGCACCGCAGACTGATTCGAGGCCTGGCCGGTAGGTCGCCGGGGGAAGGTTCCGAGACACAATGCGGCGTTCTCGATGAATCGTTCGCCGGGCGGCAGAGTGTGCGCTGCCGCCCCAACGATACCGCCGAACATGTTTACCGACCAGGTAAAACGTCAATCCCACTGAGACAAAGGCAAATGCCGCGAAGTGTCCGGCAAATGCCATACTGGAGTTGGCGAAGTTTCGCCCCCACCAGACAGTTTCGGAGGTCCTGGTGTTCGGAGTGATTTTCCTGGTTCGGCATTTCCGGCGGCGGCGCGCAGCGACGAGCGAATCCGATACCGAGGCCGAGATCGCATTCGCCGGCTAGACCGGCGAGATTTCCCGGCGCAGCGAAAACCGACCATCCGTCGTCGCCCGCTCCATCCACGCAGACCACACGTGGGTAGCGACATCTCCAGCCGATCAACACATTTCGATCGGCCCCTTCCGGCATCCCGGACACCGGGCGCCCGCGACGACACCTCACCCACAGGGAGACCGTCGTGATTTATGAGAGCAGCCGTTCGATCACCAGCAGCTTCTGCCCCGAATGGGCGCGCCGGCGCGCCGACCGGGGTGAACCGGCGTGGGAGTTGAGCTGGTGGCCGGAGGTGTTGTTGACCTTTGGACAGGCCAGGGATGCAATGGAACTGGCCGAGCTGTGCAGCGGTCCGGCGGAGCCGGGCGCGCGGGCGGAGACGCTGGCCGGGGAATTGGGAACCTCGGTGAAACATGTCATGGCCGTGCTGCATCAGCGGATGATGGAGCGGGGCAGATGAGCGCAGACCTCACCGGCGAGGCCGCACAGTGACACGCGGACGGGTGGGGAGTTGCCGTATGCAGCAATGAATTCCCGGCACATCGGGCGGTTCGGTAGGTGGTGAAATACCGACCGCTCGGTAATCGACGAAGAACACATACAGTTCGCCCAGGGAGGACCCAGCAGTGACAATCGATATCAATCAGCGGGAGATGACCAGTGACATCACCCCCGAATTCGCACGGTGTGCACAGGGGGAGGAGGTGTGGTCCCTGAGCTGGCTACCCGAACAGCGACTGACCCGGGAACAGGCGCATGCCGGAATGGAATTGGACGAAATCCTGTCCGATCCGGAGGTGGTCTTCGACGATGCCGCACACTCCGAGGCCGCCGAGCGCGCCGCCCGGCTGGGCATCCTGGTCGAGCACGCGGTGGTCATGCTGGCGCAGCGCCTGGCCGAGCGCATGCACCGCGAGACGCTCCCGCCCTGCCCGGCCGACGCCGCCCTGCCGCCGCTGCCGCCGTTGCCCGAGCCGATGCTCACCGGCTGGTTCACCGCGACCTACGCGCCCGCCACCACGGGCGCCCGCTCCCAGCACCTGTGGGCCTGACCGACCCGGTATCGCATCAACCGCACACGTGCCCGCCGCGCACCAGCCTGCGCGCCGGGCCGCGACCGACCTGCCTTCGCGAGCCGAAACCGGCGCTGATCCGGTCAGGCCCGGGCGGTGTGCCCCGCGCCGACCGCCTCGGACAGGCTGGAGTAGCCGTGTGCGCGCAGCTTGATCGCCAGACCGTGATGAATGCGACGCGCCCAGAACGGTCCGCCGTAGATGAAGCCCGTATAGCCCTGCAGCAGTGAGGCTCCGGCCAGAATGCGCTCCCAGGCCTGGTCCGCGGTTTCGATACCGCCGACCGAGATGAGCACCAGCCGGTCCCCGACGCGCGCGAACAGCCGGCGCAATACCTCGAGCGAACGGTCCGCGACCGGCGCACCGGACAGCCCGCCGGCACCGAGCGCGGCGACCTCGTCGGCATTCGTGCGCAACCCGTCGCGGCGAATCGTGGTGTTGGTGGCCACGATTCCGGCCAGACCCAGCTCCACCGCGAGATCGGCCACCGCGTCGATGTCCTCGTCGGACAGATCGGGGGCGATCTTCACCAGCACCGGCACCGACACACTGTCCAGCACCGCCTGCAGCAGTGGGCGCAGCGAATCGACCGCTTGCAGATCGCGCAGGCCCGGGGTGTTCGGGGAGCTGACGTTCACGACCACGAAATCGGCCAGCGGGCCCAGCAGTGTCGCGCTGACGGCGTAATCGGCGGCGGCATCGGCGGCCTCCACGACCTTCGTCTTGCCGATATTCGCGCCGATCGGAATACCGCCGGGGCGGCGCGTGGCCAGATACCGCGCGGCCGCTTCGGCGCCGTGATTGTTGAAGCCCATGCGATTGATCAGCGCCCGGTCGGCCGGCAGCCGGAACAGTCGCGGCGCCGGATTGCCCGGCTGCGCCTGCGCGGTGACCGTGCCGATCTCGGCATAGCCGAAACCGAGCGGACCCCACACCTCGGCGCCCTCGGCGTCCTTGTCGAAGCCGGCCGCCAGGCCCAGCGGGCTCGGGAAATCCACCCCGAACACCCGCGAGGCCAGCACCGGATCCTGCGCCACCAGCATTTTCGAGGTCGCCCAGCGGCCCGGCGCGAACCGGGTCGAGAGCTTCATCGCACCGAAGGCCAGATGATGAATGCGTTCCGGCGGGAGCAGGAACATCACCTTCAGCAGCAGGGCATACAGGCGTTCGCCGATATTCGTGAAGGCCATGCGGGTCACATCACCGCCTCGGGTGTCGGGGATAGCAGGGAACTCTTGCGGCGGCGCAGCAGCACCCGGCGACTGCCGTCGGTGTAGGCACGCACCCGCGACAGCTCCCAGCCACCGAATTCGGCCTGAATGGCCAGGCGCATGGAGGCGGTCACGCGATTCATGTCCGGGGGGAGCCGTAGCGGCACGTATTCGTACTCGTCATCGCTGGAATGCTCCCAGCCTGCCGGTATCGGTCGCGATTGCCGCGCTGATCGTGATGCCCGAGCCATCACTGCCCTCTCTTCCGCTGGTCCGCGCCGATCCGTTGCAGACCGTCACCGGTCCCGGATCCCACGAACAGGTCACCGGTGCGGTCGTCGATGGTCACCGTGTTGGGCTGGCGCACTGTGGGATAGCGGCCCACCTCTACCGGTATACCCGTCGACAGGTCGTAGCCGACGACTTCGTTACTGCCTGTCAGCGTCACCCACACGGTCTCGGACCGCTTGTCGTAGGCGAGTGCGTAGGGCGAAGAGCCTACCGGGAAACCCTGGCGCAGGACCAAAGGATCGGCCGTGTAGACCAGCAGCTGGCCACCGGCGGTGTCGGTGACGATGCGGCGGCCGAAGTGATCGCCGATCATCTCGGCGGCCCCGTCCCCGGCGCGCAGGGTCAACCCGAGGCGGTGATCGGCCAGGTTCAGCTCGGCCAGGGCGGTCTGGTGGCGGTCGAGCACCACCACGGTATCGGTGCTGGTGTCGATGGCATCGGCGGACACCAGACCCGAAATGGTCTCTCGCACAGCGCCATCGGGGGCCAGCACGAGCACCTTGCCGTTCGCGAGCCCGGCGATCAGGTCACCGCCGGCGCGCACCGCGGCCGCGTGCACATCACCGTCGACCTTCACCTCGGTGAGCGCGCCCGAGGCGGCATCGACGCGAACGATCTTGCCCGGCACCGCGATCAGGAACTCACCGGGCTTGCCGAGCGAGAGCGAGGCGGCCGCGGCGGGCAGGGTCACCGTGCGCGTGGCGCCGGTGGCCTTGTCCAGCAACACCATCGCGGTGCCCGGATCGGTGATGGCGGCGAGAATGCCGGTGCCGGGATCGGCCAGCAGATCACGAATCGCCGCGCTGGGGGTCACCTCACCGGCCGGAACGGCGGCCGCGGGCGCCACGGCCGCGGCGACCGGGTCTCGGGTCGGCTTGTCGCCGTCGCCGTCCTTGGAGGAACACCCGGCCAGCACTGTCACCGCGATCGCGCCCGCGAGGACCGACCGGATCAAGCCGCGACGGCGCATTCGGCGAACTCCTTACCTGACCGAGAAAATTCATGCGTGCTCCCTAATCTGACCATGTTGCCCGACCACGCCCGGTGAGCGGGGGTCCTGCGTCCGGCGCGCCGTGGCACGGTGCACAGTTGCCGGGGCCGCGAGTCACTTGACGTGACATGGGCTTTCGCGGGGTTGTCGGCGGCAGCGGTTAGCCTGGAAGGACATCTGTGGGCTGTGTCAGGGAGTTGAGTTGGTAACCGACCACACCTCGGGCTTCCACGCGCCGGGCTTCACCGTCGAGGACGTGAGCGTGGGTCACTACGCACACGGGTTCGGAGTCACCGAGGACGGCCGGCCCTTCGCCTTCCGGACCGTGCGCGGAGTCATGACGGTCGAAATCTACCGCCCTGACCTGCAGACGGACGTGCCTGCGGCCGAGGATGTGGTCGCAATCGCCGAATCACGGCTCACCGATATCGACCTCGAGGACGAACGCAGCATCATCGCGCTAGTGCGCGATCTCATCCCGCAGGCCAGTGCGGTACCGGCCACCCCGGCGCGCGAAGCGATCACCGTGCGCGCGCTGCTGGCCCGCCTCGGTGCGGTCATCGACGGCATCTGACCCGACGCCCCGAGCGCGACACGCCGCCAGTGGCGTAGACCCCATGAACCCGTGTCCTGTGACGCGCCAGTCAGCAACGCGCCGAGCGCATGACAGACTGTGGGCAAATCACCGCAGTTCGAGCACCGAGGAAGTTGATGGCTTTTCGACGACCGGCCGTAGCAGTCCTGATACTCGCCCTCGGCGCCGCCACGGCGGCGTGCGGTGGTTCCGATGACGATGCCTCGGTCGCCGCGGCGCGCTCGTCGGCCTATGCCGCGCTGAGCTCCTCCTCGGTGGCCGCGTCGGCCTCGGCCGGGGCTCGCCCGCCCGTGCCGACCGCCGCGGCCCTGGACGCGCAGATCAAATCGGCGCTGGATCCGAATCTGCCCGATGCCGATCGCACCGCCCTCATCGAGGACGGGGAGTCCTTCAAGGACGCCATTCCGGATATGTACAAGGCGCTGCAGGACAATCCGCGCGCGGTGTATGGGGTCCGGGATCCGGTCTTCGACAACCACGACGGCACCCTGACCGCGACGCTGAGCCTGGACAAGGACGGCACCGGATCCAATGTGCGCACCACGGTGGTGCATTTCGTGAACAAGGACGGGCGCTGGAAGATCTCGCGCACCGATCTGTGCGGCATTCTGCGCTCGGCCGACTACCGGACCGCGGCCTGCGGCTGATGCTCGACACGAACAAGGGCACCACGCGGTCATTGCGCTGGGGGCGTGTCGTGCACCGCAATCGGTACCTGATCTTCGGGCTTTTCGGACTGGTGGTGCTGGCGTCCGGGTTCTACGGGCGCGATCTGGGCAAACACCTCACCCAGGAGGGCTGGTTCGACGAGAGCAGCCAATCGGTGGCGGCCTCCAAGCTGGCCGATTCCACCTTCGGGCGCGATACCGACAGCGATCTGATCGTGCTCTACACCGCACCGCCCGGCGGCACCGTCGATGACGAACCGGTGCGCACCGCGGTCACCGCCGAGCTGAATCGGTTGCGCAGCAGCCACTCCGGGCAGATCCTCAAGATCGACTCGTACTGGGACGGCGCGCTCATGGGCCAGTTCGCCGACGCCTCCCGCACCCACGCCTTCGCCAGTATCGGACTGCGCGGCGACGGCGGCACCGACACGGTCAACAACTACATGGACATCAAGAACGAATTCCGTTCCGGCGCAGCAGGTTCCGGACCCGGCGGGACGACCGTGCAGTTGGCGGGCATGCAGCCGGTGGTGGAGGGCATCAATACCGGGATGCAGAACGATATCCACCGCGCGGAGATCATCGCCCTGCCGCTGGTGGCGATCCTGCTGTACTTCGTCTTCGGCGGGGTGATCGGCGCGCTGCTGCCGGTGCTCATCGGCGGGATGACGATTCTGGGCACCCAGGGCATCATGCGGATGCTGACCGATCATCTGCAGGTCAATGTGTTCGCCTCGGCCGTGGTCACCCTGGTGAGTCTGGGGCTGGCCATCGATTACGGGTTGTTCGCGGTGACCCGGTTCCGGGAGGAACTGGCCGCCGGGCGCACCGTGGAGGAGGCCACCGCCCGCACCGTCGCCACCGCCGGGCGCACCGTGCTGTTCTCCTCGGCGATCATCGCGGTGAGCCTGGGCGCGCTGTTCATCTACCCGAACGGGGTGCTGCGCTCGGTGCCGCTGGGCGGTATCAGTTCGGTGCTGCTGGCGGCGGTGCTGTCGGTGACGGCGCTGCCGGCGACCTTGAGCATCGTGGGGCGGCGCATCGATCTGTGGGGCTGGCATCGGCTGGCGAGCATTCGCACCGCCGAGCAGATCGATGCCGGATTCTTCTCGCGGCTGGCGGTGTTCGCCATGGCCAAGCCGTGGCGGGTGATCGTGCCGGTGGTGCTGGTGCTGCTGGCGTTGATCCTGCCGTTCCGCCACATCGCCTTCGGCGGGCTCAGCGAACGGTATCTGGCCTCCGACAATGCGGCGCGGGTGGCGCAGCAGGACTTCGACCGGACATTCCCGCAGTTCCGCACCGATCCGCTCAAACTCGTGGTGGTGGGGGCGAATCCGCAGCAGCTCAGCGATATTCGCTATGAGGCCAATCAGGTCAGTGGCCCGCTGATGACGGGTCCGTTCGATCCGGTCGCGCCGACCAAGGACGCGATCACGGTGCTCGGCAGTGGGCTGGTCGACAAGCAGGACGCCGACACGGTGATGTCGGCGCTGCGCGCCATACCGCAACCGCCGGGGGTGCAGGTCATGGTGGGCGGGGTGCCCGCGCTCGAGCGCGACAGCATTCTCGGGCTCATCCACGGGCTGCCGCTGCTGGCGCTGATCCTGGTGGTGGCGGCAATCGCGTTGATGTACGCGGCATTCCGGTCCTTGATCCTGGCGGTGAAGGCGGTCGTCATGAGCGCGCTGTCGCTGGGGGCGACGCTGGGGGTGCTCACCTGGATCTTCGTGGAGGGTCACGGGTCGGGGCTGTTCGACTTCACACCGGGACCACTCATGTTCGCGGTGCTGGTGTTGATCGTGACGGTGCTGTTCGGGCTGTCCACCGATTACGAGGTGTTCCTGCAATCGCGGATGGCCGAGGCGCGCGCCGAAGGCAAATCCGCACAGGAGGCCATCCGGTACGGAATTGCGCACACGGGCGGCGTAATCACCTCTGCCGCCGCTATTCTCATCGTGGTGACAGGCGCCTTCGGCTTCTCCGATCTGGTGCTGATGAAGTACATCGCTTACGGCATGATCGCGGCACTCCTGTTGGACGCCACGGTGATCCGCATGCTGCTCACTCCGGCTGTTCTGAAATTGGTGTGGCGATGACTGTTCTCAAGGGCGCGAACCTGCTGCTGATGTTCGTGCTGGAGTTGTGTGTGCTCGGCTCGGCGGGCTGGTGGGGATTCGGGCTGGACGCCCCGATCCTGGTGCGGATCGTGGCGGGCATCGCCGCGATCGCGGTGTTCGTGGCGGTGTGGGCGATCTTCGGCGCGGCCCACGATGCCCGGATTCCGGTGCGCGGGTGGAAGCGGGCGGTGCTGGAGATCGTGTGGTTCGGTGGGGCGGGGGTGCTGCTGGGTTTCGCATGGACCCCGATCGCCGGACTTGTCCTGTTCTTGCTGTGGCTGGCCAATGCGGGCCTGCGCCTGCTGTGGGGTCAGGTGTACGCCGCTGGCGCCGAGGCCGAGCTGCTGGGTCAGACCGAGGCCTGACCGCTCGAGCGGATGTCGATGGTCAGCTGTTGCGGCCGCGCACCGGCAGTACCAGTTGCGCACCTGTGTCCGGGTGGTCGAAGACGTCGACCGGGTGCTGGTAGACGCGGGTGAGCAAGGCGGTGGTGAGGACTTCGCGGGGTGGGCCGTCGGCGGCGATGCGGCCTGCTTCCAAGACGGCGACGCGGTCGGCGTAGGCGGCGGCGACGCCGAGGTCGTGCAGCACGACCACGACGGCCGCACCGGCGGTGGCGCGTGCACGGGCCAGGTGCAGGACCTGTTCCTGGTGGCCGAGGTCCAGGGCGGCGGTGGGTTCGTCCAGCAGCAGGGTCGCGGTGTCCTGGGCGAGGACGCGGGCCAGGGCGACGCGGGCGCGTTCACCACCCGACAGTGCCGGAAAGGTGCGTCCCGCAAGGTGTTCCACGTCGGTCGCGGCGAGGGCTGCGGCGATGCGCTGTTCGTCGAGGTCCTGGCGTTCGGTGCGCGCCCAGGGGGCGCGGCCCATGGCGACGACTTCCCGGGCGGTGAAGGGGAAGCCGACGGTGTGGTTCTGGGGCAGGACGGCGCGGCGGCGGGCCATGTCGACCGGGGCCCAGGCGGTGAGGGGTTTGCCGTCGAGTTCGACGGTGCCCTCGGTGGGGTGCAGTTCCCCGGCCAGGGCGTCGAGGAGGGTGGATTTGCCGGCACCGTTGGGGCCGACGAGGGCGACGATCTGCCCGGCGATCACCTCGAAATCCACGCCGTCCAGCACACGGCGGCCGCCACCGCGTTCCAGGGCCACGCCCCGGGCACGCAGGGTGACGGTGCCCGGTTCCGGGGTGACCGGCAGATTGTGGTGACGGGTGAAAGCGCCGGAGAGACTTCGCAGTACGGTGCTCACGCCCAGCCTCCCGAACGGGCGCGGGTGCGCCGCAGCAACCAGAAGAAGAACGGGCCGCCCACCAGCGAGGTGAGCATGCCCAGGGGCAGATCGGCATTGCGCACCAGCGAGCGCGCCCCGATATCGGCGGCGACCAGGGTCACCGCGCCCAGGATCGCCGAGAGCGGGATGAGCACCCGGTGCCCCGGCCCGACCAGCATGCGCACCAGATGCGGCACGATCAATCCGACGAACAAGATGATGCCGGTGAAGGCCACGCCCGCGGTGGCCAGCACGGCGACCACGACAATCACATTGCGCCGCAATCGTTCCACGTCCACACCCAGGTGCCGGGCCGCCGATTCTCCCAGCGCCAGCAGATCCAGCCGCGGCGCCATGAATATCGCCGCCGCCACACCCACCAGGGTCAGCGGGGCCACCACGCCCACGGCCTGCCAGGTCGCCCCGTTGAGGCTGCCCATCTGCCAGAACACCAGCTGATCACGCGCCGCCGGGGAGGCACTGAACAGCAGGAACGAAATCAGCCCGCCCGCAAAGGCATTGATGGCCACACCGGTCAGCACCAGCGTCACCACCTCGGTGCGCCCGTTGGATCGCGAGAGCACATACACCAGCAGCGTCGTCAACAATCCGGCCGCGAACGCCCCCGCCGCCACCGACCACGACGCCACGAACGCCCCGCCGACCACGATCACCGCCCCCGCACCCACCGCCGCCCCCGCCGACACCCCGATCACCCCGGGCTCGGCCAGCGGATTGGCGAACACTCCCTGCAGCAGCGCCCCTGCCGTCGCGAGGGCTGCCCCCACCAGCATGGCCAGCACCACCCGCGGAAACCGCACCTCCCACAACGTCACATCCCCCGCCGGATGCTTGGGCATCGGCCCCCAGTCGAGCCCGATCCGATGAAAGAAACTCCCCGCCACCTCCAACGGCGTCGTCGGCACCTGCCCCACCGCCGCCGAAATCAACGCCAGCACGATCAGCAGCACCAGCGCCCCGGCAAAGATCACCACCGTCCGAGACCGCTTCCCACTGCCTTTACCTGCGGCGGGCAGTGCATCGGCACCGCCGGCGCGCGGCGCGACCGACGTCGAGACCGATTGCGCAGGAGCGGAATTCGATATCGAGACGCCCTCGCCGTTCGACGGGGCCGTGACGGGCGACGGGGATGCGGCGTCATCGGCGCGCTTGCCGGACGTCGCGGGTGCGGAGGTCGCTTCGACTGCGTCCGAGGCCGGCGCGGAGTCAAAGCCGGGAGGATTCGACTGCTCGCCCGGTGCGGGGGAGGTGAGGTGGGGCACGGTCGGATCCTGCGCGTCGGGGGTGGGGCGGTGGGTCATGCCGTCTTGTCGCCGTAGACGGCCTTGGCGAGGGCGGCGACGACGCGGCCGGTGTTGGGGCCGAAGCTGAGCAGGACGGCGTCGGACATGTCGACGACGCGTTTATTGCGGCCGGCGGGGGTTTGGGCGATGCCGGGGATTCTGGCCAGGCCGTCGACGCCGCCGACGGAGGCCAAGCCGTCGGACATGACCAGGATGACGTCGGGGGCCGCCGCGATGAGGGCTTCGCTGGTGATGGGGACGAACGGTTCCTTGACGCCGGAGGCGGTGCCGGCGTCGGTGCCACCGATCGCGGCGACCAGGGAATCGGCGCCGGAGCCGGGGCCGGCGATCATGGTGATGGCGGTGCTGCGCAGGTACAGGAACGCCATGCGCAGCTTCGGGTCCTGCTGCGGCACCGTAGCGATGGCGGCGGTGATCTCGTCGTGGGTGCGCTGGCCGAGCTTCTTGCCCGCATCCGGGACACCGAGGGCGTTCGCGACCGCTTCGATCTGCGGCACGACCGCGTCCATGGTGCGCTGCGGGTCGAAATAGACGACCGTGATGCCCAGCGCCTTGAGCTGATCACGCATGACCGGCGTGGCACTGGTGGAGTCGGTGAGGAATACCGAAGGTCGCTGTGCCGCAATCGCTTCCACACTCATGCTGCCCGATCCGCCCGCGACGTTCGGCACATCCTTGACGGCGGGGAACGCGGCAGAGGTGGAGCGGCCCACCAGTTTCGACCCCAGCCCGAGCGCGTACACCGTCTGGGTGAGGGTGCCGTACCGGTCGACGGCGATGATGCGACTCGCATCGGTGACGGTCACATCACCGCCCTCGAAGGAGTGCACCGTCACCGGCAGCACCGGGGTGGGCTCGGGTCCGATCGGGACTGGGTTGGTATCGGGCATTGCCGCGGTGGCGGGCCCGCGCTGGCCCGCCGCCGTCGACCCGCTGCTGCTGGTGCACGCGGTGGCGCCGATGAGCACGGTCGCCCCGAGCAGCACCAGCAGTGTGCGCAGGACGACGCCGGATCGGGCACTCACGGAACACCTCATGCAGGTAAGGCTAGCCAGGGCTCATTCGGTCCGTGCACTGACGTCGCCGAGTGCGGCGGTGATGGCCCGGGGCAGCTCCAGGGTTTCCGCGGCCAGCACCCCGGTGAGCTGCCCGATATCGCGGGCGCCGACCACCATGCTCGCCACGCCCGGTTGATCGCGAATCCAGGCCAGCGCCACCGCCAGCGGTGAGGTGCCCAGGCCGTCGGCGGCGGTCACCACCGCATCGACCACCCGCACCGCGCGGTCGTCGAGTCCGGCATTGATTTCCGCGGCGGTCGCCTCGTCCGCGCCGCGCGAATCGGCGGGCACCCCGTCGCGGTACTTACCGGTGAGGATGCCCCCGGCCAGCGGTGCGGTGGCGATGATGCCGAGCCCGTGATGCTGTGCGGCAGGCACGAATTCGTGTTCGACCCCGCGCGCCAGCAGCGAGTAGGGGGTTTGCGCGGCGGTCAATGGCGCGGCCGCGGCGAGGGTCGCCAGCTGCCAGCCGTCGTAACCGCGCACTCCGGCGTAGCGCACGCGCCCGGTGCGCACCGCGTATTCCAGTGTGCCCGCGACCTCTTCGAGCGGGGTGTGCGGATCCCACGCCGCGACGGTCCACAGATCCAGGTGATCGGCGCCCAGCAGCGCCAGCGTCTGATCGAGCTGGCGCATCATGGTGCGCCGGGAGGCATCCACGCTCCAGCGCACCGGGGCGGGCCCGGCGGCCGGATCCGAGCGCACCGGCCGCTGTCCCGAGCACACACTCAGCACCAGATCATCGCGCCCGATCTCGCGCACCAGCGGTCCGAGGATGCGTTGTGCCGCACCATCGCAATAGGCGGGTGAGGTGTCCACGAGAGTGCCGCCCGCTTCGGCGAAGGCCACCAATTGCGCGGCCGCGTCGTCGGTATCGGTCTCTCTGCCCCAGGTGTGGGTGGCCAGGCCGAGGCGGGAGACTCGAAGTCCGCTGCGCCCCACCGTCCGCTGTTCCATCACCGCGCTTGCACTTTCGTCACACGCGTCAGCCTAAGGGCACAGGTCCCCGCAACCCCGCTATGCCTCGCGCGGCACGTCGGGTGATCGCGGTGAGCGCGGCCGGGCCTGTAGGGTCGCGGCGAGTTTGCGTACGGGTGCGCCAATTGCGTACCGGCAGCCGACGATTCGGAACTGGAGTGTGAGTGGGCGAGTCGATGACGTGGGTGCAGGCCCTGATTCTGGGTCTGGTGCAGGGCCTGACGGAGTTTCTGCCGATTTCGTCCTCGGCGCACATGCGCATCGTGTCGGCGGTGTTCTTCGGCGATGATGCGGGCGCGTCGTTCACCGCGGTCACGCAGCTGGGCACCGAGGCGGCGGTGCTGGTGTATTTCGCCAAGGACATCTGGCGAATCCTGGTGGCGTGGTGCACGACCGTGTGGTGGCGGCTGACCGCCTACAACCCCCCGCAGCTGCCGTTGCACGAGCAGCCGACCACCCATCTGCCGGTCTACACCGAGGACGGTGCGATCGAATTCATCCTCGATGAGGACGAGCAGCGCGAGCTGGACTACCGGGTGGGCTGGTATGTGATCATTGCCACCGTCCCGATCGGCGTGCTGGGTTTTCTGCTCAAGGACCAGATCCGTACCGGCGCACGCAATTTGTGGCTGATCTCCACCATGCTGATCGTGTTCGCGCTGGTGATCGCGGTCGCGGAGTACTACGGCAGCAAGCGCCGCCCGATCGAGGAGCTGACCACCCGCGACGGACTGATCATGGGTTTCGCGCAGTGCCTGGCACTCATCCCGGGCGTGTCGCGTTCGGGCGCCACGTCCTCGGCGGGATTGTTCCTGGGCCTGACTCGCGGCGCGGCCGTGCGGTTCTCGTTCCTGCTGGCGATTCCGGCGGTGGTGGCCTCTGGCCTGTTCAGCCTGCCGGATGCTTTCGAACCCGCCGGTGAGGGCCTCAACGCCTCGGGCACCCAGATTCTGGTGGCGACGATCGTCTCGTTCGTGGTCGGTTATGCCTCGGTGGCGTGGTTGTTGCGCTTTGTCACGAAGCACTCGCTGGACTGGTTCGTGGGCTACCGCATCGTGCTGGGGTTGACGGTCATGGTGCTGCTGATGACCGGCGTCGTGTCCGCGACCTAGCAAGTAGGCTGTCCCGGTGACGGTGATCCTGTTGCGGCACGGCGTCTCCACGTCGAACACTGCCCGCACCCTGGCCGGCCGCAGCGCGGGCGTCGATCTGACCGACCGCGGCCGCGAGCAGGCCCAGACGGTCGCGGGGCGGCTCGCGGCCCTGCCGATCGAGCACATCGTGACCTCGCCGCTGCTGCGCTGTCAGCGCACCGTCGCCCCGCTGGCGGACAAGCTCGGCATCGAAGCAGAACCCGATGAGCGGCTGCTCGAGGTCGATTACGGCGACTGGACCGGACGGGCGCTGAGCGAGCTGGTCAGCGAGCCGCTGTGGAAGATCGTGCAGCAGCACGCGTCGGCGGCGGTGTTCCCCTCCGGAGAAGGTTTGGCGCAGGTGCAGTTCCGTGCCGTGTCCGCTGTGCGCGAACACGACCGCCTCCTGGCAGAGAAACACGGTACTGATGTGTTGTGGGTGGCGTGCACCCACGGAGATGTCATCAAGTCGTTGCTGGCGGATGCGTTCGGCATCCACCTGGACGGTTTCCAGCGGATCGTGGTCGAGCCGGCCTCGATCAGCGTGGTCCGCTACAGTCCGACCGCTCCGTACGTGTGGCGGTTGAACGACACCGGCACGGATCTGTCGACACTGGCGGCGATTTCGCCGCACACCGGTGGTGAATCGAGATCCGGACCGGTACCCGGCGGCGAAACGGGCACTACGGGTAGTGGCGATAATGGGGTTACGGAGCGCCCCGAGTCTTAGTGGTGAGTGAGCTTTCAGGAGGTGCCATGGGCCGAGCAATCCATATTTTCCGCACCCCCGATCGTTTCATCGCCGGCACTGTCGGCGAGCCCGGCGACCGCGCTTTCTACCTGCAGGCCGTGCAGGATCCGCGCGTGGTGAGCGTGTTGCTGGAGAAGCAGCAGGTGAAGGTGCTGGCCGATCGGATGGGTCTGCTGCTGGACGAGGTGGCGCGCCGCTTCGGCACCCCGGTGCCGCCGCAAGCGGCCGCTGTCAGTGATATCGCACCGCTGGTCACCCCCATCGAATCCGAATTCCGGGTCGGCACCATGGGTTTGGGCTGGGACGCGGATGCGGGCGCGGTGGTGGTGGAGCTGCTGGCCATCACCGAAACCGAGGTCGACGAATCGGTGGTGCTCGATGACACCGAGGAGGGCCCCGACGCGGTGCGGGTTTTCCTGACCCCGATCCAGGCGCGCGAATTCGCGTTGCGTTCCACGCGGGTGATCGAGGCGGGCCGTCCGCCGTGTCCGCTGTGCGGGGAACCGCTCTCGCCCATCGGCCATATGTGTGTGCGCACCAACGGGTACAAGCGTGGCGATATCTTCGGCGCCACCACCGAGCTAGAGGACTGAATCTTGACCGACCACCCGCTGCGCACCGCCGATCTGACGGTGATCGGGCAGGTCACCACCGCCAGCAATGTGACGCTGGTGTGCGAGACCGACCCGGCCGCCTCCGGCGACGGAGCCGTGCGCGTGGTGTACAAACCCGTGCGCGGGGAACGGCCGCTGTGGGATTTCCCCGACGGCACCCTCGCCCAGCGTGAGGTCGCCTCGTATCTGGTGTCGGAAGCGTTGGGCTGGGGCGTGATTCCCGAGACCGTGCTGCGGGACGGGCCCTACGGGCCGGGCATGGTGCAGCGCTGGATCGACAGCATCGAGGACGGCCCGGACCTGGTGGATCTGGTCGCGGCCGGCGAGATCCCCGGCGGATACCGGGAGGTGCTGCGCGCCCTGGATCCCTCCGGGCATCCGGTATCGCTGGTGCATGCCGATGATCCGCGACTGCTGCGCATGGCGGTGCTGGATGTGCTGATCAACAATGCCGACCGCAAGGGCGGTCATGTGCTCTCCGGGGACGACGGGCGCGTGTACGGGGTCGATCACGGCATCTGCCTCAATACCGAGCCGAAGCTGCGCACGGTGCTGTGGGGGTGGGCGGGGGAGACCCTTGCCGACGAATTGCTCACCGACATCACGGTTTTGGTGAAGGCGATCCCCGGGGAGCTGGGCGGGCGGCTCTCGGAGTTGATCACCGACGCCGAAGTGGAGGCGCTCGCCGCGCGCGGGCAGGGGCTGCTCGAGCATCCGGTACTGCCGCAACCGACCGGGCAGCGCCCGATCCCCTGGCCCGCATTCTGACGGACCGCGTTCTGATCCGGCGGTCTCGAATCCGGCTGCGTCGAATCCGGCGTCTTAATCCGAAAACGTTGCTTGCATCATGATTTCAACCATTGACGTGCGCTATCGCCGCATTAAGGTGCAGGTCGGCCCTATCGCCCGGCGGTGGTGCGAGGTACCGGTGACCGGGGGCGGACGTCTTGGACGCCGATCACACCGTTAACCTCGATTCATGCAGTCCTGGTCCGATACCGCAGTCCCGACCGTCCCCGGATCCGGACCCGCGTTACGTTTATTCGACACCGCCGACCGGCAGGTGCGCCCGGTGACCCCGGGTAAGACCGCCACCATGTACGTCTGCGGCATCACCCCCTACGACGCCACCCACCTGGGCCACGCCGCCACCTACCTGACCTTCGATCTGGTCAACCGCCTGTGGCGCGATGCCGGGCACGAGGTGCACTACGTGCAGAACGTCACCGATGTCGACGATCCGCTGTTCGAGCGCGCCGACCGTGACGGTATCGACTGGCGTGATCTGGGCACCCGGGAGATCAACCTGTTCCGTGAGGATATGCAGGCGCTGCGTGTGGTGCCGCCCGCGCAGTACGTCGGCGCGATCGAATCGGTGCAGGAGGTGGTCGAACTGGTCGACAAACTCCTGGCGTCCGGGGCCGCGTATGTGGTCGACGATGCGCAGTATCCCGATGTCTACTTCCGCCACGACGCCACCGAGCAGTTCGGTTACGAGTCCGGGTACGACCGGGCGACGATGGACCGCCTGTTCGCCGAACGCGGCGGCGATCCGCAGCGCGCGGGCAAGCGCGATCCCATCGACGCGCTGCTGTGGCGGGCCGAGCGCCCGGGCGAACCGTCCTGGCCCTCGCCCTTCGGCGCGGGCCGTCCCGGCTGGCATGTCGAGTGTGCGGCGATCGCGCTCAACCGCGTGGGCACCGAATTCGATATCCAGGGCGGCGGCAGCGACCTGATCTACCCGCACCACGAGTACTCCTCCGCCCACGCCGAAGCCCTGGTGAAGGGCCGCCGCTTCGCCCGCCACTACGTGCACGCCGGGCTGATCGGCCTCGACGGCGAGAAAATGTCCAAATCCCGCGGCAACCTGGTCTTCGTCTCCGCGCTGCGCCGCTCCGGCACCGACCCCTCCGCCATCCGGCTGGGCCTGTTCTCCGGCCACTACCGCCAGGACCGCGAATGGTCCGATGCGGTCCTGACCGAAGCCCTCTCCCGCCTGGACCGCTGGCGCACCGCTGCAGCCCTCCCCTCGGGCCCGGCGGCCGAAGACACCGTCGCCCGCCTGCGCCAGCACCTGGCCGACGACCTCGACACCCCCAAAGCGATTGCCGCCGTGGACAGCTGGGCCCAGCAGGCTCTGCAATACGGCGGTCCGGACACTGCCGCCCCCGGCCTGATCCGCGACGCGGTCGACGCCCTGCTGGGCATCACCGTGTAGCCGAGATCTCCTGGGATCCACTCGGACACAGCTCCTCTCATCGAAGGCCCCGCGACACCGACTCCGGCAGAGCGGGGCCTTCGAGTTCTCGTACACCGGTGGCCCCTGCGCGGAGCCTGGTGCTGCGGGCCGGACAGAGTCCATGCCTGGGTGGGGCCGGACAGCGGGGCTCGGCGGCGTGCGTATCGCCGCCTCCGGCCTGAGCGGTCAGGAATCGGCGCACGGCAGCAAATTTTGCCGCCGCACGCGGTTTTGTGACCGCTCAGGCCGGGCCGCGCAGCGCTGACCTCCTTCCCGCACGGGAGCTGACCGCTGTTCGACGATCCTGCGGTGGGAGGCAAGGGAATTGCTGGTCGCGGGGCTGGGGCGGGGCAGGTGTCTGCGCCCTCTCCCGCTGACGGCGTGTTGGCGATACGGTGAGGCTTTGGTTCTCTCATCCTCAATGAGGAGGTTCGACGGTGACTGCGGTACCCGGGTTCGATAAATTCCGTGCTGTGCGCAAGCAGCTGCGTGCGGGCGGTGATCTGCTGGGGGCGGTGCGCCGGGATCCGCGGATCGTGCGTGATCTGGTCGCCGGGTTCACCGGGCGCGCCGCTGAGGAAGCGCCGGTCGATCTCGGGGAGCATGTACCGCCCGCCGGGCTGGGTGAGTTCACCCGCAGCGCGCACGCCCAGCAGGGTGTGGACAGTGATGCGGCGGCGACGCTGGCGTATCTGCTGGATTTGCAGCACATTCCGCAGTGGATCACCTTCCATGCCGGCTGGCGGGGTGAGGCGCCCGGGCAGGCCGAGGCGGGGCAGCAGTTCGCTCAGGTCGCGAAATTCATGGGCATTCCCGCTGATCTGCGGTGGACGGTCGCCGAGGCCGGCGAGAGCGGGTTGCAGTTGCGCGGTACCGGGCCGCAGGGGTTGACCCTGGGTCTGTGGATCACGGTGGCGGCGCGGGGGTCCGGTGCGATGGTGTACCTGGATGCGGGGTTGGCCGGGCAGCCGATCGACGGTCCGCTCGGGGCGACGGTGGCGCGCAGTCTCGGTGATTCGCTGCGTGATTCGCTCGCCGCGCTGCCCGCGCATGTCGCCGATTCCCCCGCCACGTCGCGTCCGTCGCGGAAGGCGGTGCGGCACAAGGCTTCCGGTGTGGTGCTCGCGCCGACCACACCGGTGCTGGTGGGTGTGGGCCAGGTGGTGAACCGGGTTCCGGACGCGGGATATGTGGATCCGTCGGTGCTGGCGGTGCGCGCACTGCGGCAGGCCGCGATCGATACCGGCGCCGGCAACGCTCTGCTGGCCCGCGCGGATGCGGTGTTCACCGTGTCTCCGACGTCCTGGCAGTACCGGGATCTGGGCGCACTGGTTGCCGGCGCTGTCGGTGCGGGACAGGTCGATACGGTGCAGTCGAGTCCGTTCGGTGGCGACGGCGGGCAGCTGGTGATCAACGAGGCGGCGGCCGCGATCGCGGCCGGCGACTACGACATCGTGCTGGTGACCGGTGCCGAAGCGGGTGCGACGCAGGCCGCGGCGCAGCGTGCGGGCATCGAATTGCAGTGGCCGGTCCAGGATTCGGCGGTGCATCCCACGCGCACGGTCGGTATCGACAAGCCTGCCAACAATGCCGCCGAGACCGCAGCGGGCCTGCTGGCCCCCATCAATATGTACGCGCTGCTGGAGTCGGCGAACCGGCACCGCCTGGGCCGCACCCCGGCCGAGCACGCGCAGGCCGTCGCGCAGCTGTGGTCGCGCCTGTCGGCGGTGGCGGCGGCGAATCCGAATGCGTGGCAGCCGCACGAGGCCGGCGCCGCCGAGATCGCGACCGTGTCCGAGTCCAATCGCATGATCTCCGCGCCCTATACGAAACTCGAATGCGCGAATCTGACCGTCGATATGGCCAGCGGCATCATCATGTGCAGTGCCGCTGCCGCCGAAGCGGCCGGGATTCCGCAGGACAAGTGGGTGTTCCTGCATGCGGGCGCCTCGGGTGCGGATGAATGGTTCGTCACCGAGCGCACCGAACTGGCGGCCTCCCCGGCGGTGCGGGCGCTGGGTGCGGCTGTGCTCGAGCACAGCGGCCTGAGCGCCGAGGATCTCACCCATGTCGACCTGTACGCGTGTTTTCCGGTGGCGGTGCAGATCGCCGCACGCGAGCTGGGTCTGCCCATCGATGATCCCAAGCGTCCGCTGTCGGTGACCGGCGGGCTGACCTTCGGCGGCGGGCCGGGCAACAATTACGGCGGGCATGCGGTCGCGACCCTGGTGCAGCGGTTGCGCGAGGATCCGGCGGCATTCGGCCTGGCCACCTCGCTGGGCTGGTATCTGACCAAGCACGCCCTGGGCGTCTATTCGGCCACCCCGCCCAAGAGCGCCTACCGGCATCTGACTCCGGTGATCGAGCATCCCCCGGCCCGGCGGGCACGCACCGGCTACGACGGCCCCGCTGTGGTCGAGGCCTACACCCTGCCCTACGGGCGCGACGGGCTGCCCGAGGCGGCGATCCTGAGCCTGCTCACCGACTCCGGTGAGCGAATTCTGTTGCGCACCACCGAATCCGCCACCTTGAGCGCGCTCACCTCCGACGAGGACTGGCTGGGTCTGCCGGTGAGTGTCACCGGCGATCAGGTCAGCGTGAGCGGTCCGCAGCGCCTGCCGTTGCCCGCGCCGCCGCCGGCTCCGGTGCTGATCGAGCGCCGCGGCCACATCATGATCATCACGATCAATCGGCCCCGCGCCCGCAATGCCATCGACCTGGCGACCGCGCTGGGCCTGGAACGCGCCATCGACGCCTACGAGGCGGACCCGAACGCCCGCATCGCCATCCTCACCGGGGCGGGCGGATATTTCAGTGCCGGAATGGATCTCAAGGCCGCCGCACGCGGTGAGGTGCCGATCACCGAGAAGCGCGGCATCCTGGGCATCGTCTCCCAGCCCCCGCGCAAACCCCTCATCGCCGCGGTCGAGGGCCCGGCGCTGGCGGGTGGTTGCGAACTCGCCCTGGCCGCCGATCTCATTGTGGCCGCGGAGGATTCGACATTCGGCATTCCCGAGGTCAAACGCGGCCTGGTCGCGGTCGGCGGCGGCGTCCTGCGCCTGTCGCAGCGCCTGCCGCGCGCCATCGCCATGGAGTTGACCCTCACCGGTGACCCCATCACCGCCGCCCGCGCCGCCGCCCTGGGCCTGATCAATCAGGTCGCCGCCCCGGGCAAGGCCCTCGACGCCGCTCTGGCACTGGCCGAACGCATTGCCGTGAACGCCCCCCTGAGCATCGATGCGGGCAAGCAGATCATCGACCAGTGCCCCGATTGGTCCACCGCCGAAGCCTTCTCCCGTCAGGGCCAGGTCGCCGCGGCCGCCCTGTCCTCGGAGGATGCCGGCGAGGGCATGCGCGCCTTCGTCGAAAAACGCCCCCCGGTCTGGCGCGGCCGCTGACGGGCTGGTTTTGACTGATCGACGGCCGCTCCTGCGCGCGGGGGCGGCCGAGTTCGAAGAGAGGTACCTATGACATCGGCTGATTCCGGTGAGTCCGCGCTCGAACTGCGCCGTGACGGGATGGTGTTGTCGGCCCGGCATTTCGGCGCCGACGACGGGCAGCTGGTGCTGCTGTTGCACGGGTTCCCCGATACCCCGCACAGTTGGGACGCGCTGATTCCGGCGCTGGTGGGCGCCGGATTTCAGGTGCTGACGCCGTGGCTGCGCGGGTATACCCCCGATTCGGCGGTGCGGGGGGCGCGCTATGACCTGATGGCGGTGGCCGAGGACATCGCCGCCTGGCATCGGGCGCTGGGCGGGCCGCCGACACATCTGGTCGGCCATGACTGGGGTGCGTTCGCGGCCACGATTCTGGCGAAACAGCATCCGAGGCAATGGCTTTCACTGACCCTGCTGGCGATACCCCCGTTCGGCGGCGGGTTCGCGCCGGGGGCGGCGCGGTATCTGCCACGCCAGATGGTGATGTCCTCCTATATCCCGCTCATGCAATCAGCGGCCTCACCGCGGCTGCTCACGCGCGACGGTGCGGCATTCGTGCGACGGCTGTGGCAGCGCTGGTCCCCGGGCTGGGAGTTCACCGACGCCGAGTTCGCCCCCACCGCACAGGTTTTCACCCACCGGGAAACGGCCTGGGCGGCAACCCGTTACTACCGCTCCCTGTTCACGGTCCATCGCGCCCCGACCCGGGAATTCCACCGCCTGCTCCTGGCCGACCCCGCCCCCCTCCCGACCTTGGCACTGTCGGGCGGCCGCGACGGCTGCATGTCACCGGATCTGCAGCGGGTCCTGGCCGAAGCCGCCGGCGCGACCACCGCACAGCTCCCCGGCAGCGGCCATTTCCTGCACGCCGAACAGCCCGCAGCCGTCGCCGAACACCTCCTGCCCCACCTCCAGGCACATTCCCGCTAGCCACAGACCCCGGCTTCACGCCCGCATACCGCGCGCGCGAGCCCGCTGCGCGCGTTCGGCTCGGCGCGTTCGATGACCACGCCGGCGTGCCGGACCAGCGAGTATGACTGCCGCCCACCGACGACAGTCCGAGTGCGCCGGTCGCAGGCGTGCAAGCGCTTTCGCCGGTCAGTGTGCTGCGTACGCGCCCGCGTCGATGTCCTCGAGCAGGGTCGGGCCGGTGGGTGTCCAGCCCAGTAGTTCTCGGGTTCGGGTGCTGGTCGCCGCGAGGTCCATGGCGAAGAAATTGCCGATCCAGCCGAAGTGGTCCAGGACGTCTTCGCCGGCGATCGAGGCGACGGGCAGCTCGAAGCGCCGGCCGATGGCTTCTGCGATGTCGCGGGTGGGGACGCCCTGTTCGGCGACGGCGTGCAGGCGGGCGCCTGCGGGTGCTTTCTCGAGGCCGAGGGCCACGAGTCGGGCGGCGTCGGAGCGGTGGACGGCGGCCCAGCGGTGGGTGCCGTCACCGGGGTAGCCGGACACGCCCTTGGCGCGGGCGATCGCGGCGATGACCGCGATGAATCCGTGGTCGCCGGTGCCGTGCACGGTGGGTGCGAAGCGCAGGCTGACGCTGTGCACGCCGCGGTCGGCGAATTCCAGTGCCAGGTTCTCGCTGCCGCCGCGCGGGGAGTTCGGGCCGTGGGCGGCGGAGGGGTCGTCCTCGGTGCCGGGGCGGCCCTGGGTGAGGCCGGCGACGCCCGAGGCGAGCAGGAACGGGCGGCCGGTATCGGCGAGGGTGTCGCCGATGGTCTGCACGGCGGCCCGTTCGGCCGCGTTCGAGACGGCCGGGTGGGAGAAGTCGTGTTTGTTCGCGAGATGGATGACCGCGTCGGCCTCTTGCGCTCCGGCGCGAATACTGCCGAGGTCGTCCAGGTCTCCGCGGCGAACCTGGACACCCTTGGCGTGCAGCGCTGCGGCGGAGGCGTCGGATCGGGCCAGCCCGGTGACCGTGTGGCCGCCGGCGAGCAGTTCATCGACCGTGGCGGAGCCGATCCATCCGGAGGCTCCCGTGACGAAAACGTGCATGATGTGATCTTCCTTCGGCTGGTAGCACCGACTGATGTCAGTCGCTGACATCAGCCTACGCTTCCATGTCAGTCACTGTCATCGCTAGACTCGAGCGCATGGCACGTTGGGAACCGGGCGCTCCGGAGCGGCTGCAGAAGGCAGCACTCGAACTGTTCGCCACCCGCGGCTACGAGCAGACCACCGCCACCGAGATCGCTCAATCCGTCGGCCTCACCGAGCGCACCTTCTTCCGCTACTTCAGCGATAAGCGCGAGGTGCTGTTCCACGGTCAGGACGCCTTCGTGCAGGCATTCCTCACCGGCGTGGACACCGCGCCGCCGGGCGCCTCCGCACTCGAGATCATCGCCTGCGCCCTGCAATCGGCGGCCTCCTTCTTCCCGGACGAGCGCCGCCCGCACTCGCGCACTCGCCAATCGGTGATCGAGCTGAATCCCGCACTGCGAGAACGCGAATCACACAAACTCTCCGGCCTGGCCGCAACCCTCGCCGGCGCCCTGCGCGCCCGCGGCATCGACGACCTGCCCGCCACCCTGGCCGCGGAATCGGGCGCCACCGTCTTCGGGATCGCCTTCACCCAGTGGATCCGCGAGGGCGAACAGCGCTCACTGGCCGACCTGTCCGCAAACGTTCTGCGCGAACTGCTCGCCCTGGCCGAAAAGGCAACGGCCGCAGGAAATTCGATTCTCGAATAAGGCCAGTCACAGCGGCCGGGAGGGGACCTTTTTCGGACGAGAGGGGACCTTTTTCGGACGAGAGGGGACCTTTTTCGGAGGGCCGGGGCGGCCTGCGGTGAGGATGCCGGCGAGCATGGCACGGAAGGTGGCACATTCCATGTGACTGGGCGCGGGGCAGGCGGCGGCGTGGCGCAGGCTTTCGCTCATGGCGCTGAGTTGGGCGATGGTGTGGTCGAGTTCGTCGGCCCGGGTGGTGAGCATGGCGCGGTCGATCTCGGGGCGGCCGTCCGGGGCGAACATTCCGGCGATGTCGTCGAGGGAGAATCCGGCGGCGCGTCCCAGGCCGATCAGGGCCAGCTGGTCCAGGACCGCGGGGGCGAAGAGGCGGCGCTGGCCGCGTCTGCCGGTGGAGGCGATGAGTTTCCTCTCCTCGTAGTAGCGCAGCGTCGAGGCGGGTACTCCCGAGCGGGCGACCACGTCACCGATGTCCAGATCCACGGCAATCCCTTGACCTCAAGTCGGCTTGAACTGACAGGGTGAAGTTTCCACCTCCGGTGACAGCAAGTAAAGGAGACTCCGATGAGTGCCGAGCCGCAGCCCGCCGAGCAGATCACCCAGTGGAACGGCCGCTCCGGGCAGGCCTGGTCGCAATCGGTGGCCCTGATGGATCAGGTGCTGCAGCCGTTCGAGGCCCTGCTGGTGGATTCGATCACCGCCGGGTCGGGTGCGCGAATCCTGGATGTGGGGTGCGGTGCGGGCGCCACGACCCTGGCCGCGGCCCGCCGGGTGGGCCCTGCCGGTGCGGTGGTGGGCGTCGATATCTCCGAGGCGATGATCAGCGCCGCCCGCGCCCGCGTGCAGGACACCGACGCCCCGGTGAGTTTCGTGATCGATGATGCGCAGAGCGCCGCGTTCGCTCCGGCGAGCTTCGATCTGATCATGTCCCGCTTCGGTGTCATGTTCTTCCCCGATTCGGTGGCCGCCTTCACGAACCTGCGCCGCGCCGCCCGCGATAGCGCCGCCCTGCGGTTCCTGTGCTGGCGCGGTATCGACCAGAACCCGTTCATGACGACCGCCGAGCGCGCCGCGGCCCCGCTGCTGCCGAATCTGCCTGCGCGCCAACCGGATCAGCCCGGCCAGTTCGCCTTCGCCGACGAGCACCGGGTGCGGGCGATTCTCGACAAGAGCGGCTGGGGCGATATCACCATTCGCCCCGCCGATGTGGAATGCACTCTGCCCGAAGAGCATCTGGTGCGCTACTTCAGCCAATTCGGTGTTGTCGGCCTGGCCTTGCCCGACGTGGACGAGGCGACGCGCACCGAGGTCATAGCGACCGTGCGCGCCGCCTTCGAACCGTTCGTGCACGCCGATACCGTCCGCTTCACCGCAGCGTGCTGGTCGGTCGAGGCGACCGCGGCGCACTGAGGCCCGTGGTCGGCGAAAGCGGCTGCCCCCAGTCGTTTACATCGTGGTGAGTGCCGCGACGGCCTCGGCGAACATGACGTGCTTGATAGCGCCGAGCGTGCTCGGATCCTTCACCCCGAGCGGGGTCAGCAGCCCCAGCGCGCTCTCGGTGACCTCGGCCTCGGGTGCAGCGGCGTCGATGAGGTCGTACACCAGGGCCTCGGGCGCCGGGAATCGGTGCCCGGTGGTCATGGACGCGATCGCCGCCTTGGGGGTGAGCTTGGACTGGATGAGCGCGGCCATGCCCTTGGTGAAGGGAATACGAATATCGGCTTCGGGGAAGCAGAAGTACCCGCGGTCGGCGCGCATGACCCGGAAGTCGTGGGCGATGGCGAGCATGGCGCCGGCGCCGAAGGCGTGCCCGGGCAGGGCGGCGGCGGTCGGCAGCGGGAAGGCCAGCACCCGCGCCAGCAGCGCCTGCACCTGGCCCACATACCAGTCCGCGCGGTCGCCATTGGCGCTGAGCCATTCCAGATCCAGGCCGTTGGAGTAGAACTTGCCGCTCGCGGTGGTGAGCAGTGCATGCGACCCGTCGGCGACGACCGTGTCCAGGGCGGCGTTCACCTCGTCGAGAAAGGCTGGGGAGAAACGGTTTTCGTCCCCGCCGAGGTCGAGGACGGCGATCTTGTCGTGGTGGGTGAGAGTCATCGGTTGTCCTTCGCGGGGTGTGGTGTGCGGGGTGGTGGTCCGACCGCGAGCACCGCGCGCACGGCGGCACGCAATTGTTCGCGGGCAAGCGGTGAGGTGAAGCGATCGCGGTCGATGAGGATCGCGGTGGGCAGATCGACCAGGCAGATGGTCAGGACATCGACGGCCCCGCCGTCGCCGCGCCCCCACAGCTGCCGGGACAGCTGCTGCATGAGCGCGATCAGCGCCCGCTGGCGTGCGTCGAGCGCCGCGCGCACCGGGTCGGGCAGGTCCTGGTCATCGAGCAGGTCCTCGCGGCGCACGGTGAAGAACATCTTGGTCGAGAGCGGGAATCGGCGGGCGAAGTCGGCGGGCGCTTCGGCCGCCGCGAGCACCGCATCCTCGCCGGTATGCCCCGCCACCAGATCGGCCTGTAGCGCGAGGAATCGTTCGGCGGCGCGAATCCAGGTGCGGGCCAGCAGTTCCGCCCGGGAGGCGAAGGTGTGGTAGATCGCCCCGTTGGAGATGCCGGTGGCGGCCGCGACCGCGCGAATGGTCACCGCGGCGGGCCCGGCTCCGGCGGCGAGCGCCTCGGCGGCATCCAGCACGGTGTCGGGGTCGTACATGCGCGGTCTGGGCATGGTTCGAACATAACAGAGCAGACGCTCTGTTACTACGGTGGTGTGCACCACCCCACACGCTTTCGCGGGCCGCTACTCCGGTGCGGGTTCGTGCACGCCGTCGGTCAGGACCGGCGCGTACATGGCCTCGATCTCGGTGGCGTACTTCTCGGCGATCGGATTGCGCCGCAGCTTCATCGTCAAGGTCACTTCGTCCCCGCCCGGCTCCCAGAAGGCCGGCAGGATGGTGAACCGTTTGATCTGCTCCACACGCGAGAGATGCGCGTTGCCGGCGGCGACCCCGCGCGCGATCTCGTCGATCAGCCCTTTGTCGGCGGCCAGCGCGGCCGCCGACGCATCGGTCAAACCGTGTTGCGCCGCATAGGGTTCCGCGGATTCGGCGTCGAGCACGATGAGGGCGGTGTTGTAGGAGCGCCGGTCCCCGATGGTGGCCAGGGCGCCGATCAGCGGGGTGGCGGCTTTGATGGTGTTCTCGATATTGGCCGGGGACATGTTCTTGCCGCCGGAGTTGATGATGATCTCCTTCTTGCGGTCGATGACCCGCAGATACCCGTCGGCGTCCTCGGTGATGATGTCACCGGTGGCGAGCCAGCCGTCGGTGAGCGCCTCGGCGGTCTTCTGCGGTTCCTGCCGGTATTCGCGCATGACCAGCGGTCCGCGCACCAGGAATTCCCCGTCCTCGGCGATCTTCGATTCCAGCCCGGGCAGCAGTTTGCCGACGGTGCCCAGCCGCGCCTGTCCCGGCGGACTGACACTGGCCACACACGTGAGCTCGGACATGCCCCACACCTCGGAGATGGGAATGCCGAGCCCGAAGAAGAATCCGAGCGTCTCGGCCGGAATCGGCGCGGCCCCCGACAGCGCCCATTTGAGTTGATCCAGGCCGAGTTTGGCGCGCAGCTTGGACAGCACCAGCTCATCGGCGTGCGCCCACTCCGCAGCTTGCACATCATCGAGAGGCGCACCCGCCAATTGCGCGGCCGCCTTGCGCCCCGCCACCTCCAGCGCCCACTCCAACCCCGCGCGCCGCTGCGCATCGGCCTCGTTCGCGACCGAGAACTCCACTGCCGCTTTGAGTTTCTCCCACACCCGCGGCACCGCGCCCCAGATGGTGGGCCGCGCGTCGATGAGCGCGGCGGGCAATTGTGTGCGATCGGGCACGGTGGTGATCTGACTGCCGTAGTACTCGTGCAGATACAGATTGGTCACCCGGTCGGCCATATGCGCGGTCGGCAGGTACGAGGTGATGCGATCCCCGAACACGACCGGCATCACCGAGGCGTACGCCTGACATTCGAAGGCCAGGTTGGCGTGGCTGATCTCCACACCCTTCGGATTGCCGGTGGTCCCGGAGGTGTAGCAGAGCGTGACAATGTCCTCAGGAGTCACCGCCTGCCAGGTGGCCTCGAAATCGAAGTCCTGGCGCACCAGCGAGGTCAGCTGCGCCACCGACAGCGTGCCCGGCACCGCGCGGTCCACGCACACGATCGTTTCGATGGGCACCCCGCTGGCGCGAATGCGATCCACATACTGCGCCTCGCACAGCACGATCCGGTTCCCGGCATTGGTAAACACATAGTTCAGCTGTTGCGCCGAGAGCGTGTTGTACACCGAGAACGAGGTCGCCCCACTGTGCTGCGCGCCCACCTCCAGCGGATAGAACTCGACCCGGTTGGCCATCATCAGGGCCACGGTGTCCCCGCGCCCGACCCCCAGCGCCTGCAATCCGCCCGCCACCGCCCGCACCTGCCGGGCATACTCGCGCCAGGTCAGCGATTGCTCCCCGCCGACCGAGCGCACCGCCACCGCCTCCGGGTCGATCGCGGCGGTCTGCTGGAATGCCGCAGGGGACGTATTCGGTTTTGTCATAACAGTTCTCGATCCACTCACCGACACCTTCTCAGACGGTAGATCGTGCCGGGTCCGGGTGTGAGCCGTTTAGGCACATCGGCGCGCCGGAGGCCGGGTTGGCGTCAATGCGCGGCAAGCAACCCATAGCGGAGGACCGCCGCATACGTCACTGTGACGTATCGACGACGGTGTAGCGGCGAAAAACAGCGGGGGAGTGCACCACTCCTCCGACTCGCCGGCGATGCCAGGGCTTGCAGGCGATACCGCCGACCATCAACCAAGTCGAAGCCCCGGCGAGGTTCGCAGTGCTACCCCGAATTCAGGAAGGGGCCTCGGACTGCCGCAGTGCGGCGCGGTCGCGGGCGCCGACGATGCCGTAGAGCAGCAGATCTTCCAGCGACGCCGCGAATCCGTCGAGATCGTCGATATCGCGAATGCACATGGCGAACAGTGCGGCCCCGGCCACGGTGTCCAGCACGGTATTCGGATCCAGCCCCGGCCGGCCCGGCGCGGCGTTCTCGCCCAGATACCCGGTCAGCTCTTCGCGGGTCGGGGTGTCGAGCCGGGCTGACAGTTTCCGGTACAGGCTCGGATCCTCGCGCATCTCGGCCATCAGCCCCGGCATGGCCGCGCGCGTCTCGGCCGAACCGAAGAGCTGAATGGTCCCGCGAATCACCTTGCGGACCTCCGAGAGCAGGTCGGGCGCAACCTTTTCCGAACCCACGTCCGGGAATACGGCCTGGGCGATGAGGTGGGCCTTGGAGGGCCAGCGCCGGTAGATCGAGGGCCGGCTCACCCCGGCGCGGGCGGCGATCGCATCGATCGAGGTTGCGCCATACCCCTGTTCGACGAGCAGCGCGCGGGCGGCGTCGAGCACGGCGCGGTCCACCGCGGGGTCGCGGTGCGGGCCCAGCCGGTGGCGTGCGGTCACGAAATCGGTCCTTGTCGGTCGGGTCGAGAGTCGTTACAGTCTGTCACATCTAAGTCGTTACAATGTGTAACTGCTGTGGACTCGAGGAGGAGTCGTGTCAGCTGCCCCGCACGCCGCACCCGCCGATACCTATCGGCCGGTACCGCTACTGCAGGACAAGGTCATCGTGGTCTCGGGCGTCGGCCCCGGCCTGGGCCACGCGTTGACCATCGAAGCCGCCCGCATGGGCGCGAACCTGGTGCTGGCCAGCCGCACCGAAAAGCGCCTGGAAAAGGTCGCCGAGCAGGTCCGCGCCCTGGGCCGCACCGCCCTGGTCGTGCCTGCCGACATCACCGACGAAACCCAGCGCCAGGCCCTCGTCGCGCGCACTCTCGAAGAATTCGGGCAGGTCGACTGCCTGATCAACAATGCCTTCGCCATCCCGCCCATGAACCCGATCACCCAGATCGACCTGGACGCGCTGCGCACCGTCAATGAAACCAATGTCTTTGCCCCGCTGCGACTCTCGGCCCTGTTCGCCGACGCCCTGGAACGCTCGCGCGGCTCGGTCATCATGCTCAACTCGTGCGTGTCCTACAGTTCGCAGCCCGAATTCTCCGGCTACAAACTCTCCAAAGGCACCCTGCAGCACCTGGCGTCCTCACTGGCCACCGAACTGGGCCCGCGCGGCATCCGCGTCAACAGCGTCGCCCCCTCGTACGTGTACGAGGACATCAACAAGGCCTACTTCGACTGGCTCGCCAGTCAGGCCGGGGTCACCCACGAGGACATCTACCGGCAGAAAGCCGAACCCACCGACCTCAAACGCCTCGCCGGGCCCGAGGAGGTCGCCCGCGCCACCCTGTTCCTGGCCAGCGACCTCGCCAGCGCGGTCACCGGCCAGATGCTCACCGTCGACTGCGGCGAATTCCACCGATGAGCACAGGAGAACCCATGAAGAAGCGAATCGTGCTGTGGGGGACCGGCGTCGTCGGCTCGATGGTGCTGACGGAAATCCTCGCCCACCCGCACTTCGAGCTCGTCGGCGTCGGCGTCAGCAATCCGGACAAGGTCGGCAAGGATGCCGGTGACCTGTGCGGCGGCGCGAAAACCGGTGTGCTGGCCACCGATTCGGTGGACGAGCTGATCGCGCTGCACCCGGACGCCGTCGTGCACTACGGGCCCACCGCCGCTCTGGCCGATGAGAACATCCGCGTCATCGGCAGCTTCCTGCGTGCCGGTATCGACGTGTGCTCGACGTCCATGACGCCGTGGGTGTGGCCGGCCATGGACAAGCTGCCCGATGTGTGGCGTGATCCGATCACGGCGGCCTGCGCCGAGGGCGGCGCGTCCTGCTTCACCACCGGTATCGACCCCGGCTTCGCCAACGACCTGTTCCCGCTGACCCTCATGGGCCTGTGCGGTGAGGTGCAGTCGGTGCGCGCCTCGGAGTTGCTCGATTACACCGACTACGAGGGCGATTACGAGCTCGAGATGGGCATCGGGCATCCGCCGGAGTTCACGGCCATGCTCGAGCATCCCGACATTCTGATCATGGCGTGGGGTGCGACCGTGCCGATGATCGCATCGGCCGCCGGGATCGAACTCGAGGACATCACCACCACCTGGGAGAAGTGGGTGACGCCCGAGGATCGCGAGTCGGCCAAGGGAATCATCAAGGCGGGCACGGTCGCCGCCATCCGCTTCAGCATCAACGGCATCTACCGGGGCCGCGAGGTGATCACCCTCGAACACGTCAATCGCATCGGCCTGGACGCGGCGCCGGACTGGCCCGCCGGGACGCGTGACGATGTCTATCGGGTTGACATAATCGGTTCGCCGTCGATTTCCCAGGAGACTTCGTTCCGGTTCACCGATGGTTCCGGCCGCACGCCGGCGGTGGCGGGCTGCCTGTCCACGGGACTGCGGGCGCTCAATGCGGTGCCTGCCGTCAATGATCTGCCGCCGGGCTGGGTGACCGCTCTGGATCTGCCGTTGATCCCGGGCAAGGGCACCATTCGGTAAGTGCCGCAACCAGTTTGCCCACCTCAATACGTCACAGTGACGTATTGAGGTGGGGTGCCGGGACCTAGGGGAGTAGGAGCCGAGAGGCCCCGAGCGGGGTCGAACGATCCCGAAGGTGCCCAGATCGCACCTTCCGGCTGATGTCGGAAATTTTACGGCTAATCATGATTTGGCCGGAAAATAAGTTCCGGCAACGGATTTCGGCTCAGCACACCGGCGCAGTGCACGACATCAGGCGAGGGGCCTGGTACATAGGCAGCCGCCGGAAAGTGCCCGAAAACGCCCGAAAACGCATGCCGCACAAGATCATTCCCAGCTCCAGGCAACCCCGTAAAAGTACCGATAATCTACATTATGTCAAGTTACGCTGATTATCGCCTGCCCCCGATGACATGCGAACTGCCATTGTCCTTCTCCACGACAATGCGCGACAGATCGCCCGGATCCGCCGGGTCGAACCACACCGTCACCTCATCGTCGACCGCGATGGGCCGCGACCGCAGCTGAAACGCCTTGGGCGTCACCCATCTCGGCACTCCCGCGGCATCGACGAACCGGACGGTTATCGTCGCCAATTTCGGCGACGGCGTCTGCGCGAACCTGGCCAGCCCGTCATCGGTGACAACTCCGGTCACCTTGACGCTACGCGTCCGCACCGCAGCCGCGGCCGCCCGGCGACGAGGCCGCACCACAGCCAGAATCAGCAGCACCACCACCGCGAGTGCCGTGACCGACAGCAGGCCGACCCCAACCCATTTCACCCCGCTACCGGTGACCAGAACCAACCCCGCCACGAATGTTGTGCAGGCCAGGTAATGGACCGGCCCCACCGCGCTACGCGGCCGCCCACTCACCGCCGAATGCGAGAGCCACGCGGTTGTCGCGAGCAGTCCGAGAAATACCAGCGGCAACGGCGGGATCAGTCCCAGCAGCCAGATCGGCTCGGTGGCAATCCGAGTCCCCGAGAAAGCCATCAGTCCCGCAGCGGCCGTGCCCATCACGAGCACCACATACTGCTTGGTCATCGACGGCCCGGAGCGATCGGGCAGCCGCGGTCGCGAGGCCGGAGGAACTGTGCTCATCTCCCCCATCCTGGCAGACCGTCAGGTTCAGTTCTTCCAGTAGTTCGCCGGACCCGCCTGTTTGTCCAGCGCCGAGGCGGCAGCATCGAGCCAGTCGGTGATGCTCTTGTCCCGGGTGAGGTTGATGTACATGGCGGTCGACTCGTACAGGTACCGGTGATTCTGCAGACCCCAGGCGCGATAGGTGCCCCACCCGGCATTGTTGTCGCAGACCGAGGCGCCGGCACCGGTTTTCGGGCACCAGACCGTCCAATCCTGATCCTGATCCTTGATGGCGTTGTACAGGCCGCTCGCCTCGTCGGCGGTGGCGAAGGCGAACACGTCGATGGACACCAGGATCTGGTCGGACGTGTCCACGTACGAGCCGCTGACCAGCTGAGTGCACTGGTGGCTGGTGAGGATCGACTTCACATTCCTGGACATCCCCGAGGTGATGCAGTCGTGCACTCCCCCTCCGCGCAGCGTGTATTTGACCTGCTTGGCATCGGTGAACGATTGCGGCAGTAGCGCATCGGTGGTGAACGGCGTCTTGTCACCGGCGGCTGTGTCGAGGGTGTTCCAGTCGAACGGCGGCGTGGTCACCGGCGGGGTGTAGCTGCTGGACGAGCTCGAGTAGCTGGTGAAGGCGTCGGTGCTGTCGTTGGGGTCGTTCGTTCTGAGGGCGGCGTAACCGATGAGGGCGATCACTCCGAGGCAGGCGACGATCGCGGCGAGGATTCCCGCGACTTTGGTGCCGGAGGTTGGCGGGTGCGCGGGCCGACCGGCGGCGAACGGGGTAGCGAGCAGGGGCGCGGGAGGTGTTCGCGCAGGAACGGTTTCGAGGACGGGACTACCGGCGGTTTCCTTCGTGAGGGATATCGACGCCACGACGGTCGCCTCGTCATCGGCAGGCGGCCCGGGACGGTCGATGAGCGCCAGCGCATCGGGGCGGTAGGCCGCGCGATCGGGAGTCAGGAAGGCCGCCTGCAGTCCGGCCAGCCACTCCCCGGCGGACGGACGCCCGTGCGGGGCAGGCGAACCGGCGAACGCCCGCGCGAACAGCGACCGCAGCGCGGGGTCCAGCTCGACCGGGATACCGGGCAGTTGCCGTTCCCCGGTGGCGACCTTCGGTGCGGCCTGGGACAGGAACAGTCCCCGATAGATCAGACCGGCGAGGGCGAGGCGGTCACCGTCCCCCTGTGCGGGCCGGAGCCCGTCACAGTCGATGAGGTGCGCATGTGGCTGGGACCGGTTCCACGCCAGATTGTGTTCGGTCAGCCCGCCGTGCGCCAGGCCTCGTTCGTCGAGTACCACGAAGATGTCGCAGATCCGGATCAGCACGCCCACCCGGAAATACGCGGCAGGTCTCTCGATCACCAGCTGGTCGAAGGTGAGCGGCATCCCGTCCGGCCGCAGGAATTCCGCCGGGAGCACGGGCGTGATCACCCCGGCCAGAGCCTGTTCTCGCAGTACCAGATCGATGGGCCAGTTGATCGAGGCCGCCGCCCATTCCTCCGATCCGGCCTGCTGTTCGGCGGCGAGCACGATCTCCCGCCCGAAAAGCACTGTCCGAGCAGCACTTCCGATCAAGTTCCGGTCGATCAGCGGCGCCCCGTACTGCTTGTAAACCCGCTCCCGCCCCGCCCTGTCCCGGCATCGGCGGCTACTCCCCTGCCCGTCCCCACCCGATTCCAGCGTTACCTCGTACACCTCACCGGATTCCCCGGTCACCGAAACCTGCGGCACGCCCCGTCCCCTCCTCCGCGGCGCCCCTGCACCGCCCTGCTACGGCGGATCGACTGTGCCACAACCGACAACAGGGCACAAAACGGACGACCAGGTCAGGCGGAGCACTATGCGGCCGAAGGTTTCTGGGGCCAGTGGACGTCGACTACCAGCCCGAAGTGGTCGCTGGCATGGATGCCGGTCAGCGGCTCGTGGAAAGCCAAGTCCGCGCGCAGGATTCGGCCCGCGCCGCCGGGACGCAGGAACGGGTCGCCGACGAAGACGTAGTCGATGCGCTGGGGCGGGACATTCAGGGCGCGGGCCTGCGGGTTGGCCAGGGGGTCGTAGGTGTTGCCGGGTTCGGTGGGGCGCAGGGTGGACCAGGCGTCGACGTAGGAGGTGCTGCGGCCCTCGATGACGGCGTTCGCGTTCAGGAAGCGCATTTCGTCGGAGGGCGGTTTGGCATTGAAGTCGCCGCAGAGGATCGCGGGCAGCGGGGTGTCCGGGTCGCGGCGGGCTCGAATGGCGTCGTCGATTGCCAGTACCTGCTGCACCCGCTGATAGGCCTGCGCGGGTGGCGGGGCCAGATGGGTGCTGAAGGCGTCGATTCCGGCGGTGTGGGCGTACAGCAGTTCGGCCTGGATGCGCCAGGAGGGATGCGGATCACGCGGGGCGGGATCGGCCGGCAGCGGCAGCACCTCGTGGCGGTCGATGGGCCAGCGGCTGAGAACGGCCGAGCCGAAGCGCAGGGTGCGGTCGGCCCAGGCGTCCTCGGGAAACGGGTACCCGCCGAAGCACCAGTGCCAGCGCCCGGCCGGGGCCTGCTCGACGAGCCAGCCGGCGGTATTGGTCCCGGGCCCGGTCTCCCAGACCTCCTGCAGGCAGACCAGATCCGGGTCCAGGCGATCGAACCAGGCGAGGATTTCCTGGCGCCGCCGCTCCCAGTGCGGTTCCAGCAGGGAGCCGATATTGAGCTGCACAATCCGCAGGACGTCGGATTCGGGCATGTCCACCTCGTATTCCGTACCGGCTCAACACTATCGGCGAGCCTGCCAACTGTAACGTGTTCTACTCTGGGTCCGGTGGATGTCACATACGAGAGCACCAAGCGCGAAGTCCGCACCGATCAGGGTGTGATCCGCTACCACGAGGCCGGTGACGGCCCGCCCCTGCTCCTGCTGCACGGATCCGGCATCGGCGTGACCGGATGGCGCAATTATCGCGGAAACCTCGCCGTCTTCGCCGAACACTTCCATTGCTACGTCCTGGAATTCCCCGGCTTCGGCGTCAGCGACCCCGTCGAGCGCGGCGGGCACCCGGTGCTCACCGCCGGTGATGCCGTCATCCGGTTCATGGATGCGCTCGGCATCGACTCCGCGCCCATGATCGGCAATTCCATGGGCGGCGTGGTGGCGGTCAACCTCGCCATCAAACATCCCGAACGGGTCGAGAAGGTCATCTCCATCGGCGGCGTCGGCGCGAGCATCTTCAGCGCCAACCCCAGCGAAGGCACCCGGCTGCTACAGGAATTCGCCGACAGCCCCAGCCGGGAAGGGTTGCTGCGCTGGCTCAACTGCATGGTCTACGACCCCAAGACCATTACCGACGATATCGTCGAAGAACGCTGGGCGGTCGCCGGTCAGCCCGATTCGCACCAGACCCTCAAAGCCATGTACGGCTCGGAATCCTTTGCGCGGCAACAGCAATTCCTCGCCGACTCCGCCATCCCGCCCTACTGGTCCATGATGCACAAGATCCAGTGCCCCACCCTGCTGACCTGGGGCGGCGACGACCGGCAGTGCCCGCCCGATATGGCCATGATTCCCCTGCGGCTCATCCCGGACGGCGAGCTGCACATCTTCCCCAAATGCGGTCACTGGGTGATGATCGAAGCCAAGCAGGCCTTCGAGCGCGTGAGCCTCGAATTCCTGCAGCGCTGAATCGGTTCGGGAGGTAACCCGGTGCCCGCAGACCCGCGGGACACCGGTCTCACGCCCTGCCTGCGCAAGGCCGGTGTGCCAAGCTGTTGCGCATGTCCGAGCGTGCGATGACCTCACCGAATATGACTGATCAGGGCCGCATTCCGTCCGTGCTGCGGTTCAGCACCGAGCTCATCGCCTGGATCGCCGCACCGTGGGCGGTAGCGGATCGCTCGTCCGTCGTGCTCGCGTTGGTGGTATTTGTGGTGCTCATCGGACTCCCGACGGTGTTCGGCACAGTCGGGGACAAGAAACAGGTGATGGTGCCCGCACCCGGCTGGGTGACCATCGCGCTGGTGATCCTGCTGGTGGCCGCGGCCGTGTGGGGCGCCTGGCTGGTGTGGCCCGTATGGGCAGCCATCCTGGTTTCCGTACTGGCCGCAGCCACCGTCATCGCCGAGATTCCGCGCTGGCGCTGGCTGCTGGGGACGTAGGACTACCAGACCAGCGAGACGTCACGCACCCGGACCCGGCCGAAGAAGCGCTTACCGATGGCCGGGCCGTCGTGGTTGTAGCTGTTCATGATGTCCGCCAGCTCCTCGGCCAGGCCCTGTAGCGCGGGACTGACAAATCCCGCGCTGTCCCAGCCCCAGTCCTGCGGCACATCCTCGACAGTGATGACAATGCTGCTCTCCCCTGGCAACGCGGTCACCGCGTAACCGATCGCGGCGGGAGCATCCCGGATCGGATCACTCACCGCCACCTCACCCGGTTGACCGGGTGAGGTGAAAACGACTCGCGCGAAAGCGATATCAGCACGGATCAGATCCGCGACCTCCGCCAGATCCGCATGCCTGGCGGCACGGTTGTACCGCGCGCCGTAGCTGCGGTCATCGACCGGCACCCGCACCGACCTGGCGAGGATCCGATCGAGCATCCGCTGCGCGGCTGCCCGTTCCCCGGCACCCGTCGCGGGATGATCGATCAGCGCGCGCAACCGCGTGATTCGAGGCAGCATCGTCGACTCCGTTCAGCGCCGGGCGAACACCGTCGCCTGACAGGCGGTCAGCAGTTCGATCAGCTCCTGCGCCGCACTCGCGTCCAGCACCGCGAACGACGGTGCGATCAGATCCTCGGTGATCGTCTCGGCCTGCATCCAACGGCCCTTCAACTCCGCGGTGATCTCCTCGAACGGTTCCGGCCAGCCGAAGGCCCGCGCCTGCTCCGGACCGGTCGTGCGCGGCGAACCGGCGATGAGCACCGCCTGCTGCGGCGTCAGACCGCTGGCGCGCACCCCGATCAGATGCAGACCGCCACGCAGCTCACGCAGCACATGGATCAGCTGCAGCACCCGGCCGGGTGCGTCATCGGCGCGCGGCAGCGCACGCCAACCGGCGAACAGCGGCGCCCCGGCCGGATCAGCGGCATCCACCACCGGCTGCAACAGCTCGGCCAGGCGCTCGGCCTGCGCGAAGTCCGCCAGCTTGCGACGCCCGAAGTCCTGGCAGGCGGCCAGATAACCGGCCGCACCCTTGGCGGCGGGCACCGCGGCCGTGGAGTCCCACGCCGCCCGAATCGCCTCCGCCCGGAAGAAGCCGAAGGCGGCCGTCACGACATCGGCGTCCACATCGCCCAGCACACCTCCGCGGCCCCGCGTATAACCGGGCATGAATCCCTCCACACCGGTGGAGGCGGAGAACTCCTTCGCCTCCCGGGAGAACATGAACCCCCCACCGATCTGCTGGACCTGATCCTTCACCGCGGACGCAACCGACATGTCCGTTCCTCTCTGAGCGGAAAGCGCAATCCACCCGAGACTATTTCACCGTTGATCGGCGCGGTCCAGGGGCCTGCTCCCCCGGCCTCCGGAGCCGAATTATTCGCAGTCGCAGTATCTTTCGACGACCGATCCGAGATCGACTGGCCCTCAACGCACCTCGGCGCACCTCACCCTGAACGAAAGCCCAGTTCCATCCGCTAACCTTCAATCGGTGCTAGGACATTCACATGCAACTAGTGGCGCGCTCGCCTGGTCAGCAGCCGCCGCAGCATTACCGCTCACCGTTTTGACCTATCCCGCAATAGAATCCGGGCAGATCCGGCCCGTCGACCTCGTGATGGGTACCTTCCTCACCGCCGGCGCGGCCCTGCTGCCCGACGCCGACCACCCCAACGGCACCATCTCCCATGTGCTGGGGCCGGTTTCACACGCCGCCTGCAAGGTGATCTCGAAAGTGTCCGGCGGACACCGGCATGCGACGCACTCCTTCGCCTTCGTCGCCGCCGTCACCTACGGCACCTGGGCCGGTGAACACTGGCTCGGCCGCTACTTCACGCTGGGACTGGTCTTCTTCCTGCTCGCGCTCGCCATCCGGGCACTCAATCTCGCACCCACCGGCGACGGCGCCAAAGCCTGGGTCACCGTCGTAATCCTCGCCACCTGCGGCACATTCGCCATCGACCACTGGATCAGCGACAAACCCCTCTGGCTGCCCTTCTCCGTCGGTCTGGGCTCCTTCGCGCACCTGGTCGGCGACTGCCTCACCGATCGCGGCTGCCGGCTGCTGTGGCCGCTGCGCATCCGCACCCGGATCCCCATAATCGAGCGCACCGGCAACTGGATGGAGACGTTCGTCCTCGTACCGATCTTCGCACTCGGCACCATGGCCCTGCTCTGGTACACCATCACCCATCAACCGTGATCACTCACCAAGGGTGACAAGGGAATTCCGGGGGCCGCGCCCCCGGAAACCCGGACTGCTCCGCAGTGCGCCGGGCCCGCATCCACACCTCGGCCTGCCCTCCCCGAGCCTGCGGCGGCCCGCATTCCCGGACGTTCCGCCCACCCTCGGCCGATACCAACCGCACAGTCCTGACGTGCTCGTATGATCCGTTGGTCAGGTGTATGAAACGGATGGAGGCGGAATGAGCGATCGCGAAGAACTCGACTGGGAACTGTTCGGCGACGCCAGCCGGGAGCTGGCACAGCAGATCGCCGACGACGGCTTCGAACCCGACCTGATCCTGTCCATCGCGCGCGGCGGACTCTTCGTCGCCGGCTCGCTCGGCTACGCCCTCGACGTGAAGAACCTGCACGTCATGAACGTCGAGTTCTACACCGGCGTCGACCAGCGGCTCGACCTGCCGGTCATGCTGCCGCCGGTACCCAATGCCGTGGACCTCACCGGCGCGACCGTACTCGTCGCCGACGATGTCGCCGATACCGGCGCGACGCTCAAGCTGGTACGCGACTTCTGCAAAGACCATGTCGCAGAGGTGCGTTGCGCGGTCATCTACGAGAAGCCGCGCTCGGAGGTGAACTGCGAATACGTGTGGAAGCACACCGACCGCTGGATCAACTTCCCGTGGTCCGTGCGGCCGCCCGTCGTCAAGCGCGCGGTCCGCGTCCTCGACGCCTGACCCCGGGCTGCCGCCTGTACAGAGACAGCAACGCGCCGGGTTCGAATCATCGAACCCGGCGCGTTCTCGTTCTACTGGGAAGAAGCGTCAGACCAGTTCGGCGGACAGAATGGTGACGGCGTCCACCGGCACATCCTGGTGGCCGGACTTGGAGCCGGTCCGCACACCCTCGATCGCGTCGACGACGGCAACGCCGTCGACAACCTTGCCGAACACGGTGTAGCCGAAGCCATCCTGGCCCGGGTAGTTCAGGAAGTCGTTATTGCTGGAGTTGATGAAGAACTGCGCGCTGGCCGAATGCGGATCGCTGGTGCGAGCCATCGCAACGGTGTACTTGTCGTTGCGCAGGCCGTTGCTCGCCTCGTTCTCCACCTTGTTCGGGGCCGGCTTCTGCTTCATATCGGCGGTCATACCGCCGCCCTGCACCATGAAACCGCGGATCACCCGGTGGAACACGGTATCGGTGTAGTGGCCCGCCTTGACGTAGTCGACGAAGTTCGCGACGGTCTTCGGCGCCTTGGCCTCGTCGAGTTCCAGGGTGATATCCCCGGCGGAGGTCTTCAGGAGCACTGTGGTCATGTCGCCCATCGTATGGGAGCCCGAAACCGGGCGACCGCCCGGCATCCACCGGCCCTTCCTTCTCGGCGCGGAAAGGGTGATTGATGTGGGACAAGACGTTTCGCGATAGGTGACTTCACGGAGCTTCTTCAAAAGCAAGCACATGTATAGATGCGCATATTTCCATTAACTAATCGCAAGACCTTCGGCGGCGGTCCCGCCGGCCTCACGCCTCGTACAACTCGAGCGGCAGATCGTCCGGATCGGCGAAGAATCCGAACCGCTTCCCCGTGTACTCGTCAACCCGCACCTCCTCCACCCGAACGCCCTGAGCTGCCAATTCCGCCAGCGCCTCCCCCACATCCGCCACCACGAAGGCCAGATGCCGCAGCCCGGCCGCCTCCGGGCGCGACGGCCGCGGCGGCGAATCCGGGAACGAGAACAACTCCAGCTGCCCGCCATCCGGAAGCGCGAGATCCAGCTTGTACGAACGCCTTTCGGCCCGATAGTTCTCGGCCAGCACCCGCAGCCCGAGCACCTCGGTATAGAACGCCTTCGACTTCTCGTAATCCGACGCGATCACCGCGACATGATGGATTCGCTGCAGCTCCACGCGCCAGACGTTAGCCGACCGCACCGACATTCAGCCGCAACCAGGCGGCGCTCCCCTCTCCCCCAGGCTGCTTTTTCTGACCCCCAGCTCTGTTGGCGACTTCTCCCGACACACTGGGGCATCACATGCGTAGATGCGCATATTTCCATGTTCACATGAAATATATCCGACTGCTTGGTCCCGGCCGAAAGGCATCGATGGTTACCGACCGCTCAGGTAGCGAGGTTGTAGTGTCGGAACGGATGCGTTCAGGGATGTAAATGAACCTACGGACCGAGGGATACGACATGTCTTATGCCGTGGATTTCACCGATGTCTCGACCGTCGGACTGGAATCGTCGCCGGTCGCGGATGCGCTCGCCGGCCTGCGGGCGAACGAGGCCCGGTACTTCAAGAACAAGTACGACCATGTGTTCACAGTGGAGCCCGCCGACAAGGCGAAATCGACCATCGAGTGGATCCACACCATCCTCGAGAAGGAACGCGGCATCGTGATCGCCTCTCCCCCGCTCGAGGCGACGGCCTTCCAGGTGGAGAACATCAAGATCGCCTACGTCTTCTACGAGAGCGGCCTGTCGATCAACGTGATGTACACGGTCGACGACGACGGCAAGCGCGCGGTCGGGTTCAAGCTCTCCGATGGGATGGAGATCCCCGAGGAGCTCTCGAAGTTCAAATTCGCGCGGCAGAAGTCGAAGCTGGCCGGAACGATTCGCGGCTCCTACTTCGTGATCAAGAACGAATACTGATCCCGGCCCGCGGCTAAGCAGCGAGCGCCGAGGCCGCGGCCGCCAGCAACATCCCGCGATACGAACCGCCGAACAGCACCACATGCACCAGCAGCGGATGCAGTTGATGCAGCGGAATGCGTTGCCGCCAGCCCGAAGCCAGGGGTGCGGACTCCCGGTAGGCGGCGAGGATCAGGTCGAGGTGCGGGGCGCCGAAGAGTGCGAGCATGGCCAGATCTGTCTCCCGATGCCCGCCGTGCCCGGCCGGATCGATCAGCAGCGCACGCTGACCGGACCAGTGGACATTGCCCGACCACAGGTCCCCGTGAATACGACTCGGCGGCTCCGGCGGACCGGACAGGTGGCCGATGCGCTGTATGACCCGTTCGATCAGCCGAATACCGTCCCGGCCGAGGTGTGGCTCGGCGGCCGGAAGGTACGGAGCCAGCCGCCGTTCGGCATACCAGCTCCCCCACTCCCCCGCGGTCGGTGAATTGTCCAGCGGCAGTGTGGCAATGAAGCCGGGCCAGGGTGCGCCGTAGGTGGCAGGCGAGCTGCCGTGCAATTCCGCCAGCGCGCGGCCGAACTGTGCGGCGGCGGCCGGTGACGCGGATTCCGGTGCCAGCCAAGGCAATACGAGCATGCGATCGTCATCGGCGATCACCGGCGGGACGATCGCCGCATCGGCTTCGGCCAGCCAGCGCAGGCCGGCCGCTTCTGCCGCGAACACTCCCCCGGTCGTGAACAACTCAACGTCCGAATCGGATTGATCGGAAGATTCGGCATCATCCGGAGCCGCCTTCACGAATACCGAGCGCCCGTCGGCCAGTTCGCCGCGGTACAGGGCCCAGGCATGGTGTCGTCCGAGGCTGGTCAATCGGCCCACCGGCACACCGGTGAGTTCGCATAGGCGCGCGGCGACATCCATGAATACACATTGTGTCGGACTTCGACTCAGGTGACTCCGGTCTGAGCCGCCCGGTGTGAATCCGGGCGCGTCGAGATCCGGCCTGAGCGGTCAAAGATCGAAGGACGGCGGCAATTATTACCGCCCTACCCGGGATTTTGACCGCTCAGGCCGGATCTCGACGCATCGACAGCGTTGCGCTCAGTCCCTGTCGAATCAGCCGACACCGGAATCACGTCACAAAGCCCGAAATCACGACGCAACGCATCGGCCCGGCGGGGCGAACAGCACCTCGGGATGGCGCATGACCCCCCGGGGTGGCGCATGACGCTGCTAGGAGTCGGCGCGGATGGCGATGCGCTCGCGAAGCAGTGCCGCGGTGACCGCGTCGGCGGGGAAGAAGGCTTCGATCGCCAGTTCGGCGACGGTGACGTTCATGGGTGTGCCGAATACCGTGGTGACGCTGATGAAGGCGAGGTCGTGGCCGTCGTAGCGGTAGCGCATGGGGACAACGGCCTGGTCCGGGTCCGGCAGGCCCGGGGATTCTTCGCCGCCAGGGTAGCCGCGCAATTCCTGTAGTAGCGCGATCAATTCGGGTGCGCCGCTGACGTCGATCTGCCGTTGCAGCCGCTCGAAGAGGTGCCCGCGCCATTCGGCGAGGTTGATGATGCGGCCGGCCAGTCCGTCCGGGTGCAGGCTCAGGCGCAGCGCGTTGACGGGCGCTTCCAGCAGTCGCGGGTCGGCGCCTTCCAGGAACAGTGCGATGCCCGCATTGGCGTCGACCATGTTCCAGCCGGCGTCGACGGCCAGCGCCGGATGTGGTTCGTGCCCGGCGAGAATCTGCCGGATGGCGCTGCGCACCGGTTCCATGGCGGGGGTATCCAGTTCCGGTTCGGCGTAGACGGGTGCGTATCCGGCGGCGAGCAGCATCCGATTGCGTTCCCGCAGTGGGATTTCCAGCTCGTCGGACAGGTGCAGGACCATCTGCCGGCTGGGTGTGGCCCGCCCGGTCTCGATGAAGCTGAGGTGCCGAGTGGAGGTCTCGGCCCGCCCCGCCAGTTCGAGCTGGCTGAGTCGGCGGGTGACTCGCCAGTGCCGCAGGAGATCGCCGGCAGTCTGTGTACGCATGCGTTGATCGTACGAATCCGCGGCACCGCAAACCATTACCCGTCAGGTAATGCGCGGAGTACCTCGGGATCTGTTTTGGAATCTGTGCGAATCGAATCCGCTGTTCAGTGGCCCGGGCGGTGGGTGGCGAAGTCCGCCAGGGTGATCGGCGGGTGTCCGCCGTACTGCTGGATGGCAGGGGTCACCTGATAGAGCCCGGTGCCTTCGCCGAGGAGCCGGAAGATCTCCCAGAGTTTGGTGAGGTGTTCGGCGGCATGCGGGCTGCCGTAGACGTCGAGGGCCCAGCGGCGCCAGGTTTCGGGATCGGTATCGCGGTAGGTGCGGCCGAGGGTGTGGGCTGCGGCGCCGATGGATTGGACGTCGCCGGTGAGCAGCAGGACCGGCTCGGATTTGCTGTCGAGGTCGCCGAGCAGGCCCGCCGCCACGCGGGCCACATCGCTCGCGGCGACGAGCGGGAGTTCGGTGTGCGCGGCGCCCATGGGCAGGGTGAGGGTGGCCGGGTCTCCGGTATCGGCGATGCGGGCGAGATTTTCGTAGAAGACGGCCGCGCGCAGGTGGATTGCGCCGACCTCCGCCCAATCGAGCAGTTGTTCGGCCACCCAGTGCTGGCGCATGCGCGGGGTGAGCGCCTGCGGTCCGGCGGCGAGCTGGGAGACGGCGACCACCCGCTCGATCCGGGCTTCGCGGGCACAGACGGCGAAAGCGCCTGCGGCATCGAGCAGTCCGTCGATGACCGGGTAGGTGAAGTAGGCGGCACGCACCCCGTCCATGGCCGCGCGGGTGAACGCGATATCGCGAAGATCTCCGACCAGGACGTTCGCGCCGAGTGCGCGCAGCACTACGGCCCGCTCGTCATCGGTGTGCACGAGGGCGCGCACGGGGATGCCGCGCCCGAGGAGTTGCGCTGTGAGGTGCCGCCCGGTCGAGCCCTGCCGTCCCCCGGCGGCACCGGTGACGAGTACCGGTTCCATCATCCAACGGTACGGCCCGCACCCTTGCGCCACAGGCCCTTTCACCGCCGCCGCACAATCGGTCGGCATGCCGCCCCACCGCGCGCGGCGACCTCGCCTCGGCTGCGGTCACCTCAGATGTGTGCGGGTCATCGTCGCGCCGAACCTCACGACCGCATCACTCCGTCCTTCCGCAGGAACGGCGGGACCTCGGCCGGGGCCACGTCACCGAGGAACAGGCACGCACATCAGCGAGGGCCGACCCGGCTTCATCGAGAGGGCTCTGATGGTGGCGCTGTGCGGCGTGTCGCCTCCACCAGAGCCCTCTCGGCGATGAGGTCGGTGGTGTTGGCGATTGGGGTGCACGGCGGGGGTGCTTGTTATGCCGAGGCGGGTGGTTCCTCGAGGGTGGCGGGGGCGGCGAGGAAGGTCAGGAGGCTGGGGTGGCGGGGGTCCAGGACTATGGCCTGGTCTTTGATGTGTCGGGAGACGACCGGGGTGAGGAAGTAGCGGGGCCAGCTGGTGCGGGCTATGGCTACTCGCAGGCGGTGGCCCTCGTGCAGAACGGCTTCGGTGGGGGTGATGTCTATGTCGAGGTTGTGCGGGGTGCCGGGCTGGACGGGGAGGACGGTGGCGGCGGTCAGCGGGTGGTCTGCGGTCAGGAGTTGGCCGTCGACGTAATGGCTTGTGCCCTCGTCCACGGCGCGGCGGCTGGAGCGCAGGGCGCCGCGGGCGATGACCGCGGAGGAACCGTCCGGGGAGACATCGCAGATGGTGACCGCCCAGAAGGCGTCGGTGCCGCTGGCGATCACCCGCAGGCGCAGGTTGAGGGGGCCGGACAGCAGCAGGTCTTCGGGGAGGGGCGCGCTGGTGAAGGTGACTGTCGCCGCTTCGTGTGCGCGGTCGTCGACGGCCCAGTCGCGGCCGAGCAGGGTGGGCAGGCCCATCAGGATCCAGCTGCTGGTCTGGGAGGTGATGCCGGGTCGCTTGCGCGGCAGGCGAATTCGGCCCGGATAGCGGTCGGGCGTGTCGGTCAGGGAGCCGTCGGCGGCGGCGTGTGCGGCCGCGCCGCTGGGCACGGCGGACAGGTACCACTGGTGTACGCGGGCGTCGGGGTGCGGGAAGGTGTCGCGGCTGACCCAGCCGCCGCCGAGCTGGCGGACGGTGACGGGCCCGTATTCGTCTATCCCGTTGTCGATGCCTTTGACCCAGCGGTCGAAGAAGGCGCACTGCAGTTCGTCGAGGCGCTGCGGGTGGTCGGCGGAGCCGAATCCGGTGCCGGGGCCGACGTGATAGCTGTCCTCGACCACGAGTTGTGCTGCGCCGGCGGGCAGTCGGAGTCGCTGATGCAGGCCGGGTGCGGAGCGGACGAAGACGTCGTGCCAACCGGCGTGGATCCATGTGGCGGCGGTGAAATTCTCCAGCCGCGGTCGCCGGTCGGTGGCTTCGTCGTCGTAGAAGTGCTGATGGTGCTGATCGGACAGCAGTGCTCCGGCGACGTCGGGCAGCCGGGTGAAGGGGCTGGCGAGGCGATCGCGCAGAAACTGGCCGACGGCACCGGTTTTCACCAGTCCAGGCACCGAGGGCAGCCATTTGGTGCCGTTGACGGCGGCGATCCAGGCCAGATTGAAGGTGGACTGGGTGCCGCCGGTGAGCATGATGTCGCGGGTGGGGTCCTCCGAACCGACCAGTGCGAAAACCGCTTTCAGGCCCTCGGGGCGGTGTCCGGCGGTTTGCAGGGCGGTGATGGCGAGGTAGGAGATGCCGGTCATGGCGAGGTCGCCATTGCACCAGGGCTGAGTGCGCACCCACTCCAGGACTTCCAGGTGATCGCGCTGTTCCCGCGCGGACATGAGTTCCAGTCGGCCGGTGGAGGTTCCGGTGCCGCGCACATCCACCGCGACGTGGACGTAGCCGCGGGAGATGAGGGTTCGGTTGGCGCGGATCGATTCCAGCGCGCCGCCGCCGAGTGCGCGCAGCATTTCCCGGCCGCCGGCACGCCCGTGTGCTGACGGCGGGACCGCGCGGTAGACCAGCGGGCCCAGCGCCGACACCAGGTTGATCAGCGGGTTGGCGCGCGTCATCAAGGTCTTGTTGTACGGGCTCAGGGTGATGACCGCGGGCAGTCCCTCGGTGACGGCCCTGCCGTGCCGATCGGCGGGCCGGGTGATGTCGGCGGAGAGAATTGTGCCGTCGCTCAAACGGATTCCGATCCCCCGATCCACCTGAATCCGGGGGTAGCGGGCCGGTCCGAGTTTGAAGCGCGCGTTGGGCGGCAGTGCGGCGCCGGGTGCGCCCAGTGCGGCCGAAGCGGAGGCGGATTCCTGCGAAGGCGACATGTTCGGCTCCTTTGCCGAGGTGGCTCACCAGCATGCGAGCCCATTGTCTCAGACGGTAAGGGATTTCCGCGGCGCTGTCACTACGGCAGCGCGTCCGAATTCCTGCTGCCCGATTGTGCAATCGACCAACACCCAAGGCGTTGCGGGACAGAGATTCTCGCAACCCGCAGCTCACGGTCAGAGCGCGCGAATCACCCGCGCCGGATTGCCCGCGGCGAACACCCGTTCCGGCAGATCACGAGTCACCACACTGCCCGCACCGACCACCATATTCGACCCGATGCTGACTCCCGGGCAGACGATCACCCCGCCGCCGAGCCACACATTGTCACCGATCACGATGGGCGCGGCGCTCTCCCAGCGTTGCCTGCGCAGTTCGTGGTCCGCCATCGGATGCAGTGCGGTGAGCAGTTGCGCACGCGGGCCGATGGACACGTCATCGCCGATGGTCACCGGCGCGCAATCGAGCACGATGGCGTCGTAGTTGAGGAAGCTGTTGTCCCCCAGCCGGATCAGATGCCCGTAATCGCACTGGAAGCGCGGCATGATCCAGGAGCCCTCCCCGATCGCCCCCAGCAGATCGGTGAGCAGGGCGTGCCGCTGCTGCTCCTGCCCTGCACCGGTGGCATTGAATGCGTCCAGCAACTCCTGGCAGTGGCGGCGTTCGGCGACGAGTTCGGGGTCGCTGTCGCGGTAGAGCTCGCCGCGCAGCATGCGATCCTTGTGTTCTCCCACGCCTCCATCCTGCCGAATGCCGGACTGTGCGAGGGCAGCGCGGCGTCTGGTATCAACGGTGAAGTGAAGATCGGATTCTCGCTCCCCCAGTTCGGTACTCAGGCCTCCCAGGGCGATCAGGTGATGCGCTACGCGGCGGCGGTGGAACAGGCCGGGGCGGACAGTCTCTGGGTCGGGGATCGGCTCATAGCCGCGACGAACCCGACGGTCGGATACGGCGGCAAGGACACCATTCCGGACGAATTCAATGCGATTCTCGATCCGTTCCTGGTGCTCGCGCTCGCGGCCGCGGTCACCGACCGGGTGCGGCTGGGCACGAATGTGCTTATCGCACCGCTGTATCGGCCCGCACTGCTGGCGCGCTCGCTGACCACCCTGGATGTGGTGAGCGGCGGGCGGTTGGTGCCCGGCTTCGGGATCGGTTGGTCGCCGGAGGAATACGAGGCGGCCGGGGTGCCCTTCACCCATCGCGGGGCGCGCCTGGATGAGACTCTCGATGCCCTGGAAGCCATCTGGACCACTGATCCGGCCGGGCACGAGGGGCGTTTCGTCTCGGTGCGCGAGCATCGCAGTGAATTGCAGACCGCGCAGCGGCCGCGGCCGCCGATCTATCTGGGCGCGTTCAGTGCGGCAGGGCTGGCGCGAATCGGGCAGCGGGCCGAGGGCTGGCTGCCGGTGGTTCCGGTGCCCGGGCCGCCGGGGTGGGGTGCGCGATTGCTGCAGATGCGCGCGATCATCGACAAGGCCGCGGTGGCCGCGGGACGCGACCCGGAGGGCATTCACACGATTCTGCGGGTGAATGTCGCGGCCGGCAGCTCGGTAGCGCAGGTGGCGGACACCATCGAACAGGTCGTCGCCGAGACCGGATTCGACGATGTGTTCGTCGAGCTCATGTACCTCACCGATTCGGTGGACGGGATGCTCGCCGCCGCCACCGAATTGCTCGGACGATTGCGCGGGTGAACTCTGCGCGGTTACCCGGGTACCGGCTGAGCGCCACCGGTACCGTCAGAGGTGAATGCTGTGTACCCGGGGCCGAGCGCGGAAGGTGGCAGTGATGTCGGAGACTTCGACCGTCGATGAGTACATCGCCGACTTCCCCGAGGCGGTGCAGCAGATATTGCGGCAGGTGCGCGCGACCATCCGTGCGGCGCTACCGGACTGCACCGAGACCATCAGCTATCAGATTCCGACCATGCAGGTGGGCACCCACCCGGTGATGTACTTCGCCGGGTGGAAGAAGCACATCAGCATGTACCCGGTGCCCGAGGGCGATGCCGCGTACGAGCAGGCCATCGCGCCGTATCGCTCCGGGCGGGGGACATTGAAGTTCGCACTGGACAAGCCGATTCCCTACGACCTCATCGGGCGGACGGCCACGCTGCTCACCGAACGCAGCGCGCGCCACTGAGCCGAATTGCTCACATGACCGCGGGGCGTCAGCGGGCGGACGATCGGGACAGGTTCCAGCCCTGCCAGGTATCGCGGTCGAGCCCGGCGCGCACATCCCTCGCGATCTCCTCGCGCTGCGCTGCGGGCAAGCGGTCGAGGGCGGGCAGGATATCGGTCGAGAGTCTGCCGAGGTACTCGGAGTCGAGGGTTTTGCCCGCCTGCCAGCGATCGATATTGCGGTCGGCCACCAGGTGTTCCGGATTCACCACCGCCAGCACCAGCAGGGTGGCCAGCGCGGCGCCCGCCGCTGCCCGGGGCACCCATTCCCGGCGCAATCGCACCAGGCTGGCCAGGACCAGCAGGTAGACCAGGCCGATCCACAGTTCGAACACCTCCACCAGCAGTCGCAGCACCGTGAATCCGTACGCCTGCTGGTAGGTCCACATGCGATGCAGCGCGGACGCCACGATCACCAGCGTCAGCACACTCACCGCGCTCACTCCCACCCGCAGCCACAGCCGATCCCCCGCCGACTGCTGCGCCGCCCACCGCTGCACCACCGCGATCACCGCGAGCGTCAGCATGCTGACCATCGACAGCTCCCAGAACCCACTGCGCGCGTACTCCGCATAGGTCAGGTCCGCCGTCCGCTGCACATACCCGTCGCCACCGAACATGACCGCCAGCTGCGTGCTGACGAACACCATGAACAAGACGGTCAGCGCACCCATCGGCAAACCCCATTCGGTCCGCGACAGTCGCCGAATACGCGGCGCCGCAACCGATTCCGTGCCTCGCTCCTGCACAGCCGCCGCACCGCCGGCAATCACCAGATCCATCCAGCCGGTCACTCGCGACGGCCCGTCGGCCGCCGGAGGCGGACCCGCCAGCACATACAGTGCCCCCGCAACCCCCAAGCCCGCGATCGTGCATACGAATCCCCACTGCACCAGCAGCGCGGTATCCAGCGCCGGCACCACGGCATCGACCAATCGCGCGAACACCGGATCAGCCCCCACCAGCAGCGGCACGAACACCAGCAGCAGCGCCAAGGTCGCCGCGACCGACCACCACACCCGAGCCCCCACCCGCCGACTCCCCGTCCCGCGACCCACTCCCCGATACAGCCACGGCACCGACATCACCGCAGACCAGGGCACCGCCACCATGTCGAAGAACACCCCGAACACCGACCGCCGCCCCACCGCGGCAAACGATCCGGCCACCCCCGCCCCGAGCACGCACAACACGAACAACCAAGGCGCAGCCCGAAACACACCGACCCCCAGCAACCCCAACGCCAGCGCACCCCACCACATCCGCGACGAGACCACATTCACCAGACGCATACGCACTGCGTGTGCGAAATCGGAATCAGGCATCCCAGCGGCGGCACGCCCCGAGGCCGCCGCTGAACCCGCACCCGACTGCACCGAGGGGGTGCCACCAGCAGTTTTCCGAGACCCGGACGCCACGACCGGCGGATCTCCACCCTCAGCCGCACCCGAGACAGCCCCCAAGCCCGCTGTCGCCGCATCCGCCGTCGTCGCAGTAATGCCACCTGCGGTTTCCCGAGCCTCAGCAGCCGCATCCCGCCGCCCGACCCGATCCACCACCCACACCGCGCCAGCAGTCACACACCCCGCCAGCACCCACCCGATCCCCGGCCGATCCAGTGGCACCAGCACAGCGGCGGCCACCCCCGCCCCGCCGACCGCAAGCAACGTCCCACGAGGCATCGGAACAATCGCCGACCTCGGTGGAAGCCGCAGCGGCACAGTACGTTTCGGAAATTCCGGAAGAGCTGACCCCGGCCCTCCGACCGGCGCAAGCGCCTCACCTCCGATCGTTATCTCTGCCACCCACCCCGGCGGCGGGCTCGCCGACCAGACCGATGCCGATCTCGATCCGGGAGGCTGAATTGCCTCCGATAGCGGAACAGACCCACTCGCCGTCGACTCACCGCCACTCTCGGAAATGTCGGCATCCCTCAGACCTGGCGTCGCGGCAGCCTCGAATTCAACGCTGGCAGAGTCGGATTCATTCATCCGGGGCACCTCGACCGGGCCGGGTCGCGCTCCACCGTGCAGTTGAGTTCCGGGGGCCGAGAGGTCGGGCGATGCAACTACGTTCGGCCCTGTTCGGCCGGTTCTCGGTTCGCCAGGCGGAAGCGTCTCGGGCGGTCTCGATGCGGTGGGTGGTTCGGTGGGGTCGGGTCTCTCCTCGAGCGTTGGGGAGAGACGTGGGGCCGCAGGGGCCGGGTCATTGGGGGGTTGGGGGGCGGGGACTTGGTGGGTGGGCGGGGTTTCGGGGTCGGGTGTGGGGATGGGGTTTTCGGGCATGGGTGATCCTTCGGTAGGCGTGCGGGAGTGGCCCGGCGGCCTGGGGCGGCCGGGAGGTGTGAGATCGGGGCGGCTGTTGCCGGAGCGGAGGAGTTAGGTGTTGGGGAGGGTGACGCGGATTCGGGAGCCGGGGGCGGTGACGGCGATGGTGCCGCCGTGGAGTTCGACTATCCAGCGGGCAATGGCCAGGCCCAGGCCGGTGCCGCCGCCGCTGCCGCCGCCCCGGGTGAAGCGTTCGAAGATGCGGGCGCGTTCGGGGATGGGGATGCCGGGGCCGTCGTCGTGGACTTCGAGGACGGTGTGCGAGCGCAGGGTGTGGGCGGTGAGGCGGACTTCGCCGTGGGCGGGGCCGTGGCGGGTGGCATTGTCGAGGAGGTTGAGCAGGACCTGGTGCAGGCGGGCGCGATCGGCGCGGACGGTCAGGCCGGGGGTGGCCGCGATAATGAAGCGGACGGGGCGGTCGATGGCGGCGGCCATGACTTCGGCTTCGGCGACAACCTCTTTCAGCAGCAGGTCCACCGGCAGGTGCTCCAGGTACAGCCGCACGGCGCCGGCTTCGATGCTGGACAGGGCCAGCAGCTCAGAAATCAGCAGGCTCAGACGTTCGGTTTGCGCGAGCGCGGTGCGCAGCGTGGCCGGGTCCGGTTCCGCGACACCGTCCACCAGGTTCTCCAGCACCGCACCCAATGCCGTGATGGGCGTGCGCAATTCGTGCGACACATTGGCGATGAAATCGCGGCGCTGCTGATCGGCGGCCCCCAGATCGGCGGCCATCTGATTGAACGCCTCCGCCAGCTGACCCACTTCGTCATGGGAGGTGGCCCGCACCCGCCGCGAATAATCGCCCTGCGCCATACGTTTGGCCGCCGCGGTCATCTCCCGCAGCGGCAGCGTCATACCGTGTGCGAGCACCTGCGAAGTCACCAGGGCGATCAGCATCGCGGCCACGGTGGTGCGCGGGGGCAGCCACCCGATGCGCGAGGCGAAGAACCCGAACGCCACCGCCCCCGACCCCAGCATGAGAATGGCCAGCTTCATCTTGATCGACCGCACCCGATCCAGCGGCCGGGGCAACCGCGCGGCGAGACGATTGCCCGCCGCCCGCACCAGCTCCATCCGACGCACCGCAGGCTCCCTCGCCGATCCGGACACCGTTGCCGACGCCCCACCATCGGTTGCGCGCGGCCCACTGCCGGTTGCGGGCACCTCACGATCGGGCGTAACCAACGCACCGTCGGGCGCGGGCACCCCTGTATCGGTTGAGCGCGCCGCACAATCGGCAGCCCAGGCACCGGGTGGAGCCGCCGGGGCTTCCGGTCGGTCAGCGGCGTCGGATCCCGGAGACGGCGTGTCCTCAGCTCCGGGAGGCGGCGTGCCCTCAGCGGCAGGTAGCTCACCGTCCGGCGCAGGCGACTCGGGTGCGGAGGGTTGCGGGCTCATCTCGCCTCCAGGGCGTAACCGACGCCGTGCACGGTGCGGATGAGGTCGGCGCCGAGTTTGCGGCGCAGCGCCTTGATGTGACTGTCGACGGCTCGGGTGCCGGAGGCGTCGGCCCATCCCCAGACCTCCGAGAGCAGCCGGTCGCGGGCCAGCACGGCGCGCGGTCGGCGGGCCAGATGCACCAGGAGCTCGAATTCCAGTGGGGTGAGCTGGGTTTCGGCATCGGCGCGCCAGACCCGGCGCTGATCGACATCGATGCGCAGATCGCCCACGATGATGGTCGCGCCGGGAGCGGCGGTGCGTTCGACACGGCGCAGCAGGGCGTGAATGCGAGCGGTGAGCACTCGCATGGAGAACGGCTTGGTCAGATAGTCGTCGGCGCCGACACCCAAACCGATCAGCATGTCGGTCTCATCGGTGCGCGCGGTGAGCATGAGCACCGGCACGGGACGGCGGGCCTGGATGCGGCGGCATACCTCGAGGCCGTCGAAACCCGGCAGCATGATGTCCAGGACCACCAGATCCGGGTGCAGCTTCTCGGCGGCCGCGACACCGGCGGGACCGTCATGAGCCAGATCGACGGTGAAGCCCTCGGCGCGCAGGCGGGCGGCAATGGATTCGGCGATGGTCGGTTCGTCCTCCACCACCAGAATCCGCCGCGCACTGCCCTGCTGGCTGATTTCCATGCTGGTGACACTAGGCAGTGCGCGTGGAGATGGTTCGCACCGCTTGTGAAGATCTTGTGGAGACCGGGCTGAACGCCGGCGCGCACCGGCCGCGCATTAGCATGACCGGGTGCAATCACCGACGGATCACACCGCGCGCCTGCGTGGTGCCGCCGTCGGCGCAGCCTCCGGAGCCGTGGCCCTCGGAGCGCACGGACTCGGTGGCGGGAATGCCGCGCCCGCGGGATCGTCGCTGGCGCTGCTGTTCGCGGCGTGCGGGTTGGTCGGCGTGGTTGTCGCCTCGCTGCGGCCGCGCTACGGGCTGATCTGGCTCATGGGCATGCTGGCCGCGGGACAGGCCATCGGGCATATCGCGCTGTCCACGTCGCCCGAGCATCATCATCACGCGGCCTCGCCGATCATGCTGATGGCGCATCTGGTGGCGATTCCGTTCGGCGCCATGGTCATTCGGGCCGCCGAGGCCGGAATGCGGCGGGCCGTGACGAGTGTGCGGCGATTCATCGTGGCGCTGGGCATCGCGCCGGAACCACCCGCGCACACTGCCCGGACGACTACTCCCGATGATCGGGCGGTACTGCGGCGGCTGCTGGTCAGCCCTGGAATCGGGCGGCGCGGGCCACCCGCGTTCGCACTCCCGTTCCTTCACCCCGTACCGGCGTAACAGCTCCGCGCTGGCGGTAGGCACGCCATACGGTCGCGAGATCGGCACATTTCGCCTGCGCGTCCACCGGTGTTCGCATTCGGCCCGGTGCGTTCGGCGCGAGTTGCCTTGTCCGCGATCACGACCGACTGATTCGCCGCGTCGAACTGATTCGCCAGGTCGACCAGTGCGTCTCACGTCGTGTGTGCGCTGCCACTGTGCGGTTGCACTGCCGCTGTGTCGCTGCGCTGTCCCTGTGTCGCACTGACGTCGAATCCGGCACACCGGATTCGCGGCCGCCGACACCACGGTCCGGGGTTCTGCTGCCTCCCCCTCATCGATCGGAGATTCTTCGTGTCCGCATCAGTTCTGCGCCCCCTGCGCGCTCCCCGCGTACTGCGCCGCCTCACGGCCGTCGCCGCCGTCTCGGCGCTCGCTGTCTTCCCCGTCGCCTGTTCCTCCGATTCCGGCTCCACCTCGACCGCCAAGGCCGCGGACAAAGTGACCATGAGCGATCAGTGGATCAAAGCCGCCGACAGCGGTATGTCCGCCGCGTTCGGCACGCTCAGCAATGCCGGTGACAACCCGGTGCAATTGGTCGCCGCCTCCAGCCCGGCCTCGGCGCGGGTGGAGATCCACGAGGTCGTCACCGACGGCGTCGGCGGCGATAAGACCATGCGCCCCAAGGAGGGTGGGCTCACCATTCCCGCGCACGGATCGGCCACGCTCGAGCCCGGCGCCGAGCACCTGATGTTCATGGATCTGAAGCAGCCGCTGCGCACCGGCTCCGACACCCGGATCACGCTGGTGTTCTCCGACGGTTCCACCACGACCGTCACCGCGCAGGTGCGTGACTTCGCGGGCGGTCAGGAGAACTACGCCGCCCCTACCAGCGGCGCCGAGAGCCCCGCGCACGGTGGCTGAGCCGACCACACCGCATCCCTCCCGGCTCAGCAGGCGGCGCCTGCTGGGCGGGGGCGCCGCCGTCGCCGGAGCCGCGGGTGCGGCCGGAATCGGCTGGGGTGCGGCCACTCTCACCCATCGCGAACATCATGCCGATCCCGCACTCGAGACCGTCCCGTTCTACGGCCAGCACCAGGCGGGCATCGAAACCGAACCTCCGGGTGCGGCGGCCTTCGTCGGCTTCGATCTGAAGCCGGGTGTCGGGCGCGAGGACATCATCGGCGTGCTGAGGATCTGGACCGACGATGCCGCACGCCTGACCCAGGGCAAGCCCGCACTCGCCGATACCGAACCGGAGCTGGCCCAGCGCCCCGCCCGGCTCACGGTGACAGTCGGGTTCGGACCGGAGCTGTTCACGGTCGCCGGACTCGAGGACCGGCGCCCGAGCTGGCTCAAACAATTGCCGCCCTTCACCATCGACCGCCTCGACCCGGCCTACACCGGTGCGGACCTGCTGCTGCAGATCTGCGCCGAGGAGACCACCACGGTGTCGCATGCGGTGCGCGTGCTGTCCAAGCATGTGAAATCGCTGGTGCAGGTGCGGTGGGTGCAGCGCGGCTTCCGCAATGCGGCCAAGGGGCAGACCATGCGCAATCTGCTCGGGCAGATCGACGGGACGGTCAATATCGCCCCGCGCACAGTCGATTTCGATCGCCTGGTCTGGGATGACGGCGCCCGGCAGCAGTGGCTGGCAGGCGGTACCTCGCTGGTGCTGCGGCGCATTGCCATGAAGCTGGACACCTGGGACGAGCTCGATGCCGACGGCCGGGCCATCACCCTGGGCCGCCGCGATGCGAACGGCGCACCGCTCTCGGGCACACAGGAATTCGATGAACCGGATTTCGCCGCTGTCGACAAGTACGGCATTCCGGTCATCCCGCCGTCCTCGCATATCGCGCGTGCCCACCACACGCACGAGGGTGAGCGGTTCCTGCGTCGTGGTTACAACTACGACGAAGCGCCCGCGCCCGGCCAGGTGTCGAATTCGGGTCTGCTGTTCGTGTCCTGTCAACGCGATGTCGATGCGCAATACCTGCCGGTGCAGCAGCGACTCGCGGAGTTCGACGCGCTCAATCAATGGACCACACCGGTCGGTTCGGCTGTCTTCGTCCTCCCGCCCGGCGTGCCGGCGCCCGGCGGATACCTGGGACAGCAATTGTTCGACCGGTGACCCCGACCCGGCCGGACCTTCCATGAGGGGCGGCCCGGCCGGGTTCTAGGGTGACCAGCATGACCGTGCTGCGTTCGATCGTGCTGTTCGCACTGGCCGCCGTCGCGGAGATCGGCGGGGCCTGGCTCATCTGGCAGGGCGTCCGCGAACATCGCGGCTGGGAGTGGATGGGCGCCGGAGTCATCGCGCTGGGGTTGTACGGGTTCGTGGCAACCCTGCAGCCCGATGCGAGCTTCGGCCGTATCCTCGCCGCCTACGGTGGCGTGTTCGTGGCGGGATCGCTGCTGTGGGGCATGGCATTCGACGGCTTCCGGCCCGATCGCTGGGATGTGTCCGGTGCGCTGGTGTGCCTGGCCGGTGTCGCGCTCATCATGTACGGGCCCCGTTCAACGTGAAACCGGCTGTGGCCTCGGTGCATTCGCGCATCCGATGCACAACGGGGTGCGGCGCGGCCTGAGGCAGTGCGTGCAGAATTGCACGCGCAGAGGCGATTACGCATTCGCCCCGATCAGCGCGTCGACGAGAGTCCGCGCGGTCGAGATGGCGCTCTCGTCGCCGAGCCGGGCGGCGGTATTGGCCGCGGAAACCAGCGCATCGAGCTGGAAGGCCAGTGCGTGCGGATCGTGCACACCCGCATAGCCTTCCTCCTGCGCGCGCCGAATCTCCTTCTCCAGCAGCGCAAACCAATCCGACCGGTCTGCTGACAGCGCATCCCGCACCGGACCGGGGCGGCTGTCGAATTCCGACAGACCCGCAACCCGGAAGCAACCGCCCGGTAGCACCGGCTCATCGATATACGCGAACCAGTGCGCGATGAAGGACCGCAGGCGCGCGATGCCCTTCGGCTCGGACAGCGCCGGGCGCACCACATGGTCGATGAAGACCTGACGCGCCGATTCGACGGCGGCCAGTTGCAGATTCTCCTTGGTGCCGAAGAGCGTGGCCACACCGCTCTTGCTGACCCCGAGATCGGTCGCCAGCCGGCCCAGGCTCAATCCCGTCAGGCCCTCCACCGAGGCCACATCGGCGGCATGCCGGGCGATGCTGGCACGAGCGCGAGCGCCCTTGAGTAGGCGCTGATCGGAAACCTGCTGCTCAGCAGTGTGCATCGGCTCGGACATTCTTCCAGTCTCGCATTATCTGTTGCGAAAACGCACGATCGGTCGTACTTTTCAACAATACGAACGATCGTGCGTACAGTTTCCTTCCGGCTTGTCACCTCCGCTCGAAAGCCTCGACATGACAGACCTCTCCGCGCGGCCGCCCGCCGTGCCGCCACACGCCACCGGTTCCGGCATTCCAGGCACACCTGCCACCACTGCCGAACCGCACACCACGCCTGCGCCGCGCTTCGCACCGCAGCCCGCATCCCCACCGCAGCCCGCATCCCCGCCTCGGCCCGCAGCGCCGCCACCCTCATCAGCAGTACTGCCGTCCACATCACCGCCACCGGCTACCTCCGCAGCGCCCGCCGACCGATCGACCAAGCGTGCCCTGCTGGTGGCATGCGGTGCGGCATTTGTTGCCTTCCTGGATCTTTCGGTCGTCAATATCGGCTTCCCCGCCATCGGCCGCGACTACCCGCACACCGCACCGGCCACCCTCACCTGGGTGGTCAGCGGATACGCGGTGGCCTTCGCCGCACTGCTCACCCCCGCCGGACGCCTGGCCGACGCACTGGGGCGGCGGCGCGTATTCCTCGGCGCCCTGGGCGGATTCGCCCTGACCTCACTGCTGTGCGCACTCGCCCCGGGAGCGGACTGGCTCATCACCGGGCGCTTCCTGCAGGGCGCCACCGCCGCTTTCCTCATTCCCGCCGGTCTGAGCCTGGTCCTGAGCCTCACCCCGCCCCAGCGCATCGGTGTGGCCATGGCCGCGTGGACCGCGGCCGGCGGATTCGCCGCGACGGTCGGACCGGCCGCCGGCGGGGCGCTGGTCGAATGGTTCGGCTGGCGTTCGGTTTTCGTCATCAATGTGCCGATCGCGGTAGTGCTGATCGCGCTCGGACTCACCCTCACCGTCCGCGAGAGCGGACACTCCGACGGACTGCCCGATCTGATCGGCACCGCCGCCACCGGGCTCGGCATCGGCGGTGTGGTGGCCGCGGTGACGCAGGGGCAGCAGTGGGGCTGGGATTCCTGGCGCACGCTCGCCTGCGGCATCGGCGGACTGGCGCTGCTGGCCCTGGCCCTGTGGCGCTCGCGGCGGCATCCACGACCGGCCATTGCCGTCACCCTGTGGCGCAGTCACCGGTACGCGCTGGTCAATGCCGTGGCATTCGTGTTCGGCGCGAGCATGTTCGCGTGGCTGCTGGCCGGACCGCTGTGGCTGGCGAATGTGTGGCACTACTCGGTGCTGCAGTCCGCGGGCCTGATGACCATCGGGGCCATCGCCTCCATGGTGACCGCGATCCCCGCCGGCCGCGCCCCCGAGAACGTACAGCGCTGGCTGGGCGTCGCCGGGGCGCTCATGTTCGCCGCGTCCACCCTCTATATGAGCACCGATGTCTGGAACGCCACGCCCGCACTCTGGAGAGCGTGGGTGCCCGCCGGCATTCTGGGCGGTGGCGGCCTCGGAATAGTCATCACCGTGCTGGGCACCGCCGCCGCGAGATCGCTGCCACCGCAACGCTTCGCCGCAGGCGTCGGCATGAACCTCACCGCCCGGCAGTCCGGTGGTGCGCTCGGTGTCGGCGTACTGGCCGCCGTCTTCGCCGCACACCCCGGCAATCCGCTCACCGCGTTCCATACGCTGTTCGCCGTCTGCGCGGTCATCGCCGTGGTCGCCGCCGCACTCGCCGCCCTGCCCGCCCGTGCCGAGGAGGCAAACCTATGACCAGTTACGACCTGCGCACCCGCAAGGACGACCCGGCCGTCTTCGAGGACCCGATGCTGCTGTCCGACACCGCGGCCCGCGAACTGCTGCGCCCGGTGCCGTGGCGGCGCTTCGCCGTGATCGGTGATTCCATCGCCGCGGGTACCGGTGATCCCGCCATCGGATTCGCCATGCTGCCCTGGGCCGATCGCCTGGCCGGCTGGCTGCGCGCGGCACATCCGGAAACCCGCTACCTCAACACCGGCCGCACGGGCGCGACCCTCGGCGAGATCCGCGCGGAACAGCTTGCCGCCCTGCACGAATTCCATCCGGATCTGGTGTTCGTCAATGGCGGCGGCAATGACCTCATGCGCCGCGAAGCCGATCTCGGTGCCGTGGAACAGGATCTGGACCGGCTGTGCGGGGAGGCGACCGCCACCGGCGCGCGCCTGGCCCTGTTCACCCTCGCCGATGCCTTCACCGGTCCGCTGCAACCGCTGCGCCCCCGCTTCGCCGCCTTCGCCGAGGCCGTGCGCCGGACCGCGGCCCGCCACGACGGCATTCTCGTCGAATTCTGGGGGCACCCCGCCCGCCTGCGCCCGGACTGGCTCAGCGCCGACCGTATTCACCTGACCATGGCGGGTCAGGCCATCGTCGCCGCCGAGCTCGCGAAATCGCTGGCCCGCCACGCGGACTCGGGACCGGACGGCGAGTAGGCCCGGCCCCGCTCAGACAGAACCGCACAGGGTGCAATGGGGCACCCTGTGCGGCAATGGTTTCGGCGAGTTGCTCAGTGCCAGTTCTTCAGTGCCAGAGCGTGGCGATGAAAACATTCAGAATCGCCAGGCCACCGGCCGCATGTGTCATCCACGGCAACGCCTTGCCGCGCTTGGCATCGGCGCGGCCCACTTCGGCGAAGCCCGCGACCAGCACCGCCACCACCAGTTTGGTGATGACCTTCGGCATATTCAAGTCCTTGTCGAGCGAGTCGATCGACTCGGCCATGCCGACCAGAATGATGCCGGTGACGAGCTGGGCGCGCGCGCCCCACACCATCAGTTCCGAGACGCGCGGCTGGGCGGCGATATATCCGCCGACCACTGCCGCCATACCCAGCAGATGCGCTACGACGACCAGGTTGTAGACGAAGTCCATGACTGCACACCGTAGTTGATCGGCACTCGTCAACGACAGGCGGTAGTACCGGAAAAGGCAGCTGATGGGCGGTACGAATGTGTCTCACGACCTACCCGCGAACGAGTTTCACGCCCCCGCGGGCCGGGTAGTCCACCTCCAGTGACTCTCTGTGTCGAAGGGAGAGTTTCCCGTTGCGGGCAGTAACCGGGTAGGAGAAGCAGGTGGCGGTTGTACTCGTGCTGCGGGCACACGGACTGGGTGATCTTCTCACCGCGGTCCCCGCGCTACGCGCACTGCGCCGGGCCCGGCCCGGGGACCATATCGCGCTCGCCGCACCGCACCGGCTCAAACCCATTGTGGACCTGATCGCCTCCGTCGACGAGATGGTGCCGACCACCGATCCGGCCGCGATCCGCTGGGACGGTGCGCCGCCCGCACTCGTGGTCAATCTGCACAGCGCCACCGCCGAGAGCATTGTGGAACTCAATCGCACACGGCCCGAACAGATTCTGACCTATCGCAATCCCGCCTTCCCCGATCTGGACGGACCGGACTGGCCCGCCGAGATGCATGACGTGGACCGCTGGTGCTATCTGCTGGAAACCGCGGGCATCAGCGCCGACCGCCGCAATCTGGGCCTGGTGCCGCCGGTCGCGAGCACCAGCCACCGCGACTGCGTGGTCGTGCACATCGGCGCGGGGGCACCCGCACGCCGCTGGCCGCCGGACCGGTTCGCGGCGGTGGTGCGGCATCTGCTGGTGCAGGGTCGCGATGTCGTCCTCACCGGGGACGAGACCGAACGCGATATCGCCCTCGGTGTCGCGGCCCGTGCCGGATTGGCCCCGGCCCGGGTGCTCGCGGGTCAGCAGAACCTCATCGAATTGGCCGCCACCGTCGCCGAGGCCGCCCTCGTGGTGTGCGGGGACACCGGGGTAGCCCATCTCGCAACGGCTTTCGGCACCCGCACGGTGCTGCTGTTCGGTCCCACCCCGCCCAGCCGCAGCGGTCCGCCACCCCACCTATTGGGTCGCCATGCCGTGCTCTGGGCCGGGCAGATCGGCGATCCGCAGGGCGACACGCCGGACCCGGGCCTGCTGAAGATCGACGTGCCCGAGGTTGTCAATGCCATCGACAAACAGTTGCGCAAGCGCCCCTGGCCCGGCACGGGCATGGATCGCCGTGGGCAGCAGGCCTATCGGCGCGTGGGCTGAATCGCTCCGCCCTAGGTCTCCGCGATATCAGCGCGCGCATTCGACAGGGCCGCGGAATACGCCGCGATCGCACTCGGCCAGAACTGCTCCAGATAGTCCCGCGCATCGGCCAGACCGCGCGGGTCCAGACAGTAGAGCCGCCGATTGCCCTCGGGCTGGACCATCACCAGGCGGGCCTCGCGCAGCACCTTCAGATGCTGCGACGCCGCCGAGCTGGTGACACCCACGGCGGCGGCCAGCTCACCGACCGATCGCGGACCTGGTGGCAGCGCTTCGAAGATGGCCCGCCGAGTGGGATCGGCAAGCGCGCTCAGTACCGCGACTCCATTAGCGACCACTTAAGCAGGGTGTCCATCGCCGATGATCATGTCAATACACGCCGAGGGGCCCATCGCCGAGGTCATACCAAAATTACCTGCGTGTCGTTACCTGTCCGTAACCTGCGAACTGGGCTTTCGGGTCGACGTGACGGCGATTACACGGTTTCTCGACTGGTTATAACCTCCCGTACGTTCAGTCCATGCCCGTAACCGTTCCGTTATCCAGAAGCCGTCAGGCCCGCCGGTACCGCGCGGCGGCCACCCGTGCAGTAGCCGTGACCGCGGTCGTCGGCGCCTCCATGGCCGCGCTCGCCGCCGTCGATCCGCACGCCGATGCGAATACCGATACGGTCGCCGCGACCCACACCGCGGAGTTCACCGCCTTCACCCCGCGCGAAGCGCAGATGCCGCAGACCGTGCCGCCGGAGGTCCTCGACTTCCTGAAGAACCTGGGCATCGAACAGGCCCGCCCGAAAACCGTTCGCCCGGTGAGCGGTCCGCTGACCTCCGGCTTCGGGGTCCGCTGGGGCGCCATGCACGCCGGCATCGATTTCGGCGAGGGCTTCGGCACGCCGATTCGCGCGGTCACCGACGGCACCGTCATCGAGGCCGGTCCGGCCTCGGGCTTCGGCCTGTGGGTGCGCGTGCAGCAGGACGACGGCACCATCGGCGTCTACGGCCATATGCAGGACATCCTGGTGCAGACAGGCCAGCAGGTGCGCGCCGGCGACGAGATCGCCACCGTGGGCAATCGCGGCTACTCCACCGGACCGCACCTGCACTACGAGGTGCACACCGCCCCGGGCTCGGCCATCGACCCGCTGCCCTGGCTCGCCGGGCGCGGCATGGATGTCGGCTAGACAATCGGAAAAAGCCAAGCGCCGCAACGGTTATCGATGAGGGGTTACCGCTGCGGCCGTCCGGGGCAAGAACGCTGACAGCCTCGCCCGGAGCACTCCGGGCGAGGCTGTTCTAGTACCCGGGTACTACGTGCGAACCACACCTTCGGGGGACGTGGCCGCCGCAATCGCGACCATAACGTCGGGATATGACCACCGCTGCCCTCGCTCCCGCCCTTCGACGGCTGCATCGCCCCCTGCTCGTCACCTCCGCCGTCATGATCACGCTCGCCGTATTCTCCCTGTGCGCCATGCTCTTCGACGATCGCATGCTGCTGCACGAATCGGTGTGGCTCAAACCGCTCAAGTTCGCCGTCGCCTTCACCCTCTACACCGGCACACTCGCCTGGCTGCTGTCCTTCCCGCACCGGGGGCAGCGGCTGACGTGGTGGATGGGCACACTGTTCGCCCTGACCGCCTTCGTCGATGTCGGATTCATCGCGCTGCAGGCCGCGCGCGGCACCTTCAGCCACTTCAATACCCAGACCGATCAGGTCAACAGCATCGGGCAGATGGTCTTCGCCTCCGGCGTGCCGGGCCTGTTCGTCGCGAATCTGGTGATCGCACTGACACTTTCGTGGCAGCACATCACCGATCGGCCCACCACGCGCGCCATTCACGCCGGACTCGCGATCGCCGTGGTCGGTATGGGCCTGGGCTATCTCATGGGTTTCACCGGTAAGCAGGAGACCACCGACGCCTACGGCCATCCGGTGGAGCTGGCCGCCGGGCACACCGTCGAGCACGGCCGGCCCGTGGTCCGCGACGGGGTCGGCGGGATACCGGTCACGCACTGGAGCACCGTCGGCGGCGATCTGCGCATCCCGCACTTCGTCGGACTGCACGGCATCCAGATCCTGATCGTGGCCGCCTTCGTCCTGGCCCGCCTCGCACCTCGGGTGCCGTGGTTGCGGGCCGAACGCGCACGCGCCGACCTGATCTGGGTCCTGGCCCTCGGGTATGCCGGACTGCTCGGGGTGCTGCTGTGGCAGGCACTGCGCGCCCAGCCGCTCACGCACCCCGATGCCGCCACCCTCACCGGATTCGGCGCGGTCGCCGCCGTGGTGGCGGCGGGCACCGGCCTGGTCTACGCGCTGCACCGCCGCGACAGTTCCTCGAGCGAGCCGCTCACCACGCAGCTGCCTAGCGCAACCGCTCGGCCTCACGTGTCAGCTTCACCAATATCGCAGTGAGATCGGACAGTTCGATGGAATCGGCGCCCTCGGCGACGGCGGTGGCGACATCCTCGGCCGCACACCGGGCCGCGAACCAGCGGTCGGACAGATCCGCGACCTCCCCGGCCGTCAGCACCACCGAATCCTCCGGAATGCCGGTGCCCTTCACACTGTTTCGATGCTCGTAGGCCCGCTGCCGGCAGGACTGGCGGCAGTAGCGCCGACGGCGCCCGACCTCGGAATCGGCGATCTCTCTGCCACACCATTGGCAGGGCGGCGTCAGGCGGCGCGACATGACCGGAGACATTAACCGTTGCGGGCGCTGACCGGGCGCTTGGCACGCCGGAGCAAAGTCATACGGCCGAACGAGTAGAATGACTGGGTTCTCCCCACGGGAACGGAAGCCTGCGCTTCTACGTTCAGTAGGTAGAAGCGTTGAACTGAAGTCAAGACGTTGCCGATAGGCGAGAAGGGACCGCACTCATGGCAGATCGCGTACTCCGTGGCAGTCGGCTCGGAGCGGTGAGCTACGAGACCGACCGCGACCACGACCTGGCTCCCCGTCGGATGGCGAAGTACCGGACGGACAATGGCGAGGAATTCGATGTTCCCTTCGCCGATGACGCCGAGATCCCCCCGACCTGGCTGTGCCGCAACGGCCAGGAGGGCATCCTGCTCGAGGGCACCACACAGGAGCCCAAGAAGGTGAAGCCGCCGCGTACGCACTGGGACATGCTGCTGGAGCGTCGCAGCAAGGAGGAGCTCGAGGAGCTCCTGCAGGAGCGGATGGATCTGATCAAGAGCCGTCGCCGGGCGTAATACCGCCGGACATACACGAAACGAGCCCCTTCCCGATCCGGGAGAGGGGCTCGTTTCGTGGTGTTGCTAGTGGCTGGCGACCTTGCGGTAGCGCAGCAGCGACAGCGGCACGGCAACGGCGAGGATCGCGAGCGAGCACAGCACCGAGTACTCGATGCAGTGGTCGGCGGGCCAGCCCGTGGCCGCGGTGAACCCGGGCGGGGAACCGTTGGCGAAGAGCTTGCGCCCGGCCGCCGAGACGGCGGTGATGGGATTCCAGGCCGCGACGGTGCGCAGCGGCCCCGGCAGCGTCTCCCCCGAGATGAACGCCGAGGAAATGAAGGTCACCGGGAACAGCCAGATCAGGCCCGCGCTCTGGGCCACCTCGACACTCGGCGAGAGCAACCCGGTGAGCGCGCCGATCCAGGACATGGCGAAGGCGAACAGCAGGATCACCGCGAAAGCCATGACGGCATCGATGATTCCGCCGTTGATCCGCCACCCGACCGCGTACCCGCAGCCGACCATGACGGCCAGGGCGAGAATATTGACCACCAGATCCGACAGCGTGCGGCCCATGAGCACCGCCAGCCGCGACATGGGCAGGGTGCGCATGCGGTCGATAATGCCCTTGTGCAAGTCATTGGCCAGGCCGACGGTGGTGAAGGCCGCATTGAAAGCCACTGTCTGCGTGAAGATTCCGGCCAGCAGGAATTCGCGGTACTGCCCGCCGCCCAGGGACGCCCCGAAGATGTAGGCGAACAGGAAGACGAACATGAGCGGCTGGATGGCGGCGGTCACCAGCAGCGTCGGCACGCGCAGGATGGTCAGCAGATTGCGGTAGGCGACGATGGCGCTGTCCCGAATGGCCCTGGGCAGCAGGATGGGCGAGGCGCCGCCGGGTTCACGCTGTCTGTCCTGCGCCGCCGCGGTCTCGGGGGCGGGAGCGGTGGTGGTCACGAGAGGATCTCCTCTTGCACGGTGTCGGTGCGTCGGGCCGCTGCTTTGCGGTCCGCGGATTTGCCGGTGAGAGAAAGGAATACGTCGTCGAGGCTGGGCCGGTGCACGGTGGCGTCGACCACGCACACGCCCGCGTCGTCCAGGCGGCGCAGCGCTTCGACCATGGTGCGGGTGCCGTCGCCCACGACGACGGTCACCTGATCGATGTCGGCGTCCGTGCTGGGCTCGCCGAGGCCGACCTGGGCCAGAATCTGCTTGGCGGGCTTGGGATCCTGACCCGCCGCGAGGGTGACGGTGAGTTTGTCGCCGCCGATGGAGGTCTTGAGCTCATCGGCCGACCCGCGGGCGATCACCCGCCCGCGGTCGATGACGGTGATGCGATCGGCGAGCAGATCGGCTTCCTCGAGGTACTGGGTGGTGAGCAGCACGGTGGTGCCGTCGTCCACCAATTCGCCGATGACCCGCCACATATCGATGCGCCCGCGCGGATCGAGACCGGTGGTCGGTTCGTCGAGCACCACCACCGGCGGACGGCACACCAGTGCCCCCGCCAGGTCGAGCCGGCGCGACATACCGCCGGAGTAGGTGCCCGCCTGCCTGCCCGCCGCATGTTCGAGCCCGAGCGCGGCGAGCAGTTCGGTGGCGCGTTCGGCGGATTTGCGGTGGCTCATGCCGTACAGCCGCGCCACCATGCGCAGGTTCTCGAAGCCGGTCAGATTGGCATCGACCGCCGCGTACTGCCCGGACAGGCCGAGCCGGGTCCGGGCGCGGGCCGGATCCTTCAGCACGTCGATGCCCGCCACCCGGACGCTCCCCGCACTCGGGGCCAGCAGGGTGGTGACGATCCGGACCGTGGTGGTCTTACCGGCGCCATTGGGCCCGAGCAGGCCCATGACGGTGCCGGACGGGATCTCCAGATCCACCCCGTCCAGCACTCGGACCTTGCCGTAGTACTTGACCAGGCCGTCCACTTCTACCGCGAGGCTCATCGGCTTCCCTCCCGCTGGGTGCGTGAAACGTTGGTGGACAGGTGATCCCGCAGTACGGGTCCGATCACTGCGAGGGATTCGGGCGTGGTCATGCCCGAGTGCCGGCAGCGCACGAGCTGATCGCGCACCACGCCGGTGATGTGGGGATCCCAGGCCGCGGCGCAGCGGTCCGGATCGGCCCGGTTGATCTCGTCGTCGGCGGCGGTGAAGAAGAGCAGATCGCCGATGAAGACGCGCGGGTCGAAATTGTGCGCGAGCACCGCGCCATTGGCATAGCCGGTGTAGAGCCGTTCCAGATGGTCGACGGTCAGGGCCGCGAACGGTCCCGGCCGGCTGCGCAGGAATTCCGCCGCCTCCTGCAGGCTCATGCGCGGATCCACATCGGTGGTGCCGCCGAGCAGGTCGCTGCCGAATTCGCCGATGATATCGGCGACGCTGGGCACCGCCTCCTCGAGCCACTGATCGGAGAGCTGGTAGCTGTCCATGAGCGCGAGCAGCGCCACCTCCTCCCCGGCCTCCTGCAGCTGTACCGCGATCTCGTGGGCGAGCAGACCGCCCAGCGACCAGCCGAGCAGATGGTAGGGACCCTGCGGTTGCACCGACTTCATATGCGCCACATAGCTTCTCGCGGCTTCGGCGGCGGTGCGGTGATCATTGTCGCCGCTGACGTGCGGCGCCTGCAGACCGTAGACGGGCCGATCGGCGGGCAGGTGCGCGAGCAGTCCGGCAAAACACCAGGCCAGCCCGATCGCCGGGTGTATGCAGAACAGCGGTGGCACACCGGCTTCGGTGATCGGGCGCAACGGCAGCAGCGGTTGCAGTGCGACGGCCAGGGCGGCCCCCGCATCACCGTCGGCGTCGGCGAGGCGGCGCGCGATGGCGGCGGGGGTGGATTCGCCGAACATGGCCTGCACCGGCAGGTCGACGCCCGCCGCCCGCAGCTGCGAGACCACCTTGGTGGCCAGCAGCGAATTACCGCCCAGTTCGAAGAACCCGTCGTCCACCCCGACCTGCTCGACACCGAGCACGTCGGCGAAGGCGGCGCACAGTGCCGCTTCGGTCGCCGTGCCGGGCGCCCGGTAACCCTCGCGGGCCGCGAAGACCGGTTCGGGCAGGGCATCGCGATCCAGCTTGCCCACCGGCGAGAGCGGCACCCGGTCCAGCAGCATGATCGACTGCGGGACCATGTAATTGGGCACCAGTTCCGCCACATGCGCGGTCAGGGCGTCCACGGAGGGTGCGGTCCCGTTGCGCGGCTTCACATAGGCCACCAGTGCGGTCGCACCGGCCGGCGTGCGGTGGCCGATGGTGGTGGCGAACTCCACCTCCGGATGCCGGGCCAGGGCCGCGTCGATCTCACCGAGTTCGATGCGGAAACCGCGAATCTTGACCTGATGGTCGGTGCGGCCCATGTACTCCAGATCCTGCACGCGGCCGCCGCGCTCGATCCAGCGCACCAGATCGCCGGTGCGGTACATGCGCTCGCCGGGCTTGCCGAACGGGTTGGCCACAAAGCGCTGTGCGGTGAGCCCGGGCCGGCGCAGGTAGCCGCGCGCCAGTGCGGCGCCGGACAGCTGCAGTTCACCGGTGACCCCGGCGGGGACCGGGTGCAGCCGGCCGTCCAGGACGGTGGCCTGCACACCGCGGATGGGTCCGCCGATGGTGATGTGGCCGCCCGGGTTCATCGGCTGCGACATGACCGTCACGATGGTGGTTTCGGTGGGCCCGTACACGTTGTAGAGCTTGCGGCCCGGCGCCCAGCGGGTGACCAGGTCCGGCGGCAGCGCCTCACCGCCGACGAGGACATGGCGCAGCGCGGTGACACCGGCCGGATCGACCGTGCCCAGCGCCGAGGTGGTGATGAAGGCGTGGGTGATGCCCTCCTGCACGAACACTTGGCCCAGTTCCGCACCGCCGACCACGCCGGGCGGGCTGATCACCAGGGTGGCGGCGCCGCCGAGCGCGAACAGCAGATCGAGCATGGCGGCGTCGAAACTCGGTGTGGCGAAATGCAGTACCCGGCAGCCGGGGCCGACCTCGAAGCGCTGCGCGGTTTCGGCGGCGAAGTTGGACAGACCGCCGTGTGTGACCACTACGCCCTTGGGGATGCCGGTGGAGCCGGAGGTGTAGATCACGTACGCCGGATTGTCCATGCGCAGCGGGCCGGTGCGCTCGTCATCGGTGATGGGCGCATCCGAGGCCGCCAGCACCCGGCGCCGGAACGAAGGCGCGTCCAGCACAGTCCAATTCGCGCCGTCGGGCATGCGCTCACGGTGTGCGGCGAGGGTGATGCCCACGGCCGCACCGGAGTCCAGCAGCATATGGCTGATGCGCTGCTCCGGGTAATTGGGATCGACGGGCACGAACGCGGCGCCGGCCTTGGCGATGGCCAGGGTGACGGCCACCGATTCGGCCGAGCGCGGAATACCCATGGCGACCAGGGTTTCCGGGCCGACGCCGTAGCTGATGAGTGTGCGCGCCAGCCGGTTGGTCCAGCGGTCGAGTGCGTCGTAGGAGATCTGGGTGCCTGCCGCCCGCACCGCGATGGCCTGGCGGTTGAGATTGGCCGCGGCTTCGAACACCTCGGGGAAGGTGATCGGCAGCCCGGCTTCGGCCCCGCGGACCGGCGCCAGCGCCGACCATTCGCCGGAATCGAGCAGTGCCAGATCACCCACGGCGGTGGCGGGATTCGCCACAGCCGCACCGAGCAGTCGCACGAACCGGTCCGCCAGGCGCTGCGCGGTGTGCTCGTCGAACAGGTCCGTCGCATAGTTCACCGAGACCGTGATGCCGTCGGGCTGACGACCCGGCGTCCAGGATTCGGTGAGCGTGAACTGCAGATCGAATTTGGCCAGACCCGGATCGGCGTCGTCGGCCTCGATGCGCAGGCCGGGCAGTTCCAGCACCTGCGCGGGTTGGTTCTGCACCGAGAGCATGACCTGGAACATCGGGTGATGTGCCTGGGTGCGTGCGGGATTGAGCACCTCGACGAGCCGTTCGAACGGTACGTCGGCGTGTGCGAAGGCCTCCAGATCGGTATCGCGGACCGCCCGCAGCAGATCGCCGAAGGCGGCGTCGCGGTCGAGCCGGGTGCGCAGGACCAGGGTGCCGACGAACATGCCGACCAGCTGATCCAGCGCCGGATGTCCGCGCCCGGCAATGGGGGTGCCGACGGTGATGTCGTCACCGGCGGTGAGGCGGTGCAGCAGGGCGACGAGCGCGGCGTGCAGCACCATGAACATGGTGACGCCGTGTTCGGCTGCCAGGGACTGCAATTCGCGGTGGGTGAAGGCGTCGAGGGTGCAGTCGACGGTGCCGCCGCGATAGGTGGGCACCGGCGGCCGCGGGCGGTCGGCGGGTACCGACAGCAGTTCGGGACTGCCGTCCAGGGCCCCGCGCCAGTAGTCGAGCTGCTTGCTGATGACCGAATCCAGATCGCTTTCGCGGCCCAGCACATCCTGCTGCCACAGCGTGTAATCGGCGTACTGGATGGGCAGTTCGGGCCAGTCCGGTTCCTGCCCGCCGGCGTGTGCGCTGTAGGCGGTGGCCACATCGACCGCGAGCGGGCGCAGTGACCAGCCGTCCATGGCGATGTGGTGCACCACCAGGACCAGGACGTGTTCGTCGCCCTCGGCACCGGCGGCGCCGGTCAGGCGCAGCAGGGTGGCGCGCAGCGGCACCGTGGTGGCGAGGTCGAATCCGGCGGCGGCGATCCGGCGGATCTCACCGGGAACGTCCGCGGCCGCGACGGTGCAGACCGGCAGCGCCACCGCGGCTTCGACCGCGTCGAGCACGTGCTGACACGGCTCGCCGTCGACCTCGGGGAAGACGGTGCGCAGTGTCTCGTGCCGAGTTTGCACCGCGTGCAACGCCGCGCGCAGGGCCGGAACATTCAGTTCGCCGCGCAGGCGCAGGGCCACCGGAATGTTGTACGCGCCCATGGCTTCCGCATTGGCGCCGGAGGCATTGAACTTCTCCAGGAACCACAGCCGCCGTTGTGCGGCCGACAGCGGAATCTGCGGCGGACGGGTGCGGCGCCGCGGTTCGGGTCGCAGATCCGTCGAGGCAGGTCCGGCGTCGAGCTGTGCCGCCAGTCCGGCCACGGTGGGTGCGGCGAAGACGGCACGCACTTCGAGGCGGACACCGGTGGCGGTCGCCAGGCGGGCCACCAATTGGGTGGCGAGCAGCGAGTTTCCGCCGACCTCGAAGAAGCTGTCGTCGGCGCCGAGCTGCTGCGCGCCGACCAGTTCGCCCATGACCTCCGCGACCAGCAGTTCGGTGTCGGTCTCCGGATCACGGGAGATATGCGCGAGGACGGCCTGGGGTTGCGGCAGTGCGTCGCGGTCGAGCTTGCCGACCGGGGTCAGCGGAATGTGGTCGAGCAGTGTGAGACTGCTCGGCACCATGTGCACGGGCAGATGCTCGGCGCAGTGCACCCGCACCTGCTCCAGGTCGAGCTCCGGCCCCGCGGGCAGCACATAGGAGACGATCCTCCTGGTACCCGCGATATCGCGGACCTCGGTGTGCGCGAAGCGGATTGCCGGATGCGAGGTGAGCACCGCGTCGATCTCGCCGAGCTCGATGCGGAAACCGCGCACCTTGACCTGATGATCGCTGCGGCCGAGGTAGACGAGCTCGCCCGCGGCGGTCCAGCGCACCACGTCTCCGGTGCGGTACATGCGCGAACCCTCCGGCCCGTACGGGTCGGCGATGAATCGTGCTGCGGTGAGATCGAATCGGTCGATATAGCCACGGGCCGTGCCCTGGCCGCCGACATACAGCTCACCGGGCACACCGACCGGTACCGGGCACAGGCGCTCGTCGAGCACCACCGCACGGGCGCCGCGCACCAGGGTGCCGATGGTGACCGGCACTCCCGGCTCCATGGGTCCGGCCATGGTGACGACCACCGTGGCCTCGGTGGGCCCGTAACCGTTGAACATGCGGCGTCCGGGCGCCCAGCGCGCCACCAGTTCCGGGCCGCAGGCCTCACCGCCGACCGCGACCGCGCGCAGATCCGGCAGTTCCCAGCGCTCGCGATCGATGGTGGCCAGGGCGGCCGGGGTCAGGAAGGTGTGGCTGATCTGCTCCGCCTCCATGAGCGCGGCCAGTTCGTCACCGCCGTAGATATCGGCGGGCACGATGACCATGGTGGCGCCGGAGCCGATCGCGAGCAGCAGATCGAAGATGGCGGCGTCGAAACTCGGCGAGGAGAAGTGCATGGTGCGCGAATCCCGCTCCACGCGCATGCGATCGCGAATCTCGTCGGCGAAATTGGAGAGTCCGCCATGGGTGACGGCCACACCCTTGGGCCGCCCGGTGGAACCGGAGGTGTAGATGACATAGGAGAGATCACCGGTCCACAGCGTGGAGATGCGGTCCACATCGGTGACCGGACTGTCGTCGAGCACCTCCAATTCCTCGATCAGCTCGGGATTGTCGAGCAGCATCCACTCGATGGGGTGGTCGCCGGCCGCGGCGTGCAGTCGCGGCGCGTGCTCGGTCATGCTGATGCCGACCCGGCAGCCGGAGTCGGAGAGCATGTGCCGCACCCGATCCGCCGGATAGCCGGGATCGACCGGGACGAAGGCCGCCCCGGATTTGGCGACCGCCAGCACCGACAGCACCGACTCCGCCGAACGGGTGAGACCGAGGGCGACCCGATCGCCCGGGCCGATGCCCTGGGCGATGAGCGCCCGCGCCAGGCGGTTCGAGTACACATCCGATTCCAGATACGTCAGTGCCGTCTCACCGAAGCGCAGGAATTCACGCTCGGGATTCAGATGCGCGGTGGCCGCGAAGTAGGCCGCCAGACTGCACTGCGGTTCCGGCGCCGGTCCCCAGGCGGGAGTGAGCAATTCGCGTTCGACATCGGTGCGCGCGTCGATGGCGCGAATGCGCACCCGCGGATCGGCGGTGACGGTATCGAAGATCCGCACCAGGCGCTCGGCGAGCACCTCGATCGTCTGCTGGTCGAACAGCTCTGCGGCATAGACGAATTCGTAGGACCGCTGATCGGCCTCGGGACGGTCGCCGGGCAGCACCCGCAGTTCGAGGTCGAATTTCGCGAGGGCGATATCGAGCTCCTCGGCCTGCAGGCCCAGGCCCGGCAGCTGCAGGGCCGGCAGCGGCGTGTCCTGCACGGTGAGCGCGACCTGCAGCAGCGGGCGCATGGCCCCGGCGCCGCTGCCGAGCTCCTCCACCACGCGTTCGAACGGAACTTCCGCATTGGCCATGGCGGCCAGTTCGGTATCGCGGTCGGCCTGCAGCAGTTCGGCGAAGCTGCGGTCCGGATCCACCTCCGAGCGCAGCACCAGGGTATTGACGAACATGCCGACCAGCTCGTCCAGACGCGTATCGGTGCGCCCGGCGACCGGGGTGCCGATGACGATGTCGCGGCCGCCGGTCACCACGCGCAGCAGGATGGCGAGGGTGGAGCGCAACACCATGAACATGCTCACGCCATTGGCGCGGGCGGTGTCGGCCAGGCGGTGCTGCAGGGTCTCGGGCACCTCGAAGCGCACCACGCCGGAGCGCTGGGTGGCCTCGATCGGGCGCGGCCGGTCGTAGGGCAGCGGCATTTCCTCCGGCAGGTCCGCCAGCGCGGTGCGCCAGTAGGCCAGCTGGGTGGCGGCCGAGCTCTCCGGATCCTGCTCCTGGCCCAGGCATTCGCGCTGCCACAGGCTGAAGTCCGCGTACTGCACCGGAAGTGGCGTCCACTTCGGCGCGACACCGCCGTGCCGGGCACTGTAGGCCAGCGCCAGATCGCGGGTCAGTGGGCCCAGCGACCAGCCGTCGGCGGCGATGTGGTGCAGCACGATGCCGAGCTGATGCCGTCGTTTCCCGGTGCGCAGCAGGGTGATTCGCAGCGGGATCTCGTGCGCCAGATCGAAGCCGCGCCGGGCCAGCGAGCGCAGCGCGGTGCGGGCGCCCACATCATCGGTCTCGACGGCCTCGAGCACCGGCAGGCAGCGGGCGGTGTCCAGCAGCACCTGGCTGGCGCCGTGCTCGTCCTCGGGGAAGACGGTGCGCAGCACCTCGTGCCGCTCGATCAGGTCGGACAGGGCCGCCTGCAGGGCCGCCACATCCGGATCGCCGTCGATTCGCAGCACGAACGCAATGTTGTAGGCACTGGATTCGGGGGAATATCGATTCAGGAACCACAGTCGCTGCTGCGGCAGCGACAGTGGAATGCGCTCCGGACGCGGGGTGTGCACAGCCAGCGCTGCCCGCTGCGTCCGGGGCGCCTCCTGCAGGCGCACGGTCACACCCGCTACGGTCGGCGCCTCGAAGATGGCACGGACCGGCAGTTCCACCCCGAATTCGGTGTGCAGGGCCGCGGTGAGCCGGGTGGCCAGCAGCGAATTGCCGCCGATCTCGAAGAAATTGTCTTCCGCGCCCTGTACTTCCGCGCCGAGCACGGTGCCGAACACCTGCGCGACCTGCTGTTCCAGCTCCGATTCCGGGGCGCGCGAGGGTGCGACGGCCGCGAAATCCGGTGCGGGCAGCGCCTTGCGATCGAGCTTGCCGGACGGGGTGACGGGCATGGCGTCGAGCACGGTCAGCGCCGAGGGCACCATGTACCCGGGCAGCCGGCCACGTGCGTTCTCGAGCACCGCGGCGATATCCACCTCGGTGTCGGCGGTGAGATAGGAGACCAGACGGCCGATTCCGCGTTCGTCATTGTGGACGACGGTGAGCGCGAAGGTGATTCCCTCGTACGAGCGCAGCACATGATCGATCTCGCGCAGTTCGATACGGAAGCCGCGAATCTTGATCTGATCGTCGGCGCGGCCCAGGAAGCGCAGCTGCCCGGCGCCGTCGGAGACCACCAGATCGCCGGTGCGGTACATGCGCTCACCGCGCCGGCCGTGCGGATTGGCCGGGAAGGACTGCGCCGTCAGGCCGTGCCGTCCGAGATAACCGCGTGCCAGGCCGGGCCCGGACAGGTACAGCTCACCCGCGACACCCGGCGGCACCGGGTGCAGGCGGGCGTCGAGCACGAACAGCCGCATACCGCGCACCGGCAGGCCGATGGGCACGGGACGGCCCGCGATCATGGGTCCGGTGGCGGTGGCCGCGACCGTCGCCTCCGACGGGCCGTACATATTGTGCATGCGGCGCACCGGCAGGTGCGCGGGCCGCGACTGCGGATCGGTCCAGACCCGGACCAGTTCCTCGGGGCAGGCCTCGCCGCCGACGATGACCGCTTCCAGATCGGGCAGGTCCTCGGCCGGGACGGTGCCGAGCGCGGCGGGGGTGACAAAAGCGTGGGTCACCCGCTCCTCGCGCAGCAGTGCCGCCAGCTCCGCGCCGCCGAAGATACCGGCGGGCGCGACGACCAGGGTGGCCCCGGAGGCGAAGCCGAGCAGCAGCTCGAGCACCGAGGCGTCGAAGCTCGGCGATGAGAAGTGCAGGGTGCGTGCGGAATCGGTGACCCGGAACAGATGCATCTGCTCGCGGGCCAGCGAGGCGATGCCCGCGTTGGTGACCACGACGGCCTTGGGCTTACCCGTGGAGCCGGAGGTGTAGATGAGGTACGCCGGTCCGGCGGTGCGCAATGGATGGTGCCGGTCGGCATTGGTGACGGGCGACAGCGGGTGCCGCGCGCATTCGTCGGCCAGCTCCTGCGAGCCGAGCAGCAGCCAGTCCACATACGTCTTGCGGTGCCGCCCACGGTTTCCCGGCCAGTCCGGCATTTCCGCGTGCCGGTCCGGGCTGGTGAGGCCGAGCATGGCGCCGGAATCGGAGAGCATGTGCGCAATGCGCCCGGCCGGGTAGTCCGGATCGATGGGGACGTAGGCGGCGCCGGTCTTGGCCACCGACCACACCGCGAGAATGCAGTCCAGGCTGCGCGGCAATGCCACCGCGACCACGACCTCCGGACCCGCGCCGTGCTCGATCAGCACCCGCGCCAGGCGATTGGAGCGCTCGTCGAGTTCCCGGTAGGTGGTGTCCCGGCCGAGGTAGCGCACGGCCACCGCATCGGGCAGCCGCTCGGCGGTATCGGTGAGCAGTCGGGCGAGGGTGCTGGAGGCCTCGGCCGGAGATCCCGTGATGGGCACCAGCTTGGCGATCTCGCGGGCATCCAGCAGCGGCAGATCGCCCACCGGAATGGTCGGGTCGGCGACGGCCGCGGCCAGGATCGCGCCGAAGCGCCGGGCGATGGCCTCCACCGTGCTGTGGTCGAAGACGTCTGCGGCATAACCGAATTCGGCGGTGAGCGGCATATCCTCGGACGCGATGCCGAGCGGTTCGTGCACGGTCAGCTGCAGATCGAATTTGGCGATGTCCACGTCCATGGACTGCACCGTGGCGAGGACGCCGGGCAGCTGGATGCTCAGCTCCGGAGTGCTGTCGTAGGACAGCATGACCTGGAACAGCGGATGCCGGGCGGCGGACCGCTCCGGATTGACCACCTCCACCAGGCGCTCGAACGGCACATCGGCATTGGCGAAGGCATTGAGGTCGGTATCGCGGACCTCGGCGAGCATGCGATCGAAGCCGGCGGCCGGATCGACACGGGTGCGCAGCACCAGGGTATTGACGAACATACCGACAAGCTCGTCCAGCGCCGGATCACTACGGCCCGCGATGGGCGTGCCGATCGCGATATCGACCGTATTGCACAGGCGCGCAAGCACTGTCGCCAGCGCGGCGTGCAGCACCATGAAGGTACTCACGCCGCGCTCGGCCGCGACGGCGGCGAGCCGGCGGCGGATATCGGCGGGAATGGTGAATTCCACCCGGCCACCCTCGGTGGAGCGCTGCCGCGGGCGCGGGCGGTCCAGAGGCAGATCCAGCTGATCGGGCAGATCGGCCAGGGCCGCCCGCCAGTAGGCCAGCTGCTTGGACAGCGCGCTGGCCGGATCGGCTTCGTCGCCGAGCAGTTCCCGTTGCCACAGTGCGAAATCCGCGTACTGCACCGGCAGCGGCGTCCAGGCGGGGGCCGCACCCTCGGCACGCGCGGCGACGGCGACCATGATGTCGCGGGTCAGCGGTGCGATGGACCAGCCGTCGCCGCTGATGTGGTGCAGCACCATGAGAAACAGGTATCGCTCGGGCCCGGTCTCGTACAGCGCCACCCGGACCGGGGCCTGACTGCGCAGATCGAAACCGTATCCGGCGAATTCCGTGGCGAGGGTGCGGACATCGGCCTCGGTGGCATCGATCGGATCGAGGGTCAGCGGGATCTCCGACGCCGGATGCACCTCCTGGCACGGGCCTTCGGGAGTATCCGGGAAGGTGGAGCGCAGGCTTTCGTGCCGCTCCAGCACATCCACGAGACCGGCCCGCAGCGCCGCGATGTCCAGCGGCCCGGCAAGTTCCACCGCGAGCGGCATGTTGTAGGCGGCGGCATGTTCGGCGAAGCGGTTCAGGATCCACAGCCGCTGCTGTGCCAGCGACAGCGGAATGTGGTCGGGACGTTGTGCCGCAATGAGTTTCAGTGAGGCGGTTTCCCCCTGCAGGCTGTCGAGCCGACCGGCCAGGGCGGTGACGGTGGAGTATTCGAACAGGTCGCGAATGGTGACGCTCGCATCGAGGGCGGCGTTCACCCGGGCGATGGCCCGCGCGGCGGTGAGCGAATTGCCGCCGAGGTCGAAGAAATTGTCGGTGACGTCGATGTCCTCGGTGCCGAGCATCTCGGCGAAGACGGCCGTGATCTGCCGCTCGACCTCGGTGCGCGGGGCGGCGACGGTGCGGGCGGGGCGGCGCGCGGCCACATCCGGATCGGGCAGTGCCTTGCGGTCCACCTTGCCGTTGGCGCTGAGCGGTAGTTCGTCGAGCACCATGATGACCGGCGGCACCATATAACTGGGCAGGACGCGGCGCAGACCGGTGGTGAGTTCGGCCGGATCGAGCGGTGCGACGCCGGGGGCGGTCACCGCGTAGGCGGCGAGTTCATCGCCGCCGCGCCCGCGCCGGGCCACGCAGACCGCGCGCGCGATCCGCTTGTCCGACAGCAGGGCGGCCTCGATCTCGCCGAGTTCGATGCGCAGGCCGCGGATCTTGACCTGGAAATCGCTGCGGCCCAGGTATTCCAGGACACCGGTCCGGCCACCGCGCCAGCGCACCAGATCACCGGTGCGGTACATGCGGGTGCCGGGGGTGAAGGGGTTGGCCACGAAGCGATCCGAGGTCAGCGCGGGGCGGCCGAGGTAGCCGCGCGCCAGCTGCACACCCGCCAGGTACAGCTCACCCACCACGCCGGGCGCGACCGGCTGCATGCGGGCGTCCAGCACATAGGTGCGGGTGTTCCAGATGGGTGCGCCGATGGGCACGTCCGTCGCACCGGGCGTGCAGTGCCAGGCGGTGACGTCGACGGCCGCCTCGGTGGGGCCGTAGAGATTGTGCAGCTGCGGGGCGGTGGGACCGGTGCCGAGCGCGGCGTGGAACTCGGCGACGGTGGCGGCGGGCAGCGCCTCACCACTGCAGAAGACCCGGGCCAGGCCGGTGCAGCCGGCCACATCGGTATCGGTGAGGAACACCGACAGCATGGACGGCACGAAATGCGCCGCGGTAACGCCCTTGTCGGCAATGATCCGGGCCAGATAGCCCGGATCACGATGCCCGTCGGGGGCGGCGATGAGCAGGCGCGCGCCGATCTGCAACGGCCAGAAGAACTCCCACACCGAGACGTCGAAGGTGGCGGGGGTCTTCTGCAGCACCACATCGGTGCTGTCGAGCGGATAGGCGTGCTGCATCCAGCGCAGCCGGTTGACGATGGCCGCGTGAGTGACGCCGACGCCCTTGGGCTTACCGGTAGAGCCGGAGGTGAACAGCAGATAGGCCAGGTGATCGGCGCGCAGCGGGGCGAGGCGATCGGCATCGGTGATCGGGCGCCCGCCGTATGCGGACAGATCGGCGGTGTCGATATCGAATCTGGTTGCCTGCGCGGGCAATTCGAGCTTGTCGCGGGAGGCGGTCAGCACACACACCGGATGCGCCTGCTCGAGGATCTGCTCCAGGCGCTCGACCGGATGGTCCGGATCCAGGGGCAGATAGGCCGCACCCGCCTTCACCACGGCGTACATGCCGATGAGCAGGTCGAGGTGCCGGCGGATGGCCAGGCCGACCACCGTGTCCGGACCGGCGCCGCGCGTGATGAGCTCGCGGGCAAGGCGATTGGCGCGCTCGTCGAAGGCGGCGTAGGTGAGGGTCTCTCCCTCGAAGTCCAGGGCCACCCGGCTCGGGCACATGGCGGCCCGGTCGGCGAAGAGCCCGGCCAGGGTGCCCTCCTGGCGGGCGACCTGGGTCGAATTCCATTCGTGCAGTACGCGTTCGCGCTCGAGATCGGTGAGGGCGGGCAGATCGCCGACGGCGGACTGCGGGTCGGCGCGCAGGAAGCGCTCCAGGAAATCGAGGAAACGGCCGTGGTGCATGGCCAGTTCGGCATCACCGTACAGGCGCGGGTTGGCCTCGAAATCGATGTGGATGCGGTTGCCGCCGCCGTTGTAGAGATTGATGGACAGGTCTTCGACCGGACCGGTGGAGACCACATTGAGCGAACCGACGAGGCTGCCGAACTTCAATTCACTGTGGAACAGCATGAGATTGACCATGGGTCCGAAGAACCCGCGGGCGTCCCGGGAGTAGCCGCAGTCGCGGCGGATGTCATCGCTGCGGTAGCGCTGATGCCGCAGCGCACCGGTGATCTGCAGTTCGACGGCGCGCACGGTATCGGCGACGGAGACCGATCCCTCGAAACGCACCCGGATCGGCACCACATTCGACACCACACCCGCGGAACGGCGCAGCGCCACGGTGGTGCGCGCCGAGACCGGCAGGCTCAGCACCACATCCTGGTTGCCGGTGACCGACCGCACGTAGCAGGCCAGGGCGGCCACGAAGAGCGCGGAGGTATTGGAGCCGAAGGTGGTTGCCGCGGTCTGCACGGCGGCCTCGACCTGCTCGCTCAGCATCGCGGTGGCGCAGCGGCGGCCCACATCGGAGGAGGCGGCGGCAATGCTGCTGGCGGACAGGGTGATCGGCTCGCTGACGCCGTCGAGCTGTTCGCGCCAGTAGTCGCCGTCATTGCGGAAACGGCTGGTATCGCGGTAGCGGATCTCGTCGCCGTAGATGGTGGACAGCGGCGTCGCGCGGGAAACCACCGGCTCCGTATGACTTTCGAGCGCCGTGTAGATCTCGGCGGTGCGGGTGGTCGCGTTCATGGCGCCGTACCCGTCGATGACGATGTGGTGGCCGCGCGTGTACCAGATGTAGGCCGAATCCCCGGTCCGCAGCACCACATTGATGGTCAGCGGATCGTGTTCGATATCGATGGCGGAGTTGGCGTGGTCGTTCATCCACGCCAGGGCCGCGGCGCGCGGATCCGGCTCCTCGCGCAGATCGATGCGCGCCCAGCCCGGCCGCCAGGTGGGATCGACCACCTGGTGCGGCACCCCGTCGAGCTCCAGCAGCCGCACATGGCCCACCTCGGTCTCCGCGCCGAACCGCTCGATGGCGTACAGCAGCCGGCCGACATCCAGATCGCCGTGGATCTCTACGTACTGGGCGATGGTGAGCGGAATATCGGGCCGGATGCGTTGCGCGTACCAGAGGGCCGATTGCGCGGGAGACAGCGCGAAAGGTTGAGCCGAGAATTCACCCGAAGAACATTGGTCGACACGATCGGTGGCCAATGAACTCATCAAACACTCCTTCTGCCGCTGTAAGACGCAACTCCCCGAACCCCGGCGGGCCGTCCTCCCGGATTTCGCGCACGCGCGATCCGTAGGACGTGATCCACGCCCTATGATTCGGAGCCTCCCGCCGAGTGGACGGGTGTTGATCTCGAGTTGCTCTGCGGCGAACAGTGTTGGCGGAGCTTATTTTTCGACAGCTACCTCAAGGCAAACCTCACGATTGTGGCTTAACTCGCAAAAGTAACCACTGGGAATCTGGGCATATCGGTCAGAGGACAGACCCCAGCTAAATATTGGCGAACATCTATCGCCGAAGCGGGACGGCCCTCGTCACACGTGCCCGCTGTGTTCTGCACCGAATACTCACGGTGTCCTACACCGACTGCGTACTGCCGGTTCCCTCCGCATCGACCGGCGCCGCCGAAGTGCGCGTTCGCCGTCGAATCACCGCCGCCACTGCGACGGCCGCGGCCAGGATACACAGAATGCGCTCCGGCGCGGGGCCCAATCGAGTGGCGAGTGTCGTGTCCGTGCGCAGCGGCAGGGTGGCCACCAGCGCGGCCGGCACGAACTGCGGCGTCTGCTGCTGGATGGTGCCATCGGCGGTGATCATGGCGCTAACACCGGTGGTCACCGAAACCACCACGGCGCGACCGTGCTCCACCGCGCGAATGCGCGACATGGCCAGCTGCTGATAGGTCATCTCGCTGTGGCCGAAGGTCGCATTGTTGGAGGGCACCGTCAGAATCTGCGCGCCCGCCTGCACGGCCTCCTCGAAGGCGCGATCGAAGGCGACCTCGTAGCAGGTGGCCACGCCGATCGCGACGGGTGCGCCGCCGCTCGCGGGCTGCACATGCACCACGCCGTCACCCTTGCCGGGGACGAAATAGCCCGCCCGGTCGGCGTATTCGGAGAAGTGCCGGAAGAAGCCGCGATACGGGAGGTACTCGCCGAAGGGCTGGATGATCTTCTTGTCGTGCCGCTCGCCCGGACCGGCGGAATCCCACACGATGACCGAATTGGTGGTGGTGCGATCGTCATTGACGAGCACCGCGCCGACCAGGATGGGCGCCTTGATATCTCGCACGGCCTGCGTGATGAGGTCGTAGGCGTCGTCATTGCGGAGTGGATCGATATCGGACGAATTCTCCGGCCAGATCACCACATCCGGCTGCGGGGCCTGCCCGGCCGCGATGGCCTTGGCGAGTTCCTCGGTGCGCTTGATGTGATTGTCGAGCACCGCGCGGCGCTGGGCATTGAAGTCCAGTCCCAGCCGCGGCACGCTGCCCTGGATCGCGGCGACCGTGATCGGCCGGTTGCCGTCCTCCGGGCGGGGCAGCGCGGTCCGGAGGATCACTCCGGTGATCGGAACTATAGCGACAAGCATTGCCGCAGCAACAATCCGGTTCCACGATGTGAGACGCTGCACGCCCCATCTGGGACGATTCGGCTGCGCCGCGTACGCCGCGCGCGCGGACGGCAGCAACCACACCGCGAGCGCCGCCAGCCCACCACCGGTGAGCGCCACCAGAAAACTCACCAGCGGTGCCCCGCCGACCATGGCAAAGGGCAGATACCACCCATCGGCCTGCCCGAAAGCCAGCCTCCCCCAAGGAAATCCGCCGAACGGAAAACTCGACCGCCCCCACTCGGTCAGCGACCAGCCCAGCGCCACCCACACCGGCCACCCCGGCAGCCGCCCCACCAACCGGACGAACACCCCGAACAATCCCACATACACCGACAGCGCCGCAGACAGCGCAATCCACGGCACCGGCCCCACATAGATGCCCGTCCACGGCAGCAACGGCAAAAAGAACGCCAGCCCCGCCAACATCCCGTACCCGAATCCCCCACGCAGCCGCCCACTCCCGCGCACGGTCAGCACCAGCACCGCAATCCCCACCGGCGCCAGAAACCACAGCGTCCGCGGCGGAAAACTGGCGAACAGCAACAACCCCGCGACGACCGCGGTCACCATCCGCACGAGCACCGGATATCGGCGTAGCAACGAGACCACTCGATTCATCGATTCGGAAAACATTGTCGACGTTGAGTTTTCGGGGGTGGGCTCAGAGGGCATGGATGGTCGTCCCGCGGTGCACGGTGGACAGGCAGCGGGGCAGGGGGGCGCCGGGGGTGAGGGGTGGGAGGCCGGGGACTCGGGAGCGGGGGTCGGTGGACCAGCGCTGGACTTTGTCGGAAGCGGCGGCGACCACGAGATCGGTTGCCTCCCAGACGGCGTAGGAGGCGGGGGCGCCGGGGACCAGGGTTCCGGCGACGCCGTCGCGGACGCCGCCGGCGCGCCAGGCGCCGCGGGTAGCGGCGGCGAAGGCGGCGCGGGGGGAGATCTGGTGGCCGGGGGTGCGGTGATTCGCGGCGGCGCGCAGGGCTTCCCAGGGGTTCAGGATCGTGACGGGGGCGTCGGAGCCGATGGCGAGGGAGATGCCGGCGGCGGCCATGGCGGAGAAGGGGTTCAGGGTGGCGGCGCGGTCGGGGCCGAGGCGGGTGGCGTACATGCCGTCCGGGCCGCCCCAGGTGGCGTCGAAAGCCGGTTGGACGCTGGCGATTACGCCCCAGGCGGCCAACTGGGCGATCTGTGCGGCGTCGAGCATTTCGGCGTGTTCGATGCGGTGGCCGCGTGCGGCGAAGGCCGGGCCGCCGACCTGGGCGACCACGCGTTCGAAACCGGTGACCACCGCATCCGTGGCGGCGTCGCCGATCACATGGAATCCGGCCTGGATACCGGCCTCGGTGCAGGCCAGGACATGTGCGGCAATGGCATCGGCGTCGAGGTAGGCGGTGCCGGTGCTGTCGTGGTCGGCGTACCGGTCGCGCAGCCAGGCGGTGTGCGAGCCGATCGAACCGTCGACGAACAGATCGCCGCCGAGGGCGTGCACGCCGAGTTCCTTGATCAGGGTGCGGGCTTCGTCGGCGGTGCGCACGGCCTGACCCCAGTAGGCGCGCACCTCCACCCCGTGCTGGAACTCCAGCAGCTCACACACATCGGTTTCGCCCGAAATATCGGGTCCGGCGCATTCGTGCACGGCGGCAATGCCATTGGCGGCCGCGGCATCGAGGGCGGCGCGGCGCGCACGATCACGCTGCGCCGGAGACAGTGCACCCAGTGCGGCAGCGCGCACCCGGTGATGCGCCTCGCTGCGCAGCGGCTCGCCGCGAGTGAAGCCGGTCGCCTCGGTGATCGCCTCGACCGCATCCAGCAGCGGGGTCGAGACAACGGCCGAATGCGCGTCCACGCGAACCAGATACACGATCCGCCCGGGCGCAGCGGCATCGATTTCGGCGAGGGTGGGCGCACGCCCCTCGGCCCAGCCGGTCTCGTCCCAGCCATCGCCGAGCACCGGCCCGTCCGGATGCGCGGCCGCGTAGGCGGCCAGCAGCTCCAGACATTCGGCGAGGGAACCGGCCTGCGACAGATCGAGTCCGGTGAGCTTCAACCCCAGCGCCGTCACGTGCACGTGCGGATCCACGAATGCCGGTGCGACGAAGGCTCCGTCGAGTTCGATGACCTCGGCCTCGGGATGCAGCGCCCGCCCGGTGCGGTCCGCGCCGACCCACACCACGGTGCCGTCGGTGACCGCCATGGCCGTGGCGTCGGGATTACTCGAGCTGTAGATGCGACCGCCGACAAGCAACTGGGTACTCACGGATTTCAAGTCTGCCCCACGCCCTCGCCTGGGCCGCAACCGCACTCCACACACCGGGCGTAGCTCACACTCGAGGCGCTATTTCGGTTGCTGAACCTGCTTGGACAGGGCATTGATGGCGGCGGCGATATCGGCCGGGTGGCTGAAGGGCAGTTTGTGATTGCCTTCGATCCACTGCACGGTGATGTCCGGATCGGCGACCTGCAGCACCTCGGCGCCCTCACGCCAGGTGCGGTTCACCCGCTCTGCCTTGGCATCGTGCCCGGTGGCCGTATCGGTCGCCAGCAGCATCGAGACCGGGCAGTCCAGCGCGCGATAGGTATCGAGCAGATGATGCTGACGGCGCTCGTCCACCTCGAGGGTGAGATCGGCGAAGGCATTGCCCGGCATCGCATAGCGGTAGGGAGTCAATCGCACGAGCAGCATGGCGAGTTTGGTGCCGAGACTGGTGACCGATGCCCGCATGGCCTTCGCATCGGTGACCAGCGGCTGCTGAATCGGCACCGCACCGTCGACGAGTACCAGCCCGGCCACGGCGCCCGGATGCGCCGCGGCATAGGCGAGCGCGAGATCGGCGCCCAGCGACCAGCCGATGAGAATCGGCCGGTCCGCCTGCACCTCGGCCAGCACGGCCTCGACGTCGGACAGGAAGTCCGCGACCTTGTATGTGCTTGCGGTGGAAGCTTTTCCATGGCCGCGCAGATCGAAGGTGATGCTCTCATAGCCGGGCAGATCGGCAATGACCGCTTTCCACGCGACCTGGGTCGCGCCGGCGCCATTGATGAATACCAGCTGCGGGCCGGATCCCGAGCGCGTCACCGGCAGGGTGACATCGCCATGGGACACGGTCGTATCGCTCGACATGGAGTTATCTGTCCTTCGAGGTATTTCCGGGGTCTGTGGTCAGCGAGGATCGATGATCCGGTGGGCAGTGCCCTGGCCATCGTCGTAATACTCGGACACGACAGTAGCGTCGATGACTTCACCGTCGGGGTCGATGACCACATTGCGGTATCCGTTCGGACCGACCGCCATGGCCACCCGATTCAGGCGGCGCGCGGCGAAAGCGGCCACGACCGGGCGCACCAGGAACCGCGTGAACGGCACCAGGGCCACCAGACCGACCAGCGAGGTGAGCAGACCGGGCACGAACATCAGCACCGCGCCCACGGTGACCAGCGCGCCGTCGGCGACGGCGGTGGAGGGCTCGATCTCACCGCGCGAGGCCTTGCGGAAGTTCTCGAACACCCGGCGCCCCTGCGAGCGCACCAGGATCAGGCCCATGGCCGACCCCGCGATGAGCAGCAGAATCGTGGGAAAAACGCCGATGAGGTGGCCGAAGAACACCAGGGTGGCGATCTCGGCGATGAAGTACGCGGCAAACAGTAGTGCGGGCATGTGGCGATCCTTTCGGCGATCTACCCGTAGTAACGCCCGACCCCTCGATTTTTCTCCCGGCTGCGGCGTCGGTCACAGCGTAAGCGTGCGCAGCGCATCCAGCAGCGCCCGGTGCCGGGCCGTGCCGAGCGGGGCGAGGAACCGCGATTCCGCCGCCGTGCGCAGCACCTCGGCGGCGGTGAGCAGTTCGGTGCCGTTGACGGTGAGTTCGACGATGTTCTTGCGCCGGTCCTCCGCGCTGCGACGGCGTGTGACCAGGCCTTTGTCCTCCAGGCCGTCGACAAAGCCGGTCATGGTGGTGCGGTCGATACCGAGTCGCTGCGCGGCCTCGAGCTGGGACAGCGGCGTCTCCGTCGCGTTCAGCAGCGCCAGCACGGCGAGTTCGCGGCTGTCGATTCCCAACGGCTGCAAGGCCTTCCCGATCTCCTCGGCCAGCCCCGCATACGCGCGCTTGAGGAGATAACCCAGTCGGGGTGTGAGGACGTCATCGTCCGGTGTCGGCTCGGCCATGCCGGCACTCTACCGTTCCACTGATAGTCAGCAGTACTGACGATCAGCTAGCCTGAAGTTATGACACGAATCAGATTCGGCGTGAAAACCACGCCCATGCGCGTCGGCTACCAGGACATCCTGCGAGTCTGGGAGGAGATCGACGGCCTCCCCGAGATCGAGGACGCCTGGCTGTGGGATCACCTGATGCCGATCAACGGACCCGCCGACGGCTCGATTCTGGAGGGCTGGACGCTGCTCGCCGCACTGGCCGCACGCACGCGGCGACTGCGACTCGGACTCCTGGTGACCAGCAATAGAATTCGCGAACCCGCTGTCCTCGGCAAGATCGCGAGCACCGTCGACGCCATCTCGGGCGGACGTCTCATCATGGGTCTCGGCGTCGGCGGCACCCGGCAGCCGCCCGGCACCGGCGGCATTCCCGGCCCCAACCCCGCCGAAGCCGAATACACCGCCTACGGACTCCCCCTGGTCTCCCCCGCCGAAGGCCTGCAGCGACTGGCCGAGACCATCACCATCCTCGAAAAGATGTGGACCGAGCCCGAATTCGACTTCCACGGCAAGCACTACACCCTGATCGGCAATCACAACGAACCCAAACCGGCCCGCCGCCCACCGCTGCTGCTCGGCGGCTGGGGCGATCGCACCCTGCGCCTGGTCGCCGAATACGCCGACCTCTGGAATATCCCCGGCCCGCCGCACAATGGCCTCGATGTCATCATCGACCGCGCCCGGGTGCTCGACGAGCACTGCGCCGCCCTCGGCCGCGATCCGGCGGAGATCACCCGGTCAGTGCAACTGATCGTGAACTACGACAATCCGGTGGCCACCCGCCGCACCGTCCTCGAATTGGCCGGCGCCGGAATCACTCACGTGGTGCTGAGCCTGCGCGCGCCCTATCCGATCGAGGTCGGAGCCTGGCTGTCCGAACAGATCATCGCCCCGATCCGCGAACAGACCCCGGCCTGACGCGGCGAATCCGGCGGACGCTCCCCGGCCTGAACTCCACGCGGTCTCTCGGGCGCGTTTCACCGGAGCACTTGTTCCACAAGCGCGGACCATGGCGTGGCGCAGCCGATTCCGTCAGGCGCTACCGGGCCTGACCAGGCCGGTTTCGTACGCCAGAACCACGGCTTGGACGCGGTCGCGGAGGCCGAGTTTGGTGAGAACGCGGCCCACGTGGGTCTTGACGGTGGCTTCGGAGAGGAACAGCGTCGCCGCGATTTCGGCGTTGGAGCGGCCTACGGCAATGTGTTCGAGAACCTCACGCTCGCGGGCGGTGAGGGCGTCGAGGATCGCCGGGTCGCGTCCGGCAGCCGGATCATCGGCGATGAGGCGGTCCAATAGTCGCTTGGTGACCTTCGGGGAAACGACGGCGTCTCCGGCGGCGACGCTGCGGATGGCGGAGATGAGGTCCTCGGGCGGGGTGTCCTTGAGCAGGAAACCGCTGGCCCCGGCGCGCAGTGCGCCCAGCGCGTGCTCATCGAGATCGAAGGTCGTCATGACGAGTACCCGGCTGCCGCAACCGGATTCGATAATGCGGGCGGTGGCGGTGACACCGTCGGTGACCGGCATCCGCACATCCATGAGCACAACGTCCGGGCGCAGTTCGGCGGTGCGGGAGATGGCGGTCGCGCCATTGTCGGCCTCCCCCACCACCTCGATGTCGGGGTGGGCGCCGAGCACCATCTTCAGCCCCGCGCGCATGAGTTCCTGATCGTCGACTACAAGTACGGTGATCGGCACGGGAACCAATCTATCGGTCGGGCAATCTCACTCACCGGCGGTGCGGTCGAGCGGGATGCCGGCGTGCACGGCCCAGCCGCCGGTGGCGTTCTTGCCGGTACTGAGGGTGCCGCCGAGCACGGCAATGCGTTCGCGCATGCCGACCAGGCCGAGTCCGCTGCCGGGGATGCGCGCTTCGGGACCGGAGGGTCCATCGACCCACGCACCCGAGCCGTTGCGCGGCACTCCCGGCCCGCACGCCGACGGACTCGAATCGGCGGCGGGCGCGGCCGGAGTGCCGCCGAAGTCGACGATATCGATCAGCACCTCGGTAGCACCGCGCGCGACCCGGACCTGGGCGCGCGGCGCGGGACCGGCGTGCCGGAGGGTATTGGTCAGCGATTCCTGCACGATCCGGTGAATGCCCAGGCTGACCTCCGGACTGACGGTATCGAGTTCCCCGCGCAGTTCCAGGGTCACCTCGAGCCCGGTATCGCGCATCATCTGCACCATTTTCGCAATGCCCGCGGTGCCGTGCTGCGGAAGTTCTTCCGGCGCATGCTCGATGCGCAGCAGTTCGACGGTGCGGCGCAGTTCGCGCAGCGCATCACGACCGGTCCCGGCAATGATGGTCAGCGCCTTCTCCGCGGAATCCGGATCATGCCGCAGCGCATACCGCGCCCCGTCGGCCTGCACGATGATGACGCTCACCGCATGCGCCACCACATCGTGCAGCTCACGGGCGATGCGCGTGCGTTCGGCCGCCACCGCGTCGTGTGCGCGCCGTTCCCGGTCGTAATCGGCGACGGCCAGCCGCGCGGCGACCTCATTGTCGTACGCGTGCCGCGCGCCGACGAATTCGGCGAAGGTCCAGCACAGGGCGTAATACAGCGCGGTGAACGGGATATCCGTGCCGCCGGGCTTCCCGATCATCGCGTAGGACAGCAGGCTGTCGAGCAGCAGCGCGCCCAGATACCAGAGTCCTTCGCGGCGGCCCACATACGCGACCAGCGTGTAGAGCATGATGCCCAGCCCGAGCAGCGCCGGATGCACCGCCGTGTCATCCCCCGCGCCGTGCACCAGACTGGTGCTCATCGACAGCACCACCAGCACGATGGCCGCAGCCCGCGGATGTGTCCGCCGGAAGATGATCGGCAGCACCAGCGCCACACCCAGCACCAGATACGTGATCTTGTGCCGGCTCTCGCTCACCGCCAGCACATCGATGATCAGCAGCCCCAGCGCCAATATCGAATCGGCGATGAGCGGCTTCCCCCGCAGCCACAGACTGAACCGACGCATCTCCCCACCCTAAAGCCCAGTCCAGCCCCCGCCCGCCCCGCGTCGGTGACACCGGCAACACTCGCACAGCGCCCCGCAATACGCCGCAACCCCTGCCAGAGCTGCACGGACACACCCTGTGCGATCCGAACAAACGCGGCGTGTGTGATCGCACAGCGCTCGCCTGTGCGCCGCAACCCGGGTCAAGGGCTGCGCGACGCGGACACGCGCTGTGCTCCGGACAGCTCGGCGTATGTGATCGCACAGCGTTCGCCTATGCGCCGCAACCCGGGTCAAGGGCTGCGCGACGCGGACACGCGCTGTGCGATCCGAACAGCTCGGCGTATGTGATCGCACAGCGTTCGCCTATGCGCCGCAACCCGGGTCAGGGCTGCGGGACGCGGCCGCGCTGCGCGATCCGGACAGCTCGGCGGTGATCACCGTGGGCGGGTGCGCGGTTTGCCGGGTGGTGTCCGGTCTGATTGGGTCGCGGGATGGGTGTGGGTGACTGGGCGGTGTTGCTGAGTGCGGCTACGGCGGCGGGGTGGGTCGATGCGGTGGTGGGCGGGGGCGGGTTGATCGTGTTGCCGATGCTGTTCGTGGTGTTGCCGGGGCTGGCGCCGCAGACGGCGCTGGGCACCAACAAGATTGCGGCGTTCTCGGGGACGAGCGCGGCGGTGATCACCTTCGCGCGGAAGGTGCCCATCCGGTGGAAACTGCTGCTGCCGGGCGCGGTGCTCGCGGCGATCGCGGCGGCGTGCGGGTCGGCGGCGGTGGGGCTCATCGATCGGAAGTACTTCGTACCCATCGTGATGGTGGTGCTGGTCGGGGTCGCGATCTTCGTGACGCTGCGGCCCGCGATCGGCCTCACCATGGCCACCCATCCGCCCACCCGGCGCAAGACCCTGCTGGTGGTGGGCCTGGCCGCCGGGTTGATCGGCCTCTACGACGGCATTCTCGGCCCCGGCACCGGGACCTTTCTGATCATTACCTTCGCCACCCTGCTCGGCACCGAATTCGTGCGCGCCGCCGCGATGGCGAAGGTCATCAACTGTGGTTCGAATCTGGGTTCGCTGATCTTCCTGGCCTCGACCGGTCATGTGCTGTGGGGGCTGGGCCTGTCCATGGCGGTCGCGAATGTCGCCGGGTCCGTGGTCGGTTCACGCATGGCCCTGGCCCGCGGCGCGGGTTTCGTGCGTGTGGTGCTGCTGGTTGTGGTGGTGGCCATGGTGATTCGACTGGGCTGGCAGCAATTCGGTTAGACGAGAGACTTTTCCGACGTGCGTAGCTCGTGTTCCTCGGGGCGATAGGACTCGGCACGCTCCCCGTGGAACGTCTCGGTGCGCCGCAGGACCGCCGCACCGAGATGCCGGACCGGAACATCATTGCGCGGCAGCCCATATGCCTCGCGCGGGGCGGCAGCGGCCTCACGCGGCGCACCGGTTGTCTCACGCGGGGCCGTAGCTGTCTCACGCGGGGCGGCGGCCGTCTCGCGCGGCGCGGCGACCATCCGGCCCGCAGGACTGTCGGGTACGACGGAAAGTTCCGCGCTGCCCGCCCGGATCCCACGATTGCCGTCGGCGTCCGCGGGCGCAGTCAGCCACGGCGCCAGCACCTTCGAGGTGGTCTCCTGGATTTTGCGTTGCAGCAGTTCGGGATCGTCGATGGCGCCGGTCTGGAACAGCACCGTGAGCGCACCCGAGACCGCGCCGACAACAGCGCCGACCAGTGCGGCCGAACCCACTTCGTCGAGCTCCTCCGGAAAGGCTGCCCGCAAATGTTTGGCAATCTCCTGCTGCGCGGCCAATTGCGCATGGGCGGCACGTCCGCTCACCGCCGGCACCGTGCGCGACACCTGGGCGCGCAGTACCGCGATGCGGGCGGGCAGGGCGTCGCCGCGGTGTTCTCCCGGATTGTCACCGGCCGCACGCAGCGCGCGCAGCAGCACCTCGACCGGTCGTTCGCCCGGTCGTCTGGTGGCGATGGCCTGCGCCGCCGACTGGACCCGTTCGTCCGGTTCGGGGAACAGCAGTTCCTCTTTGCTGGCGAAGTAGTTGAAGAAGGTTCTGGTCCCGACTTCGGCCGCGGCGGCGATATCGGCGACGGTGGTCGCGTCATAGCCTCTGGCCTCGAATAGTTCGACGGCGGCCTCGAAAAGGGCGCGGCGGGTGCGTTCTCGTTTGCGGTCGCGAAGCGCGGATGGCGGCACGCGGGCAGACGCTACGGCATTCGAGCCCGAAAACGTGGCATGTACTGGGCTTGTCGCGTGCGTTTCCTGGTGTGCTTCTTCGCACTTCGTGCATCGTTGCAGCGTGTGCAGGTTTGCACCGTGCGAATTCCATAGTGCGGCAGCGTGTTGTTGATCGGCACCTGGGCCACCCTCTAGCGTGGTCCGGGTGAGCATCGCAACCAAGGTCGTGGACGAGCAGTTCCGCGCACTCCCCCTGGCAGCGCTTGCCGAAGCCGCCCTGTCGGCGGCGCGCGCGGCCGGGGCCGACTATGCCGATCTGCGGGTGCATCGACTTGCGCAGCAGTCCATCCGAGTACGCGACGGCCGCGTCGAATCGGTGCGCGACAGCACCGATCTCGGCTTCGCGGTACGCGTCATCGTCGACGGCACCTGGGGTTTCGCCTCCCATGCCGACCTCACTCCGGAGGCGGCCGTGGAGGTCGCCCGGCGCGCCGTAACGGTTGCCAGCACGTTGCGGGCACTGAATCGCGAGCGGGTGGAGCTCGCCGACGAGCCCCGCTACGTCGACGCCGAGTACGTCTCGGCCTACGACGTCGACCCCTTCGCGGTCCCGACACCGGACAAAGTGGCACTGCTGCTGGATTATTCGGAGCGGCTCCAGGCCGCCGACGGCGTGGATCACGTGACGGCAACCGTGCTGCAGGTCAAGGAGCAGACCTACTACGCCGACACGCTCGGCTCGCGCATCACCCAGCAGCGGGTGCGACTGCATCCGCAGCTGGAGGCCATCACCGTCGACCCCTCGGCGGGCGTGTTCGAAACCATGCGCACCCTCGCCGCTCCCGCCGGGCGCGGCTGGGAGTACGTGACCGGCGCCGACGGAACCTGGGACTGGCACAGCGAACTCGCGCAGATCCCGGAGTGGCTGGCCGAGAAGGTGAAGGCCCCCACCGTCACCGCCGGACCCACCGATCTGGTCATCGATCCGACCAATCTGTGGCTGACCATTCACGAATCCATCGGCCACGCCACCGAGTACGACCGCGCGATCGGCTACGAATCCGCCTACGCCGGAACCTCCTTCGCCACCCCCGATCAGCTGGGCACCCTGCGCTACGGCACGCCGATCATGCATGTCACCGGCGACCGCACCCAGGAGCACGGCCTGGCCAGCGTCGGCTGGGACGATGAGGGCGTGGCCGGGCAGCGCTGGGATCTGGTGCGCGAGGGCACACTCGTGGGCTATCAACTCGATCGGGTGTTCGCGCCGCGACTGGGCCTGGAGCGTTCCAACGGCTGCTCCTACGCCGACTCCGCGCACCATGTGCCGATCCAGCGCATGGCCAATGTGTCACTGCAACCCGATCCCGAGCGCGATACCTCGACCGCCGAGCTCATCTCCCGGGTGGAGAACGGCATCTATATCGTCGGCGACAAATCCTGGTCGATCGATATGCAGCGCTACAACTTCCAGTTCACCGGCCAGCGCTTCTTCCGCATCCGCAACGGCGAGCTCGCCGGACAGCTGCGGGATGTCGCGTACCAGGCCACCACCACCGACTTCTGGGGATCGATGGAGGCCGTCGGCGGCCCGTCCACCTGGCAGCTCGGCGGCGCGTTCAATTGCGGTAAGGCACAGCCCGGCCAGGTCGCGGCGGTCTCGCACGGCTGCCCATCAGTCCTGGTGCGCGGCATCAATATTCTCAATACCCGCGCCGAAGCCGGGCAGTGAGGAAAGGACCGACACGATGAGTGTGCTCCCCGCCCCCGAGGTCGTCGAACGCGCGCTGCGGTCCTCGCGCGCCGATGAGGCCATGGTCATAGTCACCGACGCGCACGAGGCGTCCCTGCGCTGGGCCGGAAATTCCATGACCACCAACGGTTCCTCGGTCGCCCGGGACTGGGCGGTGGTGTCGGTGCTGCGCGACGGATCCGGTGCGGCCCGCGTCGGCAGCGTCAGCTCCACGAGTGTGGACCCGGCCGATATCGAGGCCGTGGTGCGCGCCAGCGAGGAGGCCGCGCGCACCGCCGAACCGGCGCGCGATGCCATGCCACTGCTCGATCCGGACACTATCGACAAGGCCACCCTGGATTGGACGCTGGCGTGGGACGGCGCGCCCGGCGCCACCGATATCGCGGTATTCGCCGAGCTGGCACGCGATCTCGCGCCCGGCTTCGACGGCGCCGATCAGCTCTACGGTTTCGCCCATCACCAGGTGCACTCCACCTGGCTGGGCACCTCCACGGGAATTCGGCGGCGCTGGGTGCAGCCCACCGGGTCGGTGGAGATCAATGGCAAGCGCGGTTCCGGCGAGGAGCTGGCCAGCGCCTGGGTCGGCACGGGCACCAGCGACTTCCAGAATGTCGATGTCCCAGGGTTGCTCGCCGAACTCTCGCGCCGCCTCGATTGGAGCAAGCGCCGGGTGGAACTGCCCGCCGGCCGCTACGAGACGCTGCTGCCGCCCTCGGCCGTCGCCGATCTCATGATCTATCTGTCCTGGACCATGGAGGGCCGCGGTGCGCACGAGGGCCATACCGCGCTCTCCCGCGCGGGCGGCACCCGAATCGGTGAGCGGCTCAGCGATATTCCGCTGACCCTCTACTCCGATCCGAGTGCGGCCGGTCTGGAGTACCGCCCGTTCGTGGCCACCCCGGCGTCCTCGGAATCGCTGTCGGTCTTCGACAACGGCCTCAGCGCCCGGCGCGCCGACTGGGTGCGCGAGGGTGTCATCGAATCACTCGTCTACCCGCGCGCCACGGCGGCCGAATTCGATGCTCCCGTCACGCTTCCCGGTGAGAACCTGCTCATGACCGGTGGCAGCGACGCCTCGCTCGCGGAGATGATCGCGAATACCGAACGCGGGCTGCTGCTCACCTGCCTCTGGTACATCCGCGAGGTGGACCCGGCGACCCTGCTGCTCACCGGTCTCACCCGGGACGGGGTCTACCTGGTGGAGAACGGTGAGGTCACCGCGGCGGTGAACAACTTCCGCTTCAATGAATCACCGCTGGATCTGCTGCGCCGGGTGAGCGAGGCCGGACGCACCGAGATCACTCTCCCGCGCGAATGGAAGGACTGGTTCACCCGCACCGCCATGCCACCGCTGCGCATCCCGGACTTCCACATGTCGTCGGTCAGCCGGGCGACATAGCACCGGCGGGAACCGGCGATTCCGCTTGCACGCGGCGCACTTCCGCGACGTACCGGGCGACGGCGTCGCGATTGCGCTCCAGCACGTGAATGCGCTCGGTCATGCTGTCCCGCTCGAGTTCGAGCGTGGTCAGCATCTCCGGCGTGACATCGAAGGAGTGAATGGTGCGCGGGGTGAGCAGGCACGGCAGGATCTGCTTGATGATCCGCGTGGGCAGCCCCGCCGCCAGCATGCCGCGAATCTGCAGCACCCGATCGACCAGTTCCTCGTCGTAGTCGCGGTAGCCATTGGCCTCGCGGCTGGAGAAGATCAGCCCCTGCTCCTCGTAGTACCGCAGCAGGCGGCGCGAGGTTTCCGTGCGCTGTGACAGCTCGCCGATTCGCATGTAACCCACATCTCACTCATCAAGCCCTTGACCCTCACATCAGTGTAAGGGTTTCAGTATTCCTTTGTGACACACACGAACTCGTCTACGAAGGAAGCAATCATGAGTGACCTGACCGGCAAGGTAGCACTGGTGACCGGCGGCAGCCGCGGAATCGGCGCGGCCATCGCGCGACGACTGGCCGGCGAGGGCGCGGCGGTCGCGCTGACCTATGTGCAGGCGGCCGACCAGGCGCGGGCGGTCGCCAAGCAGATCGAGGCCGACGGCGGGCGGGCCATCATCCTCCAGGCCGATCTGACCCGGCCGGAAGCCGCCGCCGCGGCGGTCGAGCAGACGGTACGGGAGCTGGGCCGCCTCGACATCCTGGTGAACAATGCGGGCTTCCTCACCTACGGCCCGCTCGCGGAGGTGGACGCCGAGGAGTTGGATCGTGTTCTCGCCGTGGATGTCCGGTCGGTCTTCCTGGCCGCACAGGCCGCCGCCCGGCATATGGGCGAGGGCGGGCGGATCATCAGCATCGGATCCTGCTTCAACGGGCGACTGCCCGGCGCGAACTTCGTACTGCAGTCGATGGCCAAATCCGCGCTCATCGGTCTGAACAAGGGGCTCGCGCGGGAACTGGGACCGCGGGGCATCACCGCCACCATTGTGGATCCGGGCCCGATCGACACCGATATGAACCCGGCAGACGGCGATACCGCCGAATTCCAGCGCTCGCTCACCGCTCTGGGGCGCTACGGCGAGGCCGAGGATATCGCCGCGGCGGTGTCCTATCTGGCGGGTCCCGGCGGCCGCTACATCACCGGCACCGCGCTCGCCGTCGATGGCGGATACACCGTCTGAGGACTTCGGCAGTCCGAATACACGGGCAGCTCAGGCGATTCCGGACTCACCCGCCAGCCAGGCGGCCCCAGGGTCAGTGGCAGCCCACACCACTCCGCAGTCGGGCGGTAGCCCACACCACTCCGCAGTCGGGTGGCAGCCCACACCACTCCGCAGTCGGGTGGCAGCCCAGGCCGTTCCGGAGTCAGTGGCAGCCCTCGCCGTTGCGGGCAAGCGGGCGCTCGGCGAGATCCTCTCGCCGAGCGCCCGCCGCTATTTCGGGTTCGAGACGGCGGTGAGCTGCGCCTCGATGATCTTCACCGCTGCGCCGACGCCGTCCTCCTCGGCGATGCGCGCGGCCAGCCGAGTCGCATTGTCGCGCAGACCGGTGTCGGTGGTCGCGATGCGAATAGCCGCGGCCAAGCGGTCCGCGGACAGTTTCGGATGCGGGATGGTCGCCGCGCTGACACCGAGTTCGGCCAGGCGTTTGGCCCAGAACGGCTGATCCGAATAGACCGGTACCGCGATCGCGGGCACCCCGGCGCGGATCCCCGCGGCCGTTGTGCCTGCGCCGCAGTGATGGACGACGGCCGACATGCGCGGGAACAGCCAATCGTGCGGTACCTCGCCGATGGTCATCAGGTCCTCGCCGCTCACCTCCAGCTGCAACCAGCCCGACTGGACGATCCCGCGCACCCCGGCCTGCCGCAGCGCATCGCCCACGATCTTCGACACTCGCGCACTGTGTTCGGCGCTGTCGACCATGCTGCCGAAGCCGACGAATACCGGTGGCGCTCCGGCCTTCAGGAACTGCACCAGATCGGCGGGCGGCTCCCAGTCCGCAGGCCGGGGCGGCCACCAGTAGCCGGTCACCTCCAGGCCCGGCCGCCAATCCGCGGGCCGCGGCGCCACATTCGGCGAATAGCCGTGCAGCACCAGCCACTGCGCAGCTGTGCGGCGCCGGCGCAGTTCCCGCATGGAGACCTCCGGCAGACCCAGTTCGCGCCGGAAACCGGCGACCACCCCGCCGAAGACGCGATTGATGATCCACGACCCGATACCGGCGGCCCACCGATTGCCGGTGGCGCCCAGGGAAACCGCGCCCATCGAGGCGGGCGGATGCTCGCCGGTCGAGGACATCGGCTGGAAGCGCAATCCGATCGCCGGAATGCCCTTGGCCTCCGCGAGCGCGAACCCCGCGAACTCGGTCAATTGGGTGAGCAGCAGTAGATCGGCGGGTTCATCGCGCAGCGCGGCGATCATGCCCTCCCCCATGCCCCGAACACCGCTGGGCGAGGCGAACTTCCACCCGGCCTTGCGCTTGTCGACGTCGGGATCGGTCATATCGACGTCGACATTGGTCTCCATCTCCCGGAATTCGAGTCCGCACCCGGTGATCAGTTCGGCGAAGACCGCGTGCGCGGCCACCACCACCTCGTGCCCGGCCTCCCGCAGGCGCAGTCCGAGACCGGTCAGCGGCGCGATATCCCCGCGGCTGCCGATGCCGGCCATAATGATCCTGCTCATGCCACCTCCACCGTTTCCAGGATCGACAGCCACTGCGCCACAATCTCTTCCACCCGGCCGATGCCCATACCCCCGGCCGGCGAGTGCACCGAGTAGTGCACGCGGCGCACACCGTCGTTCTGGCTCGCGCCCAGGAACATGCTCAGGTCGAACACCGTCAGGCGCGCCTGTTCGCGCGAGTGCGCGCCCGGAATCCACACCCCGACGTCTCCGAGGAAATTGAAGTAGAACTTCGGGAAATTGAATTCGATGAGCCGCGACCAGCTGTCGGGGTGATGCCAGAACAGCAGGGTGAAGTCCTCCGGATTCTTCGGGTAGGTGGCGATCGCATCGCGCATGCGGGCGCCGTGACTGCCCGCCACCGGTCGCACCAGCCAGGGGTAGTCGTCCGAGAGCCAGGCGACGGTCCGGCTCAGGTCGGTGCCCGGGCGCAGCCGGCTGTAGCGGCCGTGCTTCTGCACCTGCACGGGCCGCGCCACACCGGTGACGTCCTCGATGGCCAAACCCAGTGCCACCAGCAGGATCCGGGTGTAGGACGAGTCCAGCGCGACGGGCAGTTCGTCGAGCAGCCGTTCCGCGACCGCGCCTTCGATCACGCCGTCCAGGAACGCCGATTCCGGTGTGGCGGGGCGGTTCTCGATATTGGGTTCGCTATCGGAGGCGCCGACCCAGTAGTCCACATCCGCGGTGCGCGTCAGCGCGTACTCGTCCAGGAAGGCGGCCCAGTCCGAGCCGGTCGTCTGCTCCGGCGGCAGCGCGATGGTCTCCCCCGCCTCCCACTGCCGCACATAGGTCGCGACGTCATCCCACATCACCCACATGGCGACGCCGTCGATGGCGATGTGATGGATGGTGAGCAGCAGAATATTGACATCCGCCGACCGGGTGAGCAGTGCCGCGGTCACCAGCTTGCCCGAGGGCGGATCGAGCCGCAGATTGCTCTTGGCGGTCTCCTCCTCCATCAATTGCGGCAGCAGATTGTGGTCGAGGTTCTCGATATCGACGGTCCGCACATCGATTCGGGCGCTATCGATCACTCCGCCGGAGGCCGGCTCGATGAGGCAGGCGGCCTCCATCCCGTAGCTGTAGCGGCTGCGCAGCGATTCGTGATTGTCGATGAGCGCATTGATCAGCTGCTGCGCCTGCTCCAATCCCATGGAGACCGGAACGGGGCAGGGAATGGTGATTCCGAACAGGGCCGGATTCGGATCCCACATCAGGAACTTCTTGGCGGCGGCGGTCAGCCGCCCGGGGCGCAGGGTCGTCATGGGTGTCCTCGTCAGAAGGGAGTGATCGTCAGAAGGGAGTGATATTGAAGGGCCGCCGGATCGGAGCCAGTGCCTGATCCAGGGCCGCGATCGCACCGGCGGTGAGTTCCTCGATCCGTCCGGCCCGGTGCAGTTCCAGGGGCGTATGCGCGCCGAAGTAGCTGCTGGCCAGCTCGACCGGGCCCAGGCGTACATCCGCCTGCGCGTCCTCGGGGGCCGGTTCCCAGCTCCCCAGACCGTCGGAGATATCGAGGGTGAACAACCCCGGGCTCATGCCGTACGGGTCGTCGACCCGGATCACACCGTGGAAGTCCGCACGGTAGGTGCGCACCCGGAAGGCCTTGGCGGCGTTCAGGATCCACATCCACACGCCGGTGTCGACGCCGGTCACCGCGGCGACCCGCGGATCCTCCAGCAGCAGCGGTGTCGGATCGTCCACCGCGGTGTCCATCCGGATCTCGTTGTACTCACCGTGTCCCAGCAGGCAGCGCAGCAGTTCGCGGTGCGCGGCCACGGTGAGTGCGCAGAAATCGCGCACCAGCACGGTGTCGGCGACCAGATCGAACACCACGTAGCCGTCCGGGTGCACGATCACGCACGATTCGTCGTCGAAGGTCGCGGGCCAGAAGAATTCGCCGCGACTGAGGGCCGCGGGATTCGCCTGCTGCCAGCGGTCGTAGATCTCCCGCAGGCGCGGTCGGGCCACGCTGGGGCGCAGTTCCCGCACCAGCGCCGAATCATCGCCGCCCGCACGCAGTTTCGCGCGCCGGCGGTCGATGCGCAGATGCCGGGTGTGGCTGGCCACCCCGACCGCGCCGTAATTGCCGCCCGGTCCCGGCATGGCGGCGAACACGTCGGCGCCGGTCTCCAGGGCGATGTACATCATCTCGGCCTGGATCTTGGAATACAGCCCGCGCTTCTGATGGGTGGTGGCGACCATGCCCTGCGCACAGGCCGCGACCTGCAGCTGTGCGCCGCCGGGCACCGTGGCGCTCATCCGGATCACCGAACCGGTGCCGACGATGAACGGTGCGTCCGGATCCGAGACATCTTCGGCCACAATGATATCGCTGAGCAGGAACTGCTTCTTCCAGCTGTCGAAGTCCCGGGTCCGCACCCCGCCGAAGGCGCGGGAGTAGCAGTCGCGCAGGGCATCCCAATCGTCCTCGCGGGCCCGGCGGATGATCAGGCCGTCGACGGCGAGGCCCTCCCGGTAGGACATGAGCTCGGAAATCATGCGGGCACGCCTTTCGTAGTGCGGGAATCGGTGTGTGCGCAGTCCTGCGCGGCCTCGATGCGGGGCAGCACCTCGTCGCCGAGCAGCCGCAGGCAGGCCCAGCCCGCCTCCACCGGCAGACCGCCGATGAGCGGGTTCACAATGATTTCGGTACGGCCACCGGCGATTTGGGCGAGAAGCTGCTCGGGGGTCAGGATTTCGGCGTATCCGTGGGTTCGCACCCGTTCGACGGAGTCCACCGAGGCCTCATTCGGGCGTGGCAGTCCGGCCCGGCGCCACGACCCGTATTCGCGGGCCTCATTGAGGATGTACGGCCCGAACTCCGTCCAGGCCGCATCCGGATTCTCGTGCAGCAGTGTGATTCTGCTGCCGGGTTCGGGGCGGTGCACAAAGCCCTGGTGGCCGTGCACCTCCAGCTCCCGCAGGTACAGCGCCTCGAGCGAGGGCATGGACATGGGCGGGGAGTAGGGCAGTCCGAACCGGGCGGCACGGCGCGCCGCCGCCGCGGTCATCCCGCCGACGAACAGCAGCGGGTGCGGTCTCGTACAGGGTTTGGGGGTGACGTCGATCAGAGTGCCGTTGTACTCGAACGGCGCATCCCCCCAGGCCGCCAGCATGACCTCGAGCGCGGTATCCATGAGCTGCCCGCGCCGAGCCCAGTCGCGGCCCATGGCGGCGTATTCCGCTGGCCGGTAACCCATTCCGGCGACAATGGCCAGGCGCCCACCCGACAGGTTGTCCAGCACGGCAATGTCCTCGGCCAGCCGCACCGGGTCGTACAGCGGTATCAGCAGGGCGCTGATGCTCACCCCCGCCTGACGGGTGCGGGCCGCGATCGCCGCGGCCAGCAGCAGCGGAGACGGCAGCCAGCCGGTACCGGAGAGATGATGTTCCTCGCAGCTGATGGCGGCGAACCCGTGCCGGTCGGCGTACTCGGCCATATCCAGCGCCGCCTGATACCGCTGCTGATGCCCCGCGGCGGGTTCGTCGATATTGGTCATATTCAATCGGAGCGCGGTCACCACGGGCGACGTCGAATTCACCCCGCAAATATTGAATGCGCAGTGGCTCTTGGCAAACGCTCGGATACCCCAGTCACTAGCTCGCCGGCGGCGCGGTACCACCGGGCGGATATCCGCCGCCCGCCGGTACCACCGGCAGGGGCACCGCGCGCACCGGCGTACCTTCGCAGTGCCGCCGCGGCGGCGCGCCCGACGCGGTTTCCAGCCGGAAGTTCCCGCGAAAAGTGGCCTGCCGCGCGATGATTCCTGGGTATCGGCCCCGTTCGCACTGGTAAAAGCCCCTCTTCAGTGTTCGCACACGAAGGATTCCCGCCATGAGCACCTCGACCGTGATCTCCAAGGACGGCACCGTCATCGCCTACGAGAAAATCGGCAGCGGCCCCGCCGTCGTCCTCGTCGACGGTGCGTTCTGCTACCGCGATATGGGCCCGTGTGCCGCTGTCGCACAGGAACTCTCGGATCGCTTCACCGTCTACACCTACGATCGGCGCGGGCGCGGCCAGAGCGGTGACACGCTGCCCTACGATCGGGAGCACGAGATCGAGGATCTGGCCGCCGTGGCCGCCGAGGCGGGCGAGCCGGTCAGTCTGTGCACCTTTTCCTCCGGCGTCGGCCTGGTGCTGGCCGCGGTCGAGCACGGCCTCGCCGTCGACAAACTCGCGCTGTACGAATACCCGCTCATCACAGACGATTCCCGCAAACCCGCACCGGCGGAGTATCACGACCGTATCGCCGAACTCATCGCCGCGGACAAGCCGGGTGCGGCGATCAAGTACTTCCTGCACGCGGGGATGGGCCTATCGCGCCCGCTGGCCACCGTATTCCCGCTGCTGCCCGGCTGGTCCAAGATGAAGACGACGGCCTTCACCCTCACCTATGACCGCCACTTCATGGAAGACGCGCTCGACGGCCGGCCCGTTCCGGACGGCCGGTACGACTACGTCAGTGCCCCCACAACGGTTTTCGCCGGTTCCAAGAGCCCGAAGTGGATGCGGCACAGCAATGCCGCTCTCGCCCAGGCCATTCCGGGCGCGGTCTACGTCGAGCTGCCCGGTCAGAGCCATCAGGTGAAGCCGAAGTTCTTCACGCCCACCCTGAAGAAGTTCCTCGAGGCGTAGCGTCCCGGATCAGTATTCGACGGCGTCGACGGGCCCATTGGTGCTGGCAACGGGTGCGTCCTCGACCTTGACGGGATGGCGGCGGGCCCACAGACCCGCCGTCAGCACCACCGCGGACGCGATCAGAATGTGCGCCGCGAGCAGTACCAGCATGGGCAGTGCGAAGCCCTCGTCGGTGAGCGCACCGCGCTCACCGACGCAGTACAGCGTGTAATTGGTCGAAGTCCCCTCCGAGTCGTGCGTGGTGTCGGACACCACCATCGGCTCGGTGAAGGGCGCCGAACAAAACAGCGGCGCAGTGAGTTTCGCCTCCCCGGGCCAGATCGCCACCGGCACCACGCAGCTGAACACACCGGCCCCGACAGCGGTCGAGAGCACGGTCACCAACAGTCGGCTCATGACTCACACCTGCTGCATTCGAACAAACGCGCCCGTACGGTCGAACTCCGCGACCACCTCCGACCGTGGCGACACCACATTGGCCACCATCCGGATCTCACCGCCGAACCGGCTCACCACGATCACCGTCACCTGCCCATCGGCCAGTGCGCTGCGCGCCAGCGCCGTATCGACGACCTCCTCGAGCCGCGCCAATCCCGTCACCTCGCTGAGGGTGAAGCACTCTCCATCCAGGTCGTCGTACGCCGAAACCCGGACCGGCTGCGGCGAGCTGAGCGCACCGAGCATGTACGAATAATCGTCGAGCTGCCGCGACCCCTCCGGATGACGAACCCGCACACGGACGGTGGGCGCACTGGCGGTCATATCATCATGGTCGCCCAAAAACCTGCTCACCTGCGCCGGTTGATCATTCAGCACGAGCCGGAACTGCGTCGAACTCGGCGCGGTCAGCACCATCACATCGGCCCGCACCTCGGCAGCCCCCCACCGCCGCGTCAGCGCGTCCACCGCCCCCTGCGGCAGCGCACTCACCAACCCACCCCCACGCGTACGAATCTGCTGCTCGAAATCGGCACGATCCACCGCCCCGATACACCCACTCGTCCCGAGCACGGCCACACACAGTGCGACTCGAAACCATCCAACCGCGCGCATACCCCGAATGCTAAAGCCTCACAGCCACACCCGGCCGACTACCAGAAGTCGGCCGCATGATCCCTTCATGATCGGCAACCGAACCGCATCCAGCAATCCGGGCGCAATCACACGACCGTAGGTCAGCTCGCCGTGCGGATCGCGGTTGCGTGCGCGGTCCATTCGAGGATGGTCCGGGCCACCAGTTCCGGGTTGTCGTACATCGGCACGTGGCCGACATCGGGCAGGGTGCGCCATGTCGCGGACGGGGCGTAGCGGCGCCAGTTTGCGGCGTAGTGGTCGGCGGGGAGGATGCGGTCCTTCTCGCTCCAGGCGATGAGGATCGGGATGTCGAGCATTCCGTAGGGCTCGTACTCGGTGGCGATCACCGACGGGAAGTCGTCGAGAGCGGTGCAGCGCAGTGCGTTTCGGGCGGCGAGGACGGCCTGGTCGGCGGTGAGGCGGTCGCCGTGCTCGCAGACGGTGCGCAGCAGGGCGCGACGCAGCGCGGGCGGCCGCATGACCAGAGGTAGCACGGGTGCACCCAGTCGCTGCTGGGCGTGCATGATGCGGAAGATCCTCGGCACCCGCGTCTCGGTGGTGGACCAGGCCCCGGCGGGCGAGAGCGCGATCACGCTGCGCGCCCGGCCGCGCCGTGCGAGTTCCATGCCCAGCCAGCCGCCGAGCGAGTTCCCGGCAATGTGCGCGGTCTCGAATCCGGCCTCGTCCATGGTCTTTTCGAGCCAGTCGACGGCCTTGGCGATGGTGTACGGCCGCGGCAGATCCGGCATACCCGCGTGCCCGGCCATGGTCGGGGCGAAGACATCGTGATCGTCGAAGAGCAACGGCGCGACCGACTCCCAGCAGTGCCAGGAGCTGGTGCCGCCGTGCAGCAGCAGGAGTGGTTCGCCGTTTCCGGCCCGCAGCGAGGTGGCCGAGCTGGGCGGGAGGCGATCGTCGAGGTTCGTCATCATTGACGATTCCTTTCTAGGGCGGATCGAGCAGCGCCAGGCGCATGAGCTGCCCGAGCGAGCGCGCGGTGCGCTCGGGGGTGCCGGTGGACTGGACCAGATGGCTGAAGAGCAGGCGGACCAGGCTGTCGGCGAAGAATTCCAGATCGATGCCGGGGCGGAACCTGTCGCCCCAGTGCTCCTCCATGCGTTGCAGTGCGAGCTGGGCCGCGGCGGCCACGAACGGGCCCGATCCTGTGGTGATCATGGACAGCATCTCGTCCGGCGCCTCCGGGGCGGCGTGCAGCACCACCGCCGCCAGCGGATCCTCGGCAATCGTGCGCAGCACGAATTCGGCGATCGCCGTCACCGCCGCGACCGGATCGTCGATATTCTCCTCGAACACCGCCGCCGAACCGGCGAGGTAGCGCGAGGTGTTCTGCCATGACATCGCCTCCAGCACAGCGGCTTTGGAGCCGAACTCGTTGAACACCGTGCGCCTGCTCACCCCCGCCCGGGTGGCGATATCGACCATTCGGACCGCATTCCAGCCGGCACTGCCCGCCAATTCGATGGCGGCGTCGACAATGCGCTGACGGGCCAGGGTGCGGGCGGCCGCGCGCAGGGAGGGCGTCTCGCTGCTTCTCACGATCCACATCCTTCCCTGTCGGCACGATCGCCCATCCCTTCGCCTCGCGGTTGACACCGGACCACCGCAACCTGGATAGTTGCACTCTACTTGGTTCAGAGTGCACTTGACGCACTTTCATGTCAACAGGATGCACATTTCGGAGGATTCGTGGCGCTACCCGCAGACTGGGCCGACCGGCTGACGCTCCCGCTGATCGCCGCCCCGATGACCGGCGTATCCGGCCCGGAACTGGTGGCCACGGCCTGCCGAGGTGGCGTGATCGGCTCCTTCCCGACACACAATGCGGCGACTCCCGAGCTGCTCGACGAATGGCTGACCCGGATCGCCGCCGATCTGACACCCGAGGCCGCGCCGATCGCACCCAATCTGGTGGTGCACCGCACCAACGCGCGCCTGACCGCCGACCTGGATCTGCTCATCGCGCACCGCATCGAACTGGTCATCACCAGCGTCGGCTCCCCCGCACCCGTCATCGAACCGCTGCACCGGGCGGGCTGCCGGGTCTTCGCCGATGTCGCGACCCTGCGCCATGCCGAACGCGCGCTGGCCGCGGGCGTGGACGGCCTGATCCTGCTCACCGCGGGCGCGGGCGGCCAGACCGGATCGGCCAATCCCTTCGCCTTCGTGCGCGCGGTGCGCGAAAGATTCAGCGGCCCCCTCGTGCTGGCCGGCGGCATCGGCGACGGCCACGCCCTGCTGGCCGCCCAGGCGCTGGGCGCGGACCTGGCCTATATGGGCACCGGATTCATCGCCACCCCGGAAAGCCTGGCGCGCGAGGACTATCAGGCCGCGGTCGTCGCCGCCACCCTCGATGATGTGCGCGAGACCGCGCACATCGGCGGACTGCCCGCCAACCTCCTCACCGAATGGCTGGACGCCCATGCCGCCCAGCAGGTTTCGGCGGGCGACTTCCAGACCGAGAGATTGCTCGGCGGGCAGACCGTGTGGAGCGCCGGGCATTCGGTCTCCGGTGTGCACGGTGTGATCCCGGCCGCCGAGGTCATCGACCGCGTGCGCCGCGAGTACCACCAGGCTCGCGCCGCACTTCTCGAAACCGCCCGCAAGTGAACGGAACAACTGCCATGACGGATCAGAACTCACTGTGGGGCCCGGTCACCCGCCTGCTCGATCGGGCCTGCACCTACCACTCCGACCGCACCGCCCTGATCGCCGGCGACCGGTCGCTGACCTTCACCGAGCTGCGGTCGGCGACCAATCGCATCGCCAATGGTCTACTCGCCCTGGGCATTACCCCGGGTGAGCGCGTGGGCCTGCTCATGCCGAACACCCTGGAGTTCGTTCCCACCCAGTACGGCATCTGGAAGTCGGGCGCGGTGCCGGTGCAGATGGCGGCGAAGGCGTCCGCCGACGACCACCGCTACTCTCTGACCGAATCCGGCGCCACCACCCTGATCTATCACGAGTCCTTCGACGCCACCGTCGCGGCGATCGCGGATCAGGTGCCCACCCTGCGACGGCTGATCCGCCTGGGCGAGCGACCCGGCGACCTGGCGGCCGACTACGGCGAAACCTTCGGCGCCCGAGACGATTGCACCCCACCGGTGCGGATCAGCCCCGGCGATCCCGCACACATCATGTTCACCTCCGGATCCACCGGAACCCCCAAGGGCGTGCTGTTCACCCACGATCGGCTGAGCCACTATCTGCTCACCGCGGGCCTGGAAATCGGTGACACCCGCCCCGGCGAGATCTTCGCGCACGGCGCCCCGCTGACCCACTTCACCCAGATCTTCCTGCTGCCGACCTTCCTGCGCGGCGGCACCAATGTGATCATGCCGGGCCTGGACGTGGACACGCTGCTCGATACCATCGTCCGCCACCGGGTGACCGCCACCGCGGTCGTGCCCACGGTCATCTACCTGATGCTCACCCATCCGAAACTCGCTGCGGCAGAACTGTCTTCGCTGAGCACGGTGATCTACGCCGGTTCGCCCATGGCGCCGGAGAAGCTGCGCGCCGCCATCGAGGCGCTCGGCCCGGTCTTCATCCAGACCTACGCGGGCACCGAACCGGGCTTCCTGAGCTGCCTGCGCAAACAGGACCACGTGCTCGATGATCCCGCCGCCCTCGCCCGACTCGGCTCGGCGGGCCGTCCCCTGTTCCACGTCGACATCTCCATTCAGGACGAGCAGGATCGGCACCTGCCCGTCGGCGAGACCGGGGAAATCTGCGCACGCCAACTCGGCCGCATGTCCGGCTACCTGGACGGGACCAGGGACACCGAGGCCCTGCGCGAGGACTGGGTGCACTCCGGCGATATCGGCTACCTCGACGCCGACGGCTACCTGTTCCTGGTGGACCGCAAGAAGGATCTTGTGGTCACCGGCGGTTTCAATGTCTTCCCGCGTCAGGTCGAAGATGTGCTCACCCAGCATGCGGCGGTCGCCCAGTGCGCGGTCATCGGTATCCCGCACCCGAAATGGGGCGAGGCGGTACACGCGATCGTCGTCCCCAAGCCCGGGCACACCGTCGCAGCCGAGGAACTCATCGCACTGGTCAAGCAGCACAAGGGCAGCGTCTGGGCGCCCAAAACCCTCGACTTCGCGGACGCCCTCCCCCTGAACCCCTCGGGCAAAGTCGACAAGAAGGCCCTGCGCGCACCGTACTGGGCCGGACAGGTCCGGCAGATCAACTGAGACCCCGCCTGCGTCACAACGATATTGCGCCACCAGCGAACAGGATGCCGTACCGCCCACGCGCGGGCATCCTGGGATAAAGCACCGTAATCATGTAAGCGGGTGGTCGACGTGAGTGATGAACCAGCCCTCTCGCCCGCGGCGAGACCCGATGACGCCGGGCGCGAGCCCGATACCGGTGGCGTGCCCACGGGCAACGGGCAATTTCCCGCCGAACACGCCATCGCGACGAACGCCGATGCGCACAGCGGTCCCGCGGGCGCTGCCGCCGAGAACGGCGTGCCGGTCAGCGGGGCGGCAGCCGAAGCCGCTGCACTCGATGCGTACTCGCGGACCGTCATCGCAGTCGCCGCATCGGTGACACCCCACGTGGCAAGCGTGCAGACCCGGCGCGGTGGCGGCTCCGCGGTGGTGTTCACCGATGACGGCTCGCTGCTGACCAATGCGCATGTGGTGGGGTCGGCCAAGAACGGGGTGGTCGTCTTCGCGGACGGCGTGGAGTCGAGATTCGATGTGGTGGGCGTGGATCCGCTCTCGGATCTGGCGGTGCTGCGGGCGCGCGGCGGCGCGCCGGCGGCGGTGTCGATGGGTGATGCCGACACCCTCGTGGTCGGGCAGCTGGTCGTGGCTGTGGGCAGTCCGCTGGGCCTGGCCGGATCGGTGACGGCGGGTGTGGTGAGTGCACTCGGACGCTCGGTGCCGGTGGGCAACGGCCGGGCGGCGCGGGTGATCGAGGATGTGATCCAGACCGATGCCGCCTTGAATCCGGGCAATTCCGGTGGGGCGCTGGCGGATTCGGCGGGCCGGGTGGTCGGCGTCAATACCGCCGTCGCGGGAATCGGCCTGGGACTGGCGATCCCGATCAATGTCACCACGCGCCGGATCATCACCACCCTGCTGCACGAGGGCCGGGTGCGGCGGGCCTACCTCGGCATCGTCGGGGTGCCCGCTCCCCTGCCCGCGGGGGTTGCCGAACGCACCGGGCAGAGCGCCGGTCTGCGCATTGTGGAGGTGGTGCGCGGCGGCCCCGCCGACCAGGCCGGACTACGTCGCGGCGATCTCGTGCTGAGCGTCGCCCGCCGGGAAGTGCGTGACGCACAGGGCATTCAGCGCCAGCTCTTCGGCGATGCCATCGGCCGCGCCATGCCGGTTACGGTGCTGCGCAATGGCGCCATGGTCGATGTGATCGCCGTACCGAGGGAACTCACGGCCGACTGACCGCATCGCGGGTCAGGACGCGGTGCGCCGGGCGGTCTCGGGCAGTGCGGGCTGCCAGTTCTCGGCCAGCTCCTCCAGCGAGATACCGAGGGCGCGACTGAGCGCGACCACCGTGCCGAAGGCCGGGGTCGGCATCCGCCCGGATTCGATTTTGCGCAGCGTCTCCGGCGAGATGCCCGCCGCCAGGGCCACCTCGGCGAGTTCACGCTCGGCCCGGGCGGTACGCAATGCGGCGCCTAGCCGGGAACCCGCCTGGACCTGGGCCGGAGTCAGGGGAAGTCGAACCATGCCCGCCACCCTACGGTTGGTATAAAAATACCGCAACCCGCTATGGTCGGTATTAAAATACCGATACGGAGGTTGTCATGGTGGAACTCAAGACCGCGGCGGAGATCGCCCGCATGCGGGTGACCGGCGAATTCGTCGCCACGGTACTCGCCGAGCTGCGCGCGAAGGCCGCGATCGGGGTGAACCTGCTGGAGCTGGAAGCCCATGTGCGCGAACGCATTCGCGAGCGCGGCGCCACCTCCTGCTACTGGGACTATGCGCCGTCCTTCGGCCGCGGCCCGTTCCGCAATACCGTCTGCCTGTCGGTGAACGACGCCGTCCTGCACGGCCTCCCGTTCGACTACGACCTGCGCGACGGTGATGTGCTCACCATGGACCTGGCCGTCGATATCGACGGCTGGGTCGCCGACTCGGCCACCACCGTCATTGTCGGCACCGCCGATCCGGCGGACGCACGACTGGTGCGCGCCACCGAAATCGCCCTCGACGCCGCCATTTCCGCGGCACAGCCCGGTAATCGCATCGGCGATATCTCCGCGGCCATCGCCGGAGTGGCACACGATCACGGCTACCGCGTGAACACCGAATTCGGCGGCCACGGCCTGGGCCGCACCATGCACGAGGACCCGCACGTCTCCAATTCCGGCCGCCCGGGCCGCGGCTACCCACTGCGCCCCGGCCTGACCATTGCCATCGAACCCTGGTTCGCCCGCACCACCGATCGGGTGATCACCGATCCGGACGGCTGGACCATTCGCTCCGCCGACGGCTCCCGCACCGCACACTCCGAGCACACCATCGCCATTACCGCCGACGGTCCGGAGATCCTCACCCGCACCGCCTGACTCCCTGCAGCGCCCCCGAGCGCCCGCAAAAATGCCGCCGTGTTCGGCACACGGCGGCATTGCCGTCTCACACGTCAGGACGTGCCGGACAATCGCGTCATCAACCGTTTGCGGTAGGCGTCGAGAATGACGGCGATGATGATCACCGTGCCGGTCACCATTGTCCGCTGGAAGTCCGAGACGCCCATCAGCAGCAGGCCGTTGGTGAGGACCCCGAGCAGGCAGGCCCCGAGCAATGTGCCGATCACCGATCCGCGGCCGCCCGACAGGCTCGCCCCGCCGATCACCACGGCGGCAATGGCGTTGAGTTCGTAACCCTGGCCGAGGATCGGACTGGCGACGCCGAGTCGAGCCATGTAGATGACGGCGGCGATCCCGACGCACAACCCGCCGATGACAAAGCAGATGATCTTGATCAAATTGGTCCGGTGCCCCGACAGTCGCACCGCTTCCTCATTGTTGCCGGTCGCGTAGACCAGGCGCCCGAAGACGGTGCGGGACAGCACAAACCATGCGATCGCGACGATGAGCAGCGCCACCGCGAAGACCGCGGGGATGCCCGCGACGGTCCGGGTGCCGAAGTTGGTCAGCGCCTTGGGCAGGTCGTAGATGGTGCGGGCGTTCGTGTATTGCTCGGCCGCACCCCGTGCGGCGTAGAGCATTCCGAGGGTGACGATGAACGAGGGCACCTTCCAGCGCTCGGTGACGAAGCCGCTGATCAGTCCACACAGCGCGCCGATGAGAAGACTGAGTCCGAGGGCGAGCGGAATCGCCGACGAGCCACTGCTTTCCATAGCCTTGCCGGCCACCACGGCACACAGTGCGATGACGGAACCGACCGACAGATCGATGCCGCCCACCAGAATCACGAACGTCATCCCGACCGCGAGAATGGTGTTCAGGGTGATCTGGGTCATGATGTCGCGCAGGTTGCCCGAGGTCGCGAAATGTGGTGCGGCAGCGAGGAAGAACCCCGCCAGCGCCACCAATGCCACGCCGATGCCGGCCTCTCCGAGTACCTGGCTCGCCACCTGACTCGCGCGCGAATCGGCTCGCGCCGTGGTGAGGGATGTCATGCTGCACTGCCGTTCTTCAGATAGCCGGAGTAGGCGAGGTTGAGGATGTGTTCGGGATCGAAATCCGTGCGAGCGACTTCGCCGGTGATCCGGCCGGCCGAGAACACGACAATGCGATCGCAGATGCCGATGAGTTCGGGCAGATCGGAGGAGACCACCACGACGCCCTTGCCCGCACCGGCCAGATCGAGCATGAGTTGATGAATCTCGTAGCGGGCGCCGACATCGATGCCGCGGGTGGGCTCGTCGACGATCAGCACATCGGCGTCGGCGGCCAGCCAGCGACCCAGGACGACCTTCTGCTGATTGCCGCCCGACAGCGCTCGCACCGCCTGCTCGGGACCGGACGCCTTGATCCGCAATTTCCCGGAAAGCTCCAGGGCTGAGGCGGTTTCGGCCCGCCGCCGCAGCAGCCCGGCACGACTGACCTTGTCCAGGCTGGCCAGGCTTACATTCGCGGCGATCGACAGGTCCAGTACCAGACCTTGGGCCTTGCGGTCCTCGGTGAGGAAGCTGAGACCGCTGCGGACCGCATCGCGCGGGCTCTTGATCCGCGCGGCCCGGCCGTGCACCGCGACGGTGCCACCGGCGGACCGGTCCGCACCGAAGATCGCACGCATCGCCTCGGTCCGCCCGGAACCGACGAGCCCGGCCACGCCGACGACCTCACCGGCGTGCACCGTCAGCGAGATCGCCGGTGTGCGCGGGGTGACCACCAACTCGCTGACCCGCAGCAGCTCCTCACCCCGGGGTCGCGCGATGACCGGCGGATACTCTGCGGCCAGATCACGCCCGACCATCATCCGGACCAGACCCGGGATGTCCAGATCGGCGATCGCACGGGCCGCGACGCTGGTTCCGTTGCGCAGCACCGTAACCCGGTCCCCGATGTCGAAGATCTCGTCGAGGTGATGGGAGATGAAGATGATCGCGACACCCTCGTCTTTGAGCCGGCGCATCACCTTGAACAGGTTCGCCGTCTCGCGCGGGGTCAGCGTGGCGGTCGGCTCATCCATGATCAGCAGCCGGCATTCGGTCGACAGCGCCTTGGCGATCTCGACCAACTGCATCTGCGCGATGCCGAGGCGGCCGACCACGGTCTGCGGGGACACATCCAGGCCCACCTGCTCGAGCAGAGCCGTGGCACGCACTCGCATGGCACGGCGGTCGACGACGCCGAACCGGCGCGGCAAGCGCTGCAGAAAGAGGTTTTCGGCGACGGTCAGTGCCGGCAGGAGCGCCAATTCCTGGTGGACCACTTGGATTCCGGCCCGCAGGGCGTCGGCCGCACCGGCGGGACGATGTTCGGCGCCGCCGAGGGTCATCTGTCCCGCATCAGGTTGTTCGACGCCTGCCAGGCATTTGACCAGCGTCGACTTGCCCGCGCCGTTCTCGCCGATCAGCACGTGGATCTCACCGGCGGCGACGCTCAGATCCACGCCATCCAGGGCGGTGACGCCCGGGTAGCGCTTGGTCAGGCCGGTGACATTCAAGAGGACACCGGACTCGGATTCGGGCTTCATACTGCTCCCACTACTCTCAGGATGTGCCGGGGTGGAATCGCTTGGACCGATTCCACCCCGGCCCTCGTGCACGTCGGGCCCCTCAAGCCCCGGCGGTCACGACGTTCATCCGGGTCTTCTGCCAACCGGTGACGGACTGGCCGGCGATCAGCTTCATGGCGACGTCGATGCCGTCACCGGCCTGCTCGGAGCCGTACTGGTCGAGGGTCGCCAGCATCGGGCCGTTCTGCAGGAACGGCTTCACGGCCGGAATATTGTCGATAGAAACGACTTTGACATTGGCGTGGCGTTCCTGGATCACCTTGATGACGCCCAGCGCCATCGAATCGTTGGACGCCAGCACACCCTGCAGATCCGGGTGCGCGGTGAGGATATTGCCGAAAACCGTGTAGGCCTCATCGGTTTCCCAGTGCGCGGTCTTGGAATCCAGCAGCGTCAGCTTCGATTCCGCAATGGTGTCGTTGAAGCCGTTCTTGCGTTGCAATGCGTTGTCGGCGCCCGGATTGCCTTCCAGGATCGCGACTTTGCCGCCTGCCCCGACTGATTTAGCCAGCACGTCACCGACCTGTTTCGCTCCGGCCCGGTTGTCCGGGCCGACGAGCGGGACCTCGACACCGGCGGACTTCAGCGCATCGGGATCGAGTGCGACGTCGATATTGACCACCTTGATGCCGGCTTTGCTCGCCTTGACCACCGATTGCACCAGCGCCTTCGAATCGGCCGGGGCGATGACGATGGCCTGCACCTGCTGGGTGATGCACTTGTCGACCAGGGCGATCTGCCCGTCGACATCGGTCTCGTTCTGGATGCCCGCGATCTGCAGGTCGAGCGTGCCGAGTTGGTCGACGTGCTCCTTGGCGCCCTTCTGCATCTGCTGGAAGTACTCGTTGGCGAGCGACTTCATGATCAGGCACACCGTGGGCTTGCCATTGGCATTCGTGGCCGGGCTCGATGCCGTCTGCTCGGTGCCACAGGCACTGAGCGTCAGCGTGGTCGCCGCGGCTATGACAGCGAGTACCGTCCTTGTGTTTCTTCGCATTTCGGGTAGACCTCTCTTGTTTTCCTGGGATCGATGGTTCGTTGACACGAGTTGACAGGCGGCGTGCCTCAGCGTCGGCCTGGTCACTGCCGCCGCAGCGGTTAGAAAGCGACTCCGGCGTGCAGTACAGCGTTCGCATACGGGGTCGCCTCGCCGGTGCGGACGATCACCCGCGCCCGCACGGTGCACTGTTTGAGTTCCGCGTGCGGCACCGTCGAGACCGGAATCTCAGCGAGCGCGGTAGCCATGCCGTCGAGTGTCACCGTGTCCGTGAGTTCGCTTGCCCGGACGGCACTTTCGAAGACCGCCTCGGCGAGGATCATGCGCAGCACGGGAAGGAATCCCGGCTCGCCGCGTCGCCAGAGAAGATCGATCTGCTCCACACCGGGCGGGATGGGCAAGCCCGCGTCGGCGACGACGATCACGTCGGTATGGCCGAGACCGGTCAGAATCTGCATGAGGCGCGGATGCCAGAGGCCGTCAGGACGCATAGTCACTCCTGCGCGAGGTCGCGGTGCGCAGTAACGCGTCGATCTGGGCGCCGGTGGGTGCCGCGGACTGCGCGCCGCGGCGAGTGGTGGCCAAAGCTCCTGCGGCGCAGGCATACCGGACTGCCGACCCCAAATCGGTACGGTTCGACACCTGATGCACGGTGAGGGCCGCACAGAAGGCATCGCCCGCGCCGACGGCGTCAATGGCCTCGACGATGAATCCGGCGCAGCTGTCGAGATCACCGTCCGCGTCGGCGTACACCGCACCACGCGAGCCGAGGGTGACGACGACTTCGCGTGGACCCAGGGCACGTAGCGCCGCCGGGAGTGGCAGCGCGGCGAGCTCGGACCGCCGGGTGTCGGCACCGGCCCTCATACCGTCTCGGTATCCGGCGGATTCCGCGGCATCGAGCAAACCCGCCGCCTCGCCCTCGTTGACGATCAGAATGTCTGTGCCGCTGATCAATTCGAGCAGTTCCGGACTGACATCCGGAGGCAGGGGGGCCGCGTTGAGCACGACGAGCACACCGGCGGCGCGAGCGGTCCGGACCGCCGCGAGACAGGCTGCGATCGGCACTTCGAGCTGCAGCAGCAAGGCATCGGCCGCCGCGATTCGCGCGGCGTGCCTGGTAATCTCGCCGGGCCCGAGCGTGCCGTTCGCCCCCGGAGAGATCGTGATCATGTTCTCGCCCGCCGAGTCGATGACGACCAGCGCGGAGCCGGTGGCCGCGTCGGTGGTTGTCAGCGCCGAATCGTCGACTTCGGCCCGCCGGAGCACACCACGCAACTCGGAGCCGAACTCATCGGCACCGACTCGTCCGATCAATGCCGTTCGCGCACCGAGTCTTCGAGCTGCGACCGCCTGATTGGCGCCCTTTCCGCCGGCACCCCGCTGGAGAGCGCCGCCGGAGACCGTTTCGCCGGCGTAGGGCAGGCTGTGCACCCGGACCGAGAGATCCATGTTCACACTGCCGACCACGACCACGACTGGTTCACACATCATTGGATTCCTGAACTCGTTTGCCTGGCAGTGCTATTCGATCGCCGAATCGCCGCCGAGCGGATCCGGGCAACCGCACGATCCGCGCGCCACGAGCGTCGTTTCATGGGTGATCCGGCCCGGCGCCAACGGTGGATCGGCGATCTTGGCCAGGAGCCACTCGACCGCCGAGCGGCCCAGGCTCTCGAACGGCTGCCTCATCGTGGTCAGCGCGGGCACCGTATAGGCGCTGCCCTCGATACCGTCGAATGCGCAGATCGCGAGATCCTGCGGTACTCGTACACCGAGCTCGGCCGCAGCACGCAGCACCCCGAGCGCCTGCTCATCGCTCGCCACGAACAGCGCTTCCGGCCGATCCGGCCGGGCCAGCAGTTCGCGGCCCGCGCGATATCCGTAGGCCCGCCCGAACGGCGCATGCACCAGCATCCCGTCCGCCGGCGGCCGCCCCGAGTCGATGAGCGCCCGGCGCCACCCCGCGACGCGATCCACCGTCGGATGAATGCCCTCCAGGCCCGCGATGCAGCCGATCCGCGATAATCCGTGGCCCAGTAGATGTTTCGTCGCCGCATACGCCCCGCCCTCGTTGTTCACCAGGACGTGCGTCGCACCGGGCAGATCCAGCTCGCGATCGAGCACCAGGCGCGGAACCGCGGTTCCGGACAGCTCCGCGATCCAACTGCTCGCGCCGTGCGCGGGCGCCACGATCAGCCCGTCCACCTGCCGGTCGATCAAGATCCGGATATAGGTGGCCTCACGCTCGTCGTTGTCCATGGCATTGCCCAGCAGCAATGTGTACCCGGCTTCGAACGCGACATCCTCGATGGCCCTGGCGAGTTCGGCGAAGAACGGGTTGGAGTTGTCGGGCACCACCAGCCCGAGCGTCATGGTCCGGGACATCTTCAGGGAGCGGGCCACCGCATTGGGCCGATACCCCAGCTCGTTGACAGCCGCCACAATCCGGTCCCGGGTAGCGGGCGCCACCCGCCGCGGCCCGCCATTGAGTACATAACTGACCATGGCGTCCGACGTTCCCGCCAGCCGCGCAACATCGCGCCGCGTCACCATATCGACCTCAATCAACTCGTGTTGATTGAGGAGTATGCAGTGGATCACACCCGACTGACAAGCAGTACTTCGATAACGGTTCGATCACACACCCGGCGAACGCGCCGAAATCGTCAGGGCGCCAAACGCATTCCCGCGAAGCCGGCTCGTCTCGACGGGCGCTTGCCTGCAATTCGCCGGCTATCTCGCACTACCGCCACGACAAGCTGCTCGACACCCTCACCGATCCGGCCGGGAACTCATGCATTCCGGGCACACTCGCCCCGAGTGACCACATTGCCCAGGCATGGATCTGGTCGGCCAGACCAGGCGGCGAACCCTCTGAACGAGCGCGTGCCCGGCCTCCCGTTGGTGAGCGACTGCCAGCTGTCTCCTCACTGACTGAATGCTGCCGGGAGGCCGGGCGATCGACTACGTCAATGTTGGTTCTGAGCCACCATGTTCGGCTCAGCGATCCTGATGTGCGCGCTGACGCGCTTCCTCCAGATCGGCCTGTGCGCGATCCTTTTCCGCGAGCGCCTCATGCTTCGCCGCCTCGCGCTGAGATTCCGCTTTGTCCTGCTGGCTCCGGCCTTCCTGACGCAGGTCGTCGTCACCGAGAACAGCGCCGGCGGCTTCCTTGATCCGGCCCTTGACGTCCTCCGCGACGCCTTCGATACCTTCTCGCGAACCACTCTTGTCATGCTCGGACATGGGATGTTCCTTCACAGTCGAATTGCAGGGACATCCCGGTCCTACCCGCGAGTTCACATCCAAAACAGGTCTGGGACAAACCAATTCACCCCCACCGGGATCGCCGCTCTGCCGCCGTGGTTTGCCGATCGAGAGCAGCCCGGACGCGCCGAGGCTCTCGATCCACAAGGCTTTGGTGACCTATTCGGCGATTGCAGGACTTACGGATGCGCGCGCCGGACGTAGAGGGATTGCGAGGCTCGGGCTACGAGTGTGCCGTCGGCGGAGAGGATTTCGGTCGTGTGGGTGGTGATCGACTTCTCGCCGCGGGCGGTCGCGGACCGGATGGACTCGATCTGTGCCGGGTCGAGTTCCATGGTGGCGGTGACCGTGTCGCGGCCGGGGGCGAGGAAGTCGATGCTGCCCGTGGTGTTCCAGATGCGGTAGCCGGGGCCCAGTTGGCGGGCAGCCATGACCGCGTAGAACGGGTCGGTCATGGCGAAGAGGGTGCCGCCGAAGGCGGAACGATTCACATTCCAGTTCCACGGGCGGACTCGGTGGGTGACGCGGATGGCGGTCCAATCGGGTGCGACCCGGCGGACCCGTACTCCGGCGCAGAGGAAGGGCGGGTAGCAGTTCATCAATGCCGGGAACAGGCGCGGGCCGACGACCATGGCGCGCGCCGAGCGCGGCGGCGTGGAGCGGCCGGTGGCCGAGGTGAAGTCGGGCGGAGTCGACAATTCGGCGATGCCTTTCGGTGCGTGGGATGTGGTCTCAGCGCAGGGCCGGTGTGGCGCGCGGGGCCTCGCCGAGAAACGCTGGGACACAGGTGATTCGATTCCAGCCGGGCCGCGGCAATTCGCCTCCGGCGGGGATGGCCGCGGTGAACTCCGGCGCGGGTCCGACGATGGCATGTGCGTTGGTGCCGATAATGCCGAAGGAGCTCACCCCCGCCAGCGGGCCCGAATTCTCGGCCGACCACTGGGCCGTCCCGCCGGATATTCGAATGTCGGTGCCGGTCAGGTCGATACGCGGATTCAAGGTCTGGAAATGCGCGACCGGCGGCACCGTTCGTTCCCGGACGCAGAGGATGGCCTTGAGCAGTCCCACCACCCCCGAGGCGGCCTCGAGATGGCCGAGATTGGTCTTGGCCGATCCCACATGCAGTGCCCTACCGCCGTTTCGGCTGCCGAGTGCGGCGACAATGGCACTGACCTCGATCGGATCGCCCAGTGCGGTACCGGTGCCGTGCGCTTCGAGTAGTCCGATATCCGCAGGGGTACACCCGGCGTCCACCAGCGCCGCCTCGATCACCCGGCGCTGGGCGTCGGCGTTCGGTGCGCTGAAACCCGAGGAGCGACCGTCCTGATTGATCGCGGTGCCGTGAATGACGCCCAGCACGCGGTCACCGTCCCGTTGGGCGTCGGCCAGCCGCTTCAATACCACCATGGCGCAGCCCTCGCCGCGCACATAACCATTGGCCCGGGCGTCGAAGGTCTTGCAGAGACCATCGGGTGCAAGGGATTTGGTGTGGGTGATCATCCGGGTGGAGCCCGGCGACAGGATCAGATTGACGCCGCCGACCAGCGCGATATCGGATTCGCCGCGCCGCAGCGACCCGGCCGCGTGGTGCACCGCCACCAGCGATGAGGAACACGCGCTGTCGAATGCCACTGCGGGCCCGGTGAATCCGAAGGTGTAGGCGATACGACCGGCGGCGAAACTGTGGCCATTGCCCAGGGCCCAGTGGGCGTCGGCCTGCTGGCGGGCCCAGTCGGCGTAATCGTGCCGGCCGGTAATGCCCACGAAGACGCTGACCACATCGTCGCGCGCCGCGCCGGGCCGAATACCCGCGTGCGCCAAGGCTTCCCAGGACACTTCGAGCAGCATCCGGTGCTGCGGATCGATGGCCTGGGCCGCGCGCGGGCTGATCCCGAAGAAGTCCGGATCGAAATCCAGGGCGTCGTCGATGAAGCTGCCCTGGGTAGGCAGCCGATCCCACTCGTCCTCGAAGGGCCACCGCCTGTGCGGCGGCATACCCCCGATCAGGCTGCGCCCCTGCGCCAGTGCCGTCCAGTAACCGTCGAGATCGTTGATGCCGCCGCCCAGCCGGAGACCGGCGCCGACCACCGCGACCGGTCCGGTGGCGCTGTGCTGCGCCAGTTGTGCCCGCAACTGCCTGATCGTCTGGGTGGCACGGCGCAGCGCCGTACCGTCGGAGTCGCGGGGACTCGCGCTGTCCATGGGAGTACCTCCTGATATCCGGTGCTGTCAGCCGGCGGTCACGTCGATCCCGGACGCCGCGTCGGCCAGTCGTTCGCCGATCGCCACGGCCAGGGTCCCGGTGGTGCCGTAGGTCCACAGCAGCGTGGGTGAAAGCCTGAGTGTGAACGCCGATTCCAGCCGGTTGCGCAGCTCCAGACTCATGAGCGAATCGAGCCCGAGCGCCTTGAACGGTGCGCCCGGATCGAGATCGGCGGGCGGGATACGCAGCACGCGCGCGGCCACCTCGGTGATCTTCTCTCGCACCAGGATCTGCCGATCGGCAGCGGTCGCCCCCGCCAGCGCGGTGTGGAAATCGCCGCCGGCCGACCGCACCGGCCCGGTCGCGGCGCTGCGGCGCAGCACCTGCCAGCTCACCTGGGCGGCGGCGTCGGGATAGGCGTCGAACCACTGGCGCTGATCGAACGACAGGTACCCCACCACAGTGCGCTCGTCGCCGAGGAAGGTGGTCAGGGCGGTCCATGCCTCGCCGGTGGAGAAACTGCCCATGCCCTGCTCGGCCAGCCGGGCACCCCGATTCTCCTGTGCGGCAGCGAGACCGATCTCCGCGAAGGGCCCCCACTGGATGCTCAGTCCCGGTCGCCCCGCATGGCGACGGGCCAGGGCAAGCGCATCGAGATAGGCGTTCGCCGCGGCGTACGCGGACTGACCGGGATTGCCGATCAGCGCGGCGGCCGAGGAGAACAATACGAACAGGTCCAGCGGATCGGCCGCGGTGAGCGCGTCCAGATGCCGGGCGCCGTCGATCTTCGGCCGCAGTACCCGCTCCACCTGATCGGCATCGATGCCCAGCACGGTGGCATCTTCGAGCACCCCCGCGGCATGGAAGATCCCGCGCAGCGGCGGCAGCTCCGAACGGATCGAATCAAGCACGGCGGCAAGCGCTTTCATATCCGCGACGTCGGCCCGATAGCTGCGTACCGCCGTCGAACCCACCGACTCCGGTGCGCTGCGCCCGATCAGGGCCACCGCACCCGCGCCCTGGGCCAGCAGATACTCGGCCAGGCTGCGGCCCAGCGCGCCGTGCCCGCCGGTGATCACGTAGGTGCCGTTCGCCCGGAAACGCCCTTCCGGCAACGACTCCGGCACGATATCGGTGACCGTCTCCGGACCGGACAGCACCAACTTCCCGATATGTTCGCCCCGGGGCATATCCCGCAGCACCGAGGCGACGTCGGCGAAGTCGTGCACGGTGATCGGCGGGAGATCGAGCCGCCCCGCGCCGACCTGCCGCCATGCCGCACGCAATGCGGCGGCGAAACGTTCGGGCCGGCGTGTCATCAATCCGGCGAGATCGACCGCGGTGAAGCTGATTCCCTTCGCGAACGGCTTCAGCCCGAGCCGGCGGTCGGCGTAGATGTCCTTCTTGCCGACCTCGATGAAGCGGCCGTCCTCGGCGAGCACGTCGATGCCCAGATCGATCGCGACGCCGGTCAGAGAATTGAGCACCACATCAACGCCGCGACCACCCGTGGCCGCCCGCACCTCGTCCGCCCAGTCGAGCGCCCGGGAATCGAAAACATGCTCGATTCCGTGCTCGCGGCGCAGATAGGCCCTGCGCTCTTCCGTGCCCGCGGTGGCGATGATCCGTGCCCCGATGCTGCGGGCGACACCGATGGCGGCCAGCCCCAATCCTCCTGCGCCGGAATGGATCAGCACGGCCTCATCCGGTGCCAAGCGGGCGAGCGTGACCAGTGCGTGCCAGGCCGTTGTGATCACCATGGGTAATGCCGCGGCGAGATCGGACGCCATGGCCTCCGGAACCGGCTGCGTATGCTCGGCGCGCACCGTCAGATGCGATGCCAGCGCACCGAAACCGCAGCCCACCACCCGCTCCCCCACGGCTCGATCGCGCACCTCGGGACCGACGGCGCGAATCACACCCGCGCATTCGATGCCGAGCAGATCCCGCCCGGCCGAATCGTCGGGATAGGTCCCGGCCACCTTCATCGCATCGATGAAATTCAGTGCCGCCGCATCGATTTCGATCAGTACCTCCCCTGGTCCGGGCGGGCGCACCTCGAGCGACCGGTACCGCAGGCCCTCCCAGAACCGGCCGGAAGCAGAGGCGAGCCGGAACGGCTGCGCCGGCGTCTGCCATGGGCGCACGGGCGCAGTCACTTCCGGTTGCTCGCCCTGTTCGAGCTGCCCGAGACAGCGCTGCTCCGGGCGCAGCATCACTTGGTCCGCACCGCTGCGGGCCAGCAGTTCGGCCGCACAGTCGTCGAACCGCCGCTGCCGGTCGGCATCAGGGTGAGGCAGCGCAGTGAGATCGATGATCTCCGCGGAAAGTTCGGGGTGTTCGCGGCGCACGACGCGCACGAACCCCCAGAACAGCGCTCCGCCCGGATCCGGCCGCTCGGACGAGTCGACCGCCTGGGCTCCGGCGGTCACGACGACCAGACGCGGTGGCGTCGAGGTCGATCGGACACAGGCGCCGACGAGTTCGCCGAGTTCGATCAGGCCCCGGCGCTGTGCGCCCAGACCCTCCTGCTCCGTGGGCGCGAGGTAGACCACGGTGTCGACCTCGCTGTCGGCGGCGCCGTTCACGACTCCGGCCGAAGCACCGCGGCGTTGCAGGGCCGCAGCCAGCCCGGCGGTCGACGCCGAATCGCCGATCACGGCGAATGATCCTGTCGAGCTTCGTGTTTCATCTCGCGGGACACGGCACCAGGACAGTACGAATTCACGGTCGTACCGGCGGGAAGCGGTCTGTTCGTTATCGATCGAGACGAGTTCCAGACCCATGATCCGCGCCAGCGGTGCGCGGTGCGCATCGAAGAGATGGATATCGGCGCTGGTGCCCGACCGCCGGACCGCGTATGCCCAGGCGGTGTCGATGAATCCGGCCGGTTCGGCATCCAGCAGCAGTTCGGCGATCCCTGCGGGCAGCACGGTGCGTTCATCGTCGAACAGCGCCAATGCGGTTTGCATGGCGCTGTCCAGCAGTATGGCGTGCAGTTCACCCGCATGCGCCTGCGCTCCGGCGCGTTCGCCGAGGACAATCCTGGCCAGTGCGCACTGCCCGGTTCCCGTCTGCCAGCGCCGAAGTTCGCGCACGCCTCGAAAGTCCGGGCCATAGTTCAGTGCGCGCCGGGCGCAGGCCGCGTAGAAATCGGCAACCAGCAGCTCGGCATTCAACGGTGATTCGCCAGCACCGACCGGGAAGGGCAGCGGCGCAGCGGCCGGTGCGATCGTATGCAGCGCCCGTCCGCGCGCATGTACCGTCCAGCTGTTGGCATCGGCGGCCAGCGAGGCGATCTCGAAGCTCACTCCGGACGAGAAGTCCTGGCGCAGTGTGATTTCCACCCGCACCGGCGCGATCCCGAGCACGAGCTTCTCGACGAACCGCAGGCCCGACAACCCTGCCGGGTGGGCTCCGAGATGCGCACGGGTTGCTGCGAGGGCGAGCGCGGCCATCATCGCCCCGGGCATGACCACCGTCTCGCCGACCTGGTGATCGGCCAGCCACGGCAGCGATTCCAGGTCGATCGGGACCGTCGCCTGCCAGGCTCCGGCCTCGATGGCACTGGGGTACAACCGAAGTCGCAGCAGGTCCGCGCCGATCGGTACGGCCGAGCCGGACTCCGGCAACCAATGCGATTGCGCCCGCAGCGGATACGGCGGCAGCGCAATGGAGTTCGAGCGCATACCGGTACCGAAGGGCCGCAGTCCCGCGACGAAGGCGCGAGCCCGACTACGCGCCAGCTCTCGAACCGGATCGCAATCGCGATAGAACGACGGCAGCGCCACGGGCGGGTCAGTCCGCTCGGCAGCGAGCTGCTCGACGGCGGGCAACAGCACCGGGTGCGGGCTGATCTCGATCACATGCGTGACACCGGCATCGAACACCGCGCTCATCGCCTCAGCGAAACGCACAGGACTGCACAGGTTTTCCACCCAGTACTCACCGCTGAGATCGGTCGCGACCACGGCCTGCACCCGTACCGTCGACATCATCTCCACGCTGCCCGGCAGTATCCCCACGCTGCCCGGCGACATCTCCACGCTGCCGCGCAGTGGCGCGATCCCGGCGAACTCGGTCAGCAGCGGCAGGCGCAGTGCGTCCATCTGCGGACTGTGCGAGGCGTAATCCACCTTGACCATCCGGCAGAACACGCCGTCGGTAGCCAATATCTCGTTCAATGCCTCGAGGGAGTCCGTATCGCCGGACAGCACGCACGAGGTCGGCCCATTGTGCACCGCCAGTGCCACGACATCTTCGAATCCCGCTATGGCGCCGGGAATCTCGCCGATACCCAGCTCCACAGCCAGCATGCGGCCGGTCCCCGCGACCGTTCGCAGCAGCGCACTGCGCCGCGCCACGATGCGTGCGGCCTCGTCGATACCGAGCAACCCCGCTGCGGTCGCCGCCGCGATCTCGCCCTGGCTGTGGCCGATCACGACATCGGGCACGATCCCGGCCCGCCGCCAGACGGCCACAATGGCGAGCGACAGTGCCCACAGCACCGGCTGCACCTGATCGACATGCTCGAGCCACCCCGGCCCGGCGGCACCAGACAGCACCGCGACCGGATCCCAGTCGACATGCGGCCGCAATGCCACGGCACAGGCATCGACGGCCGCGGTGAAGTCGGGATCATGCCCGTAGAGCGCGGCGCTCAGACCATGCCACTGACTGCCCTGACCGGGGAAGACGAAGGCCGTGCGGCCGAGATCACGGGCCCGGCCCGACAGGATCGATGCCTGCTCGGCCGAGGGGTCATCGGCATGCTGTCGCAGCGCCCGTGCCACCTCACCCGGCGCGGTGCCCAGCACCGCGCTGCGCAGCGGCAGTGCCGGCGCGCCCCGGCCCAGCGCCGAACTGATCGCATCCAGTCGAGTGGGATCCGCATCCACCAGATCCGCGATATCGCGGCAGCGCTGTTGCAGCGCCTCGGCAGCATGCGCCGACACCGGCACAAAACCCAGGATGTCAGGGTCCGCCGCCGCCAGTGTGGCGGCAATATCCGCACCACGCAGCACCACATGCGCGTTGGTACCGCCCCACCCGAACGAGTTGACCCCGATGTGGACATCGGCTCCCGCACCGAGTGCGGTGTGCTCCCGCACGATTCGCAGGTTCAGATCATCGAAGGCGATATCGGGATTGGGCACCTCGGAGTGCAGGCTGGGCGGCACCACGCGGTGTTCGAGACACAGGACCGCCTTGACCAGTCCCGCAATGCCCGCAGCCGCTTCCAGATGACCGATATTGGTCTTGATCGAGCCGATCAGCAAAGGCCCACCGGCGGTACTGCGCCCGGTACCCAGCATCTCCCCGAGCGCCTGCGCCTCGATGGGATCGCCGCGGCGCGTACCGGTTCCATGCGCTTCCAGATAGCCGAGCCGGTCGATATCGAATCCACGTGCCAGGTAGGCCCGCCGCAGCAGATCGCGCTGACCGTCGATGCTCGGCGTCACCAGGCTCGCGCCGCCGCCGTCATTGTTCACCACGGTTTCCACGATCACCGCCCGCACGCGGTCACCGTCGCGCAGCGCGGCCCGCAGCGGTTTGAGATAGATCGCGACCACGCCCTCGCCCCGGACGAATCCGTCGGCATCCGCGCCGAAGGCCGCGCACCGCCCGCCCGCGGACAGTCCGCCGAAATGCGTGAGCCCGATCGAAACATCCGGTGCGAGAATCAGATTCACCCCACCGACCAGCGCCGCCTCGATATCCCCGGACCGGATGGCCCGCACCGCGAGGTCGAGTCCGACCAGCGCCGAGGAGCAGCCGGTCTCGACGGTCAGGCTGGGACCGGTCAGGCCGAGCGTGTAGGACAGCCGGGCGGCGATGACGTCCAGTGCGGTGCCGACCGCACTGTGCTGGCTCGCCCCGAGACCCCGCTGCTTGCGCAGGATCTCGTAGTCGTGCCAGGACGCCCCGATATAGACCCCGGTTCGGGTGCCGCGCAGAGCATCCGACACAACCCGGCCGTCTTCCAGTGCGCGCCAGGCCATTTCGAGCATGAGCCGCTGCTGCGGATCGATATCGGCGGCCTCTCGGGGTGACACGCCGAAGAACGCCGCATCGAATTCGCCGACACCCGTGAGGAACCCGCCGACGGCCTGAATCCGCCTGTCCCGGTCCAGCGGCGCCTGCGCATCCCATCGCTGCGGCGGCACCGGGCCGATCGCATCACCGCGCGTATTCAGCAACTCCCACAGGGCGTCGATATCGCCGGCGCCGGGAAACCGCCCCGCCATTCCGACGATCGCCACGGGCTCGCGCGAAGGCTCCGCGACTGTCGAGGACGCTGTGACGATCGAATGCGCTGTCACTCCCGAGGTCTCTGTCACTGCGACGTCGTGAACGAGTAGTGATCCATCGGGAAGTGCCGAGCTCGCCACCATGCGGTCAGCCCGGTCGACGGCCGGAACACCGGAGCGTCCCCGTGCTGGTCCAGGAACGTCGAGGTACGGCAGTCCCCCTGCAGGAACACCGATGTCGCCTGGCGCCGCTGCATATCGCGCACGAATGCCGCGTGCGGTTCCGGCTTGATCTCGACGCAGGTCGCGCCGCGCGCGTACATCTCCCGGATGCACCGAACGGCATGGATCGTCGAATTCTCGATCATCGGGAAGTACAGGGCGGTCAGCGAATACGTGGTGCTCAGCACGGCGAAACTGTTCGGCCAGCCCGGCATTGTCACGCCTTCGTAGGAACCGTGACGGTGCGTTTCGAAGTAATCGGCCAGGTCCACTCCATTACGGCCGATAATCGGGAACGGCGGATTGGCCCCGCGTTCGAAGGTGTTGAAACCCGTGGCCAGCACGAGGGTATCGAGTTCGCGATGCTCGCCGTCGGCAGTACTGATACCGGTTTCGGTGATGTGAACGATGTCCGCGGTCACGAGCTCGACATTGTCCCGTGCGAAAGTCCTGTGGTAGTTACTGGAGATTGCCGGACGCTTGCATCCGTACCGGTACTGCGGTGTCAGCTGCGCCCGCACTCGGTCGTCGGGGACCTGTTTACGCAAGGCCTTCAATGACAACCGCTCGATCAGTCGCACCAGTGCGGGCATCTTGAGCCGGAAGGCCAGATAGGCGATCGCCTCGTGCAAAACGTTGGACTGGAACCGGACCACCAGCAGCGCCAGCGGCATCACCCGGAACAGCACTTGCAGCAGACGCGGAATCCGCAGGTCCAGCTTCGGCACCACCCAGACCGGGGTCCGCTGAAAGACATGCAGCTGTTTCACCCGCTCGGCAATCGCCGGAACCAGCTGCACCGCCGACGATCCGGTGCCGATCACGCCGATTCGCTCGCCGTCGAGATCGTGTTCGTGATCCCATCGGGCACTGTGCATCACCTTCCCGGCGAACGTGTCCAGCCCCTCGATGGCGGGTATCCGCGGCCGGACCAGCGGGCCGTGCGCCACGATGAGGAACCGCGCCCGCAGCGGCCCCCGGCTGGTCTGTACCTCCCACAGGTGCTGCTCTTCGTCGAACGCCGTTCCGGTGACCTCGGTATCGAGTCGCAGACGCTGCCGCAGCTCGTACTTGTCGACACAGCGCTCGGCATACGCCTGGATCTCATGACCTTTGGGATAGGTGCGTGCGCTGCGCAGGTCCGGCTCGAAGGAGAAGGCGTAACTGCACATCGGAATGTCCACGGCGACATCGGGATAGGTATTGGCCTGCCACGCACCCCCGACGCTGTCCGCCTTCTCGAGGATGACGAAATCGTCGATACCCGCCTCCCGCAGGCGAATTCCGGCGCCGATACCGGCGAACCCGGCGCCGATCACCACGACCTCGACGCGGGTCTGCTCTGGGGAACTCACTGTGCGCTCTCCTCGTGCTGTGCCGCTTCCCGTTCCTGCCACCCGGCATTGGTGAGCCGGACGACCCCGCACCACAGCCGGGAACGCTCGAGCGGGCCGATTCCGGCGTCGGGCAGCAGGGCCGAGCCCCACAGCGGTGCGGGCGAACGCCGCCAGCGGGCCGCCGCGCGAAATGTGGAATGCGCCGCATCGATCGACCAGCCCTCGAAGAAGTCGAGGGGCGCGCCGAATTGCCAACGGGCGGTGCCGAGCCGGCGCCCCAGGATCACATTGACGGCCCGGAGCATGGCCGGTGACCAGTGGTCCATCATCCACCAGCGGATCGGCGCCCGCCGCAGCACCGCGGACAGCGCCCGCACCTCGCCGGGTTGCAGATAGGGCAGCAGTCCCTCGGTGAGCACCAGCGCGCGTTCGGCCCCGGCGGTCGCCTCGGCGAGGAATTCCGCCAGTGCGGCGGTATCGGTGACGTCGACCGGTACGACGATCCGGCGGCAGTTCGCCTTCTCACCGTCCAGCAGTGACTCCTTGTAGGCGCTCATCGCGGGCAAATCCGCTTCGTACCAATCGATCTCGCCCGGAATCGGGAGCCGATACGGCCGCGTGTCGAGCCCCGCGGCGAGATTGATCACGCGATCGCAGCCGTTGCGCAGCGAATCGAGGATCAGATCGTCGATGAGTTTGGTCCGCACCACCGTCGGCCACATGCTGGTGCCGGAGGCCAGCGCCGGGCCGCGGGGCCCCGCCAGCGTCGCCGCGAGCGGGTCGTGGAACAGCGCGTCGGGCCGGGCCGATTCGATCGCCCGGAAGGCCGCTACCCACCGGGCGGTATCGGAGACATCGCGCATGGTCGATTCGGTCATGAGGCGCTCCGGTCCCGCAGGTCCGTACCCGTGTCCCCGAGGGCGGCGTCCTCGAGCGCGGCGTCACCGAGCGAGCGGAAGGTGTAGTCCTCGAGCGGCGAGTGCCGGACCCGCCAGGCCGCCTCAGCGGTGCTCGTGGGCCGGAACAGGGGCACGTCACCGTTCTCGTCGAAATACCAACTGTGCGTGCGCTCGCAGTTCGAACGGTAGAACAGCGTCTTGTACTGGCGGCCGATCATCTCCTGCACATAGGTGGCGAAGGGTTCGGCTTTGATCTCCACGGCGGTCGCCTGCCGGCGGCGCGCTTCGAGAATGCAGCGCACCACATGATCGACACTGCTCTCGATGGTGACGAAGAAGGAACCGGTCATGGCGTACAGACCCGGCACGGTGAAGTTGTTCGGCATCTTGGGCAGCGTCAGGCCCTCGTACTGACCCTTGCGGTCCGCCAGGATGAGCTCGCGCAGATCCTGACCGCCCCGTCCCGTGGTCTTGAATCGGGGCAGATTGGTCGCATCGAGCGTTTCGAAACCCGTTGCCAGCACGAGCATGTCGATCTCGTGATGGTCACCGTCGACCGTCTGTACCCCGGTTTCGGTGATGGCGGCGATATCGGTGGTGACCAGATTGACGTTCTCGCGCGCGAAGGTCTTGTAGTAGGTGCTCGACATCGACGGGAACTTGCAGGCCATGCGGTAGTTCGGGGTCAGCTTCGCCCGGGTCACCGGATCGGGCACCCCGCGCCGCAGCGCGCTCATGATCACCGATTCCAGCATTTTCACCGAGGCGGGGATCTTGTACCGGAAGACGGCGTTGTAGAACACCTCGAGCCAGAACACCGCGATCCAGCGCGGAATGAACATCAGGAACGGCAGCATTCGATATCCGAAGCGCAATAGCCGGGGCAGCGGAAAGTCCGGTTTCGGCAGGACCCAGATCGGCGTGCGCTGAAAGACGTGCACCTGCTCGGCGATCTCGGCGGTCGCCGGGATGATCTGCACCGCGGAGGACCCGGTGCCGATCACACCGACCCGCTGGCCCTGCATATCGAGCGTGTGATCCCAACGCGCACTGTGGATTACCGGGCCCTTGAAGGAGTCCAGTCCCTCGATGTCCGGATATTTCGGCCGGCCCAGACCGCCGTAGGAAATGATGATAAATCGGGCGTGGACCGGCCCCTGGGTGGTGTCGAGCCGCCAGAAATGCCCGGCGTCGTCCCACGCCGCCCGCACCACCTCGGTATTGAGCCGCACATGCGGGCGCACGCCGTACTTGTCGACACACCGGTCGGCATAGGCCTTGATCTCGTGACCCCGGGCATACGCGTACTCCCAGTTCGGATTCCGCTCGAAGGAGAAGCTGTAACCCCAGACCGGAATATCCACCGCCACATCGGGATAGGTATTCCAATGCCACACGCCGCCGATGTCCTCCGCCTGCTCGAGGAGGGTGAAGTCGGTGATCCCGGCCTGGCGCAATTTGATTCCGGCGCAGATACCGGAGAATCCGGCGCCGATGACTGCTACCTCGAGCAGTGCGGGGGCTTTGTCGGTCATTTTCGCTTCCTGACGAACTCGCGGATACGGAGAGTGAAGGCGGTGCCGGACAGCGCGATTCGATACCTCCGCGACGGCGCCGGAGCGGGTGCGACCGCAAGGGCCACCGCCGATTCCGGCGCCATGAACATCGCGGTCGCATAGTCGGCGAACAGGTCGGCCGTGGCGAAGTCCTTGCGGGCCAGCAGTTCATCGAGCACCGCAGCCAACAGGGACGGGTCGGCGCGTTCGGCCACCTCGCCCATGACCCTGGGATTCATGTACGGCGCCGCATCGGCGACGAGCACCGGGTCCAGTTGCGACAGCATCGACATGGAGCGCTCGGTCCGGTTGTCCAGCAGCGCCGCACTGAGCGAACGGCCGAGCAGCCGGGGCGGCAGTATCCCGGTCGCCAGCGGCACCGCCACCCGCAGCGGGGCGAGTTGCCCCAGCCGGGTGATCCGCCCGTATTCGACGGCATAGCGGTCGTGCAGATGTGCCACCAGCCTGTCGCGCAGCGCCGAAAGCTCTTCCGCGCCTGCCTGTTCGAGATACGCGATGCGCACCGGGTCCACCTGCAGGGCTTCGGCCACCTTGCGGAGCTGAATCTGTGTCGCGCGCTCGGTCATGACCGCCGCCCCAGCAGGACCGCGCCCACCAGCGCGCGGACGGGACGCGGCCGCGCCGCATTCTTTTCCGCCAGTTCCTGTCTCGCCTTCGCGCGATCGCGCCGGGGCGTGGTCTCGAGCAGGGACAGCAGATCGGCGCACTGATCGTCGGACAGCACGTCGAGGGCGGGCAGGCGCGCACCGAGTTCCCGCTCGAGGACGGCTCTGGGATCTGTCGTCTGGGTCATCGTGGTAGTTGTCCTTTGTCACCGGTGGCGTGACGAGCGAACGCGCCCGCCACTCGCATCGCCCGATCCACGGTCCGCCGGGCGAGCGCGTTCGATCGCGTGGAATCGTCTGGAGCGGGCAGGATTTGACACAGCAGCGGATCGGGCAGTCCGCGCCGCCGCCATTCGCGCGGATAGCCGATGGACACCTCCTCGAACCGCACACCATCGATATGATCGGTGCGGCGCAGGTGCAGGTGCCCGTAGACCGCACAGGCCACGTGGTATCGGCGATGCCAGTCCGCGGTGAGATCGGTGCCGCACCACATCGCGAACTCCGGCCGGAACAGGCGATCGGTCGGAGTGCGCACCAGCGGAAAGTGATTGATCAGCACCAGCGGCACGGCCGGGTCCAGCCCGTCCAGTCGCTCGCGGGTATAGCGCACGCGTTCGGCGCACCACTGCTCCCGAGAGGCGTACGGGTCATGGGCGAGCAAGTGCTCGTCGGTGGCCACGGTGCCTCTGGCCTCCGCGAGCGCCAAACCCGCTGCCTTGGTGTGCACCCCGCGCGGCAGGAAGGAGTAGTCGTAGAGCAGGAACATCGGCACGAGCACCGCGGGTCCGCCCGCTCCCTCCCACACCGGATAGGGATCCTCCGGCGTCACCACGTCGATCTCGCGGCAGACCTCGACCAGATGCCGATATCGCCCCGCACCCCGTAGATGCCCGGGATCGAGTGCGGTGGTCCACAATTCGTGGTTCCCCGGCACCCAGATCACCTTGGCGAACCGCTCGCGCAGGGCCGAGAGCGCCCAGCGGATGCTCTCGGTCTTCTCCGCCACATCGCCGGCCACGATCAACCAGTCCTGCGGTGAGTTCGGCCGGATCCGCTCGACCACCTCACGGTTGCCGAGGTGGCTGATATGCAGATCACTCACCGCGAGCAGGGAACTCACGCCGCGCCCTCCGCCGAGCCCACCGCCACGCTCTCGCTCGCGCGCAGGCGTCCCATGGAGCCGGTCAGGCGCGCCATGAGCTCCTCGGGCACCGGGCCGCCGTCGTGAATGGCGGACAGGCGCTCGAGCAGCATCTCGACCTCGGCGATGATCGGATCGGCCAGCTCCGCGTCCTCCGGGGTGATCTGGTCCATGACGTGCCGGGCCAGCAGGCTGACCGTCGGGTACTGGAAGATCACCGAATTGGCGAGCTTCACACCGGTCAGCGCCCGCAGATGGGTACCGAGTTCGATCGAGCTGAGCGAATCGATGCCCATTTCGGTGAACTCCCGATCCGGTTGCACCGCATCGGGTGAGGAGTAACCCAGCACCATGGAGATGGGCGTTTTGAGCAGCTCGATCACCGTCTCGTGCTGTTCCGACGGGCTCAGTCCGGCCAGCCGCTTGGCCAGCTGCGTCGGATCACCCATCTGCTGGGTGGCCCGCGGCCGCGCATGCAGCAGCGCCCGGAAGAACGGGGGCAGTTCCGCCACCGACTGGGCCATGCGCAGCAGCGACAGATCCATGCCGATCGGCAGTGCGTACGGCTGTCCGGTGCGCAGTGCGGCATCGAACAGGCCCAGGGCCTCCGCGGTCGGAATCGGGGTGATGCCCATGCGGCCGAGCCGGGCACGGTCCTTCTCGTCCATCCCACCGGTATTGGACGTGTCCTCGGCCCACCAGCCCCACGCCATGGCGGTCGCGGGCAGTCCACGGTAGTACCGGTGCCGGGCCAGACTGTCCAGGAAGACATTGGCCGCGCCGTAGTTGGCCTGCCCGGCCGCGCCGAAAGTGCCTGCCGCCGACGAGAACAGCACGAACATCGACAGATCCAGATGCTGGGTCAGCTCGTGCAGATACCAGGCGCCGTTGGCCTTGGCGGGCAGGACGGCGTCCAGGTGCCCGGTGGTGAGTGCGGCGAAGGTCGCATCGGCCAGGGTGGCCGCCAGATGGACGACCGCGCCGATCGGATGCGCGGCGGGCACCTGGGCGATCACTGCGGCCAGCGCGTCGCGATCACTGGCATCGCAGGCCGCCACCCGCACCTGCGCGCCCGCCTCTCCCAATTCGGCGATCAGTTCGGCGATTCCGCCGGCCGTGGCGCCGCTGCGACTGGTGAGCAGCAGGTGCTTGGCGCCGTAGGCGGACACCAGATGGCGGGCGATGATCCCGCCGATCTTGCCGGTACCGCCGGTGATCAGCACGGTGCTGTCGGGATCGAAGGCGGACGGCCAGGTGAGCACCACCTTGCCGATATGCCGTGCCTCACCGAGGTGACGCAGGGCGGCGGCCGCGTGCCGCACATCGAATCGGGTCAGGGGCAGCGGTCCGAGAGCGCCGCTCGAGAAGAGCGCCGACAACTCGGAGAGCATGGCGCCCAGGACATTCGGGTCGAGCGCGCCCAGTTCGAACGAAGCGTAGGACACCCCGGACTCCGCACGGACCGCCTCCGGCTCACGCACCGCATCCCTGGCGATCTCGACGAACCGGCCGGTGGCGGACAGTAGGCCGAGCGAATCGCCGGTGCGGTTGCCGGGCAACAGGTTCAGCACGATATCGAGGCCGCGTTCGCTCGCGAACTGGGTCGCGAACTGTCCGGATCGCGAATCAGCGATGTGGTCCTCGGCGAATCCCATACCGCGCAACACATCCCACTTGGGCGTGCTCGCCGTCGCGAATACCTCCAGGCCGAGATGCCGGGCCAGGTTCACCGCGGCCGTGCCGACGCCGCCGGTCGCGGCGTGCACCAGCACCCGCTCGCCCGACTGCGCCGCCGCGATATCGCGAAGGCCGTGCAGGGCCGTGAGATACGCGACGGGCGCGGCCGCGGCCTGTGCGAACGACCATGCCGCAGGTACCACCGCGAGCAGCCGGTGATCGGTGGCCGCGGTCGCGGCGATCTCGTCGAACAATCCGAAAACCCGGTCACCCGTCGCGATTCCGGTCACATCCGCACCCACCGCGAGCACAACACCGGCGGCTTCGTGCACCAGGCGTGTCGGTGTGCCGGTCCCGGCGCCGACACCGGTCAGCGCGACGGGGAACGAGAGCCCGGCGGCGCGCTGTTCGACCAGCACGGCGCCCCGGGCGAGTTCGGCATCGGCACCGGTGACCTCGGCCAGGGCCACATCCTCGAGATTGCCCGACGCCGGAATGTCGAGCCGCCAGGCCCCGGACAGCCGGGCGCCGGCGGTGGCCGCCGCATCGAGACCGGAACGGATTCGCCTGCCGAAGAATTCGCCGCGCCGCAGCGCCAATTCGGGTTCGTCGAGCTGCACCGCGGTGGCGAGCTGATCGAGGCTGATACCGGCCTCGTCGAGATCGACCTGCACAATCCGGTCCTGGTATTCGGACTGCGCGCTGCGTACCAGGGCCCACACCGTGGCGCCCGCCAGATCGGAGATGTCCTCGGCGGCCGTGACGGCCTGCACGCCGCGACTGAGAATGACGAGCTTCGTCTCGGCGAATCGTGCGTCGGCCAGCCAGGTTTGCAGCTGCGCCAGCATGTCCGCCAGTTCCGCACGCACCGCCTCGGCCGGATGCGCACCCGGCTCCGCGCCGGTCGATACGGCCACCCGGGACAGCACCACCACCTTCGGAATCTCGGTCTCGGTGCCGGATCCCATTGCGGCATAGAAGGACTCGAGATCCGCATAGGTGACCGGGCCGTCGTCGCCGTGCACGCCGAGCGGCTGGCTGCCGACCACGGCCCATTCGCCCTGACGCGCGGAGTAGCGCGCCCGCTGCGCCGCAACGGTCAGCCAGTCGACGCTGAACAGCGAATCCTGCCGACCGGACAGGCCGCGGGTGGCGAGTTTGGTCATCGAAATGGTGCGCACCTGCAGGGTGCCGGCGGCGACAATGCGCCCGGCGCTGTCACCGAGCACCCAGCGCAGGCGATCGGTGCCCGCCGGAGTCAGCTTGACCCGCAACGCCTTCGCGCCCACCGCGCGCAGTTCGACGCGTTCCCAGGCGAATGGGAGCCGGATCGCGCCCGCTTCCGAGGGCATGAGCGCCGCCGCCGCGGATCCGGTCTGCATGGCGGCATCCAGCAGCGCCGGATGCAGTCCGTATTTGTCCGAGTCGGCCACCGAATCCGGCAGCGCGACCTCGGCGAAGATATCGTCGCCGCGCCGCCAGACCGCCTTCATGCCCTGGAAGACCGGGCCGTACTGATAACCGAGCGCGGCCAGGGTCTCGTACGCGGGCCCGGGCTCCATCGCCTGCACCGCACCGACGGGCGGCCACAGTTCCAGCCCCTGGGCGTCGGTCTCCGTGGTCCGGGAAGCCGTGGTGAGGTGCCCGTCGGCGTGCAGGCTCCACTGGCTCTGGCCGAGTTCACCGTCCTTGTCCTCGGGACGGGAGTAGATGGCCACCGAGCGCCGGCCGGGCTTCACCAGTTCGCCCACCACGAGCTGCAGGTGAATGGCGCCCTCGGTGGGCAGCGTGACCGGGGAGTACATGGTCAGCTTCTCGACCTGGGGTGCGCCCAGCTTGTCACCGGCGTGTAATGCCAACTCCAGCAGTAGCGCACCGGGCAGCAGCACATTGCCGTGCAGGGCATGATCGGCGATCCAGGCATGGGTGGCCAGAGAGATGCGGGTGCTGAACTGGAAACGGTCCGCGCCCGGCAGTTCGACCACCGCACCGAGCAGCGGGTGCCCGGCCTCGGCCAGACCCAGACCGCTGGGCTTGCCGCCCGCCCCGGAAACACTGGCCAGCCAGTACTTCTGGCGCTGGAATGCGTAGGTGGGCAACTGGATCGACCGCGCGGAGCCGGCGGGATAGATCGCGGACCAGTTCGGCGAGACGCCCTGGACGTGCGCTTCGGACACGGAGGCGAGGAAGCGCTCGATCCCGGCGTCCTCCCGCTTGAGCGAGCCGGCGACGAGGCAGGAATCGGCGAAGGCGCCCAGGGATTCGTGCATGGCGGCGGTCAGTACCGGGTTCACGCTCATCTCGAGGAAGGCGTTGTAGCCGGACTGGAATGCGGCCTGGAAGCCCTGCTCGAAGCTGACGGCTTCGCGCAGATTGCGGAACCAGTAGTCCGGACCCAGATTGTCGGTGGACAATTCGTCGCCGGTGACCGTGGAGAAGAAGGTGATATCGCTGCCCCGCGCGGTGATCGGGGCCACCGCGGCGTCGAGCTGCTCGCGCAGCACATCGACATGGCGGGTGTGCGCGGCGTAGTCGACCGGAACCTGCCTGGCGCGCACGGCTTCTCGCTCGCAGACCGCGAGGATTCGGGCCACGGCGTCCACACCACCGGCGACCACCGTGGTGGACGGGGAATTGACCGCGGCCAGGTAGAGGTCGTCGATACCGGCCATCAGTTCGCGGACGCGGGCGGCCGGGGCATTGATCGAGGCCATGCCGCCGGTACCGGCCAACTCGCGCAGCGGCCTACTGCGCAGCGTCACGATCCGGGCGGCATCGCCGAGCGAGAGCGCACCGGCGACATACGCGGCGGCGACCTCGCCCTGCGAGTGCCCGAGCACGGCGGCGGGCACGATGCCCAGTGAACGCCACAGTGCCGCAAGGGAAACCATGGTCGCGAAGAGGGCGGGCTGTACCACGTCGACCCGGTCGAGCGAGGGTGCGCCCGCCGTCTCGTTCAGCACATCGGTCAGCGACCAGTCGACGAACTCCGACAGTGCCGCCTCGCATTCGGCGATCTTCGCCGCGAATACCGGGGATTCGGTCATCAGCTGCGCCGCCATGCCCGCGTACTGCGCGCCCTGACCGGGGAAGACGAAAACGACCTGACGCTCGGCGGCCTGGCCGCGAATCGGCCCGACCGGCACGCTGTCCGCCACCGCCGCCAGACCGGCGAGCAGATCGACCCGGTTGCCGCCGAGCACGACCGCGCGATGGTCGAACGTGGCGCGGCTCGCGGTGAGCGCATGGCCCACCTCACGTGAGGTGAACTCCGGATGCGCCCTGACATGCTCGGCGAGTCGCGCGGCCTGCTCGGCCAGCGCCTCGGGCGTCTTACCGGAGATGGGCCACACCGCAAGTGGCACTTGCCGTTCCAGGTCGACGGGCGTGATCGGCTGCGCCGGGGGCGCCTGCTCGAGAATGACGTGGGCATTGGTTCCGCTGATGCCGAACGAGGAGACGCCGGCCCGGCGCGGTCCGCCGCGGTCCGGCCACGGGGCGGATTCGGTGATGAGATCGACTGTCCCGGCGGACCAGTCGACGGCCGCGGTCGGCTCGCTCACATTCACGGTGGGCGGCACGATCCCGTGCCGCATGGCCTGGATCATTTTCATCACGCCCGCGATGCCCGCGGCGGCCTGGGTGTGCCCGAAGTTCCCCTTGATGGAACCCAGCAGCAGCGGTGCGGTGGCCGAATGGTCCCGGCCGTAGGTGGTGAACAGGGCTTCGAGCTCGATGGGATCGCCCACCGGCGTGCCGGTTCCATGCCCTTCGACCACATCGATATCGGCGCCCGCGAGATCGGCGTCGGCCAGCGCGGCCCGGATCAGCTTCTGCTGCGCCGAGGTGCTGGGCACGGTCAGACCCTTGGTGGCGCCGTCCTGATTCACCGCGGCGCCGCGCATGAGGGCGAGCACCTCGTGGCCCTGACGCCGGGCATCGGAGAGCCGCTCGAGCACCAGTACGGCCACGCCCTCGGACATGCAGAAGCCGTCGGCGTCGGCCGAATACGGCTTGCTGCGACCGACTTTGGAGATGGCGCCGTGCTGGCCGAGCGCGAAGAATCCGGTCAGCGTCGACATGATCGAGACTCCGCCGACCAGGGCGAGCGAACATTCGCCCGCCTCCAGCGCCCGGGCCGCCAGATGCATCGCCACCAGCGAGGACGAGCAGGCCGTGTCGATACTCATCGTCGGACCCTGCAGGCCCAGGATGTAGGACACGCGGCCGGAGAGCACGCTCTGGCTCACGCCCATGGCCACATATCCCGGATCGAGATCCTGCTGGCCCGGAATCAGATACGCGTAGTCCCCGCCCATGGCGCCGATGTAGACGCCGGTATCGGTGTCCCGCAGCGTCGTCGGGTCGATGCCCGCGTATTCCAGGGCCTGCCAGCTGGTTTCGAGCACCATCCGCTGCTGCGGATCCATGGCCTTGGCTTCCCGGGGACTGATTCCGAAGAACTCCGGATCGAATTCGCCCGGCTCGTCGATAAAGCCGCCCATCGGCGCCATGGCCGCGGCGATCTCGGGTGATGCCATATCAGCGAGCTCGGTCATAGACCGATCGGGCGGAAATTTGCTGGAAATGTGCCGACTATTAACCAGGAACTGCCATAGCGATTCCGGCGAATCGATGCCACCCGGAAAACGACACGCCATGCCGACGACCGCGATCGGGTCGCCAGAGAGAATGCGATCAGTCACGACTGCCCCCATATGGATAGAGATGTCCCGTTCCGGTAGGTAGAACAGGACCAAGAATCGAAGAAGTGTCCGCCGCGCTTTTGCGACACCAAAGCGCCTCTGCCAGATGGTCATTGCGGTGACGAGCGAGAAGGTACCGCATCACAACGAGGTCTGCAACACGTTCCGGGGCAATCTGAAATGTGCACGACTATGATCCACTTGCATATCGAGCTCGAATGGTAAATGCTCACAGCCACGCCCGGGTCCCGACGGCCCGGGCTCGAGGTGTCGATAATTCGCCCGAATCCGAGCAAGCAGTTGCGACATATTAGCTGTATGCGTCGCTCCAGGAGGTGTCATGTCCGGTTTCGAGGTCACACGAGCACTGGAAGCCAGTCCGATGCAGCTGTATTCGATCCTCGCGAATACTTCGACATGGCAGGAATGGTTTGTCATGCACGACGGCTTCGTCGAGCAGCCGCCGGAACGCATGTCGGTGAATTCCACGCTGGTCCAGAACGTTCGGATGCTCGGCATGTCCCACAAGCTCGAGCTGACCATCACCGCGTTCAAACCGCCCATGCAGCTGACCCTCGCGGGGCGCAGCGAGGTTGGCCTGATCTGCGAGTTCAGCTTCGGCATCGAGCGGCGGCCCGGTGGCTCCCAGCTGACCATCGCCGGCAACTTCTCCGGCGCGATGCTGAACGCGCAGTTGACCCAGGTGATCGAGCGGGACGCGCAGACACAGCTGACCAACTCCATGAGCAAGCTGGCCAAGCTGTCCGAAGACGTCGGCTGATGGGTCCGGGAGGAGCCGTAGTGCTGCTCGAACTGGCGGATGTGGTGCGGGAGTACCGCATCGGCGGCGAGACCGTGCGGGCACTGGATCGAGTCAGCCTGCGGATAGCGACGGGGCAGTTCGTCTCCGTCGTGGGCCCGTCGGGCGCGGGCAAGAGCACGCTGCTGCATGTGCTCGGCGCGCTGGACGTGCCGAGCTCGGGATCGATCAGGTTCCGGGACAAGGAGATCGGGCAGCTCGACGACGACGGTCAATCCCAATTCCGGCGATACCAGGTGGGTTTCGTCTTCCAGTTCTTCAATCTGCTTCCGACCCTGTCCGCATGGGAGAACGTCGCGGTGCCGAAACTGCTGGACGGCAAGGGATTACGTTCCGCGAAGGGGCGGGCGCTGGAGCTGTTGGAACTGGTCGGCCTGAGCAGCCGGGCCGAACACCGCCCCTCGGAGCTGTCCGGCGGGCAGATGCAGCGGGTGGCGCTGGCCCGGGCCCTGATGATGGATCCGCCGCTGATCCTGGCCGATGAACCCACCGGCAATCTCGATTCCAAGACAGGCGCGGCCATTATGGAATTGCTGGCCGATATCGCCCACGACGACGATCACGCGGTCGTCATGGTCACGCACAATGGCGAGGCCGCGGCCGCCACCGACCGCATCCTGACTCTGGGCGACGGCCGGATCACCGGTGACGAAACCGGTGCGTCCCGGCTCGGCGCCGGGGTACCGGTTGCCACGGTTCGGGAACACCCATGACGGCACTGATCGATCGCTGGCGACTGTTCAGCGTGCGCGAATTCAGCGCTCATCGCGGGCGGACGATCGCCTCGACCACGGTCATGGCCGTATCCGCGGCCTTCCTGGTCGCGGTGTTCGGCATCTTCGGCTCCCTGACCGGATCGGTGAACCAGCTCATCGAAGGCCTGGCGGGCACAGCGACACTGGAGGTTTCCGGCGTCACCGACTCCGGCCTGCCGATCTCGGTGCGCGACGATATCGCCGATGCGCGGGGCGTCGCCCATGCCGTCCCGATGGTGCGCACCAAGGTTCCGAGCTCGGCCGGGCCGATACTGCTGCTGGGCGCCGACCTGAGCGCCGCCGCCCTGGAGAGCGATCTGCAAGACGCGGTCGAACGACAGCTGGGCGCCTTGATGTCAACGGGGAACGGGGTTCTGGTCGGTCCCGGTGTCGGCGTCACGGCGGGCGAGAAGCTCCGGATCGGTTCCGGCGAAGTCACCGTGGCGGGCGTGCTGTCGGGGCCGAAACTGGATCGGCTCAATGCGGGCCACTACGTGCTGACCTCGCTCGCGATCGCCCAGCGGGTGACCGGCCGGCCGGGCCTGATCGACTCCGTGCTGATTGTGCCTGCGCCACAGGCGGATCCGGCAATGCTGCGCGCCGCCGTCACCACCGCGGTGGCGGGCCGGGCGCTGGTCGCGGAGCCGAGCCTGCGGGCCGTACAGACCGGCAGCGCGCTGCGCATGCTGCAGTACATGACCCTGATGGGCGCCGCGCTCGCGTTCATCGTGGCGGCCTTCCTCATCTACACCGCCATGAGTATGGCGATCGTGCAACGGCGACCGGTCATTTCGATGTTGCGCGCCGTCGGCGGACGGCGCACCACGATCGTGGCCGATCTGCTCGTCGAAGCCGCGGTCATCGGCGTGATCGGCGGCGCGGCCGGGTCGGTGCTGGGCATCGGCCTGGGCCGCGCGGCGATCGGCACGCTGCCGCCGGCCATGGTGCAGTCCATCGAGGCGCGCATGACGTATTCGCTTCCGCTCTACGCGATTCCGATCGCCATCGTGGCCGCGGCGGGTACCAGCATGGTGGCCTCGGGTGTCGCGGCGCACCAGGTGTACAAGGTGTCACCGGTCGAGGCCCTGGCCCCGGTCGGCGCGGGCGTCGCGGATCGGGTGCCGCTGTGGTTGCGCCTGGGGGCGGGGTGGGCGGCGATCTTCAATGTGACGGTGGCGATCGTGCTGGTGCGGCTGCACCTGAGTGCCTTCGTGTGGTCGGGCATCGCGCTGAGCCTGTTCTTCGGGGCCGGCCTCATGCTGTGCTTCGCGCTGACCGGCAGTCTCGTCAGAGCCACCTCGTGGGTCGCACGCGGCTTCGGCCGGGCGGGCGAGCTCGCCGCGACCTCGCTGGAACGAGCGCCGCGCCGGGTATGGGCCACGCTGATGACGGTATTCATGGCGGTAGCGGTGACCATCACCATCACCGGTGCGAACAATGATCTGCTCGGATCCATGCGCAGTTCCCTGGGATCGACGGGCACGGTCGATGTCTGGGTGGCCTCGCATCCGCCCGACGAATTCCCCACCGGCCCCGCGCTGCCCGCGGATCTGGCGACGACGATCGCCGCTGTGCCGGAGGTGGCGAACGTCACCGAGGGCCAGGTGGCCTACGCGACCCTCGGCGACAACAAGGTGATTCTCTACGGACTGGCTGCCGGCAGCGTCAACCCGCTGTACGAAGCGCTCGAGCCCGCGGTCCGGGACGAGGTGGTCGCCGGGCGCGGTGTGGTGGTCTCCCAGGACATGGCCCGCAACCTCCATGTCGGAGTGGGCGACGAATTGCCGATCCAGACACCGCACGGATTGCAGCGCATCCGGGTGGTGGGCGTCGTGTCGTATTTCTCGGCGATGACCGGCACCCTCGGCATGGGCCTGAACGAAATGCGGGAGTGGTTCGACCGGCCCGGCGCGACGATCCTGCAAGTGCGGGGTAAGCCCGGCACCGACCGGGATCGTCTACTGCACACCATCGCGCACCTGACCCCGCCGGACGTCCATGCCTATTCCGGCGCAACATCATTGGCCAGTGCGGAGGGTTCCGCCGAACAGGCCATGGCGGTGTCGAACGCGGTGTGGATCATTATCGTGCTGATCGCCGCGGTCGCGCTGCTGAACACACTGACGCTGTCGGTGCTCGAACGTCGCCGCGAAATCGGAGTATTGCGAGCCATGGGCTCGAGCCGCCGCCTCACGCTGCGCATGGTGCTCGCCGAGGCCGCGGGCATCGGCATTGTCGGCGGTGTGCTCGGGATGCTGTTCGGCCTCGCGAGCCAGTACTTCTTCGACACCCTCACCCCCAACATCATGAATCTCGACGTCTCCTACAGTCCGAGCCCGCTGGCGCTGGTATTCGCCGCCGGAGCCATGGGATTGAGCCTGCTCGGCTCGATTCCGCCGGCCGTGCGGGCCGCCCGCCTCAATATCATCGACGCGGTGAGCGCCGAGTGAACAGAGAGCCGATCATGAACCGCCACACACCCTTCGGGGCACGCCTGCTGCTCACGGCAACGATGCTGTGCGCCGTGACCGCATGCGGAGGGTCCGGCGACGGCCCCGCACCGGCCGCCCACACCAGCTCCGCGCAGGCCACCGACCAGCCGCCGCTCCCACTGCCCGGCCCGGCCGACCTCAATGCCGGCCTGGGCATCGCCCTGGACCCGAATACCCCTGCGGCGCAGCGACTCGACCTGGTCCAGGGTTCGGATCTCGACCCCGATCTGGTCGGCAAGATGGCCCGGGCCGGGGTGAGCAATGGCGTGAAGATCACCGTGGTGGGGGTGGAGTACGCGGGAAACGGCATCATGCAGGCGACCGCGAATCTCACCCTCAACGGCAAACCCGTGGACGGTCAGGCCGTGATCCCGTTCGTCGCCGAGGGCGGCCGCTGGAAGCTGCAGAAGGCCTGGGCATGCCAGATGCTGGTGAACGCCGGAGCCACGTCACCGGCCTGTGCGAACTGAGCCATCGACCGGCCGCCGCGCACCCGAAACCCGCTCCGCGCGATAATGTTTCGATGGGTATAGACCACACACCGGCCGACGCGGTTCCGGTCGCCGGCCACCCGCCCGGTGGCAAAGCGACCCCTGCCACCGCGCTCGCGAGTTTCGAGCCTTCCGAGCGGCGCTATCCGCAGGGGCAGCGCCGGGTCTTCCTCGCCGCCGTCGAAGCCTTCTCCGAACGCGGTTTCCACGCCACGACCACCCGCGATATCGCCGCCCGCGCCGGCCTCAGCCCCGCCGGGCTGTATGTGCATTTCCGATCGAAAGAGGCTGTGCTGCACAGCATTTCCCTGTCCTCCATGCGGCTGACCGAACAGGTCGCCGCCACCGCCGCCGGTCGGCCGGGCACCGCCGCGGACCGCCTGGCCGCGACCGTGCACGACCTCACGGTCTGGCACGCCGAGCACAATGCCCCCGCGCGCGTGGTGCTGCACCATCTGACCGACCTCACCCCCGAGCACCACGCCGAGGTCGTCTCCGTCCAGCACGCCATCTATCGCGTGATTCGCGATCTGGTCGCCGAGGGCGCCGCGGCGGGCGAATTCGATATCACCGATTCCGGCTCGACCGCCCTGGCCCTGCTCTCCCTCTGCGTCGACACGGCCCGCTGGTATCACCCCGGCTACCGCCGCACCCCCGACCAGATCGGCGCCGACTACGCCGCCGTCGCCCGGCGCATGGTCGCCGCCCCCACCGCCTGAGCAGGCAGTGCGGCACTACCGCCCAGGAGCCCGCGGCGACACGCGCCTATAACCGTCAGCGGATCTGCTGCCGTCCCCGCCACCGGATAGGCTGCGGGCGTGGATAATCCGTTCGGCCCCGCGGGGACCGCCAAGTACGTCCTGCTGACCACCTTCAAGAAGGACGGCACCCCCGTCGGCACGCCGATCTGGGCGGCGCTCGACGATGGCCGCCTCTACGTCTGGACGGTCGCCGACAGCTGGAAGGTCAAGCGCGCGCGGCGTAATCCGCAGGTCACGGTGCAACCGTGCGATGTGCGCGGCAAGGCCTCGGGTGAGATCGTGCAGGCCAAGGCCACCGTGCTGGACGGGGCGGGCAGCGAGCGAGTGCGCGGGCTGATCAAGCGCCGTTACGGATTGCAGGGCCTGCTCGTTGTCGGAGCCAGCACGTTGCGGCGCGGCAAGGACGGCACGGTCGGCATCGAGATCACCGCCGACGTCTGACGGTCGCTGTTCGACTCGTACTCAGCCGGCCGGGCGATTCGATTCGGCCGGCCGCGCAGCGTCGTCGAGCCCGAATCTGCGCCGAACATCGGGGCGCGCCAAGAGTTTCGGCGGATAGCCGGGTCCGGGCCGCGCTGTGACATCCGGCCATTCGAGGCGTTCCCCGCAGTGTGAGCAGACCACCTGCGCGTCGGCGTCGTGGCCGCAGCTCTCGTGCCGGGTGACGACGGGCGGACCCGCCTCCCCCGAGAGCCAGCGATCACCCCACGCCGTCATCGCCAGCAGCACGCCGTAGAAATCTCGCCCGGACTCGGTCAGCACATACTCGTGCCGGACGGGCATGGTCTCGTAGACCTGCTTCTCCAGCAGTCCCGCCTCGACCAGCCGGCGCAGCCGCTCCGAGAGCGTATTGCGGGCAATACCCAATTCCTGCTGGAACTCGTCGAAGCGGCGAATACCGTAGAACGCCTCACGCAGCACCAGCGGCGTCCACCAGTCGCCGAGCAGATCCATGGTGCGCGCCACCGAGCAGGGCCAGTTCGCGAACGACGTGCGCTTCATACCGTCATCCTAGCGAGTCTCTCTTCGAGACTCAGCAGATAAGACGTGTGGACAGCTCTTGCACCAGTGGGTCTATCTACGCAACTATGGACGTCAACGGATGGAAGGAGCTCGCTGTGGAATGGACCGGACAGGTGTACGCGGACACCCCGACAGTGGCGGCACAGACGTACATCGAGGCCTCGCCGCGCCGGGTGTGGGAGTGCGTCAGCGATATACAGCTCATGCCCCGGCTGAGCGCGGAACTGCGGAGCGTGCACTGGCTCGACGAGGCGAGCGGACCCGCGCCGGGCGCCCGGTTCGCCGGGCAGAACGAGCACGACGCACTCGGCAGCTGGGAGACGATCAGCACGATCGTGACCTGCGAGCCGGAACACAGCTTCGCCTGGGCCGTCGGCGCGCCCGAATACCCTTCCAGCATTTGGCGATTCACGCTCCGGCCGGAGGGCTCGGGCACCGTGCTGGAGCAGTGGACGCAAATGGGCCCGGCCCGATCCGGCCTCAGTTACGCCATCGATGCCATGCCCGACAAGGAGCAGAAGATCGTCTTCGTCCGCCTGCGCGAATTCGAGAGCGGTATGGAAGCCAACCTCGCCGCCATCAAGACCCTCATGGAGCAGGAGGCGTAATGCGCACCGCGACAACGATCGAAGGCTCGGCGGGCAGCTGGCGCGATCTCACCGACTTCGTGGTCGAGGCCGAGAAACTCGGGCTCGATATCTGCTGGGTGGCCGAGGCGTGGGGTACCGACGCACCCACGCCGCTGGGGTTTCTGGCGGCGCGCACGGAGCGAATCCTGCTGGGCTCCGGCATTATTCAGCTCGGCACCCGCTCCCCCGTCACCATCGCGCAGACCGCCATGACCCTGGCGCAGCTCTCGGAAGGCAGGTTCCTGCTCGGCCTCGGAGCCTCCGGACCACAGGTCATCGAAGGGCTGCACGGAGTTCCGTTCGCACGGCCGCTGACGCGCATGCGCGAAACCGTCGAGATCATTCGACAGGTGTTCACGGGCAATAAGATCAGCTACCAGGGCAGGCAGTTCACCATCCCGCTGCCGGGCGAGAGCCGCCCGATGCGCTCGAGCATGCCGCCGGTCTCGGTGCCGATCTACCTTGCGACACTGTCCCCGAAGATGCTGGAGCTCACCGGCGAACTCGCCGACGGCTGGCTCGGCACCAGCTTCGTTCCCGAGGGCGCGGACGCCTACTTCACCCATCTCGACGACGGGCTGGCCCGTTCCGGGCGCACCCGCGCCGACCTCGATATCTGCCAGGGCGCGGAGATCAATATCGTCGACGGTGAGGCACAGCTGGCCGAAATCCTCGGCAACCGTAAGAAAGAGCTCGCCTTCTCACTCGGCGGTATGGGTTCCGGATCCACCAACTACTACAACAATGCCTACAGCCGCCAGGGCTGGGCGGATGTCGCCGAACGGGTCCGCGAACGCTGGCAGAGCGGTGACCGCGACGGTGCGGCCGCCCTGATCACCGACGATATGGTCCTGGCCACCACACTCATCGGCACCGAGGAGCGGGTGCGCGAACGGCTGCGGGTCTGGCGGGACACCGGGGTGGACACCGTGCGCCTCTACCCGGCCGGTGACACCCTGCACGACAAGCTCGACAACCTCGGCCGCGGCATCGACATGGTCCGCGAACTCGGCGATCGCGCCTAGCTCTGCGGAATGATCGCCAGGCCTACCGACCGGTCCGCGCCCAGCACGAGTTTGTGACCGCGGATGGCGAGCGTGCCGAGCAGGCCGTACTTGCGTCCCACCACGGTGCGTACGAGTTCGGTGCCCGCCGGGTCCAGAACCTCGGCGGTGCCGGGCAGGATCTCCGCCCCGCGCGGCCGGCCCCGGTTATCGCAGATCTGCACGGTCACCTGCGGATTGCGGCGAATTCGCTTGACCTTCCAGGTTTTCGGATTGGTCCACACCAGGATGCGGGCGCCGTCCGGGGCCACCCAGACCGGGGTCGCGACCGGGGTGCCGTCCTTCTTGTACGTGGTGAGCAGGGCGTATTTGGCCTGAGCCACATCGTTCCAAGTCATGATCGAACGGTATGCCCGCCGTACCGCGACGGCATCCGTCCGCAAGCGCACGTGCGGCTACGACCACAGTCGTACGGCGTCACGGTCGAACCGCCGGGCCGGTCGCCCGGTCCGGCGGTCCGCCATACGCACGGCCAGGTGCTGCCCTGGCACGGCCGTGCTCACCTCAGGGCTGATCTCCGGCGATGATCGCGCCGAGCAGGCCACCCACGCCGCAGCCGACAATGGCTCCGACCACGAAGAAGAAGAAACCGACCACGGCGCCGACGATGCAGCCGATGACCGCCCCGCCCACGATCGATCCGGCATTGGCCACGTTCTGTAGCGCGACCGTCTGCACCGTCGGCGCGGCGATATCGGCCGCGTTCTCGGGACGCACGGTCAATGTCGTACCGGTGGAGTCGATTTCGGGTACCACGTTCAGCGACCGATCGGCCAGCTGGTACGCCAGCGGTAGCGATGCGATGGACGCACCATCGGGTCCGATCACATTCACCGTCCCGCCGGCCAGTTCGAAGTGGCCACCGGCGAGAGTGGTGGTGACGGCGGAGCGATCGGGCGCCAGGCTGGTGGTGTACTCGACCCCTCGATCGACACCACTGATGCCCGGTTGCGCCAGGACCGGCTCACCATGGGCGGTGACCGTCGCGACACAGAGCGCGGCAATCGAAAGAAGTGTTGTAGCGGCGATTTTGGCGATTCTCATAATGACTACCTGCATTCGAAAGAGCCGATTCACCGCACGATCGAGTAGGCGCATTCCGTGTCATCGATGACACAGCGAACGCCGGAGACTACGACTCGATTGCGCGTACCGGATTCACGCGGCGAATCAAGGAATCCACATCTAATTATCAAACCCACTAGTGTGGTTGGAGTTCCCGGCGCCTCGGCTATCGATGCCTCCCCGAGTATGACGAGGGAACCATTCTTATGGTCCTCTCAGACTCACTCCGAGGGTAGAACAGGTGTCCGGGTTGTCCGCCGATGTCCTCTGCGGACAACCCATCACACCGCGTGAAGCGGAATTCGCTTATTCCAGTTCGCCTTCGGTTTCCAGGTAGACCTGGCGCAGACGCTCCAGCGTATCGGCCTCCGGAGCCTCCCAGAGCTTGCGCTCGGCCGCCTCCAGCAAACGCTCTGCAATGCCGTGCAGCGCCCACGGATTCGACTGCTCCATGAACTTGCGATTCACCTCGTCGAATACATAACTCTCGGCCAGCTTTTCGTACATCCAGTCGGCGACCACATTGGTGGTGGCGTCGTAGCCGAACAGATAGTCGACCGTGGCGGCCATTTCGAACGCGCCCTTGTAACCGTGCCGGCGCATGGCCTCGAGCCAGCGCGGATTCACCACGCGGGCCCGGAATACCCGAGCGGTCTCTTCGGACAGCGTGCGGGTGCGCACCGCATCCGGCCGGGTGCTGTCGCCGATATACGCCTCGGGATTCTTACCGGTGAGCGCGCGCACCGCGGCCACCATGCCGCCGTGGTACTGGAAATAGTCGTCGGAGTCGGCGATATCGTGTTCGCGGGTGTCGGTGTTCTTGGCCGCCACCGCGATTCGGCGATAGGCGGTGCGCATATCGTCGGCGGCCGGCGCACCGTCGAGATCGCGGCCGTAGGCGAAACCGCCCCAGGCCGTGTAGACCTGCGCCAGATCGTCATCGGTGCGCCAGCTCTTGGAATCGATGAGCTGCAGCAGGCCCGCACCGTAGGTGCCCGGCTTGGATCCGAAGATGCGGGTGGTGGCGCGGCGCTCATCGCCGTGCTCGGCCAGATCCGCCTGGGCATGTGCGCGAACGTAATTGGATTCGGCGGGCTCATCGAGCTCGGCGACCAGGCGTACCGCGTCATCGAGCAGCGCCAGCACATGTGGGAAGGCATCGCGGAAGAAGCCGCTGATGCGCACGGTCACATCGATGCGCGGACGGCCCAGCTCCGCGAGATCGATCGCCGCCAGCGTGGTGACGCGGCGGCTGGCCTCGTCCCAGACCGGGCGCACACCGAGCAGCGCGAAAACCTCGGCGATATCGTCGCCGGAGGTGCGCATGGCGGAGGTGCCCCATACCGAAAGGCCCACGGAGCGCGGATATTCGCCGTGATCGGCGAGATAACGCGCCAGCAGCGAATCCGCCATGGCCTGACCGGTTTCCCAGGCCAGCCGCGAGGGGACGGCCTTGGGATCCACCGAGTAGAAATTGCGGCCGGTGGGCAGCACATTGATGAGCCCGCGCAGCGGCGAACCGCTGGGCCCGGCCGGAATGAACCCGCCATTGAGCGCGTGCAGAATACGGGTGATCTCGATCCCGGTCTGGCGCAGTCGCGGAACCACTTCTGTCGCAGCGAATCCCATCACCCGGCGCACTACGTCCAGTCGCGCGGCATCCTCGGTGCCGACCAGGTCCTCGGTGACGGCGTCGATGGAATCGACATCCCAGTCGACCTCCTGCATGGCCGCGACCAGTTCCCGGGCGCGGGCCTCGACGGTATCGACGCGCTCGCGCGATTCGTCACCACTTTCGCTGAGCCCCAGCGCTTCTCGCAGACCCGGCACATTCACCTCGCCGCCCCACAGCTGGCGGGCGCGCAGCATGGCGAGCACCAGATCGACCTCGGCCTCACCGGCGGGCGCCTGGCCGAGAATGTGCAGGCCGTCGCGGATCTGCACATCCTTGATCTCGCACAGCCAGCCGTCGACGTGCAGCAGCATATCGTCGAAGACGTCCTCGTCCGGCCGCTCGGCCAGCCCGAGGTCGTGGTCCATCTTGGCCGCGCGCATGAGCGTCCAGATCTGCTGGCGGATGGCGGGCAGCTTGGCCGGATCGAGGGTGGAGATATTGGCGTGCTCATCGAGCAGCTGCTCCAAACGCGAGATATCACCGTAGCTTTCGGCGCGCGCCATGGGCGGAATCAGATGATCGACCAGGGTGGCGTGGGCGCGGCGCTTGGCCTGTGTGCCCTCGCCCGGATCGTTCACCAGGAACGGGTAGATGAGCGGCAGATCCCCGAGCGCCGCATCGGTGCCGCAGGAGGCGGACATGCCGAGGGTCTTGCCCGGCAGCCATTCCAGGTTGCCGTGCTTGCCCAGGTGCACCATGGCGTCGGCGGCGAACCCGTCGGGCGCGGCCAGCCAGCGGTAGGCGGCCAGATAGTGGTGGCTCGGCGGCAGATCCGGATCGTGGTAGATGGCGACCGGGTTCTCCCCGAAACCGCGCGGCGGCTGCACGATCAGCACAATATTGCCGAAACGCAGTGCGGCGATGACGATCTCGCCCTTCGGATCGGCGGAGCGATCCACATACAGTTCGCCGGGTGCGGCGCCCCACGCCTGCGTGACGCCCTCGCGCAGATCCTCCGGCAGCGTGGCGAACCAGGCGCCGTAGGTATCGGCGCCGATGCGAATCGGGTTGCCCTCCAACTGTTCCGCGGTCAGCCAGTCCGGATCCTGACCACCGGCGGCGATCAGCGCGTGGATGAGCTTGTCGCCGTCACCCTCCTCCAGTCCGGGGATCTCCCCCGGCTCGCCGAGATAGTAACCGGCGGAACGCAGTTCATCGAGAATCCGAATCGCGCTGGCCGGAGTGTCCAGCCCGACGGCATTGCCGATGCGGGCATGCTTGGTCGGGTAGGCCGACAACACCAGGGCAATGTGCTTGTCCGCATTGGGAATATGCCGAAGTCGCGCGTACCGCACCGCGATTCCGGCCACGCGGGCAGCGCGCTCCGGGTCGGGCACATAGGTGGACAGGCCGTCGGCGTCGAACTCCTTGAACGAGAACGGCACCGTGATGATGCGGCCGTCGAACTCCGGCACCGCCACCTGGGTGGCGACGTCCAGCGGTGAGAGGCCGTCGTCATTGGCCTGCCACTGCTCGCGGCCGCTGGTGAGGCAGAGCCCCTGCAGGATCGGCACATCCAGATCGGCGAGCGCGCCCACATCCCAGGCCTCGTCATCACCACCGGCCGACGCCGTGGCCGGTTTGGTACCGCCGGCGGCGAGCACGGTCACGATGAGCGCGTCCGCCTGGCGCAGCTCCGCCAGCAGATCGGTCTCGGCGGTCCGCAGCGAGGCGCAGTACACCGGCAGCGCCCGCGCGCCCTTGTCCTCGATGGCCCGGCACAGCGCATCGATATAACCGGTGTTCCCGGCCAGATGCTGCGCGCGGTAGTAGACGACCGCCACCGTCGGCGCACCCTCGGCTACCGGGCGCGCATCCCGTTCCAGCCGGCCCCAGCTGGGCAGCTCCACCGGCGGCTCGAAACCGAATCCGGTGAGCAGCACGGTGTCGGAGAGGAAGTTGTGCAGCTGCAAGAGGTTTCCGGGGCCACCGGCCGCCAGATAGTTGTGCGCATCGGCGGCCACACCGCCGGGCACGGTGGAGCACTCCATGAGCTCGGCATCGGGTGCGATCTCACCGCCGAGCGCGACCAGCGGAGTCCCGCTGGCGCGCACCGCCTCCAGACCTTCCTCCCACGCCCGCTTACCACCGAGAATGCGCACGATCACCAGATCGGCGCCGTCGAGCAGCGCCGGCAGATCCTCCGGCAGCAGTCGCGCGGGATTGGCGAGCCGATACTCGGCTCCACTGGCACGTGCGCTCAGCAGATCGGTATCGGACGTGGACAGCAGCAAAATCACAGGTTTCGGCCTTCCTCGGGTGACGCGCCCAGCACGGTGTGGCGCTCGACGGGAAGGTCTGACTGTCACAGTGGCGCGACCGCACCGGAATTGCACCGGCTACTTCCGTCCGACGAGCCCGCCGATGCTATCGCGCCCTGATCACAGTGCGGCAAAGCCTGGTCGGCAATGCTGTTCCGCTATGAAATCCGCGCGTACGCTGCCCGTATGCCGAACACTCCAGGATGGGTCAGGCGGAATCGATTCGCTGCCTGGTCAGGATATCTTTGCGCATTGGTTGCCTTCGCAATGCTGGGCATGACTTTGGTCGCCGCCGGCAGTGGCAATACGCGGTACGCGATGCTCGCGGGCATCATCTTCGCCGCCACGGCTCTCTTCGGGATCACGGTGCAGCTGACCACCGTGCACCGGGACCACCTCGATCACCACAACACCCCGAACCTGCTCCAGGACACCTGGGAAACATCACCGGCCTTCGCGCTGCGCCGCGGTGTCCCGAGCTCGATCGAACCGCACCAGGCCGGTTGGCCGGAATGGCAAGCGCAGCACGGACCTCGATAATCTCCCGCACCGCCGGTCACCGTAGGCTTGACCGGTCATGACCCGAACAGATCCCGATTCCTGCCCGGGCGTGCTGCGTCTGCACGATGCCGCCGACGGGCCCCTCGCGCGTATTCGCGTGCCCGGCGGGCAGCTCGCCCCGCAGCAATTGCAGGCGCTCGCCGAGGCGGCGCGCGAACTGGCCGACGGCAGTATCGAACTCACCTCGCGCGGCAATGTGCAGCTGCGGCGGGTACGCGATGCGAGCGCACTCGAAGTGCGGCTCACCGCGGCCGGGCTGCTGCCGAGCGCCTCGCACGAGCGGATTCGCAATATCATCGCCTCACCGCTGGCCGGGCGGGTCGGCGGCACGGCCGATGTGCACGGAATGGTTGTTGCACTCGATGCCGGATTGCAGGCCGACCCATTGCTGGCGACATTGCCGGGGCGCGTGCTGTTCACGCTCGATGACGGCCGCGGTGATGTCAGCGGGCTCGGCGGGGATATCGGCGTGCACGCGGTAGACGGCGACACCTATGCGCTGCTGCTGGCGGGTGCGGACTCCGGGGTGCGGGTGTCTGCCGGCGACGCGGTCGACCTCATGCTCGCGGCGGCGCACGGCTTTCTCGAACTGCGCGACGGGCAGTGGCGGCTGCACGAGATCCCCGATGCCGGTCCCCGTCTCACCGATCGACTGCTGACCACTCGATCCGGACTCGATACCAGCGGCGAATCCATCGAAATCGGTGTGCGGCACGAGATTCCGATCGGCTGGATGACCCAGGGCGACGATCGAGTGGCCTTGGGCGCGGGGGTGCCGCTCGGTTCGCTGCCCGCGCGCACCGCGGAATTCATCGCCGCCGTGGAGCGGCCGATCCTGCTCACCCCGTGGCGCAGTCTGGTGATCGCCGACCTCGACGAGTGGGCCGCCGAGCAGGTGGTGCGAGTGCTCGCTCCCATGGGATTGATCTTCGATGCGCACTCCCCCTGGCTGCTGGCCAGTGCCTGCGCGGGCATGCCGGGCTGCGCGAAATCCCGGACCGACGTACGCGCCGATGTGGCCGAGGCGGTCGAATCCGGCCGTGTAGTGCCCGCCGGAGCGCCCCAATTCGCCCGCGAAGGGCTGGAAGCCGCCGAAATCGTGGCGTCCGGCCGCCAGCACTGGTCCGGCTGCGAGCGCCGCTGCGGCCGGCCCCGCGGCGCGGTCACCGACATCATCGCCACCGGCGACGGCTACCGCATCGATCCGGCCGGCTGAGAGCCCTGTCCGGCACGACTTCCCGGACATGTTCGGCACAACTTCCCGGCCGTAGGGGTGCGAAGTCTCCACCGCACTGTTCACGGCGATCTTTCCGGCGCAGAGTGGATGGTTCAGAGGGCGTGAAGTGTTGTCCGGATCAGGCATACGGATCGGGTGCAGGAGGTCGGCATGACCATTTCGAGAATGGGCGATGAGGAGATCGCGGCCATGTCCGATGTGGAGCGGCGCGAGCTCATCAAACGCTTGCGGGTGTGGGAGCCGCGGCTGCCGCGGCCCGAACTGGTGCGGTTGCATCGCCGGATTCGATTGACGCTCATGGTCGGCGGATGCCTGGCCATGATCCCCTGGCTCGTATACCTGGGCCTCACGCTGCCCGCCGACTATCACGCCCGCAACTGGTCGCTGACCTGGATCGGGTTCGATGTGCTGCTGGTGCTCATGATGGCCGCGACGGCCTACCTCGGGTGGCGGCGGCACGTCATGCTGGTACTGCCCGCCTTCGGCACCGGAATGCTGCTGCTGGTGGATGCCTGGTTCGATATCGTCACCGCCGCGCCCGAGGATCTGTGGGTCTCGGTGACCACCGCGGTGGTCGCCGAGATTCCACTCGCCCTACTACAGATCAGCGGGGCGATCCTGCTGCTGCGCTTCCTCGTGCAGGCACATCCGCTGCACGATCCCGCGGTCAGTCCATGGAAGGCAACGCTGCCGTTCTGACCGCATGCTGTTCCATGGTGCAGCACTTCACGCTGCCACCGGCCTTCAGCAATTCCGACAGGTCGATGCCCACCGGTTCATAGCCGCGCGCCCGCAACTGCGCCGCCAAGCCGGTCGCGCGCTCGCTCATGAAGACGTGGTAGCCGTCGCAGACGCCATTGAGGCCGAGCACATTCGCATCGTCCTCGGTGGCCAGTAGCGCATCCGGGTACATGCCCGCGAGCAGGCGCGCACTCTCACCGCTGAAGGCCGCCGGGTAGTAGGCAATGGTGTCGTCGAGCACCATGAGCGCGGTATCGAGGTGGTAGAAGCGCGGATCGATCAATTCCAGTGAGATGACCGGCAATTCGAAGAACTCCTGCACCTCCTCGTGCGCGGCGCGGGAGCTGCGGAATCCGGTACCCGCCAGAATGCGGTCCCCGGCGATGGCGAAATCGCCTTCGCCCTCATTGGTTTCGCGGGCGGCCAGCACCTGGGTGAAGCGTTGCGCGGCAAGCCAATCGTGATACGCCGGGCCTTCGGCAGCGCGCTCGGGATTGGCGAAGCGGGCCGACAGCGCCCGGTCACCGATCACCAGACCGCCATTGGCGGCGAACACCATATCGGGCAGGGCGGCCACGCCCTCGACCACATCGACCACATGCCCGTGCCGCTCATAGGTGGTGCGCAGGTTCTCCCACTGCGCCCGTGCCAGCGCGCGATCCACGGGAGCGGAGGTGTCCATCCAGGGATTGATCGCGTAGTAGACGTCGAAGTGGTCGGGACGGCACATGAGGTAGCGGCGCGGAGTGGGGCGGCGGATGCCTGCGGGTTCGGGGGCGCGAAGCGTGGCTACGGAGGTCAACGAGGCTCCTTCGGGAACAGCGCGGACAATGCTTGATCCCGAAGGTAAATGGCGTACCGTTGCGTTTGATATAGCGAATCGTTGCGTAGATTTATGATTTAGCGGCGAATCATTGCGTCAAGGCGAAAAACACCACGCTTCCGCGAACGGAGAGACCGGTGGACGATCTCGATCGGCGAATTCTGGCCATTCTGCTGAAGCAGGCCCGCGCCTCCTTCCAGGAGATCGGCGCGATCGTCGGGCTCTCCGCCCCGGCCGTCAAACGCCGCGTCGACAAGATGGTCGCGGGCGGGCAGATCACCGGTTTCACCGCACTGGTCAATCCCGCCGCCCTGGGCTGGCGCACCGAGGCCTACGTCGAGGTCTACTACCGCGACAACATCTCCCCCGCCGAACTGCGCCGCAGCCTCGAACCCATCCCCCAGGTGATCGGTATCTGGACGATTGCCGGTGAGGCCGACGCCCTCGTGCACGTCATGGCCACCGATATGGCCGAAATCGAGGTCACCGTCGAGCGCATCCGCGAGAACGCCCGCGTCGGCCGCACCCGCAGCAGCATCGTCATGTCCCGGTTGCTGGAACGCCCGCGCACCTGATTTCCGCGGAGCGACACCACCCGCCCCCAGGTCACGCGCAGCGGAAATCTAGGGTGGACCCCATGTCCGACGTGCGCACCAGCTACCTCACCGACGGGGCCGAGATCTATCGGCGCTCGTTCGCGACCATTCGCGCCGAAGCGGATCTGGCCCGCTTTCCGGCGGACGTGTCGCAGGTGGTGGTGCGCATGATTCACGCCTGCGGGCAGGTGGATCTGGCCGGGGATGTCGAATTCAGCAACGATGTGGTGACCAGGACACGGGCCGCGATGCGCGCGGGTGCCCCCATTCTGTGCGATGCGAATATGGTCGCCTCGGGCGTGACCCGGAAGCGGCTGCCCGCCGACAATGAGGTCCTGTGCCTGCTCGGTGATCCGCGCGTGCCCGCTCTGGCGGCCGAGATGAACAACACCAGATCCGTTGCGGCGCTCGAACTGCTGCGCGATCGGATGGAAGGTGCGGTGGTGGCCATCGGCAATGCGCCGACCGCGCTGTTCCACCTGCTCGACATGCTCGACGCCGGCGCCCCGAAACCCGCTGCCGTGCTCGGCATTCCGGTCGGCTTCATCGGCGCGGCCGAATCCAAGCAGGCCCTCGCCGAATACGGCGGCATCGAATTCCTGACCGTGCGTGGCCGGCGCGGCGGTAGCGCCATGACCGCCGCCGCCCTCAATGCGATTGCGAGCGAACAAGAATGAGCGGCAAGCTCTGGGGTGTGGGCCTGGGCCCCGGCGATCCGGAACTGGTGACGGTCAAGGCGGCGCGGATCATCGGCGCGGCCGATGTCATCGCGTTCCACAGCGCCCGGCACGGACGCAGCATCTCGCGCGCCATTGCGGCGCCCTATATGCGCGAGGGCCAGCTCGAAGAGCACCTCGTCTACCCGGTGACCACCGAGACCACCGATCACCCCGGTGGCTATCAGGGAGCCATCGACGAGTTCTACGAAACCGCCGCCGCGCGCCTGGCCGAACATCTGGCCGCCGGACGCTCGGTCGCCCTGCTGGCGGCCGGAGACCCGCTGTTCTACAGCTCTTTCCAGCACATGCACCGCCGCCTGGCCGATGACTTCGACACCGAGATCATTCCCGGCGTCACCTCGGTCAGCGCCGCCTCTGCCGCCCTGGGCACCCCGCTGGTCGAGGGCGATCAGGTCCTCACCGTCCTGCCCGGCACCATGCCCACGGACGAGCTCACCCGCCGCCTGCGCGAGGCCGACGGCGTCGCCATCATGAAACTCGGCCGCACCTACCCCGGCGTCCGCCAGGCTCTCGCCGACTCCGGCCGCCTCGCCGACGCCTACTACGTCGAGCGCGCCAGCTCCACCCGCCAGCGCGTCCTGCGCGCCGCCGACGTGGACGAAGCCAGCGTCCCGTACTTCGCCATCACCGTGGTCCCCGGCCCGAAGCCGGTCACGCGAATCACCCTGACGGACAACATGTCCGGCACTTCATCGACCGAATCCACGCTCGCAACTACCGGATCCGCAGGCGCGGTCGATACGCCCCGCCGCACTGCCTCCGGAGCAGTGACATCACGCGCAGCCACCGCGCAGGCCGCGACCGACGCAGCCACCGGTACTCCCGCACCGAGAGCAAGCACCTCCGCAGGGGATACCGCCGTTACGACCACGAGCACCACAGGTGCCGATACCGCTGCGGTTCATATCCTTCCATCGAGCGCACCCGCGGCGGATACTGCCGGGACAGGTGCCGTGACGGTGCCTGGCACCGCTCCCTCAACCGCGCCCGCCGCGGATCCCACTGCCACGACGACGAGCACGATTGTCGCCGGCACCGTCGCGGCTCTCGCCGTTGCCGCGAGTGCGGCCGCGGCGCAGGACGATTCGATCGGTGAGGTGGTGGTGATCGGGCTGGGACCCGGGGCCGCGGAGTGGACCACGCCGGAGGTGACGCGCGCGCTGGCCGAGGCTACCGATATCGTTGGGTACGCGACATATGTGAATCGAGTGCCGGAGCGGGTGGGACAGCGACGGCATTCCAGTGACAACAAGGTCGAATCCGAGCGGGCGGCAATGGCTTTGGATCTGGCCAAGGGTGGTGCGAGGGTCGTGGTTGTTTCGGGTGGAGATCCCGGGGTATTCGCCATGGCGGCGGCGGTGGTCGAGGAGTCGGCCGATCCGCAGTGGCGTGATGTGCCGGTCCGAGTACTGCCCGGGGTGACCGCGGCCAGTGCCGTGGCCAGCCGCGCGGGTGCACCGCTCGGGCACGATTTCGCCATGATCTCGCTCTCGGATCGGCTCAAGCCCTGGGAGGTGGTGGCCGGGCGGATCGCCGCGGTGGCCGCCGCGGATATGGCGTTCGCCGTCTACAACCCGGCCTCGTCACAGCGCACCTGGCAGGTGGCCGCCATGCGCGATCTCGTACTCGAGCACCGCACGCCGGAGACCCCGGTGGTGATCGGGCGGGATGTGGGCGGTCCGGCCGAATCGGTGCGGGTGGTCACCCTCGCCGAGCTGGACCCGGCCGAGGTGGATATGCGCACCCTGCTGATCGTGGGCGCATCGACCACCACGGTGTTCGACGCGGCCGGCGGGCCCCGGGTGTTCACTTCTCGACGGTACGGCGATTAATATTCCATAGTGGAATGCAGGCTGGAAGGAGTGTAGTGGCAGACGACAAGACGCGGCGCCCTCTCAATTCGACGGCCGCATCGTTATTGGGATTCCTCCATCAGGGCGATATGTCCGGCTGGGACCTGGTCGCCCAGGCGCAGGATCGCATCGGCGACTTCTGGACCATCACCCAGAGTCAGGTGTACCGCGAGCTGGCGACCATGCATCAGCACGGCCTCGTCGACAAGGGCGAGGCCGGAGCGCGCGACCGCACGCCCTATCGCATCACCGAGGACGGGCGGGAGGCGTTCGCGGAGTGGATCGCCCGCGACCCGGGCGCGGAGACCATCCGGGTGCCGCTGCTGCTCACCCTGTCGTTCGGCGAATTCGTCGATCCGCCACGCCTGGAACGCATTATCGCCGCCAATCGCCCACTGCACGAACAACGGCTGACCTCCTACCTCGCCGGACACGACGAGGAGCGCATGTCACCGTTCGAGCGCGCGACCGTGGATTTCGGCATTCGCTACGAACGCGCCGTACTGGACTGGTTCGACCGGCTCCCCGAGCTGCTCGACCCCAGCAGCCGGTTGTCCTAGGACTGTTGCCGCAGCCAATCCCGTGCTGCGGCAACTGTTTCCACCTGCACCGCACCCGCCGGCAGCGACGGGCGGTCGATCATGACCACCGGCAACGCGAGCGCACGGGCAGCGGCGAGCTTGGCCTCGGTCAAGGCTCCCCCGCTGTCCTTGGTCACCAGCACATCGATGCGCTGCGCGGCCAGCAGCGCGGTTTCGTCTGCGACACTGAAGGGTCCGCGGGCCAGCAGCACTTCATGCCGCTCGGGCACCGCGCCCTCGGGCGGGTCGATGGCGCGAATCAGGAACCACTGCTCCGAGCCCGCGAAGGCCGCCACCCCTTGGCGGCCGATGGTGAGGAATACGCGCTCCCCCAGTCCCGCAACGGTTTCCGCCGCCGCAGCCAGGTCCGGCACCCGGATCCACCGATCACCCGCCTGCTCGCTCCAGCCGGGGCGGCGCACATGCAGCACCGGCAACCCGGACTCCGCCGCGGCCCATGCCGCATTGGCGGTAATACCCCCGGCAAAGGGGTGGGTGGCATCGATCACAGCGCCGATCCCATTGTCGGCAAGCCACTTCCGCAGCCCGTCGGCTCCCCCGAATCCCCCCACGCGCACCGCGCCGACCGGAAGCACAGGTTCGCGCACGCGTCCGGCGAGTGAGGAAACGATCTCCAATCCGCGCTCGCCGGAGGCGATATCAGCGATTTCCCGGGCCTCCCGGGTACCACCGAGAATCAGAATCTTCAGGACTGCCCACCGCCCCCCTGAGTGGTGACGCAATTTCCGGTGACTGCGCACTGCGAGTACTTCATGATTCTCCCGAAATCTGGACGTCCGTGCAGGATAGCGGCTCGGACCAACAGGGTGTGCATACCCGCAGTTGCGAGACAAACCGTCGTCGAGCAGCCGCTTCCCCACCGGCCGAGTGTCTCCGCGGAAATCGAGGTGCTCCGTGCCATTGTTGAGCAATGCTGACACTCATCGGTATTCTGCTGATCATCTGGCTGGTCCTGGCAGTGCTCGGCTTCGTCATCAAGGGCATGTTCTGGCTGGCGATCATCGGCATTGTGCTGTTCCTCGGAACAGCCGCCTGGGCAATGCTCTCCCGCAACAAGAGCTGAGCTCGACGAGCCGAGAGCCCGCGGTTCAGACCAAGCCTTCGTCCTGAGCGACGGAACGGCGCTCGGTCCCTGCCGTGGTGTACACCTCCAGCAGAAAATCGTCGTCGCTGTAGCGGGCCAGCACCGTCAGACCTGGATGGCCGCCGAGAACGGCATGGACCTCGTCTCCGGTCAGTGGGTACTCGGGCACTGGATGGCGCCAGTGCACGCCGACGACGGTGCCGCCGGGGTCGAGATGACCCAGGAGTTCGTCGAGAGCCGCGTGCAAGGCCGGGGCGTCGAGGTAGTAGCACACCTCACTGAGCACGATGAGATCGAAATGCTCTGCGGGCCACACGTCTCCGAGCCCCCAGCGCCGCAGTTCCACGGTCGCGGCGGCCTGCGCCGATGCTCCGGCGAGCCTGGCGGCGGCGCGGCGCAGGGCATCGTCCACGATATCGGTGGCCACGATCCGGTCGCAGCGGGAGACCAGCTCCTGGGTGAGAACCCCTATGCCACAACCCGGTTCGAAGCAGGACCGGTAGTGCGGGCGGGGTAGCGCGGCCAGGGTGAGCGCTCGTTTGCGCTGCTCGTACCAGCGGGTGGTGAACTGCCAGGGATCAGCGCTGCGAGCGTACAGCTCCTCGAAGTAGCCGACGGGCAGGCGGGGGTGGCTCATCGGAAGAAGGTTTCGGTCGGGCCGGTGAATCGGCGCAGGACGTGTGCGGGCAGGATCGGCGCATCGGCAGGGTCGTCGGACAGTGGCAGGAACTGGCTGCGGAAGTGCGCCAGCGCACGACATTTCGCGGCGTGCGCGGCGGGGGACAACGACAATACCGCCGGATCCTGTTCCCGAAGGCGCGGATGGTCCGGTGCGGCCCACTGCCACATCCACACCGGGTATTCCAGCAGTTCGGTATTCGTGGCCGCGCAGGCGGCGGCCGCGGCGCGGCCGACGGTTTCATGGTCGGGATGACCGTCGTGCCGCCAGGTCGCCGCGCACACCGCACCGGGCTCGCCGATATCGCCGAGCAGGGCGCGCAATCGGACCCTCAACCGGTCTTCGTGCGACGCGACACCGCCATCGGGCAGGCCGAGACGAATGGGGGCGTCGGCTCCCAGTTCGCTTGCGGCGCTGCGGGCTTCCTCGATGCGAAGCTCGGCCAGCCGCGCGGGGCCGTGGGTGGCCGACTCCGGATGGGATGCCTCGCCGTCGGTCACGGTGACGATGGTGACCGCGATGCCCGCCGCGCGGGCCGTGACGATGAGTCCGCCGGCGCCGAGCACTTCGTCGTCGGGATGCGCGGCCACCACGACCAGCCGCGGCCAGGCGGACAGCGGCAATGGTGCGCAGCGCTGCCGCCACGCGTCCCACTGCTCATCGGGAAGTCCTGCGGCCTGCACGTCGATCACAGGTCCGGCCATGTGAACTCCTCCCCCGCGATATCGCGGCCGAGCTCGGCCAGGTCGACTTCCGCGTGACTTTGACGCACATACACCGTGAGATCTGCGACCCGCCGGGCATGCTCGGCATCCATGCACAACGGACCGGCTCCCAGGGCCCGTCCGACGCGATCCATCGTCGCCGTGACCGCGTCCTCGACCACGCCGCGAACGGTACGAGCCCGGATGCGGGCGTCGAGCCGGTCACCACCGGGATCGGCGTCGATCTCGCCCGCGGCCGCGGACAAGCTCAGCCGCGCCGCGTGCATTGCGGCCGTCACCGCCCCCAGATGCGCGAGCGCATGCTCATCGGCACGCCCCTTCGCCGCACGCTCGTGCAGCGGTCTGGCCACCGCGCAGGCGCTGCCGTACCAGCACGCCGCCACCCCGATCGCACCGTGCCAGAACCCGGCGCGGTCCAGATAGGCGCCGGGCACGCCTACCTCCGTGGCCTGGGCGCCATCGAAGTCCACTGCGCCGGAATCGGATTCACGCATCCCCACCGCATGCCAGCTCGATGGCACCGGCCGCACGCCGGGCTGGGTCAGCGACACCGCGAAAAGCCGGCGGTTCTCGCCGTCGCGGGCAGTGACCAGTGCGTGGGTGCAGAAGCTCGCGCCCGAACACCACAATTTCCGCCCCTCGAGCACCCAGCCCGACGAGGTGGCCCGGGCACACAGCACCGGTTCGGGCGGCTCCGCCGCCCACACCCCCCAGATCTGCCCGGTCGCGGGTGGCGGACCGTCGAGTTCGTGCAGGATCGCGGCCGCATCGGCGTGTGCCTCGGCCATGCGGCCCAGCACGGTGTCCTCGGCACTCAATGACGCCAGGGCACGGAACCGCTGGCGCGTCATCCCGCCGCCGGGGAAAGGCAGAACCAAGCGTCCCGAGCTCGAGAGCTCGCGCAGCCGATCGCGCACATCCGAAGACCGCTCACGCACTTTCCGCCTCCGGCGTGGACGAGGCTTCCAGTCGTCGCAGATGTGCCGCGAACCCGCCGGGCGCCCGCCCGAATCGACGCCCGGACGTCGCCACCACCACATCCTCGGCCCAGACCACTCGCACGCCCAGCGCCGCTGCCCGGTGCACGAACTCGACATCCTCACCGGACCGCAGCGACGCGAATCCCCCTGTACGCCAATAGATATCGGCCCGGAATCCAAGACTCGCGCCATGGACGTGGCCGGCCGCACGCTCGACCCGGTACGCGCGCTCGTAGCGAGCGCGCACCTGCGGGGAGTAATGGTCCCAGTCGGCGACCGTGACGACGCCGGCGACGATCTCCGCGCCGGCTTCCGCGTACCGAATCTGCCGATTCAGCCAGCCACGATCGACACGAGAATCAGCGTCGGTGGTGGCGAACCAGGTACCCGCACCGCATCCGAGACCGGCCGCGGCGAACCCGGCCGCACGCGCCGCCCCGACATTGTGCGCGTCCACCACGATCACCTCCGCCCCGGCGGCTTCGGCCACCCGCGCGGAGTGGTCGGTGCACGCATCGAGCACCACCTGGATCCGCACCGGGACACTCACCTGCTCCGCAGACCGGCGCAGGGCGTCCAGGCAACCGGGCAGCAACTGCTGCTCGTCGCGCGCCGGTATCGCGATGACGACGTCGTCGATCCTGGGCAGCCCACTGCCGGCCCCCTCCTGGATGATCATGATTCCCGTCTACCCGCCACGTCCGGCAACAAACGATCCGAGCGTCGAAAAGATGTGATCGCTGTTGGCCAGGTTCGCTGCCGCCACGGCCGCATACCAGCCTGCAGCAGTGGTGACCGAATCCACCCTCGCTGCGCTGGTTCGCTGGTGAACGCGACCAGGTTCGACCCGGGTTTTCGGTCAGTTTCATTGCCCAGTAGGCGAATTGGAGTTCATCGACATCGGAATACGGATACGTTCGATCTACGAAAGTGTTGGCCGCCATCGATATCGACGCCACCTGACCGGCACCCACCCTTGGCGCCTTTGCGCCAAACCCGTTCCCCGACTCGAATGTAGTGTAATCACGGTTCGGACAAGTTATCTCGAACAGGGTTCCCCGCGAGCGTTCCCATACCGCTGCGGCTCAGCGTGAACCCTGTGCTAGGACGGAACAGGATTAAATGAGAATCACGAAGTTCGCTGCGACCGCAGTGTTGACCACCGCAGTCCTGGGTGCGACCGCGAGTACTGCCTCCGGGCAGGTGCCGGCCACGGATCAGGTGACCAGCTCTGTTTCCGGCGTCACCTACACCACCTCCTGGAAAGCAGATGGTTCGTCGGTCAGTACGGATCTGGTCAATGGGAAGTTCCAAACCACGGCCGATGGCGACACACTGGCCGTGACGGCGTCCGACGGTGCGGTGATCGGCCAGATTCCGCTGGTCTACACGTCGGCGGGACAAAAGATCCGGCTGCAGCCGCAGATCAATAACGCAGGCACCAGCATGACGGTGCTCCGCCCCGATACGGCGCCCGCGCAGCCGTCGAATTCCACCACGGCGCAGAATATCGACTTCGCGCTCAATGACCAGCAGATCATCGATATCGCGGTGGGTTGCGCGCTCGGCGCTGTCATCGGCGGGATCTTCCTCATCCTGCCCGCGATTCCCGGCTGCCTCATCGGCGGCGTCGTCGGCTACCTGTACGCCAACGGCCAGCTGCCGTAATTCACGCGGTATCGATTACGCGCTCTGATCCGCTTCGCGCGGATGCCAGTACTTCACTCATGCTCGAGCGTGGGTGAAGTACTGGCATCCGCCCGGCGGTCGTGCGGGACGTGGACAGTTCGCTCATCCGGTATCGGTCGGCGCGGCCCGGAGGTAGCCTCGAAAGATCGGGTCGAACCAGGGGGCGATCATGACCGGTCGATGGCGAATGTCTTCGCTGGCAGCGGTTTTCGTGGCTACGGGGTTGCTCGCGGCGTGCTCGATCGCCGGTACGCCGATCTCGCGGCCCATCGATGTGCGGGTACTGGATGTCGGTCCCTATCCGTTGACGCGCCACAACTACGATCGCCCGGCAGGGTCCTACGGTGCGCAGGTCGAGGGCATGCGGATGTCCGCGGCGCTGGTTCCGGACGTGCAGATCGATCCGATCCTCGCGGTGGGCCGGGCGGGCGGGGTGCTGAGCGATGACAACGCGGCGGTACAGCTGGGCGGTGTCCCCGCGGCCGCGAAAGCCGTACTGACGCGGGAGGGAATGCTGGTCGGCTATGCCGTGAACGGGTCCGATACCCAAGGTTCCGGTCCGAATCCGGCCGAGACCGCGCTCACCTGCACACTGCTGCGGTTTCCCGATGCCGCCCATGCCGAGCGGGCGGCGACCGAATTGGAGGCCGCCGATCTCGCCTCGGCGCCGGACCAGAATCGCACGCTCACACTCACCGATTATGCTGCCGCGCAAGTTCATTGGCGTCCGGGCACACCCAGCATCGGCGCGTATCTGGCACACGGCGAGTTCGTGCTCCGTGTCTCGGTGCGGCGGCCCGTGGCGGACGAGAACGATCTACTCGGCTGGGTACGGCGGGCCTTCGACATGCAGCTCGCCGCGGTGGACAAGTTCAAGCCCACTCCGGCAAAGGATTTCGCGGCACTGCGCATCGACGAGGAAGGCATGCTCGCCCGTTCCATGGTCGGGCAGCGCGACGATCGCAATCCGGACATCGAGGTCTTCGCCGTCTACAGCACGAACTACCTCACCGCGACCTCGACGGATTCGGTCACATGGCAGCGGATACTGCAGGACGCAGGAGCCGACGCGATGTCTTACCTGGAATACGACACATTGTTTCGCGTGCGCGACGCGCAAGCCGGCCACGGGCTTGTCGCCGCCGTGACTCTCCTGCGCCACACCCAATACCGGGATATGGACGGCCCCGCCCATGTCCCCGACGCCCAGTGCCTGGCGCTGGACCCGAAGGCGCCTGCCGCGGGTTTTCCGCCCTACAAGTGCTATCTCGCCTACGGCCGGTACGTCGATGTGCTCAACGACCACGACAAGACCACCATCCTGCATCGCACCGCCGCCGAGTACGCCCTGCTGGCCGACAGCTTCTAGCCGTAGAGGCGAATGAAATCCTGGGTCGGGTCGACGGCGGGCACCGTGTAGCTCGACGAACTCCCGTCGATGTGGGTTTCCTCGACGTAGTGGGCGGGCTCGGCGGGCAGGTGGCGCCATCGGGCGCGCGGATCATCGACCTGCACCCTGTGATTGTTCGACGACATGATGTCCCCCATCCAGAATCGTGTCACCACATACTACCTGGAGTTACGCGCCGGCGAGGCATGCGTTGCGTCAAAGCCCAAGCCCGACTGGAGGTTCCAGGATGTAGCAGCCGGGCCGGGGCGGCTTCCGAAATCGCGGCCGCCCCCGCCGACTCGACCAGCCACCGGCCGGTGGGCAGGCCGGATCGCAGTTACCAGCCGACCGACTGATTGATGGCGATGAGGTTGCCGTCGGCGGCTTTGAGTACTGCCAGACGGTTTCCCGGCATATCGACGATGCCGGTCACCGGATCGCCATTGACCACGGGCGCGGTGCCGATCTCGGCGAGTGACCCGTCGGCGATTTCGCCCATCGCCGTGGCGCCGAGCGTCAGCATCGAGGCATGCGCTTCCGCGATATCGCCTACCGTCCAGAACGGAAGCGGATGGCGCACCCACGGTTTGGACGACACCGCGATACCGATGGCATACATCGCGTAGTCCGCGGTCCGGAAGATGGGCTCGGCGCCGAGTAGCGCCGTGAAAGCCGCGACACTCGCATCCAGATCCGCGGCTGGGTAGACGACGTTGGCGAAGCCGGTGGGGGCGCTCACGGGAACTCCTTCTGATACCGAGCCCGGCTCGGTAGTGATGATCAACTTCAGCGATCAATGTACCGGCAGCCTCCGACAACAACACCCGTCAGCGCGACGAGCTCTCCGAAGCCTCGTACGTCATCGCTTCGGTGAGAATTCTCAGGCGGCGGAAGGGTTTTCGAGGACGATTGCGACTCCCTGACCGGATCCGATGCAGACTCCGATCGCGCCGTAGCGCGCATTGCGTTCCCGCAGTTCGGTGGCCAGGGTCAGGACGTAGCGGGCGCCGGTGGCGCCGAACGGGTGACCGATTGCCACCGCGCCGCCGTTCGGTGTCAGCTTCTCGTCGGGGATGACGAAACCGTCCAGCTGGTTGGGCAATTCACGCAGCACGCCCAGGGCTTGAGCGCTGAATGCCTCGTGTACCTCCCACACGTCGATCTGCTCGGGTGTCAGGCCCGCGCGCCGGAGTGCCAGCGGCAGCGCCCACGCCGGAGCCAGGCCCATGTAGAGCGGATCGATCCCGTACACCGCGGACGAGACCACCCGTGCCAGCGGTTCGACACCGAGCTCGGCGGCTCGTTCACCCGAGGCCAGCACCAGTGCGCTGGCGCCGTCGGTCAGGGGCGTCGAGTTCGCGGCGGTCATCTGCGTGGTCCCCGGCTGCGGGGGCAGCGCCGCCAGCTTTTCGGCGGTGGTGTCGTCACGAATGAATTCGTCGTGCTCGAACAGGCGGGCCGGGGTCTTCCTCGTCGCCGTGATCGGCACCGGCATGATCTCCTTGGCCAGCCGCCCGGAATCCCTGGCCGCCTTGGCATTTCGCTGCGTCCGGAGCGCGAACGCGTCGATCTCCTCGCGGGTCAGCCCGTAGCGGTCGGCGACGTTCTGCGCGGTCTCGATCATTCCGATGTAAGCATTGCGCGCCAGCAGCGCCGGATTGGCGGGACCGCCCGCACCCGCCCACATGGTGTCGAGCAGGATGACCGGGCCACGAGGACCGAACGGGCTGTCGCCCTTCATGTATGCCCATCCCGACCGCGACATCGACTCGACGCCGCAGGCGATCCCGACCCCCAGGTCCCCCGCCTTGATCGCGTGCGCGATATTGACGGTCGCGCTCAGGGACGACCCGCAGAACCGGTTGATCGTCGCCCCGGCCACCGTGTCGGGGAATCCCGCCGCCAGCGCGGCCCACCGCGCGACATCACCCATCCCCTCGTGGGCCGGATTGACGCAGCCCGCGACAATGTCCTCGATCTGATCGAGACCCACGCCGACGCGCTCGCACGCACCCTTCATGGTCATCCCCAGCAGGTCGTCGGCACGAATGTGCGACAGCGAACCGCCGTACCGGGCGAAGGGGGTTCGAACGCCACCGAGCACAAACGCTTCAGTCATCACGATCTCCTTCGACAGTGTCCTCGGATCGCAACGAGCGAGCCGTCGTTGCCGCTTCCGATCTTGCCCCGATTCCGAGGAAATCCGCCACCTCGGCGCACAATCGGCGGCACCGGGACCTGCTCCCGACCGCACGGAGGTTCGCGGCCGCGAAAGGTCCTGACCAGTGCATTCGATCCCCCGCTCAGGCTCCGATTCGGCGGCCGCGTCGGACCCCGGGCGTAGGCTCACACCCATGTGCCGCAACATTCACACCCTGCACAATTTCGAGCCGCCGGCCACCGCGGAAGAGGTGCACGCCGCAGCCCTGCAGTACGTCCGCAAGATCAGCGGAACCACCAAACCCTCCCAGGCCAACCAGGCCGCCTTCGACCTCGCCATCGAAGAGGTCGCCGCCGCGACCGGCAAACTCCTCGCGGGCCTCACCACCAACGCCCCACCCCGGGACCGCGACACCGAGGCCGCCAAGGCCAAAGCCCGCGCCCTGATCCGCTACACCCGCTGATCCGAACGCCCGCCACCGTCACGCGGGGAGTCCCAAGCCGTGTGCCAGCACCGGCCAGGAGGCGGCCAATTCGTCGTCCCAGTATCCCCAGGAGTGGGTACCGTACGGGCGCAGTTCGACGGTTGCCGGAATGTTCAACTCCGCCAATCGATGTGCCATCGCGCGCGTGCAGTGGTCGACCGCGGCCTCGATGACGCCGCCCACGAGGATCTGGTTCGCCAGCGCGCCCACCCCCGCGTCGACGAGGTGCCGGTCACGCGTCGTGTCATAGGGGCCGGGCAGCCCGTTGCCGCTCGACAGATACAGGTCGAGACCGCGCAGCCCTGCCGCGTTCACATACGGATCATTGGCGGCCCACAGCGGATCATCGGGCGGTCCGTACATATTCTCCGCATCACCACCGCTGTAGGCCACCGTGAGACGGACGAAGGACTGGCCGGCCGGATCGGAGATCTGCGCACATCCGCTGTACGCGGCCACCGCCCGATACAGGCCCGGCTCGGCGATCGGCAATTGCAGCACCGAGGTGCCTGACATAGACACGCCCGCAATCGCATTGACGCCATTGGCGCCGAGCGCCGCGTTGATCAGCGGTGGCAATTCCTCGGTCAGGTAGGTCTTCCATTTCACGACGCCCAACAATGGATCCGGTGCCCGCCAATCCGCGTAATAGGACGCCGCCCCACCGACCGGCTGCACCACATTGATGTCTTTGTCCGCCAGGAAGTCCCCGGCATGGGTTTCGTGATCCCATGATGCCGACCCCTTTCCGCCGCTGCCGCCACTGAGCAGATACAGCACCGGCCGCGGCACGGACCGATCTGCGGGCCGCTGCACCTCCACCGGGAATTCACTGTTCATCGCGGCCGAGAAAACTGTCAGAACCAGGTGCCTGTCACCGTCGGCGTGGGTATTCACGATCCGCGAGCCATCCGGTGCGACCGCCGAACCACCCTGTCCACCGGGCCCGGCGGTGGCCGAGGGCAGAAATGGCGTTGCGGACACGGTAGCGGCGAGGACGCCCGAGGCAATCGCGATTGCCAACCGGCGCATAAGCGAGCGAGAACGCACGGGCCTTACTTGTCCTGCACCGCTCCCGGGGCATCGCACAGCCGAAATTTACTCCGAGATTCGACCCCGGCCTCGGCACAACAGATAGCGTGTCGGCCTCGCAGCCCTACTTCAGCTGTCTGCAATTCGGGCACCGATCCGAACGACCAGGAAACAACTCCCGCCGCAAATAGCGAAAGTCGATCGCGGCGTGCGGAAGTCGCCGTCTAACCTGTCGCGGGCAAGAGGAATGCCGAGCGCTCGAACTCGTTCTGCTTGACGGCCTGGACGAATGCGGAGTATTCGAGGTGGTCGAAGTACAGTCTGGCGGCTCCGACGGAGGACTCGCATTCGGGCGAGGCGCTGAATTCGTAGAGGCCGTCGGCGCCCTGCACGATGAGCAGAATCTGCCGGAGCGGCCTGCCCGTTCGCAATGCCTGCTGGATGACCTCGAATTGGTCGTGATCGAAGGTCAGGCACTGTTCGGCGGGGACGCGCGATTCCGCGGTGTCGAACGAATCGGTGAGTTTGTCGTCCCACACCAGGGTTCGGTGATCGTCGCGGTAGACCATGACACAGGCCTGCTGCGGTGAGCTCGCGGCCGCTTTGAGGAATTGTCCGACAGTGGGTGTCCTCGGCATGGTGGATCCTTTCGAACTGCGCCGGCGACGTCGGCGGCCGCGCGGCGCATCTGACTGCGCTAGGGAAGGCTTCCCACAGCGGCGAAGTTGCACGGGCGGGCGTAGTCGTCGGTATCGACCGGCTGATCGGGGTGCCAGTCCGTGGCGTAGGTGATGCCCGGTTCGGCCAGCGCCCAACCCTCGAAGAACGTCGCGAACTGGTTCCGGTTACGCAGCGTGACCGGTGTGCTGGCGTCGGTGAACACCGCCGCGCCGGCCGCTACCTGCTCTTTGATCTTCTGCCCGGCGTCTTCGAGTGACACATGTGTCATCGCGATATGACTGCCGGGCGCAACCGCGTCCCGCAGCTGCTTGATCAGTGCTGCGGGTTCATCGGCATCGGTCACCCAGGGCAGCACCGAGACCACCAGCAGGCCGACCGGTTCGGAGAAGTCGATAAGGCGTTGTGTGTCAGGGTGTTCGAGAATGCGCGCCGGATCACGCAGATCGGCGTCGACCATCGCGGTGGTGTCGAGCACCTGTTCGCTCTGCAGCAGATCGCGGGCCCGGTTGATGGCCTCTTCGTCATTGTCGACGTAGACGACGCGGGCGTCCGGCACGAGCTCCCGGGCGACCTCGTGCGTATTGCCCCCGGTCGGCAGGCCCGAACCGATATCGAGGAACTGCCGAATCCCCTTGCCCGCCATGTATCGCACGGCGCGACCCAGGAACCGGCGATTGTGCTGGGCCCAGAGCGGATAGAAGGGAATATCGGCGTAGAGCCGGTGGATGAAGGGCAGATCCGATTCGAAGATCACCTCACCGGTGATCATGTGGTGGTAGATGCGTGCCGAGCTCGGCTTGTGCGTGTCGAGCTGCCGTGGCTCGAAGTCATTGCTGGACATCGTGATTCCTATTCAGTTGAGCGGTTCGCGGGCTATCGATGCACAGTCGGCCGACTGCGCAGACCGCGGGCGAGGTGTTCGATGAACTGGCGGGAGTCGGCGGGACTGAGCGCGGTCATGGCGAGGCGGTTGAAGATCTTGTCGCGGATGCCGACCGCGGGCTTGTCGTCGATGTAGCGGATCTCGCCCTGGGCTTCCACCACCGCCATCTCGAGGTCCCCCGCTGCTCCCGGAGAGGGCACCCGGACCAGGATGTAGCGATCCTCCATGCCCGCGCCCGGCGCCTGGTGGGTGAACGGCATGACCTGGATCTGAATATTCGGGCGCTGGGACAGCTCGATGAGGTGCACGAGTTGATCGAGCATCACCGCATCACCGCCGTACGTCCGCCGCAGGCAGGATTCGGACAGGATGGTGTGGGATTCGGGTGCGTGGCGCTTGAACAGGATCTGCTGACGGGCGATCCGCGCCTCCACATAGTCCTCGACCGTCACCGCGTCCGGATCGTCGGGGTCGAGCTGCAGGGGTTCGTGCAGTGCGCGAATGTAGTTGGGGTGCTGCAGGAGTCCGGGCACGATCTCGGCTCCGGTTTCCCGCAGCCGGTCCGCCACATCCTCGAGGTCGACCAGCAGTCGCAGCTCCTCGATGTAGGCGCGGCGGTAACCCGAGGTCCAGAACCCGCGGCGATGGTTGTCACCGCGCAGATCGAGCACGATCCGGATGTAGGCCTCATCGACGACGCCGAGCTTGCGCGCCAGCTGTTCCAGATCGTCGGCACTGAGATTGCCATTACCGGCGACCGCCGCCGCGATGCGCGACTGGCTGACCCCGATCAGCTTGCCCGCGTCGGCCTGGGTGGTGCGCGCGCGGCGCAGCATCGCGTCGATTTCCCGTCCCAGGAGCACTTTTCGTGCGGTTCTCGCCATGGCTCCCCACCGTATCGGGCTGCGCTTCGGACGCCACTATTCCATAATTCTGATTATCAGGTTAGATTATCAGGCACGATTATCGCGCGAAAAGGCTAGTGGCCCAACGTCGTACCGCACCTGCGCTTTCAGCGAGCCGAAGAAGGGCGGGGACCATGGACGTCACAGACACCGAACCCGACCAGAGCGACCCCCAGGCCGCGACCCTCAGCTCCTGGGGTCGATATCTGCGTACCTTCCGCCGCACGCAATTAGGGCTCAGCCGTAGCGATTTCGCCGAGCTGGTCAATGAGCAGGGCCGGCGGCAGGGCATCAATGTCGCCTGTTCGGAGCGGCATGTGGCGCGCTGGGAGCTCGGTGAGGTCAACCGGCCGAACAAGACCTATCGCGGTCTGCTGGCCGCCATCGGCGCACCGGATCCGGCGACCATCGGTTCACCCACGCCATCGATTCCTCCCCCACTGCCACACCACACCGACCTGCGCCCGGAACCTGATGAGCGCGAACGGGAAACGACTCTGCTGGAAGCGCTCGCCACCGCGGTCGTCGGCTCTCCCGACATCCTCACGCCGTGGCTCCCACCGCTTGACCAGGCAGCGTCCGAAGCGCCCCTCGGCGATACCGGGCAGTTCGATCTCGACTTCGTGCGCAGCGCCACCGCCCGGCTGCGCGAGGTCGACCAGAGCCATGGCGGCTCCGCGGTGGCCGAATCTGCCGTCAACCTACTGACATTGACGACCGCACTGCTGGCGCGGTGCCGCGGTGAAGCGCGCGAACATTCGATGCTGATCGCCTCCGCAGATCTCGCGCGTCTGGTCGGGTGGGCCTTCCATGATGTGGGCGACCAGTATCGTGCACGCCAATACGCCACGCTGGCATTGTTTTTCGCGCGCCGGGCCGGTGCGGACAGCCTCGTCGCCTCCACGCTCTACGTCCTGGGTCGCATCAACCTGATCGAACACGATCCACGAACCGCCCTGCGCATGTTCCAACTCGGCCAGATGCCCGCCCAAGATGCCGCCAGCAGTGGGGAATCGGCGCGGCTGTACGCCAATGAGGCTTGGGCACACGCCATGATGGGCGATGCCAATCGAATGCGGTTCGCGCTGGGCCGCGCCGAGGACGAGATCGCCCGCGTAGGTGACCTCATCGACCCGTGGACCCGGGTGTTCTTCACCCCTGGTGAATTCACCGGTATGCAGTCGGTGATCCACAGCGAATACGCGCTCACCGCAAGCGGTCCGGCCGTCGAACGCTATACCCTCGCGGCGGTGGAAGGCGCGCAGGCATCGCTGGCCGCCTCCGCACCCGGACGACCCGCACGCAGCATCCTTTTCGACAACATCACCATCGCCACCGGAGCCTTCCGGCTCGGTCAGATCGGCGAGGCCGTCTCGTTCGCCAATGCCTCGCTGGCATTGACCAGCCAGGTCGACAGTGGAAGAGTCGCCGACCGCCTCGGCCGGATGGCGCAGGCGGCCACCCTCTCCTCACCACGGTCTGACGTCAAGGATGTATGCCACGCGGTGCGGCAGGCGCTCGATACCGGTACGCGCACACCGCATTCGCCGATCGAGTACCAGCTCGCCACCGCATGAGAACTCCGAATGTCCTGATCGGGACCGCCGATGTCATCCTCATCGGTGGTTCCACCCGGACTGCCCTGTCGAATGTCATTGTCGCAGAACCTCTTCGACGATTGAATCAATACATGACCACCGGTGATGCGGATACCTACCTCACGATCGACTCGCGCTACCCCTCCGCATCGCTATCGGAAAGCAGACCCGCGCATCCCGACCGCAGGCGCTGACGCTCACCCATAAACTAGCCCGGGAACATACTCATGTGGTTCGGATATGCCCGTACGGAACTGCTGCCGATCAATGTCCGCCGCGTCGTACTGCAAGCGTTTCGCGAGTACGCCGCCCGTTGCGAATTCGGGGAAGGGGAGGTGCTTTTCGAACCGATCGCTCCCGAGCTGCTGCTGCGCGAGATGGTCGCCGAACTCGATCGGGACAGCAGTGTCGCGACGGTCCTGCCCCGCCTCCGGCAGACCGCGCAGCACTGGGGCATCGACCTCGATCGGGTCTTCGATACGCCGCGGCGCGCTGATGTGCTGTGGTACATCCTCGAGTCGATCGAGGATTCGAACGGAGCGCAACTCATCGTGCCCTCGCGCGAGCACCTGACCAACCTCGGGCCCTCCGAACGCGCGGCCGTCGCGCAGCTCGCCCGGACCGCGGTCGAGGTGCACTACCTCGACGCGACCTCCGCCCCCTCCGCCCAGGCCGAGCCGCCGCGGCCCGCCGAATCCACCGATGCGCCCAGTGCGGACGATCAGGTGCTGGTGGAATCGCGTATCGGGTCGATTCCGGCTGTCGCCCAACTCGATGCGGCCACCGAGCTCAGTCGGCTCGGACGGCCGGAGCTCATCGAATACGTCGATGCGATCTATGTGGCATTGATCGAGGACGCCGCAATGACGGCAGCGGCCGGTGTCCTCGAATTCCCGCCGGATGCCGGACGGGCGGTCATCCGGCTGCTCACGGCGGCGGTGACCGGGCGACTGATCGTGGAACTCGAGGAGCCTCGCCACCGTCCGGATGCGGTTGCGGCGGAGCTGATCACCTTGTGCGAGAACACCCAGCGGTTCACCGATGGGACTCGGACGTTCACCCGCTGCACGCTGCCCGACGGGTACTCAGCCGACGCCGAGTCGAGGGGCCGGGGATGAACGGTATAGCACGGGCCGCCAAGACCTCTCAGGCACCGACCCGCAATATCTGGGATCGCGAGCGCGTCCGACCGGCCGAGGGGCTGCTGGACGCCCGCGAACTACTGCTCGCCGTCGCGGGCAATCTGGAGGGCGGTTCCCCGTTGATCGGCTGGGCGCGCGAACTGGCCGACCTGCACTCCACCCTCACCACCGCGACCGTATCCCCGGCCCGGCGACCGGCCGACTTCGACGACCGCACTGTGCGCGGGCAGATCAGCGAAGTCATCGGCCTGATCGACGAGTGGTCGGCATTGCATCTGCCGCGCCCGACCGCCGGGCGCCGGCACACCCATTCCCTCGGCGAGGTGATCAGCCACTTCGCGTCCACCTACGCACAGATGCAGCGGACGCTGCGTCACAGTGGCAGCGCGGCACACCAGCATCACGCGGCAATGCGGTTCGCGCAGGTCCAGGAAGGTTATGCCGATCTGGTCGGTGAGATTCGAACACTGCGGGTGCAGCTCCCGCTGGGTGCGCAGGGTTCCGCGAAGGCGCGATCTGTGCCGGAGTGAATACGATGAGCGGCCGGCCGACTCGACAACCTAGCGCGACTCGACGGCTGGGCGACTCGACGACTCGGCGGCTGGGCGACTCGGCGGCTGGGCGGCTGGGCGGCTGGGCGGCTGGGAGCGACTCAACTCCTAACAGCTGGGCGACTCGGAGCCCGACGGCTTAGTGGCCGGGGTGGCCGGGATGGCCGGGATGGCCGGGATGGCCGGGGTGAAAACTAGCACGCTCGGACGTCTATGTGGCATGCGCGGACGTCTGTGCGTGACATGACATTTCACGCCTCGCGGCGGTCAACCGGTGTGCGGAGCGTGGCCTGCGTGTAATGCTGAGCACGGTGTCCAACGAGGGAGTCGCCCGTGCAGAATCGACCGTCGGCAGCCGAGCTGCTGGAGTCACTGGCCGAGCTGCTGGAGGGCACGCTGCTGCCGGCGTTGCCGCCAGCGCTGCACCATCGCGCGCGGGTCGGGGCGAATCTGGCCAGGATCCTCAGTCGCGAGGTCGAGCTCGGACCGGAAGCGGCGCGGCGCGAAATCGACTTGCTGGCAGCGGTTCCCGACGGCGACGAGCAAGCATTGTGGCAGGCGTTGACCGAGGTGGTGCGCGCTGATCTGGCGATCGCGAAGCCGGGCTACGACAGCTGGGAGGGTGAGTGATCACCGATCCGGTGGCGGGGCTCGCGGCCTTCCTGACGGAGACTTTCGGTACGACCGTGCGGGTCACCGAGGTGCACGTGCTGTCCGCCGGTGCGCGCAGGCGCAATATCGCTTTCACCGCAGACATCGAGGGTGCGGGCGCACGCAGACTCGTCGCCACCCTCGTTCCGCCTGCGGTGCAGATCATCTCGGTCGATACCGAAGCGGCTGTGCGTGAACTGGCTCGAGCGCACGGTGTTCCGGTGCCCGAGGTGGTGGCGGTGTGCGGCGACCTTCGCGCGGGCGAGCCGTTCGTGATCTCCGATCACGTGAACGGAGAGACCGTTCCGCGCAAGGTATTACGCCTGATCGAGGCAACGGGTCATAGCAAAACCGTGGCCCGGCAGTGGGGCCGGGCAATGGGCCGATTGCACACCATCGACCCGGGCGAGGCCCCGGATACCCTGCCCGCCGCCGGAGCCGATCCGGCCGCCGACACCCTCCGCACGGCGGAGCAGGGCGTGCGCACGCTACTGGGCGAACGGCCGGTCTTCGCGATGGCACTGCGCTGGCTCGAACGCAGGCAACCGGCCCCGCCGCCGCGTATCGCACTGCTGCACACCGATCTACGCAACGGCAACATCATTGTCGGCGCAGACGGTCTGCGAGCCGTGCTGGATTGGGAAGGGGCCCAGCGCTTCGGCGATCCGATGCGTGATGTGGCCTGGTCCGCGCTGCGGATGTGGCGTTTCCGGGAGGACGCGCAGGAGTTCGGCGGTTTCGCCGATCGCGCGACCTTCGTCCGCGGCTACGAGTCCGCAGGCGGCGAATTCGACCTCGACCGGTTCCGCTGGTGGAAGGTTATGGGCACGCTGGCCTGGGGCGTCGGGCTGGCGTCGCAGGCCGCCGCGCACCTGGACGGGACCGTCCGAGACATTGTGATGGCCGCCAGCGGCCGCCGCGTATCGGAGATCGAGTGGGATCTGCTTATGCTGATCCGGCCCGGCGCGAAAGCCTAGGAGCGAGCGTGGATTTCGAACTGCCGCACGAACTGACCGCGTATCTGCAGGAGCTGGACTCGTTCATCGAGGCCGAGATCATCCCGCTCGAACAGCAGCACGACAATATCCGCTTCTTCGACCACCGCCGCGAGGACGCCCGCACCGACTGGGACCGCAACGGGCTGCCGAGCGTGGAATGGGAGGAACTGCTCGCCCAGGCACGCCGGCGTGCCGATGCCGCGGGCCACTACCGCTACGCCTTTCCCAAGGAGTTCGGTGGCCGCGACGGCAATAACCTCGGCATGGCGGTGATCCGCGAACATCTGGCCAAACGCGGACTCGGCCTGCACTGCGATCTGCAGAACGAGCATGCCATCGTCGCCAACAATGTCGGGCTGCTGCTCATGCTCGAGTACGGGTCCGAGGCGCAGAAGGCGCAGTGGGTCAACGGTTTGGCCGACGGCACCAGGTTCTTCGCCTTCGGGATCACCGAACCCGAGCACGGCTCCGATGCCACGCATATGGAGACCACCGCCGTCCGCGACGGCGACGACTGGATTATCAACGGCGCCAAGACCTGGAACACCGGCGTGCACATCGCCGACGCCGACCTGATCTTCGCCCGCACCGCCGGCCACGCCGGTGACGGACGCGGCATCACCGCATTCCTGGTGCCCACCGACGCTCCGGGCTTCCAGGTCGAGGAATACCTGTGGACGTTCAATATGCCCACCGATCACGCGCGCATCTCCCTGACCAATGTGCGCGTGCCGAATTCGGCGATCTTCGGGCAGGTGGGCCGCGGCCTCGGAGTCGTGCAGCACTTCTTCAACGAGAACAGGATTCGCCAGGCCGCCTCCAGTCTCGGTGCGGCGCAATACTGCATCGACCAGGCCGTCGCCTATGCCAAGGAGCGCAAGCCTTTCGGCACTCCCCTGGCTGCCAACCAGGCCATCCAGTTCCCACTGGTGGAGCTGCACACCCAGTGCGAGATGCTGCGCGCACTGATCCACAAAACCGCCTGGTCGATGGACACCTACGGCACTTTCACTGTCTCCGAACAGGTCTCGATGTGCAACTACTGGGCCAACCGACTCTGCTGCGAGGCCGCCGACCGCGCGATGCAGGTCCACGGCGGCCTCGGCTACTCCCGCCACAAGCCCTTCGAACACATCTATCGCCATCACCGTCGCTACCGCATCACCGAAGGCGCGGAGGAGATCCAGATGCGCCGGGTAGCTGGATACCTGTTCGGCTTCATGGACCGGGCCGCGGTGAAAGGTGTGTGACGGCAGGTGTGTGACAGCACGACATCGCCGAAGGCACGCAGTCCCAATGTTGTTGCCGCACAGCACTAGCAGTCGACCGCTCGATCTGCCCCACATGCAGGACCAGTCGATTAACTTGGTCCCATGGGACTTTCTGCCGCCGAGGTGTTCGACGGACTCGGCATCGATTACGAGAAGGCGTTCGCCGGACTGACGGCGCACCGCGAGGAACTCGAGTGGCTGCTGACCGAGCTGCCGGACAAGTCGAAAGTACTCGACGTCGGCTGCGGCACAGGCCGGCCGACAGCCGAGGTGCTGGTCGCCGCAGGACACGACGTCACCGGTTGCGATGTGTCCCCCGGAATGATCGAGATAGCCCGCACCCAGGTCCCCGGTGCCCGATTCGAAGTCGCAGACCTGCGAACACTGTCGTATCCGGCCGAGAGCTGGGACGCAGTGACAGCATTCTTTCCCCTGCTCCAACTGACCAGAGCCGAAATCGACGCCGCACTGGTGAAATTCGCCGATTGGCTGACCCCCGGCGGCATCTTCCTACTGGCCACGGTCCCCGCGGACGTCGAGAGCCTCGACATCGAATTCATGGGAAAGCCCGTCACCGTCAGCAGCTATCCCCCAGAGGAATTCACCCGCCGCCTAACCGCCGCAGGCCTCGACGTCCTCCACCACCGAGTAGTCGAATTCCACCCCGACCACCCACACGCCATCCCCGAACACGACCTCTTCCTCGCCGCCCGCAAACCCTCCTGACCAGTAGTCGCGCTAGACCGCCTGCCTCCGTTGCGGCCGGCCCTGCCACCACGCCGCCCTGTTCGCATCGATCTCGTCGGCATGCACGTAGTCCCGGAACAGCTGGGTGGCCCGGTAGCCTGCGCTGCCCGCGGCACGTTCCAGCTCGGTGATGTCGTGCCAGCGGTGTGCGCGGTCGAGCAGTTCGGCGGCGAGCAGGGACAGTACGGGTAGCGGGCCTGCGGTGGCGGTGGCGATCAATGCGTCCGCGCCCAGGGTGCCGGTCCATACCGTCCGGAGCTCGTCGGCGTCACAGCGCTGGACGAATTCGAGGACAGTGCGGGGTTTCCTATCGTCAGGACTGTCCATCACCAGACGGATCGCGAGCGCACGCTGCTGATGTGCGAGATAGTCGGTGATCGTCAGCGCGGGTGGGATCGCGTCGGCCACCGGATGAGGATGGCGCGCAGCCGCTCCCGAATACGCGCTGCCGACCGGGCCGCTGTAATCGAGCATCTTCTGCAGCTCCGACCCGCTCAGCGTGAACACCCACGCGGGCAGCCGCGCGCACACCTTCCTGGACGGCATCCGCAACGTCGGAGGCTCACCACTACTCCCCCGACCCACCGGATTCGCGTGTTCAACACCAGGTACCGGCGAGCCGTGCAAACCCAAACTATCGGGGGTACGCCGCAGCATCTGCCGCAGCCGGGCTAATCGAGAAGCGTTGTCGGACATGTCGAGTACTCCCTCGAACCAGACCGCGGCACACCCATGCCTCGGAATCTCCACGGTAGCGACGAAACCTCGCACCGCCCACCGAGTCAGGCCCCTCGACTCACGATCGATATGCGGCACATCCCCCTACCCGCTCCGCCCATCCAGCCACCAACACTCCTCCAGCTAAGTGCCCGCCGAAGTCCCGCTGGCGTTCTTGGGCCGGTAACGCAGCACTACAACGTCATCGAGCACAGCGGTCGAGGAATTCCAATCGACGCCGTGACCCGCTTCGGGAAAGGCGGCGCGCTCGTGTTCCGGGCTTGTTTGTTGTTCAGCGGGTTTCGACATTCGCGACTCACATAGTTAGATGCGCATATTTCCATGTTCCTACTCTTGAGCCGTAGGAATGGCAAGGAATGGCATATTCGACACCGGGTGGCCTGCGGGTTCGCAGTTCCCTTCGGCAAAATAGGCTTGCGGGCTTGGTGGCGGCACTCCCCTATGACGACAGGAGCCTCAGGGATGAAGCAGCATCTGATCGCGGCGCGGGAGTTGATTGTGCCGCCGCGGGGGCATGCGCATGGGCCGTTGCCGCCGCTGTTGCTGGGGTTGACGGTTGTCACCGGGGTGGTTGATGCGTTCAGTTATCTCGAGCTCGGGCATGTGCTGGTGGCGAATATGACGGGAAACGTTGTGTTTCTGGGGTTTTCCGTCGGGAATGCACCTGGGTTCTTGTGGTGGGCGCTGTTGCTGGCGGTGGTGGTTTTTCTGATCGGGGCGGTGAGCGGGGGGCGGCTGTATACGCACCTTGGTGCGCATCGCGGGCGGCATCTCTTCGGGGCGGTGGCCACTCAGTTGGTACTGATCACGGCGGCGTGGGTGATTGCGGTGCTCATTGACGACCCCTACCGGGGGTGGGCGCTGGCGGTGCTCATCGTGTTTCTCGCGGCGGGGCTGGGGCTGCAGAATGCGACTGCTCGGGCGCTGGCCGTTCCGGATCTGACGACTACGGTGCTGACGCTCACGCTGACCGGGATCGCGGCTGATAGTGCGGCGGCCGGTGGGAGTGGAAGCAAGCTGGGGCGCAGGGTGATTCCGGTGGCCGCCATGTTTCTCGGTGCGGCGATCGGGGCTGCGTTGGTTGTGCACGGTCACGGGGCGGCAGCGCTTGCGGTGGCGGTGATTCTGCTCGCGGGTATCACCGTGTTCGCCTATCGGGCAGCGAGATCGACCGAGGCCTGGACCAGCAAGCCTTGACGTGATCCGCCTGACTCGGCGAACAGGGCGTGCCCTGTGAGAGATAGACGCTGGCGGGCAGCCGAACCCGCCGCACTTCGGCGGCGAATCGGCTGCCCTTCGACCCGAAGAGTCAGGCCTTACGGCCGATACCCGCCCAGTACCAGGCACTTTCGGCGTCGGCGACGGCGGTGGGCTTGCTGGTGAGTTCGGGGCGCCAGGCGGCGACGGGGACAAGACCCGGATCGATCAGGGTGGTGCCGGTGAACAGCTCGCTGGTATCGGATTTGCTGCGGGGATAGAAGGTGATGCCGGAGCTTTCGGCGGCCGCGGCGACTCCTGCCATCGCTTCTGGCGCGAAATCGGCTGTGGGGTGGGTTATTACGATGTAGCTGCCGGAGGGGACCGCGTCCAGGAGCGCGGCGATGATCTCCTGCGGGTGGTCGCTGTCGCGGAAGTACATCATGATCGCGACGAGCATGATGGCGACGGGTTCGGACAGATCCAGGGTTCCGGTGAGATCGGGATTGCCGAGGATCGAATCCGGTTCGTGCAGGTCGGCGTGGATGAAGCGGGTGCGGCCCTGCGGCGTGCTGTCCATCAGCGCACGGGCGTGGGCGAGCACGATCGGATCCTTGTCGACATACACGACACGCGCATTGGCATCCAGACTCTGGGCCACCTCGTGGGTATTTCCGGCGGTCGGAATTCCGGTGCCGATATCGAGGAACTGCGTGATCCCGGCCTCGGCGACCAGGTAGCGGACCGCACGGGACAGGAAGGCGCGGTTGGCGCGCGCCATGGTCTTGATGGTGGGGACGTGCTCGGCGATCGCATCGCCCAGCGCCCGGTCCGCCGGATAGTTCTCCTTGCCGCCGAGCCAGTAGTCGTAGACGCGGGCCTCGTGCGGGATGGTGGTGTCGATCTCGGTCGGTAGCTGGGTGCCGAAAGCGTTGTCGGTCATCGGATCTCTGTTCTGATCGGGCGGGTGATGGCGAGCGAGTCGAGGGCTTCGGCGGTGCGCTGGGGTGAGGTGGCGCAGACGCACAATCGGTCCCAGAGTGCGTTGAAGCGGTCCAGATCGACGGGTTTGTCGAGGAACTGGGGACCGGTGGGGTGCGGGAAGTGGACGATATCGCTCAACTCGGGGGCAGCGAACCGCAGCATGGTGAAGGCGGTGCCGCTGATGGCGGGACCGCCGATGTGATCGGGCAGCACCTGCACGGTGATATTGGGATGTGTTGCCATCTCGGCCAAATGGCTCAACTGCCCCTGCCATACCTCGTGCCCGCCGAGCGGGCGGCGCAGCGCCGCCTCCTCCACGACGAACCACGCCCTGGGCGGATCGGTCCGAGTGAGCAGCCGCTGCCGGCGCACCAGCGCCTCCACACGGCGCTGGATATCGGCCGCCGGCTCACGGTCGGCGATCGCGAAGACCGTATGCGCGTAGGACGGCGTCCACAACAGCTCGGGAACCAAACCCGGTGCATAACAACGGATGAGCGCGGACGCGTCCTCCAGTGCTGAATAGGTGTCCGGTCGCGCGGTCGCCAGATCCGGACCGGCCTGCCAGCGTCCGACGGCATTGGCGCGCTCGGCCAGCTGCAAGAACTCGGCCCGGGTGCCGGCATCACGCACGCCGTAGGCGGTCAGCAGATCGGCAATATCCTTGGCGCGGAAGCTCACCCGCCCCGCCTCCAGTCGGCTGATCTTCGAGTGCGAGGCGCGGATCACCCGGCCGGCCCGGTCCCCGCTGATGCCGGCCGTCTCACGCAATCTGCGCAAACGCACTCCGAGGACGCGGCGGAGCAGTGCCGGATCCTCGCTCGGTTCTTCGGCGATGCAACTACTCCCGACGCTGGTCAAGTCCTCGATCACGGCCACTCCTGTCGGCATTACCCATGCGAACCAGAGTGTGCCACAACCTATTACAACTCACACATCGACGTCCAGCACGTGCAAATGCACGTGCGAGGAGTTATGGTTGGGCGGGAGTCAGCAGGTATTCCCATTGGGGGCCGCGATGAAGAAGAGCGATACCACTCGAGCATTCGGGTCCGATCCCTACCGGATCGGGATCACCGATGTTGTCAGCAACTACGGACTGGACGCGGTGCAGCGCAGGATCGAGCAATTGCGCATCACCGGACTCCACTACGCCGCAACGGCGATCGAAAGCGAACTCGCGATCGCGCGGGTCAGCGAATCGTCGGTGCTGCTGCGGCGCCAGTCGGCATAGCACCGGGTCGCCGGGAAGACAGCGCCGAAGTTACCGCTTCGCCTGTTTTTCCGGATGACCGGCGCCGACAATGCGCAGGGCGAGGTCGACGTAGTAGTCGCCGAGCTGCTCGGGCGACCAGGCGCCGTCCTCGCGATACCAGCGTGCGATATCGATGCCGAGCGACAGCACCGCGACCGCCGCGATGTGCGGATTCGGATTGTCGAACGACCCGTCGGCCACACCGTGCTCGATCAGGTTGCGGACCTCGGCATCGATCGTGTGGCGAATATCCTTGACCTCACGCTGATGCTCGGGACTGAGCGCGGCGAGCTCGTAATTGATGACGCGCGCGACGGTGTGCGCGCGAGCATGGTGGATCGCGAAATCCCGCACCAGCGCGACGAGTTGCTCGGTGGGATCGGCCGAGGAGGCGATGGCGGCCTGGATGCGCTCCAGGGTATCGAGGTGACCGGTGCGCGAAATCTGGTAGAGCAGTTCCTCTTTGGAGCGATGGTGCACATAGATCGCCGCGGTGCTCAATCCGGCGATCGAGGTGACGTCACGGGTGGTGGAGCCGTGGAATCCGCGGTCGGCGAAGGCGACCACGGCGGCATCGAGCAACCGTGTTCGAGTCTCGTCCGCGCGTGAGCGGTCCTGTGCTTCGGCCACCTGGACAGTCTCCCATTCATTCGGACCGTGGCATGCCAGGCACCCGTCGGCAGCCCTCGCGCACCCGGCCCGGTAGGAGGCCGGGTGCGTGTCATCTCTCAGACCGCGAGCACAAGCTTCCCGGTGTTCGCGCCGGTGAAGAGCATGTTCAAGGTCTCGCCGAAGCGCGCCACCCCACCTTCGACCACGTGTTCGCGGCTCTTGATCTTGCCCTCGGCCAGCCATTGCGCCAGCTGCGCACCGGCCTCCGCATAGCGATCGGCGTAGTCGAAGACCACGAATCCGGTCATGGAGGCCCGGAACACCAGCAGCGACATATACCGCGACGGTCCCGGCGGCGGCTTCTCCTCGTTGTAGGCCGAGATCGCACCGCACAGCACGATGCGGGCGCCGCGGCGCAGATTGGCCAGCGCGGCGTCGAGGATCTCACCGCCCACATTGTCGAAGTAGACGTCGATGCCGTCGGGGGCGGCCGCCCGCAGCTGCCGCAGCACGTCACCTGCGCGGTAGTCGATCGCCGCGTCGAATCCCAGCTCCTCGGTGAGCATCCGGCACTTCTCCGGTCCGCCCGCGATACCGATCACGGTGGCGCCCTTGGCCTTCGCGATCTGCCCGGCCACACTGCCGACGGCGCCCGCGGCGGCCGAGACCAGCACGGTCTCCCCCGCGCGCAGCTTCCCGACCTCGAGCAGACCGAAATACGCTGTCATGCCCGGCATTCCGAGCGTGCCCAGCCAGGTGGGCCCGGATGCGACGCTCAGATCGACCGGCTGCACGCCGCGGCCGTCGCTGAGGGCGTACTCGGTGACGCCGAAGATGCCGCTGACCGTGTCACCGACCGCGAAGTCCGGATGATTCGACTCGACGACCGTCGCGATATCCAGCGACCGCATCACCTCCCCGATGCCGACCGGCGGCACATAGGAGCGAACATCGTTGAGCCAGCCGCGCATGGCCGGATCCAGGGAGATGAAACCGATCTTGACCAGGATCTCGCCCGGTCCGAGCTCGGGCAGCTCGGTGGTCGTCACATTCCAGGTGTCGGCGGTGGTCAGACCGGTCGGCCGTGCGGCCAGGCGTACCTGCTGGGTCTTCGTCATGCGCCACTCCTTCTCGTACGGGTCGAATTCATCTGCGTGCCTCAGGCTTTCCGGCCCCAGGAGGGATCCCGGCGGCGCAGTTCCATATGCGCGATGGTCCGCTTGTGCACCTCGTCCGGACCGTCGGCCAGCCGCAGCGTCCGCGCGTGCGCGTACATGCTGGCCAGCGGGAAGTCGTCGGAGACACCGGCGCCCCCGTGCACCTGGATGGCCCGGTCGATGACCTTCAGCGCCATCTGCGGCGCCGCCACCTTGATGGCGGCGATCTCGGTGCGCGCGTTCTTGTTTCCCACGGTGTCCATCAGATACGCGGCCTTGAGGGTCAGCAGCCGGACCATTTCGATCTCGATGCGGGCCTCCGCGATCCAGTCCTGGATATTGGCCCGGTCGGCCACCGGCGCCCCGAAGGTGGTGCGCGCCTGGGCCCGATCGATCATCAGGTCCAGCGCCCGCTCGGCCATGCCGACGATCCGCATGCAGTGATGGATGCGGCCGGGACCCAGCCGCGCCTGGCTGATCATGAACCCATCGCCCTCGGCGGCCAGCAGCGCGGTGCTCGGCACCCGGACATTCTCGAATACCACCTCCGCGTGGCCTTCTCGGTCCTGATAGCCGAATACCGGCAGCCCGCGCACGACGGTCACGCCGGGCGTATCGAGCGGGACCACCATCATGCTCTGCTGCCGATGCTTCGGTGCGTCGAGGTCGGTCTTGCCCATCACGATGAGCACCTTGCAGTTCTGGTGCAGCGCATTGGACGTCCACCATTTGCGGCCGTTCAGTACGTAGTCGTCCCCGTCGCGATCCATGCGCAGCTGGATATTGGTGGCGTCGGAACTCGCGACGGCAGGTTCTGTCATGGCGAACGCGGACCGGATCTCACCCGCGAGCAGCGGCGCCAGCCATTCCCGCTTGTGCTCCTCGGTGCCGAAGAGCGTCAGCACCTCCATATTCCCGGTGTCGGGGGCACTGCAGTTGGTGACCTCCGGCGCCAGATGCGCACTGCGGCCCATGATTTCGGCCAGCGGCGCGTATTCGGAATTGGTCAGCCCCGGACCCCATTCCGGATGCGGATGGAACAGATTCCACAGCCCGCGCTTGCGGGCCTCGGTCTTGAGTTCCTCCACGATCGGCGGCTGGAAGTGCGGATCGCCGGACTCGGCCATCTGCGCTTCGTAAATCGATTCCGCGGGGTAGACGAGCTCGTCCATGAAGGCGAGCAGATCGTCCCGATAGCGGAGGGCCTTGTCCGAGAGCTCGAACATCTCTACTCCTGATCGTCGTTTGTGTGAGGTCACTTGCGGCCGAGCGGCAGATCGATCAGCCCGGCGAGCACGGACCGGTGGTAGGCGGGACTGCCCAGCCCGATCTGATCGGCCTTGGCCCGCTTGAGGTACAGGTGCACCGGATACTCCCAGGTCATGCCGATGCCACCGTGCAGCTGCACGGCTTCCTCGGCAGCATGCACCGCGATATCGCCGCAGTACGCCGCGGCGACGGCGGTGGCGATCGCGGCATCCGGATCACCCGCCGCGATCGCACCCGCCGCGTATCGAGCTGTCGCACGGGCGGATTCGAGCTCGACGTACAGATCGGCGAGCCGATGCTTGAGCGCCTGGAACCCCCCGACCACCCGCCCGAACTGCCGCCGCACCTTCAGATACGCCACGGTCGTGTCCAGGCACCATTCCGCGATTCCGGCCTGCTCCGAGGCCAGCAGGGCCGCGCCGATCGCCAAACCCGCACGCAGCGCGGGCAATCCGGCTCCGGCCGCCACGACCACCCGGCCGGGAGCGGAGTCGACGGTGATATCGGCGAGGGGCCTGGTCATATCGAGGGAGACCACCGGAGCGGCCGTGACGGCGGAGGTCGCGAGCGCATGCACCTCGGTACCCGCCGGCGTCTGCACCGCCGCGAGCAGCACATCCGCTTCCAGCGCTCCCGCCACGCTGGTGACCCGGCCGGACAACCGGCCGTCCGCATCCTTTGTCAGCGTGGGGATCTGCTCGACCGTCGCGGCCGAGAACGGTGCGAGCAGTGCCGCGGTGCATTCGCCGGTGGCAAGTTGAGCGACGAGTTCGGAGTCGCCCGCCAGCAGTACCGTCGCGGCGATCACACTGCTGGTCAGGAACGGCACCGGAGCGGCATAGCGACCCAACTCCTCCAGCACCACCGCGGCGTCACGGGCGGAACCGCCTGCGCCACCCCGGTTTTCGGGGATCAGCAAACCGGCCAGCCCCAACTCGGTGGTGATCGGTTTCCACAGTGCGCGGGTCAGCGACCGGTCCCCCGCATAGGCCGCCAGCACCGCCGCGGGATCGCACCGCTCGTTCAGCAAGCTCCGCACCGCCGCGCGCAGCGCCGTCTCGACATCGGTGTCGAGCAGCAGAATGTCCTCGCTCATCGGATGAGGTCCTTCCAGGCGATGTCCTTGTCCCCGCGCGCTTCCGACGGCAGGCCCAGCACCCGTTCGGCGACGATATTGCGCATGATCTCGGAGGTGCCGCCCTCGATCGAATTGCCTTTCGCGCGCAGATAGCGATAGCCCGCTTCGCGCCCGGCGAAATCGACGCGATCGGGACGGACCATGGTCCAGTCGTCGTAGCGCAGCCCGTCCTCGCCGAGCATCTCCACTTCGAATCCACTGAGCTGCTGGTTGATTCGCGCGAACGAGAGCTTCAGCGCCGAGGTCTCCGGCCCCGGCTGCCCGCCCGCGACCCGCTGCCGCAGCCGCGTGCCCGCCAGCCGCGCGGCCTCGGCATCGACCCACAGTCGCAGCAGCCGGTCATGCAGTTCCGGTGTGTGCTTATCGGCGTTATTGCGCCAGGTCCGGGTCACCGCGCCCAGCAGCCCGCTCTCGCGGGGCACCGGACGCCCGCCGATGGATACGCGCTCGTTGTTGAGGGTCGTATTGGCCACCCGCCAGCCCTCGCCCTCCTGGCCGAGGCGATTCGCATCGGGGATGCGCACATCGGTCAGGAAGACCTCGTTGAATTCGGCCTCACCGGTGATCTGGCGCAGCGGCCGCACCTCCACGCCCGGATCGGTCATATCACAGACGAAGTAGGACAGTCCGGCATGTTTCGAGCGGTTCGGATCGGTGCGGGCCACCAGAATCGCCCGCTGTGCCTTGTGCGCGACCGAGGTCCAGACCTTCTGCCCGTTGACAATCCAGTCGTCGCCGTCGCGCACGGCGCGGGTGCTCACCGCCGCCAGATCCGATCCGGCGCCCGGTTCGCTGAACAGCTGGCACCAGATCTCCTCCCCCGCCCAGAGCGGCCGCAGATAGCGCAGCCGCTGTTCGGGTGTGCCGTAGGCGAGGATGGTCGGCGCGGCCATGCCGAGGCCGATGCCATTGAGTTCGGGATTGTTGCCCGGCGCTCCGGCCTGCTCGAACAGGGCGTCGACAAAAGGTTGCAGTTCCCGGTCGACTCCCAGGCCGCCCACGCCCTCCGGGTAGTACACCCAGGCCAGGCCCGCATCGAAGCGGGCGCGGTGGAAGGTCACCGCATCGGTGGTGGCCGGGTCGTGCGCGGCGAGCAGGGCGGCCACGCGCCCGCGCAGATCCTCCCGTACCGCTTCGGGATTGCTCATCGGTCCTTCTCCTGGAATGCGGCGATTCCGGCGCGCAGCAGCGGATCCACCATTTCTCCCACCCCGTCGAAACCGGAACCCACGGTCTGGCCGTGGATATAGCGGTAGTAGATGCCCTCGGCGATCACCGCGAGCTTGAACGAGGCCAGCGCGACATAGAACCCGACGTGCGTCAGATCGCGACCGGCGAGCCGGGCATACCGGTCGAGCATCTCGTCCTCGGTCAGGAAGCCCGGCGCCGCGGCCACGTCGGTCACGCCGGGTACCCGGCGCTGCCCCATCCGCTGATAGACGAGCAGCAGACCGATATCGGTGAGCGGATCACCGAGGGTGGCCATCTCCCAATCGAGCACGGCCACAACCCGATCCGCCGCGTCCACCAGAACATTGTCGAGGCGGTAGTCGCCGTGCACGATCCGCGCCGCCGATTCCGGCGGCTGCTGTTCGGCGAGCAGGCGGTGCAATTCGACAGCGGCGGGCAGGTCCCGGGAGTACGAGGCGTCGAGCTGTTTCTTCCAGCGCCGCACCTGGCGTTCCAGAAAGCCCTCCGGTCGCCCGAAGTCCCCCAGCCCCACCGCATTCGGATCGACGGTGTGCAGGGCGGCGAGCGTATCGATCAGATCGGCCGACACCGTGGCCGTGCGCACCGGACCCAGCACCTCGAGTTCGGCGGCGGTGCGGTACGGCGTTCCGGCCACCAGTTCCATCAAATAGAAAGGTGCACCGAGGATTTCCGTGTCTTCGCACAGCGCATAGGTTTCGGGCACCGGCACGTCGGTGCCCGCGAGCGCGCTGATCACACGATGTTCCCGGGACATATCGTGCGCGGTCGCAAGCACATGGCCGAGCGGCGGCCGGCGCAGCACGAACGACGTGGTGCCGTCGCTGATTTCATACGTCAGATTGGATTTGCCGCCGGCGATCAGGCGGCCCCGCAGCGGCCCCTTCGCCAGATCGGGCCGGTGGACGGCCAGCCAGTCGGCGAGCCGGTCCAGATCGAGGCCCGGTAGATCGCCCAGGCCCTCGAATGTGTTCATCGCCTTCGGTCCTTCCCTATTCAGTTCTTGGGGCCGCCGGCCACATAGATCACCTGGCCGGAGACGAACCCCGCGCCCTCGCTGACGAGGAACGAAATGGTGTGCGCGATATCCTCGGGCTGCCCGGCGCGCGCGACCGGAATCGTGGACACCACAGCCTTTTTGAAGTCTTCGAACGGAACGCCCATCCGGGCGGCGGTGGCCGCGGTCATCTCGGTTTCGATGAAGCCCGGTGCGACGGAGTTGGCGGTGACGCCGAACTTGCCCAGCTCCAGCGCCAGCGTCTTGGTGAAACCCTGCAGACCGGCCTTCGCCGCGGAGTAGTTGACCTGGCCGCGATTACCGAGCGCGGAGGTGCTGGAGAGGCTGACGATGCGGCCCCACTTCTGCTCGATCATGTGCCGTTGCACCGCCCGCGACATCAGGAACGAACCCCGCAGGTGCACGTTCATGACGGTGTCCCAGTCGTCGACGGACATCTTGAACAGCAGATTGTCGCGCAGTACGCCCGCATTGTTGACCAGAACGGTCGGCGCGCCCAGTTCGGCGGCGATCCGATCCACGGCCCGGTCGACGGCGGCCTCGTCGGACACATCCGCACCGACGGCGAGCGCCCGCCCGCCGGCCTTCTCGATCTCCTCGACGACTGCGCCGCAAGCCTTTTCATCCAGATCTAGCACAGCGACGGCCATGCCGTCACTGGAGAGCCGGCGGGCTACGGCCGCGCCGATGCCGCGCGCCGCACCCGTGATGATCGCGATTCGCTGGGGCTGATTGCTCATAGGTGTCTTCTCCTCGGAAGAGTGGTCAGGGGCCGATGTCGGTGTGGTGTCAGACGCCGCCGGTGAGCGTGACGCCACCGTCGACGACCACCAGCTGCCCGGTCATCCAGCTCGCATCCTCGGAGAGCAGGAAGGCCACCACGCCGCCGATGTCCTCCGGTACGCCCAGCCGCTTGAGCGGATAGTTCGCGGCCACCTCGTCCTCGTGCCCTTCATAGAGCGCGGAGGCGAATTTGGTCTTCACCACCGCGGGAGCGACGGCATTGACCCGAATATTCGGCCCGAGTTCGACCGCGAGCTCCTGGGTGATGTGGATCAGCATCGCCTTGCTGGAACCGTAGAACCCGATGCCGGGAGCCGGTTTGGTGCCCGCCACGGACGAGATGTTCACGACCGCACCGCCGTGCTCGTTCATCCAGGCCTTGTAGATCTGCTGCACCCAGGACAGCGCGGCCAGGCAGTTCACCTCGACGATCTTGCGGGCGGCGGCAAGATCCAGCTCGACCATCGGGCCGAAGACCGGATTGATGCCGGTGTTGTTGACCAGCAGATCGGCACTGCCGAAGGTGGTGATCGCGCGCTCGATGGTCTCCGCCTGATGTGCGGCGTCATCGGCGCGACCGGCGACGGCCAGCGCGTGGGTGGGACCGCCGAGGATCTCGACCGCTTCGTCGAGCGCCTCCTTCTTGCGCGCGGTGATCACGACCTTCGCGCCCTCGTCCACCAGGCGCTGGGCGATGCCGAGCCCGATGCCGCGGCTGGCGCCGGTGACAATCGCCGTCTTTCCTTCGAATCTGTTCACAGAGTGGTCCTTTCGGAGTTCGGGCGATCCGGGCCGGCCCGCTCGGAGCAACTTACTAAGCGCTTGGTAACCCATGGCCACCATGCGGGACGCAGGCCGCGCAGGTCAAGGGAACAGGTTTCCGACTCTACTGTGACTCGCAACACACTATCGTGGAAGCGACGTCCCCACCAGGCATGACAACCGCAATACCGAATCCGGATTCAGATTGTCAGGACTCGGCGACACCGCTCAGCAGCTGCTCCTGATAGCGCCGCATGCCGGACAGCCAGCGGTCGTAATCGGAGCCCTTGCGCCGGTACATATCGAGGACCTCCGGATGCGGCAGGATGAGGAACCGCTCATCGTCGACGGCCGCCATGACCACCTCGGCCACCTCCTCCGGGGTCAGCACCGCGCCCGCCGAGGTCACCGCCCGGGTCGCCGCCTCGCCGATCGCGTCCCCGGAGTTCTCGCCCGCGCGCAGCAGCTTCGTCTCGACGCCCATGGGGCACAGGCAGCTGACCCGGATCCCGCGGTCGCCGTAGGTCACCGACAGCCACTCCGCGAAGCCGACGGCCGCGTGCTTGGTGACCGAGTATGCGGCCGAACCGATCTGGGTGAGCAGACCCGCGGCAGAGGCGGTGCCGATGAAGTAGCCCTCGCCGCGCTCCAGCCAGCCCGGAACGAGCAGGCGGGCGGCGCGCACATGCGCCTGGAGGTTGACGTCGATGGTGGTCAGCCAGTCCTTGTCCGCGCCGAGGCCGACGGGTCCGGCGACACCCGCATTCGCGAAGTACAGATCGACCGGGCCGAACTCCGCTTCCGCTCGGGCGATGAGCGCCTCGATCTGCGCGATGTCGGATACGTCGGCGCCCATGGCGACCGCCGCGCCGGGATGGTTTTCGCCGATCGATGCGACAACACCCGCGGCGGCATCGGCATCCAGGTCGGCGACCACAACCTTGGCTCCCTCGCGCACCAGCCGCGCGGCGAGCGCACCGCCGATTCCGCCGCCGCCACCGGTGACGACCGCAATCTTTCCCGCGACCTGCACAGGATCTCCTTCCGAGTCAGAGACTCGAGTCCAATGGATTCGAGTGGATAATCTCGCCTGTCTACTCGCCTCCGGGGCCGCATTTCAAGGCCCGAATGCCCGCTCTGCACTCGTCGCGATGCTTAACTCGGTGCAGCACATGCCATTTCGGCCCATAGTTGAACTCAACGTCACTTTTGCATACCGTGTGTTTCAGCCGGGACCGGCAGGGCAGCATGTCAGGTGGAGGACGAGATGACCGCACGAGATCTGCTCGAAGACTGGCAACAGCTGGGCAGTCGTCAGGTAGCCGCCAATGGCATCGAACTGCGTGTCGTCGAGCATGGCGACGGCCCCGCGGTGGTGTTCTGCCACGGCTTTCCCGAACTCGGATTCTCCTGGCGGCACCAGGTTTTCGCGCTGGCCGACGCGGGTTTCCGCACTCTCACCCCGGATATGCGCGGCTACGGCGGCAGCTCGCGGCCCGATCGGGTCGAGGACTACGACATCCTCACGGTGTGCGCGGATCTCATCGGGCTGCTGGACGCCTACGGTCTCGAGGACGCGATCTTCGTCGGGCACGACTGGGGCGCATCGGTGGTCTGGCAGCTGGCCCGCGCCTATCCGGATCGCGTGCGCGCGGTCGCCGGTCTGAGCGTTCCGGCCACCCCGCGGTCCTCCGCGCCGCCGGTGCCCATCCTGCGTTCGCGGCTCGGCGACGACTTCTACATGTGCTGGTTCCAGGAGCCCGGGGTCGCCGATCCGGTACTGGCGGCGGATGTCCGCCGCACGCTGCTGCAGGACGAGGTGCTCAGCGCCGATACATTCCTCGACACCGAGGCGGCCGAGCCTCCGATCCCGGAATGGCTCTCCCCCGCCGAATTCGACTACTACGTAGCGACTTTCACCGCGACCGGGTTCACCGGCGGGCTCAATTACTATCGCAATCTCGATCGCAGCTGGGAGCGGACCGCCCACCTGGCCGATAAGATCACGCAACCGTCGCTGTTCATCGCCGGTTCCGCCGATCCCGTCATCCGCTTCACGCCGCTGGCGAAAATGCCTGCGGTGCTGGCGGATCTGCGTGGTTCCGTCATTCTCGACGGCGCGGGGCATTGGATTCAGCAGCAGCGACCGGCCGAAGTCAATGCCGCCCTCATCGACTTCGCGCGCGAGATCGGCTGATCAGCGCAGCATCGGCCGATCAGACCGCCGGAGCGGTGCGCAATTCCAGTACACCGTAATCCGGGGTGATCCCGCAGGCCTGTGTCACGGCGATGCGCTGGTCGAGCATGTCGGCGATGTCCTCCGGGAACGGCGCCGGACGCCGCGATTCCAGATCGATGTTCACCGCCAGGAATTCGAAGGAGTTCGCGACCTCGCTCGTTGTCAGATTGAGCAGGTACGACACTCCGCGCAAAGCCTTGGCCGTGCGGCCGATATGGCCGACGTGCACCGAAACCTCGTGCCCGACAAGCACTTCGCGCAGATACTTGACGTGCTGCTCCTTCGCGAACGACCCGAACCTGCCCGCGTGCGCACGATATCCGAGGTCGCGGTGCGTCTGCCACAGACCTTCACCGTGCAGCCCGTAGTAGTGCATCACGTTCATATGCCCGTTGCCGTCCTCGAATTCCGGCGGAATGACCCGGCCGAATCCACGGGGCAGTGCGAGCACCTGGGCGAAGGACGGCAGCAACGCGACCATGAACAACCTCTCCTCGCCGGTGGCCTCGTCGCCACCGGTCAGCCGAGCTCCATTCCGGGGCCGGCTTCCGAGACCGAGGATAACTCGGGTTTCAGTTGCAGCCCATTGATCCACAGCTGGGTCAGGGTCGTCACCAGCTTCTCGAACGAGATGCGCTGGTTCTGCACGAAAACGGTATAGGCCATCCGGCTCACCATCGCCGAGAGCGCGTGCGCGGTGATCATGGGGTCGAGATCGGGCGCAGCCTGCCCGGATTCCTGGAGCGACCGGATCAGACGCGCATTGCGCTGCACGAATGCCCGGCCACGCTCGACCCGCAGCCGCCGGAAGTTGTCATCGACATGCGCGACCTGCTCGAACAGCGCCATCAGACGGGCATTGCGCTTGTAGGACAGGAGGTAATCGCGATTCGCGGCCTCGATCAGCGCCCGCACATCGGTGATCCCGCTGCGCGCCTGCACATGCGGATGCAGCATCTCCTCCTGCACCTGCTCGACCAGCGCGGCGAAGATTTCTTCCTTATTGTCGAAATAGGTATAGAACGACCCCGACGCCATCCCCGCCGTCTTGGAAATGTCCACGATTCGCGCGTCCAGGTATCCGTCGCGTTCGAAGACTTCACGCGCCGCCGCGATCAGCGCGGTGCGTGTCCGTTCACCGCGCTGGGTCCGCGGCGCCATGCGGCCGGGCTCGTTCTCAGCCGCAATGGATTCGGACACCTGCGCTACTCACTGCCTGTCGATCGGCGGACATTCCGGTGGGCTACCGTATCACCGCCGCGGAAGCGCTCCGGTACTGGTGAGAATCGTTTCGGCGACGAGGGCCGGATTGTCGATCATCGGCACATGCGCGACGCCAGGCAGAATCTCGAAGCGGGCCTGCGGAATTCGTTCGCGGGCGATCCGTCCGTTGACGTCCACCGGGAGGATGGCGTCCAGGGCCGACCAGGCGAGCGTTATCGGGCAGGGCAGCGGGTCCAGCGGCGCGATCTCCTCATGGTTGCCGAGGAGATCATCGGCGACCGTGCAACCGAGGAGGTCGCGTGCGGCCTCGAGGGCCTGCGCCGGTGACAGTCGCTCGCCTCGGACTGCGATATCGCGCAGCGCCAGCCGCCGGACGATCGGCGAGCGCATGGCGAGCGGTTGCAGTGCGGGTGTCAGCCGGGTCAGAGCGATCATGCGGCGCAGCTTCTTCACACCGGAGGTCTGGCCGGCCGCGCCCGCATCCCAGAAACCCGCTGGTGAAAGCGCACAAACACTGTCGGCGCGGCCTCGCCGCGCGAGTTCGACGGCCATCCAGCCGCCCAGTGAGTTCCCGGCCAGGTGGACCCGTTCCAGGCCGAGGTCGTCGAGTACCCGTTCCGCGTCATCGACCAGGTCGCCGACCGTGGCCGGGCGCCGGACCGCCGGCGGGCCGCCGCGATGCCCGAGCGCCGCCAGCGCGACCACGCTGTGATGAGCGGCGAGCAGCGGGATGACGTCCTGCCATGCCTGCGCGGACATGGTGATGCCGTGCAGCAGCACGAGCGGCGGCCTATCGGGATTCACACGGTGAGCTTCGCATGCCTCTCGAGCGATGGAAAGCCTGTGCGCACACCACTTCCCGGCGCTCGATCAGGGCCGGCCCGACGTGATACGGCCTACCGGAACGGCGTGATTTCCGAAAGCCGGCCGTCGTGCACCTTGTTCACCCATTCCGGGTCGGCCAGCAGCGCCCGGCCGAGCGCGACGATATCGAACTCGCCGCGTTCGAATTGCTCCTGCAGCACCTGAAAGCGCTGAGCCTGGGTCTCGTCGATTCGATCACCGTGGAAGACGCTGTCCACTCCGACGGAACCCACGGTGATCACCGGCAGTCCGGTGATCTTCTTGGTCCAGCCCGCCAGGCTCAGATCGTCTGTGTGCTCGGTGAACTCGGGCTGCCAGTGCCGCCGCAGCGACGTGTGGAAGATATCCACGCCGGCTTCCACCAGCGGCGTCAGCAGCTCTTCGAGCTCTGCGGGAGTCTCGGCGACCCGGGCCGTGTAATCGGCGCCCTTCCACTGTGAATAGCGGTAGATGATCGTGAAATCAGGACCGACGGCCTCGCGGACGGCCGCTACCACGCGAGCGGGGAAACCGGCGCGCCGCCGCAGCGTTCCACCGTATTCATCCTGCCGGTGATTGGTTGCGGCCCAGAAGAATTCATCGAGCAGATACCCGTGCGCACCGTGCAGTTCGAGGCCGTCGAATCCGATCTGCTTCGCCAGCGACGCCGACTCCACATACGACTCGACCAGCGTGTCCAGATCACGGGTGGTCAAGGACTGCCCCACCTGCTGACCCTTGTGGTTCACGCCGGACGGGCTCACAGAGGCAACCTCCGGCTCGAATTTCGGGCTGTCACCCCGTGTCACACCGGTATGCCAGAGCTGCGGCGCAATCGCGGCGCCTTCGGCGTGCACCGCCTCCACCACCGCCCGCCAACCGGCGGCACTGTCATCGTCGTAGAACCGCGGCACCGCCGCCTCCGGCCCGGCCGCCGGGCCCCGCACATAGGTGCCCTCGGTAATCAGCAGCCCCGCACCACCGGCCGCATGGGCCCGGTAGTACTCGATGTTCTCCGCATTCGGAACACCGCCCGGCGACTGCATTCTTGTCATCGGAGCCATCGCGAACCTGTTCCGCAACCGCAACGATCCCGCCCGGAACTCGGTGAAGAACTCATCAAGCTGGATCGAAGGGTCCTCGACCGCTCCTTGTGACATGAGGCACATTTCCTTCCGGTTCGACCACTGCACTTCGAATTCCGGAAAAACATCGCGGGCGTCTCAGTCATTCCCTCGCCCGAGTCGAACCGGCCCGAGCGGTCAGAAATCGGCATCGGGGCGGACTTCTCACCGTGACGTGCGGTTCCCACCTCGATACGGCGGAAGGTTAACGGGCCGAGCGCATCTCAAGACCGGAGTGGCGGGTGGAAGGTAGCCTCGGACACGAACGATCAGGCGAAAGGGCGAACGGTGTCCGGTGAGAATTTGTTCAGCGTCTTCGGTCGAATGACGGCGCTACCTGGCCAGCGGGACGAGTTGATTGCCCTGCTGCTGAAGGGGTTACGTGCCAGCGAAGATGGCGGGCTGCTCAGCTACAGCATCAACACGGCATTTGACGATCCGGACACTATTTGGCTGACTCAGCTGTGGGCCGACAAGGACGCACATGATGCGACCACGCGATCCGAGGCCGTCGTTGCGGCCAGTGGTCAGGTCGCTCCGCTTCTGGCACAGCGGCCCGAAGGGTTCTACGGGCAGGCCGTCCATGTTCATGGCGGAATCTCCGACTAACTGGAACACGTTCTAGGTACGGTCATCGGATGAGCAAGACCGAATCGATTGTGCGTGTCGGGATCGCCTATGTCCTCGCCTTCGGGGCGGGCGGTGCGTGGCTGGCCTGGGGGCCGCGGACCGGTCAGCTCTGGCTGGATGGGTTGATCGCCGATCTGATCGCCACGGTTGTGGTCTTCGCGGCCAGCCGGATGCACAAGAATTCGAGCTTCTACGACGCCTACTGGAGTGTGCTGCCGCCGCTGTTGCTGGTGGCCTGGTGGGCGCGGATCGGGGATGACGGAGACCGCACACGCGCCTGGCTGGTGCTGGGCGTGATGGTGTTCTGGGCGATTCGGCTGACCGGTAACTGGCTGTACGCGTTTCCCGGTCTGCACCATGAGGATTGGCGCTATCCGATGCTGCGCGCCAGGGCGGGCAAGGCCGAGGCGGTCGCCGACCTGATGGGCATTCACGTGTTCCCTACTCTGCAGGTCTTCGCCGGGATGCTCCCGGTGTATGTGGTGCTGACCAACACCGATCGCGGGATCGGCTGGTTGGACATCGTCGCGTGCGTGGTCGGTATCGGTGCGGTGGTGCTGGAGTTCATCGCCGATCTGCAGATGTACCGTTTCGCGGCGCATCGCCGCCCCGGCCAGGCGATGGATCGGGGACTGTGGAGTTGGTCGCGGCATCCGAACTACTTCGGCGAGTTCAGCTTCTGGCTCTCGCTCGGGCTCTTCGGACTGGCTGCCGCACCACAGGACTGGTGGTGGGTCTTCCTCGGCGCGATCGGTATGTTCGCGATGTTCCAGGGGGCGAGCATCCCGATGATGGAGCAGCGCAGTCTCGAACGCAGGCCGGACTATCAGGATGTGATCGACCGGGTACCGCGCTTCGTTCCGCGTCCCCCGCGCAAGCAGCGGGAGTTCGTGGCGTGAGCAGCCCTCGCATTGTGGTCGCGGGTCTCGGCGACACCGGTCTGCTGACCGCCATACACCTCTCGAAACATGGCCGCGTGGTTGGTATTTCGAGCAAACCGGGACTGGTCAGCGGTCAGGAGCTCGGTATGCGCCTGTCCCGCCCGGGAGAGTGGGCCCGCGATTACTGGGTGCCCTTCGATCGTTATCAGCGGCTCGACCCGGTGCGAATCGTGCACGGCACGTTGACACGGTTGGACCTCGCGGCACAGCAGGTCCAACTCACCGGATCAGACGGCGCCGGGGCTATCGAGCCGTACGACGTGCTCGTGATCGCTACCGGCGTGACGAACGGCTTCTGGCGGCGGCCGGATCTACAGACCAGCGACCAGGTCGCAGCCGCGATCGCCGCGGATCACGAAAGACTCGCGGCCGCCGACTCGGTCATCGTGCTCGGCGGCGGGGCCGCTGCGGTGAGCGGCGCCCTGAACGTGGCCACCACCTGGCCGGAGAAGCGGGTGGACCTGTATTTCCCTGGTGAGCGCGCGCTTTCGCACCACCACGGCAGGGTGTGGAGCACGCTGAGCAAGCGGCTCGAACGGTTGGGTGTCGGGTTGCACCCACACCATCGCGCGGTGGTGCCGGACGGATTCGGCTGCGACGAGATCACCAGCGGAACCGTCGAATGGAGCACCGGGCAATCGGCGAGCAGTGCCGCTGCCGTGCTCTGGACGGTCGGCCGGGTCACTCCGAATACGACTTGGCTGCCGGACGAGCTGCTCGACGAAAACGGTTTCGTCGTGGTGGACGAGTATCTCCGGGTCCCCGGCGCGCCGGGCCTGTACGCGATCGGAGACGTCGCGGCGACCGACCCGCTGCGCACATCGGCCAGAAGCCGCGCCGACGGCCTACTGGCACACAATATTCGGGCCGACCTGGCGGGCGGAACACCGAAGCCGTTCGTACCGGCAGCCCGGCGCTGGGGTTCGGTGGTGGGCACCCAGCGCAATAGCCTGGAGGTGTTCAGCCCGGGCGGTCAGGGCTTCCGAATCCCGGCGTGGTCGCTGCTGCAACCGCTCATCGTGCGGCGCGGCATCTACGGCGGGGTCAGAAAACCGGTCAGCTGAGCGGATCCGGCCCGGTGGCCTTCAGGCGGCGCAGACCCCAGCTCAGTAATGGGTTGTCCCACAGGCTCGGTGGGGTGCGTTCAGGATCCATCAGTTCGTTCTCCGCCAGCGGACTGTCCTCGTCCTCGACCGTCTCCGGATCGAACCGCACCAGGGTCCGGCCGCTGCCGCGCAGGGCTTCGACAGTGCTGCGGAGTGAGGACGTCTCGGCGAGGGTGGCATCGAATTTCGCGGGCTCGGCACCGAGATGTTCGCAGATCAGCTGACGCCGGATGCCGAGGATGGTGTCGCGCAGCAGATCACCGTTCGCGGTGTCCGGGGTGACCTCGACGACCAGATCGCATTCGGAGTCGAAGCCCATCGAACGGTTGTTGAGGTTCGACGAGCCCACCCGCAGCAGCCGGTCGTCCATCACCAGCACCTTGGCGTGCACATAGATCGGTGCACCGGCCGCGGTGACGGGATAGTAGACGCCGAGCCGGTTTTCGGTATCGGCCTGCCACAGCAGGTGCAGTAGGCGCCGGCGGGCTCCGTCCATCGCCTGTTGCTCGAGCCAGCCGTCGGCGTGCCGCGGCAGCACCAGCACGATCTCCGGGCCGTTCGGCTCGCGCAGCCGTGTGGCGATCGCCTCGGCGAGGTGGCGCGAGGCCAGATACTGGCTCTCGATGTACAGCGATCGCTCGGCGCCCGCGATCGCCGCCAGGTACAGCGCCTCGATCTCACGGACTTCGGCGCGGTCGGCGAGTGCGGGCAGGGTCCGTGCGATGCCCACATCGACGGACCGCATTGTCGGCTCGAGGCCCTCCGGCCACGGTGTATCGCCGCCGATCTCGTCGACCGCGTCTAGTTCCTCTCCCGTGGCCGCTTTCCATCGGGCCCGGGCCAATTCGCCGATCGCCTTCGCCGCGTCGCCGTCGACGGCGGTGGTGGCATCGTGCCACGGTCCGTACCGATTGCCGCTCGGCTCGGTCCGGTAGTGATTGTCGTCCCGGTGGTCGCTGGTGTCCCAGCGGTCGACGGTCATATCGATGCCGCCGCAGAACGCCAGCGCATCGTCGATCACCACGATCTTCTGATGATGTGCCGAGCCGATCGGGTGCGCGGCATCCATTTCGAAGTGCAGTCGCCGATCGGTCATCCAGTTCGCGACGAAGATCGGCGTCATCCCGCGGCCGATCGCCGCGAATGCGCCGATATTCCATTTCAGCAGGTAGATCTCGAGATCCGGGCGCTGCTTCGGCAGCCAGGACAGGAATTTGCCCAGCCGATCCGGACCCTCGAGGGTCTTGTGCTGCGGTTCGAACTTGATCCGGGTGTCGAAGTCCCAGCCGATCAGCACAATGCGCTTGCGGGCCTGCAGCATCGCGGACTTGGCGTGCCGAAAATAGTCGGCCGCATCCACAATGCACGCCAGGCGGTCGGCCTGCGCGATCTGCCAGCAGGTCTCGCCGGGGGTGAGGATTTGGTGCTCGTCGCTCATACGCAGTCAGTCCCCTCGTCCGGCCGGACACCCGTCCCCGCAGGTGAACAATTCACAGTACTGCGGTCGCGGATCTCAGTTCCATTGGGCAGGTGCGGTTTCCAGCGGACTGCGGTGGCCGTCACATTCGGCGCGAGGCCCGCCACCGGGCGATCTCGCGGCCGATTTCGGTGGCCGGGGGCTCGTCGTAGAGCCACTCGCGTGCGATTCCATGCCAGTTGCCCCTCGTCCTCAGCTGACCGAGCGCGGCGAAGGTGAACAGATCCGCCCGCCGTGAGAAGACGTGCTCGGGCGGCAGCATTTGCTTACGCATACCCCGGAATTCGACGGATCTGGGGTTGACGGCCAGTATCACCGCCCCGGTGGCGAGCTCGGGGGTGATGGCGATCTCCTCGTCGAGCAGATGCCAACCCGCTGCGGCCCAGACGTATTCGAGGCATTCCCGCGGGGTGACGCCCGCATGCGGATCGATGATGCCGCGCTCCACCCACAGCTGGTACAGATCGTCGGCGCGGTGTTCGCCCGCGGCCCGCAGCGCGGTGCGTTCGAAATCGACGTGTGCCGGATCCATTTGGTTGTAGAGCCCGAAATCCACGAATCCGAGACGGCCGCTCGCATCCAGCAGAATATTGCCCGGATGCGGATCACCGCAGAATTCGTAGTCGGTGAACAGTGAGCAGATGTAGAAACGGTAGATGAGCTCGCCGATTCGATTCCGGTCGTCGTCCGGCAGTGCCTGGATCCGATCGAAGGACTCCGCCTCGAGGAACTCCGTCACCAGAACATTTGGCGCACAGTACTCTTCGATACTGTCGGGGACGACGATGAACGGATGATCGCGGTGGCGCATTGCCACTCGATGCTGGGTCCGCGCCTCGCGCACGTAATCGAGTTCGCCGCTGATATTGCGGGCGATCTCGTCCAGTACGCCGGCATCGGCCGCGCTGGGCAGCGCGGACTTCCAGAGCTTGCTGAAGAATTCCAGATTGCGCAGGTCCGCTTGTACGGCCTCGTCCACACGGGGGTACTTCGCCTTCACCGCGACCGCTCGCCCGTCGTGCAATGTCGCCCGGTAGACCTGGCCGATCGAGGCGGCCGCGATCGGCGTCTCGTCGAATTCGGCGAAGACTCGCGCCAATGGCCCGAGATCGTCCTCGATGACCTTCCGCATTGCCGTGAAGGACACCACGGGCGCACGATCGCGGAGTTCGGCGAGCTTGCCGCGGAACAATTCGCGATGCGATTCCGGAACCAGGTCGACGTCGAGCACCGAGAGCATCTGCCCGAGTTTCATCGCGGCGCCCTTCATACCGCCCAGCACCGTGACCAATTGCTGTGCGGCCTGCAGGGAGGATCGTTCGGCGAGAATCCGCCGGGCCTCCTCGGGCTGTCCGATCATCGACAGCCTGGTCCCGACCCCGCGCACGGCCTGCCCCGCCGCCAGACGGCCCAGCTGACTTCCGCGTGTGAGTCGCCCTTTGGACACCCGATCGGCCATCTGCGCACCTCCGCAGGCCTGCGCGCAGCGGCCGCACGCCGCGATCGGCGCCCGTGCCGTGCCACGTCGGCCATAAATTCCTGTGGCGCAATAACTTACAGCCTATTAGCGATCTTCGACAGCCTAAGATGAGCAAAGCTCAATTTTCACGATACGGCAGGGAGGCCGGGATGCCGCCGAAAGCACGACAGCGTCGTCGTCCGACCCAGGAGCGTTCGCGGGCGACCAGGGAGCACATCCTGGACACCGCGTCGCGATTGTTCGGTGAACGCGGAATCGCCGACACCTCGACGAACAGGATCGCGGCGGAAGCGGACGTCAGCATCGGCACGGTCTATCGGTATTTCTCCGATCGCAGCGTGATGGTGGACGAATTGCTCGCGCGACTGCTCGATCAGCTCGAGCGGCGCTTCACACAGTGGCTGTCCGGTCTCTCGCAGCAATCGAATCCACAAGAGCCGCTGTCGACGAGGCGGGTGATCACCGAGGTCTTGGAGGTGTTCGCCGAAGAACTCGTCGTCAATGCGAAATTGGTGCGTGCACTCGTTGCGGGAGTGCAGTTCTACAACAGTGGTCTCCCGGAGTTCGAGACTCGCCTGCACCTGCTGATGAAGGTGCTGTTGATCCAAATTCTCGGGCCCGGTGACGATCACCAATACGACGTGATGACATTCGTTCTGGTCAATACCGGGTTCGCGGGGGTATTGCGCGCATCGGCGCTGGAGGTCGACAGTCACGAACGTCAAGAGGCGGTCGCCATGACCGCGCAGATGATGGCCGCGTGGATCGAGTCCGAAACCGGGCGGCGCTAGGGAGGACAGGCGCATGCCCACCGGGTTCAGGGCAGATCCCGGTGGGCGCGCCCGCAGGCTTCGGACCCCGTACGTGTCACCGAAAGGGGGTCCGGACGCACTAGAGCCGGTGCGAGCCTGCGGAGAGTACCGGGCGACATCGGGAGTCGGACGACATCGGCGCCGGTACGGCTGTGAGGGTCAGAGCGATCCGCCGCCGCCGATGACCCAGGGGTTGAAGGTGCACTGCAGGTCCGGATGTTGCGCCGGATCCAGTGCCCGCAGCGCGATCGACAACGCTCGCGGCGAGTACATGATCGTCAGGTGATCGGACACGTCTTGTTCGCAACCGTCCTGCAGCAGGATGTTATCGACGTGCGCACCCGGACCGGCCTTGAGGAAGGTCAGATCGTAAGGGTTGGTGACCTCGTCGTAGCGGGTACCGACCACGGTGTAGTCGATGCCGGGCACGGTGTCACCGCCTGCATTGAGCTGGTTGACGAAATCCGAGCCGATGGTCTGCTGGATACCCGCGTGGCCCACGAACAGCTCGACGAAACCGAGGACATCGATGCCGAAGTTGTTGACCGCCCGGCCCAATGCGCCGATGCCGTCGAGCGAGGTGCCGTGGTTGGTGGCGCCGTAGGTGATCATGTGCTGCACCTTCGGGCCGCCGCCCTCGAACTTGGTGTACCAGCCGGCCATCGGTCCGCCCTGGGAATGCGCGACGATATCGACCTTCGGGGCGCCGGTCGCGGCCAGCACCCGATCCACGAAGGTGGCCAACTGTTTTGCCGAATCCTGGATGTAACCGGTACCCATGACACCCGGCAGCACCGAGCCGAGTCCGCCGCCCTGGGCGATATTGGACCGGCCGTAGTTGAAGGTGAAGGTGCAGAATCCGGCGTCGGTGATCGGCTTGCTCATAAACGCGAAACCGTTGTAGGCGTTCATCCACGTGCCGTGCACAAGCACCACCGGGCGCGGGTGTTCGGCGCTGGGTTTGCAATTCCAGTCGTTGGTTTCCGGGGGCGCGGCATCGGGGTTGGCCAGACCGTACCCGAAGGCCGCCGTCCATGACGTCATGGCCGGGCCGTAACCCTGTGTGTCGGAGGAGTATCCGCCCGACAGCCCGGAGCTGGACCCGGACCCGCCGAAGCAGTCACCGGAACCGTTACCCGATCCCGCGCCACTGCCGGAGGTGCATGCCGATCCGGTGCCGACGCCGGCGACCGGTCCCGCCTGCTTCAGTCCCGCCGCGATGTAGTCACCCAGCTGCTGCTCGGTCGGCGCCGCATCCGGTGCGGCCTCAGCGCTCGTTCCGGCGAATCCGACCGCCAGCAGCGAGACCCCCGTCATGACCGCCGCTCGTATTGCCCTGGGGCGGGTACTTCGTTTTGCCCTTGGGCGGGTGCTTCGTTTCATTTCGTGCCTTCCTGCAGCCCGACGTACGTTCGAGTTCCGCTGCCGTGTGGGAGTTTCGGCACCGAATCCGGGCTTACGCTAAGCCCGGTGGGAGGGCGTCAGAAGGCACTGCGACGGGGTTCGGACATCTCACGAAACCGATGGACGCTGTTCATGAAGTGCGACAATATGATTCATCGGGAATGCCGTCACAAATTTGCACGACCGGCGCAGTGACATTTCCGGATATGGGAACTACTTCCGCACAGTCGCATTCGGGTGACGAATCATCGACGACACCGGCTGTCCGTCCGGTCTCAATTCGCGTGAAACTTCTGGAGTTCCCGTGCGCGACTTTCCATTTCCCCGCCTCATCCCCCGTTTTTCGAAAGCGGCGCTGACCGCCGTCCTCGCACTCGGTGTCATCGCGTTCAGCGCACCGACCGCCCACGCCGACCAGCCGGTCCCGCACGGCCCCGACACCGCAATCGTCATCCTCGGTTTCGGCCTGCAGCCCGACGGCGCCCTGCGACCGGAACTGATCGACCGATTGCGCGCAGGCTACGTCGAAGCGTTCGTCTCCGCGGCATCACCGGTCATAGTCACCGGCGGCAACCCCCAATCCGGCATCACCGAAGCCCAAGCCATGGCCAATTGGCTTACCTCCCACGGCCTCCCACCGCAGCGCATCCACCTCGAACCCGCCGCCCGCTCCACAGTCGAAAACGCCGAATACTCCGCCCAGCTCATGACCGAACTCGGCACCCCCAACGCCATCCTGATCACCTCGGGCTACCACATGCCCAGAGCCCTGGCCTCTTTCACCGCGGCCGGCATATCAGTCACCAGCACCTACTCCCCCGACGAGCTGTGGAACCTACTGAACTTCGGCCCGAAATCATAGACGAACAGCTCCTCCCGAATCTGAATATCCTTGTATCACAATACAATTAACCCTTCGAGGTCTGTTTTCGCGGAGTAGAATAGAGGCATGGAATCAGGGGGAGAATCCGCAATCGCGACCGGTGCAGCCGCACTGGTCGCGGCGGTCGATTCCCTCACCACTCTGCCGTTGATTCCGGTGTCGGACACCGACATTGTGGCGTTGATGCAGCAGATCGAGACCTGCACTCGCCGGTTGGCGTCGGTGCAGCGGGATCTGATCGTGCAAGCCTGCGCCCGGTCTTTGCCCGCTCTCAACGGGTCGGGTAGCCCGGCGTTGTATTTGCAATCGGTGCTGCACATTTCGCACGGGGACGCGATCAACCGGTGGCGCACCGCTGAGGATCTCGCGGTGTGGCATCGCGTCGGTGACGAGCCCGACGCGGCCCCGGTCCTGCCGAACGCGGCTCAAGCCTTGGACGAGGGTGCGATCTCCCTCGATCATGTGCGGGTGATCCGGCAGGTGATGAACCGGTTGCCCGGCAAGGTCGCGCCCGAAGCTCGCGCGTATGCCGAGAAGCAGCTCGCCTTCCAGGCCCGCGCCTTGGATCCGACGCATTTGCCGAGGATCGGGGAGATGATCCTCGGTTTCCTGGACCCCGACGGCAAGCTCACCGAGGACGCCGACCGGCAGAACCAGCGCAGCGCGGTTCTGAGCCCGCAACGCTACGACCTCATGTCCACCCTCACCGTCGAGCTCACCCCCAACGCCCGTGCGGCATTCGATGCGGTCATGGCCAAGCTGGCGCGCCCCGGTATGTGCAACCCGGCGGACAAGGAAAGCCCGTGGGCTGAGGATGAGGACAACCCGGTGCCGCGGGATGTGCTGGAGGCGTGCGCGGCTCGTGATGAGCGCAGCAAGGCCCAACGCCAGCATGATGCGTTGCTGGCGGTGTTGCACCCGGATTTCAACCCCGCCAAACTCGGTTCCCACCGCGGCCTGCCGGTGTCGACGATCATGACCATCGACATCGAAGATGTCGAACGCGCTACGGGGGTAGCGACATTGGCCACCGGTGGGCACATCCCGGTCGAGAACGCCCTCAAGCTGATGGCCCGCGACTCCAAGACGTTCGTGCTCGTGAAGAACAAGCACGGTATGCCCCTGCATATCGGGGAAATCCGGTTGGCGAACCCGGCACAACGGCTGGCATTGATCGCCACCGAGCGCGGGTGCACCCGCGCGGGGTGCTCGGCTCCGGCGAGTATGGCCGCCGCGCATCATGTGACCGAGTTCTGCAAGGGCGGACCGACCGACATCGAGAACCTCACTCTGGCGTGCGATCACTGCCATGCCCTGGTGAAGGACGGGCCACGTGGGTGGAAGACGATCAAACTCGGTGCGGATTCGGACTTTCCGGGCCGGACGGCGTGGATCGCTCCGGCGCATGTGGATCCGTCCCGGACTCCGCGGGTCAACCACCTGCATCACCCGGCCGAGTTGTTGACCGAGGCTCCGCCGTCGCTCCGGCCTCCCCGGGTGTGTCGTGCCTCGAGATTGCGACCGGTTCGGTACCGGGTGGTCGGCCGGGCCATCACACCCCCACCGCGACAATAGATTTCCCGCCCCTGGTGTCACCGACAGGTTGATCCTGTCGGTGCTAGAGGTCGTTGTCGCATCGGCTTTCGGGCCGGTTCGCTCGCCGAGCAATGACAACTCCACCGCGACAACAGGTTTCCCCGCCCCGGGCGCGGACTTGCAGGGCGGCAACATCTCCGAGGGCCACCACCGAATCTGCTCGCCCACCGGACCACACCACCACGCCAGACCGCGATTCTTCCCTGCCCCTGCCCCTGCCCTGCCCTGCCCGCCTGATCTCGCTCCTGCGGCAGGCTGTTGCCCGAGGTGGCCTTCCGGGTTCTTGTTCTTCGATCCCTTGTTTCCAGGCGTCCTTAGTCTTTTCGCTCTTGTCTTTTCGTGTTGTGTCTTTGAGACCGGACCACAGCCGGTCGACCCCGCCGGTACCGCAGGTATCTCCTTGGCCCGGAAGGTCAACCGGGTACCCCACCCGACGCCACCAGCACGGCCATCTCGGGCCCTGCCCGCACCCAGAAACCCACCACCGCCTCTCGGCGCAAGCAACCCAGGTGCACCGGCCTGCCTCGGCCTCGAATCCTCCCAAAGCCAACGGTTTCTATGCCGAAACGGTCGGTGCACCTGGGTTGCTTGCCTCCCGGACAGGGTTGGTCTGCAGGAGGGTGCGGGCAAGGCCCGAGATGGCCGTGCTGGGCACGTGGGGAGCCGTACCCGGCCTACCTTCCGCGGTTGGGAGAACTATCTGCGGTACCAGCTCGGTCGACCGGCTGTGGTGCCGTTCTCGAGAACAAATACAAAGACAAAGACGATGCGGTTGGGTTAGGCGGTTCGGTGGGTGTGGGTGTGGTCGCCGAAAGTTCGGGCTATCAGGGCTGCGCGGAGTTGCCAGAGGCCGGAGGTGGCGGTGGGGTCGAAACCTGTTAGTTGGCAGATGCGTTTTATTCGGTAGTCGACTGTGTTTGTGTGGATGTGCATTTGGCGGGCGGTGCGCTGGCGGTTGAGGTTGGTGCTTATGTGGCAGCGGAGGGTGTGTAGGAGTTCGGGGTGGGCGTCCAGGGGGTCCAGGAGGGCGCCTAGGGATTCTCGGCCTGGGCCGGGGCGGGTTAGTTGGTATTCCAGGGCCATATCGGCGAATCGGTACAGGCCGGCTAGCATTCCAGGCGTTGGACCATATCCAGTAGTTCGTGTGCACGGTCGGCGGCTGAGGGGACATCGACCGGGGGTGCGACTACTACTGCGGCGGTTACGGGGATTCGCGCTGCGGCCGAGAGGTGGGCGAGGAGTTCGTCCAGTCGGTCCGCGGTCGGTGATGTTGTGGGAATGAGGATTGTGCCGCCGTCCACGCTCAGGAGCGCGAGTGCGGTCTCGCCGCAGCGGGTGGCCAGTTCGGCTTGCAGGCGGCGCAGTTTGCGGCGGGCGACTACCTTGCCGTCGAGCATGGGGTGGCGCTCATCCGGGTGTTCCGGAATGTCCAGTGCCAGTACGCAATACTCGGCGGCGATGTCTATACCGCATTCGCGGGCCATCGTCGAGGTGGGGTGCCCGCCGAGCAGCGCGGACGTGAGGGTGTGCACGGCGCTGTGGTGCTCGCTGACGACCGCCTTGTGTTCGCGCACGTAGGCGCGGGCCACCGTCGCGCTGATGGTGTCGAGCAGCTCCACCACGAGCTTGGCGCCGTCCATCAGGTTGGTGTAATCCTGGGCCGTCGCGCCCGTGGCGATGAGGTCCATGCCGAATTTGAAGCCCTCGTGAATGGAGTGCAGGATCGTCTCGATCGGCACCCCCTCACGCGACCATCCGGCCGCGGCCTCCGACAGCCGTCCGGCCTTCGCCGGAATGTCCTGACCATCGAGCATGCTCACGGCCAATTCCAGACAGACCCGGGTGACACTGGTGACGTCACCGGAGATGACATCACCGGGCAGGGTGCCGCAGGGGATCACATTGTCGATGAAATGTCCTACCAGCTGCTGAGATACGGTCCCGACGTCTTGCAGCGGGCCGGACATCGGCTTACCGGAAACCGTCAGGCCCGCTCGAAGCGCTTCGTCGGTTGTCATCGTCGACTCCCTTCCGAGGTGATCTACCGCACGTTCACGGTGGAGTTCGAACTCTAAAGTGAAGATCAGCTCACCTTCTACTCCCTTTCGATCTCAGCGCCGATCGACCGCGAATCATGGTGATGGCCTGGGCAAAATGGGGTGAATGCACCACTCCGGCCCTATCCGCCAGCGGCGGATGGCAAGAACCACTCAGCTTTTACTATCGCTTTCGGAACCGCGCCGCAGCCACTTCGGCGCCCACCAGCACAGCTCACCGAGCAGCGTCATAGCCGCCGGCACCAGCAGAATCCGCAGCACGGTCGCGTCCAGGAACAGCGCGGCGATCATGCCGTAGGCGATGTACTGCATCATCAGCAGATCGGAGAAGGCGAACGCGCCGACCACAACCAGCAGGATCGCCGCGGCCGCGGTGATGATCCGGCCGGTGCGCACGGTGCCGATGCGTACGGACTCGGCGGTGGACGCCCCCTCCGCCCGCGCCTCGGCGATGCGCGAGAGCAGGAAGACCTCGTAATCGGTTGACAGGCCGTAGATTACAGCGACGACCACCACCAGGATCAGCGACATGATCGGCTGCGGTGTGAAACCCAGCGCCTGCGCGCCGTGCCCGTCGACGAAGATCCACGTCAGAATCCCCAGTGTCGCACCGAGACCCAGCAGATTGAGCACCGCCGCCTTGAGCGGCAGCACCAGCGATCCGAAGGCCAGGAACATGAGCACGGTGGTTGCCGACAGCACCAGCAGGAGCATCCACGGCATGCGGTCGGTCAGAGTCCGGAGACTGTCGTGCTGAACGGCCGGTGACCCCCCGACCAGCACCGTCGTACCTGGCGGCGCGGCGATAGAGCGCAAGCTCTCGATCGTGGCCGACGCATTGTGCGGATCGAGCAGCGGCGCGTCGGTGGTGAAAACATCCGGCTGGGTGCCGCTGCGCCGGGGCACGCCGAAGTGAGCTGCCAGGCCGGGTGTGTGATTCGCCTGCTCCCACACCGTTCCGGCAGCACGTGGATCGCCGGTGCGAATGATCAACTGCACCGGATCGATACGCCGCAGCGGGAACAGTTCGTCGAAATGCTGCTGGGCGACCCGGGTGGGATGCTGCGGCGGCAGGAACAGTTCACTGACACCGCCGAACCTGATATCGGCCACCGGCGCGATCAGCAGCAGCAATACCGCGCACACCGGAATCATTACGGCGAGTGGATGTTTCACGACCAGTCCGATGATGCGATGCCAGAACACCCCGGAGCGCGGCCCCGCCGCCCGGAACCAGCGCACCCCGAGCAGGTCCACTCGGCGGCCGAGGACACTCAGCAGCGCCGGCAGCACGGTCACCGCGGTGAGCGCGGCCAGGGCGACGGTCACCATCGCGCCGTAGGCGAACGAGCGCAGGAAGTTCTGCGGAAACAGCAGGACACTGCTGCTGGCGACAATGACGATGACGGCCGAGAACACCACGGTGCGCCCGGCGGTCGACACCGAACGCCGTACCGCGTCCCGCACCTCGTATCCTGCCGCCAGCTCCTCGCGGAAGCGACTCACGATGAACAATCCGTAGTCCACCGCGAGTCCCAGGCCGATCATCGAAACCACTGGGGAAGCAAAGGAATTCACCGCAACAGCCGAGGTGAATACACGCAGCACGCCCCAGGCCGCGAGTACGGTCAGGCCACCCGCGAACAACGGTAGTGCCGCCGCCACGACCCCGCCGAAAAGGAAGAACAGCAGCACCGCCACCGCCGGGATGGCGAGCAATTCCATCCGCCGCTGGTCCTCGGTCATGGTGTCCGTCAGTGCCGCACCGACGGCCTGCCCGCCGGCCACCTCCATATCGACCCCCGGCAGCCGGAAGGCGTCGGTCACCCTGTGGAAATTGCGAATGAGCGTGGTGTCATCGTCGCCCGCGATCGCGACGGAGGCGAAGGCGGCATCCCGGTCGGCCGTGCCGAAGATAGACCGTTGCGCCACACCGGTTTCGGTGGGCCAGTAGGCACCATTGATCTTGGCGATCTCGTCGGGATGGCGCTGCGGCAGGCTGTTCAGATAGCCCGTGACCGTCCGCGAGAATTCCGGATCATCAACCGTCCTACCGGCCGGGGCGTGGAACAGCAGAATCACATCGCCGGTGTGATCACGCCCGAAGGCCTGCTCCCGCAGGCTCATCGCACGCACCGATTCCGACCCCGGATCATCCCAGCCGCCCGAGCTCAGGTGGTCCGGTAATCCGAGGCCGTACCCGCCGAGCGCGAGCAACCCGGCGACCATGACGCCGAGCACCAGAAAACGCCGCCGGACCACGAATTCTCCCCAGCGTGCGAAACCGATGAACAATGGCCACTCCCAGCGTCGTTCGAATCGCGTGCCGATGCTACGGCCGATCACGGCGGGATGAATTCCGCGGCAGGCGATTCGTGGCCGCTCACAGTCGCGGTCGCCAAGGTTTGTGCCCTGGATCAACGTTCGAATTCCGGCGGTCGAAATCCCTGGCAGCGCACGTACTATCGGCCCACAACCCTGCACCGGCGCATCGGATGAGCGAAACCGTGCACAGCTGGGCGATTCTTCCGCTGTCCCCTCGGGTGAACGGCGGTGTCACACATTCTGGAGGAAACGTATGTCGGATATCGCCGTCGTCGGTATCGGCTGCCGTTATGCCGGCGGAATCGATTCACCGGAAAGTTTCTGGGAATTCGTCATCGACAAGCGGGACGCGGTCGTCGATATTCCGGCAAGCCGGTGGGATTACCGCCGCTGGTACGACCCGGACCGGCGCACGCCGGCGCGCAGTTACACCAAGCGCGGGGCGTTCCTGACCAATGATCCGTGGGAGTTCGATCCCGATTTCTTCGGCATCTCCCGGCGTGAGGCGATCGGACTCGATCCGCAGCAGCGATTACTGCTGGAGGTCACCTGGGAGGCGCTCGACGATGCGGGTGTGGCCGGGCGCGCCTCGGGCGCGGCGGTCGGGGTGTACGTCGGCGGGTTCGTGGTGGACCAGTCGGTGGTCGGTGTGGTCGGGCCCGCGCTGCCGCATGTCGATATGCATACGGCCGCGAGCGCGTCCTACACCATGCTGTCGAATCGAATCGCGTACGCACTCAATCTGACCGGCCCTGCGCTCACAGTGGATACGGCGTGCTCGTCCTCACTGGTCGCCGTGGATCTGGCGTGTCAGTCCCTCGAACGCGGTGATTGCACGGTCGCGCTGGCGGGCGGGGTGAACGTCATGCTCCAGCCGGAAACATTCGTCATGATGTGCAAGGGCGGATTCCTGGCCGCGGACGGCCGCTGCAAATCCTTCGATGCCGCCGGTGACGGGTACGGGCGCGGCGAGGGCGGCGGCATGGTCGTGCTCAAGCGGCTGAGCGATGCGGTGCGCGACGACGATCGCATCTACGCGGTGATCAAGGCGACCGGCACCAACCAGGACGGGCGCACCACCGCCATTACGGTGCCCAATGCCACCTCGCAGGAGGCGCTGGCCCGAACCGTCTGCGCCCGTGCGGGATTGGCGCCGGAGGACATCACCTACGTGGAAGCGCACGGCACCGGGACACCGGTCGGCGACCCGATCGAGCTGCGGGCGCTGGGCAGCGTCTACGGTGTGGCGCCAGGCCGGACCAGCACGCTCGGCGTCGGTTCGCTCAAGGCCACACTCGGCCATACCGAGGCCGCCTCCGGTGTCGCGAGCATCATCAAATCCGCGCTCGCGCTGCGGCATCGGACCATACCGCCACAGGGCTGGTTCGAGACCGCCCATCCGGATATCCCCTTCGCGTATCTGAATCTGCACGTCCAGCTCGACCCCGAGCGGGTCGGCCCGGACGTCGAGCGAATGACGGTCGCTGTCAACGGATTCGGCTACGGCGGCACCAATGCGCACGTGATCATGCAGGAGTTCCCGGCCGAGGCGTCCACAACTCCGATCGCCCCCCGGCACTTCGGGGTGCTGCCGATCTCCGGCCGCAGCCCGGCGGCGGTGCGCGAGCTGGCGGGCCGCTTCGCCGATCTGCTGGCCGGCGGCGCCGATCCCGGTCACCTCGCGGAGGCGGCGTGGACGCGGATGGCGCATCATCCCTTCCGCACCGGGGTGCTCGTCGGGGACGACCTGGTGCGGGATCTGCGCCGCTACGGCGCGGGTGACGGCCGGGACGCGGTGCGCACCGTCGCGCATCGCGTCGCCGAGCCGGTGTTCGTCTTCTCCGGGATGGGTCCGCAGTGGTGGGGCATGGCACGCGAACTCCTGTGCGCCGAAGGCGTATTCGCGGCCACGGCGCGACAGGTCGATACGGCGTTCCGGGCGGTGTCCGGCTGGTCGATCATCGAGGAGCTGATGCGGCCGGAGACACAGTCGCGAATGGGCGCAACCGAAGTCGCGCAGCCCGCCAACTTCCTCGTCCAGGTGGCGCTGGTGGCCGCACTGGCGGAGTTCGGCATCGCGCCCGCCGCCATTGCGGGGCACAGTGTCGGCGAGGTGTCGGCGGCCTATGTGGCGGGCCTACTTTCGCTCGAGGACGCCGTGACGGTCGCGTACCACCGTGCCAGATTGCAGGCCACCACGGCCGGATCCGGCGGCATGCTCGCGGTCGGGCTCACGGCGGAACAGGCGCACGCATTTGCCGACGACGATCCGCGCGTGGATATCGCGGCAATCAACAGTGCCGGATCGCTCACCCTCTCCGGTGACGTGGACCGGCTCGACGAGATTGCCGAACAACTCACCGACGACGGCATTTTCGCCCGCCGCCTGCGCGTGGAGGTGCCCTATCACAGCCGATTGATGGACCCGATCCTCGAGGAACTGCGCACCGCCCTGGCGCAGCTGACAGTCCGCCGTCCGGTATTGCCGCTCTACTCGACCGTGACCGGCGAAATGGTGACCGGCGCGAGCTGGGACGCCGAGTACTGGTGCGCCAATGTGCGCCAGCCGGTGCGGTTTTCGGCCGCGATCAGCGCCCTCATCGCCGCCGGCAGTCAGGTGTTCCTGGAGGTCGGCCCGCATCCGGTGCTGTCGGGCAATATCCGGGAACTGCTGCTCGGCGCCGGCGATACCGGAGTCACCGTGGCGACTCTCGATCGCAAGCAACCGGATTCGGTGAGTCTGCGGCAGACCCTGATCGGTCTCTACGGTGCCGGTGTCCTCGACACCACGGTCCTGTTCCCCCAGGATCGGCCGCCCACGCCGCATATTCCACTCCCCCGCTATCCGTGGCAGCGCACCCGATTACATTCCGCGCTACCGCTTTTCGAGCAAATGCGGATGGGCACCCCCGGCGGTCACGTCATGCTCGGCGATCCGGATCTGGAGGGCAGGCCCGGCTGGCTGCTGCAGATCGGATCGGAGAATCTGCCGTGGGTCGCCGACCATGTGGTCGCGGGTACCCGGATCTTGCCCGGCGCAGCATATGTGGATGCGGCGCTCAGTGCGGCCGCGAGCAGGCTGGGCGGCACCCGGGTCGCCTTGGACAATGTTCGCTTCGTCGCACCGCTGATCATGGCCGGACCGGATGTGCCGCTGCTGGAGACCAGCATCGAGGATTCCAGCGGCCGATTCCTGATTCGATCCCGCACTGCGACCGGTTCGGTGTGGACCGTGAACGCGACCGGGCGCCTGCTCACCGGGAGCTACGAATCATCGAAAATCGAACCACCCCATATCGATTCCGAGGTGGAGCTCGATCCAGAGCTGTTCTATGCCGCACTGGCAGCCCGCGGCCTGCAGTACGGCCCGGCGTTCCGGCGGGTGACCTCCGTGCGGGCCAGCGCCGATGCGGTGGTGGCCACCGTCGACGGCGCGATCGCCGCCGGCTCGGGACATCTCGTACACCCGGCGGTGGTCGATGCGGCCATGCAGACCGTGGCGCTGCTGTTCGCCGATGCGAGTCTCGGCGAGGGGGCCATGGTGCCGGTCGGCGTGGACGAGGTCCGGCTGTACGGCCCACTGCCGGAACAGGTCACCGTGGTCACCCGCCGCGACCCGTCGTCCGCGCTGCGCGCCCACGTGGATCTGCTGGATGCCGACCGGAACCTGTGCCTGCAACTGGTCGGCGTCCGCATCGGTGCGCTCAGCCCCGGGGCCGGCCCGCTGCACCGGATGGTCGACTTCTTCTACGCCGACACCATGGAGCAGCGCGACCGGATCGATCCGAGTGCCCTGCGCACCGCCGAGACGACCTGCACCATCGTGGTGGGCCTGGGACGGCCGCCGCGCGCCGAACGGCTGGCCTCGGTGCTGCTGCACTCCCGATATCTGCCCGCCGAACCCGAGGACGAGACCCTCGAAGCCGACCTCACCGCGCAATTGACAGCCGCTGCCGCGGAACCCGGGGTGCGGCAGGTGCACGTCGCCGTGGTGGCAGGCGCGGTGCCCGACGATGTCGCGGCGCTCTGGACACTCAAGCGAATCGCCGTCACCGTCGAGGAATTCGCCGCCACGCACGACACCGGCGAGGCGCTGTCCGCCGGGGAAGGCCCGTGCTACGCCACCCTGGTCACCGAGAGCGCGTTCGCACTGCCCGCCGGCCCGGTGCCGCCGAATTCGGCACATGCCGCGCTCGCCGGGGCGCGCCGGGTTCTGCTCAACGAGCAGCTGCGGCTGCGCTGGCGGCTGATCGATACCGAGCCCGGCATTCCGCTCATCGATTTGATTACCGAGCTGTCGGTTCCGGGCGCGTTCACACTCGACGACTCCGACGAGGTGATCCTGCGCGCCGGAAAACGCTGGGCTCCCGTCGTGACTCGCCCATTGCAGCAGCGCGTCGACGCCCTGGATACCGCTGCGCCACTGAATGATCCGGAGGCTGCGTTCGGGCTGGAGGTGCCGAGGTCGCGGCTGTTGTCGGCACTGGCCTGGCGCGGCCGTCCGCGCCCGGATCCGGGGCCCGGCGAGGTCGAGGTGCGCATGCGGGTGATCGGGCTCAACTACAAGGATCCGCTCAAGGTGATGGGCATCCTCGGGGAAAGGGAGCTGGCCGCAACATTTTTCGGCACCAAGCCGGGCATGGAGGGCGTGGGCACCGTCGAGCGAGTCGGCCCGGGAGTCACGGGACTGGTTGTCGGGGATCAAGTGGCTGTCGCCGCCAAAGACATGATGCGCCGCTTCCGGGTCGTGAACGAGCGCCTTGCGATCCGGCTGCCGCTCGGTGCGCAGCCCGAATTGTGCACCAGTACCACGTCATTCGGCACCGCCGAGTACGCGCTGCACGATCTGGCGCGGCTACTGAAGGGCGAGACGGTGCTGATCCACGGCGCGGCGGGCGGGGTGGGCTCGGCCGCCATCCAGGTCGCGAAGGCACTGGGGGCGCGCATTATCGGCACGGCGAGCACCGATGAGCGGCGGGCCCATATCCTCGCCCTCGGTGCGGATCATGCCCTCCCCTCGCGCTCACTGAACTTCGCCGACGATGTCCTCGCGCTCACCGGCGGCGCGGGCGCCGAGGTGGTGCTCAGCACCGCACCCGGTGAGATGCTGCGGCAGAACTTCAAGGCCGTGGCCGAATTCGGCCGCATAGTCGAGATCGGCAAGGCCGACATCTACACCGGCGGACTGCTGGAACTGGCCAATTTCGACAAGAATCTGAGCTACTTCTCCGTCGATCTGGATCGCATGTGCGCTGTGCGCCCGCTGCAGCTGGCGGAGCTGCTGCGCCGGGTCTACGACAAGATGGAGACCGGCGTCTACCAGGCCCTGCCGTACGAGCTGTTCGAAACCCACGAGGTGGCACAGGCTTTCGACGAGGTCATCCGATCCACGCGGTCGGCGCGCGTGGCCCTGCGGATGGATTCGCCCGCCCCGCCGGTGCGGCCACTGCTGCCGGAGGTCGAGATCGGCGCCGCGGCAACGTATCTCATTACCGGCGGCTTCGGCGGATTCGGCCTGGCCACCGGACGCTGGCTGGTCAGCAAGGGCGCGCAGCGGCTGGTCCTGGTCGGGCGCAGCGGCGCCGCCACCGCGGCCGCCCGCCAGCAGATCGCGGCCTGGCGGGCACTGGGGGTGCGGGTCGCCGAGGAATTGGCGGACGTCACCGATACCGACGCGGTCGCGGCGGTCGTCGCCCGGGCGCACACCGCCGAGTATCCGCTGCGGGGCATCTTCCATACGGCAGGTGCGGTGTCGGACAACAGGATTGCGGCGATGGACCTCGATCAGTTGACCCGGGTGTACCGGCCGAAGGTTTACGGGGCACGCGCCCTGCATCAGGCGGTGACCGAGGCGGGCATCGCACTGGACATGTTCGTGCTGTACTCCTCCGGCGGCTCCATGTTCGGCATCTTCGGCCAGTACAACTACTGCGCGGCCAATGTGGCGGTGGAGGCGCTGGCCGAGCGGTGGGCCCGTGCGGGCATACCGGCGATGTGCATCGGCTGGGGTCATATGTCCGGGGCGACCGGCGGCATGGCGGCCGAGGACAAGGTGTCGAAATATCTCGACCTGGTCGGCTTCGCACCGATCGACATGGCGGACGGCACCGCGTATCTGGAGCAGTCGCTGCGACTGGGGGTGACCCGGGCGGCGATCATTCCCACCGATTGGGGCAAGCTCACCGCCGCCTTCCCGCAGATGGCCCGGACCGGACGGCTGGCCGCGCTGGTGGCGTCCTCGGTGCAGGACAATTCGGCACTGGCCCAATTGAAGTCCGAACTCCATGCCCTCGAGGAGGGCAAGCGCGGGCAGGCCGTGGCGCGCATGCTCGCCGATCAGCTGGCGGTGGTGATGGGCGTGGCGCCGGAGTCGATCGATCTGACCGTTCCGGTGCCCGAACTCGGCCTCGATTCGCTCATGGCCGTCGAATTCGGGGCCCGGGTGGGCAAGCAGCTCGGCATCGAGCTGATGGCATTGCAGATGGGGCGGTCGTTCAGCCTGCAGCAGGCCGGGCCGAAGGTGGCCGAACTGATTCTCGCCGCCGGCGAGCCGATCGGGGCCCGGCTGTGACCGAGACCGCCGCGCGCCCGCCGGAGGAACGGGCGGATGGTGCGGCGGGCGCGTGGATCGCCTTCGGCGGCTGCCTGATCGCGGTCTTCATGCAGATGATCGACGTGACCATCGTGAACACCGCGCTGCCGAGCCTGACCGCGGACCTGGGCGCGTCCCGGCAGGCGCAATTACTGGTGGTGTCGGCGTATTCGCTGGCCTTCGCCTGCACACTGCTGACCGCGGCCCGCATCGGTGAACTGGCCGGTCGGCGCGTGGTATTCCTGGTCTCGGTGGCGGCATTCACCGCAGCCTCGGTGTGGTGCGGAATCTCCGGCAGCGCAGGCGAACTCGTCGCCGCGCGGGTGGTGCAGGGCATTGCGGGCGCGGGCATGGCGGCACAGACCATCGCCATCCTGACGGCCACCTTCCCGCGCGACCGGCACGGGCAGGTGTTCGCGCTGTACGGCGCGACCGCCGGATTCGCCGGGATGCTCGGGCCGATTCTGGGCGGGGCGCTGCTGACCCTCAATCCCTGGGGGCTGGGCTGGCATTCGGTGTTCCTGCTCAATCTGCCCCTCGGCGTACTCGCATTCGTGCTGGCACTGCGCTATCTGCGACTCGGCCGCCCGCCGACGCGGACCCGACTCGATCCGGGCGGGGCGGTGCTGTCGAGTGTCGCGCTGTTCGGGCTGCTCGCCGCGCTCGCCGACGCCCAGCAGAACGGCTGGCGCGCGGGCACGGTCGTCATGCTCGTGGCGGCGCTGCTGTGGGCGGCGGTGTTCTTCGCCCAGCAGCGCGGGAAGGCCCGGCAGGGCGGCAATCCGCTGCTGCGATTCGATCTGTTCGCCGATCGCGGTTTCGCGATCGGCTCGGTGCTGATCACCGTATTCTTCGGCCTGTTCACGGCTTTCGTCTTCGCCGTATCGATCACGCTGCAGGACGAGCTGCGGTTCTCACCGTGGCGCACCGGCCTGATGATGACGCCGTTCGCACTGGGTGCGGGTGCGGGTGCGCTCGTTTCGCCGATACTGCTGCGGCGGTGGGGAGTTCGAACGCTCGCCGCCGGGATCACCGCGTACGGCGTGTGTGTCGCGATCGGGGCCGGTTATCTGCACGTGTGCTCCGGCGTCATTTCCCTCCCCTTGGCGGTGGGTCCGATCTTCCTGTCCGGGTTGGGCGTCGGATTGTTCGGCGTCCAGCTGCCACCGCTCATGCTGTCGAGGCTGGATCAGCAGCAGATGGACGCCGCCTCGGGACTGCTGCCGACCATCGAGCAGATCGGCAACGGGCTGGGACTCGCGGTGCTCAGCGCGGTCTTCTTCCGCGTACACACATTGGCCGGCAGCGTCACCGTATTCGCGGCAATCGCGGTGGTGGCCCTGTGCCTGGGAGCGCTGGCCCTCGCACTGCCGGAGCGAAAAGGGGTGGCACCGTGGTGAGTTTCGGTTTGATCGACGAGTGGGAGCCTGCTCCGGGGCGGCTGCTGAGCTGGGTCGCGGCACCGGAATCGATTGCGCGGGCGGCGCAGGCCCCTGTCCATCCCGCGCCGCCGTCCCATCAGCAGGAGCAGTATCTGCGCGCCGCGGACCGCAATGCGGCAGCCGACTTCCGGTACTCCGGACTGTGCCTGGTGACCGCCGAGGTGCCCGAACTCCTCGACCGGGAGGCCATGACACGGGCGATCAATGCTTTCCTGCTGCGGCACGACACCTTTCGGACCTGGTTCGACATCTCGGCCTCCGGCGCTGTGGTGCGGCATCTGGTTCCGGCGGAGGCCGTCGAATTCGTTCCGGTGGACAATGGCGAAATCGACAATGCCGAGGCCATTCGCCAGCACATTCAGAAGACGACTCCCGGCCCGTTCCAATGGGACTGCTTCAGCTTCGGGGCGATCGAGCACAGCGGGTCGACAACGCTGTATCTGGCGGTCGATCATCTGCATACCGACGGTGTCGCGCAATACATCTCGTGCTTCGATCTGGCGCAGCTGTACGCCCGCGAGACCGGTACGGATATCGAACTACCGGTACAGCCGGCCAGGTTCCTCGACTACTGCGCCCGCGAGCGGGAACATTCGGACCGGCTGACGGCCGCGACGCCCGGCGTGCGGAAGTGGCTGGAACTCGTGCGCGGCAATGACGGCGAATTGCCCTCGTTCCCTTTGGATCTCGGGAAACGGCTGGACGGCTACAACCGCAGCGCGCACCGCACCGTCGCCCTGTTCGACGAGCAGGAGGCGCGGCGCTTCGAACAGGCCTGCCAGGCGGGCGGCGCGGAATTCGCCGGAGGCATTTTTGCGGTGGCCGCGCTCACCGAGCGTGAACTCACCGGCGGTGACTACTACTTCGGCATGACCCCCATCAGCACGCGCGGATCCGTAGCGGAAATGGCCTCGGTCGGGTGGTACGTGACGCTGGTCCCCGTCGCGTTCCCCGTCGCCGCGAACGCGGCGTTCGCCCGCACGGTCACCCGTGCACAGCGGGCCTACGACAGCGGTCTGCGGCTGACCTCCGTATCGTTCCATCGGGTACTGGAACTCGCGGCCGACCACACCGGGATCGCGGTGCCGCCCGGCTGGGTGACGCCGATGATCTCGTATGTGGACGCCCGCGAATTCGCCGGTAGCGAGCTCTACGACGAGCTGCGCGGCGGCGTGTACGCCAATCGCGCGGCCAGCGAGGAGGTCCTCATCTGGATCAACCGGCTGCCCGCGGGGACATCGCTGAGCGTGATCTATCCCGATACGCCGGTGGCGCACGAATCGGTGGATCGCTATGTGGCCGTGATGAAGTCGGTATTCCTCGAGGCCGCCGGTCACTGACCGAGCGCGGCGGCGAACATCGGCCAGGAATTGTGCAAGTCCTCCTGCCAGTAACCCCAGGAGTGGGTGCCGGTCGGCCGCAGATCGAAGGTCGCGGGAATGTCCAAGTCCCGGAGGCGATCCCGCAGCTGCCCGGTGCACACCGCGGTGACGGCGTCGAGAATGCCGCCGATGACGAGCTGATCGGCCAGCTTCACCGGACTGCCGTCGATACCGGGACCGGCCAGCGAATCGAGCGGACCCGGCGCGCCGGTGCCCGAGGAGACGTAGATCGCCGTACCGCGCAGCCCGGCCGCGTGCAGATACGGATCATTGGCGGACCAGGCCGGATCGGCGGGCGGCCCCCACAGATTGCGCGGATCTCCGCGCTGGGACGCCACAATGGCATCCACCATGAGCTGGCCCGCCGCATCACCGGTGCGCACGCAGCCGCTGTAGGAGCCGATCGCGCGGTAGCGTCCCGGTGCGGCCAGCGCCAATCGGAATACCGCCGAGCTCGCCATGGACGGGCCCGCCAGTGCGTTCCGGCCGCTGCCGCCGAAGGCGGTGTCCATGATGGGCGGCAGTTCCTGAGTGAGGAAGGTGCTCCAGCGCTGTCTGCCCAGGACCGGATCGTCGGCCCGCCAGTCGGCGAAGAAACTGCCCGCGCCGCCGATCGGGATCACCACGGTGACCTGTTTGTCGGCGAAGAAGTCCTCGATATCGGTCTTGGTCAGCCAATTGCCGCCGTCGCTCCACCGCCCGGTATCGGTGCCGCCGTCCACACCGTTGAGCAGATAGAGGGTGGGTGCGGGACGTGAATCATCCGGAGCGGGCAGCACTTCCACCGAAATGAGGCGATCCATTGCGGCCGAGTACACACTCAGGTCGAGGATCCGGCCCGGTCCCGGTGCCGCGACGACGAGCCGCGCACCGTCGGAGGCGGGACGGCCGGCGGACATGGCTCGCACCGATCTCGGAATGTCGGTCCCGGGCGGCGGTTCGGCCGCGGCGGATCCGTTCATGCCGAACAGCACAGCGGTGAGCAGCAATACGGTCACGCGAACCATGCGGGCGAACCTAGGCCCGGAAATTGCCGCGCCGCAGCCCGATCGGAAGTCTCTGGAGAACCGACCAGCTCAACCGCATCGGCACTGGTATTCACCACAAACTTGCCCGCGATTCGCCCTGGCCACCGAATTGCGCTGTTAGCGTGCAGATTCGGATCCGATGTCGTATCCCGTCGTGCCGAAGCACGCGGCCGCCACGGTCCCGATCTTCATATCGGCAGTTGTCAGAACGGCAAGCACATTGGTTACCGAAATCTTCGATACGACAGTGGATTTGCCGGTCGCACCGGAAGTGATCCGCGGTCTGCTGATCGATCCGCAGTTGTATCCGAGAATCTTCGCGGGTGTGGGCGCCTGCGAGCAGGTGGACACCCTCGGTGCGGGGCTGTCCTGGTTGATCCGCATCGGCACCATAACCGCCGGGGTGCACACCCGCAGGGCCACCTTCCACCCCGATCGGCACGGCGGCATGCAACTGCGGTGCACCGAGACCGGCGCCCTGGTGAGCGTGCGGCTGCGCAGGCGGGAGGAACTGACCCGCCTCACTATCTCCTTCTTCGGCGTCGGCCGCATTCATCCCGCGGTGGCGGCGCTGTCGAACGCCGAGGTGATCGAGTGGACCGAGGCCGGATTCGCGCGGCTGCTCGAATTGATCTCCGGTGCGCAGACTTCGGTCGTGGTCAATGGCGAGGACCGTCCGCTACGGCGGCGCGCCCAGGTGGCCGGGCAGATCGCGGCGACCGGTGTGGTGCGCCCGCTGCGGCCGGTGCGCGCGGTGAAACAGATCGGCGGCCTGGCCAGATGGGGATTCAATCTGGCCGGCGGGTATGCGGCGGCGGCCGCATACGCACCCGACCGGATCGCCGTGATCGATGGTCACGGGTCCCGGAACTTCCGGGAGATGCATGAACGCAGCCGGGCACTGGCGGGCGCGATGGCGACCCTCGGACTCGGACCCGGTGACGCGGTGGGCCTGCTCGCGCGCAATCACGCCGGAATGATCGAAACCATGGTCGCCGCAGGCAAACTCGGCGTCGATGTCATTCTGCTGAATGCCGGGCTGTCGGCACGGCGGATCGAGGACATTGTGCAGCGGCACCGGCTCACGACACTGTTCGTGGACGGCGATCTCGAACCGCTCGTCGACTACCTGCACGCCGATATCCACCGCTACCGGACCGATTCACCGGCGCACGGGCACACCACGACGGACGATCTGATAGCACAGGGCCACAACAGGTTCCGCGCACCCGCCCGGAAGGGGCGGCTGATCGTTCTCACCTCCGGAACCAGCGGCACCCCGAAGGGCGCCCGGCGACCGCATGCCCGGGGATTCGCCACCATCGCCGCGCTGCTGTCGCGAATCCCGCTGCGCATGAACGAGACCATGCTCATTCCCGCACCGCTGTTCCACACCTGGGGGCTGGCGGCGCTGCAATTGAGCACCGCGCTGCGCGCCACCGTCGTCCTGCCCGAACGATTCGACGCCGAGGACTGCCTGCGGCTGATCGCCGAGCACCGGGTGAGTTCCCTCATCGTGGTGCCGACCATGGTGCAGCGCATTCTCGATCTGCCCGTCGCGGTGCGCGCCCGCTACGACACCTCGAGCCTGCGCGTGGTCGCGAGTTGCGGTGCGCCGCTGACCGGTACGACCGTGCTGCGCTTCCTGGACGCCTTCGGTGACATCCTCTACAACACCTACGGGTCCACCGAGGTCTCCTGGGCCACCATCGCCACACCGGAGGATCTGCGGGTATCCCCGACCACGGCCGGGCGGCCGCCGCTCGGCACCCGGGTCGCGGTGCTGGACGGAGAGCGCAAACCCGTCGCGATCGGCGCGATCGGCCGGATCTACGTCGGCAACCATATGCTCTTCGACGGTTATGTGAACTGCCCGCCGCCCGAGGAGGCCGGCGGACTGCTCGACACCGGCGATCTCGGATATCTCGATATCACCGGCCGCCTGTTCATCGCCGGGCGGGATGACGAGATGATCATCTCCGGCGGGGAGAACGTCTTCCCGCGCCCGGTCGAGGAGGCCCTGGCCCATCTGCCGCAGATCAGCGAGGTGGCCGTGGTCGGTGTTCCCGATCACGAATTCGGCCAGCGCCTGGCGGCCTACATCGTCAAACGTGAAGGCTCAGGCCTGGATCCGGATATGGTCCGCACCTATATCCGCCATCGCCTCAGCCGCTTCAGCGTCCCCCGCGATATCGTCTTCCTGCCCGCCCTCCCCCGCGGCGAAACGGGCAAGGTCCTCAAACGACTCCTCATCGGGGCCCTGGCCGAGCCTCCGACCGCCTGACACATCAGTGCCAGAGGCGACGACACGGCAACTGCCGCAATTCTTTTCGAACCCGGCGATCCACCCGGACCGTCAAACCGACCTGTGCCGCGGCAGTCGCGAATTCCCAAGCCTCCGAACGGGTTGCGGCGTACTCCAGCACCAGTGGCCGGTCCGGCCGTTCGAAGCAGACCAGGACGCGGTGAGTCAGCGCATCCGCTACGTACTCGGCTGCCATGACTTCGACGCTGTGCCTCATTACCCGACAGTAGGACCCACTCCGAGTCCCCACCCCGATCTCGATTTCCACCGGACATGTCACAGCCGTGCGACCCGGCATTCTGGGCGATATCACCGGCGCGCACGGTGATCAGCCGTGCGGTGCAGCGAAACCCGGATCAGCGGGGCAGCGCCGCGAGGATGCGGTGCAGGACCGCCGTGGCGTCTCCGATGCCGTCGATCGTGGTCATGATGCCGCGGTCGGCGTAGTGGCCGGTGATCGCGGGAATGTGGCTGCGGTACAGGGCCAATCGCTCGCGGACCACGGCGGGGTCGTCATCACTGCGGTGCTGGGCGGCGAAACGGATTTCGCAGCGCTCGATGATCACCGCATCGGGCACGGCGAGCTCGATGACGGAGTCGACGGCACGGTCGGCGCCGGCCAGCAGTTCGTCCAGCGCCGCCGCCTGCGCGCCGGTACGCGGATAGCCGTCGAGGATATAGCCGCCGGCCGCATCGGATTCGGCCAGACGTTCGCCGAGTATCCGCAGGACCAGGTCATCGGGCACCAGCTCACCGGCCGCCACCATGGCCGCGGCCTGCAGACCGACCGGGGTCCCGTCCCGCATGGCGGCGCGGAACAATTCGCCGGTCGAGATGTGCGGCACCCCGAGTTCCCGCTTCAGCATCTTCGCCTGCGTGCCTTTGCCGGAACCATTGGGCCCCAAGATCACCAACCGCATTCCGATCGACTCCAATCACCTTGTCAGCGAGGCTACTCGGGCCGAGCTCCGGTAGCGAGACGGTCCAGCGGCCGCCGGGCGCTGCGCACGGCGTGGCTCGCCTCGAATGCCGAGGTTGTCGCCTGATTCTGAAAGCCGCACTGCGAGCCCGGTTCTCGGACGCGCAGTGCGGGTTCACGGCGGTGAATCAGTTACCCGCGCCGTTGTTCGGGTTCGTGCAGATCGTGCCTTCGCACGGAACCGTGGAGCCGTCGCCGTTCGGGTTGGGCATGACGCTGCCGCCGTTGTCCTGCGGATCGGTGCCGGCACCGTGATTCGGGTTGGTGCAGATCGTGCCCTCGCACGGGACGACCGAGCCGTCACCATTGGGGTTGGGCATGACATTGCCGCCGTTCTCCTGGGGATCCGGGCCGGCGCCGTGGTTGGGGTTGGTGCAGATCGTGCCCTCGCACGGTGCGGTGGTCGGCGCCGGGTGCGGGGCGACCGGGACGGTGGTTGCGGGCGGGCGCGGCGGCTGGGGCTGAACCACCGGGCTTTGCGGTTGCGGGGCAATCACTGTCGTCGAGGTCGGCGGTGTCGACTGCACAGTGGTCGGAGCCACCGCGGTGGTCGTGGTGGTGGTTTTGTCGGTGTCGTGCGAGCACGCGGCGCCGAACAGCATTACGGCAGCAATCGCCGAAAAGGTGACGAATCTAGACATCGGAAGATCATGGCACGCCGGGGAGCCCACCCTGTGCACATCCCGGTACTGGGATTTATGCCAGAATTCGCCGCCGGTCAGGGATCTGGTCGGCCGTATTTACGCCACGCCGATTTCACTAGCCAGACAATAGCTTTGGTGCGCTTCCGCAGATAGCGGAGCCAGCCACCTTCCCAGCCCCTACCGAGACGCCGAGAGGTTGCCCGACAGGGGCTATTGCGCTTGCCGGGTTGTGCGTCTACCTTCCACTAATACGAATTAGTAACGGGGATCACCTTTCGCGGGATGTGCCCCGCATCACTTCACGAATCAAGGGACAACCATGCTCGACGCCGAGGTTCCGACCGAACTCGCTCGCCCCGCAGGACTCGGCCAGCTCCTGACCTTCATGTTCCCGGCGGCGACAGCCATGTACGCCGCCTTCAACGGTGTGCAGCAGATTCTGCTGCCCGCACAGGTCGAGGCCCTCGACCCCGCCGCCAAGGTGGGCAATCTGGCCTTGATCACCGCACTGGCCGCCATCGCCTCGATGGTGGCGCTGCCGATCGGCGGAGCGGTGTCGGACCGTACCCGGTCACCGTTCGGCCGGCGGTCACCTTGGATCGCGGTGACGGCCGTGCTGTCGGCGGTGCTGCTGATTGCCATCGGCAGCGCCACCGACCTCGTCGTGCTGACGATTACCGTTGTGGCCCTGTGGTTTACGGCGAACTTCTATCAGGGCGCCTTCGCGGCGATCCTGCCTGACCGGGTGCCGGTGGCACGACGCGGCCTCGCCTCGTCGGTGATCGGGCTGGGCACACCGGTCGGCATTCTGCTCGGGGTGAATGTGGCCAGCCGGGTCAGCCAGCTCTGGGGTTATGCGATCCTGGCCGTCATCTTCGTCATCGCCAGTGCCGCACTGGTATTCGGCGCCCGGGAGGCGTCGTCGGAAGGCGCGATCGCACCGGCCCGGCGCGCGCGGCGGCAATCAGAGGTTGTGCGCGCGTTCTTCGCGGCATTCCGCAGTACCGATTTCCGTCTCGCCTTCCTGAGCCGGGCGAGTCTGTCGCTGGCCTACTTCACCGTCAGCGGCTACCTGTTCTACTCGATGCAGGACTACATCGGCGCGGGCAATATTCCCGGCGGTGATGTGGCCGTCGCGGTCGCGACGCTGTCCACGATCTCTGTGGCGACCTGGTCGGTCGTGGCCATGTTCACCGGCTGGCTCGCCGATCGGCTCGACCGGCGCAAACTGTTCGTGGGGATCAGCGCGGCCGGACTGGCGGTATCGATGCTGGTACCGATCCTGAGTCCGACCTGGACAGGGATGGTGGTCTACGCCTTCCTGTCCGGGGCGTTCATCGGCACCTACTTCGCCGTCGATCTCGCCGTCATGTCACTTGTGCTGCCGGACAAGCACAACGAAGGCCGGGACTTCGGCCTGCTCGCGGTCGCGACCGGACTCCCCCAGGTGCTGTCCTCGGTCATCGCCGGTGCGCTGCTCACCCTGTTCGGCAGCTATATCGCCCTCTTCTGCTTCGGCGCGGCCTGTGCGCTCGTCGCCGGGCTCGTCATCATGCGGATCCGTTCGGTCCGCTGACCTTCCACCGTCGAAAGGTAGCCACATGCCGTATGTCAGCACTCCCGAGGGAGTTCGCCTCTGTTATGACACTTTCGGGCATCCGGAAGCCCCACCGCTCCTGCTCATTCAGGGGCTGGGCGCGCACCTGCTCGGCTGGCGCGCCGAACTGTGCGAGGCGCTCGCGCGTGCGGGATTCCACGTCATTCGGTTCGACAATCGCGATGTCGGGCTGTCCCAGAAATTCCCGGCGGGCGGTTATCTGCTGGGCGATATGGCGGCCGATACCGCGGGTCTGCTCAGTGCGCTGGGCATCGCTTCGGCGCACATCATGGCGCAGTCGATGGGCGGAATCATCGCTCAGGAGTTGGTGATTCACCATCCCGAGCGGGTCCGGTCGCTCGCGCTGATCTATACCACGCCGAACAACTACGAGTACTTCGCCGGCGTCGATCTGGTCGAGGAGCGCATGGCGCTGCCCCGTGCCCGCAATCGCGCCGAGGCCGCCGAACTGTACGTCCGCAATGAGGCGCCCTGCGCATCACCCGGCTATCCCGCCGATCTGGACTGGCTCCGCGTGCTCGGCGGACTCATGTACGACCGCGACTACGACCCGGACGGCGCCGCCCGGCAGAGGAATGCCATCACCGCCTCGCCCGACAACACGGCGCGGCTGCGGCAGATCACTGTTCCGGCAACGATCATGCACGGTGACGGCGATCGACTGATCAGCCCGGCAGCCGCCACGGCGCTGCACCGGGCCATCGCGGGCTCCACCCTCACGCTCTTCCCGGGCATGGGACACGAACTCCCGCAAGCACTCTGGAGCGACATCGTCGCTCTCGTCCACGACAACGCCGTCACTTCCTGGGAACGAGTTTGATCATGCGCAAGATCTATCGGCCACAGCATCTTTCAGCCCTCCGGGGGCCGTATCGTTCAGCCCTCCGGGGGCTGTGCACCGCGACAGTCGTCGTCGCGGCCCTCTCCCTCGGGGGCGCCGTCCATGCGGAACCCGCTGGGGCGGAATCGGTCTCCACACCGGACGTGGACCCGTTCTACACGCCGCCCGCCGATCTGGGCGGCTATGCGAACGGAGCGATTCTGCGGTCCCGGGAATCGGCGCTCTTCGGCGTCGCCCTGCCCATCAAGGTGTGGCAGGTCCAGTACAAGTCGACCGATGCCGAAGGCCGTCCCACCACGGGTGTCGCCACCGTGCTGGTGCCGGACGCCCCGTGGACCGGCGCCGGGCCCCGGCCGCTGGTGAGCTATCAGATCGCCGAGGACGGCCTCGGAATCCAGTGTGCGTCCTCCTATGTCCTGCGGGCCGGGCTGCAGGCGGGGACCAATAATGCCCAGGATCAGGAAGCGCCCATCGCCGCCCTGCTGCTGCAACACAATTGGGCCGTGGTGATCTCGGATTACGAGGGCCCGCAGGAACGATTCATCGACCGCGGACAGGAGGCGCACAGCGCGCTGGACGGCATTCGCGCCGCCGTGGCCTTCGCGCCGGCGCAGCTCGGACCGGGCGCGCCTCTCGCCGCCTTCGGCTACTCCGGCGGTGCGTTCGCGACCGTCTCCATGATGGAGCTACAGCCGCGCTACGCGCCCGAACTCAACTTCACGGGCTTCGCCGCGGGGGGCATACCCGCCGACGTGGCCGCCGGGATCGCCATGGACAACGGCACCAAGAATGTCGGACTGCCCGTGTTCGCCCTCGCGGCGCTGGACCGCCTGAGCCCGGAGTCGAATATCCCCGCACAGGTCGACGAATCGACCCGCGCGGCGATCGCCGCGGCCGGACAGCAATGCGTCCAGCAGGTCGTGACCGACAACGCTTTCCGGCAGATCACCGACGTATCGGAGACCGCCGATCTCGCGCGCAATCCGGTCATCGCGGCCGCCGCCACCGAGCAGAATCCCGGGCAGAGCATCCCGGCGGTCCCCATGTACGCCTGGCACAGCACCCTCGATGATGCGCTGCCGATCGCGCCGGTCGACGCCCTGATCGACAAATACTGCGCGGCCGGTGCGACCGTGACGTATCACCGGACCGATGTGCCGCAGCACGCACCGGCCGCGATCGCCGAATTGCCCACCGTCTTCGCATATCTGAGCGATCGGCTGGCCGGCATACCGCAGCAGGGCGGGTGCCACACTGCCTGACCCCGTCACCTACCAGCGAGCGCCTGCGGGCAAATACGGTGCGCGACACCCTGATCAGGGGATGTTCGGCACCGCCGCCCGCACCGGCGCTCCGAACCAGCGGGACAGCGCATCACGCAGTGCGGGCGCGGCGGTATCGGCAGGTTCGTCACTCGCTGCGGCCCAGGCGATGTGGGCGTCCGGGCGAATCAGCAGCGCATCGGCCGGTCGGTGCTCGGTGGTGGCAGAGACCGTGTCGACGCGGTGCTGCCAATCCCGGGCGATCTCACGCAGGTCCGGCCGGTCGGCAAGGTCGAGGAAGACCGGGCGGGCGGGCCGCATGAGTTCCGCGACAGTGGTTTCGCCGTCCCCGGTCTGCAGCACAAGGTCCGGGGCGAAAGCTCCGGCCAGGGCATGACCCTCGGAACCTGACAGTGGGTAACGGATATCGGTACCGGCGATCAGAGCGCCCACCCGGCGCACTGCCGGTTCGTCGACGAGCAGTTCCTGGAAGACCTGCCGAAGTGCTTCGGCGGCAGGGTCATCGCCGCGCCGCAGCGCCACCTGCGCCCGAGTCTGCAGCAGGGCACGTCCGCCGGCGAAGTGACGTTCGTCGTGATAGGTGTCCAGCAGCCCGCCCGGAGCCCAGCCCTCGAGGTCGGCGGCCAGCTTCCAGGCCAGGTTCACCGAATCGAGCATGCCGAGGTTGAGTGCGACGCCGGTGGCGGGCAGCAGATGCGCCGCGTCACCGGCCAGCAGTATCCGCCCGTCGCGATACCGTTGCGCCTGCCGATCCTTGAAGGTGAAGCGCGACAACCGAATCGGCGCACCCAGCGGCAGCTCCGCACCGAGCACACGGTGCACGCTGTCGCTGAGTTCGGTCAGGCTCATCGGCTGATCGTCGTCATATTCGGCGGACTCGTCCTCGGTGGTCGAGAGGAACATGCCGTCCGGGCCGACCGCGTACGCGAACACACCGCGATCCGTCCGGGTGAAACCGGCACGGATCCGACCCAGGCCGGGCGCCTCGATATCACCGTTGCCGAAGACGGTCACCGCATCGGGCACCGCGACGTGACCGACCCTGTTGACGTCCGGATATGTGGTGCCGGGGAACGGAATTCCCGCCAGATCGCGAATCCGGCTGCGGCCGCCGTCACAGCCCACCAGGTATCGAGCGGTCACCCGGTACCGCCCGTCCGGACCGCGCACGTCCACGGTCACCGCGGTCTCGTCCTGGCTCACCCCGGCCACCTCGTGCCCGCGGCGGATCTCGGCGCCCAGTTCGCCGGCGCGTTCGGCGAGCACTCGTTCGGTATCCACCTGGGCGATCGCCACCGCCCGCATCGGCGAATCCACCAGACCCCGCAGGTCCACATGCACACCGCCGAATGGGAATCGGGGCGGCGGGTGCGGATCGCTACCGGCCGCTTCGAACCGGTCCAGGATGCCGCGGTAGCGCAGCAGGTCCAGGATCTGGCCGCCGATGCCACTGGCCTTCGGGGTGTCCCGGGGCTGCGGATGCCGCTCCAGCACCACCGGCCGCACGCCCGCCAGGCACAACTCACCGGCCAGCATCAGGCCCGCGGGGCCCGCCCCCACAATGATCACGTCGGTGTCCGTCACGCGCATATCGCTCCCCGGTAATCGCAGCTTCTGGCTTCGGCCAGCGATTCTGCGGCAGTACCGGGGTCTTGCCGCAAGCCCCCCTCTGCGCTATATGCTGAAAGGGGGAAGGGGTGAGTACTCCCCCTTCCCCGCAATCGTCTAGCTCAGCGAGCTACGTTGGGCGCTATGCCCTCTCACCGATGCCTCACTGGCTCGGCTGCGGCACATCGACATGGCAGCTGTCGACCTTCGGGTTCACGCCCAGATAGTTCAGCGGGCCGGCGATGATGGTCACTGCGATGGTGCCGGTGCTCGCGCAGTTCGACGGCGCATTGTCGTAGTAGTGCCGCTGTCCCGCGGCGACAGCACCGATGATCAGCCATACGAACAGCAAGAGTGTGACTGCACTTGAAATTGCAGAGCGACTTCGACCTCGGAATCGCAAGTCATCGTTGGCGTAGCTTCTCATTTTCCCGTCTCCGTTCTTCGGATTACCCACCTCTGGGTGCGGCGCTCCCACCAGCCGCTATACCCGGCGAGAACACGCCGAAACGGCGTACCGCAACAGCTTCGGAATCTCCGGAACTGTTTCGAAGTGATAGAAAGGGGAAGTCCCGTCTTGCCCGACTGTCCGGCGCGAACATCATGCGCACAATGCAGGAGATGGCCAGAGTGAGTAGAGAGATGCAGACCACACGTGGGATCCAGGGAAGAGGACAGGTCGCTGACACCGGCACTCGCGCCGACGTCAGCTGGCCCGAGCCGAGCCCCTTGGAACTTTGGTGGGAGCAGGTGATGTATCCCGACGGAGCCGCTACGACCCCGTCGCAGGCCTGACACAGGCACCGTCGCCGGCAACACCGGCGGCCGCAGCAAATTTTCGAAGTTTCCGATATTTTACGAATTTGATGCCAGTGGTCCCGCCCGGATAATCCGGGCGGGACCACTGCAATTCGTAGGTCTTCAGCAGTCGCGAGACCGCGATCTATCGCGGTGATCAGTCGCGGAAGGCGTCCTTTACCTTCTCGCCCGCATCCTTGAGGTTCGACTTGATCTGATCGGCCTTGCCTTCGTGCTGAGTTTCCTTGTCGCCGGTCGCCTGGCCGAACTTCTCCTTGGCCTGGCCCGCAACATCATCGATCTTGTTCTTGGCCTTGTCGGTCGCACTCATATCGATGTCCCTTCCTAGGCTGACCGGCCTGCTCTATCCGGCCGGTCTTACCTGCAATTGCCGGATAGGGCCGAATGAAACGCTCCCGGAGAGATGCGCCACTGTTGTCATGACATCGGGAATAGGAGGGTTCATGGCAATCGGTGACAGGGTGCGGCCGCGGATCGTGGTCGTGATGGGCGTCTCCGGATCGGGCAAGTCCACCCTCGGCCAGACGCTCGCGACCGCTCTGGGCTGGGACTTCCTGGAGGGCGACGACCTGCATCCGGCGGCCAATATCGCGAAAATGGCGGCGGGCCAACCGCTTACCGACGACGATCGGCGGCCCTGGCTGGCGGCCATCTCGCAGTGGATGTCGGGCGAAACAGCCGCGGGACGATCGGGCATCGTCACCTGCTCCGCGCTGAAACACTCGTATCGGGACATGCTGCGCCACAGCATGATCGATCACCCCGAAGCCGACCTCACGTTCCTGTACCTGTCCGGCTCCCGGGACCGGCTCGAACGCCGTCTCACCACCCGCACGGACCACTTCATGCCGCCCGGCCTGCTGGACTCGCAGCTCGGCACCCTCGAGGTTCCCACTCCCGGCGAAGGAATCATCACGATCGAAATCGGCCCTCCGCCAAACGAAATCGCTGCCGCCGCACTGGCCGCGATCGACGGAGAGCGCAGGCCGGCGCCGACGCCCGATCAGCGCTGATCCGCACTGATAGCGTTGGCCCGGTATCGACCAGACCGGACGAAACGGACCGTCATGAACGAGGAGAGAGGACATCGCGGTGGTTGGTCTTGTGGGCGACTCCGCCTCCGGCGAGCGTCCGGCCTTTCCCGCTGAAGTGCTCGCGATCGACGGCGAGAGTCCGCTCAATCGATTGCTGATGGATACCGACTGGTCGGCGACCGCACTGGGACCGGCCGGGGACTGGCGCCAGGAATTGCGCACCATGGCCGGCGCCTGCATGAACTGCCCGTTCCCCATGCTGATCATGTGGGGTCCGGAGCTGTCCATGATCTACAACGACGCCTTCGTCCCGATCCTCGGCGCCAAACATCCCGCGCTCGGACAACCCTGCGCCGAGGTCTGGTCCGATGCGTGGCCGGTGGTCGGCGAGATGATCGGCAAGGTCATGGACCACGGTGAACCCACATATCACCAGGACCTGCCGATGACGCTGCATCGCCACGGCTTCGACGAATCGGTCTATTTCACCTTCGCCTACAGCCCGATTCGCCTCGCGGGCGGCGGGGTGGGCGGAGTGCTGACCGTGGTCACCGAGACCACCGCGCAGGTGCTCGGCACGCGGCGGCTGCAAACCTTGCGCGAGCTGGGCGAAGCCCGTTCGGCGCAGATCGCCGATGTGAGCGAGGCCTGCCTCGCGGCGGCGACGGTGCTCGACGCGCACCGCGAGGACGTGCCGTTCGGCGCCATCTACCTGCTCGGCGACGACGGTGAACGCGCCGATATCGTCGCTGCCTTCGGCGCGGACTCCTCGATCACCACACCGCTGCCGGATACGATCTCCGCGCGCACGGACACCGGCTGGATCTGGCAGACCGCCACCACCGGCATCCCGCACACGAGCATTCGGCAGACACCGGATGCCGTTGCGGCACAGGGCACTGTCTCCTACACCATGGTGGCACTGCCGCTCGCGGCCACGGCGCTCGAGCGGCCCCGGGGCGTGGTGGTGTTCGGCGTCAGCCCGGATCTGCTGTTCGACGAGGCCTACCGTGGCTTCCTGAACCTCGCGGCCGGTCACCTGGCGACCGCGATCGCCGATGCCGAGGCGCAGGCCGCGCAGGTGCGCCGCACCGCGGAGCTCGCGGAGCTGGATCGCGCGAAAACCCAGTTCTTCACCGGTGTCAGCCACGAACTGCGGACACCGCTGGCCCTGATCACCGGGCCCGCCCAGGACGCGCTCACCGACGGACGGTTTCCGCTACCGGCCCCGCAGCGCGACCGGGTGGAGATCATCCGGCGCAATGCGGGCCGCCTGCGGCGCATGGTCGACACCCTGCTGGATTTCAGCCGGATCGAGGACGGGCGTCTCATCTGCGAACCGGTCGCGGTGGAGGTGGACGCGCTCACGCGCGGGATCGCGGAATCCTTCGCACCGGCGCTGGAGCGGGCGGGACTGGGGTTCGTTCTCGACTGCCCGGTCAATCATCGCGCCGTGCTGATCGATCCGGCGCTGTGGGAGCGGATCGTGCTGAATCTGCTGTCCAATGCGGTGAAATTCACCTTGGCGGGTGAGATCCACGTCGGTCTGCGGATTGTGGACAATGTCGTGGAGCTGGAGGTGCGCGACACCGGCGTGGGCATACCGCCGGCCGACCTCCCGCATATTTTCGAGCGATTCCGGCAGGTGCGCGGCACCCAGGGACGCTCGCACGAGGGCTCCGGCATCGGACTGGCCCTGGTTCAGGAATTGGCCCAGCTGCACGACGGCTACGCCGACGTGGTGAGCGAGATCGGCAAGGGCAGTACCTTCACCGTTCGCATCCCCGCGCGCTTCACCGAAACCCCCGCCCGGTGGACGCCCACCAACAGCATTGTCGACGATTACGTCACCGAGGCCATGCAGTGGCACGGACCCGCCACCGGGAACGCGGACAATCCCTTGGCGCGCAACCCTTCCGACGGCGATACGGTGCTCATCGCCGAGGACAATGCCGATCTCCGGAGATATCTGGCGGGGCTGCTCGAACCGGCCTACACGGTCACACTGGCGGCCGACGGCAATGAGGCGCTGCGCCAGGCGCGGAGTCTTCGCCCCGATCTTGTGCTCGCGGACGTCATGATGCCCGGCCTCGATGGATTCGCGCTGCTGCGTGCCCTGCGCGCCGATCCGGCCACAGCGGGAACCCCGGTGGTGTTCCTGTCCGCGCGCGCCGGTGAGGAAGCCGCCGCCGAGGGATTGGCGGCCGGCGCCGACGACTATCTGACCAAACCGTTCTCCTCGACCGATCTGCTGGCCCGGGTGCGTTCGAATCTGCATTTGGCGCGTTTGCGAAATCACGAATCGGCTTGGCGTACAGCGCTTGTCAATGCGATGCAGGACGGCTTCCTGGTCGTCGACACCGATTTCACGGTCCTCGAGATCAATGACGGCTTCACCCAGCTGCTCGGTTACGACGCCACGCGATTGCCGTGGCGCAGACCGCACCCCTGGTGGCCGGACGCCGAGCACGACCCTGAAGGGTTCGCGCTGATCGAAGCCGCGCACGCGGTCATCGAAGCCGAAGGACGCGGGCGTTTCGTCCTGCCGCTGCGGCATCGGGACGGGCACCGGCTCTGGGTCGATGTCTCGCTGGATTCGCTGCAGGACCACCGCAGCGGTACCCGGCTGCTGGTCGGCACGCTGCGTGATGTCACCACGCAGTACCTGACCGCCGAACGTGATGCCGCCGTCGCGCGCTTGGCCGGGCGGATCACCGGGCTCGGCGACAGTGCCACCGTGGTGAAGGTCGGTCTGGCCGAACTGCGGGGGTTCTGGCTGGCCGAACGCGTCACGCTGGTCCACTTCGATCAGCTCGAGGATCCCGATGCGCCGCGGGTGATCGGCGGGACGGGTGCGACTCCCCCGGCGGGCGATGAACTGCCACCACGGCAGGCCGCCGAACTGGCCCGCGCCGGAAATCTCTGCACGGTCACTCCCCCGGGCGCCGACGCCACCACGGTGACCGCGGTCGGCGCTCCGCTCTACGACGGCACCGATCAGGCGCTGCTGTGGTTCGAATTCGGGCATCCCCGCCCGTTCACCGTCGCCGATCGCGCACTGATGGTGCAGCTCACGGCACATCTGCAGCGCGCGCTCGGGCGGGCCCGGGCCGGTGACGAACAGCGTCAGGTCGCCCTCGCCCTGCAGCGGGCGATTCTGGGACCCGCGGACCTGCCCGCGGGCTTCGCAGTGCGCTACGAACCCGCCAGTTCGACCCTGGAGGTCGGCGGCGACTGGTACGACGTCGTGGAGCTGCCTGGGCAGCGCTACGGCGTCGTCGTGGGTGATGTGGTCGGCCACGGACTGCCCGCGGCCACCGCCATGGGGCAACTGCGCAGTGCCGCGCGGGCGCTGCTGCTGGAGAACACCGGGCCGGGCGGAGTGCTCGCGGCACTGGACCGCTTCGCCCAGCGCCAATCGGGGGCCTACTGCGCCACCGTATTCTGCGCGGTCATCGATCCGACCTCCCAGCAGATTCGATACAGCAGCGCGGGGCATGTGCCCGCATTGCTGGCCGCACCGGACGGCACCGTCCGTCAGCTGCGGGATGCGCAATCGCTGCCGCTGGCCGTGCGCATCGGACGCGAACGGCCCGAGGCGACGACCGGTATCGCGGCGGGCTCGCTGCTGCTGCTCTATACGGACGGGCTCGTCGAACGGCGGCAGGAGATCATCGACACCGGCATCGAGCGCGCGGCGGCCGCACTCGCCAGGGCCGTGCGGCTCACTCCCGATGCCGCCGTCGAATATCTGTGCGCTTCCCTGCTCGACGAGGGCAATCCCGATGATGATGTGGCGCTACTGGTCTACCGGCAGCCCTGAGCCGCGAAGGCATTGTCCTGTAACGGAATTCAGCCGATCGGCGGAGTGCCGCCGGCTGCCAGCGCCGCCTCGACGGTATCGAAGAGCGCGAGCAGCTGATCCAGTGCGGCGACCTCGATGGGCCGGCGCACGGCATGGGAGGGGACGACCCGGAGCGTGTTCGGCTGGGCGTCGGACGCGGCGATCAGCACACTCATACCCGCCGAACCGAAGAATTCCACCTTCGACATATCCACCACCAGCACCGGCGGATGCGCACGCAGTGCCTGCTCCAGCGCCGAATTCAGCACCGGCGCCGAGGACATGTCGACCTCGCCCTCGACCGCGAGCACCACGTTCGCGCCGTGAGACCGTTGCCGCACAGTCAATATGCGTGACACAGGATCGTCATTGACCGGCACTGGTACACCTCCACTGTGTCCGTGAACCCGCGCCGCTGCAGGGAGCGGCGGGCGAACGTTGATCGATCAAACCTACCGTGCCCGCGGGCCGGGGTGCGACCACATCGCACGGGCCGGCCCGGGCTACGACAGATACGGCGTCAGATGCGGGACGGCCTCGGCGACATGCCGCGCGGGGATGCCGACGCCGATGGCATCGAATTCCCAGGACACGGGCGTGCGGTAGAGCCGGCCCAGCACCAGGGCGGTGTGCGGGCCGCCGGTCAGCACGAAACGATTGATCTCGGCGGTGGATCCGGCATCGACGAAACGACAGTACGCATTGTCGATATTCGCGAAACTCTGGCCGGTGTACGAGGTTACGACGACGATGACCATCGTCACCTCCGGCGCCATCCGCACCAGGTCGAAAACGATCACCTCATTGTCCCCCGGGCCCTCGCCCGTCTGATTGTCACCGGTGTGCCGGACCGATCCGTCCTGCGAGATGAGCTGGTCGTGAAAGACGACATCCACCAGTCGGTCACCGCTGAAAAGCAGTGCCGCCAAATTCAAGTCGAACCTGAACACCTCGACGGGCATGCCGTCGGGTTGTTCCACCACCCCGAATTCCGCCGGGTCCCAACCCAATGCGACCGCAACGCTTTCCAGCGTCGTACCATCGATATTCTGTAAAGCTATGGACACCGAGTGTCCCCTTCCGATCCGAGATTCGTTCCGAGGCAGCCCTATCCGATCGGCTGCCCACAGTGCGGACTTTCCCGGAGATCGATCCTCGAAACAGGGTGCGCGCACCGCTGTTCCAGGACATGTCATCGAGGGCGCCGGACCGCGCGGAAAATCCCCGGCCGCTGACGGTTTGGCATCCGGATTCCCGGGTACTGGGAGTGAGTGACCTCGATCGAACAACGCCTTGTGAGCCCGTTCCGAACCGTGCACAGCGGCCCCGCTGCCGCCACATGGAACAGCTCTCACCAGCGCCGTTACCTCCAGGCCCAGTGTCAGACCGCCGCTGTCGCGCTCGCCAGCAGCGCGCTCGCCGGAGCGATTCTCACGCTCGGCGTGCTGCCCGGCCTGTAGCCGATCTTTTCGAGACCGAGCCCGCTCCGGCGACGCACTACCCGGATTTGACCGCCGACCACTGTGTCACGGGGAGTTGCGGTCGCCAGGCGGTGAATCCACCCAGCGGTTCGGCGCGGTAGACCTGAAATCGGCGCAGGGTGCCGCCGTATTCGGCGGCCAGCCCGGTCAATCGCGCCTCGGATTCGGCGGTCACCGCATTCGCGACCAATCGGCCGCCGGGCAGCAGACGAGTCCAGCAGGCTTCGAACATGCCGTCCTGAGTGAGACCACCACCGAGAAATACGGCGTTCGGAGCGGGCAGATCCGCGAATGCCTCGGGCGCCGCGCCGCGCACCTCGATTCCCGGGACGCCGAGTGCGGCGGCATTCTCACCGATCTGCTTGCGGCGGCTCTCGATTCGCTCGAAGGTTACGGCTCGGCACGACGGATGGGTCCGGGACCATTCGATGGCAATGGTGCCCGAGCCGCCGCCGATATCCCACAGCAATTCGCCGGGGGCGGGAGCCAGTGCGGCCACGCTGAGCGTGCGGATCTCGTATTTGGTGAGCTGACCGTCACCGCCGTAGACCGCATCGGGCAGGCCGGGCAGGCGGGTGCGGCGCGGGGCGGCCGGATCCGCGACGCACTGCACGGCGACGATATTCAGCGGATCACCGGGCGGCCGTTCCCATATCGCGGCGATCGCGGTGGCGAGCTGTTCATCCGGGCCGCCGAGCTGCTCGAGCACGGTCATGGTGGATTCGCCGAAGCCGTTGCGCGCCAGCATTTCCGCCAGCTGAGCGGGGGTGTGCTCATCGGAGCTGAGTACGAGAATCCGCCGCCCGCCGGCCAATTCGGGCAGCACTGTTTCCAAGCGACGGCCCACCGCGCTGACCACGGGTGTGTCCGCCAGTCCCCAGCCCAGCCGGGCGCACGCCAGTGCCGCCGAGGACGGCTGCGGCAGGACGCGCAGCGCGGGTGCGCCCACCAGCCGGGCGAGGGTCACGCCGATGCCGTAGAACATCGGATCACCGCTGGCGAGCACGCACACCCGCACGCCCGCATATCTTTCGAGCAATCCCGGCAGTGCGGGCACCAGCGGCGAGGGCCAGGCGACCCGCTCGGCGGCGCTCTCCGCGGCGGGCACCAGCGCCAGCTGCCGCTCCGATCCGAACAGCACCTGCGCGGCGGCGATGGCCCGCCTGCTCGCGCCGCCGAGCCCGTCCCAGCCGTCGGCGCCGATCCCGGCGACCACGATCGGGTCACCGGACCAGGTCAGCGCGGGCACCTCGGTCATCGCGGCGCCCGGCGCCAGAGCGATTGCGGCACAAAGCGAATGGCGATGAACAGCAGTTTGATGGTGCGCGGCACATTGACCACCCGCGACCGCCGGTACAGTCCCCGCACCACCGCATCGGCGACCTGATCCGGGGTGCTGGAGAGCGGAGCCGGTTCCATACCCGCCGACATCCGGCCGATGACAAAGCCGGAGCGAATCAGCAGCAGGTGAATTCCGGTGCCGTGCAAGGCATCCTGCAGGCCATTGGTGAAACCGTCGAGTCCGGCCTTGGCCGATCCGTAGACATAGTTGGCGCGGCGCACCCGCATACCGGCAATGGAACTGAAGACCACCATCTGACCCGATCCCTGTTCGCGCAACAGCTGCGAGAGACTGGTCAGCACGCTCACCTGTGCCACATAGTCGGTCTGCACCACGGCCACCGCATGCGCCGGATCCCGTTCCGCGCGAGCCTGATCGCCCAGTACGCCGAAGGCCAGCACCGTCACCCCGAGCGGTCCGTGTTCGGCGATCACCTTCTCCAGCAACCCCTGGTGACTCGCGAAATCGTCCGCGTCGAACTCCACGCGATGCACCGCGTCCGCACCCGCCGCCCGCAATTCCGACTCCTGCGGCCCCAACTCGCCACTGCGCCGCGCCGCCAGCACCACCACTCGGCCCGGCGCGAGCCGACGCGCCACTTCGAGCCCGATCTCACTACGTCCACCCAGCAAGAGGACGACGCCCGCATCGGCGTCCCGCGATCCCAATCCCATGGCAAACAGTCTGCCATCCGTGGCGGAGCGCTCGGCGCGCCAAGGCGCACGACCCGCACGCGCCGCACCGACCCGGCGTCCCGATTGCTACCGTCGTGCCATGCCGAGCATTTCGACGCGCCCCGAACTCTCGCCCGCCGCCACCGAATTCGTCACCGAGCGGCATCTGGCGACGCTGGCGACCTTGCGCGCGGACGGCACCCCGCACGTGGCAGCGGTCGGATTCACCTGGGATCCGGAAGCCGGGATCGCGCGGATCATCTGCGACGGCGGGTCGATCAAGGTGCGTAATGTGCGGCGCGGCGGGTACGCGGCGGTGAGTTCGGTCGACGGCCGCCGGTGGATCACCCTCGAGGGCCCGGCCACCGTGCTGGACGATCCGGAATCGGTCGCCGACGCCGTCGAACGCTATGCGGGCCGGTACCGGCAGCCCCGTGTGAACCCGACCCGCGTGGTCATCGCCATCACCGTGCAGCGCGTGCTGTCGGCCAGCGTGCTCAAAGCGGCAACCGCCGAGCAGTGAACACCCGGCTCGCACTGCTCTCGGCAGTGCGGGCCGGCGTTCGGCACGGCTGTCCTACAGCCGCGTGAGTCCGTGCGGTCGCTTGTTCATCGACTCGCACCCGTCCGCGGTCACCACCACGATGTCCTCGATGCGCGCGCCCCACTCGCCGGAGAAGTAGATGCCCGGCTCGATGCTGAAGGCCATGCCCGCCTCCAGGACCAGATCATTGCCCGCGACGATGTAGGGCTCCTCGTGCACCGACAGGCCGATGCCGTGGCCGGTGCGGTGCACGAAGTACTCGCCCACCTCGGCGGCGGTGAGCACATCGCGTGCGGCGGCGTCGATGGACTGCGCGGTCACCCCGGGACGCACGGCGGCGACGGCGGCGGCCTGTGCGCGCTCGAGCTCCGCGCACTGCGCCGCCACTTCCTCGGAGGGCTCACCGAGCACATAGGTGCGGGTGGAGTCGGAGAAGTAGCCGGGCTGTACGGGCCCGCCGATATCGATGACCACCACATCCCCGTCCTCGATGATCCGATCGGAGACCTCGTGGTGCGGATCCGCGCCGTGCGGGCCGCTGCCGACGATCACGAAGGCGGCGTCGGTGTGGCCCTCCTCGATGATGGCGGCGGTGATATCGGCGGCCACCTCGGCCTCGGTGCGGCCGGCGCGCAGGAATTCACCCATGCGGGCGTGCACCCGGTCGATGGCCGCGCCCGCACGCCGCAGCGCGTCGATTTCGCTGGGGTCCTTGAGCATTCGCAGTTCGCGCAGCACCGGGGTGGCCGAGACCGGCAGCTGGCCCAGCCGGTCGGCGATCGGCAGTAGATGCAGGGCGGGCATGGCATCGTCGACCGCGGTGCGCGCACCGGCATTGAGCACCGACTTCACCAGCGCGTACGGATCGACGCCGTCGACCCAGTCGATGACCTGCAAACCCAGTTCGCCGGCCGCGGAACCGGCCAGTGCCGCCAACTCCATCTTCGGAATCACCACCGACGGCGTCTCCCCGGACGCCGGAACCACCAGGCAGGTCAGCCGCTCGAACGACTGCGCCCGGGACCCGATCAGATACTGCAGATCCGGACCGGGGGTGATGAGCAGCGCGTCGAGGTGGGCGGCCCGGGTCAACTCGGCCGCCCGCTCCAGTCGCACCCCGTAGACGTCCGCTGCGAACCGTGACTCGTCATGAGAGCTCATGCCCCCGACGTTACCCGGCGCATCCGCGGCATTCGATTCGGTAGTCACTACCTAAGTACGACAGATTCCCGCCCGGCCGGATCTTCCTAACGTTGTGGTCGTCGAGTTCGACACATCGAAACCACAAGGGAGACAAGCCATGAGCGATATCAACGAGCTGGTCGAGCGCTACCTGAGCACCTGGAACGCCACCGATCCCAGCACCCGGGCCGCACTGGTCGCCGAGGTGTTCACCGAGGACGCCGAGTACATCGATCCGCTGGTGTCGGTGCGCGGCCACGACGGGCTGGCGGCAACCATCGCCGCGGTGCAGGGTCAGTTCGCCGGGCTGGAATTCAGCTCCGGCGGGCCGGTCGACGCCCACCACAACATCGCCCGATTCACCTGGCACCTCGGGCGGCCCGGCGCCGAGCCGCTGATCATCGGATTCGATGTGGCGGTGCTGGCCGAGGACGGCCGCATCAGCCAGGTGCACGGCTTCCTGGACCAGGTTCCGGCCGGTCTCTGATTCCTTCCGCTGTGACCGCGGGCGCCCCCGCATGCGGGGCGCCCGCACGAAAAGACCTGCAAGCATTTGATTTCGAAGATTTAGGACATCTGTCATGTCGTCATCAACTCTCCAGAGCCCGGTCACCGCACCGGCGCCGGCGACGCCCGGCCAGGCCTCGTGGGGCACCCTGCTCGTTCTGCTGGCCGGAATCTTCATGGCCATGCTCGATTTCTTCATCGTGAATGTCTCCATTCCCGGGACCCAGGCCGATCTGCACGCGAGCAATGCCGCCATGCAGTGGGTGGTCGCCGGATACGGATTGGCGGTCGCGGCCGGGCTGATCACCGGCGGGCGGCTGGGCGATATGTACGGGCGGGCCCGCATGTACGGGCTCGGCATGGCGATCTTCGCTCTCGCCTCCATCGTGTGCGCCATGGCCGGCGGCACCGGTGAGCTGATTGCCGCGCGGGTCGTCCAGGGCGCGGGCATGGCACTGCTCATGCCGCAGGTGCTCGGCATCATCAGCGTGGTGTTCACGGGGGCCCGGCAGGCGCGCGCCTTCGCCGCCTATGGCCTGACCATGGGATTGGCGGCGGTGTTCGGCCAGTTGATCGGTGGTGCACTGATCCAGGCCGACCTCTTCGGACTCGGCTGGCGGACCATCTACTGGATCAATGTGCCGGTGGCCCTGCTCGCCCTGGTGCTGCTGCGGCGACTGGTCCCCGAATCACGCGGCAGCGCGGGCACTCGCCTCGATCCCTCCGGAGTCGGCCTGATTCTGGCTGCTCTGGTCGCACTGGTGCTGCCGCTGATCCAGGGACGTGCGCAGGGCTGGCCGCTGTGGACCTGGCTGTCGCTGGCCGCCGCCGCGGTACTGCTGAGCGTATTCACCTGGTACCAGCAGCGATTGGCCGCGCGCGGCGCCGCACCGCTGGTGGATCCGCGCCTGTTCCGGGATCGTTCGTTCACCGTGGGCGTGACGCTCTCGCTGGCATACCAGATGACGATGGGGTCGTTCTTCCTGTTCCTGGCGCTGTATCTGCAGCAGGGACGGGGCATGTCGCCGCTGGCCTCGGGTGCGCTGTTCTTGTCGATCGGCGGGCCGTACATGCTCACCTCGGTGGTGGCCGAGAAGTTCGCCGCACGGCTCGGGCGCCAGGTGATCACGCTCGGCGCGGTCGTGCAGGGAGCGGGATTCGTGGTGCTGGCCTTGGCGATCGAGCACGGCGCCGGGCACGTGGCCCTGGGGTGGCTGCTGCCGGGGCTCGTACTCGCCGGTGCGGGAATGGGTTTCGCGGTGGTGCCGGTACCGGGCATCGTGCTGGCGGGCGTACCGCCCGAGCATGCCGCCTCCGCGGGTGGTGTGCTGGCCACGGCACAGCAGGTCGGTGGTGCGGTGGGCATCGCCGTGGTCGGGATCGTGTTCTACGACCGGCTCGGCGGTACCGCGGAGCTGGGACCGGCCTTCGTCTCGAGCCTGGTGCCGATGGCCCTGCTCTGCCTGCTCACCGCGGCGCTGGTGCAGTTGCTGCCGCGGTCACGGCGGTAAAGCTGAACTACGGCAGCACACTTCGCCCCGAGACCGAGGTCTCGGGGCCGAGTCGTGTCAGGGCCAGGCACCGAGGTCGTGCCAGGGATCGGGCGGCGAACCGCGTGCCCTGCCCGGGCCACAGCGGCCCTCATGATTGACGGGTGTGAAACTCTGGCACGGTCGTGCATGATGCCGTGGTGGAGCTGCGCGGCAGGGAATCTGAGGTCGGCACGATCGGCGCACTGCTGGAGCGCGCTCGTGAGGGCGGCAGCGCGGCGCTGGTGCTGCGCGGGGAGCCCGGCATCGGCAAATCGGCACTGCTCGACCACGCGGCCGCGTCGGCGGGATCGCTGCGAGTACTGCGGGGCGCGGGCATCGAGGTCGAGGCCGAATTGCCTTTTGCCGGACTGCAATTGCTCTTGCGCCCGGCACTGGGAACGCCCCGATCGCAGCCGGACGCGGGCGGCCTCGCGCGGCTGCCGGAACCGCAGCGCGCCGCACTGGAGACGGCGCTGGGATTCGGCACGGGGGCGGGCCGGGATCCCATGCTGATCGGACTGGCGGTGCTCTCGCTGCTCGCCGATTATGCGGGCGAATCCGGCGCGGCGGTGCTGATCGACGACGCACACTGGCTCGACCACGCCTCGCGTGATGCGCTGCTGTTCGCCGCCCGCCGACTGTATGCCGAGGGTGTGGTGATGATCTTCGCCGCCCGCGACGGCGAGGGCACGTTCCCGGCGGACGGCCTGCCCGAGCATCGCCTGACCGGCCTGTCGCCCGAGGCGGCGGCCGCACTGCTCGACGGCCGCGACCTGGGCCCCGCCGTGCGATACCGGCTACTGGCAGAGGCGCACGGAAACCCACTCGCCCTGCGGGAGTTGCCGATCGCGATGGCCGCCGAGCCGTCCCCGGATCTGCACGCGAACGCGCTACCGCTCACCGATCGACTGCGACTGGCCTTCCACGGCCAGGTCAGCCGCCTGCCCACGGCGACCCAGGACCTATTGCTGATCGTCGCGGCGGAGGAGACCGGCGAACCCGCCGTGGTGCTGCACGCGGCGAAGGTGCTCGGCTTCGATATCGACGATCTGGCTCCGGCCGAACGCGCGGGCCTGCTCCGGCCGGTCGGCAGTGGGGATAGCGCCAATGCGGCAATCGCCTTCCGGCACCCGCTGATTCGCGCGGCGGTCTACGCACGCGCGCCGCTTGGACGGCGGCTGGCGGTGCACCGTGCCCTCGCCGAGGCGCTGCTCGCCCCCGAACACATCGACCGGCGCGCCTGGCAACTGGCCGCGGCGGCCGCCGGACCCGATGCCGAAGTCGCCGAACTACTCGAGCGCACCGCGGCCCGCGCCCGCGAGCGCAGCGGATATCAGGCGGCGGCCGCGGCCTACGAGCGGTCCGCCCGGCTGAGTGTGCAGCCCGAGCTGCGGGCGCGCCGCGAGGCGCTGGCCGCCCAATCCGCGCTGGAGGCAGGCGATCTCGAGCGCGCCCGGCGACTGGCCGATCACGCGGCGATCCAGACGGAAGATCATGCCGTGCGCGCCAAACTGTTTCATGTACAGGCGCTGGCCAGCTTCTGGCAGCGGGACTTCCCATCCGCGCACCGGCTGCTGCTCGAGGGCGCGGATCTGATCGCCGATTCCGATCCCGGCCAGGCCGCGGTACAACTGGTGCAGGCCGTGCACACCGGATGGCATCTGGGCGAACCCGCACTGGTCGAGGCACAGGGCCGCCTGCGGAATCTGAACCTGCCGCAGGAGCATCCGCTCATCCCCGTGGCGGCGTTCGTCGCCCGGATACTGGATTCCGGGCCCGGTGCGCCACCGCTGACGCTGACCGGAACCCTCGCGGAAATCCGTGCCCGAGGCGAGGTTTCGGATCAGGTCCAGGTCATGCTGTGTGCGGTGGCGATGGCCCGCGGCCAGGATCGCGAGGCCCATATGCTGGCGACCACGCTGATCGCGAAATGCCGCAATACCGGCGCGGCAGGCAGGCTGCCCACCGTGCTGGGCTTCGCGGCCGATATAGACGGATTCGCCGGCCGCCTCAGTGTCGCGCTCCCCGCCGCGACCGAGGCCCTGGACCTGTCTCGCGATACCGGACAGCAGCATTGGGTCAGCCAGCTCAGCAGTGTGGTCGCCTATCTGCATGCACTGAGCGGACAGGAGCAGAGCTGCCGGGACTTCGCGGCCGCCGGAATGGACGGGGACTCCACGGGACTCGGCGCACCCGGCGCACCGTGGGCGCACTGGGCGCTCGGCATGCTCGACCTCGGGCTGGGCCGCGCCGAGGCCGCGCTGCTGCGCTTCGAGCGCCTGAGCCGGGAGCCGTTCAACCACCAGTTCAGTTCCCTCCGATCCATTCCGGACCTGGTCGAAGCGGCGGTGCGGGTGGGAGCGCCCGCCCGTGCCGCCGCACCGCTGGCCCGCTTCGAACGCTGGGCCGAATCGGTGCGCCAGCCGTGGACCGACGCCCTCGTCCTGCGCTGCCGCGCACTGCTGGACGACGAGGCGGCCGAGCGGTTGTACACCGAGGCCCTGGCGACCCACGACATCGATGCCCGCCCGGCCGAATATGCGCGGACCGCACTGCTTTTCGGTGAATGGCTGCGCCGGGAACGACGGAAGGCGCCGGCCCGCACCCAGCTCACCGAGGCGCTGACGATCTTCGAGCGCCTCGGTATGGCGCCCTGGGCCCAGCGGGCTCGCAACGAGCTCACCGCCACCGGTGTGTCCGATGGCGGCGAGCGGCCGCGCGACCGCGCCGTGGCCGGACTGACCCCGCAGGAGCTGCAGATCGTGCGCCTGGCCGCCCAGAGTCTGTCCAACCGCGATATCGCCGCCCAGTTGTTCCTGAGCCACCGCACCGTCGGCTATCACCTCTACAAGGCATATCCCAAACTCGGTGTCACCTCCCGAGGTGAGCTCAAAGAGCTTGCCGCGCAACTCGAGTGAGCCGGATCAGACGTTCGGCCGCGAGACTCACAACACACGGAACCGGACCGGCCACGCCAGACTGCGGCCCGCGTCATCGAGGTGATGCAGCAGGTAGTTTCCGGCGGCCGGAGCAGCGACAGTTCCGGCGGCGAACTGAATTCCCGCGGCGTGCACCAGCCCGCCCATGGACATGACCACCTGGTCGCCGGTGCTGCCGGAGGGCAGGTCCAGCGTGTACAGCGGCGGCGTAGACGGTACCTCCCGGGCCGCCGCACCCTCGGCGTACACGGCCAGCCGATGCCCGGTAATCGGACCCGCCAGCGCATACGTCACCACCAGATCGCGGCCCGTCTCGTACATGGACCGATCCGCGAGCAGCCGATCGAACGGCGCGGCATCGTCCGCCGTGCGGCCGTGCGCGCCGGTCTCCGCGAAACCGCGTGTGCGGCGCAGGAATCCGGCATCGATATCGGCGGTGACCGACAGGTCGTACCAGCCCGCGCCCTCGGCGGCGGCCTCGAATCCGAGTGTCCAGCTGCGCGCCTGCCCCGCCGGGACGTCGATGTGCCACGGGCCGTCGGCCCGATACGCAATCGACACGACCGTGAATTTCGCCGCCTGCGGACCTGTGTTCGCGAACGCGAATTCGACTGTGCGAGCGCCGGACACGGCTGCCTTCGCTGTCACCTCGAGCGCTGCGCCGGGTGCGGTGAGATCACCCGCGAATCGCCGCTGGAACCCGTCCGCACCGTAGACCGTGTAGTCGTATCGTCCACCCGGGGCGGTGAAATCGCCCGCGACACTCGCGCCTGGGCCGACGTCGAAGCGAGCGGGAGTGAAGTTGTCCACGAAGGCATTCGGGTACACCGCGAACTGCGTGGCCGCCGTGCCACCGTTGTCCATGGTGACGGTGATCGCCCCCGATTGCGCCTCCGCCCGTGCACCGAGCCGGTACGGCAGCGGCACCCGTGCGATGCTGCCGCCGTCCTGTGCGGGCAGCTGCTGAACAGCCGGAACAGGTTGCGGTGCACCATGACTCGACTGCGGAGCGGAGGACTGCGCATCGGGTAGCGCCGGGCCCGCCGCCGTGGAGAAATCGAGCACCGAGGTCAGATCCCCGCTCATCTGACGCCGCCACGCACTGATATTCGGTTCCTCGACCCCGGTCACCCGCTCCAGCAGCCTCAGCACCGAGGTGTGATCGAACAGTTCCGAACAAACCTGCCCTTTACTCCACGGTGACACCACCAGCAGCGGAACCCGTGCGCCCAGACCGAGATTCAATCCGTACAGGTATTCATCAGCCGTGCCGGGCGGCGGCGTCGGTGCGGGGATGTGGTCGAAATAGCCGTCGTTCTCGTCGTAATTGATGATCACGACGGTCCGATCCCACACCGCGCGATGGTCGCTGATCGCGGCGAGCAGATCGCGCACCACCGCCTGACCGTTGCGCGGCCCCCACACCGGATGCTCGGATTGCGCCTCGGGCAGCACAATCCACGACACCTTCGGCAGTCGCCCGGATTCGACGTCGGCGCGGAACGCCTTCGCCACCGTCCCGGCGGGTGAGCGCAGCAGTCCGCGCTCCACCAGTGCCCGCTCCTGCTCCGACAGCTCGGCCATGCCCCGCCGCAGCGCCGCATCCATGGCGTCCGCGAGCTGTGGTGCGCCCAGCAGCTGCTGGTGGTACCCGTAGAACGTCCGGAAGGGTCCGCCCTTGCCGGTGTCGGTGTACTTCAACGCATTTCGGGCCGCCGCGCGGAAGGTGGCGTAATACTCGAGCGAGTTGTCGCCGTAGTTGTCCCACTCCTGATACACCTGCCAGCCGACACCTGCCTGCTGCAGGCGTTCGGCATAGGTCGAGGGCCGCAATCCGGTAATGGCCTCCTGCAGCAACTCCCGGCCGTCGGGAGCCTGCAGTGCCGCGAAGGAGAACAGCGCCGACGGAACCGACAGTCCGATAATGGGTTCCAGCGCCTTCAGCAGCGGCGCGGGTACGCCCGCCGCGCCCTGCAGCGCCGCGGCGATCACATCGACCACCACCCCGATCGGCTGACTCTCGATCCACGGTGTGAGTTCGGGTGTGGCATACAGCGTCTGCTGCAGCATCGAGTCGAGATTCTCCAAGGCGTACGGGTTCTTCACGACGCCGGAAAACAGGTAGTGCCGGTTCGGATCGGTCGGGCCGTTGACCGAGCAGTGGTTGCGATCACACAGCGTGAACGCCGCCGCCAGTTGGTGATAGAACTCCAGCGATCCACGGCCGTACCCGGCCATGGTCCCCGTGCCCTTGGCCTCGATCCAGCCGTCCCAGCGGCCGTCGGCGGCGGCCCGGTGCCCGGTGTCGGCCGTGTGATCACAGCCCGCCAGGTTCTCGAGCTCGGTGCGGAAGGGCAGCACATAGCCGTCGCCCTGCGGTTGATGGAAGACCGACCGGCCGCTCGGCAATTGCAGCGCATTGAGGTCCGAATACCCGCGCACCCCGGCCAGCGTGCCGTAATAGTGATCGAAGGAACGGTTCTCCTGCATCAGCACGACCACATGCTCGATGCGGTCCAGTCCACCCGCCGGGGCCGCATCCGCCCAGGCCTCCAGCAAACTCGGAGGCAAGAGTGACAGCGTCCCGGCCGTCCCGAGGTTCCGCAGAAATCTACGCCGATCCATAACTCTCCATCCGGCTTCTCACTGACGAACCCCACCGTGACCCGAGACGCGACCCTAGCGGCCGCACGGCGTATCCGCATCGAGCTCGGCACGGCACCCGCCCCCGTGTCGGGGCTGCGCGGTACCGTCTGGCGTATGAGCGCCCCCGCCACCGGTCCCCTGCTGCTGCTCGACGGTGCCAGCCTCTGGTTCCGCGCCTTCTACGCGATTCCGGAGAAGATCACCGCACCCGACGGGCAACCGGTGAATGCCGTGCGCGGCTTCACCGATATGGTCGCGGCGCTCGTCAAACAGCACTCCCCCAGCCGCCTCGTGGTCTGCCTGGACCTGGATTGGCGGCCGGCGTTCCGGGTCGATCTGATCCCGTCGTACAAGGCGCAGCGGGTCGCCGACACCGAGCCCGCGGGGGCGATCGGCCCTGTGGCCGAAGAGGTTCCGGACACGCTGACCCCGCAGGTGGACATGATCATGGAGGTGCTCGCGGCCGCCGGCATCGCCACCGCGGGTGCGGCGGGCCTCGAGGCCGACGACGTGATCGGCACCCTCGCCACGGTGGAACGCGAGACCGACGTGATCGTCGTCAGCGGTGACCGCGATCTGCTGCAGCTGGTGCGCGATACCCCCGCCCCGCGGGTGCAGGTCTTCTACGTCGGCCGCGGACTGGCCAAGGCCGAGCTGTGGGGCCCGGCCGAGGTCTCCGCGAAATACGGTGTGCCGGAGGCGAACGCGGGCATCGCCTATGCCGATATGGCCACCCTGCGCGGCGATGCCTCCGACGGGCTGCCCGGTGTCGCGGGCATCGGCGATAAATCCGCCGCCCAGCTGATCACCAAATTCGGTTCGATCGAGGCCCTGCGCGCGGCCGCCGCCGATCCCGATTCCGATCTCGCCAAGGGGGTGCGCGCGAAACTCGTTGCGGCGGAAGATTATCTGAAGGCCGCCACCACGGTCGTGCGGGTGGTGCGCGATGCCACAGTGGAATTCTCACGCGGTGACGAGCTGGCGCGGGAGCCCGCCGATCCGGAGGCCCTGCTGGCGCTGGGCGTCGCCTACAACGCCGAGAGCCCGGTCAAGCGGCTGATCGCCGCCCTGGCCAAGCGCTGATCAGAGCCGAGCGCTGATCACAGCGCCCAGGTCTCCGGCTTACCGGTCAGATCGGAGATCAGGGCCTGCTTGAAGCGGCCGCCGTCCAGGTTCCGCAGCGTGATGTGGGTCGGACCGGTCGAGACGCCGCCGGTGGCGCAATCGGGAACGCAGACTCGCCGGTACTCGGTGCCGTCGCCCTCGGCGGTATCGGGGCCCCAGGAACTCCAGGTGATGTTCTTGACCCAGAGGCCGCCGTCCCCGCAGGCCAGCAGTAGATTCGCCGGGCGGGTCACGGACTTGGCCGGGTAGGTCGCACAGTCGTTGACCACGGGATCGGGCCCCGCGGCATGCACCACCGCGGAAGCGAGGGCCGCGGCCACCGCCGCGATCACGGTCACGCTCCAAGACGCCTTACGCACAGCAGTTTTCATCACGCCCCCACTCCTATCCACTTTCAAGATCACTGGCCACTCTACTCCGGCAACCGGCCGGCACTACCCCCGGAAAGACCGCAGGCCCGCGGTGATCGTGAGATCACCGCGGGCCCAGCGATTGTCGTGCTATCGGTCAGCTAGGGCGGCCGACCTCATAGGTGCCATCGGACTTGGTGACCTTGATGGTGACCTTCTTGGCTTCGCCGCCGACCTTGAGCGAGCAGTCGAAGGTCTTGTCGACCTCGACCTTCTGGCCGGACGGGCAGCTCACATCCTGGACATCATCGATGCCGTAGGAATCCTTGAGCACCTTCTGGACACCGGTCGCCACGGCCGAATTGTCCAGCTGATCCTTGGCGGTCAGCACCAGCACACCGCCGATGACGGCGCCGAGCACCACCACCACGGCGACCACGATGCCGATGATCAGGCCGGTCTTCTTCTTTTTGGGCGGCTGCGGCTGCGGCCACTGCTGACCCGGCTGCTGCTGATCCCAGCCCGGCTGGCCGGGCTGACCCGGCTGGCCCTGCTGCGGCCACTGCGGCTGACTGCCCGCCCACGGCTGCTGACCGGTCTGCGGCTGCTGCTGCCCCCACTCCTGGCCGGTCACTGGCGGCTGACCCGGCTGCCCGGGCTGCGCCCACTGCGGCTGGCTCTGCCCCCACTGCTGACCGGGTTGCGGCTGCTGCGGCTGACCCTGTGCCCACGGCTCCTGCCCGGGCTGCGGCTGCTGCGGCTGGCTCTGCGCCCACGGCTGCTGCGGTTGCTGCTGGTCTCCCCAATTCGTGGTCGGCTGCGCAGGCTGCTGACCACCCCAGTTCGGTCCGGCGCCACCGGGCGCGGGCTGGCCGCCGCCCCAGTGCTGCGTCGGATCGTTGCGTCCCTCCCCAGTGCCTGGGGCGTCGTTCGGTCCGTACGGGCCGCTCATTTGCTTGCCTCCACTCGCAATCCGATGTACACACGCTAGCCCCCCGAGCAGGAACACGCTCGTGAGCCCACCGCGGTCGGTACGTCTTACAGAATCAAAGCACAGACCGATTGGCTACGCCGCGTCCACCGCGACGACACCCCGCCGAATTGCCTTGACCGCCTTGGACGCGGTGGCCGCGACCTCCACGTCATCGGCGGTGTTGTGGATCTGATCCAGCATGTCGATGATCTGCCGGCACCAGCGCACGAAATCGCCCGCGGAGAGCGGGTTTCCGCGATCCCCACTGGTGAGCAGGGCGTCGGCGAGGTCGTCACCGCGCGCCCAGGAATGGATGCCGTTGACAAAACCGAGGTCCGGCTCCCGGGTCGGGGGCAGCCGATGCCGGGATTCGTCGGACCGCAATTGCGTCCAGACCCCGATCGTCGCGTCGACCGCCCGGCGAATGGGCGCGGTCGGGCCGGAGGCGCCGAGATATCCACCCTCCTGGCGCGATTCGAATACCAGGATCGACACCACCGACGCCAATTCGGCCGGACCCAGACCACGCCACAGACCTTCGCGCAGGCATTCGGCCACCACCAGATCGGCTTCGGCGTAGATGCGTGCCAGCCGCCGCCCGTCGGCGGTCACCTCACCGTCCTCGACATAACCGCGTTCTCCCAGCAGCCCGAGAATGCGATCGAAGGTGCGGGCCAGCGAATTCGTCGTCGAGGCCACTTCCTTGCGCATGGACTCGGTCTCGCGTTCGGTGCGGTTGTAGCGTTCACCCAGGCGCGCCAGCTGCTCCCGATCCGGGCGCTCGTGTGCCGGATGGTTGCGCAGGGCACGCCGAAGTGCCTGCAGCTCATGGTCGTCGGCGGCCTTGGACTTCTTGCCGCCGCGCTTGCCCCCGGGCACCACGATGCCGGTGCTGCGCAGCGCCGAGGCCAGATCCCGGCGGACCCGGGAGGTCCGGTGATCGACGTGCCGCGGCAGGCGCAGATGCCCCAGCGATTGCGCGGGGGTCGGGAAATCGGCGGCCGAGACCCGGCCCGCCCATTTGTCCTCGGTGAGTACCAGCGGGCGCGGATCCCCCGGCGTCTGATCCGGTTCCAGCACCACGGCAAGTCCCTGGCGACGTCCCGCCGGAATCGCCACCACATCACCGCGCCGCAGCCCGGCCAGTGCGGACACGGCGGCGGAGCGGCGGTCGGTGCGGCCCTGGTTCTCGATGGCGCGTTCCCGGCCCCGAATGCGTTCGCGCAGTTGGAAGTACTCCAGGAAATCGTCATCGCCCAGTTGGGAGCGCAGCTTGCTCAGCTGTGCCTCATTGCGTTCGATGCCGCGCACCAGGCCCACGACCGACCGGTCGGCCTGGAACTGTGCGAAGGACCGCTCCAGCAGTCGCCGTGCGTCCTCCGCGCCCATCCGGTCGACCAGATTGATCGACATGTTGTACCCGGGCCGGAACGAACTCTTGAGCGGATAGGTACGCGTGGAAGCCAATCCGGCCACCGCACTGGTGTCGAGTTCGGGATTCCACATGACCACCGCGTGGCCCTCGACATCGATGCCACGCCGGCCCGCACGACCGGTGAGCTGCGTGTACTCCCCCGGTGTCAGTTCCGCATGGGTCTCGCCGTTGAACTTCACCAGCCGTTCCAGCACCACCGTGCGCGCGGGCATATTGATGCCCAGAGCCAGTGTCTCCGTGGCGAATACGGCGCGCACCAGGCCGCGCACGAACAGCTCCTCGACCGTATGCCGGAAGGCCGGCAGCATGCCCGCGTGATGCGCCGCGAACCCGCGGTGCAGCCCCTCGCGCCACTCCCAGTAGCCCAGCACCTCGAGATCACCGCGCGGCAGCTCACCGGTGTGCTTCTCGATGATCGCGTCGACCTCCGCGCGATCGTCGTCACGGGTGAGGTCCAGCCGCGAGCGCACGCACTGCTGCAGCGCACCGTCGCAGCCCGCACGGCTGAAGATGAAGGTGATGGCCGGCAGCAGTCGCTCCTCGTCGAGGCGGGCGATCACCTCCGGCCGCGGCACCGGACGGAAGAACCGCCGCGGCCCGCCGCGACCGCGCCCGGGCACCCCGAAGTGCTCCTGGCGGTCGGCGGCCTCGCGCTGCTTGATGAAGCGCACCAGATCCTCGTCGACCAGCACCTTCTTATCGCTGGACTTCGCATCGAACAGATCGAACATGCGCCGCCCGACCAGCACGTGCTGCGAGAGCGGCACCGGCCGGGTCTCGTCCACGATGACCGCGGTATCGCCGCGCACCGTCTCCATCCACGCGCCGAATTCCTCGGCATTGCTGACCGTCGCCGACAGGCAGGCCAGCCGCACCTCGGGCGGCAGGTGCAGGATGACCTCCTCCCACACCGCACCGCGGAACCGGTCCGCCAGGTAGTGCACCTCGTCCATCACCACATACGAGAGTCCCTGTAGCGCATCGGAACTGGCGTAGATCATATTCCGCAGCACCTCGGTGGTCATGACCACGACGGAGGCGTGCGGATTGATGGACTGGTCACCGGTGAGCAAGCCCACCGTCTCGCGCCCGTACCGGGCCGTCAGATCGGCGAACTTCTGGTTCGACAGCGCCTTGATGGGCGTCGTATAGAAGCATTTGCCGCCCGAGGCCAGCGCCAGGTGGACGGCGAATTCCCCCACCACGGTCTTGCCGGCGCCGGTGGGCGCGCAGACGAGCACACTGTGCCCGCCCGCGAGCGCCTCACACGAGGTCAGCTGGAACGGATCCAGCTCGAATTTCAGCTCGGCGGCGAATGCCGCCAGTTCGCCAGTAAGCGACCTTGATGTCACCGTCAGAGGGTATCGGAGTAATCCGACAGGCTGCCCGTTGTTTTCTCCGGCGCGGCCGTGGGAACCGGCTGTGGAGTCTCGACGGGTGTCACGCCGTGGTCGAAGTTGTCCTTGTCACCGAGCGGCGAGGCCTCGTCGTCGGCGAGATTGCTCCAGTTCTCGGCATTGCGCGCCTTGCGCTTGTCATTGATGCGGGCGATCTGCACGGCCATCTCGAACAGCACGGTCAGCGCCAGCGCCAGCGCCAGCATGGAGAACGGGTCCTGCGGGGTGACGATCGCGGCGAAGACGAACAGGCCGAAGATCAGCCCGCGCCGCCACTTGGTCAGCCGCTCGTAGGTGAGCACACCGAGGAAGTTCAGCCCCACGATGAGCAGCGGCGTCTCGAAACTCACGCCGAACACCACGAGCAATTTGATGATGAAACCGAAGTACAGCGAACCGCTCAACGCGGTGATCTGAGTGCCGTCACCGATGGTCAGCAGGAAGCTCAGGGCATGGGCGACAACGATATACGCGAGCACCGCACCGGTGACGAACAGCGCCGCTCCGGCGGTGACGAAGGTGATCGCATACCTGCGCTCCTTCGAGTACAGCCCGGGCGTGACGAACGCCCACAGCTGGTACAGCCACACCGGGCAGGCCAGCACGACACCCGCGGTCGCACCGACCTTGAGGCGCAGCATGAACTGCTCGAAAGGTGCGGTAGCCAGCAATCGGCACGCCCCGTCGGGGCTGAGATTGGCTCGGCGGTCCGCCGGAAGGGCACAGTACGGCCCGGTCAGCACATGCCCGAGACTCTCGATCCCGAAGATGGTGTGCGAATACCAGTAGAAACCGAACAGCGTGGTGACCGAGATGGCGGCCAGTGCGATGAGCAACCGATACCGGAGCTCCGCCAGATGATCCACGAGCGACATGGTGCCGTCGGGATTGGTGCGGCGGCGGCTACGCCTGGGGTCGAACGGAATACGCATGTGTGTGTGACTGCCTCGCTGCGAGTGAACGCCCCGGACCCGGACAACGCTTGACCCGGGATGAGCATGAACTCACCCCGGCATCGAATGGTGTCAGACCTGCGGCTTGTCGACGTTCACGGGCTGCGGTGCGACAACCGGCTGCGCCTGTACGGGTGCAGCCGCGGGGAGCTGCTGCTGCGGGGCGGCGGGCGCCTCGGGAGCGGCCTCGCCCGTCTTGGCCTCGTTCTGCATCTGGCTGACTTCGCTCTTGAAGATCCGCATCGACCGGCCGAGGCTACGAGCCGCGTCGGGCATGCGCTTCGAGCCGAAGAACAGCAAGAAAATCAGCGCGACGATCACCAAGTGCCACGGGCTGATGGCGCCTGTCATTTCCTACCTCCAAAGACTGTGGTGTTTCAGATGCTACCGGACATGCATATGCCCGGCGGCGGCGTCAAGACCCGGAGCGGCTCACGGCACTCAGCTGTGCCAGCAACTCCGGCCCCGACCAGGTGCGACGGTCACCGTTCTCCGCAGCTGTCACGAGTTCGATCAGGCGCTGGTTCACCGGGGTGGGCAAACCCACCATGGCACCCAGGCTCACGATTTCACCACAGAGCCAAGGGATCTCGGTCTTGCGACCCGCCGCCAAGTCGTCGGCCATGGAGGAGCGGGCCACCGGGTCGATGGCCAGCACCCGACCGGCAACCCGGCGGAACAGGCCGTCGGGAACGGTCAGCAACCGCACCATGGCCTCGGGCGGCAGCGCGGTGAGCCGGGCGGGTGTGATGCGCGCGGCCGTCATGACCTTCAGCGCCTCGTGCTGGGCCAGCGCCAGACAGCGGCGGTAGTCACGGGTGCCCAGCTCCTCGCGCAGCGGACGACCGGACAGGGCATTGATGGGATTGTTCAGATTCAGCAGCAGCTTCGCCCACTGCACGGGCAGCAGGTCCGGATGCCGCTTCCAGCCGAGGCCCGATTTGTGCAGGGTGGGCCCGAACCGGTTCAGCACCGCGTCATCGGCGACGGCGATACCGCCCGTGGTGCCGCGATGGAATCGGCCGTTCTCGTGATGCACGACATTGAACATCACCATTCCGGCCAGCACCACGCAGGCGGGCAGGATCTCCCGGATGACGGTGTCGTTGCCGATGCCGTTCTGCAGGCTGATCACGACGGTGCCCGGCTTGACCAGTCCGGCCAGTTCCTGCGCGGCCGCGGCGGTACCGGCGGATTTCACGGTGATCAGGATCAGATCGGCGTCGGCTGCCCCGGACGGGTCGGTCGCCGTGCGGAACGCCGCGGGCTCGACCCGGTCGTCATTGCCGTCGAGATCGGTGAGCCGCAGACCCGAGATCTCGAGCTCATCGAGCATGCGCGGCCGGCCCACGAACGTGACATCCGCGCCCGCCGCGGCGAGTTTTCCGCCGACGTAGACGCCGATACTGCCCGCGCCGAGCACCATCACCCGCTGTGCTGCACTCAAGCGGGACCGACCTCCTCGAGACCGGTCAGTTGAAACGCCGCCGGATCGTCCTGGGCCAGCGCCGAATACGCGGCCAGCGCGGTACCCGAACGCTCCCGCACCGCGGTGACCAATTCGGGCGGGCCGAGTACGGTGACCCCGCCGCCGAAGCCGAGCAGCAGGCGTGCCATCCAGTCCAGGGTGGCGAAGCGCATGGTGGCCTCGATGCTGCCGTCGGGATGCAGTGCGACGCGGTGCATCTGGTACTGGTCGAGCACCCAGCCGTAGTCGGCTCCGATCAGCAGGCGCGCCAGCGGGACCGCCGCATCGCCGACAAAAAGGTCCAGCGCGGCGGTCTCGTCGAGCGCCGCCTCGGCGGGCGGGCGGGCCGGTTCGTCGAGTTCGGTGGCCTCCTCGATGCGGTCGAGGCGGAACAGGCGCACCCCCTCGGCCTGCCGGCACCAGGCCTGCAGATAACTGTTGTTGTCCACCAGGACAATACGAATCGGGTCGACCACTCGTTCGGAGACGACGTCCCGGCTGGCGGAGTAGTAGACCAGGCGCAGCGCGCGATTCTTGGCCAGCGCGGTGCGCACGGTCGCCACCGACGGCGCCTCGGCCGGAGCCGGAGCCGCCTCGAATTCCGTTCCGGAGATGGCGGATTCGATTTTGGCGGTGGCCGAATGCGCGGCACTGGGATCGACCATGCCGGGCAGGTCCGCGATGGAGCGCAGCGCCACCAGCAACGCCGTGGCCTCCAGCGAGGTCAGGCGCAGCGGCCGGTCGATACCGGCGGAGAAGGTGACCTCGATGCTCTCCTCGGAGAAGGACAGATCGATCAGATCACCGGGGCCGTAGCCCGGAAGTCCGCACATCCACAGCTGATTCAGGTCGCTCATCAGCTGTTTGGTGGTCACGCCCAGTTCCGCGGCCGCCTCGGCGGCGCTGATCCCAGGGTGCGCCTGGAAGTACGGGACCATATTCAGCAGGCGCGACAGCCGCACCGACAGCCGGGTGCTGGCGGCCGCCGCGGCCCGGCGTTCCCGCGAACCGTTCGAGACGCGTCCCCCGTCCGCGGCACTCTGTGCATCTTTGCGCGCACCGCCCGCGGCATCCTTGCGTGCACCGCCCCCGTCGCTCATGCCGACACCTCGTTCCGCTCCAGCACCGACTCGAGCCTCGCAATCACGTTCTCGCGCAGATCTTCCGGTGCGAGCACCAGGGCGTCCGCGCCCAATCCGGTAATGAGCCGGGCCAGCCAGTCGCGCGAGCGGATGGGCACCTCGACAATGGCGCCGGCGCGGCCGCCGAGCGCCCGCTCCTCCAGGATCGCGCCGAGCCGGCGGATCTCCTGACCGCGGCCGTCGGCCACCCACACGGTCGCCGAACCCGCGATCGGCGCCTGGCTGGTGACCTCGGCGACCACCGCGCGCAGATCCACGCCCTCGGGCTTGTGCACCGCATTGGCCGGACCGTATTCGGTGACCGCCTCGCCGATCCGGGAGACCCGGAAGGTGCGCTGCGCATTGCGCGCATTGTCGTAGCCGACGAGATACCAGCGGCCGTGATGGGTGACCACACCCCACGGCTGCACATCGCGCTCGATCGGGTCACCGTGCGACTGCCGGTGCAGGAAGCGCACCGACCGGCCCGCATCGACCGCGGCGAGCAGTTTGCTCAGCACCGGTTCCGAACCACGGGTGCGGGCGGGGACCGCGGGCACCGAGGCGAAACCCGCATCGGGTTCCAGATGGATGCCGGCGGCGCGCAGCTTGAGCAGTCCGCCCTCGGCCGCCGCGGCCAGTTCCGGGGATTCCCACAGCTGCACGGCCACCGCGACGGCAGCCGACTCCGCGCTGGTCAGATCGATATCGGGTAGCTCGTAGGCATCGCGATTGATGCGATAGCCCTCAGCGCCCGAATACCGGCTGATGGGGCCGATTTCCAGGGGTATGCCCAGATCGCGCAGCTCGTTCTTGTCGCGCTCGAACATGCGGCTGAAAGCCTCATCACTCGCGGACTCCTCGTACCCGGCCACACTGTCCCGAATCCGCTCGGCGGTCAGGAATTGGCGGGTGGACAGCAGCGCGATAACCAGATTCATCAACCGCTCGACCTTGGATATCGCCACCCGTTAGAGAGTAGTGTGTGCCACCCTCGCGCGCGTAGGGCGACCCGGACATGCCGGGCCGCCCTTCGCAATAGCGGTCTTACATCGAGGCGATGAGCCGATCCACGCGCTCGTCCACCGAACGGAACGGGTCCTTGCAGAGCACGGTGCGCTGCGCCTGGTCATTGAGCTTGAGGTGCACCCAGTCGACCGTGAAATCGCGGCCGGCTTCCTGTGCGGCGGTGATGAAATCGCCGCGCAGTTTGGCGCGGGTGGTCTGCGGCGGCGTATTGACCGCGGCGTCGACCGCCTCGTCCTCGGTGATGCGCTTGGCCAGACCCTTGCGCTGCAGCAGGTCGAAGACGCCGCGGCCGCGCTTGATGTCGTGATAGGCCAGATCCAATTGCGCGATCTTGGGATCGGACAGCTCCATGCTGTAGCGATCCTGATAGCGCTGGAACAGCTTGCGCTTGATGACCCAGTCGATCTCGGTGTCCACCTTGGCGAAATCCTGCGCCTCGACGGCATCGAGGGTGCGGCCCCACAGATCCACCACCGCGTCGACCTGCGGATCGCGATCGCGATTACGCAGATGCTCGACGGCGCGGGCGTAGTACTCGCGCTGGATTTCCAGGGCGCTGGCCTGCCGGCCGCCCGCCAACCGCACCGGACGGCGTCCGGTGAGATCGTGCGAGACCTCACGAATGGCGCGAATCGGGTTGTCCAGAGCGAAGTCCCGGAACGCGACCCCCGCCTCGATCATCTCCAGGACGAGCGATGCGGTGCCGACCTTGAGCATGGTGCTCGGCTCGGCCATATTCGAATCGCCCACGATCACATGCAGGCGGCGGTACTTCTCGGCATCGGCATGCGGCTCATCACGAGTGTTGATGATGGGCCGCGACCGCGTGGTCGCCGAGGAGACGCCCTCCCAGATGTGCTCCGCGCGCTGCGAGAGGCAGAACGTGGCGGCCTTGGGCGTCTGCAGGATCTTTCCGGCCCCGCAGATCAGCTGACGGGTCACCAGGAAGGGCAGCAGCACATCCGATATCCGGGAGAACTCGCCCGCACGCACCACGAGGAAGTTCTCGTGACAGCCGTAGGAGTTGCCCGCGGAGTCGGTGTTGTTCTTGAAGAGATAGATGTCACCGCCTATGCCCTCTTCGGCAAGACGCTGTTCGGCGTCGATGAGCAGATCCTCCAGGACCCGTTCACCGGCGCGGTCATGAGTGACCAGCTGCACCAAGCTGTCGCACTCGGCCGTTGCGTACTCCGGATGTGAACCGACATCAAGGTAGAGCCGGGCACCGTTGCGGAGGAACACGTTCGAACTACGGCCCCAGGAAACTACCCGGCGGAAAAGGTACCGGGCCACCTCGTCAGGACTCAACCGACGGTGACCGTGGAAGGTGCACGTCACCCCGAATTCGGTTTCGATCCCCATGATTCGTCGCTGCACCCTATCGACATTACAGCGATGTAGTGCCCGATAAGGGTGGTGTCGGACATGCGATGCAAACGTATTCACAACGATTTAGCACTGAGTGCAACGTCGCACCGGCCGTAGACAGCGAAAAAGCAAGGCCCCTTTGCACTCTGCTGTACAGAGTGCAAACACTCGGAGGGTCCGAGTGCAACGTGGCAGCGGGCGCTGGATACTGCCGGAAAAAGAAATCCCCGATCGCCCACATGCGGTGGGTGACCGGGGATTCCGGGATTTTGCTAGGCCTGCGAGGGATCTCCGGCCGACGGCTTGTCGGCCTCGGCTGTCGCGGTGGCGCTCTGCGCCTTACCGGTGATCAGCTCCTGCAGTGCGCCGCCGGTAATGCGGCGGAACGCCCGCCGCGGCCGGGCCTGCTCGAGGGTTGCCACCTCGAGCTGCGACCCACCCGTCGGCTTCTTGTCCTTGTCGGCGTTTTCCGGCGCCGACTTTTGCAGGGCCTGCATTGCCACCGTCACTGCGGAGTGCAGATCCAGGCCCGGCCGGTAGGAATCCTTGAGCGCGGTGACGATCGGGTCGGTATTGCCGCCCATCACCACGAATTCGCGCTCATCGACAATCGATCCGTCGAAGTTGATCCGGTACAGCACCGAGTTCGGTTCTGCCCCCGGATAGCCCACCTCGGCGATGCAGATCTCCACCTCGAACGGCTTGAGCTGATCGGTGAAGATGGTGCCGAGGCTCTGCGCGTACAGGTTGGCCAGGAATCGGCCGGTGACATCGCGCCGGTCGAACTGGTAACCGCGCAGATCAGCCTGCAGAATGCCACCGCGGCGCAGACTTTCGAACTCGTTGTACTTGCCGACGGCGGCGAAGCCGACGCGGTCGTACAGCTCGCTCACCTTGTGCAGTGTGGCCGAAGGGTTCTCGGCGACGAACACCACACCTTTGTCGTACACCAGCACCACAACACTGCGGCCTCGTGCGATGCCCTTGCGCGCAAGTTCGGTCTTGTCGCGCATGATCTGTTCGGCGGACGCGTAATACGGCAGTGTCATGCCCGGGCACCCCCTTCTTCGTCCGCGCGCGTGGCCACGATCTCACGGGTGATCTCGGCCAGCCGACCCTCCGACACCTCAACGGAGCCTTCGGAATCGATGACGATCGCCGTCGGATAGATGCCCCGCATGGTGTCGGGACCACCGGTGGCGGTGTCGTCGTCGGCGGCGTCGAACAGGGACTCGACCGCGATGCTGAGGGCCTGGTCCTGATCGATGCCGCGGCGGTAGGTCTTCTTGAGCGAGGACCTGGCGAACAGGGAGCCGGAACCGACAGCGGTATAACCGAATCGCTCTTCGCTGCGGCCACCGACCACGTCGTAGGAGATGATGCGCCCGGACCTGTCCGGATCGGAGGCGTCCGGGTCGTAGCCGACCAGGAGCGGCACCACGACCAGGCCCTGCAGGGCCGCAGGCAGGTTGTCGCGCACCATTTTCGAGAGCTTGTTTGCCTTGCCGTCGAAGGTGAGGGAGACGCCCTCGATCTTCTCGTAGTACTCGAGCTCCACCGCGAACAGCCGGATCATCTCGATGGCCATACCCGCGGTGCCCGCGATGCCCGCCGCGGAGAAGGTGTCGGTGATGTACACCTTCTCGATGTCACGGCTGGCCAGCAGGTTGCCCTGGGTGGCCCGGCGGTCGCCGGCGATCAGCACACCGCCGCGGTAGGAGACCGCGACGATGGTGGTGCCGTGCGGTGCGATATCCGACGGCGCACTCCCCAGGGGGTGCGCGCCGTCGGTCCGGAAATTATTGCCTGGCAACAGTTCCGGCGCGTTGAGCCGCAGGTATTCGGAGAAGGACGAGAGGGCGTACCCCGTCTGGAGACGCAAGGGGTCGCCTGAGGTCACTGGCCGCCCTTCTGAACATACGCACGCACGAAGTCCTCGGCATTCTCCTCGAGGACATCGTCGATCTCGTCGAGCAGGTCGTCGGTCTCCTCAGCCAGTTTCTCGCGACGCTCCTGCCCCGCAGCACCGCCCTCGACTGGACCCTCATCCTCGTCGCCACCACCGGCGCGCTTGGTCTGCTCTTGTGCCATAGCAGCCGACCTCCTCTGTGATCATCGGCGAGCACCGGAGAAAATCCGATGCCCGTCCCCCAACACTACCCAGCCATACGGACAACACGCCGGATTAACCGCATTGACGTCGTCCCGCTATATCCCAGAGGCCTCGGAGGCACCGCCCCCGGACCCCTGGAAGAACGAGGGGCGAGCCCCTGGAACCCGACGAAAAAAACCTCAGTGTGTGAGCTGTTGCACCAGTTCAGCGGCAGTTTGTACGCCGTCGAGCAGTTTCCCCACATGCGACTTGGTACCGCGGCGCGGTTCCAGGGTGGGGATGCGAACCAGAGAATCGCCACCCAGATCGAAGATCACCGAATCCCAGCTGGCGGCGGCGATATCCGCGCCGAAACGCCGCAGACATTCGCCGCGGAAGTAGGCGCGAGTGTCGGTGGGCGGGTTGGTCATTGCGTCCAGCACCTGCTGTTCGGAGACCAGGCGCTGCATGGACCCGCGTGCCACAAGGCGGTTGTAGAGGCCCTTGTCGAGACGGACATCCGAGTACTGCAGGTCGACCAGGTGCAGCTTGGGGGCCGCCCAGGTCAGGCCCTCACGGTTGCGGATGCCTTCCATCAGGCGGAGTTTGGCGGTCCAGTCGAGCAGGTCCGCGGTTTCCATGGGGTCGCGCTCGAGCAGATCCAGGACGTGGGCCCACTTCTCGATGACGTCCTGCACGCGGGCGTCGTCATTGCCGATGCGGTCCATGTACTTCTCGACGCGGTCGAGGTAGATGCGTTGCAGCGCAAGGCCGGTCAGTTCGCGGCCGTCGGCGAGCGCGACGGTGGCGCGCAGCGTCGGGTCGTGGCTGATGGTGTGCACGGCGGTGACGGGCCGGGCCAGTTGCAGATCCGAGAGGTCCTCGCCGGCCTCGATGAGGTCCAGTACCAGGGCGCTGGTGCCGACCTTCAGGTAGGTGGACCATTCGGCGAGGTTGGCGTCGCCGATGATGACGTGCAGCCGCCGGTATTTGTCGGCGTCGGCGTGCGGTTCGTCACGGGTGTTGATGATGCCGCGCTTGAGCGTGGTCTCGAGGCCGACCTCGACCTCGATGTAATCGGCGCGCTGGGACAGCTGGAAGCCGGCGGTATCGCCGTTCTGGCCGATGCCGACGCGGCCGGAACCGCAGATCACCTGGCGGGAGGCGAAGAACGGGGTGAGGCCGATGATGATCTGGTTGAACGGCGTATCGCGGCTCATGAGGTAGTTCTCGTGGGTGCCGTAGGAGGCGCCCTTGCCGTCGGTGTTGTTCTTGTACAGCTGCATGCGCGGGGCGCCGGGCACGCTGGAGGCGAAGCGGGCGGCGGACTCCATGACCCGCTCACCGGCCTTGTCCCAGATCACCGCGTCCAGGGGGTCGGTGACCTCGGGGGCGGAGTATTCGGGGTGCGCGTGGTCCACGTAGAGGCGGGCCCCGTTCGTCAGGATCATATTGGCCGCGCCGACCTCGTCGGCGTCGATGACCGGTGCGGGTCCGTTGAGGCGTCCGAGGTCGAAGCCGCGCGCATCGCGCAGCGGTGACTCCACCTCGTAGTCCCAGCGGGTTCGTTTGGCGCGCGGCACGCCTTCGGCTGCGGCATAGGCGAGGACCGCCTGGGTCGACGTGAGGATCGGGTTGGCCGACGGCTCCGAAGGCGTCGAAATGCCGTACTCGACCTCGATTCCGATGATGCGCTGCATGCCCCGAGCCTAGGCGACGCGGCCGCGAATCGGGCGCGACCGGGTACGGGTCAGGTATCAGGGTGGGTCATTCGCTGGTCGTACCCGGCATCGTTCTCGCGGTCGATCCGCGCTGACCTGCCCGGAAGACACAATGACAGCCATGGCCGAACCGGTATCCCGATCGCAGCCGCGGCGACCGCGCGGTCTCGCCGGCAGCGCGAATCCCGTTCCGGCCGAACCGCGTTCGACACGTCTGCCCGCGCTGGACGTGCTGCGCGGCATTGCCATCCTGGGCACGCTCGGCACGAATATCTGGATCTTCACCAATGGCGCCGGGCTGGTGGGCTACATCTCACGCAACGATGAGCCGCAGGGTGTGTGGTTCTGGGTCGAGCGGACGCTGCAGCAGGTGGCGCAGGGCAAATTCCTGGGCCTGTTGACGATCATGTTCGGCATCGGGCTGGCTATTCAGCAGCGCTCGGCGGTGCGGGCCGGACGGGCCTGGCCGGGCCCCTACCCGTGGCGGGCGGGTCTGCTGCTGCTCGACGGGCTGGTGAACTTCCTGTTCGTCGCGGAATTCGATGTGCTGATGGGCTATGCGGTCACCGGCCTGATCGTGGCATTCATCCTGGCGACGAGCCCGCGGGTGCAGCGGCGCTGGCTGATCGCGACCGCCGCCGTGCACGTCGGCATGCTGACGCTCCTGGCGATCGGCATGGAATCGAGCCGCCCCAAACCTCATTCGCCCACACCGCCGCCGCTGGATCCGAATCCCTATGCCGACGGCTCGTTCTGGGATCTGGTGGTGTTCCGGGTACAGCACGCGGCACTGTTCCGCCTGGAACCGGTCTTCATCATCTTCCTGTCCATCGCCCTGTTCCTGCTGGGAGCGCGCCTGTTCCGGGCCGGTGTCTTCGAGCCCTCCGGTGCGCGAATCCGCAAGTGGCTCATGATCATCGGCTTCGTGGTAGCGACCCCGCTGGATCTCACCGTCGGCATGCGCGGCGGGGATCTGATCCTGCTCACCCGCTACGGCATCGCGCCCTTCGTGGCGCTGGGCATCCTGGGCCTGGTCGCGCACGTCTACGCCCGCCGCCCCGCTCCGGGCTTCGCCGGCCGCCGCTTGGCCGAGGTGGGGCGAATGGCGTTGAGCTGCTACATTCTTCAGAATCTGGTGGCGGGCTTCATCTGCTACGGCTGGGGTCTGGGCATCACCGCGCTGGTCTCCCCCGATACCCGCGTGCTGTTCACCCTCGCCTGCTACTTGATCGTTTCCGCCCTCATGCTCGCGTTCGCGCACTTCTGGTTGCGCCGCTTCGAGCGCGGACCGGTGGAGTGGCTGTGGAATACCAGCTACCACGCCTTGACCAGGCGTGGCAGCCGCGCGAGTTGCCCCGCGGACGCGGCGGGGCGCTGGGAAGCGGGATAAGCGATCATCCGACCGGCGTCGCGCTGCGCGAGGCCGCACCGAACCAGCGGGTGAGAGCTGTTCGCAGCGTTTCGAGTTCGGTGTCGTCGGGGCGGGCTGAGTCGGATGCCCAGGCGATGTAGCAATCCGGCCGGAGTAGCAGCGCTCGGGGTGATTCCTCACCGGAAGTGCGGGCCGCGACAATATCGACGCGGTCGCGCCACTCCGGCAGGGCATCCGCGAGTGCGCCTTCCTCGGTGAGGTCCAGGAGCAAAGGCCTTGCGGTTCTGGTCAATTCGGCGAGACGGACGGTGCCCGCGCCGGTGTGCAGTTCGAGTTCGGGCGCGCAGTAGCCGACGAGCGGGTGCGGGTGCGGATCGCCCATGTCGTAGCGGACATCCGAGCCCGCGATGAGATCGGCCAGGCGCTGGACCGTCTGCCGATCGGTGAGGAGTTCGGCGAAGACCTCGCGCAATGCGGTGACGTCGGCTCCGGGTGCGAGCACCGCCGCCTGCGCCTGCGCGGAGACCACGGATCTGCTTGCCGCAGCACGCCGTTCGGTGTCGTAGGTGTCCAGCAGTCCCGCCGGTGCGTCACCGTTGATCTCGGCGGCCAGCTTCCAGCCCAGATTGATGGCGTCCTGCAGGCCGAGATTGAGCCCGGGGCCGCCGCCGAAGACCAGCACGTGCGCCGCATCCCCGGCGAGCAATACCCGCCGGTCCCGGAAGCGTTCGGCCAATCGGGTGTTGCCGCCGATCAATCGGCGCAGCAGATGCGGCCCCGGACCCGGCGGCGGTCCGATCGGGATATCCGCGCCCAGTACACGATTGACGCTGGCGCGCACTTCCTCGAGGCTCATGGGCTCGGCAGGCTCGGGCTGATCCCACTCGGTGGTATTGATCAGGGGCGCATTGCCGGGCAGCGGCGCGTACACGAAGCCGCCGCGCTCGGTGCGCACCGGCAGGAACGGCCGGATCGGGCCGTAGCCGGGTACGCGCAGTGCGCCGGTGACGGGATCGAGCCAGTCCGCGGGCACGGCGGCATGCGCGGTGCGACCGGTGGTGCGGTCGTAACTGATTCCGGGAAAGTCGATTCCGGACATCTTGCGGACGAGACTGTGCCCACCGTCCGCGCCGACCAGGTAGCGGGCGCGAAGTCGATGGGTGCCGCCGGAGTCCGAAACATCCACCGTGACACCGTCACAGTCCTGCGCGAGGCCGCTGATCGCTGTGCCCCAGCGGATTTCCACACCGAGTTCGACGGCCCGATCGCGCAGTACCGACACGATGCGCGGCTGTGGCGCGGCCATATTGTAGACGGGGCTGTGCTCGAGCAGGCTCAGATCCAGGGCCAGCGCGCCGAACATGAAGTAGGCGGAATTGGGTTGCGGCGCTCCGGCAAAACCGCTGAGCGCTTCGCTCAGACCGCGCCGGTCCATCATCGGCACCACCTGGCCGACCAGGCCGTTGGCCTTGGGTTCGAGGCTCGGTGCGTCGAGTCGCTCCAGCACCAGCGGCCGGATTCCGGCCAGGCTGAGCTCGCTCGCCAGCATCAGGCCGACCGGCCCCGCACCGGCGACGATCACGTCGAAGGTCATGACTTCTCCTGACAGACAGCAGGTTTCGAATTACGGCTCCGGCAGTCCCGCCGCGAGCTCGGTGAATGCCTCCAGCAGCAGCGGCAGCAGCAATCCGGGCGGATCGGTGCGCTGGATGTGATCGATGACAACGGCGCAGACGGCGATGACCGCCGCCGCCACCAGCTTCGGATACAGGTCCCGCTCCGGATCGGTGCCGGTACGCGTGGCCACGGCTACCGTAAGTTCCTGCTGGGCAACGGCATTGGCTTCCATGATGGCCGCCTGCACCGCCGGTGCGCTCAGCATCAGCCGAATGCCCGCCATCCACTGCTCGTCCTGCGGCGGCGCCGCACTCACGTCCTGCCCGAGGGCGAACCGGTCGATGACCGCGGCCGGCATTGCCTCCCAGAGGGATTCGCTCGCCGGGCGCGCCAGTAGTTCCTCCGCCACCTGCTGCATGCGCTCGAGATGCCGCGAGGCCACCGCTTCGGCCTTGCTGGAGTAGTAGTTGCGGAAGGTTCGCACGGAGACGTTCGCCGCGGCGGCGATATCGTCCACCGTCACATTGTCCCAGCCGCGCTCCACACTGAGCCGGATGGTCGCGAGACTCAGCGCGAGGCGGGTTTCCCGCTTCTTCCGCTCCCGCAACCCGAGGTCGCCATCGTTCACCTCACCCAGCGTACAGATTATTGCCGTGATGGCAATATTTCCTCAGCGGCAAAATTCAGGCGCGGGCGGCTTCCGTGCGGGCCACCAGATCGGCGACCACGGTGTCACGGGTGAGCGGCACCTCGAGACTGCGCGCATTGCCCTCGATCAGCGCCAGCATGGATTCGGTGAGAATGCCCTCGACCTGCTCGGAGGTGAGTACACCGTCGGCCCGCCAGCTGTTCACCACACCGTCCACGAAGCCGACCATGCCGAAGGCCGTGGGGCGGGCGCGATTCGGATCGAGACCGAAACTGGTGAGGGTGTCGGCGAACAGGTCCGCCAATTGCGCGCCGATGCGATCGCGCGCTCCGGCCAGGGCGCTCGAGGAGGATCCGTGCGGATCGCCGGCGGCCAGGAAGCGGTGCAGATTCGGGTGCCGCTCCACCCATCCCACATAGGTGCCGACCGCGCCGCGTACCGCATCACGCACGGTGCCGTCCGGGTGTAGTCGCGGAAGTAGTTCGGCCAGTAGCGAATCCAAGATGTGACGGCGGATCTGCTCGTCCAGATCGGCGCGGCCGTCGAAGTGACGGTAGACCACCGGGCGCGGCACCTTCAGCCGATCGGCGATCTGCTGCACCGAGATCTCGGTGCCATTGGCCTCGATGACACTCAGTGCGGCATCCAGCATGTCGGCGCGGCGGCGGGCTTTGTGGCCGTTCCAGCGGGTGCTGCGGCCATCGGCGGTCGCGGGCGGTGTGCGTGCGCTGGTTCCGGTCACCCGGTTCACGATACCCACCTGCTTATTGACCGTTACACCTTGTACCACTAATCTGAGTGTAACAGCGTGTACCAGTAATATGAATCAGGATGCTGACATGGGCAACGACGCCACACTGCTTCCCCAGGATTCCTTCGCTCAGCGTTTGCTGACGGGGCATGTGAAGAAGTTCTACGATCCGGTCGTCGATATCGACTGGGATGCGCCGCTGGATCCGGACAAGCTCTTCCTCCCGGCCGAGGTCGTCTCCCTCTACGGCACGCCGCTGTGGGAATCGCTCAGTCGTGAACAGCAGCGCGAGCTTTCGCGCCAGGAACTGGCCAATGTCCTGTCCGTGGGCATCTGGTTCGAGAACCTGCTCAATCGATTGCTGTTGCGCGAGCTCATGTCCGGCAATCCGACCTCGCGGCATTCGCACTACACGCTCACCGAGATGGGTGACGAATGCCGGCACATGATGATGTTCGGCAAGCTCATCGAGCAGGTGGAGGCAAAGCCGTACTGGCCCAACCCCTATGAGCGTCTGGTCATCAGCTCGCTGCAGATCTTCCTGCGCGGATCGATGGTGTGGGTGGGCGCGCTGGTCGGCGAGGAGATCTTCGACGCCATCCAGCGGCAGACCCTCGACGATCCCGAACTGCAGCCGGTGGTGGCCCGCGCCATGCGGATTCACGTGACCGAGGAGGCGCGCCACATCGGTTTCGCCCGGGATGCGCTCGTGCGCCGGGTGCCCACCATGTCGAAGGCGGAACTGGCGTACACGCGTCTCTGTGTCGCTATTGCCGCACCGCTGTTCGTGCATCTGATGACCAACTGGCACATGTACGTGCGCGCGGGCATCGAGGACGGCCGCGGGGCCCGGCGCATTGCGCGCGCCAATCCGCACGCTCAGCGCACGCTGGGGATCGGCGCGGCGAATCTCGGTGCGTTCCTGGACAAGCAGGGGCTGATCGGCCCGCTCGGCAAGCGCATCTGGCGGCGTCGGGGGCTGCTGTGAGGCGTTCGCGCAGACCGCTGCCCGATGACAGCGAGTATCCGGATCCCGCACCCGCCCCGGAGTATTCGGGACCGGCCCTGCTCGATGCCCCGGGTGCGGAACTCGCCGTATCGGTGAGCCTGAGCGGTCATCTGGACCCGATCGACGGCAATTTCCATTGGTACGGCAGGGTTTCCGCGCCCGAGGGCGTCCAGTTGCCGGATCCCGGGCGGACTCAGGTCTTCCTGACCCTGCCGGGCGGCACACCTGCGCGGGGCGTGCTCCAGGAGCGCGACCCGTGGGGCAACCTGCGCATCGTCGGCGTCGGCACACCGCCATTCCCCATGGAACAGGCGGAGATTCACAGTCGCTAGCGCGGCAGGCCGACCACGTCGGCCATCATCTCCACGGCATAGTCGAAGAACGGACCGGCCGGGTCCATGCTGCCCACGAGCTGCCCGGTCAGTTCGAAACTCACCATGCCGAACAGCTGTGTCCACGCCACCACGCTGCGCGCTATCGCCTCGGCGGGCATGCCGGGCGCGATCAGCGCCGCGAGACCGTCCGATTGCGCGATGAGTTCGGCGGACAGCACGTCGCCCGCCACCGTGAGAGTCCCGCTCTCCCATGCTTCCCGGACGATGGCGACGATGGCGATCGGGAGCCGGGAGGCAGGGCCGACGGTGGTCTGCGGGGCCACGTAGCCGGGCACCGGAGAGCCGTACAGCAGCGCGTATTCGTGTGGATGCGCAATCCCCCAGTCCCGCACCGCGACTGCCGCCGCACGCCACCGCGCCCGGGGTGAATCACCTTCGGCGACAGCATGTTCGACCGCGGCGCCGATGGCGTTGTACGCCTCGATGATCAGTGCGGTCAGCAGCTCGTCCCGGCTCGGGAAATAGCGGTAGAGCGCCGAGGACACCATGCCGAGCTCCCGCGCGATGGCCCGCAGTGAGAGCGCGGGCGCCCCGGATTCGGCGAGCTGACGCCGGGCCGCATCGGTGATCTCACGGGTGATCTCGACTCGGGCCCGTTCGCGGGCGGTGCGCGGCACGCTCATGGGAACAGTCTGCCATATTCCAGAGCACCGCCTCAATTCGAGAGCACTGCTCTTGACACTTCGACGACCTCACGCGCACACTGATCTCAGCAGAGAGCACCGCTCTCGAATCCAGTTAGGAAGAGATTATGAACGACACAGCCACCCGCTACCTCACACCCACCGGCCTCGACCCGATCATGAATCGCATCGCAAATATGCTGCCCAAGCTGGGCATCAGTGTCGCCGGCTCACGACTGCTGGCGGTGCGCGGACGCAAGAGCGGCGAATGGCGCACCACCATGGTCAACCTGCTCAGCACCGCGGACGGCACCCGCTATCTGGTCGCCCCGCGCGGGCATACCCAGTGGGTGCGCAACCTGCGGGTCGCGGGTTCGGGTGAGCTGCGCCTGGGTCGCAAGGTGGAGACCTTCACCGCCACCGAACTCCCCGATGCCGAGAAGCTTCCGGTGCTGCGCGCCTACCTGGAGCGGTGGGGATGGGAGGTCGGGCGCTTCTTCGAGGGCATCACCAAGAACTCCACCGATGCCGAATTGATCGCCATCGCACCGGGATTCCCCGTCTTCGCCCTGAACTGACTTCAGTCAGCGCAGCGTGTCGAGAGTTTCGTCATCGCGGACCAGCAGAGCCCTGCCGTCTGCCGTAAAGACGATCGGCCGCTGAATCAAGCGCGGGTGTGCAGCGAGCGCCTCGATCCAGCGCTCCCGATCGGCGGCCGTCCTCCCCCACGCGGATACGCCCAATTCCTTGGCCTCAGCCTCGCTCGTACGCGTGATCTCCCACGGTTCGAGGCCGAGCTTGCCCAGCGCATCCCGTATTTCGACGGCGCTCGGCGGATTGTCGAGGTAGCGGCGCTCGACGTAGTCGACGCCGGACTCCTCGAGCACCGCCTTGGCTGCACGACTCTTGGAGCACTTCTGGTTGTGCCAGATTTCCGTTGCCATGGGACGCAGCCTAGCGATTCCGGCCCTCACACCCAGTCGACGACCCAGCGGTACGGGCGCATCCAGTACAGACCGGATTCGGGCAGCGGCCCGCCCCAGCGCTGTTCGGCCTGGGTGAGCTCCCAGCGGTATTCGGGCGCGGGTTCGCCCTCGTGGATTTCGAACAGGTGCCGGCGCCAGGTATTGAGCATGGCGGGCACCACCTGTGCGTCCTTGTCGAAGGCCCAGTTCACGCAGCGGCCCATGAGGGTGTCGACGGCGTGGTTGGAGGCATTGCGATCGCCGGTGCTGAGCGAGTGCAGGAAGGCCGCGACCAGGTTGTAGGCAATGGAGTCGTGCACGGAGGTCTGGCCGTTCTCCAGCGCCCACACACCGAGGTAGGTCGGCCCCTGCTCGTCGATCCACACCGAGTGCGCCTCGCCGACCTGATTGTCGAAGATGAGCGACATGAGCAGACCCAGCACCGATTTGCCGACGATCAGCGGATCGGGTTTGCCGGTGGACATGGCCTCGTCGATGAGGGCGCGGTAGGCGGCCGCCGCGACCGCGGGGCGCTGCGCCTCGAGCAGGGCGTCCGCCGTCTCGCCGCCCGCGAGTTGTTCGGCGGGTGGCTGTTTGGGGCCGGAGACGGCTGCTATGCCGGTGTCGGAGACCTGCAGCAGCGCGGTCTGGGCCGGGTCCAGCAGCGGAGAGAAGTCCACCGGGGGCAACGGATCTACGGGTTGCGCGAATCCGGCGGGCGGCAGCAGGTCCACGGGTTGCGGGAATCCGGCGGGCGGCAACAGGTCCACCGGGGGCGGGAATTCGGCGGGCGGCGGGAAGCTCGACGCCGCGTTCCGCACGGTCGGGGAGTTCTCCAGGTATCCCAGTGCCTCGCGCGCGAATTCACTGTCGTGGGCGGTGAGCCAGTCGTGGCCGCCGCGCAGCATATCGACCAGGTGTCCCCCGACGCCGTGTTCGATGGCGCCGCAGATGGCGTAGTAGCCGTAGGCACGGTGTTCGTCGTGCCCCTCGCCCTCGGTGATCAGCAGCTGTGCGTATCGGCTTGCCAGATCGTGTCTTTCGATATCGCCGAGCAGCGTGCAGGCGGTCATGGCCGCCATCAGCACCTCTTCGGGCCCGCCCTGGGAGCGCCGCAGGTCGATGCAGCGATCGGCCATGGTGACGGCGCTCTCGGCGCGGCCCAGCTGGGTGGCGGCCTCCACGGCCATGGAGTACATGGTCGCCAGCGTGGCGGGCGGGATATCGGCAGGGAAGCGCGCCGGCCCGTTCTCCGCTATATGAAGCGCCTGGGCGAAATCGCCTGCCGCGAAGGCGGAACGGAACCGGTAGGACACGACCCAGCCGTAGTCCTGAGGTTCCGGCGCCGCCAGTAGCGCATTGTCGAATGCCGTCAGCCGGGCGAGCGCTTCCTGCGCCTGTCCGGACTCCAGCATGCCGCTCGCCTCGTTCATCACTTCGACGAACGCATTTCGATCCATGGCCTTTTCGCCTTCCCGCATCCTTCAGCCCCGGATCGTATGGCGGCGGGTCGGACTCGCGCGGGCAGTGAGGGAAAGGTCATAGTTTGAAGCCTGTGGACATGACCGGCCGCCCGGCGGCCTGATGCGCCCGCCGGGAATACCGACCCCCCAGTACTCAACTACGTTCCCCCGCAACCGATTCCGCCGCACGAGCGCCGACGGCACCACCCCCCGATCGGGCCGGCAACCGAATATCCGGTGGTGCGGCCGCAATTCACCGCGGCAACACCACCGAACACTCTCCCCTCAGGCGGGCACCTTGTCCAGAAATCCCTGCACCCGCGCGATCTTCCCGTCGACCAGGGTGATCACATCGAACCCGATCACAATCGGCTCCTCGACCCCTGGCGCGTTCAGCGTCCAGGTGAACCGAGCAATATCGTGATGTCCGTCCACAGGCCCGAGCCCGAACTCCAGCCCGGCGAACTGCTCCTGCGCCCCCGCCACCATCCCCTCCACCGCATCGGTCCCGATCAACTGCACCAGCGGGTCAGTGAAAACCACATCCGCCGTGTACAACTCGTCGATCAACGCCCGCCGCTTCCCGGCCTCCTTCTCATTCCAGCTGTCGATGTACCGCTGTGCAACGTTCTCGTATTCGCTCATGCACCAAGCTTCTTCGCTCCGAGTCACAGAGTCGATTACGCGTCAGGTAAGGCTCGCAACCTCAGTTCCAGCGCGGTGTCAGGCAGACCACAACCTCCCGGCCGGCTTCAATCACGCGGCGCCGCAGTGCGATCGAGGCTGGCTCACTCTCTTCGTCCCAAGAAGTGGACAGGCGATCTCGGCTGTCAGGCGCCGTCGTGAGTTCGCCGCGGGGGCACGCGGTGAGTGATGGGATCTGCGAGGTGCTGTTCTTCTGAGGGGTTCGATGCCGTAACGGACAGTGTCGAGGCCTCGCCTTTGATTTGTGTCGGACCCACGGACCAGTTGAGAGTGGGAACCTTGAAGGAAAAGACATCGGTGTCTACTCCGGACTCCCACAGTTGCTCGGTCATCTGGTCGGCTGACGCGTCTCCGTAACAAATCGCGGAAACTGTTGTTTGACTATTATCTTCGATGGCTTGCCGATAGTGATTGTTTGCGGCGAGAATGCGGCCGAAGTTCTTGCCGTCTACGGCGAAATCGGTTGACGTCGAGTCGGCGGAACTTGCCCGAATCAAGACCGTGCCGTCCGGAATCCCGTGCGCGAACACATAGGTCGGTGGCTGCCCGCCGGTATCCCATGGCGCATCCCTGCTGTCGGGCAGTTCCCAATTGACCCCGTTCCCATTCGGGTTCGGTGTGACTATCGGTACCCCGACGCCGTAGCCTCTGTCGGACGTCCGCTCGTCGGCGTTGGCCCATCTAACCCAACTGTCGACGTTGTCGTGTTGGGCTGGGAACTTCACACCGATGAGCTTTCCGTTCGAATCCCTCAAGGGAACGCTTTCGACCGTGCCTATCTCGAACGAGTGGGACATCCCGGTACGAAAATCCGTACCTCTGAGGATCTCGGGAACAGCATCGCCATCTTTCCCTACGAGTTCGGCCGCGACTTCGCGCAGCGGCTCACCAGCAGAGTGCTCGGGCATGCTCCTGGCCGCGTGGATGATCGCACTGGCAACGCGGTCGGATGCTCGAGCGAGAATCCTTGCCGGTTGCGTCATGACGGATCAAAGGTAATTCCGTCCCAGCTCCAATTCCGTCCCAGCTCTGGGAAGTGAGGCATCGTGTGATCGCTTCTGGTGCTACCGTGAGCCGCTGGATTTCGGCAGGGTTTGAATGGTGCGACAGAGCGACAGGAAGGCCGCGGTGGACGATCCGGTTCCCGGGGTGATCCGGCAGGGTGATTGGCTCGTATTGGTCGATCCGGCGTGGGATGCCACCAAAGGGGTGGTTGCGTCCGGTTTGATGGTGGGGGGATGGCGCCGGAACGCTGATGCCACGATCGGGCCATTTCAACCGAATCCTGGCTACAAGCCCAGCGCCGCGACCGTACCGACCGACCCCATCGACGCGATTTTGCGTCGGATCGCAACCGGCGCAGACCATCTCGGTGAAGAACTGACCGCAACAGTTCGTGACTGTATCGTGGCGGTCGCGTACGACGAGCAGGGTAGGCCGTTGATCGGCACCAGCCCAGACGGGGCCTCCTGCGTGTTCGTCGCCACCGCAGAGGTGCAGAAAATCGGCCTGGACGTCCCCCGATGGGGAGCTGTGGTCGGGGCGAAATTGACCGAGTTCGCGCCGCCGGGCGTCGATGTCTTTCTCAATCCTGCAGGGGCTGCGCCGTTCCGGTTAGCACGTCCCCTGGACTAGCCGCGACGCAACACCCACAATCGCACCACGACGGTCCCCGACGCCGGGCCCGCGCAGTTCGTCGCGATCCCAGGGGCAGCGCGGTTCACACGTCGGAGTCGAGATCGAAGTCGAGTTCGATCTACGTCCCGCCCCGGCGATCTACGGCGGCCAGATGATGCGACCGGCCCAACTGGCTCCGCAAGTCCTCGCCAGCCGTCAACGCCAGCATCCAGGAACGCTTACGATCGACTCGCCGCTAGCAAATGCGTTCGGACGCATACGATTTCACGCTGGCTTGGCGACCCGCACTCCCGGCCCAGTGGGATACGTCGACTCGACGCCGGAATAAGAATGATCCGGTGGAACGTACCTGTCCGTGTCACGCATGTTGAGTTCGTAATTGTCGAGGCCGGCCAGAATGGCTGGCACGTCTCGGTAGTCGTGTCTCGCCTGAGCGAGAAAGTCGACCATATCGGCATAGCTGTGCTCACCGTAGCCACGTGGATACCGTTGGGCTGGTTCCATCGGCGGCGCCCAAGGCATTTTCATGGTAGTGAGGAACTGATCGACAACCTTCAGCTGCCTGATCTTCTCGGGGAGCAGCCGCCGCCGGCCTTCTGGATAGATCCCTTGCGCGACAGGACAATCCGCGAATATCCGCTCGAACTGTTCACCCGGGGAGTCCGTGCACGGGTTCTTGATTGCGGTCAACGCGTCCCATACCGGCTGAGCAATTGTTGCGAAAACAATGACATCGCCGTCCAACAAGGTCGACGGCGGGTAGTGGTGGCCGTAGATGTCGGAGCACGAGCAGGTGACCTCGATGAGGTCTATCAGCTCGGCCATACACGACAGGCCGCTCGGCGCATGACGTGTTTGGTCTTTGGCAAAGAACCTGCCCGTCTCGAACGCATCGATGAAGTACTTCGCCACCATGTCGCTGTTGCGACTCTCCTCGTCAGTCTCGCAACCACAGTGATAGACGCCGGTTTCACTGGCCAAGACACCGAGCGCGATCGGCTGATACCGTCGCCCCGTCCACCGCAGCAGCAGGTAGGTGTAGTCCATATCCGCCAAGCTGACACCTGTAATCAGACAGGTGGAGTCATAGAACTGCACCCTTTCACGGTATCGAGGAAGCAGCGCTGCACCCCGCGCACTTCTTCCCGAGTCTGGGAAGAGGATCACCAGGCCGGGTTCCCGAACTCCCGCACCTACCGTATGCCGCGCTGTCCGGAGCCTCATCGGTGATCACGAGAAACAACTCGCTACCTGAGTACTTTGCGTGAACCGTGAGGCCGCCTCCGCTGACCTCGGTGGTCGACTCCACCGCATGACGGAGGCTGCCGAAACCGTTGCGGCCGAGACCTTCAGGTCGGCTCGGTTTCGCCCTCATCGGATTGCCTGCCTCGTCTCCGCGGGCTCGTAGGTGTCGAGAATTGAGATATGTTGCGGTTGAACAGCTGTAAGTCAGTCATCCCGGATCACGGGTATCCAGGTGGCGGGTTGAGCGACTCCGGGCACATCCGAACTCCGTGGTTTGGTAGAAAGAAGTGAGCCAGAAGGCCGTTCGACGGTCCCGGCAGGTGATCACCACGTGGGACCGAAAATGTTCGATCGATCCATAGCGGGCACCGGCCGCAACATTGAGCCCGAAGGGTGCCCGGTCCTACCGCAACCCGCGCGTTTGTCGGCCGTCCAAACCGTGTGCCCGACAGCGCTTCCTGGTGCGCGCTCCTGCCGACTTCCGTGCATCGCCTCGGCGGAACTGTCCTCGTACATCCCGTGTCTCGAGGTGGGAAGTGGCGGTGTTCTCGCGCGGTCAGCCGGCGCCGATGACGAGATGGCCGCCGCACTCGGCGATGAACGATATATGGCAACTACTCAACCAACTCGGTGGTGGCTCGGCTGTAAACGGGCTCTGAAAGCGATCGCCGCAGTCGCGATTACCATCGTGTGGGGCTTTGCCGGCCTGATCCTCGTCTCGATCAACGCGGTTTCCGGCGGCTGCGATGTGAGGGCGACGTGGTCCAGCCCCAAAACGGCCGACCACGCCATCGCGATCATCGGTATCGGACTTATCTGGATTGCCTCCTTCATCGTCGCCGCCGTGTTGCGCCGCACTCGGCTGACGCTGGTCCTGGTCGGCGTCGCAGTCGTGGTGGCGATCCTTGCCGTATCCAAGAGCGGCTGCGTGGGTATCGCCTGAACCAGGTGACCCCTCGGACCAGTTCGTCCTGGGACAGGGGCGGGCTCAACCGCAAATCGAGCCGTCCGGGCGCATCAAGGTAACGAACGTTGGTGAGACACCCCGAAAGATCAACGGGTGGACGAACGCTGATCAACCACAAGTGGGTAGACATCGTGTGAACTCGTTTGTAGCACCGTCCCCAGGCTCTGCGCTATGGAGTGCCGAGTCACGTCGCGACTCTGATCGTGTTGGGGGACGGGGAGGGCAAACCCAACGGTCTGGAAGACCGGCAGCGGACGTTGATCGGCACACCGCCGCAACAGAACTGCCGTCTCAGATCCGCAAATATCGCTGGGCTGCCCGGTGCGCTTGGGCAGCCACGGGCGACACTGACTGCGGCGCAGGAACATCCGAACTGCCGCGACCCACGCTGTTGAGTTCGGCCACTTGGCTTCTCGGGAAGGCTACTACCGAGATCACCTTCGGCAACTGGTCGAATGGCTGTGGACCGCATGGGGGTGGCTGGAGAATCGGCCTGAGCGGTCAAAGATCGCACTGGGGCGGCAAATTTTGCCGGTGAGGCGGGGTTTGTGACCGCTCAGGCCGATCGAGAGCTCTGACCGTGGAAGGTCAACTGGCGGTGTTCAACCGGGGCCGGCCGAACGCACCACACTGCCGAATGCAGCGCGCGAAGAGCGGGAGCCCGTACTACCCCGCCCACGCCAGATCGGATAGTGCGATACTCGGCAACTGTAGCTGTTCCATTGCGGGAGAGGATTTTTCATGCCCATCGACGATGATGATTCGTCAACAGCCTTCGACCTGTTCGACACAGACGGGGACGGTCGTATCTCGGCCACCGATCTGGTGAACGCGATACAGGGCCTCGGCCTGGCGCTCTCCGCTGATGATGCCGCAGCGTTCGTAGCAGCCGCGGATACCGATGGTGACGGATTGATCTCCCAGGATGAATTCGACCTTGCTCGCGCCGACGGGCTGGAGTCCGATGACGAACGTGCCGATGCCACGTTCGATGTGTTCGACACCAACGGCGACCAGCTTATCTCGCTCGAAGAGCTCGAGGACGTGGCAGTGTGGTTGACCCTGTACGACCGCGACCAGGCAGAGTTGTTGCTGAACGCGGATACCGACGGGGACCAGCAACTGACCAAGGCTGAGTTCCGGGCACTGTATGCCCGGCTACGCTCGGCTACCGGAACCGCAGCACCTGCTGACGGTGCCGACGATCTCTCCACCGTTCTGTAGTAGTCGAGGAGCGTCAAATGACCACGCCCGCAAACAATCCGGCTGTTCGCACCATCAACGCCGTCGTCCGCAGCGCGGACAGCCTTGACCGTAGCGCTGCTGAACTCTCACCCCGCGAGAGGCAAACACTCCGGTGCCTGCTCGACGGGATGACGGTGGCGGAGATCGCCAAAACGGTCGGTGCTAGTCAGAGAACAGTAACCACCCAAAAGCACGCTGCGTACCGGAAACTCGGCATTTCCTCCGATTCGGAGCTGAACAAGATGCGCACACGACTCAACCTCGCACCCGGCCAGTAGTTACCCGGCCGCCGCGGCCCGCAGAGCCCCGGCGGGCGAGCAGCTCAACCCTCCAGCGACACGCACTACATTGTCGCGACCCGCGCGTAGGTCGGTCGTCCAAACATGCTGGTTGACAACGCCTCCCAACGCACGCACATGCCGATGAGCTAGTGATCAAGGAGTGGTGCTGTGGCAGTTCCGATCCGGAACAATCCAGGGCCGGTTGCTGTGCGGACGAACACCGATAGGCTCGGTTCATGCAGGCAAGGGGACGTATTCACCGTTCGGTTTCGACCTGGCAGCAACCGGTTCCCCCGCCTGCGTCGCCTGAGCGTGCTGCCGTGGTTGATCATGTCGCCGAACGCATTTTTGCATTGGGGGACCATCGGCTGGCCGTCGGTATCGATGGATTGACCGCCTCTGGTAAGACGAGCTTCGGCCACGAACTCGCCGAACGAATCGCCCGAGCCGGACGGCCTGTGCTGCGGGCAAGTCTCGACGATTTCAAGAATCCCTGGCGCGACCGGCATCTCTACGATCGCGAGTCCGGAGAGGGCTACTACCGCAACGCTTTCGACTATCCGCGTCTTCGGACACTACTGCTCCAGGCGTTCGGCCCCAGCGGTTCTGGTGAGTGCTCGCTGTGCGCGATCGACCCACTGACCCAAATCGATCATTCCGCGGTGCGAACCACGGCTGCGGAGGACGCGGTGCTGATCGTGGACGGCGTGTTCGCATTCCGGCCGGAGATCAACCAGTACTGGGACTTCCGCATCTGGCTCGAGGTATCCCCCGAGGTCTCGGTGTGCCGTGGCACCGTGCGGGACAACGACGAGGCGATACACCGCGACCGCTACCTACCGGCTGAACGGATCTACCTGGCCGAGGTGCAACCTGTGCGGTTGACGGACGTCGTCATCGACAACTCGACCTTCGCAAACCCCCTGCTCATGTAAAGGTCGTTCACCGACTGACTGACCCATCGCCCAGCCGCCGAACATCCTCAATTGCCCCTACCCGCACCTTCCCAAGGCGTGCTAGGACCCGACGAAAGCTCAACGGCCCGAGCTGAACTCGGGCCGTTCAGCGCCCGCTCATGTCGATTCGGGCCGCGCTGATTTCACGAGCCGAGCGCTTCGGCTCGCGAAATCGGAGTACCTGTGACTCAGCAGCCGTCCGGCCCGAGGGCCTTTACTCCAAGTGCCGCGGCCACCTTGGTGTAGATCTCGTATCGTTGCCGGGGCGCCTCGGAGCCGCTGCCGCATTCGAGAGCGCCGTTGATCGCCTTCGTGGTGAAGCCGAATCCCTTCCCGTAGCCAGGTGAGCTGGCAACTCTGGTCTTCCAGTACCAGAACGACACCGCCCACGCGGTTTCCTCATCACTGGCGACCCACTCGGGGTTCTCGTACAAGCGGGTGTCGCCGTAGATGCCGTGCGAGGCCGCCCGATAATTGTCGGGCCAGGTGAGCTGGATGTATCCGCGCCCGTGGTACGACCTGCCTGGAGCGCCGTCACCGTACTCGCCCGCCACCGAACCTGGGTCGTTCACCGCGGCAAGCTCTTCCTTGTACTGAAGCCCGCCCGACTCGTAGATGACTTGAGCCAGGAATTGTGCCAGGTCCGCCCTGGTCGAGATGCCCCCGATAGCAGTTGCCGCGCGCATGCCCTCGTATTGGGCGGTCGTTGGTTTGTTGGCCCATCCGGTGCTCGTCACGGCGGCTACGAACTCTGCCTCGGTGATCAGTCGGCTGGAATCCTGTGCTGTCATGGGATCAATCATGGCCTGTGTCAGGTGATCCCGGATCAGAGAGTTCACCGCCGACAGCGACCGACACGCAACCAGAAGGGGTCCTGACCGAGCATTCGCTCGGCTGGATGTTCTGACCTCGGCCCGTTCAGCCGGAAGACCTAATATCTGGCACCGTCCGCTCCTGCCGCATCTCGCGCGGTTCGGAGCGGTCACGGCGGTGAGGAACTCGCGGCAATCCAATACGCGATGCCGTCAGTCAAGCCTCAATCTCAGGAAAGCTGTTCGGCGCTGACCCGTGCCGGCGCTCTCGGCGCGGGCCGAACGGGGCGGTCGAATAGCGCTGATCCCACGGTTAGCTATCGGTTCGGCGGACCGGGTGGATGTGCAATTGCCCAGCGCCGAGGTGGGCAACGTCGTCGTCCTCGAGATAGAGGACTCGTGAACCTGGTGTGGGTGCGGTTTCGGCAATGTCGGCAGCGACCGGTTGAGTGCTGTCGTCTACCGAGTCGCCGCTATCCGCTGCAATTTCGTTGTCTGCCATGGCACTGCTCCTTGTCCACTTGCTCCAGTAGTACCGACCTATACCCGCAAACTCTACGGCAGCTCCACCAGCTACAGGTAGAGACCCGACCACGAATAGGGCACATCCATCGAGAGGCGCTGTAGTGCCGAATTGTGCGCACACACGTAGCCCGAGCAGTGATTCACACACCTTCGTACAGCCCCTTGCCTTAGCGGATGGGAATGCGCGAAACTGCTTACAGCTCAGAAGATTCAGACGTCGAAGTAGAGGTCGAATTCGTAGGGGGTGGGGCGGAGGTTGATTTCGGCTATTTCGGTGTCTCGTTTGATGCGGATCCAGGTTTCGATCAGGTCTTCGGTGAAGACGCCGCCTTGGGTGAGGTAGTCGTGGTCGGCTTCCAGGCGGTTGATGACGGCGTCGAGGCTGGCGGGGGTTTGGGTTACTTCGGCGGATTCTTCGGGGGTCAGTTCGTAGAGGTCTTTGTCTATGGGGAGGGCGGGTTCGAGTTTGTTCAGGATGCCGTCGAGGCCGGCCATCATCATGGCGGCGAAGGAGAGGTAGGGGTTGCCGGAGGAGTCGGGGCAGCGGAATTCGAGGCGTTTGGCGCGGGCGCTGGTGCCGGTGACGGGGATTCGGACGGCGGCGGAGCGGTTGCGCTGGCTGTAGACGAGATTCACGGGGGCTTCGTAGCCGGGGACCAGGCGTTTGTAGGAGTTCACGGTGGGGTTGGTCCAGGCCAGGAGGGAAGGGGCGTGGTGGAGGAGGCCGCCGATGTAGTGGCGGGCCAGGTCGGATAGGCCCGCGTAACCGGCCTCGTCGTAGAAGAGGGGCTTGTCGTCTCGCCAAAGGGATTGGTGGACATGCATTCCCGAGCCGTTGTCACCGAAGAGCGGTTTAGGCATGAAGGTGACGGTTTTGCCTTCCTCCCACGCCGTGTTCTTGATGATGTATTTGTAGAGCTGTAGATCGTCGGCGGCGGCGAGCAGGGTGTTGAACCGGTAGTTGATCTCGGCCTGCCCGGCGGTGCCCACCTCGTGGTGACCCTTCTCCAGCTCGAAACCGCAGCGCTGCAGGTTGGTACACATGCGGTCGCGCAGATCGACGTCGGCGTCGTAGGGCGCGACGGGGAAGTAACCGCCTTTGGGCCGCACCTTGTAACCACGGTTGAGACTGCCGTCGGGATTGCGTTTCGCGCCGGTGTTCCAGTCCGCCGAGGCCGAATCCACCTTGTAGAAGGACCCGTTCATGGTGGTGTCGTAGCGGACTGAATCGAAGATGTAGAACTCCGCTTCCGGTCCGAAGTACGCCGTGTCGGCAATGCCTGTGCTGCGCAGGTAATCCTCGGCCTTGCGCGCCACATTGCGCGGATCGCGACTGTACGCCGCGCGCGTATGCGGATCATGCACGAAACAACTGATATTGAGCGTCTTGGCGGCCCGGAACGAATCCAGTTGCGCGGTACGCAGATCCAGCAGCAACAGCATGTCGGATTCGTGGATGGCCTGGAAGCCGCGCACCGACGAGCCGTCGAAGGCGATGCCCTCATCGACCAGTTCGGCGTCGAACATGGCGGCGGGAATGGAGAAGTGCTGCTGGGTTCCGGGGACATCGCAGAAGCGGACGTCGACGTACTCGACGCCTTCGGTTTCGATGTAGTCCTGTACTCCGGTGACGGTGGGGGTGATCACGGCGGGCTCCTCGACAGCCGCACCACTACCCGATCGGACGGCCCGGTCGGGGGTCCGGCGGTCCTGTTGGTGATTCGACGATACGTCCGATATCCACCCGGTGAACCAGGAATCGGCGTGCGCACCGAGAGCAACATCTACGCTCCGCGACGTCGGCGACCACGTTTGTCACATTGCACAAACCGATCACCTCAGGTCTTCCGTATTGCCACTAGTCCGCACCGCTCTTTGTGCGGTGTGCTGTATGACGACCCGGGAGCAAGCGCTCTCGATGACGTGTGAGCCAGAGGTAGGTCGTGAGTTCAACATCGGTGGCGGCAGCGGGCCCGCACACGCTGTGCGAGGCGTTCCAGTCGAATGTGACCGCATATCCGGAGGCGATCGCACTGCGCACGCTCGGCGGGGCGGTCGCGATCACCTGGCGGGAGTACGGGCAGCGGGTGCGCGCCATTGCCGCGGGGCTGGCGGCGCGGGGCATCGGGCGCGGGGACACGGTGGCGCTCATGATGACCAACCGCCCCGAGTTCCATCTGTGCGATACCGCGATCCTGCATACGGGCGCCACGCCGTTCTCGGTGTACAACACCAATCCGGTGGATCTGCTGGTCTACCAGTTCGGCAATGCCGGCAATAAGGCCGTCATCTGTGAGCGGCAGTTCGCGCCGCAGGTGCTGGCGGCGGTGGAAAAGGCCGCGGCACAGGGCATTACGGTCGAACACGTGATCTGCGTGGACGACGCACCGGAGGGGACGATCTCGCTCGCCGATATCGAGGCGAGTCCGGCCGCCGATTTCGACTTCGACAGCACCTGGCGCGCAGTCGATCCCGAGGATCTGTTGACCATCGTCTACACCTCCGGCACCACCGGCCCGCCCAAGGGCGTGGAGCTGACCCACACCAATTTCATCGAAAACGCGCGCGTGGTCGAGGAATTCGGCGGCGGCGGCCGCGAGGACAAGGTGGTCTCGTACCTGCCCGACGCGCACGCCGCCAACCGCTGGTTCGCGCACTACCTGTCGCTGCTCAGCGGTGCGGAGATCACCACCTGCCCGGATCTCAAGCAGGTCGCCGAGGCGCTGATCGAGGTGCACCCGAGCGTATTCCTGGGTGTGCCCCGGGTGTGGGTGAAAGTCAAAGCGGCACTGGAGGAACGCTTCGCCGCCGAACCGAGCCCGGTGCGGCGCACGCTGGTGGACTGGGCCGTGCGCACCGGCCGGGCGCGTGCCCGCGCGGTCTCCGACGGCCGCAGCCAGAACATCTTCGAGACGGTGCAGTACCGGCTGGCCGATCGCCTGGTGCTCGCCACCGTCCGGGAACGCCTGGGCCTGGACAAGGTTCGGGTCGCCGTCACCGGTTCGGCCCCGATCCCCCGCGATACCCACGAATTCTTCCTCGGCCTCGGCCTGCCGCTGTGCGAGGGCTACGGCATGACCGAATGCACCGCGGGCGCCACGGTCAGCCGCCCCGAGCGCATCAAGATCGGCACCGTCGGCACCGCCCTGCCCGGTGCGGAGGTGACGATCGGCGAGGACGGTGAGGTGCTGGTGCGCGGCCGAATGGTCATGCGCGGCTACCGTAATGACCCCGGCAAGACCGCCGAGACCGTGGACGGCGACGGCTGGCTGCACACCGGCGATATCGGCGAGATCGACGCCGAGGGTTTCCTGAAGATCGTCGATCGCAAGAAGGAAATCATCATCAATGCGGCCGGCAAGAATATGTCGCCGACCAATATCGAGAACACGGTCACCGAGAACACCCCGCTCGCGGGCGCCGTCGCGGTGATCGGCGAGGCGCGCTCCTACAACGCCGCGCTCATCTGCCTGGACCCCGATCTGGCCGCCGCATTCGCCGAACGGCATCAGCTATCGGATCGGAGCATCGCCGCGCTGGCGGCCGACCCGGTGGTCCTGCAAGCCCTGCAGGAGGGCGTGGATGCCGCGAATTCCAAACTCTCCCGGGTGGAACAGATCAAGCGGTTCGCGGTGCTGCCGGATGTGTGGGCTCCCGGCAGTGAATGCCTGACCGCCACCGGAAAACTGAGGCGCAAACCGATAGCTACCGCATACGCGTCTACTATCGAGTCGCTGTACATGTAGCTAGGGGAGTTCATGCTGGTGCGTAACCGGGACCGGGCGCTGGAACAACTGTATCGGCGCGCGGTCGCGGCACGGGACGAGCTCCCGACCGCGGTGCCGCCGTACCGAACCCTGCCCCAATCACTGGTGGTCAGCGGTCTCGAGCGCGGCACCAAACTCAATGTCGATCTGTTCTTCGACTTCCTGCGCACCGGCGTCAACCCCAGCGAGGACGACACCCGCGAGGTGGTCGATATCGCCCTGGGCCGGGTCCGCGACGGCGAACCGCTGGAGGAGGTGCTCGGCCGCTACCGCCTCGGGGCCGAGTACATCTGGTCCCGCATTCGCGCGGCCGCAGCCGAGAGTGAGCGCGAACTGCTCACCGATGCCGCGCTCCCCCTGCTCAGCTACATCACCCTGCTGACCGCACGAATCGCCACCGCCTGTGTGCAGCGCGCGCACGATCCGCGCTGGGAACTGCTGGAACGCCGCCGGGCCATTGCCGATGCGCTGATCACCGGACGCGACCCCATCGAATGGGCCGATGAACCGGCCATCGCGGTGCCGGACGCGTTCGTCATCGCGGTCTTCCGCCTCGGCACCGGGGCGGGCGGCACGCGGCACGGCGCGGACACCAGTGAACTGCGGCATCGCATCGAGGCGATTCCCGGTGTGTTCCTGCGCCTGGACAGCGGCGGCTGGACGGCCCTGCTCCCCCGGCACCCCGGTGACGACGGCACCGCCACGCTCGCGGCCCTGACCACCCGTCTCCTGCCCGCCCACCCGATCGGCCAGGCCGACAGCCTGCCCGGCCACTTCGCCCGCCAGCCGGAATCCCCGGCGCCGCGCACTCCGCCGCCCGCACCCTTCTGGGTGGGCGTCACGGTCGCATCCTCGCGCGCCGAGATTCCCGAACTCTTCGCGGAGGCCCGCATGCTCGCCGAGCTCGGCCGCTGCCTGGATCGCTCCCAGATGGTCTGCCGCCGAACAGATCTCATGTTCGAGTACACCGTCGCGGCCGGTGGCAGCGCACGCACCGGATTGGCCGCGGTCCTGGCCCCCCTCGACTCCCAGCCACTGCTGGCGGAAACTCTGGAGGTCTTCGTCGACACCGGCTTCAACCAGCTGGCCACCGCCCGCCTCCTGAACATCCACCGCAATACGGTCACCTACCGCCTGGCCCGCATCCACGAGCTCACCGGCCTGGACCCCCTCCGCCCCACCGACGCCATGACCCTGTCCGCGGCCCGCATAGCCCGCCGCCTCGAATCCGCTTCTTTCGCACCGTAATCCCCGCGCCTCGCGCACGAATTCGCACCACGCGCACGGAATCCCATGCCCTTTCGTACGCGGCATGACAGTTCGTGCGCGGCGGCTCAACTCACGCGCGGCATACCCGCCTACGCGCGGTGTACGAAATCGGGCCAGGCGTGCTGACTCGGCCTGAATGCTGTTGTCGCTCTTCTGTGCGGATGCACAAGTGGGTGTCCGACAGTCTTGGGGATTGCCGGTAGCGGGGGCTACCGACTGTGCGGTGTGCTGAATGCCGACGACGAGGTCGCGCGGCGGGATCGCCCGCAGGGGTGGCCTTCCGACCATACGCAGGGGTAGATCGTTGAGAAGCAAGTCCCGGCCGGCTGTGCGCTGCCGCCTCGTCCCGCTCGCTGTCGCAGGGCTGTCCGCATTCGCGATGACCGTGTCCAGCACCATGTTCGCGGGAGCCGTGCCCACCTCCGGGCCGGTGCCGAGCGCACCCGCGAACTTCGGACTGCCCGCGGACTATCAGCCCACCCCGGCGCCCTACGGCGTGGGTTATGAACTCGGACATGTGGTTCCGCTGTCGGACGGCACCCAGTTGCAGGCCGAGGTGCGGTATCCGACCGATCCGGCGACGGGGCAGCGGGCGGCCGGCGACTTCCCGGTGGTCGTCAACTTCACCACGTACGGCGCGGTCACCAGCGCGCTCACGGCCGCGATCACCAGCGTGATCGACGAGCTGCACATTCCGCTGCCCGATCAGCTCCGCGATGTGCGCCGGGTGATCAATCAGGCCACCAGCGCGCAGGACATGCTGGTGCGGCACGGCTATATCGAGGTGATCGCGGATGTGCGCGGCACCGGCGGTTCCACCGGCGCGTGGAATCCGGCCTCCCGCGAGGACGGCACCGACGGCGTGCAATTGGTGGATTGGGCCTCGAAGCTGCCCGGCTCCAACGGCAAGGTCGGCATGTTCGGGTACTCCTTCCCCGCCCTGAACGCGCTGCGCACCGCCGAAGCCATCGGACCCGGCTCGCCACTGAAAGCCATTGTGCCCATGGCGATGCCGAACAATATCTTCAACGAGGTGCTCGGCCACGACGGCCTGATGAGCCCCATCCTGCTGACCGCGATCTCGCTCATGGTGCCGTTCCTGAGCCTCATCGGCCCGTTCATGACCGCGGTGGTGTCACCGCAGACGTTCATGAAATCCCTGGTGGACCATCTGCAGGCACTGGTCTCCTCGGACTCCACCATCAAACTCTTGCTGGAGGCGTACGCGGGCGGCCCGCTGGCCTACGACACCTCGTGGTGGCAGGAGCGGCGCTTCGAAACCGACCTGCACAATCTCGTCGACAACGGCATCGCCATGTATCAGGTCGGCGGCCTCTGGGACCTGTACCAGGAGGGCCCGTTCCGCAATTACTCGCAGCTGCAGAACCTTTCGGCCGGGCGCGATCAGTTCGCGCCGATGGCGAGCGATCAGCAGGCCGACGGGCGCTACCAATTGCTCATGGGCCCTTGGTATCACGTGGGCCTGGGCGTCGGTCCCGGCTCGCGCCTGGACACCGATACGATCACCCTGGCGTGGTTCGACCGCTGGCTCAAGGACATTCCCAACGGCGTCGACCACACCGACAAGCCACTGCACGTCATCGATCCGGGCAACAATGCCGCCGATACCGCGCACTACCCGTTCGATCAGACCACGGTGACGCAGCGCTATTTCAACGGTGACCGCCTGACCGAGCAGCCGCCGACCGTCGCCGACGCCTCCGACCGGCTCGATTTCACCGGTATCGACAATCTGTGCAACCGGCAGAGTCTGGGCCAGTACACCGCAGGACTGCTCGACTTCGTCTTCCGCCTGTTCACCGCCTACAACCCCTGCACCGAGCAGGTGCTGGAGCCGACCGCGGGCCTGAAGTACACGATGGATCCGGTGACCGAGCCGACCGTGCTGGCCGGGCCCGCCAGTGTGTCGCTGTATGCCTCCTCCACCGGTACCGATGCGGCCTTCCAGGTCTGGCTCGACGATGTGGCCCCGGACGGTTCGGCCGTGAACATCACCGGCGGCTCCCAATTGGCGAGCCAGCGAACCCTGAACAACGACAAGACCTGGCGCACACCGGACGGTACGGTCTACGCTCCCGAACACGCACTGACACTGGAGAACCAGCAGTTGCTGACACCGGGCGAGGTGGTGAAGATGGATATCAAGCTGCGTCCCACCTTCTACCGCATCGAGCCCGGTCACGCACTGCGCCTGCGGATCTCAACGGGCACCTTCCCGTCCACCATGCCGATCCCCACGGATCTGCCGCGCCTGCTGGGCACGTCGCAGCAGCTGCAGCGTAATGCCGCGTGGCCGTCGAGTCTGGTGCTGCCGCTCGCACCCGCGGGCGACTTCACGCACTGAGCGCGCCCACAGAGCCCGGGGGGAACCGGGGAAGGGTGGTATGGCCGGTCGCCGCCGCCATACCACCCTTCGACGCATTCACCCCCGATGCCGCATTCACCCGATCCATTGACACCCGTCTCCGCGCCCATCAAGCTGGACTCGATTCACCTGTCTGAGACAGAGGAGGCAGCAGTGGCGCTGCAGACACGCACGGTGACCAATGGCGATATCGAGATCGCGGTCTACGAACAGGGCGTCCCCGAGGGACCGACCATCGTGCTGGTACACGGCTGGCCGGATTCCCATCGCCTGTGGGACAACGTCCTGCCCCATCTGATCGATCGGTTCCGGGTCGTCACCTACGATGCCCGCGGGCACGGGCGGACCACCGATCCGAAGGACCACCGCGCCTTCCGGATTCCCGAACTGGCGACCGATTTCTTCGCCGTCGCCGCTGCGGTGAGCCCGCACGAGCCCGTCCATGTGCTGGCGCACGATTGGGGTTCGGTCACGGTGTGGGATGCGGTGTGCGAACCGGATGCCGAACAGCGCATCGCCTCCTTCACCTCGGTCTCCGGCCCCAATCTCGACCATGCCGGTCGCTGGGCCCGCCGCCGTCTGGCCCGGCCCACGCCGGGCAATCTGATCGCGCCGCTGGCCCAATTGGCCTCGCTCGCCTATCAATTCGCCTTCATGGCACCGGTGACTCCGCCGCTGGTGCGCCGGGGCCTGCGCGGCCAGGTGTTCCGCCTCGGGCTGCGCCTGGCTCAGGGCACACCGTTCGAGCAGGTCACGCTGGGCGACACCTTCACCGAGGACGCCGCCAACGGCCTGCAGATCTATCGCGCGAATCTGGTGGTGGCCAAGCTCTTCTCCGCCCGCGACCGGCGCACCAAGGTGCCGGTGCAGCTGATCGTCGCCCAGTACGACCCGGCCGTGCGTCCCGCGGTTTTCGACGATGAGTCCGAATGGACAGATCAGCTGTGGCGGCGGGATCTCAAAGCCGGTCACTGGGTGCCCTATTCGCATCCGCAGGTACTGGCCCGCGCCACCGTGCAGCTCATCGACGCCGTCTCCGGGCAGGAACCCGCCCGTGAACTGCGCCGGGCCGAGGTGGGACGCACCCGCCGCCCCTTCGACGATCACCTGGTGGTGATCACCGGCGCGGGTTCGGGCATCGGCCGTGAGACGGCCCTGGCCTTCGCGCGCCTCGGCGCCGAGGTGGTCATCTCCGATATCAATGGGGATGCGGCCAAGGCCACCGCGGCCATGATCGCCGAATTCGACGGCAGCGCCTACCCCTACACCCTCGACGTCTCCGACGAATCCGCGGTCCAGGCGCACGCCGACGAGGTCGCCGCCGTACACGGTGTCCCCGATGTGCTGGTCAACAATGCCGGAATCGGCCAGGCCGCACCGTTTCTGCGCACGCCCAGTGAAAGTTTCCGACGCGTCCTGGACATCAATCTCTTCGGCGTGATCCACGGTTCCCGCGCCTTCGGCCGGCTCATGGCCGAGCGCGGGCTGGGCGGGCATATCGTGAATGTGTCCAGCATGGCCGCGTATACGCCGCAGCAGGGCTTCAGCGCCTACTCCACGAGCAAGTCCGCCGTGTTCACCTTCTCGGATTGCCTGCGTGCCGAACTGGCGCAGGACAATATCGGCGTCAGCACCATCTGCCCCGGCATCGTGCACACCAATATCGTTCGCACCACGGAGTTCTCGGGTGTCACCGACGAACAGCAGGAACTGCGCCAGCGGGCCTTCGACACCCTCTACCGCCTGCGCAGCTACCCGCCGTCGAAGGTGGCGACGGCGATAGTCCGTGCGGTGCAGCGCAATCGCGCCGTGGTCCCGGTCACCCCGGAGGCCTGGGCCGCCTACTACGGCACCCGCCTCACCCCGCCGAGCCTCATGCGCTTCGGCGCCGCCCGCGCCAGCCTGGCCCGGTAGCGCAGCAACATCGACCGGTGCGGCAGCGGAGTCCGATCCGCCGCTGCCGCACCGGTATTCATATCCAGCACCAGCCGCGCGCCGGGCTCCGCACGCGAGACGCAGATCAGCATGTCCCCCTGCGACCGCTGGGCGTCATTGAGTACGGTGTCGCGGTGTTCGACGGCGCCGGAGAGCACCCGCACTTTGCAGGTCGTGCAGAAACCCTGCCTGCAGGAGTACGGGACGGAGGGATCGGCCTCGGCCACCACCGCGAGCACACTGCGATCGGCGGGGACGTCGAGAGTTCTTCCGCCCCGGCCCAGTTGGACAGTGAACGGCTGCCCGTCCCGGATCGGCGGCGGGGCGAAGCGCTCGCAGTGCAGCTCCACGCCCGGCGCCCGGGCGACTCGTGCGGCCACCACGTCCAGCAGGGGCGGCGGCCCGCAGACGTAGACAGCGAGGTTCGAATCCAGGTGCGGCACCAGGTCTTCGCCGGTGGGCAGGCCGGATTCGTCATCGGTGCGAATGCGCACCCGATCGCCGTAGCCGGCGATCTCGCCGAGGAAGGGCAGCGAACCGCGATGGCGGCCGGTGTAGATCAGCGACCAGTCGATGCCCGCGCGGTCCGCCGCGCGCATCATGCCGAGGATCTGGGTGATGCCGATTCCGCCCGCTACGAAGCGAATCCGGCGGGCGACCCCGGTGCGGTGGCCGCTCAGGGCGAGCGGGAAGGCATTGCGCGGACCGTGGACCGTTACCCGCGCACCCACCTGCACGCTCTCGTGCAGTTCGCGCGATCCACCGCCATCGGCTATGCGGCGCACCGCGATTCGATAGTGGAACGGATCGTCCGGATCACCGCACAGCGAGTACTGCCGCATCCGCCCGGACGGCAGCACCACATCCAGATGGGCGCCGGGCCGCCACGCGCGCAGCACCGCACCACGCGGATGCGCGAAGACGAAACTGACCACATCGTCGTCGGCCGCGACCACCTCTCGATCGACCAGCACCAGTTCCCGGGTGTGCGTGATCGGCGGCCGCACCCGGCCGTCGGGTGAGCACCAGGCCAGCACCCGCGCACCGGGCGCGATCAGCTTGTCGGCCACGATGAGCAGCGGATCGCGGCGCAGTGGCGGGGCCCAGAACGCGGGTGGCACACCGCGCCTGCGCATTTCGGCAATGCGGCCCTCGACTGTCTGCAGCTCGGGCGCGCGGGTCATGACGCGTGCGCCAGCTTGGCGGCCGGAGACTTGGCCAGATAGGCGACCGCCTGACCGGTATCGCCGGTGTCCTCGGGGTCGTAATCCGAGCGCACGAAGGAAGCGAAGCCACTGCCGATCAAACGCCAGGGCGGCAGCACCCCACGCCGTATGCCACTGCCGATCTCGCGGAATACCTTGACCGGACCCATCTTCGGCAGGGTCGGATCCTTGCGGGTGAGCCACCACGCGACAGCGATCAATCCCGCCGGCAGGCCCACACTGCTGCCCAGATACAGGGTCACCAGCCGCGGCCGCCGCGCCCCGAAGTAGCGCGCCACATTCCAGGCGACACTGCGGTGTTCCACCTCTTCGGCGCCGTGCCAGCGGAACAGATCGGTCAATGCGGGATCGGCGTCCAGGGCCTCGAAATCCTGATTGAGAATCCAATCCCCGCCCAGTGCCGTGAAGTGTTCGAGCCCGGCGATCAGGGCCAGCATCTGCACGACGACCCGGTGCCGCAGCTGCTCCGGCAGCGTGTCCAGCCGCGCGATGGCGCGGTCGAACAGGTACTCGGCCTCGGTCATAATGGGTTCGGGATCGATCCCGTGCCGCTGCAGGAACTCCCAGATCGCCTGATTGTGCGATTCGGCGTGCACGGCCTCCTGCCCCATGAAGCCGATCATCTGCTCGCGCAGTTCGGCATCGGCCACGTACGGCAGAGCGCGCCGGAACATTTCGACGAAACCGCGCTCACCGATCGGCAGAATCAGATTGAGACCCGAGATGGCATGGGAGGCAATGGGTTCGCCGGGAATCCAGTGCAGCGGCGACGCACTGAAATCGAAATGCACCTCGCGCGGCCGCAGTGCGACCCTGCCCACCTGCTCGTTCATGATCGCTCCTCCGTCCGGCCGCGGGACAGCCTCATTGCCGTCCGGGCCACCGCGACGCTTCGTCTGCCCCCAGTCTCGGACAGTTGGGGAGCATTGTCCACGATTCGGGAATATTTGTCTGAGACAGTCAGATCAGATGATCTTGGGCACGACCGTGCTTCCGACCCGGCTGTCCGTCCTATCCGAATAGGAGCAAAATCAGCGGCCGCTTTCGGCTTCCGATCATGATCGGCCGCATGACACACTGAGACACCCGATCTTGGGAGGTCCCCTATGCCCGAACCGCGCCCGGGCGGCTTCCGGCGACTGCGCCGCCGCGCCGAATCCGACACCGTCGGACAGCCGCCGACCCGTGCGACCGTGCGCAATGCCAAGATCGTCGCCCTGCCTGTCGCCTATGCGGCACGGCGCGCGGGCGGTCTCGGCCGCCGGGCCATGGGACGGCCGGCCCGCGAGGTGGAGCTCGATATCCAGGCGCGCACCGCACAGCACATGTTCGAGGTGCTCGGTGAACTCAAGGGTTGCGCGGCAAAGCTCGGCCAGGTGCTCGCACTCTACGAATTGGCCCTGCCCGCCGAGCTGGGGGCACCCTATCGGGAGGCATTGAGCCAGCTGCAGGATTCCACCCCGGCCATGCTCCCGGGCGCGGTGTACGAGGCGATGGCCGCGAGTATGGGCGCGAATTGGCGGGACCGATTCACCTCCTTCGAACCGCGTTCCTGTGCCGCCGCCTCGGTCGGCCAGGTACATCGCGCGGTCTGGAGCGACGGCCGCCCCGTCGCGGTCAAGATCATGTACCCGGGCGCCCGTGAATCGGTGCAGTCCGACCTCGCGCAGATCCGCCGGCTCGCGCCCCTGGCAACGGTTTTCATGCCGGTGGCCGATACCCGCGCCCTGGCGGACGCCTTCACCGAATGCATCACCGAGGAACTCGACTATGCCAAAGAGGCTGCCGCACAGCAGGTTTTCGCCGAGGCCTACGCCGACGATCCGGACTTCGCCGTCCCCCAGGTGGTGCATCAGCAGGGTGATGTGCTGATCAGCGAATGGCTCGACGGTATTCCGCTGCCGCGCATTATCGCCTCCGGAGACCAGTCCGAGAAGGATCGGGTCGGCCTGCTGCTCCTGCGGTTCGTGGTCTCGAGCTTCGCGCGCACCGGACTGCTCTACAGCGATCCGCACCCCGGCAATTTCCGGGTACTGCGCGACGGCCGACTGGGCATCGTCGATTACGGCGCCTGCCCGCCGTTCCCGTCCGCCTTTCCCACGGTTGTCGGCGAGATCGCCGACGCGGCGCTCAACGGGTCCAGCACCATGCTGGAGGCCGTACTGCGCGAGCACGGATTCATCTGCGCCGACGGCGATTTCGATATCGACGGGCTGGTCGCCATGATGGCCCCCATCCGCGAGATCACCCTGCAACACACCTCGCACCTGACCACCGCATGGTTGCGCAAGCAGGTACTTCGCGCGACCGAGCCACGGCTGTCCAACGTCAGCAGGCAACTCACCTCACCACCGGAGTACACCCCGATCGGGCGCACCATACTGGCCGGGGCCGGGGTGCTGTGCCAGCTGGGCATCGAGGGGCCGTTGCGCGATGAACTGCACGCGTATCTACCGGAGTGGCGGGCGGCGGTCGAGCGCTTCCACCTGGGTGAGGGTCCCGCGGACGGGACCCTCGCACGCGCGGGGATCCTCGTCACAGATGCATCCATTTCGGCCACAGCTGGGACCACGATTTCTTGATCCCGGTGCACTTCCAGATGGTCACATTCTGCGTATTGCCCGGGAATCCGATGCGGGTGTTCACCTTTCCCACCGGATCGACGTGCTCGAACTGGCCGCGCAGCACCGCCTCGTAGCTGCCCACGGCCAGCACCGCGGTGGCGTCGTCCGGCGGTGCGCCGAAGTAGCCGAATCCCCGGCTCGGGCTGTAGACATCCGGTAGCTGCTTGCGGCCGAACTCGTCCAATGCCGCTGCCTGCCAATAGGTATCGGTAATGATGACGGCGTTCGACTGCTCCTGCCGGCTGAGCCCGTCGAAGGCGCGATCCACCTCCTCGGTGAGTTCGCGCCAGCCGAAGGACCCGTAGACGCCGATATTGACGGCGGCCTCGGCATCGTCGACCGGCGGGCGCACCGAATCGGCCGAACGCCAGGGCGTGGAATACAGCACGAAAGCCGCAGCGCAGACAGCCAATATCGCGACGAGGGCAATGAGGAACCGCCGCCCGCCGCTGCCCATCCGCTCGGCGGTCGTCACCACACCGACCGCACCGGCGGCGATCAGCACGGCGTACATCCCGGCGGCGTAGTAGATCCGCCCGCCGGTGATCAGGAACGCCAGGAACAGCAGAATCAGCGTGATGCCGAGAAAGCGGTAGGGCCGCAAGGACTCCCACGCCAGCAAGACCCACAGCCCGTAGAGCAGCAGTAGCGCGCCCAGGAATCCGGCGAGGCTCACCGACATCGGCACGAACTGCAGGCGCCCGCCGAGAATGCCCTGTTCCGCGCCGATCACCCGGCCCATCTCGAGCTGCGGCCAGTCGTGGCGGGACTGCCACAGCAACTCCGGCACCGTCACGAGCACCACGATCACACCGCCGAGCCACAGCAGCGGTCGCCGCACCAGATCGCGCGGCCCGAACACCAGACTGCTCGCGGCCGCGGCCAGCCAGAAGAAGGGGATGAGCCACTTGACCTGCATATCGATCGCCGTCACCAGGGCCGCGGCCAGGAGCAGCCGGTCCTCGCGGGTGCGTACCCAGCGCACCACCAGCCAGGTGATGATCACCCACAGCGCGGTGTCGACGGCATTGGTCGTCAGCATGGCGCCCTGCAGCAGCAGGAACGGTGACGTCGCGTATCCGACGGCCGCCAGCGACTGCGCCCACGGCCCGCCGCCGAATTCCCGGGCGAGCATGGCGCACAGGATGATCGCGGTCACCGTGAGCGCGACCGCGGGCAGCCGCAGCACGAAAAACGATTCCGGGGCGAGGATATCCATGAACCGCGCCACCATCGGCAGCACCGGACCCTGATCGGCGTATCCGAACGAGGGCCGCCGACCGGCCGCCAGGAAGTACAGCTCGTCACCGAAGTAGCCGTACCGTGTAGCCGAGAGCAGCAACACCACAGCGGCCGGAACGGCCACCGCGGCGACCGCCGGCCACGACAGGGCCGGGCGCTCATGAAATGCCGATTTCCGGCTGGTCGGATTCGGTTGCGCGGGACTGTCCACCACATCGGTCATCGGCATACTCCTGCATGGCGGGTACTGCTCGAAGTGACAAAAGCGGTCATTGGCGAATGTACAGCGTCCTCCGGAGCCCTCCCGCACACGAAACACCCTGCGACCCGTCCGGCGACGCGCGCGCCCGCTCGGGCGACCTCCGGAGTTCTATACTCGAATCTGCATGCGCCTGTCGCGCAACGCATTTCCGTCGAGGAGACCGGCATGCCCGAACCCACCCCCGAAACCAATCCGTACGGCACGCCCACCACCACCGGCCCGGAACCGATCCGGTCCTATCAGGGCGTGCTCAATACCGTCATCCGCACGCTGCTGAACGTCCCCGTCATCGGCAGCCAGCTGGGTAAGCGGCTGGTCACCCTGCACGTGACCGGCCGCAAGTCCGGCAAGGTCTACGACGTCCCCGTCGCGTACACGCGGCACGAGGGCGATCTGCTCATCGGCACCTCCAAGCGCCCGTGGGTACGCAATATCCGCAAAGGCGTGCCGATCGAGGTCTCCCTGGGCGGCCCGCAGCGCAGCGCCGACGCCGAGGTGTTCGAGGACAGTGAATCGGTCATGCGGCTCTACGACCTCATTGCCCGCGACAATAAGCAGAACGCCAAATTCAATGGCATCGGCTTCGATCCGGACGGCAGTCCGCACCAGGCCGATATCTACCAGACCTGGCAGCAGGGCGGCGTGGTCATTCGGGTCACCCTGCGCTGAACCGCCGGGCTACTTCGCGATGTGCGCCTGGACGTAATCCTCCGCCGACAATCCCACCAGAACCTGCCGAACCACGGGCGGCGCCCAAGCCGCCGACGCATCGTGCCCCACGACCGGATCGCTCAGCGGCACGATGCGTCCCCGCGTCTCGAGCTCGAACTTGCCCGCCGCGCGAATGTTCTTCAGCCAGTCCACATCCCGGCCGTAGGTGAGCGCGATGCGGTAGCCGTCGCCGCGCCGGAACACCGTCACCGGCGACCGGTAGACGCGGCCGGACTTACGCCCGACGTGGATCACGATCCCGAATCCGGGTGCGATGCGCGCCATGATGCCGAGTACGGGATTGGTGATCCGCCGATTGATTCTCGCGAGCGCCCGTGGCAGCGGCATATCTCGTCCTCTCCGACAGTGAGATCCTCGCCGTTGCTCAGCAGCGCAGCAGAGATCAAAACGGTTGCGTCCCAGAGATTACGCCGCCGCCGCACGGTCCGGGCGGCATCGCCGCTCCCCGCCCTGGTTAGGGTGCACCTGAGACCGCCGGCACCGCGGCGGCACAGGAGGGAGCGCTCATGTCGGAGCTGATCGCGGTCTACGACGCCGCCGGTCACGAGGTCGGCGTCGAGGAGCGGGCCGTGGTGTACGCCCGGGGACTCTGGCATGCCAGCGCGGGCGTCCTGGTGCGTTCACTCGACGGTGAACGCATCTACGTGCACAAACGCACCGATACCAAGGCCGTCTTCGCAGGCATGCACGACTGCCTCGCCGGCGGCGTCCTCGACCCCGGCGAGGACCCGGCCGCCGCCGCGATCCGCGAGCTGGGCGAAGAACTGGGAATCGAGCTGGGCCCCAACGACGATCGCCCCCGCCCCCTGGTCACCGCCGCCTGGGACGGCGAATGGGCAGGCCGCCCCATGCGCTGCCACCTCTTCGCCTACGAGGTGCGCTCCGACGGCCCCATCCGGCATCAGCCCGAGGAGATCGCCGACGGCTGGTGGTGGACCGACGCCGAACTTCGCACCCACCTGGCCGACCCCTCCTGGCCCTTCGTCCCCGACACCCGCCGAATGATCCCCGATCTGCTGCGCCCGCTGCCGTGAGACCAGTCACAGTAGCTGCTTGTTAGCTTGGCGTAAGGAACGTGCTTATGTAGCGTCCTGCCTGTTCAGCTCCGGTCTGCCGGCCGAAGCCGCGTCGTGAATGCCCCGGCGCAGTGCGGTCCGCGCGACAAATACACGCCGGTCCGCATCCGACATCGAGAACAGGATGAGGGATCGATCGTGAAGACATCTGCACAACTGTGGCTGAGCCGTGGAATCATCACGGGCACAGTGCCACTGGCCGTCGCGGTCGCCTGCGCCAGCGTGGTCTCGGCCGCCCCGGCCGCGGCCGAAGACATCCAGGACCTGGCACTGCCCGCCGTGGTGCTGCCCGGCATCGGCCTGCCCGGTGCCGATCTCTCGAGCTTCACGGTGCCTGTCGGGGATCTGTCGAAGCTGCGGGTGCCCGCCGCTGAGGTAGCCGGTGTGCCACTGCCGGACATCAAACTGCCCGCTGTAGCGCTGCCGGGTGATGCACAGTTGCCCGCGCCCGCCGATCTGAGCGTCCCAACACCCGCGGATCTGGCTGTGCCGCAACTGTCCCCGCAGGACCAGCAGCGGCTGAGCAATGCCGGCATCGGCGCTGCGATCGGCGGGGCGGCGGGAACGCTCGTGGGGCTCCCCGTGGCGCTGGTCATTCTCTCCGGCGGTGTGGCCGTCGGGGCCGCCGCCGGCGCCGCGATCGGCACCGCGGTCGGTCTCGGCGCAGGTATCCCGACCGGGCCGGGCATGGTCGGAACCGCGTTGACCGGTTTTGTCATCGGTGGTGCCGTCGGGTCGGCCGTAGGCGGCGCGGCCGGTGTGGCGACGGAACTCGCCATGGGCGCCGTAGGTGCCGGCATCGGCGCTGCGATCGGTGCTTCGATCCCGGTCTCCTGAGACCGCGGCAACCGTGCCACCTCGAAACCCGAGACGGATCCGGACACGACGCCGCTAGGGCACCGGCCCGCCGTGGATATTCGGGTGGTGCGCCGCGGCGGCCGGCACATCGGCGGGCGATCCGCCGAGAGGGCCCTGTAGGAATGCGGCCATGATGTCGTCGGCGGCGCGCTGGGTGTCGACTGGTCCGCGGGAACCTCCGATGAACTGGGCGACGGCGTAGCGTGCGGGTGCGGCGAGGAACAGCGGCGCATCGGTGAAGCTGAAGTGATTCGCCTCGGCGATCTCGTAGCGGAAGCCACCGGCCCGCAGGTGCTGAACGAGGCTGCGACTGCGCTCGAGATACTGCGCGGAATGGCCGGTCTCCGAATGATCGCTCTCCAGCAGCAGGAACGGCCGCTGCAGCGCGCGGTCGGGGAGATCGCCGTAGAGCGTGCCGTCGATATTCACCGCCGCCATGATCCGTGGATCCAGCGCCGCGGCCGCGACAGCGGTCGCGCCACCGAACGAATGTCCCACCGCCGCAATGTGATCGGTGTCCAGGCGGCCCGCGAGCAAGCCGACCGCATCGGAGCGGTCGAGCTGATCGACGACAAACCGCAGATCCGCCGCGCGCACTGAAAGCTGCTCGGCCATATAGCGATCGCCGTCCGCGGCATTGTCCGGGAAATGCCCGGCCGGCGTCGCGATCGTGCCGTCGGCGAGTTCGGTGACCGCCGACTCGTAGGGATGGTCGACCGCGAGCACCACGAATCCCCTACTGGCCAAATCGGTGACGAGCCCGGTGTAGAACGCCCGCGGGGCGCCGTAGCCGGGCGAGAACAGCACGACAGGCCATCGCATGCGATCCGCGCTGATCGGCACATCGGCGAACGCGTGGGTGTTGATGGACCCGTAATTGCTCATGAGGAAGCTCGGCACCTGCGACACACTGCCGGGCAGTCTGCCGAGCCCGTCGATATAGACCCAGCGCCGCCCCGATTCGAAGTCCGTCGGATACCACGCCTGCACAACAACATTGCGGTGATCAGCGGCGTCCTCCGTGGCCGGCTCCGGTCGTTGCTGATCAACCCAGCGAAAGATCTCCGAACCCACCCGGTAGCGCCCGGTCGGCTCGGGCAGGCGCGGCACGGGCTGAAAACCCCAGGGCAGGATGGCGATCAGGGCGAGCAGTCCGACCGTGCCGCGACCGGCGCGCGCCAGCATCCGCCGGCGTCCGCTGGCGGTGGCGGGGGTTCGGCTCAGCGTCAGCCACGCCGTCGCGCCGATGACAAGGTAGATCGGCACCATCTGCCAGTAGAAGCTCTCCAGCACCCATTGGACCAGACATCCGATGACCAACAGCGGCAACATAATCGGCGTGAAGCGCGCGGCCCGGCCCGGCGCCACGGCCGCTACCATGGCGAAGAGTATGGCGGCGCCGGGGACAACCGCATCGATGATCGACATTGGGTCGAGCATTGCGCATCGGGCACCGTCACCACGTCGGCGGAAAGTAGCGTTTCAGGTCATCCCCCAGGATGATCCCGAAACGCCTACCTCCGAAAACGAGAACAGCCCATCCGATGTCCCGCGCGACTCGGATGGGCTGTTTACGTTTTGCGGCTCAGGCGCCGGTGCTACCGGTGAACAGACCCTGCAGGGTCTTGATCAGAACCGAAGCCAGGAAATCCGAGGCGGATCCGGACACGCGCTACTCCTCATCTATCAATGACAGTCGAACATCCGAAGCATGCACGTTCCAGATTCATCGGCGGAGGATTTCCACAAGAAAATCTCAGAATCTGACACTTGATTTTTGGTAGAACGTGTTCTAGCTGCGGTTATGTCAATGCAGCACAAGTGTGTTATGCATCACAATTCTAGCCGGATGAGGCGGACGACCCCGCCCACGCCGCGAAGGCGCCCGGATTGCGCGTCTGCAGCAGCACTCGCCCCGGCCCGATGAAGTCGAAGACGAAGCCCTCGCCGGACTTCAGCGACTGCAGCGATCGCCCCGACACCGCCCGGCGAATGGAGAAGTTCATGGCCAGGTCGTAGGCGACCACATGCCCGGTATCGATGGTCACCGGCTCCCCCGGCGCCAGATCGATGACATCGATGGCCCCGAACACACCGAGCACCACCTCGCCGTCGCCATGGGCCCGCAGGCCGAAACCGCCCTCGCCGCCGAACAGATTCGCCAGCCCGCCCCATTTCGCCTCCACGGTGACCGCGGCCGAATTGGCGATCCAGCCGCCGCGGCTGATGAAGAACGGCCGATCCTGCGTAATGGCCAGCGACAGCATGTCGCCGGGCAGTGCGGGCGCGACATCCACCCAGCCGCCTTCGGCCGGTGCGGTGAAGGTGGAGACGAACAACGATTCGCCCGCCAGCACCGACCGCTTCAGCCCGGCGATGAGGCCGCCTTCGACCTTGGCGGCCAAGGAAACTCCCGCCGAATGCGCGACCATCGCACCGCTCTCGACCCGCATGGGTTCGCCCCCGGCCAGAAAGCAGCGGGCAATGGTCGACGACGGATTGTGCCGCAGCTGAACCTTCATGTCACGGGACGTTAGCAGCGAAAACCTCGCGTGCGGGCACGATCCCGGCGCGTCTCTCACCACAGGTCGAGCCATCCCGCCCCACGCACGCTCCCGAGGTGGAATGATGCCGACCGCACCGTCCACCGCGCCATCCCTGAGCTGAAGGAGATCCACACCGGTGAACATCGAACCGCACGCGCATACCCTCGACGGCGACCCCGCCCGGCAGCCCCGCCGAATTCGCCTGGGGCGCAAAGCGCTACGGCGGATCGGACTCCTCGGTGCGGCCATCGCGATCACCGTACTGGTGAGCGGGCGCGCGCAGGCCATGCCGAATCAGCTGCGCGACACCGCGCCGGGGTGCTCACCCGCCGCGGCCGGGCAGCCCAATGGCATGCAGTGGCAGGCCGAGCCGGGCATGACCATCGATCCGAATTCGGCCTATACCGCGACGCTGCAGAGCAATTGCGGCACCATCGCCCTGAGCCTGGACGCGGCCCGGGCGCCGCAGACGGTGAACTCCTTCGTCTTCCTGGCCGGGCAGCAGTATTTCGATCACACCAAATGCCACCGCCTGACCACGCAGGGCATTTTCGTCCTGCAGTGCGGTGATCCGACGGCCAGCGGCACCGGCGGCCCGGGCTACCACTTCACCGATGAGAACCTCGCGGGCGCAACCTATCCCGCGGGCACCGTGGCCATGGCGAACTCCGGGCCCAACACCAATGGGAGCCAGTTCTTCCTCGTGTACAAGGATTCGCAGCTGCCGCCCAACTACACCCCGTTCGGCCATGTCACCGCCGGTCTGGATGTGCTGCAGAACATTGCCGCCGCCGGTGTGGAAGGTGGATCCGGCGACGGCTCGCCCGCAGCGGAGGTCACCCTCGACTCCGTCTCGACCACGCAGGGCTGATCCCTCAGCCCAGACGCCGCATGTTCGGCCACTCGTGCGACCACGGTTCGCGCGGGTGGTCACAGCGCCAGATCGTGATATCGCGGGTGACGCCCGGAATGCCCAGGCGCGCATCGGCCCGGCCGATCGCCGTCACATCCGCACACCACTTGCGAGGCTCGACGCCGTCACCGCCGACCCACAGCACCGTGGTCGCGGAATCCGGCGGGGTGCCGAAGTAGCCGAAGCCGCGGCTGGGGCTGTACACCGCGGGCAGGCCGTACTTCTGGCGATCGATATCCAATGAGCTTGCCTGCCAGTAGGAATCGCCGATCACCACGGCACTCGCCCGTTGGGCCGGCGGCAATGCCGTATAGGCCGCGGCGGTCGCCTCGCCCAGTTCACGCCAGCCGAAGCGCCCGTAGACGGTGAGCTGAGCAGCCGCATCGGACTCGTTCGCGGCCGGCTCGATCTGCGACTCCGGCTTCCACGGCAGCGAGACCGCCACGGTCAGCACCGAGGCGACAACCAGCCCTCCGGCCAGCCAGCGCCGCCAACCGGCCATTCGCCGCGCGGCGAAGACGGCACCGGCGGCCATGATCGCGCCGTAGCAGCCCGCGCCGTAATACGGTCGGCCATCGGTGATTACGAAGATCACCGTCACCAGAATCGGGACCACACCCAGGAAGCGGTACGGCCGCAATTCCGCCGCGCGCAGCAATGCCCAGATTCCCGCCAGCAGCAGCGGCACGCCCACCACACCCGCAATAGCCAGTGCCAGCGGCACATACAGCGCGCGCCCGCCGCTGGAATCCTGTTCGGCGGCCACCTGCGCGCCCATATGCAGCTGCGGCCAGCCGTGCCGGTCCTGCCAGAGCAGACTGGGCAGCGTGCACAGGTATACGCCGATGACACCGACCCACAGCGCCGGACGCCGCAGCAGCTCGCGCGGGCCGAAGCACAGCACGCCCACGCCGACCGCGATCCAGAAGAACGGGATCAGCCACTTCACCTGCATATCCAGCGCTGTCGCCGCGGCCGCCGCCAGCAGCAGACCATCGTGACGGGTCCGTACCCAGCGAATGAGCAACCAGCTGATCAACACCCACAGGGCGGTATCGATCGTATTGGTGGCCAGCTGACCGCCCTGTACAAGCAGGAAGGGCGAGGTGGCGTAGGCCACCGCGGTCAGCGCCTGCGCCCCGCGGGAGCCGCCGAATTCGCGGGCGATCTGCGCGCTCAGCACGATCGCGGCAACGGTGGCCAGCAGCGCCGGAATGCGCAGCGCCACCAGCGATCCCGGTGCGATGAGGTCCATCGTCCGGGCCAACGCGGGCAGCAGCGGCCCCTGGTCGGCATAGCTCACGGCGAGCCGCCGACCGGCCGACAGGAAATACAGTTCATCACCGAAGTAGCCGTACCGGCCGAGCGTCACGAGCAGCGCCAGCCCGCCGGCGGCGGCGACCGACAGCACCGGGACCGTCGCGAACGGCGGTAGACCCGCGTGCGACTCCGATTCTGCCGCTTCGGTTTCCAATGTTCTGGTCACTACTCCCCCTGCGTGATCGTTGCCAGGTCGAACAACCGGCACAGATGCGCCGCGTACTTGCGCACGTCGAAATCGGACTCCTGAATGGCGCGCCCGGCGGTGCCGTCGATGGCATCGCGGATGGACTTGGCCATCAGCATCGGGTCGAACGCACCGAAAACGCTCTCGCGCTGCCCTTCTCGCAGCAGGTCGACGAGCGGCCGCAGGATCTCCTCCGCTCCCTCGGCGTAGGTGAATTTCAACTGCCCCTCCGCATCGCGCAGGTTCAGCACCACATCGGTCATGGCGGCCACATACCGCTTATTGGCGTCGATGAAGTCCAGATTCGAAGCGATGTAGGCGCGCAACCGATTTCGCGGCCCTTCTGCGGCCGCGATGACCGGTGTCATGAACTCCGCGCCCGAGACGTACAGCTGGATGACCAGCTGCGTCATCAGATCGTCTTTACCGTCGAAGTGGTAGGAGATGACCCCCTTGGAGATGCCCGCATGCTCGGCGATCTTCGCCAGCGACGCATTGCCGTACCCGATCTCGGAGATCAGGTCCACCGCCGCGGCGATGATCTGCCGCCGGCGAGCCTCCTCGATGAAGGACCTTTGCTGACCGACCGTCTCATTTTCTGACCGCACGGCCAAATTTTAGAACATACGGGCAGACAAGCGCCAGCCCCGGAAACAGTGGCGCCCGCTACTCCGCACGAGGGTGCGAGGTAGCGGGCGCAGACGCGAAGGGTTACTTGCCGCCCTCGGTGAGGGTTACCGGCTTGGCGCTGTAGCCACTGCCGGTGACATCGACATTCTGCGATTTCAGCAGGTCGAGGGCCTTGGCAGCATATTCGGTGGTGTACGCGGCGGCGTCCGGATCCTTGGTGAGCACAGTCGCGCCCTCCTGATTGCGGGTGGTCTTCGCAATAGCGACGGTGCGATCCCAGGCGGACTTGTCCACCATGCCGATGCCGTTGGGCGAGGGCCAGATCAGCTTGTTCACCTCGGTGATCTGCCACTCCTGATGACTCGCGCCGAGGGTGGAGCCGGCGGCAACCGTGATATCACGGCACTTGTCGACATTGTCGCGGCAGAAGGCCCACCCCTTGAGCGAGGCGGCGATGAACTTCACCGTCTGGTCGGCGTACTTGCTGTCCTTCAGCTTGTCGGTATTGGCCCAGATGGCATCCTGCAGCATGCCCACGCCCTGGTCGTTCCAGTCGATGAGATTGAAATCGTCCGGGGTGTACAGCTTTCCGGTGGCCGGATTCTTCACCTCCAGCAGCTGCGCGTACTCGTTGTACGACATCGCCTGTGCGGCATCGATATCGTGCGAGAGGAAGGCGTTCATATCGAACTGCTGCTGCACCAGTTTGACGTCCTTGGCGGGGTCCAGACCGGCCTTGGTCATCCCGGCGAAGAGCTCGAATTCATTGCCGTAGCCCCAGTTTCCGACCTTCTTGCCGCGCAGGTCGGCCGGGCTGTTGATACCGGTCGTCTTGAAGGAGACCTGTTTGGTGCCCGAGCGCTGGTAGATCTGCGCCACATCGGTAATGCCCGCTCCGGCCTCCCGCGAGGCCAGGGCCTTCGGCACCCAGGCGATGGCATAGTCGGCCTGCCCCTGTGCAAGGACGGTCTGCGGCACGATATCGGTTCCGCCGTCGAGGATGTCGACGTCGAGACCCTGCTCCTTGTAGAAGCCCTGGTCGACAGCGGCCAGATACCCAGCGAACTGCCCCTGTTTGAACCACTGCAGCTGCAGCTTCACCTTGGTGAGGCCGTCGGAGGTGGTGGTGCTGTCGGATGTGCTGCACGCCGTCAGTGCTGCCAGGCCCAGCACCGCGGCGGCCAGACAGGCCCGGAAGCGGTATTTGTGTGTGGTACTTCTCATTTGGATCTCCAGAGGGTGGTGCGGGGTCGGCGAGTGAGCTGTTCGAGTAGCAGCACGGCGGTCAGGAACAGCAGGCCCAGGATCATGGCGGCGGTGACATAGGCCCAGGCGCGTGGATAGGCGGTATTGGCGGCGGCGGAGGTGATGCGACTGCCGAGTCCGTGCTGCAGGCCGCCGAAGTATTCGGCGATGATGGCCGCGATCACGGCGCCCGGCGCGGCAATCCGCAAGCCGGTGAACAGGTGTGGCAGGGCGGCAGGCAGGCGGACGGTGCGGGTGATCTGCCAGCCGGTGGCGGCGTACGCGGTCATGAGGTCGGACTGCACCTGCGGTACCTGGCGCAATCCCCGGACGGTGCTGACGAATACCGGGAAGAACACCACGATCGCGGCGACCAGCCGGCGTGGGAAATCGGTGGTCGTGGAGTACATGGAGTTCAACAGCGGCGCGAGCGCCACGATCGGCACCGCCGCCGCGCCTGCCGAGAGCGCACCGAGCAGGCCGCCGACCACTTCGAACCGCACCGCCAGCATGGCCGCGGCGATACCGAGGAACGCGCCGACGAAAAGCCCTATGAGCGCATTGGTTCCGGTGGCCACGGCCGCCTTGGCGATGGCGTCGAAATTACTGGAGAAAGCATCGGCGATCGCCGACGGCGACGGCAGCAGGAAGGACGGCACCCCCGCCGCGACCGTGAGCAACTGCCAGAGCGCGAGCATGGTCACACCGAAGAGCACCGGCGGCAGGCCGGTTTTGAGTATGCGGGTCACCGGATATCCCGTCCCGCAGTGGTGTTCGGCTCGGTGCCGTGTCCTTGGTGCAGGGCGGCGCGCACGGCGGCGACCGCCGCGAAGAAGGCATCACTGGAGCGCACATCGGTCTCGGCGTGCCGGTCCCAGCCGCCGGTTTCCAGCACCGCGGTGATCCGCCCGGGTCGCGGTGTCATGACCACCACCCGATCGGAGAGGAATACCGCCTCGGGAATGGAGTGCGTGACGAAAATGACTGCGGCCCCGGTCTCTTCGGCAATGCGCAGCAGCTCGCCCTGCATGCGCTCGCGGGTCATCTCGTCGAGTGCCCCGAAGGGTTCGTCCATGAGCAGCAGCGGCGGTTTGCGGGCCAGGGCGCGGGCAATCGCGACGCGCTGCTGCATACCGCCGGAGAGCTCGCCGGGATAGCGGCGGGCGAAATCGGTGAGGCCGGTGATCTCCAGCAGTTCGGCGCTGCGGGCCCGGCGTTCGCGCTTGCCGATACCGTGCAATTGCAGCGGTAGTTCGACGTTTTCCTGCACGGTGCGCCAGTCCAGGAGTCCGGCCTGCTGGAAGGCGATGCCGTAGTCCTGATCCAGCCGGGCCTGGCGCGCGGACTTGCCGTGCACCACAACGGTTCCCGAACTCGGCTGCTCCAGGTCGGCGACAATGCGCAGCAGTGTGGACTTACCGCAGCCGGAAGGTCCGATGAGCGAGACGAATTCACCGGCGGCGACCGTCAGGCTCACCTCTTGCAGGGCGGTGACCGCACCGGCGGTGAAGATCTTGCCGACCGCGCTCAACTCCACGGCGGAGACGGAATCGGCTGGTGCGGGCGGCTCTTGGGCCAGGGATGCTTCGACGGTCACGGGGTACCTCCTGACGAACGGCCGCGGCTGTAGCGGCGCAGCGCGACCTCGGCCAGCCCGACCAGGGCGGTGAGCACCACGCCGAGCAGGGCGGCCGCGATGACAGCGGCATACAGCCGGGCGGCATTACCGGTGGACTGCTGGGAGAACACGATGATCTGGCGGCCGATGCCACCGGCTGTGCCGGTGGAGATCTCGGCGACCACCGACCCGATCACCGCCGCGGCCGCGCCCAGTCGCAGGGCGGGCAGCAGATAGGGCACGGAGGCGGGCAATCGCAGATGCAGCAGGGTGCGCCACCAGCCGGCCGCACAGCTGTGCAGCAGTTCCACCGAGGCCCTGGACGGCGATTGCAAGCCGCGCAGCATGCCGATGGCGACCGGGAAGAACACCAGGTAGGAGGCGATCACCACAATGCTCATCCAGGGCTGCCAGGGCTGCCCCGCGATATGGATGCGACCGCCCCAGCCCGCCACCAGCGGAGCGAGCGCGATCAGCGGAATCGTCTGGGAGACGATCACATACGGCAGCAGGCCGCGCTCGACCCACGCGAACCGCTGCATGAGCACGGCGAGCGCGATGCCCACCACGGTGCCCGCCACCAGGGCCAGCAGCGCCAGCCCGAAGGTGAATCCCGCCGTGTGCAGCAGGGTGGCGCCGACGGTGCGTTTCCCGTCGCGCTCGCCGAGCACCGTGAGCACCGCCCACACGTGCGGCAGTGCCCCGTCGGAGGTGCGCGGCAGCACCCGGGTGCTGCCGAGGCTGACGCCGTTGGCGGGCACCAGATCTTTCACCAGTTCCCAAGCGGCGAGCAGCAGGACGAATGCCGCCACGGGATAGCCCGCGCCGCGCAGCAGCGCCCTGCCGCGGCTGCGCGCGGACCCCGCGAATTCCGAGCGCGGCGGCAGCACCGCCGCCGCGAGATCGAGCACCGGCTCGGGCGCCACTGTTGTCGAGTCGGTCATAGTCGGTCGCCTGAGAAGCTCGGAGGCCACCGTCCGACGTGGCCGTAATTCTGTAGACGCGGCGAATCACGCACCGCTGTCACTGTTTTCACGAAGCACTCACTGTCGCCGTGACCGGATGTGCGAGGCGCGGAAGCACCGATTCGCCGTATGCCTCGAGCGTCGAGGTCTTGGCATCGTGCTGCAGATAGACCGCGAACTGGTCGACGCCGAGCGCCTCCAGTTCGCGCAATCGCACCAGATGCTCATCGGGACTGCCGATCAGGCAGAACCGATCCACGATGGAATCGGGCACGAAGTCGGCGTGCGTATTTCCGGCGCGCCCGTGCTGGTTGTAGTCGTAACCCTGCCGGCCCGCGATGTATTCGGTGAGCGCCTCCGGAACCTCGCTGTCGGCACCGTATTTGGCGACGATATCGGCGACGTGGTTGCCGACCATGCCGCCGAACCAACGGCATTGCTCCCGTGCGTGTTTCAGTCCCGGCACCGTCCCGTCGGTGATGTAGGCGGGGGCGGCGACGCAGATGGTCACCTCCTTCGGATCCCGTCCGGCGCGTTCGGCGGCGGCCCGGACCCGGGCGATGGTCCACGCGGTGATATCCGGATCGGCGAGCTGGAGTATGTATCCGTCCGCCACCTCACCGGTGAGATCCAGTGCGCGCGGGCCGTATCCGGCCACCCACACCGGCAGCCGCGAGGACTGCGCCCACGGCAGCCGGACGGTGGTATCGCCGATGGTGGCGGTGCGGCCGTTGCCGAGTTCCCGGATCACCTCGATGGATTCGCGCAGTGTCGCCAGATTGGACGGTCGCCCGCCGAGCGTGCGCACGGCCGAATCCCCGCGCCCGATACCGCAGATGGTGCGATTGCCGAACATCTCGTTCAGCGTGGCGAAGGTCGAGGCGGTCACCGTCCAATCCCGGGTGGCCGGATTGGTGACCATCGGCCCGACCACGACTTTCCGGGTGGTGGCCAGGATCTGGCTGTAGATCACATACGGCTCCTGCCACAGCAGGTGCGAGTCGAAGGTCCACACGTGCGAGAAGCCGTGTGTCTCCGCGATTCTCGCCAGTTCGACGACCCGTGAGGCGGGCGGCGTGCATTGCAGAACCACTCCGATATCCATGCGGGCACCCTCCGTTCGAATCAGATGAGGTTCTGGGACAGTTCGCGTTTCACGAAGCGGCCGTGACCGGCCGTGCCCAGGTACTGCCCGGCATCGATGACGACCCGGCCCCGCGAGAGCACCGTGTCCACATGCCCGTCGATCTCGAAGCCCTCGTAGGCCGAATAATCCATATTCATGTGATGGGTCTTGCCGAGCCCGATGCTGGTGTGCCCGTTCGGGTCGTAGATCACGATGTCGGCATCGGCGCCCGGGCTGATGACGCCCTTGCGCGGGTACATGCCGAACATGCGCGCCGGGGTGGTACAGCACACCTCGACCCACTTCTCCAAGGAGATGCGGCCGTCCTTCACACCCTGGAACATGAGGTCCATGCGGTGTTCGACGCCGCCGATCCCATTGGGGATCTTGCTGAAATCACCGACACCGAGATCCTTTTGCCCCTTCATGCAGAAGGGGCAGTGATCGGTGGCCACACTGGTGACATCGCCGGTGCGGAGGTATCGCCACAGCTCGTCCTGATGCCCTTCCTCCCGGGATCGCAGCGGTGTCGAGCACACCCACTTCGCGCCCTCGAAACCCGGTGCGCCCAACTGCTCTTCGAGCGACAGGTACAGATATTGCGGACAGGTCTCGCCGAAGACGTTCTGCCCCCTGCCCCGTGCGGTCGCGATCTGTTCGAGCGCCTGTTTGGCCGAGACGTGCACGACGTACAGCGGCGCACCGGTCACCTGCGCCAGCATGATGGCGCGGTGCGTGGCCTCCTCCTCCAATTGCCAAGGCCGCGAAGTGCCGTGGAAGTAGGGCGAGGTATCACCGCGCTGGATCGACTGCTCCACGAGCACATCGATGGCAATGCCGTTCTCGGCGTGCATCATCAGCAGGGCCCCGAGGTCGCCGGCGCTCTGCATGGCGCGCAGGATCTGCCCGTCGTCGGAGTAGAAGACACCCGGGTAGGCCATGAAGAGCTTGAAGCTGGTGACACCCTCGGACACCAATTCCGCCATGCCCTTGAGGGATTCGGCGTTCACGTCACCGATGATCTGATGGAATCCGTAGTCGACGGCGCATTTGCCCGCCGCCTTCTGATGCCACAGCGCCAGGGTGTCCTGCACGCGCTCGCCCGGCTTCTGGATGGCGAAATCGACAATGGTGGTGGTGCCACCCCACGCCGCGGCCCGGGTCCCGGTCTCGAAAGTGTCCGAGGCCTCGGTGCCGCCGAACGGCATCTGCATATGCGTATGGCCGTCGACACCACCCGGAATCACATACTTGCCGGTGGCGTCGATGACGGTATCGGCGGCCGCGGCGAGATCGCTGCCGAGCGCGGTCGAGCCCGGTTGCACCACCGCCGCAATGGTTTCGCCGTCGACCAGGACGTCGAGCAGCTGGGAACCGGTGGTGGACACCACCGTTCCGCCGTGAATGAAAGTAAGCATCAGGGGTTCACCAGCGGTCCGTAGGCGTCCGGGCGGCGGTCGCGATAGAAGGCCCAGCGGTCGCGCACCACCTTGATCAGATCCATATCGAGGTCGCGGACCACGAGTTCGGGGCTGGTGTCCGAGGCCACCTCACCGACGAACTTGCCCTCCGGGTCGACGAAGTAGCTGGTGCCGTAGAAATCGTCGTCACCGAGCTCTTCGATGCCGACCCGGTTGATCGCCCCGATGTAGTACTCGTTGGCCACCGCCGAGGCGGGCTGCTCGAGCTTCCACAGATAACTCGACAGCCCGCGCGAGGTGGCCGAGGGATTGAAGACGATCTCCGCGCCCGCCAGGCCCAGCGCCCGCCAGCCCTCCGGGAAGTGCCGGTCGTAGCAGATGTACACGCCGACCTTGCCGACCGCGGTATCGAAGACCGGCCAGCCCAGATTGCCGGGCCGGAAGTAGAACTTCTCCCAGAAGCCGGTGACCTGGGGAATGTGGTGCTTACGGTATTTGCCGAGGTAGCTGCCGTCGGCGTCGATGACCGCGGCGGTGTTGTACAGCAGGCCGGACTGCTCCTGCTCGTACACCGGCAGCACCATCACCATGCCGAGTTCCCGCGCCAGCGCCGCGAACCGGTCTACCGTGGGACCGGGCACCGATTCCGCGTAGTCGTAGAACTTGGCGTCCTGGACCTGGCAGAAATAGGGGCCGTAGAACAGCTCCTGGAAGCAGATCACCTTGGCTCCGGCCGCGGCGGCCTGCCGCGCATAGTCCTCATGCGCCTTGATCATGGATTCTTTGTCGCCGGTCCAGTTCGTCTGGACCAGCGCAGCTCGAACGATTGCCATACTTTGTGATACTGCACCCGAAACGAATTTCGTTGTGTTACAAGTTGACGGAAACAGTTTCGTGACCGTAAATCCTGGGGGCAGTGGCGGTCACTTCGTATGCGCCGACGCAGAATGGCACTGTGACAACGGAACTCGGCCCGGCGACTGCCGACGGCGCATCCGGCGCCGCGGCGGCCCCCACGGGCCCGGCGGTCGCCGAGTTCCTGGCCGGTGTGCACGATCGCACCGCGGCCGGTATCGCCGCCGCCGTCAGTCACCGCATCCGCTCCGGGGCGCTCGCGCCCGGCACCCGCCTGCCCACCGTGCGCGAGGTCGCACGCGCTCTCAAGGTCTCCCCCGCCACGGTCAATCAGGCCTGGCGGGCGCTGGCCGGGGCCGGGGCCATTGTGGCGCGCGGGCGGGCCGGAACCTTCGTGGGCACGCCCCCACCGCCCGTACCCCTCACCGCGGCGAGCCGGTACCAGCGACTGCACTCGCAGTCCGATAAGAATTTCCGCATCGACCTCTCGCGCGGCATCCCCGACCCCGCGCTGCTGCCCGACCTCACCTCGGCGCTGCGGGTGCTGGGCGGTGACGATGCCATCGACGATCTGTCGGCCACCTATCTGGGCGAGGCGGTGCTGCCCGAACTCGAGGCCACCGTGCGCGCCGACTGGCCCATGCGCGCCGAACGCTTCACCGTCCTGGACGGCGCGCTCGACGCCGTCGACCGCCTGCTCGCCGCCCACGTCCGCCTCGGCGATGCGGTACTCGTCGAGAATCCGTGCTTCCCGCCCTTCCTCGACCTGCTCTCCCGCATCGGAGCCCGGGCGATCCCCGTCGGCATGGACGAATCCGGCCTGCTGCCCGCCGAACTCACCCTCGCCCTCGACCGCTACTCCCCCACGGCCCTGCTCCTGCAGCCGCGCGCCCAGAACCCCACCGGCGCTTCACTTTCCGCCCGCCGAGTCCGCGAACTCACCGATATCCTCACGGACGTCGACCTGCTCATCATCGAGGACGATCACTCCGACGGTATCGCGCACTCCCCGTTGCGCTCCCTCGGCAGCCGTCTCCCCCGCCAGGTCGTCCACATCCGCTCGTACTCCAAATCCCACGGCGCCGACCTGCGCCTGGCGGTCGCCGGCGGCCCCGCCGAATTCCTCGACCCCCTCATCGAACGCCGCATGCTCGGCCCCGGCTGGACCAGCCGCCTGCTCCAACGCGTCCTGCTGCACATGCTCACCGACGAAACCGCCCGCACCACGGTCGCCACCGCCCGCACCACCTACCGCCTCCGCGCCGATCTCCTCCGCACATCGCTGTCCCGCCACGACATCCACCTGCCCCGCGGCGACGGCATCAACCTCTGGCTCCCGGTAGCCGACGAAAACGCTGCCATGATCTCCCTGGCCGCCGCCGGCATCAAAGCCGCCCCCAGCGCCCCCTTCGAAGTCGCCGATCGCCCCCGCACCGACCACCTCCGCCTCACCATCGCCGCCCTCCAGACCACCGAAATCCGGGAAATCGCAACCCATCTCGCCGCAGCCGCCGCAGCCGCCCCCACCTACCGCCGCATCCGCCGCGCCTGAACCGTTCAGAGCGGTGCGGCCGGCCACCAGTGATCGGCCAGATCCTGACCGGTGGCGCCGCCCCAGGCTTCGAGGCGGCAGAAGCTCCGTGCGGGGTCGTCGAATCGAATGTCCAGCATGCCCGTTCGCTGGCCGTCGACATCATCGCCGCGACCGGAACCCGTGCCGATCCCGGTGCCCCACACCATGCGGCCGGTGCCACTGGGACGTTGCCACTGCTGATCACCCAGCACGCTTTCGGCCCCGTCCACATCGATGGCCATGGCCGCGCGATCGACATTGCAATCCACGAACAGCCAATCCATGGGGTCGCCGTTACCATTGCACCGCATACTCGCGACGGCGCCCAGCGGCGCCGTGGTACCGACCGTCGCCCGATCGGCACCGATCGGGGTACAACGGATCTCTTGATAGCCGCTGTCCATCGGAGTCGGCGGGAGCAGGGCGGGAAATGCCTGCACGATGAAGCCGTACGCGCCCCAGGATCTGATGCCGTCGAGCGCTGCCGACGCGCTCGGGGCCGTACTCGGAGCGATCGGCGATACCGGTGCGCTCGCGAGCCACTGTCCCTGCCACACAACGGCAGTCGCCGCGACCAGTACCGTCACACCGGCGAACGCCAGTGCGCCGAGCACCGTCCGCCGCCCGGCGCGCCGCGCCACACGACCGTCGAGCGCCGCTGCGGCAGCCTGTGCGAGCGCCCCCGCGGAGTCGTAGCGCCGCCGCGGGTCCTTCGCCAGCGCGCGGGCGATCACCGCATCGAACGATGCGGGCAGGTCCGGATTTCGCCGCGAGGGCCGAGGCGGCGGCTCCTTCAGGTGCGCCCGGATCTGCGCTGCCGGGCTCGATCGCGGGAAAGGTACTGTCCCGGTGAGCAACTCGAACAGTGTGCAGCCCAGCGCATACACGTCCACCCGATGATCGGCGGGGTCACCGGCCAGTAATTCCGGTGCGGCGTAGTCGAGCGTCGCGAGCACCGAGCCCGCCTCGGTCAGCGCCTCGGTATCGGCCATCGGCCGGGCCACCCCGAAGTCCGATATGTACACCGGATCCGGCTCCCCGGGCCGCGATTCGAGCAGGATGTTGGCCGGTTTCACATCTCGGTGCAGCAGGCCGGCCAGGTGCGCCTCGTCCAGGCCTCGGGCGGCCTCGGTCACAATCCGCACCGCCTCACCGGCCGGCACACCCGCCGGAGACCGCCGGATCAAAGCGGCGGCGTCGATACCGTCGACGTACACCATGGCGAGCCACAGGCATCCGCGTTCGATGCCACGGTCGTACACTCGCACGATATTCGGATGTTCCAGCCGGGCAACCAATTCCGCCTCGCGCACGAACCGGGCGGTGAACTCGTCGCTGCCGCCGGGGGCCAGCACCTTCAGTGCGTCATGTCGCGGCAGGCGCGGATGCGCCGCCAGATACACCGTGCCCCGGTCGCCACTGCCGAGCCTGCGTTCGAGGCGGTATCCGGCGAATATCTCGCCGGGTGCGGGTGTCACTGCCACTGGTTATCCGCCGTTCACGAGCAGGCCGTACTGCGCGGCCGCGCGCTGTCGAATATCGGTGAGGTCGGGGCCGACGAGCATCGCCTGATATCGCTCGTGGAGCACACGGCAGCCGAATCTGAGGAGCCCCTGCATGGCGGGGGCTGTGTCCTCCGCGCAGTAGATATCCGGCACACCCGCCGGACCCGGGACGGCCCGCTTGCTCGGGGCCGACGCATAGCCGCGAACAGCCCGGTCGTAGTCGGTGCGGGCCGCCGCGGCGCTCGAATATCGTGCGAGGGAGGTCAATCCGATGACGGCCTCCAGCTCGATATGCCGGTCCCGCTGGGGGCGGTCGTCCCACAGGCGCGCGGCGCGCGGGCCGTACACCACCCCCTCGCCGCGAATCACCTGATCCCAGCTCGCATCCCGCTGCGGAGTGTTGACGACCACGATCGGATACGGCCAGTGGCCGGGAGCCTCCGGTACGATCCGCCGCAGCATGCCGTCCCGATCGATCGGCAGGTCGGCCAGCCGATCTCGCGGGGTAGCGGCGAACTCGCGCAATCGGGGCAACTGCGCGTCGAATGCCTTGCGCGCCAGCTCTGTCAGCGCAGTCGCATCCGGCGCGATCTCACCGGCGTACAGGGTCGCCACAAACACGCCGTCGGCGACGGTCGCCGCTGCGGTCGGCACTGCCGGACGCCAATGTGCGTGCGCGGCCGGGTATCCCGGCACCGGTATCGCCACATTCAGCGGGCTCTGCGCCGAATCGACGGCATCGATGTCCTGTGCGGCCCGCTGCGCCGATCCCTCGTCCGGGAACCGGAGGATGAGCAGCGACAGCACCTTGGCCTGTCCCACCACCGGATTCGGCGCATCCGAGGCCTCCGTGGCGCCGACCGCCGCTCCGGCAAGCATCCCTTCCCGTTCGAGTACCGCGCGCACGGGCGCGGCCAGCAGCAATGTCGCTTTGGCGGCGGTCGGCAGCAGGTGCACGGCGAACGCGCCGAGCGTGCCCGTCAGCGCTGGATCGGCTTCCACGGGATCGATCAGCGCCTCCGCCATACGGGTGGATTCGACTACTCGCCCGTACTTCTCACTACCCGCGGGCTCGTCCAGCGGATGAATACTGAACGCACCCACATCCAATGAGTTCGGATCGGGATACTGCGGGGCCGGTCTGCCCTGCACCGTGCACGCGGTAGCGAGCAGAAGGCCGCCCAGCACCAGCGCTACAGTGCGCCGCACGCGAGAATCCCTGTCAGAGCGGCGCATTCGGCCACCAATTGGCACGCAGTTCGGCACCCGTGTCCGTATTCCCGTACACCGCGAGGCGGCAGAAGTTGCGGCCGGGATCATCGAAGTAGATGTCGAGCACCCCCTGGTTCCGATTGTCCACCACGGTTCCGGTGCCACGCAGGACACCGGTACCCCAGAACAGGTGTCCCGAACCAGAAGCGCGAGACCACCGCTCGTCGCCCTCCGCCCGGGAGATTCCGAAATCGGGCGAGATGGGCGAACGGTCGGCATTGCACGTCACATACAGCGAGTAGACCGGATCGGAATTGCCCACGCAGTACAGCTGCCCGACCGGAACGGCGGTACTCCAGGACGGGTCGGACTGCGCACCTATCGGAATACAACCGGTCAGCTCCTGGTAGCCACCGCCATAGGGCGTCGGCGGCAGCAGATTCGGGAAGGTCTGCGCCATATAGGCATAACTGCCCCAGTACGCCGGATCGATGGTGCCGGTCACCGGGCGGTTCGACGCGGCCGGAACCGGCTGCGGCGTATTTCCGGCGAGCAGCCGCACGGCCGCGAATCCGGTACCCGCCACCACTACCGCGATCACCGCGGCCGCGAGGCCCCGGCGCCGGCCGCGGGCCGCTGCCCTCCCCGGAATCGGCTCCACCACACCGGCCAGCGCTGCCTGCGCCGCCGTCGCGAGCTCGCCGCAGCTGCCGTATCTTTCAGCCGGGCGCTTGGCCATCGCCCGGGCGACCACCGCGTCGAATCCCGCCGGAACCAGAGGATTCACGGCCGACGGCCGTGGCGGATCCTCATGCATATGCGCGTAGATGAGCGAACCCGTCGTCTCACGAACGAACGGCAGCACTCCGGTCAGCATCTGGAACAGGGTGCAGCCCAATGCGTAGACATCCGCGCGATGATCGATCGGTCCGTCGTCGAGTTGCTCGGGGGCCGCGTACGACAGGGTTCCGGTGAATCCGCTGTCTATGGTCGCCAGAGCGGAATCTTCTGCGGTACGGGCAATTCCGAAGTCGGTCACCAGCACGCGATCGGGGCGGCCCGGCTGCTCGTCGATGAGGACATTGGCGGGCTTCACATCCAGGTGCAGCAGCCCCGCCCTGTGCAGTTCATCGAGTCCCCGCGCCACCTCGGTGAGCACGTGCACGGCCGCCTCGGGGGCCACCGGACCGCGCCGGATCAACTGCGAGAGATTCACTCCGGCCACATACTGCATGGCGATCCAGAGCCGGCCGTCCTGTTCACCACGATCATGGACGGCGACCAGATTCGAATGGCGCACGCGTGCCGCGATCTCCGCTTCCCGCAGGAAGTCGGCACGGAACCGCTCACCGCGCGAGCGCTCCGCCGAGAGCACCTTCACCGCATCCTGACGCGGCAGGCGAGGATGCCGACCGAGATAGACCGTTCCCATACCGCCGGAACCCAATTCGCCCACAATGCGGTACCCCGCGAACGTCACACCCGGGCCGATTTCCAACAGGGACTCCCCTCCCAGTCACACCCGCGCACCGAAACAATGTGTGTGGCAACAGGTATGGACGGCACTCTAACACCGCCGATCGGTGGCGCGCCCGATCGCGCCACCACCCCTCCCCGCCTCCATATAATGTGACCCGCGCCACATTTTTTGAGTCGTCCATTCCATATCACGTAACAGCAGGGCAGTCGTAGGACGATTCCCTCCTCGAGGCAGAACATCAACGACGATCGATGGAGGGGCATATGAAGACGATCATTCGAGGCGTTGTCGGACTCGCCGCCACCGCCGCCGCGACAGGAACGCTGCTGGCCGCGGGTACCGGCGTCGCCGCCGCGGACGACTGGCCGGTGCAGAACCCCAACAGCCCGGTAGAGGTATACGAGGCCACGGGCTTTCTCACGCCGGACAATCCCGCGTACTGGAATCCGCTGGATTCCCGGCAACGGCTGACCTCGCCCTACGGCAACAGCACGCGCGTGGTCTGCACTGCTTTCCATGGCGTCACCATGAGCTGCTGGCAGGCCGATCAGGATGGCAATCCGCACCAGCTCACCCGGCTGCCGTTCAATTTCCCCAATTTCACCGGCTCGAGCGCCCCCGGCGGTGGCCCCAGCCACTTCGTCTACCCCGGCTTCATCCCCGGCATCAACTGAGACATGGCAAGGGCGCGCCTCCCGATGGGAGGCGCGCCCTTGCTTTTTCGGTCAGGCGACGGCGAGGACTTCGTCGCGGGCCAGGAGGTCGGCGTAGAAACCGTTGTGTGCCAGGAGTTCCGCGTGGGTGCCGCGCTCGGCGATCCGGCCGTGATCGAGTACCGCTATCTGGTCCGCGTCTCGGATCGTCGAGAGCCGGTGCGCGATGGTGATGGTGGTTCGCCCGGCGGACAGGGCGTCGATGGCTTCCTGGACCTCGCGCTCGGTGCGGGTGTCGAGGGCACTGGTGGCCTCGTCCAGGACCAGGATCGGCGGATTGCGGAGGATGGTGCGCGCCACCGCGAGTCGCTGCTTCTCACCACCGGAGAAGCGGTAGCCGCGCTCGCCGACCATGGTGTTGTAGCCGTCCGGGAGACCGGAGATGTGGTCGTGGATCTGTGCGGCGCGGGCCGCGGCGTGCAATTCCTCGTCTGTCGCATCGGGTTTGGCGAAGCGCAGATTGTCCGCGACCGAGGCGTGCAGCAGGTAGGTCTCCTGGGAGACGACCCCGACCGTGGCCGAGAGATCGGCGAAGCTCATGTCCCGCACATCGATTCCGTCGATGGTGACACGACCGGAACCGACATCGTAGAGTCGCGCCGCCAGGTATCCGAGTGTGGTCTTGCCGGAGCCGGTCTCACCGACCAGCGCCAGACTGGTGCCGGCGGGGACGCTGATATCGATGTCCTCCAGCACCTTCCGATCGGCGTCGTAGGAGAAGCCGACCTGCTCGAAGCGCACCGCGCCGACCACTCCCCCGGCGGGCAGGACCGCGGGCTTGTCCGGCTCGGCGATATCGGGCCGCAAATCCAGGTATTCGAAGATCCGCCCGAACAGCGCCAGCGAGCTCTGCACTTCCACACCGGTGGAAAGCAATTGGACCGCGGGCCGCAACAGCCCGGACTGCAGGGTCGTGAAGGCGACCAGGGTGCCGATGGAGACGAGTTGATGTCCGGAGGCCGAGGTCAGACCGGCCGCCCAGTACACGATCGCGGGCATGGCCGCCATGACGATGGTGATGGTCGATTGCCGCCAGCGCCCGGCCATTCCGGAGCGGATCTCCAGATCCACCAGACCCCGCGATTCCCGGGCGAAGTCGGCGATCAGGGCGGGCGAGCGACCCATGGTGCGGCCCAGCAGGATTCCGCTCACCGACAGCGACTCTTCGACAATGGCCGACATTCCGGCCAGTTGCTTCTGCCGCTCACCGGTAATGCGCCGGCGCTCGGACCCGACGCGGCGGCTGATCCAGACGAAGAACGGCAGCATGACCAGCGAGACCACCGTCAGCCGCCAGTCCAGGGCGATCATGGCGATCACGGCCGCGAGCACCGAGGTGAAGTTGGCGATCAGCGAGGTCGCGGTCGAGGTGACCGTCGACTGCATGCCGCCGATGTCATTGGCGATGCGCGACTGCACCTCACCGGTGCGGGTCGTGGTGAAGAACGACAGTGGCATGGACTGCAATCGTGCATAGACCGCAGTGCGCAGATCATGCATGACCGACTGCCCGACCGCGGTCGAGAGATAGGTCTGCCAGACGCCGAACACCGCGGTCAGCGTCGTGACGGCGATCATGCCGAGGGCCAGCAGCGTCAGCAGCCCGGTGCGGCCGTGCGGAAGCGCGTCGTCGAGGACCGCTCGCAACATGAACGGCGAGGCCAGGCCGACGATGGACGACAGCGCGACCAGCACGCCGACCAGCGCGAGCCGGGAACGATAGGGATGGAACAACCGGAGTATCCGGCGAAGTTCGGATCGGGCAGCCATAGGCGCCTCCTTCCAGCGGAACTTCCCCTCATAACTGAGCTTGACTCACAATTATTCCATACAACTGTGAGCTATGCTCAGCATTATGGAGAAAGCATCCGACAGCGACCTCCCCGACCTGTTCCTGCGCACCGCCAAACGCATCCGGCACGCCCAGCTGGCCGACCTCGCCCCCCTCGGCCTCACCCCGGGTCAGGGTCGCGCCCTGCGCATTCTCGACCGCGCCGGCGAACCCCTGCGCATGTCCGCCCTCGCCGAACGCCTCGGCATCGTCCCCCGCTCCGCCACCACCGTGGTCGACACCCTCGAAGCAGCGGGGATGGTCACCCGCGCCACCGACCCGGCCAACCGCCGCGCCACCCTGGTCTCACTCACCGACGCGGGCCGCGCCGCCCTCACTCACATGTCGGACGCCCGCCGCCGCGCCGCCCGCGACCTGTTCGCCGGCCTTCCCCCGGACCGCCGCGAAACGCTCCGCGAGATCCTGGCGGAACTGGACACTGCCGGATCGGGCGTAGTTACCAAACCTCAGACACACAGCGTTGGGTAACCGCGTTCGTCCCGCAGCGATCCACAGAACCCAGGACGCACGCGAAAGGGCCGCGCTTCCAACGGAAGCGCGGCCCTGACGATTCGGCGGTTTACAGGTACTGGCCGGTGTTCGACTCGGTGTCGATCGCGCGGCTGGCACTGGCGTTCTTGCCGGTCACCAACGTGCGGATGTATACGATCCGCTCGCCCTTCTTACCCGAAATACGAGCCCAGTCATCAGGATTCGTGGTGTTGGGCAGATCCTCGTTCTCGGCGAACTCATCCACGATGGAGTCGTAGAGGTGCTGAATCCGCAGACCGGGGGTACCGGTGTCGAGGACGGACTTGATGGCGTACTTCTTGGAGCGGTCCACGATGTTCTGGATCATGGCGCCGGAGTTGAAGTCCTTGAAGTACAGGACCTCCTTGTCACCGTTGGCGTAGGTGACCTCCAGGAAGCGGTTGTCCTCACTTTCCGCGTACATGCGCTCCACGACGTGTTCGATCATGGACTTCACGCACTTGTCGCGCTCGCCGTTGAACTCGGCGAGATCGTCGGCGTGCAGCGGCAGCGTCGAGGTCAGGTACTTCGAGAAGATGTCCTGTGCCGCTTCGGCATCCGGCCGCTCGATCTTGATCTTCACGTCCAGGCGGCCGGGCCGCAGGATGGCCGGGTCGATCATGTCCTCACGGTTGGAGGCGCCGATGACGATGACGTTCTCCAGGCCCTCGACACCGTCGATCTCCGACAGCAGCTGGGGCACGACCGTGGTCTCCACATCGGAGGAGACACCGGACCCGCGGGTGCGGAAGATCGAGTCCATCTCATCGAAGAACACGATCACCGGAGTGCCCTCGGAGGCCTTCTCACGAGCCCGCTGGAAGATGATCCGAATGTGGCGCTCGGTCTCACCCACGAACTTGTTCAGCAGTTCGGGACCCTTGATGTTCAGGAAGAACGATTTGGCTTCCTTGGCATCCTGACCGCGCGCCTCGGCAATCTTCTTGGCGAGGGAGTTGGCAACGGCCTTGGCGATCAACGTTTTACCGCAACCGGGCGGGCCGTAGAGCAGCACACCCTTCGGGGGACGCAGCGCGTACTCACGGAACAGATCCTTGTGCAGGAAGGGCAGTTCCACCGCATCGCGGATCTGCTCGATCTGCCGACCCAGGCCACCGATATCGTGGTAGTCGACGTCCGGCACTTCCTCGAGCACGAGATCTTCGACCTCTGCCTTGGGAATTCGCTCGTAGGCGAAGCCGGCCTTGGTATCGACCAGCAGCGAATCACCCGGCCGCAGTTTGCGAATGGGGCGATCCGGATCATCGAGATTGTCGGCTTCGGCGAGTTCGGACAGCGGCCCGGACAGCCACACCACCCGTTCCTCGTCGGCATGGCCGACCACCAGTGCTCGACGACCGTCGTCGAGAATCTCGCGCAGCGTGCCAAGTTCGCCGATTTTATCGAAAGGACCAGCCTCGACCACGGTCAGCGCTTCATTGAGACGCACGGACTGGCCGTAGATGAGGGTGGTGGTGTCGATATTCGGCGAGCACGTCAGGCGCATCTTGCGTCCTGAGGTGAACACGTCGACCGTCTGATCCTCGTAGACACCAAGCAGGACACCGTAACCGCTCGGCGGCTGACCGAGCCGGTCCACTTCCTCACGGAGAGCGACGAGTTGCTGCCGCGCCTCCTTGAGGGTGTCCATCAGTTTGGTGTTGCGAATTGTCAGCGAATCAACGCGCGCTTCCAATTCCCGTGAGTGATCCGGCGAGTCGGCGAGTTGCCTCCGGAGTGCAGCCGCCTCGGCTCGTACAGCCTCGAGTTCCCTCCAGGCCGCCGAATCCGAATTTTCGATGGGGCTCATAATGCTGCTCCTCCCAGTCCCGGTCTACCAACGCTACCGGGGAATACCCAATCTCGCTTTCCGACATGGTTTCGTCGTGATCACATCTAGGCGGCGGCTGCCGACCCGGGTGAACATGTTAGCCTGCCCTAACATATTACCGGCGAGTTAATCGCCGGCCGAGCCGAAAGGGTGCCGTCGATGCTCCTTCCCACCAGCCGGACTCCTCGTATGCGTAACGCCACGAGGACGCTTCGTGTTTCCGTGGCTACCGTTGCGGCGGCCGTCGCCGTTACCGCCACTCTGGCGGGCTGCGGCTCCGATGACAAGAATTCCGCCGCTGCCACCTCGACCGCCACGACCAGTGCCGCGGTGGTGGCCACCGCGCCGGCCCCGACCGCGGACCAGCTCCAGGCCGTGCTGACCGCCTTCGCCGATCCGGCGAAGCCCGCCGCCGACAAGGCGAAACTGGTGGTCGACGGCGATAAGCGAATTCCACTGATCGAGACCATGAATCAGGGTCTGGCGAACTACGCGGTGACCTTCGCGGTCACCTCGATCACGAACAACGGCAATCAGGCCGATGCCAAGGTGACGGTCGGTTCCCCGCACGGCAGCATGCCGGATGTGCCGATGAGCTTCCAGTACGTGGACGGTTCCTGGAAGCTCGCCGACTCCGGCGCGTGCACCATCCTCGGCATGGCCCGCGCCGCCTGCCAGCCCTGATCACCTCCGGGCGATCGAAGCCGTTCCGGCCGAGCTGAATTCGACCGTGCCCCCTTCCGCGTGGAAGGGGGCACGGTGCCGATGCGGCCGCGCGGCTCTCAGCCCTTCGAGGGCCGCCGCTGCGGCTTGGGCGCCATCGCACCCTCGGCGAGGCGGCGAGCGCTCACCAGGAAGGCCGTATGGCCCTGCATACGGTGCTCCGGGCGCACGGCCAGGCCGACCACATGCCAGCCGCGCACGATGGATTCCCACGCGCGGGGTTCGGTCCAGCACTCCTGCCTGCGCAGATGCTCGACGACCTCGGACATCTGCGTGGTGGTGGCGACGTAGACCATGAGCACGCCGCCGGGGACCAGCGCCTTGGAGACCGCGTCCAGGGTGTCCCACGGCTTGAGCATGTCCAGGATGATCCGGTCCACCTGCTCACCGGAGTATTCGGCGACATCGCCGAGGGTCAGCTCCCAGTTGTCCGGGCGTTCGCCGAAGAATCGCTCGACATTGCGCACCGCGTGCTCGGCGTGATCCTCGCGGATCTCCCAGGAGATGACCTTGCCCTCCGGGCCGACTGCGCGCAGCAGCGAGCAGGTGAGCGCCCCCGAGCCCGCGCCGGCCTCGAGCACCTTCGCACCGGGGAACACATCACCCTCGTGCACGATCTGCGCGGCGTCCTTGGGGTAGATGACCGCCGCGCCGCGCGGCATGGACAGCACGTAGTCGGTCAGCAGCGGTCGCAGCGCGAGGTACGGGGTGCCCTTCACGGAATTGATCACGGAGCCCTCGTCGGCGCCGATCAGTTCGTCGTGGGCGATCTGGCCGGCGTGGGTGTGGAAGGAACCACCCTCCTCCAGGATCACCGTGAACTTGCGCCCCTTGGCGTCGGACAGCTGTACCCGGTCACCGATCTGGAAGGGCCCGGTCCGTCTGGCCGTCATGAATCTCCGTTCGCTCTGTACTGTCGCTGCGATATTGCTGCGCGGATGTCGTTCACACCTTGTCGGTGTGTGCGTTTAGCCTGCCAGGTATGTCGGTACCCGCGATCACTACCCCGGACTCCGCGGGCGCAACGCCGCGCAGGCTCGCACTCTCGCCTTCGCGCGCAATGGATTTCAAACAGTGCCCCCTGAAGTATCGACTCCGCGCCATCGACCGGATTCCGGAGCAGCCCTCCCGCGTCGCGGTGCGCGGGACGCTCGTGCACGCGGTGCTGGAAGCACTCTTCGGACTCCCCGCCGCCGAGCGCGATATCGCCCATGCGGCCGAGCTGATCCCACCCGCGTGGACCCATGTCCTCGAGTCCCGCCCCGAGGCCGTGGACCTGATTGCCGAAGATGAGCTGGATATCTTTCTCGCCGAGGCCTACGACCTCATGCAGGCGTACTTCCACCTCGAGGATCCGACCGCGTTCGATCCGCAATCGCTCGAGGCGTTCATCGAAACCGAGCTGCCCGACGGCACGCCACTGCGCGGGTTCGTCGACCGGATCGATCGCGCACCGACCGGCGAACTGCACGTCATCGACTACAAAACCGGTCGCTCCCCCGCCCCCGACCGCGAGACGCGCGCCCTGTTCCAGCTCAAGTTCTACGCCCTGGTCCTCATGCGCACCCTCGGTTCCGCCCCCGCGCAACTACGCCTGATGTACCTGGCCGATGAGCAGATTCTCACCTACGAGCCCGATGCCGATGAGTTGCTACGTTTCGAACGCATCCTCTCCGCCCTCTGGGTGGCCATCGACTCGGCCGCCAAGACCGGCGACTTCCCACCCACCAAATCCTGGCTGTGCAAGTACTGCGAATACAAACCCCTCTGCCCCGAATTCGGCGGCACCCCACCACCTTTCCCCACACCGAACCAGGCCGTCGATGCCCTCACCTCGGCGCAGCCGGCCGCGGTCCCGACACCGGACCAGGCGGCGGAACTGGACCTCTAGGGACGAGTCGAGCCCGCTGCACAGTGGCAGCGGGCTCGAATCGTGTTGAGGCTCAGGCTCAGAAGGCGCGGCAGGACCGGATATCGGTGGCGAGAATGGCTTTCGCGCCGAGGTCGGCCAGTTTGTCCATGAGCACATTGCCGCTCTTGCGCGGTACCAGCGCGCGCACGGCGACCCAGTCGGGATCGGTGAGCGGGGAGACGGTGGGCGACTCCAGGCCCGGGGTGATCTCGACCGCGGCGTCCAGCAGCGACTTGGGGCAGTCGTAGTCCAGCATCAGGTACTGCTGGGCGAAGACCACACCCTGGATGCGGGCAACCAGCTGATTGCGGGCCTTGTCACGCTGATCGGCGTCCTTGGCCTCGATGAGCACACCCTCGGAGTCGCACAGCGACTCACCGAAGGCGACCAGATTGTGCTGCCGCAGTGTGCGACCGGAGCCGACCACATCGGCGATGGCATCGGCCACACCGAGCTGGATGGAGATCTCGACCGCACCGTCGAGGCGAATGACCTCGGCCTCGATACCGCGGGCCGCGAGGTCCGCCAGCACCAGATTCGGGTACGAGGTGGCAATGCGCTTGTCGTAGAGGTCCTCGACCTTCCACTCCTGCCCGGCGGGCGCGGCATAGCGGAAGGTGGAGGCGCCGAAGCCGAGGGCGAGGCGTTCCTGCACCCGCGCACCGGAATCGAGTGCGAGGTCGCGACCGGTGATGCCGAGGTCGAGCTCACCGGAGCCGACGTAGATGGCAATGTCCTTGGGACGCAGGAAGAAGAACTCGACCTGATTGATCGGGTCGAGGACGGTCAGATCGCGGGAATCCTTGCGGCCGCGGTAACCGGCCTCGCCGAGGATGGCAACGGCCATCTCCGATAGCGAACCTTTATTTGGGACGGCGACGCGAAGCATAGATGTTCCTTTCGGGACGGGTGGCGGGACGTGAAGACAGTGGACGCGGGGTCGTCGGCCGCACGGGCTGTGCGGTGAAACGGCGCATCACAGATGTCGGTACACGTCTTCGAGCCGCAAGCCGCGGCCCACCATCAGCACCTGAACCCAATAGAGCAGCTGGGAGATCTCCTCCGACAGCGACTCATCACTCTCATGCTCGGCGGCGATCCATACTTCACCGGCCTCTTCCAGTACCTTCTTGCCCTGCGCATGGACACCGGCATCCAAGGCGGCGACGGTGCCGGACCCCTCGGGTCGGGTGACAGCACGATCCTGCAGCTCGGCGAACAGGGCTTCGAAAGATTTCACGGTGAGTCATTGTCGCAGACCGTCCCGGTGAAACCGTGCTCAGCCCATGGCAAAGCGCAGCAGCGCCTGCATATCACCCTGCTTGACCTTGCCCTTGCGATCGAGCACCTGCAATTGCCAGGTCTGACCGGCGCGAACGGCGCGGGCGATGGCATTGGCGTTCTCGGCGCCGAGCAGTGAGGGCCAGACATCGGCAACCTGCTGGCTGCTGCCGCCGGTGGCGTCGTAGATCTTGAAGGAGACATTGTTGGCGCGTTCGAAGGAGCTGCCCTTTTTGAACGCGGCGGCCACGAAGACGATCTGATCGATGACGGGCGGGATATCGGCGAAGGTGACGTGCACGGTCTCGTCATCGCCGGAGGCCGCGCCGGTCTGCTCATCGCCGGTGTGCAGGACGGAGCCGTTGCCGAGCGGGTCGAGGGAGTCCAGTCCGGCGAAGCGCACGGGATCGCCGCCCTGCACGAGCACTGCGATGAGGTCCAGGTCGACGCCGCGCTTGCGGCGCGCGATACCGAGCAGTCCGCCGCTGGTGCCCGAGGAGGGATCCCAGCTGACTCCGACACTCATCTTGGTGATGCCGCCGAGATCTGCTGCGTCGTCTTCTTTCCGAAGCGTAATCACAACGGCCACAGTACAGACAAATCGGACAGCGCTGGCGGGCATCGAATCCCGCGCTGCGGCTGTAACTCAGACCACTGCCGCGCCTGTAACTCGGGCCGCCGCCATGCCGATACGAATTGCAGGACAGTAGCTATCAGATGCCGGCTACCAGATCTTCGCCCGTAGCGACGGGCGAGACAGACGGGTCCGGGGCCTCAGCCCCGGCACCGAGAACGGCCTTACCGGACATTGCCCGTCCGGGAAGGCCGTTCTTCCATTCAGGACCGCAGCAGTGTCTCCAGTTCGGCTGCGGCCGTGCGCAATTGCCCCGCGAAGGTGTGCATCTCCTGCGCCACCGATTTCGGCGTGGCCAGATAGAGGTTCCAGCGGTCGGGCAGCAGCACGTAGGCGATGCCGATGCATTTCTGGCTGGTGGAGCCGAAACCGAAGTACTGGATATTCACCGACGGCGCGGAGCTGGTGCTCAGATAGTCGTCGCGAGAGATGATCCAGCCCGGACTGTCGTAGAACGCCATCGGTGCGGTCGCACCGAGTTCCGCGCCATGGCGGCGCTGCCGCAGCTGCAGTTCCCACAGATGCTGTTCGGGAGCTTCCCCGCGCTGGCACTCCTGCGCCCGCCGCACGTGCGCCTCGGCGGCGGTCCGGGCGGCGGCGCGCTTGCCGTCGGTATCGACGGCCGGATCTACCATGGCGGCAACAAAATCCAGCACCTCCTGGGTCACCACGCGCATGGCCTCGGTGCGGCCGCTGCGGTACTGACGGGTGGCGATGGATTCGTAGGTCGCACCGGTGAGTCCCTTGCTGCGCCGGTGGGCGAGCTGATAACTCAACTGCGCGAAGGCATCCGGGGAGATGCCGAGCTTCTTGATCTGGCTGGTGCCGAAGTCGAACGACACCGTGGAGGTGGCATTGTCCGCCGCGTACTGCGCGAAAGCGGCTGCGGCGGAGGCGACCTCGGCCTGCTGCCCGATATCGAGGCTGAATTCCACCGGCTCGATGGCCGGCAGGCCCTGCGGCTGCGCACCGGCCTGGGCGGCGTGGTCGGCCACCGGGGTTTCCAGCAGCGTATCGACGAAGGACAGGATGGTGGTGCCGTCCAGGCCGCAGTGCTCGATATTGATGCCCGCCTGCCCGTCGGCGAAGACGATGAACGACACCGCCTTGTCGAACCAGCGATTACCGCTGTCCCCGTGCAGCAGTTGATCACACGCGTGCAGGGTGTCGCGCGGTGTGAAATCCTCCAGGCAGACACAGAACAGCGCGGTTTCGATGGTCTCGAAGGCCGCGGCATTGGCGGGCAGCAACTGCGCGCGCACCGGCGCCCAGTCCTTGCGCGCCAGCGTGGTGAGGTGTCCGGCCGAGGTATTGGTCGGCGCGCGCCGAGCCCCGGCCTTCATCACCGCGTGCAGTCCGGCGCCCAGGTCCTCGGGTGTATACGGGACGCCGTCGGGGCCGAGGGCATCCATGCGGAACATATTGCCGCGGTAGAAGACAATGATGTGCCGCGCCTGTGAATGCCCGGGCCATTCGGCGCTGTAGGGCACCCGGACGGTGTCCTGCGGGTCGCCGGGAATACGGGTCTCGGAGAACAGGAACTTGTTCTGCGCCATATTGAGTTGCTGCCCGCGCTGGGTGACCGGCGGAATCTCCTCCGCGTCCAGCCGCAGCTTGTAGTTCACGGCCGCGGCGACCAGTGCGGCGGCCCGCTGCGCCTGCCCGGCGGTGGTGGAGGCGGCCAGCACCGTGTCCTCGCGGAACAGGAAGAAGAAGTTGGCGTTCAACGCGATTCGGTCACGCCGGCCCAGATAGCGGGCAGGCCAGAATTCGTCCAGCCAGCTCCCGGTCTCCGGCTCGGCGTCGAATCGCTGTAGATCCGCGTGCAGGACGCGGGCCGGGCTGTCGGGGCGCAGCAGAACCTCGACGGCGGCCGCCGTGGCGGCGTACTCGTCGCTGGAAAGCAGCGGCGCACACCAGTGCAGAAACCGCGAGCAGCTCTCTTCGAGAGTCGGCAGCGGCACTTTCGGCAACTGGTCGTCGTGGGCGAAGGTCCGTTCGCTCAATGCGTGTCCTCGTGGTCGATGGATAGGTTCGGGGACGGTCGGGACAGGTAGAGCTGTGCGTAGAGCCAGCCCTCGGCTTCGTAGCCGAGGGTGTCGATGCCATTGGCCTCGAGCGCACCGCACACCTGCGCCTGCTCCTCCGGCGAGGCGAAGCGCCGCTGCTTGAAGGCGCCCGGCGCGCGTTCGGTGCGGTAACCGAGCGCGGCCAGATGTGCGGCAATGGGTTCGAACGAGAACATGCGCAGCACGAAATGCGCCATCCAGGGCAGCTTTCCACCGTGCGCGCGGGCCACGCGCAGCAGGGTGCGTTCGGTGACATAGCCGACGCAGCCGGTCGAGATGACCAGGTCCGCGGTGGCCAGCGTGCGGCGCTGCGCCTCGGTGGGCTCGGCGCTCTCCAGATCCGCGTGCACGGTGGCGTGCAGGAATCCGGCGGCGCGGGCGTAATCGAGTGCGGGACTGGAGGCGTCCATGCCGAGGAAGCGCACGCCGGGCAGCAGGTCGTGCTCGGTCAGCAGGCTGCGATCCGCGGTGACGAGATCGGCGGCCGCGATGCTCGGATCCCGGTACCGCGCAGCCAGTTCGGTCATGCCCATATCCAGGCGCAGCAGGGCCGCGTTCACGCCGTACGAGCAGCCGATATCGAGCACCGTGGGCGTGGCGATGCCGGTGGCGGCGCGATGGTCGGCAATGAGCTGTTCGAAGTGTGGTTTGGCCAGTTCCGGTATCCGGTAGTCCAATTCGGACATGCGGGCGTAGTACGCACGGGGGTCGGGACGGTCGTAGATATCGTCGAACGACGCTTTCCCGGTGCTGTGCAACACGGTGCTGTTTGCCGGAGCGGGCACGAGCGGTCCTCTTCTCAGTCGAGCAGTGTGTCGCCGCGGACAGCATCGGCCGCGAGGTGATCGGGCAGAACACGCCCGAACAATTGCCGGGTGCGCTCGGCGGTGCCGATCACTCCCGTGGAGTCGCTGTAGGCGAAAATCGCCGAATGCCGCTGCACTGTCCCGCCGACCGGCGCGACGCGGTGCAGCGAGAAGCGCCCCTGGAACAGTTGCAGGTCGCCGGGGCGTAGCTCGAGGCTGCGGATAAGCTGCGCGCCGTCGCCGTCCAGCACCGCGCGGACATCCTCGAGGTGCTCCGCATCGCGTGAGCGAATATTGGGGCAGTACTCGAAAACCCCGCCGCTCTGGGGCTCCTGGGTGAGCATGCTGACGGTGAACTCGTTGGTGTCGAAGTGCCAGGGGTGCGACATGCCCGGAGCCACGACATTGAGGCAGAGCCCGGCCAGCGGGTCGGTGTACTCGTGCAGTTCGGCGAGTCCGAAGCAGTCCGCGACAAAGCGCTGGAAGCGCGGGTCGGTGTACAGCCGGTGGATCAGCGCGTCCCGGGGAATCAGATCCCTTGCCACGAAGGCGTTTCCGCGGCGCAGCACAATGCGGCCGGGATGGCCGTCGGGCAGGTCGGTATCCAGCGGAATGTTGTAGGCATTGACGTTCTCGACCGTGTAGTAGGCATGCGGCGCCAGTGCCACGCCCTCGGTGCGCAGGGTATCGACCTGTTCGGGCCGGATGAAGCCGCGCAGTACGGTACAACCGTCGGCGGCCAGCTCCGCCCGCGCGGTGCGTATTGCCGCGGCCCACCCGTCACTACCGGGCGCATGCAGTGGATAACGCACGGTGTCCACACCTGGGACAGACGCGCCCGCACCCCCGGAGCCGTCCGTATCGCACACGTCTACCCCACCCCCTGTCGCAACCATGACGGACATTCTTGCCTCGAAAGCGGACGACACGCCCGGGATGCATCGGGATTGTGAGTATTCACTTTTCCTGTGCACCAATAGTTTTCATGTGCCACCGACCGGTTGGGATTTCTCACACACCGGATGCTCGGCGGTAGCCACACCTGCGGTCGCTCGGCCGCCGCACTGCCGTCGAGAACACCTCTGCAAGCACGTTTTGCCTTGCACCCCAGGATGATTCGCGCAGTTTGACAGCCCTCTGGATCCGGGTACACCGGTAGAGAGAGGACTGCGTTATGGACACCGCTCGCTCCTGGGACACCATCACCACCGCCCTGACCCGAATCTCGGGCCCGGGCAGGCGCGGCCGCGACTGGACCACCTACCTGTGCCCGGTGCACGAATCCGATGGCCGCCGCCACCATCCGTCCCTCGGAGTCGTCTACAACCGTCACCGCGGGCGGACGGTCGTGAAATGCTTCGCGGGCTGTTCGGACGAAGCCGTCCTGAACCGCCTGGGCCTGCACGTTCGGGATCTCTTCGATAATCCGCAGGCACCGTACGGACCACGCCGCCACTCCCCCGCACCCGATGTGGCGCTCGCCGACCAGGCTCTACAGGCCGCCGGACTCCCTCTCGAAGTACACAAGCGCGACCTCGGCCCCCGCACGGCCCGGCCGCGGCGTCAGGCGACGTACATCTACCGCTGGCCCAACGGCCATCCGGCCGGCCGCATCATCCGCGTCCACATCGCCCATCGCGACGGCCACAGCAAAACCTTCTGGCAGGAGCGCTGCACCGACAATGGCTGGCAGCCAGGAGGATTCGAACACCTGCCCTTCCATCTGCCCGAAGTCCTCGCCGCCGTGCGCGGCGCCCGCGACATCTACATCTGCGAAGGCGAAGCCGACGTCCTCACCGCCACCCATGCGGGTGTGACGGCCACCTGCAACGCGGGCGGCGCGCAAAGCTGGCACCCCGAACACGCCGCCTGGCTCACCGGCGCGCACCGAATCTGGATAGTCGCCGACCGTGATGCCCCCGGCTACCGGCACGCCGCCAAGGTCGCCCACACCCTCGCCGACCTGGTCGCCGAGATCCGCATCGTCCAGGCCCGCGACGGCAAAGACCTCACCGACCACTGCAATGCGGGCCACCACATCACGGAACTCGATCCCGTACCCCTCCTCGACGCCCACTATCGATGCGGCTAGTCCTGGATCGAGTCCAGCTGCGCTACCAGGGCCTTCGGTGCGACCATGCGGTACGCGTCCTGGACGATTTCGGCTATCTCCGTCCAGTCCACGGGCACATCCAGGTACACGCCCAGCCAGCCGCGATGGCCCACGTAGGGCGGGCGGAAGTAGCGGCCGGGTGCTGCGGCGACCAGTTCCTCCTGGATGCCGGGCGGTGCGGCGCACCAGAATCCGAGGCGGTCGTCGTGGTGGTGATCGGCGAACATGACGAAGGTTTTCTTGCCGCGCACGAACCAGGTCGGTTCGCCGTGGCTGAGGCGTTCGGTCGCCTCGGGCAGGGCCGAACACAGTGCGCGCAGGGACTCCAGCGGATCACCCATATTCGGAGGCTAGCCGATCATGTCTGCCCGGTTCTTGGACGAATGGGAAGTATCAGCGCCCGGCGAGGCGGCCAGCGCCCGCTGGTAGCGGTCGGCGATCGTGCGCAGGGCGGCCGCCAGTTCCGGTGAGTCGACGATCTCGAAGTCCGCGTCGAGCATGCCCAGATGCAGCGCGAGTTGCTGCGGATTGTCCGAACCGGGTTCGAAGGCGCACCGATTCTCACCGAGGGGTTCGATATCGACCGGTATCGGGAGTCGTTGCCGCACATGAGATGCCGGGGCGTGCACCACCACCCGGGCGCGGAACCGCCATACCGCTTCTCCGACACCGCGTTCCACCCGGGCGACGATCTCCGGATCGGGCGGCAGGGCACGCGGGGTGAAACGGGGTCCAGCCGGGGTGCGCGGGCGGATCCGGTCGACTCGGAAGGTGCGCCAATCGTTTCGGTCGAGATCCCAGGCGAGCAGATACCAGCGCTGGCGATTGCTGACCAGCCGGTACGGCTCGACCGATCTGCTGCTCGCCGCACCGGTATGCGACAGGTAGTCCAGTCGCAGTCGTTCGTGATCGCGGCAGGCAGAGGCGAGCACGGTGAGGATATCGGGATCGACCAGCGGGCCGCGGGCCGGAATGGGGAGCGTGTTCTGGAAGGCGCTGACCCGGCGCCGCAGCCGCGAGGGCAGAATCTGCTGCAATTTCGTCAGCGCCCGCAGGGATGTCTCCTCGATACCGGCAATGGAAGTGGTTGCGGCTGTGCGCAATCCGATGGCCACCGCAACGGCTTCGTCATCATCGAGCAGCAGCGGCGGCAGTGATCCGCCCGCACCGAGCCGATAGCCGCCGGCCACCCCCGGCCGGGCCTCGACCGGATAACCGAGCTCTCGCAGCCGGTCGATGTCATTGCGCACCGTGCGGGTGGTGACCCGCAGTCTCTCGGCCAATTCGGCGCCGGTCCAGTCCCGCCGCGACTGCAGGAGCGACAGCAGGCGGAGCAGCCGGGCGGAGGTCTCCAACATTCTTCGATTTTAGCTCGCAATCGCGGAACGAACCTTTCCGCAATCGTTCCTAAAGTTGGTTCATACCCCGAAGGCCACGCCTTCTCGAGTGAACGGAAGACCCTGATGAGCACTGAGATTCGCCCCTTCCGCATCGATATCCCGCAGTCGGAACTGGATTACCTGCACGACCGGCTCGCCCATGCCCGGTGGGCCGCCGAACTGCCGGGCACCGGCTGGGAGCGCGGCATTCCGGTGCCGGAGCTGAAGGAGTTTGCCGACTACTGGCGCACCGAATTCGATTGGCGGGCACAGGAAGCCGCGCTCAATGCCTTCCCGCAGTTCATCACCGAGATCGACGGGCAGCGAATCCACTTCCTGCATGTGCGATCAAGTCGCTCCGATGCCACCCCGCTGCTGATCACCCATGGTTTCCCGAGCTCGGTCGCGGAGTTCATGAATCTCATCGCACCGCTGACCGAACCGGCCGAGGGCCCGGCCTTCCATATCGTGGCGGCGTCCATACCGGGGTACGCCTTCTCCACCCCGCTCCCCGAGACCGGCTGGTCGATGGCGCGGACCGCCCGCGCCTGGATCGAGCTCATGAGCCGGCTGGGTTATGAGCGGTACGGCGTGCACGGCGGCGATGTCGGCAGTGGAATCTCCGCCATGGTGGCCGGTTTCGATCCCGGGCACGTGCTGGGCGTGCACGTGGTCACCGATCCCCTGACCGCCGCGAATGTCGCCACCTTCCTGCCCGGAATGGCCGACCGGCTCGATGCCGGCGATCCGATCGACAAGGTCATCCTCACCCGCATGGATGCCTTCCGCCGTGAGGGTTCCGGCTATCTGGCCATCCAGAACTCCCGCCCGCAGACCATCGGCTACGGCCTGGTCGATTCGCCGCTGCTGCAATTGGCGTGGATCGCAGAGAAATTCGAGCAGTGGACGGATCTGCCGATCGACCGTGATCAGTTGCTGACCAATGTCAGCCTCTACTGGTTCACCGGCTCCGGCGCCACCGCCGCGCATTCCCTCTACGAGCAGTCGCATTCCACCGAGTGGGGCGCACCGTCTTCCGCGCCCGCGGGTTTCGCGATCTTCGGGGCCGACGAGACGGTCCCCCGATTGGTCCCGCACACCGCGGAGGCGCACTGGACCGAGTTCGAGCGCGGCCTGCACTTCCCGGCCATGGAATGCCCTTCCGAGCTGGCCCGGGACCTGCGGGCATTCTTCGGCCCGCTGAGCTGACACCCGACCGGGCGCACCGGGCTGCCCAGCCCGGCGCGCGCCCGGATCTGCATTAGGCTCGCATCCATCGCGCCGCGGCATTGCCGACGCGGCAGCTCACCGCACCGCACTCCCCCCGCTCGGATGGACGTCCCGGAGGTTTGCCGATGATGAACCAGCTCACCGATGCAGCACAGGCAGTTTCGGCGGCCGCCGAACCTCCCATGGTGCTGCCCCTGGCTCCGGTCCCGTCCTCCGGCCATATCTTCGATTTCCCCGGGCGCCTGGGCACCGTGGACATGGACGAGGATCAGGGCCTGCGCATCGACGGCATCGCCCGGCACATCCAGGACGCGGGCGTCGATCACCTCGTGCACTGCGGCGCCCTGGAATCGCACCCGCACTGGATCGTGCGCCGCACCGTCATCGATGTCATCCGCCCCATTGCCTGGCCCGCGCGGCTGCGCACCCGCCGCTGGTGTTCGGGCATCTCCCCGCGCTGGTGCACCATGCGCGTGCGCATCGACTCCGACAATGACGGATTGATCGAAACCGAGGGTTTCTGGATCCACATGAACAAGGAAACGATGAGCCCCTCCCGCGTGGACGACCGCTTCTTCGAGCTCATGTGCACCACCACCTCGAACCAGCGCCTGCGCTGGCAGCAGTGGCTCAACGATCCGCTGCCCGAATCCCCCGGGACCGCGTTCCCGCTGCGCCGCACCGACATAGATCATTTCCAGCACGTGACCAATACCGCGTACTGGCACGCCGTCCACGAATTCACCGCCGACGCCGCCGATCTCACCCGATCGCCGCACCGCTACATACTCGAATACAACAAGCCCATCCGCTACGGCGACCCCATCGATATCCATACTCGGCGCACGGAGAATTCCCAAACCCTCTGGTTCTCGAGCAACCAGGAAGTCCGGGCAGTAGCGCAACTCCGCACGCTGTAGAACGCGCGATATCGATCTAGATTCGAGAGTGCTCAGGGGTCGCTGGACGGATTGATAGTGCATGTGGCCGAACACTTGCGAATTCAGTTATAGCTCATCATCTTTCGGGTTGTCGACCGTATCATTGGCGCGGGGACGGCTACGGAAGGAAAACACTATGTCGCTGATACCCGGTGCCGGCGCTATCGGGCGCGGTTTCAATATTCTCGGTACGTACAGCACTCGTTCGCTGATGCCACAAATTGTGAATCTTGGTAATGACAGCGGGAGCTGGGAGTATCCGCCCAGCGGGATCACGTACGCGGTGCCGGAGAACGCCACCCCCGTGGAGTACACCAACACCACGGGGTCGTCATATGTATACAATACGATCGATCAGTTCCAGTCTCATTTCTCCCAGAAGGCCGGCGTCCAAACGTCTTACGGGGCGTTCAGTGCGCAGTTCGATGTGGCCTACAGTCAGACCATTAATACCGACCAGTCATATTATTATTGTATTTACGAATCCGATTTCACCGCTTGGGAACTCAATCTCAATCACACCTCCCAGCAGTGGCTGACGCCCGATTTCCGCGACGACCCGGATGTGCGCAACCTGCCGAACACCTTCACACCGCAGAACCAAGAGCAATTCTTCGCCCTGTTCCGCAAGTGGGGAACACATTTCGTGGGTCAGGTGGTGGTCGGCGGGAGCCTTGACTACTACGAGGCCGTGCAGACGATGTACTCCTCCAACCAAACGCAGGTCAGTGTCAATGTGCAGCTGGAGTACAAGGCCGTCTTCACCTCCACGAAGGCCGAATCACAAACGGAGTGGGAGGAACTCGGCAAGTCGTGGGCCGACAGCCGCCTGGTCACCGTTAACGCCACCGGCGGTGACAACTCCGTACTCAATGCCCTCAACCCCGGCTACGGCGATTCGGATGTCGGGATATTCGATCAATGGTCCTCGGCGGTGATGAAGAACCCGTCGGTGATCGAGTTCTCGCTGCGACCGCTCAATGTGCTCTTCTCCGGGGACCAGGCCGCCGCCGTGGCCGCGGCACTGGAGGCGTATACGAACGGCGCGATCCTGTCCTATGCCGCCACCGATTACACCCCGGGCGGTGCACCCGGCGGCGGCAATGTGAGCACCACGTGGGGCATCATCGCCAATGGCAATGTCGCGATTCCGATTCCGGCCGTGGAACCCCCGCCGCCGACCGTCGTCGGTCCGGGACAGGCGGCTCCGGTCGGCGGATTCCAGCTGGCGCTGTACGACCCGCTGACCTTCGAGCAGCTCATGGTGCATCTGTATTACCAGACGTACCTGCCGAATACGCTGACGCCGGATCCGTCGATCTACAACGCCATGATGGCCGATCTGAATGCGGTCCATCACGCCGGATACGTGGCGGCGGTGAGCGGCTTCGGCATCGACCTGCTGAACTATCCCTCCCAGGATTTCTCGCATTGGCTGCTGAGTATCGGCGCCACCACGCAGGGGTGGAAGAAGTTCATCGGCTACAACAACAAGGGCGGTTCGGCCTGCTACATCGTGCTGGGCCGGCAGGGTGCGGCGCCGGGATTCGCGCTGGAAATCCTGCAGGCCGTCTATTCCCCCAATAGCTGGCTGGAGGAGCCCTATTACTTCAACATGGACGCCTCAGCCGTCGGCCTGACCTACGGCCGCACCGCGACCACCATCTCGAAGTCCCACGCCCTCGGCTCGCTGGCGCACCCGATCGAGCCCGCGAAACCGCCGAAACACGAGGAGCATCACCCGCACCGGCGCGACTAGCGCTGATCCGGTGGCACCCCGGCGAATCCGCCGGGGTGCAGCCGGGCTCGCGTCACCGGGATGCTGGCAATAGGCTGGCGCGGTGATTCCCGGGCGGACAGTGGTCGACGGGCGCTTCGAATTGCTCGAACCGCTCGGCAGTGGCGGTATGGGCACGGTCTGGCGGGCCTACGACCTCGCCCTGCATCGTGAAGTGGCGCTCAAGGAGGTGCGCGCGGCCGATCCGGAGCGCGCGAGTTCGCCCGGCGTGCAACGGGAGCGGGTGCTGCGGGAGGCCCGCGCGCTGGCCCGCATCGGGCATCCGAATGTGGTCGCCATCCACCACATCGTGGATTCACCCGCCGAAGAGCATCCGTGGATCGTCATGGAGCTGGTGCGCGGCCGCACTCTCTCCGAGCAGATCGATATGGGCCCGATGCCGCCCGCCCAGGCCGCGTTCATCGGCCGCGGCATTCTCGCGGCCCTGCGCGCGGCGCACGCCGTCGGCGTCCTGCACCGCGATATCAAACCCGCGAATGTGCTGCTGCGCGAAGACGGTTCACCGGTGCTGACCGATTTCGGCATTGCCGCGATCAATGGCATGGAGGGGCTGACCTCCACCGGAAGCGTGGTCGGCTCCCTCGATTACGTGGCGCCGGAACGCCTGGGCGGCCAGGAGGGTCATCCCGCGTCCGATCTGTGGTCGCTGGGCCTGGTGCTGTACGTCGCGGTGGAGGGCTATCACCCGATGCGCCGCGACACCTCCGTCGGCACCCTCGCCGCTGTACTGCGGGGCGAGGTCCCCCCGCCCCGGCGCGCAGGCCCGCTGACCGCGGCGCTGCAGGCCATACTGGTGCCCGATCCGGGCCACCGGCCCACCGCCGAACAGGTGGATTGGCTACTCGCCCAGGCGATCTCCGCACCGAGCTCACCTTCCATGCCGTACGTGCCGACAGCGTCGCCCCTCTCGTACGGCCCGGCGGCAACGTCCACACCGCTCACACCACCAGCGATCTCCGCGCCGTTCTCGCCGACAGCGACCTCGGCGTCCTTCACGCCGACGGCCTCCGCACCGTTCCCGCCGACAGGTCCCTCCGCGCGGTTCGATCAGACGGCGCACGTGCGCGCGACCGATGCCCCGCCCGGCAAGCAGCGACGGTGGATCGCGGCCGGAATCGCGGCGGTCGCTGCCATCGCCCTGATTGTTGTTGCCGCCGTACTTCTTCAGCCGGACAAGAGCACCGATCAGGCAGGCCCCAGCCAACCGCCCGGCACCGCCGCGCATCCGGCCACCTCGCTACCGGCAGTTCCCGGAAAGCCCCCCACCACCACGGCCCCGGCAGCCACCACGGATCTGCTCACCCCGGCCGGGGTTCGCCAGTCGATCGCCGCCCTCGAACAGCTCACCGGTGGACAGCAATTTCTCGAGACGACTTTCTATCCGCAGTTCGTCAACACCAGCGCGCCGGTCAAGGATCGCCCGACCGTGTATGACGAATTCACCTTCCGTGACGGCGTCGCCACCCGCACCGGCCCCGGCGGCCAGCTCTCCGACAAATCGACCGTGGTGCTGAGCTCGATCAACTGGGATATCCTGCCCACCCTGCTGAGCACCGCGCAGAACAAACTCGGTGTCGCCAACCCCACCAGCCGCTACATAATCGTCGACCCCGCATGGACTTTCAACGACAACAAGCCGACGCTACTGGTGTACTTCTCCGACGAGTACAACGGCGGCGGCTACCTGGCCGCCGACGTCGACGGCACCGTCGTCAGCGTCTACAACAGCAAATAGCGGACCGGCCTACCCCGCCTCCCCGAGCACGAGGTGCACGAAGGTGCCCGAGAGTCCATAGGTGCTCACACCCGCGTACGCCGGACCCGGGTAGGGCCAGGCGATACCGGTCTGCACCGGTGCGATCCCGAGCCCGGACCAGTCCACCGCCGAGGTGGGCTGCTCACAGTGCAGGGTGGCCGGGATATGGCGATGCTGTAGCGCGAGAGCGGTTTTCATCAATCCCGCCAGACCGCCTGCCGCCTCGGGATGGCCGATATTGGATTTGATGGATCCGACCAGGCAGGGTTCCCCGGCCGGTCGGCGCTGCCCGACGGCCGCGCCGATGGCCTGCAATTCGAGATGGTCGCCGGCGGGTGCGGCATTACCGTGGGCCTCCAGATACCCGAGCTGCTGCGGCGCGAGACCGGCCGTGGCACAGGCACGTTCGATGACTTGCAAGTACCCGTCGATCGACGGTGCGATGACCGCCTTGGCGGTGCGACCCTTGCTCGCCTGAGCACTGCCGTGGATGACGGCGTGAATGCGATCACCGTCGCGGCGCGCCAGCTCCAGCGTCTTGAGCACAACCACCCCGGCGCCATCGCTGCGCACGAACCCGTCGGCGTCCTCACTGCCGAAACGGCAACGGCCGGACGGGGAGAGCATTCCCGCGGCGGCGTAGCCGACGGTGTGATCGGTCCCGCGCACCAGGCTGACACCACCGGCGATCACGGTCTCGCATTCACCGGTACGCAGCGCCTGGCACGCCAGATGCACCGCGAGCGTTCCGGAGGAACAGGCCGCATCCACGGTCGCGCACGGACCACGCAGATCCCAGGCGTAGCTCAGCCGCCCCGAAGCCATACTGCGCGCGGCGGATCCGGCGATCGCGTACATATCAACCGGTCGATCACCGGCGCGAGTGTCCCAGTGCTCCGCGGTGCTCTGCCCCATGAAGACCCCGACCGACGCACCGGCCAGCTCGTTCTCGTCCAGCCCCGCATCGCGCAGCGCATCGCGGGCGGTCACCATCAGCACCCGGTGCTGCGGATCGAGTTCGGCGTTCTCCCGCTCGGTGACGTGAAAGTCCTCGGGCCGGAAATCGGTGGTGCAGTCCGGGAACTCGGCTCCGGCCACCGCATCCTGACCGTCGAGCAGCAGTCGCCACAGCTGCCCGTGGTCGGCGGCGCCCGGAAAACGGCACCCCATCCCCACGATTGCGATCGGCTCGTTCGAACTCATCGGATCCTCTCCTTGACGCCGCGCGTGGAGTGATGCCCTTAACAAGATCGTGAGTACCATAGCCGCGATCGATCAATCGTTGTGCACCTGATGCTGGTCGACGCGGCCGAATCTGCGACCCCGTAATCCCCGGAAATCAGGAAGGTGCACCGAAATGTGCGGTATCGCAGGCTGGGTGGATCCCGACGGCCTACCCCCGGACGCCGGAGGCGTGGTGGACGCCATGGCCGAGGCACTAGCCGCACGCGGTCCCGACGGGCACGGCCTCTGGTCCGATTCTCATGCCGCACTGGGTCATCGCCGCCTGGCCGTGCTCGATCCGGAGCACGGGCGGCAGCCCATGATCAGCACCGATGACGACAACCGGCCGCGCGCCGTGCTGGCCTACACCGGTGAGGTGTTCAATCACCGCGAACTGCGGCACACGCTGGAACTGCTGGGCCACAAGTTCGCCACCCGCACCGATACCGAGGTGGTGCTGCACGCCTGCCTGGAATGGGGGCCCGGCGCGGTGCACCGGCTGCGCGGCATGTTCGCCTTCGCGTACTGGGATGTCGCGGCCCGCCGTCTGCTGCTGGTCCGCGATCGGCTCGGCATCAAACCGCTCTGCTACCGGATCGACGGCGCCGGAATACGTTTCGGTTCCGAGCCCAAGGCACTGCTCGGCACCGGACCCGCACCGGAGATCGATCCGGACGGATTGCGCGACTTCCTCTCCAGCGTCCGGACGCCGGGGCGCACCCTGCTGCGTGGCATCCACGAGGTGCGGCCGGGCACCATGCTCATCGTCGACTCGCGCGGAGTTCGCGAACAGCGCTACTGGCGACTGGAACCGGCCCCGCACACCGATGACCTCGCCACCACCGTGGACACCGTGCGCGGACTGCTCGACGACATCACCGTCGGGCATCTGCACGCCGACGTGCGCCTGGGTTCGCTGTTGTCCGGCGGACTAGATTCGAGCGCGCTGACGGCGCTCGGCCAGCATTCGCTGCGGACGACCGGCACCGCGCTGCCCACGTTCTCCGTCGACTTCGCCGGGAACACAGCGGATTTCAGACCCGACGCGCTGCGACCGACACCCGACGCGCCGTATGTCAGAGCCATGGCCGACCACTGCGGCCTGGACCATCGCGATATCGTGCTCGATGCCGCTGCCCTGACCGATCCTGCTGTGCGCGGAGCGGTCGTCGCAGCCCGCGATCTGCCCGCTGCGGGCGATATGGATTCCTCGCTGTACCTGCTCTTCCGGGCAGTGCGCGAACAAGCCACCGTGGTGCTGTCCGGCGAATGCGCCGACGAGGTGTTCGGCGGCTACTCGTGGTTCCATGACCCCCAGGCGATTTCGCGCCCCGACTATCCGTGGCGCTACTTCGCCGGTCGCAGCGGCGCCTGCCTGGCCCTGCTGCGCGACGATGTCGCCGCCGAACTCGATCTCACCGCGCACCGCGCCGACCACTACCGGCAGGCGCTCACCGAAATCCCGTCACTGCCCGGTGAATCCGCGACGCAGCGCCGCATGCGCGAGGTGTTCTGGCTGCATTACACACACTGGTTGCCGGATCTGCTCGACCGCAAGGATCGGCTGTCGATGGCCGTCGGCCTGGAGGTGCGCGTCCCGTTCTGCGATCACCGGCTGGTCGAGTACGCCTGCAATATCCCTTGGCAGCTGCACACTTTCGACGGCCGCGAGAAATCTCTGCTGCGCGCCGCCGTGGCCGATCTGCTGCCCCCGAGCGTCGCCGCCCGGGTGAAAGCCCCATACCCGATCACCCACGACCCGGCCTACGACCTCGCCCTCCGGGCGCAGGCCGCCGACCTGGCCGCGCAGCCCGCCGCACCGGTCTGGGATTACCTTGACCGCAATCGACTACGCGAACGCCTCACGCGTCCCCTCGCCGACCGCGCCACCCGCGCGGCACTCGATTTCGCACTCAACTTCGACCTGTGGCTGCAACAGCTGACGGCATCTCGTCGGCCCTGAACGAATCGCCTACCCGGGCAGTAGCTTTCGACCAGGCAGCGGCGCCGGGCAGCAACACGGGAAGGGCGCCCGGGCAGCGGTTCCGACCTGGCGACGTGTCGGACAGGGCTTTCAGCCCGGGCAGGTGCGCAGCGACTTCCTGCCCAGCACAGGGGTCAGCTGACCCGGTGCCGATCGAGCACGAGCGCGTGCAGATCGGCGGGGGTCAGACCGACCAGCGAATCACGGAAGGTCCGGCCGGGCGCGGGGGGAACGGCGATTTCACAGGGGATGACCAGGACCGTGCAGCCGGCGGCTTCGGCCGCCAGCGCACCGGTCGGTGAATCCTCGATGGCCACAGTATGTTCCGGCGCGACACCGAGCAGTTCGGCTGCGCGCAGGTAGACATCGGGCGCGGGTTTGCCCTCGGGCACCTCGTCCGCACAGACCGTGGCGTGGAAGTAGCCGCGGTCGAGGGTGTCCAGGCCGTATTCGGTGAGGGACCGCTTGGTATTGGTCACCAGCGCCATCGGGATTCCGGCCGCCTTCATGGTGGCGAGCGCATCCGCCGCGCCCGGTCGCCACGGCACCGGATCCTGGAACAGCTCGATCACGCGCCGCTCGATCCACTCACCGGCCTCGGTAATGGCGGCGGGCGTGGGGTCCAGTCCCAAACCGGTGAACATGATGCGCATGGCATTGGGCCCCGAGGCGCCGATGAGCGCATGCCGCATCGCATCGTCCATCTCGTGGCCGAGCTCACCCGCCAGCTCCCGGACCGCTATATCCCAGAGCTTCTCCGAGTCCAGCAGCGTTCCGTCCATATCCCACAACACCGCGTCCAACCGCGTCACCGGAACACCGCTCCTCTTCTCACGTCCACCTCGAGCGCTCACCACACGTGACGCGGTGCTCAGCGTATCGGGTCGGCCTCAGGTCCCGGACGCCGCGATGACCATTCCACCGCCGGTCGTATCGACCTGGACCCAGCGGCTTTCACTGGTGACCTGACCATTGCGCAGGGTGTAGGTCAGATTGACCACCGCACGGTTCGTACCCGTGGTCGTCACACCGCCGACGCTCACCGACGCGATACCGGCCCAGAACTGCGAGTAGGCATTGAACCCGCCGGTCGAGGCCTGATAGCCGGGCGACAGCTTGGACCAGGCGGCGCTCACATTGCCGGGCAGCATCCCGTAGTAGCCCTGAACGAACGAGGCCACCGACGACGCCGACGGCACGGCGGCCGCGGCGGGCGGAGGCGGCGGAGTGGTCGGCGGCACCGTGGTCGTCGTGGCGGGTGCGGTGGTGGTACTCGGCTGCGCCGACGTGGTGGTGCTGGGCGCGGCAGTTGTCGTGGGCGCGTGCGTGGCCTGCCCGGCCTGCCCACCGCTCTGACCGCCATTGCCGCCGGTAGCGCCACTCTGGCCCGGGACGACAGCGCCGCCCGAGGCATTGCCGGTGGTCGGATTCACCGGCTCCACGGTGGTACCGGTTCCCTTGGCGACCGGATTGCTCTCCCCGCTATTGCGGCTCACCGCCACCGTCACCAGTACGGCGATCACCACCGCCGCGATCACACCGAGGGCGATCAGCGCGATCTGGCGCCGATTACCATCCTGCCCAGCGAGTTTGGCGCCGAAGGTGCCCGCCGGCGGCACCGGCGTTCCGGGCGCGGTGCCGCGCGCCGAGGGTTTGTCCTTCACCATATCGATGTGCACGGTCGGATCGGTGGCATTGGCCGTCGATGCCTTCGCACCGGAGGTGGAGATCACCGTGGTCGCTGCGGAATCGCCTGCCACCAGGGTATTCGTGGCCGCGGGCAGCACCTTGGTCTGCGGAATCAGTGCGGTTGCCCGCCCGTCCGCCACCGCCTGCAGTCGATCGGTCGCCTGCTCCATGGTCGGCCGGTCCACCGCATCGGCGGCCAGCAGATCCATCAGCACCGGTCCGAGCGCACCGGCATGGCGGGGTTCGGGCACCTGCGCCCGCACCACCGAGTGCAGCAGGGCGAGCGGATTGTCGCCCTCACCGAACGGCGGCATTCCCTCCACCGCGGCGTACAGCGTTGAGCCCAGGGCGAATACGTCCGAGGGCGGTTCCGGGTTCTCACCGCGCGCCACCTCGGGCGCGAGGTACGCGGGCGTGCCCGCGAGGAATCCGGTGGAGGTCACCGTGACATCACCGACGGCACGCGAGATGCCGAAGTCGGTGATCTTCACCGTACCGTCCTCGGCCACAAGGATATTGGCGGGCTTCACATCCCGGTGCACGATTCCGGCCTTGTGCGCGGCGGCCATGGCCGCCGCCACCTTGGCGCCGATGCGCGCGACCTCGGTGGGCGCGAGCGTCCCCTTCTCGCGCATGAGCGCCGCGAGACTGACCGCGTCCACGTACTCCATGACCAGCCACGGCTGGCCGTCCTCCTCCGCCACATCGAAAACGGTGACGGCATTGGGATGGTGCAGCCGAGCCGCGATGCGCCCCTCCCGCATTGCGCGCATCTTGGCCTCGATCGCCTGGGACCGAGTCAATCCCGGCCCCAGCAGCAACTGCTTGACGGCCACCGTCCGCCGCAGCCGGACATCGGTCGCGCGCCACACGACCCCCATCGCACCGGTGCCGATCGGATCCGTTAGTCGGTACCGCCCCGCAATCAACCGGTCTGAAGTCATGTGGTTGTGCCCCTCCTGCTGGCTTTCGCGCCGAGCCACCCTGCAACGCTGCGCGACAAGCCCGAACCTCTACAAAATCTTAGGCGTTGAAGTACTTCGCCTCCGGGTGCAGAAGTACGAACGCGTCCGTCGACTGCTCCGGATGAAGCTGCAATTCCTCCGACAGCATCACCCCGATCCGGCCCGCGTCCAGCATGTCCACAAGTTTCGCGCGATCCTCCAGGTCGGGGCACGCACCGTAGCCGAATGAGTACCTCGCGCCACGGTATCCGAGTTTGAAGTATTCCTGCACATCGGAAGGATCCTGTTCGGCGACGGAATGTCCTTCCACCACAAGCTCTTCCCGGATGCGCCGGTGCCAGAACTCCGCGAGCGCCTCGGTGAGCTGCACGCCGATGCCGTGCACCTCGAGATAGTCGCGGTAATTGTTCTGTGCGAACAGCTCATTGGCGAAATCGGCGATGGGCTGCCCCATGGTGACCAGCTGGAACGGCAGCACATCCACCTGACCGCGCGCTGCCGCGAGTTCGCGGGAACGAATGAAGTCGGCGATGTTCAGGAACCGGTCACGCTGCTGCCGCGGGAAAGTGAACCGATACCGTTCCGCTGCATCGGGTTTCGGCTCGGTGAGAACAATCACATCATCGCCCTCGGACACCGCCGGGAAGTAGCCGTACACCACCGCGGCATGCTGGAGCACACCCTCGGCAATGAGCCGATCCAGCCAGTAGCGCAGGCGCGGACGGCCTTCGGTCTCCACCAGATCCTCGTAGGACGGCCCGTCGCCGGCCCGCTGTCCCTTCAGGCCCCACTGACCGAGGAACAGCGCCCGCTCGTCGAGCAGACCGGAGTACTCGCTCACCGACAGGCCCTTGATGACGCGGGTGCCCCAGAACGGGGGCGTCGGCACCGGCAGATCCGCGGCCACATCCGAGCGCTCGGGCACCACGATCGGCGTCTCTTTGGCCTTGCGCTCCTCGGCGATTCGCTTGGAACGCTCGTGCCGGGCCTTGCGCTCGGCGGCCTTCTCCCGTTCGGCGATCGCCTGCGGGCTGTTCGGATCGATGGCGCCGCCGCGCTTGCGGGTCATGATCTCGTCCATGAGATTGAGGCCCTCGAACGCGTCGCGCGCATAGTGCACATCGCCCTCGTAAACCTCGGTGAGATCGTTCTCCACATAGGAGCGCGTCAGCGCGGCGCCGCCCAGCAGCACCGGGAACTGCTGCGCCACACCCTTGGCATTGAGCTCGGCGAGGTTCTCCTTCATGACGACGGTGGATTTCACCAGCAGTCCGGACATGCCGATGACATCGGCCTTCTTGTCCACCGCGGCATCCAGGATCGCCGAAATCGGCTGCTTGATACCGATATTCACGACCTCGTAGCCATTGTTGGACAGGATGATGTCCACCAGGTTCTTGCCGATATCGTGCACATCGCCCTTGACGGTGGCCAGCACGATGCGACCCTTACCGGCGTCGTCGGTGGACTCCATATGCGGTTCCAGATGCGCCACAGCGATTTTCATCACCTCGGCGGACTGCAGCACGAACGGCAGCTGCATCTGCCCGGAGCCGAACAGCTCACCCACGGTCTTCATGCCCGACAGCAGGGTGTCGTTGATGATCTGCAGCGGCGGGACCTCCTGCATGGCCTCGTCGAGATCGGCCTCCAGACCATTGCGCTCACCGTCGACAATCCGGCGCGCGAGGCGCTCGAACAGCGGCAGCAAGGCCATTTCCTCGGCGCGCGAGGCCTTGGACGAGGCCGCCGAGACGCCCTCGAACATGGCCATCAGTTCCTGCAGCGGGTCGTAATCCTCGCGGCGGCGGTCGTAGACCAGGTCCAGGGCGATCTCGCGCTGGTTCTCCGGAATCCGGGCCATGGGCAGGATCTTCGACGCGTGCACGATCGCCGAATCCAGTCCGGCCTGCACGCATTCGTGCATGAACACCGAATTGAGCACCTGCCGTGCGGCCGGATTCAGGCCGAACGAGATATTCGAAAGACCCAGTGTGGTCTGCACATTCGGATGCCGCTGCTTGAGCAGGCGGATGGCCTCGATGGTTTCCAGGCCGTCCTTGCGGGACTCCTCCTGACCGGTGCCCAGGGTGAAGGTCAACGTGTCGACGATGATGTCGGACTCGGCCAGGCCCCAGTTCTCGGTGATATCGGCGATCAGCCGCTCGGCAATGGCGACCTTGGTTTCGGCGGTGCGCGCCTGACCGGTCTCGTCGATGGTCAAAGCCACCACGGCCGCACCGTGTTCGGCCACCAGCGCCATGGTCTGCTGGAATCGCGACTCCGGCCCGGCGCCGTCCTCGTAGTTGACCGAGTTGACCGCGCAGCGGCCGCCGAGCTGCTCGAGCCCGGCCCGCAGCACCGGAAGTTCGGTGGAGTCCAGCATGATCGGCAGCGTCGACGCGGTGGACAGGCGAGCGGCGAGCTCGTTCATATCCTTCGCGCCGTCGCGGCCCACGTAGTCCACGCACAGGTCCAGCATGTGCGCGCCGTCGCGGATCTGATCCTTGGCGATGTCCAGGCACTTCTGCCAGTCCTCGGCCAGCATGGCATCACGGAAGGCCTTGGAGCCGTTGGCATTCGTGCGCTCGCCGATCATCATGACCGAGGCGTCCTGCTCGAACGGCACCGCGCTGTAGATGGAGGACACGGCCGGCTCGTGCGAGGGCGTGCGCACCCCGGGGGTGACCTCGCGCACCGCGGCGCGCACCTGGCGAATGTGCTCGGGAGTGGTACCGCAGCAGCCGCCGACCAGCGCCAGCCCGAACTCGGAGACGAAGCCGCTCAAGGCGATTGCGAGCTCCTCGGGCGAGAGCGGGTACTCCGCGCCCTTGGCGCCCAGCACCGGCAGACCGGCATTCGGCATCACCGAGACCGGCAGCTGCGCATGCTTGGACAGATGGCGCAGATGCTCGCTCATCTCGTCCGGGCCGGTGGCGCAGTTCAATCCGATCATGTCGATGCCGAGGTTCTCCAGCGCCGTGAGCGCCGCCCCGATCTCCGAACCGACCAGCATGGTGCCGGTGGTCTCCATGGTCACGTGCGTAATGATCGGAATCTTGCGACCCGCGCGCGCCATGGCGTGATGACTGCCGACGATCGCGGACTTGACCTGCAGCAGGTCCTGGCAGGTTTCGATGAGGATGGCATCGGCGCCGCCGTCGAGCATGCCGAGAGCGGCTTCGGTGTAGGCGTCACGCAGTGTGGCGTACGGCGCATGACCGAGGGTGGGCAATTTCGTGCCCGGACCCATGGAACCGAGCACGTACCGGGGAGTCCCGTCCTCGGTCGGTCCCATGTCGTCGGCGACCTCACGGGCGAGGCGGGTGCCGCGCTCGGACAGATCACGGATGCGATCGGCGATGTCGTAATCGGCGAGATTGGGCAGGTTGCACCCGAAGGTATTGGTCTCGACCGCGTCCGCGCCGGCCTCGTAGTAGGCGCGGTGAATGCTTTTCAGCACGTCAGGGCGGGTTTCGTTGAGAATCTCGTTGCAACCCTCGAGGCCACGGAAATCATCCAAAGTCAGATCCGCGGCCTGCAACATGGTGCCCATCGCACCGTCGCCTATGACGACACGCCGACTGAGCGTGTCGAGTAGGGTGGTGTCGAACTCGGCGCGGGGGGACACAGACATGTACTCAAGAGTAGTGGGAGGCACGGACAATCCGAGCCTCGGTGTGGTGCGCCGCTCTCCGCAGGTCCCCGGGTCGAGCCGCCAACCTGCACGGTTGCGCGTCGTTGGCGCGTCTGACGAGCTCACCCCCTAAGCTGACCGGGTGAACGCCAGTGAACCCCCGGTGCCACCCGATTCGGACCTGCCTACGCTGCGGGATCCGATCCTCGTGGCCGCTTTCGAAGGCTGGAACGACGCGGCCGACGCGGCAAGTGGGGCAGTCGAGCACCTGGAGCTGATCTGGGACGCGCAGCCGCTCGCGGAGCTGGACTCCGAGGATTACTACGATTACCAGGTGAACCGGCCGACGGTACGCCAGGTCGACGGCGTGACCCGCGAAATTCACTGGCCGTCCACCATGCTCTCGGTGTGCTCGCCCCCCGGCAGCGAACGCGATGTGGTGCTGCTGCGCGGCGTCGAACCGAATATGCGCTGGCGCAGCTTCTGCAATGACCTGCTCGAATTCGTGGAGCAGCTGGATGTGACCACGGTGGTGATCCTCGGCGCGCTGCTGGCCGATACCCCGCACACCCGGCCCGTTCCCGTCACCGGCACCGCCTATAACAAGGAAGCCGCCGAGCGCTTCAACCTCGAGCAGACCCGCTACGAGGGACCGACCGGTATCACCGGAGTACTGCAGGATGCCTGCGTGCGCGCGGGTGTGCCGGCCATCTCCTTCTGGGCCGCGGTGCCGCACTACGTTTCTCAGCCGCCGAATCCCAAGGCGGTCATCGCCCTGCTGCACCGGGTCGAGGATGTGCTCGATGTCGAGGTGCCGCTGGGTGGTCTGCCCGAGCAGGCCGAGGAGTGGGAGGGCACGGTCAATGAAATGACCACCGGCGATGAGGAAATCGCCGAGTACGTGCGCTCGCTCGAGGAGCGCGGCGATGCCGAGGTGGACCTCAACGAGGCCATGGCCAAGATCGACGGCGATGCCATCGCGGCCGAATTCGAGAAATATCTGCGCCGGCGTGGGCGCGGCGGCTTCGGTCTCTGAGCCCGAAAACGCTGAGCCCCAACGCTTGGTCCCAGAAACGCAGCGGCGCTGGCCGTTTGGAGCACGGCCAGCCACGCGGCTCATGAGCTCGCTGTATGTGAGCTTCGCTGCATGCTTTCGGTAACGCCGATCGGCGTGAGATTCGTGGCCTGCGCCCTCAGTGCTCCACGGCCCACACCTGAGCCGCTGCCTCATGAGCCAGTTTCGCGATGAGGATATCTCGCGGAATCGTCTGGCCGGCAAGGTGATCGAGTGACGGCACCACCACATGGTGAGCATCGGCACGCTTGAGTTCGGCGGTCAGCTCCGCAAACGCGGTGCCGTCGCCGGGGGTCGATTCATGGAACGTGGCGGCGAAACAGAATCCTGCCGATTGGGCCAGGCTGGTCATGGCGTCCTCCAGCTCTTCACTGCACCCATCAGCCAGATCGTCACGCACGTACCCATAGATCAACGCTTCCACCCGAACCTCCGTTGGATTGGGGATCGCTGTCCTGTCGTGTGCCCGTTTCAAGCATGGCGTTCTCTCGGATGCAATTGCAGATGTCAACCCACTGACATCGACGTGCCCTATCCGGGTCCACGAGAGGGTAACTGGTGAGATACTACAGAGCGTGTCCGCTGTCGATGATCGACCTGTCTGGGCTGTCCGAATGCGCGCCGAACGTGATGCTCGGGGGTGGTCACAAGCCGACGCCGTGCGCGCCATGCGGGGTAAGTCGAGCCACAATCTGCCAACGGACAGCACACTTTTGCGCAACTGGCGGCGCTGGGAGTCGGGAGAATCCCGGCCCGATGATTTCTACGCACCCATCATCGCGGCCTCCTTCGATACCGTGACCGCCGCTTTCTTCCCGAAGGCCCGGCCGAATCGGGATGACGAGCTACTTTCCGCCACCGGGATGGACACGCTCGAATTCATTGGGCGGCTACGTATGTCCGATGTGTCCTCTGCGACGCTGGATGCGATCCACATCACCGCAGACCGGCTGTGTTCGGAGTATCCGTGCGCCGATCCGCACGAGCTACATTCCGAGGGCACCGCGTGGTTGCGGCGCATTACCTCCCTACTGGACGGTCGGCTTACTCTCGCACAGCATCGCGAGGTGCTGGTGCTGGCCGGCTGGGTCGCCCTACTGGTCGGTTGTGTTGATTACGATCTGGGTTGGCGCACCGCCGCGGAAGCCACTCGCAGAGCGGCACTCTCACTGGGCCAGGAGGCCGAGCACGCCGAAATCATCGGCTGGGGCGCCGAAATGGCCGCCTGGTTCGCCTCGACCCAGGCCAACTATCGCGGCGCCATCGAAACGGCCGAGGCGGCACACGCCAGTACCGAACATCTCGGCGTGGGTGTGCAGCTGGCCGCCCAGCGGGCCAAGGCCTGGGCGCGGCTGGGCGATCGGCGCGAGATGGAAGCCGCACTCGCCCAGGGCCGTTCGATTCTGGACCGGCTCGACCATCCCGCCAATCTGGACAATCATTTCGTGGTCGATCCGCAGAAGTTCGACTTCTACGCCATGGACTGCTGCCGGGTCGCCGGTGACGATCGCCTCGCCGAAACCTATGCCCGCCAAGTGATTCTGACCTCCACCCGCCCCGACGGCACCATTCGCAAACCCATGCGGGTGGCCGAGGCGCACCTCACCCTCGCGGTTGTCGCGGTACACGACCGCAATCTGGAGCTCGCCCTGGACGAGGGCATGCGGGCCTTCACCGGTAAGCGCCGCTCACTGCCCTCGCTCATGTGGATCGCAGGGGAGACCGCGCGCGAAATGATCCAGCACTTCCCGAGCGACCCGCGTACCCGGACCTATCTGGATCAGCTGCGCGCGCTCGCGGCGGGCTGAATCCGCCACTGTCCACACTGGAGGCAACCGGGGTCCATTCCGGTTACGCTCCAGCCCATGGACTTCAGTCTGTGGACCTGCGCTACCCGCGGGCACGAGACCTATGCCCCCGACGAGCCCGAGCTCGCCGCGCGCCTGCACGTCACCACCCCGGCCGGCGAATCCTGGCGCTGCCTGCGCTGTGGTGACTTCGTCCCCGGTGAGCCCCGCCGCCACGGCCCCGCCGACAATGCCCCGGAGGTACCCCGGGGACGGCTGCTGCGCGACCGCGTCATCATGCGCCTGCTCGCCCTCGAGCGCATCTTCCGCGCCCTGGTGCTGCTGCTGGTCGGTGCGGGCGTGCTCAAGCTGCGCGGTTCGCAGGAGCACTGGCGCACGAAGTGGGGCGAGGAACTGCCGCTGATTCGGCAGCTGGCCGACCAGATCGGCTGGGACCCCGACCATTCCAAGATCGTGCACTGGGTCGACAAGGCCTTCACCCTCTCCCCCGCCACGCTGATCTGGGTGGCCGTGGCGCTGTTCGCCTACGCCGCGATACAGCTCACCGAGGCGGTCGGCCTCTGGCTGGTCAAGCGCTGGGGCGAATACTTCGCCGTCATCGCGACCAGCATCTTCCTGCCACTGGAGATCTACGAGCTCACCGAGAAGATCACCTTCCTGCGCGCCTCCGCCCTGCTGATCAATCTGGCCGCCGTGATCTGGCTGCTCTGGAGCAAGAGCCTGTTCGGTCTCAATGGCGGTTCCCGCGCCTACTACGCCGAACATCACACGGAAAGCCTTCTCACCGTGGAACGTTCGGCCGTATCCGCCGAGGCGGAGCCCGCGGCCGCGGGCTGAGGCAGCTTCACGATTACGGAAACGCTGCCTTTTCGGAGTTCGAGGCCTCGGCGTCGACTTGTTTCGCCAGGTCTGTGCCTAGCAGGATGGCGGGCGGTCGACGGTGCGGAGGAATGATGGCGGACTGGGAATCCGATCGGGATCGGGTGGTGCGGGCGGCCGAACTGGTCGCGCCCGAGGCGCCCGGCATCGCCGCGGCGGTCCGCGCGGCGGCCGATCGCGATCACGCGGATCGGGACGAGGACCACGACTGCACGTGGCATCAGGCCCAGGCGCAGGCCGAATTGGTCGGCGGCGTCGGCGATGCGGGCCTGCTGGGGTGGTTCTACTACCAGGACGGCTATGGGGACGTACGGGAGGTCCTGCGGGCGGTGCCTACCTTTCCGCAGGAACTCTCCTGGGACTGGTACGAACCGTTCCTGGCCGAGCGGGCGCCGTACGAGCACGATACGTTCGGCGCCATAGAACGATTCTTGGAGCTGATCGGCGAGCGCTGTTTCGAGATCGGCACGACCGTGGCCGCACTCGAGAACGTCACCGACAACTACGCGCTGGTCTTCGTGCCCGCCGACCGTGCCGAAGCGCTGGCCGAACTCGGATCGGACGTGGTCCGGGTGGTGCGCCTCGGCTGCTGGACCGGTCTGCTCGCGGACCTGCCGGACTGAGCGCGCCGCGGGCGGGCGCGCCGACACCGGCCGCAATGCCATCCCAGTCGGTGGGCAGTACTAATCTTTCCCGGTGACCGAGTCCGCTGACGGATTGCTGACCGACCCGGGAGGGGCCGGGGCCGAGGAGTTTCCGCATGCCGATCGGCTGCGGTTGTTCTCCTTCGCCACGGCGGAGAAGCGGGGCGACTACCTGTGGGTATTGCGCGCTTTCGATATGGCGCGCGGGGCCTATGTGGTGCTGCTGCACGCCTCCGACGTTGTCGAGACGCTCGGTCGTTGCCCGGGTGGTCCCGCACTGACGCCCACCGAGGTGGGGCCGCTGCTCGAGCAGCTGCACCAGTGGGGTGTGCTGGAGCGCAGTTATGACGGGACCCGGGCCGCGACTTTGGCCGAGTACCGCAATCGGCACTTCGTATATCAGTTCTCGCAGGCCGGTTTTCAGGCATACCGGGCAGTGTCGGAGGTGCTGGAGGCTCGGCTCGACGAGGCGTCACTCTCGCGACTGGTGCTGCCGGAGCTGCTCGCCGATCTGCACACCCTCGCCGAGGCGAACAGCAGCGGCGACGCGCCCCGGGTGTATCGGGTGCTCAATCGCCTGGATCGGGCGCTGTCGGATCTGGCGGATCGCGCGGCGCACTTCTATCTGACGCTCGGCGATCTGGTGCGCACCACCGAGGCGACGCCCGAGGCATTCCTGGCGCACAAGGACGCGCTGCTCGCGCATATGCGGGAGTTCTCCATGGACCTGGCGCGGTTCGCGCCGCGCCTGGCCGCCGCGATTCGCGAGGTGGAGGAGACCGGGGTCGACGATCTCATCGAGCGCGCGGCCCGCTGCGATGAGCGGGTGCTGCTCAATACCGCTGAGCGCCAGGCCGATTGGCGGGCGCGCTGGCAGGGGCTGCGGTCCTGGTTCGTGGGCGACGGCAGCGAGGGCGGTCTCACCGAATGCGAGCGGCTGCGCGAGGCGACCATGAGCGCCATCGCGGCGGTGCTCTCACTGCTGCGCCGGGTGACCGAGACGCGTAAGGGCGGAGTCAGCCGGGAGTCGGCGCTGCGGCATCTGGCCGGCTGGTTCACGGCCGCGCCCACCGCCGATGCCGCGCACGCGCTCTACGACGCCGTATTCGGACTGGGCCGGCCACGCCATCTCGCCATGCATCATCCCGACTCCGATATCATTCCGGCCATCCGATCCTGGTGGGACGCACCGCCCCTGGAGATCGCCCGCACCCTCGCCGAGACCGGGCGGCCGCCCACACCCGGCGCACCTGCCCGGCTGCAGCGCAATGACGCCGGCATCCGCCGCCTGCGCGAGGCCCAGCTCGATTCGCAGCGCGCCCGCGCCGCGGCCGCCCGCTCCCTGGCCAGCGCCGATGTGCACGAGCGCGAACTCGACGAACGCGAGACCGAGGTACTGCTGCGCCTGATCGACGCCGCCTCCACCGCCTGGGTGCCGGTGAGCGGACGCGTCTCGGGCACAACCGGTTCCGACAGCGGCGTCACCCTCACCGTGACCGAGTGCGAGGGCTCCACCGCCGTGCGCACCGCCCGCGGCCTCCTGCACCTCAACAACCGCCGCCTCCAGGTCCGCGAGACTGTGTCCACCCGCACCAGCAAGGCGCCGGGGCGGGCGGCCACCCGCGCATCGGGCACCGGCGGCGGACACGAGCCCGCAGGCCACCGCGACCTCGAGTCCTCCTCGCGCAGTGCCGGATCCACCACCGTCGGCAGCGGCGCAACACTGCCCGAGGCCGACGGCGGACTCGAGCCCGTGAGCGGGCCCACCACCCGTCACGTCGAGTCCTCCTCGCGCAGTGCCGGATCCACCTCCTTGACCAGCGGCGCGACCGTGCCCGTGGACGATGCCGACGACGGGGCGGTGGACGACTGATGCATGCGCGCACTATCGACTCGCTGGCGCTGGACAGTTATCAGCGTGCTGCCCGGGTGGTGCTGGCCAATCACCTCATTACCCGCAATTATCCGGATCGTATTGCGCTGCCGCTGATTCGGCGGTGGGCGACGGAGCTGCGGGAGGATCTGGCCGAGCTGTTCGGGTATCGGCTCGAGGTCACCGAGACGACGGCGCGGCTGTTCCCGGTGCTGGATCAGCTCGATCCGGGGCGGCCGGCGCGGACGACCGCGGATCGGCTCTTCGATCGCCGCCGGTATGCGTATCTGGCGCTGGCGCTGGCCGCGCTGGGACGGGCGGGGGATCAGATCACGCTGTCGGAGTTGGCCGCTCAGGTCGCCTCGTACACCGAGCGGGTGGACGGACTGGATCTGGCGTCGGACCGGGCGGCGGACCGGGATGCGTTCGTGGATGCGGTGGGCTGGCTGGCGGCACGCGGCGCGGTCACCCTCGCCGATGGTGATGCGGGCGGCTGGGCGAGCGATCCCGAAGCGGGCGAGGCGCTGTACGATATCGACCGCTCGGTGGTGTTCGCCCTGTTCCGGCCGCCGCGCGCGCTGCAGCATCTGCAGAGTGTCGGCGGACTGCTCGGTGAAGAGGCCGGTGGCGGCGATACCCGTTCTCCCGCAATGGCGCTGGCCTCGCGATCGGTGCGGCGCGCACTGGTCGAGCAGCCGGTCGTCTATATCGACGACCTGGCCGAACCGCATCGCTCCCTGCTCGGCCAGGAGAAGCTGGTGCACGAGGTCGAACTGGTGACCGGCCTGCGCGCCGAGCGCCGCGCCGAAGGTGTTGCGCTCATCGACAGTTCGGGCCGGCTCTCGGATGTGCGTTTCCCGGGCACCGGCACGCTGGCCCAGGTGGCCCTGCTGCTGGCGGGTGAAATCGCCGACCTGGTACTGGATCTCGACGCCCCGGTCGCGCGCATCCCCCGGCCCGAGGTGCCGATCGCCGATCTGGTGGAGCAGCTCGACAGCGCCATCCCCAGCGCCACCGTCTTCGCACCACTCGCCGATCCGTTCGACATCTTTGCGACCGAAGAGGATTCGGAGCAGCAGGAGCAGGAGCCGGACATCCCGGAGTACCCGTTCATCGGCTCGGACTGGATCCGCGACACGGTGCAGATGCTCGCCAAGCGCTACGGCGCGACCTTCGCGGCGCAGTGGCAGGCCGACGTCCCCGGACTCACCACCGAGGTCATCTCGCTGCTGGAACGCCTGCGGCTGGTGGAATCGGTCAACTCTCCCGACCTGGGTGCGGGCCTGATCATTCTGCCCGCGCTGGCCCGCTACCGCGGCGCCATCGTGACCATCCGCACCCGCTCGGAGTCCGAATTGTTCATCTCGCCGGGCGACGTCGGGGAACCCGATGCCGCACCGGCACTTGTCTCGTCAGAGAAGGGATCCGGGAACTGATGGCCGACCTCATTCACGGTGGAGTCCGCTTCGTCCCCACCCGCGCGGGCATTATCAACCTGTGGGACTACCGCGATCAGGAGTTCTGCTTCGCGGACGGGCGCATCGTACTGCGCGGGCCCAACGGGTCCGGTAAGACCAAGGCGCTGGAGGTGCTGTTCCCGTTCGTGCTGGACGGGCGCATCGAACCGCGGCGGCTCAATCCGTTCGCGGGTGAAGAGCGCACCATGAAGTCGAATCTGCTGTACCGCAAGCAGGAATCGGCGTACTCGTACGTGTGGATGGAGTTCGCGCGCGGCACCTGGGCCGAACCGGAGACGGTGACCGTCGGCATCGGCATGCGCGCCACCCGCTCCTCCGACAAGGTCACACGCTGGTACTTCGTCGCGGACGGCCGGGTCGGCGTGGACTTCTCGCTGCTCGGCCCGGACGATCGCCCGCTCACCCGTAAGCAGCTGGCCGAGCAGATCGGCGGCGACGCCATCATGGATCGGCCCGTCGAATACCGGGCCGCGATCGACGCCCGCATGTTCGGGCTGGGGCAGCAGCGCTACGACCAGCTCATCAATCTGATTCTCACGCTGCGCCGCCCGCAGCTGGCCAAGAATCTGGACCCGCGCGGACTGTCGCAGGCGCTCACCGATGGTCTGCGGCCCCTGGACGAGCAGCTGATCCTGGACGCGGCCCGTTCCTTCAGCGATATGGAGGAGGTCGGGCGCACCCTGGAGGGCCTGGTCCAAGCCGACAGCGCCACCCGCGCCTTTGTCGGCGTGTACCGCAAATACCTTGCCGTGCAGGCGAAGACCGATATCGACCAGGTCCGCGTGCGACTGGACGCGGTCACCCACGCCAGTACCGCGCTGCATGCCGCTGCCGCACTGCGGCAGCGCCGCGACGGCGAGCGCGCCGCCGTCGAGACCCGCGCCGAGGACGCCGACCGCGCCTATGAGCAGGCGCTGTCCGATCGCGAAACCCTGCAGCGCTCCAGTGCTTACGAGGGCAAGCAGCAGCTCGACGATCTCGCCGATGCGGTCCGCCGGTTGGAGACCTCCTCCGCCGTGCACCGCGACAAGGCGCTCAAGGCCCGCCAGACCGTCGATCAGCGCGCCCAGGAATCCGAGCGCGCCCAGGCCGCCGTCCAGCACGCCACCTCCGCCCTCGCACGCGGTGAGGACGAATTGCGCTCCGCCGCAGAGGAAGCGGGCATCAGCTGGACCGCCCTGCCCGAACAGGCCCGCACCGAACACCTGACCACCACCGTCCGCAGTCACGCCGAGGAGCGCGACGCCGACGTTCGCGCCGTGCGCCGCGCCCTCACCATGGTCGACGCGGCCGTCACCGAACGCACCCGCGCCGAACGCGCCGCCCAGCGCGCCAGCGAACTGCGCGAGGCCGCCGGAGCCGAACTCGCCCAGGCCGAAGCCTCGGTGGTGCTCGCCCGCTCCGATACCGCCATCTCCCTGCGTGATTGGTGGGACACCCACCGCGAGGTCTACTCCCCCATCCGCGAGGGCCTCTTCGAAGCGCTCAATGACGCACTCGCCCACGCGGGCACCGAACACCTCGCACCTCAGCACACCAGCGCCGCAGCCGGAATGCTCAACGCCACAGGGGCTTCCGCGGGCGGTAAGGGCCGCAATCGCAAGGGTGCGGCAGACAGCCACGGGCCGAACGCGACAGGCTCCGCTGGCAGCGTAGCGGGCCCGCAGGGCGTATCGAGCACCGACGGCAGCGATTCCGCGGCAAGCAAGGCCGTCGCTACCGGCGACGCCGTCGCCACCGGCGACACCACTGCGGCTCCCACCGATTCGTCCTCCGGCGAAGCCGCAGTTCTCGCCACGCCCGCCGAGGTGCTCGCCGACCGCACCGAGCCGCTGACCGAGGAGATTCGCACCCGCCGCCAGGAAGCCCGCGCGCACGCCGCACAGGCCAAAGCCCGCGCCGCCGAACTCCGCGCCGAACGTGAGCAGGTCGCCGCCGAACGCGATGATGCGCCAACGGCATTCCCCGCCCGCACCGACCCGCGCACAGCCGACCGCCCCGGCGCGCCCCTGTGGCGCCTGGTCCGCTTCGCCGACACGATCACCCCCGATGCCGCCGCGGGCATCGAAGCAGCCCTGCAGGCCGCCAATCTCCTCGACGCCTGGGTCTGCGCCGACACCGAACTGCCGGAACACACTTCCGACCAGTTCCTGCAGCCCGTGCCGAAGGCCCAGCGCCCCTCCGGCCGCACCCTCGCCGATGTCCTGGTGGTCGAGGATGATTCGGCCGCCCTGACCGTCCCACGCCAGACCGTCGCCGACGTTCTCGCCAGTATCGCCCTGCACGAGTCCGGATCGTCCGGCCATGCAGGCGGGTCCGAATCGTCCGGCCGTGCAGGCGGGTCCGAATCGTCCGGCCATGCAGGCGGGTCCGAATCGTCCGGCCATGCGGGCGGGTCCGAATTGGCCGGGGGTACGGGCGGGAAGAGCGCGGCGGCACAGAAGGACTCCGCGCACCCGCCTGCCGGCGGCGCGGACAGCTCTGCGGCCGAGCGGAGTTCGGCGTCGGGCGCGCGGGCCTCCGAGTTCGCACCGATGGCCGCACTCGCCATCGGCGCAGCGGACAGTGCGCACGTCGCCGTCGCCACCGACGGACGGTACCGCCAGGGTGTTCAGGTCGGCCGCCACGTCAAGGCGGACGCGGAGTTCATCGGCACCACCGCGCGGGCCCGCCGCCGGGAGCTGCGGCTCGCGGAGTTGGCCGCTGCCATCGAGGCGGCGGAGGAGTCGGTCCGCGATGCCCAGGATGCCGAGCAGGCCGCCACGGCGGAGCTGGCGCGGGTTTCGGCCGCGGCCAAGGCACTTCCGCGCACCACCGCCGTCACCGCGGCGCTGCGCGCGGTTTCGGAGGCCGCGGGCATGCTGCGGTCGCGGTCGGAGGCGGCGGCGCAGGCCGAGCGGGATCTCGATCAGGCGGTCGGCGAGTACTCCGCCGCCGACAAGAAGGTGCGCGCCATCGCGGCCGATCACAAAGCTCCGCGCGATCCGGCCGCGTTGGACGCACTGGCAGCCGCCGTGCGGCACTTCGAGAATGCGGGCACGGCGCTGCTGCGGCTGCGCGGTGACCATCAGCGCGAGCACGAGCGGTCACGGGAATCGGGCGACCGCCTCGATGAGGCGAACGATCTCGCGGAGGCCTTCGCCGAGGAGGCCGAGGCCGCGCGCAGCGGTTACGAGGAGCAGCAGCGGAAGCTGGAGACGCTGCGGGAGGCGCTCGGCGCGGGCGCGGCCGATATCGACCGCGAACTCGAGCGCGCCCGCGAACGCATCGATGCCGCACGCGCGGAACAGAAATCGGCCCGCAAGGCCGCGCACGAGGCCATCGAGGCGGTCGGCACCGCGGAGGGCGCACACCGGGCGGCGCACGACACGCTCGGCACGGCGCTCACCGAATTGCTGGCCGATGTGCGGCATCTGGCCCCGTACGCCCGGCCGGATCTGCTGAGCCTGCTCGGCGCCCCGGTCGAGAGTCGCTGGCCCAGTAGCGATGCCGCCTGGTCCACCCCGGAGCAGCTGCTGTACCGCATCGAGAACGGCGATCCCGAACAGGAACCGGCCGTGCTGCCCGAGGACGTGGCGGCGTTGTTCGAGAACCTCGCCGCCGCAACGGCTTCGGTGCGGGCCGGCGAGGCCACCCGCAAGTCCACCCGCAGCGCGGTCACCACCGCCCTGCAGGAGTTCGATGCGGCCCTCACCGCCGCCCGCCAGGATTACCGCCTGCACTGGGATGCCGCGGACGGTCTCACCGTCGTGCAGGTGCACGATGATCACGGGCTGTCCGCACTGGCCGATTTCGCCGAGCGCATCGGCGGGGCGCGGAAGGATCAGGAGCTGCTGCTCACCGATTCCGAACGCCGCATCCTGGAGGATGCGCTGCTCACCGGCCTGGCCCAGCAGATTCACGAACGCACCAGCGATGCACGCGATCTCATCAATCGCATGGGCATGGAGATGAAGCAGCGGCGCATGTCCTCGGGCAATACCATCGGCGTGCACTGGGTGCTGGCCGATACGCTCTCGGAGCCGGCGCGCGCGGTGTGCAAGCTGCTGGACCGCGATTCCTCGGAACTGGTCCCGGACGATCTGGCCACCATCCGTTCGCATTTCGCGGCCGAGATCCGCGCGGCCCGCGCCGCGCATCCGGAGCGCTCGTTCCCGGAGATCCTGGCGGCCACACTGGATTACCGCACCTGGCGGGTGTTCTCCTTCACCATCATCACCGCCGACGGCACCGAGGACCGGCTCACCGTGGCCCGGCACAGCGCGCTGTCGGGCGGTGAGCAGTCGGTCTCGCTGCACCTGCCGCTCTTCGCCGCCGCACACGTCATGCTCGATTCGGCCGATCCGCAGGCCCCGCGCCTGCTCGCGCTGGACGAGGCGTTCGCGGGCGTGGACGACAACGGCCGCAGTGAACTGCTCGGGCTGTCGGTGCAATTCGATCTGGATCTGTTCATGACCGGTTACGACCTCTGGATCACCTATCCGCACGTTCCCGGCTGCGCGCACTACGATCTGGCGCATTCGACGGCCGAGAACACGGTCAGCGCAACGCTGCTGGTGTGGGACAGTGATGATCTGCTGGCCGAGCACGACGGTTCCGATCTCACCGCCGCACTCGGCTCGCCCAACCGCCGCCGCCTCCCCCATCGTGTCGAAGGCGCCATCGCGCTGCTCTGATCACCTCTCGAAACACAGCGCCGATCGCATCCCGAAATGTCGTGATACCGCGGCCCGGACAGATCCGCCGTCCGGGCGGCGGGCTCTTCTGCGTCCCAACGACTCCCGACAAATCGGCCAGGTACCGGCTTCGCCCGCGATGCCCTGTTCGTCCCCCGCGTCACGATCGCCACCCGTCCAGTGGGCTGAACGCCGTGACCGCGAGCATCCCTGACACCCGGTCCGAAACGACCCTGGTAAACACCCCGGGCGCCAGCGGATTACGCGTGTCGCGGCGCGGCACGCCGTGAGGATTGGCCTATCGGCAAATCAACAGTTTCGCCAATGGCGGTGTATCGACTACAAATGTTTTCCGTGCCGATCCTTATCGAGTTCACCTGCCAGCGATCGAAACTCCCGGGACGGGGGACCCGATGACGATCGATCATCCGCTGGAGGACGACGTCTCCGTCCTCGCTCGGCGGGTCGAGAAGGCGCGCGGAAGGCTCGCCTACCAATTCGACCCCGCCCTCACCGAAGCTCTCTCCGAAAACGAACTCACCGCCGAGCGCCAACTAGCCGAGCGCATCCGCAACGAGGACCGCGCCCAGCGCCTCAAGCAGGTCGAGGCCGCCGCCGCCACGGCCGACCGCGCTCGCCAGACCACCGTAGAGATTGAGAAGGCCGACATTCGCGACTTGCTGATGGCTCGCAAGGCGATCGCCGCACAGCGGCGAGAATCGAGCCCGCACGCCAAACTGGCATCGCTGTACAAGCATCGCGGGTGGTCACTGCGCGCGCTGGCCGGTGTCGTCGCAGCCGGAATGCTCTGGTCCGCAGTCAATGTCCAGCACAATATCGCTCCCGGTGGCGCGTCGGACCCGCTGTTCTGGTTCAGCTACCTGCTCGAAGGGATGATCAGCGTCTGCCTGATCATCATCATGATCGGCACCAACAAGGTCGCCGAGTGGGGCGTCATCGACAGCACCAAGCAGGTCGTGGCCGCCGAAATGGCGCTGCTGGGCCTGACGGTCACCCTGAACACGTACCCGTACTTGAAGATCGGCAGCTGGTACGACGTCTCCGTGCACGCCATCGCGCCGGTGATGATCGGTGTCGCGCTGCTGATCCACAATGCCGCCAGTGCGCGCTACGGGCTCGCCATCGTCCGTGCGACGGACCAGATCCGGGATCTGCCCGACCCGGCCGAGACGATCCGCCGCACACTGCCCAGCACGGTCGCCTGGCCGCAGCGGCCGACCGCCTCGGCACCGACCATGGGTCAGCCCGCCCAGGCCCTGAACGCCGCGCCTGAGGCCGAGACGAGCCGTCCGGTGGACACCAGCCGGATCGTGGAGAGCGAGCCCGAACCCGTGTCGGTCAAGCCGACCCCGAAACCCGCTCCCAAGAAGGAAGAACGGACGTCGGCCACCAAGTCCGCCAAATCGCCCGAACCGGAAGCCCTCGCCGACCTCAATGACGGCATGCCGCCGCTGAACGTCTACGACACCGGGCAATTCCGCATCGCCGAGACCCTCGAACAGGAACTCGCCGAACTCCAGGCCGCCCGCCGCCGCGCCCGCGCCGCAGCCCGCGCCCGCAATGGAGGAACCGACCTCGAGTAAAGCGCACACACTCCGGCACAGCCGCCACCGCCCGCAGGATCACCCAGCGGGCGGCAGCGGCATTTCTGTCGTAGTCAGCGCAATAGCGTTGTGCCGCTGAACCACTCGGCAGTGCGCTCCCGGAAGGCTTGCACTGCAGCAGATGTCGGCGACTCAGCTCGCCGACATCTACCGCGTGGTCCGGGGCGCCTCAACGCGCGAGCTGCTCCCCCGCGCGCCGTGGTGTGAGATCAGCGGCGGTCAGGCCGGAGAAGTCGCGCAGGCCGACGTGATTGCGGTCCGCGCAGCTGCCCAGGGAGTGGTCGGGGTGCAGGCCGAGGTATTGGCGGCGGGTGCGGGTGCTCCAGCGGCGTGCGGCTTCGCCGGCGGTTTTGTAGAAGTTGGCCATGTAGCCGCCCTCGTAGAGTCGCAGCAGGGTGTAGCCGCCGGGGTACTCCTTCACGGCGGCCACCTCGAGGAATTCCACATTCACTCCGGAATCGGCGCGGGTCACCCGATTTCGGTGGGTATGACCGCTGTGATGCAGGAAGACGCCGGGGGCCGAGCGGTAGAGCGTCTGTAGTGCCGCCGCATTCGCCCTGTCGAGCACGAAACCCGGTCCGCCCGGGTTGCTTATCGCCGCATGCGTCGTGATCGGGTGGTGACCGAATACGAGCGTCGGCCGGTCCGGGTCGGCGCGCAGGATGTCGGTGAGCCGCCCGAGCTGGGCGGACCCGAGCGTGCCGCCGCCGCGTGGGCGCGGGCGATTGGTGTCGAGTCCGAGCAGCCGCAGTCCGCCGGCGAAGTATTCGCCGAGCTCCTGATACGGGTAGAAGACCGCACCCCAGTGATCAGGTTCGTCCTTGGGCGGCATGTCGTGATTGCCACGGCAGACGAAGTAGTCCGAACCCAGCGCGCCCCAGGTATCCAAATGCGCACGGACGGCGACGGATTGGGCGAAAGTCCCGGAGTCGGTGAGATCGCCCGCGGCAATGAGGTGATCGGCCGCGCGCCCGGGCCCGCGCAGTTCGTCCAGAACGGCGCGGAGCATGAACTCCGGATGCTGCCGGGTTTCGTGCCGCAGCCCATCGATCAGTCCGGACACCAGCAGACCGCTGCGGTCCTCGCCGAGATGCAGATCGTTGCTGAGCGCGATGGTGCGCAGCAGCCGGCCGGGCGGCGGCGTGAGGGTGGTGAAAACCCCGGTGGATTCCGGTGTTCCGGAGCGCCGCGTCACCAGCGTGCGCGCGGGCACCGCCCGGCTCCCGCCGGAGTAGGCCTCGAAGCGGTAGACCCGCCCCGGCTCCAGCCCGTCGATTTCCGCGTAATGGTATGCGGTGCGCCGGGAGTCGAGGTATCGCACCGCGGGCGCGGCGTACCCGTCCGCGGGGCCGATGCGCACCTCGGTATCGGCCGGGGCCGGTTGCAGCCGCCCCGCACGATTGCGGACGCGCGAGGTCCAGGTGAGCACGACCGAGGTATCGGTGACGGTGACCACTTCCAGATCGGAAGCCGTCACCGAATCCCGTTGGACCCCGGGGGTATAGGTGGCGAATACCGGGCGCTGGGTGTGCATGGCCACCGCCGTCACGGCGGTGGCGGCATTGGCCAGCCAGAGGGTTCGAAGTCGCGGGTCCAGCATGGGGATCTCCGTCCGCCGCTCAACAGCTATACCGCGACGGTACGGTTACCGGTTGAACGCTGCGGTGCCCGAACATGGCCGATCAGCTTCCGATACCAGACATTTCACCTGCACGCCCCACCGGGGGCGGGTTCAGCGACCGCGCACGGGGTGGTCGGCGGGGACCACGACGGCCGGGCGCGGCTGCGCGGGGGTACCCGAATGCTGGGCGTAACCGAGCCAGCCGGTGCCCACGAACACCGCGAGCAACACGGCGGTGGGAAGTTCCAGCAGCAGCCAGCCGGGGGCGAGGACGGATTCGCGGATGGTGCGGTACTCGGGGACGGGCTGGCGGCGAGAGGTTCGAACCGGTGGGCGTTGCCGCCCCAGACTGCCGTTCCCCGAGCCGTGTTGCTGCCTGCCCACCCATGCCTCCGTAGCTAGAAATGTGCTGAACCCAAGGATGCCGAATCAACGACCCGCGCACAGCGGTGATCGACCGGACAACAGAATGTCCGGTCCTTTTCTCAGCGCTGGCTCGCGTCGGGTAGTCGGGCCGGGCAGGGCATTCCGGGCAGGGTGACACGTTCGAAGTGCCACCACTCATTGTCGAAGGTGCGGCACAGTCCCCAGCGATTTCCGTTGTCCTCCAACCACTGTGCGCCCGCGCGCGGACCCACATCGATGGCCTGACCGGACACGTGGGTGGACTCCTCGGGCGGCAGCACCCACTGCCGCGCCGCATCGGGACTGCCGTAGGTGCGAATTCCGTCCTCCCACAGTGCCTCCTGCTGACCGGGCGTCCGGTAGCCGGAGGTGATGGACAGCGAGACACCCTCCGACTGCGCTTCGGCGGCCGCCTGTTCGTAGGCGGTGGCCAGCAGCGGGTCGAGACCATCGGTCTCGGCGGCGACCGCGGTGCCGGACGGCGCACCGGATCCGGGCGCCACCGACACACTCTCGGGTGCGGCATGCGCGGCGGGCACACCGGCCCCGAGCAGACCGGCGCCCGCGCACAGCGCGAGGGTCGCGGTCAGCAGCGCCGCCCGGCCGGGGGCCGAATCTGCCCGATGCGCAGGCATTTCGGCCTGCGCCCTCGGCATTTCGTCACGGCCGTCAACCCGCATGCAGTCGTCTCCCTCGCTCAGATTCGCTCCTTGGACCGCTCTCGCACCCGCAGTGCGATCGGCTTCTGGGTTTCGGCGAAGAAGTCATTGCCCTTGTCGTCTACGACGATGAAGGCCGGGAAGTCCTCGACCTCGATCTTCCAGACTGCTTCCATGCCGAGTTCAGGGTATTCGAGAACTTCGACGGATTTGATGCAGTCGAGGGCGAGTCGCGCGGCGGGTCCGCCGATCGAGCCGAGATAGAAGCCGCCGTGCTGCTTGCAGGCCCGGGTGACCTGCGCCGAACGATTGCCCTTGGCCAGCATGACGTGCGAGCCGCCGGCGGCCTGGAACTGATCGACATAGGAGTCCATGCGCCCGGCGGTGGTCGGACCGAAGGAACCGGAGGCGTACCCCTCGGGCGTCTTGGCGGGACCGGCGTAGTAGACGGCCATCTCGCGCAGGTACTCCGGCATGGGCTCGCCCGCGTCGAGGCGCTCCTTGATCTTGGCATGCGCGATATCGCGCGCCACCACCAGCGGGCCGGTCAGCGAAAGCCGGGTCTTCACCGGGTATTTCGACAGCTCGTCGCGAATCTCCGACATCGGCCGGTTGAGGTCGATCTTGACCACATCGCCGCCGAGGATGGAATCGGTCTGCTCCGGAAGGTACTGCGCCGGTTCACGTTCCAGCTGCTCCAGGAATACGCCCTCGGCGGTGATCTTGGCGCGCGCCTGGCGATCGGCCGAGCAGGAGACGGCGATGGCGACCGGCAGCGAGGCGCCGTGGCGCGGCAGGCGGATGACGCGCACATCATGGCAGAAGTACTTGCCGCCGAACTGCGCACCGATGCCGAAGGACTGGGTGAGCTTGAAGACCTGCTCCTCGAGCTCCAGGTCCCGGAAGCCGTGCGCGGACATGGAGCCCTCGGTCGGCATATTGTCCAGGTAGTGCGCGGAGGCGTATTTCGCTGTCTTCAAAGCGAATTCGGCGCTGGTGCCGCCGATGACGACCGCCAGGTGGTAGGGCGGGCAGGCCGCGGTGCCGAGCGAGCGGATCTTCTCGTCCAGGAATTCCAGCATGCGATCGGGGTTCAGGATCGCCTTGGTCTCCTGGAACAGGAACGACTTGTTGGCCGACCCGCCGCCCTTGGCCATGAACAGGAACTTGTAGGCGGGGTGCGCGGGATCGCCCGCGTCCGAGTACAACTCGACCTGGGCGGGCAGGTTCTGCCCGGTGTTCTTCTCATCCCACATGGTGATGGGCGCGAGCTGCGAGTACCGCAGGTTCAACTTCGTGTAGGCGTCGAACACACCGCGCGAAATCCACTCGGCGTCATCGGCTCCGGTGAGCACACCCTCGGACTTCTTGCCCATGACGATGGCAGTGCCGGTGTCCTGACACATGGGCAGGATGCCGCCCGCGGAGATATTGACGTTCTTCAGCAGATCCAGCGCCACGAACCGGTCGTTACCACTGGCCTCGGGATCATCGATGATCTTGCGCAGCTGCCGCAGATGCGCGGGCCGCAGGTAATGGCTGATGTCATGCATCGCCTCCGCGGTGAGCAACCGCAGCGCCTCGGGCTCCACCTGCAGAAAGGTCCGCCCACCCGCCTCGAAAGTACTGACCCCCTCGGTGGTCAGCAATCGATAGGGCGTGTCATCGGCACCGATCGGCAGCAGATCCGAGTACAGGAAGTCAGGCGCGGTCACTGGTCGCACTCCTCGAGCAGGGCCGAGCCGAAGCCCAGCCGACGGTTCAAGCAGAGAGACTCTATCCAGCACGCCCGGAACCCCTTCGCGCAGGCAAGCCTTAACCACGCCCGTAGGTCACCCGGAATGGGTGCCCAAGTGCGGATTTGTGTGAATCGAGCGTGACTTTGTGTGAATCGGCACAGGTTGCACCTTCAAGTCGGGCGGTGTTACCTGTGAGGATGCGCTTGTTCGCGTCGGGGAGGAATTAGCATGGCAGCAGAACCCGGGAGTGGAACCGTGATCGAAACCCGTTGGCTCGACGATGTCGAGACGCGCGCGTGGCTCGGATTCGTGTTCACCCGCGACCTCATCGCCGCCGCGGTCGGACGCGACTCCCTGCGCGAATCCAACCTCACCTATGTCGAATACACCGTGCTGGCCCGCCTGGCCGAGGCCACCGATCACCGCCGCAGCTTCGCCGAACTGGCCGCCGTCCTGGAGTGGTCGCAGAGTCGGCTCTCCCATCAGATCACCCGGATGGAGAAGCGCGGACTGGTTGCTCGCGAGTCCATTCCCGATGACGCCCGCCGCACCGCCGCAGTCCTCACCGCCAAGGGCAAGCTGGTGCTCGCGGGTGCTGCCCCCGCACACGTGGAGAGCGTGCGGCGGCACATGATCGACGTTCTCGACAGCGGTCAGCTGACCGCCCTCGCCGATATCTACGACACCCTGCTCGCACACCACAGAAGACCAGACACGCGAAACCCCCGGTGAAGATCACACCCGGCCCGGCGAAATACCTCTCGACCGGCGTTTGGTTTGGCACACGGGGGGTACTGGGTAAGACTAGGCTCGGCACCGGCTTCCGACGGCGGTCGGCACCGAGCGCACGGTCGGCAAACCGGCCGCGCCGTGCTAGTTGGAGTGAGCGTGCACCCGACCTGGCCTTAGCGAAAGGGGCAGGAGTTTCCATGTCCGACGTGTCCATGAGCCTCTCGGCGGATTCACTGCCCGCGAGTTCTGTCGACAATCTGCTCCCGCAGCTCGTCGAACACTTGCGGCAGAACCGCACCGAATTGCGCGAGGAGTGGGCCCGTCGTATCACCGATGCCCAGCTCCTGACCGCCATGACCCCGGAGGAGATCTTCTCCGAAGCCACCTCCGTCTACGACAATTACGTCGAGGTGCTCGAGACCGGTAGCGTCGAAGCGCTGCAGGCCTACGCACGCGATCTGTCCGAACGCATCATCCCCCGGGGCGTCGAGACCGACGAGGTCGTCGGCATCGTGCTCCTGCTGCGAGATGTGCTCGCCCGCAGCCTCTTCGAGAAGTATCAGACCGACTTCGAACTGCTGAAGCTGGTGCTCGACGCGTACGAACCGGCCGCCAACCGCATCGCCAATACCGTGGCCGTGTCCTTCGTGCAGGAACGCGAGCGTGTCATCCGCCAGCAGCAAGAGGCGATTCGCGAGCTGTCCACCCCGGTGCTGCAGGTGCGCGAGCAGCTGCTCATCCTGCCCATCATCGGTGTGCTGGATTCGCAACGTGCGAGGCAGCTCACCGAACAGCTGCTACGCGCCATCAGGGCCAATCGCGCCAAGGTCGTCGTCATCGATATCACCGGTGTGCCGGCGATCGACTCGACGGTCGCGAACCACCTGGTGCAAACCGTCGACGCCTCGGGCCTGATGGGCGCGAACGTGATCATCACCGGCCTGTCGTCGGAGATCGCGCTCACGCTGGTCACCATCGGGCTGGACCTGTCGAAGATGAATGCCGTCGGTGACCTTCAGGGCGGTATCGAAGAGGCGGAGCGACTGCTCGGTTACGAGGTGTCGCGAGTTCCCGCCGATCGCGACGGACGGTAAACCGGGCCAGCCAGATGCCGGTACCCATTCTGAAGCAGGGCACCTATCTCATCGCGTCGGTGCAGTCCGCACTCACCGACGCCGATACCGAACGCTTGCAGGACGACTTGATGAAGTACGTCAGCAAGTATCGGGCCCAGGGAATCATTGTCGATGTCACTGCAATCGACGTAATGGACTCCTTCGCTGCGAGATCGCTGCGTACCATCGCCCACATGACCAAGCTGAGAGGCGCGGAAACGGTCATTGTCGGCCTGCAACCCGAGGTTGCCTTCGCCATGGTTCAGCTCGGTCTCACCTTCGAGGGCATGCACACCGCCCTCGATCTCGAAGAAGGGCTGGCCTGGCTCAACCACAAGATCAATAATCGCGGCCAACGAGACGGTCGTGATCGTGGCCGCTGAAGTCGTGGTGATCGCGGTGAAGGTGTCCAACGACATTGTGACCGCTCGGCAGGCGGGGCTCGAGATGGCAAGCACTCTGGGCTTCTCGCTCTCTGATCGCACCATGATTGCGACCGCAATCTCGGAAGTCGCACGCAATATCACGAGTTATGCAGGGACAGGCGAGATTCGGCTGCTGGTCGGCGATCGCGAGGGACGCCGCTCCATGGTGGTGCAGGCGCAGGATCAAGGCCCCGGCATTGTCGACATTCCCCGCGCCCTCGAAGACGGCTACTCCACCGGACGTGGTCTCGGACTCGGCCTTCCGGGCGCACGCCGTCTGATGGACGGACTCGCGATCACCTCCGAACCGGGCCAGGGCACGCTCGTCGAAATGTGGAAGTGGGTGCCCCACGGTGCGTGAGGACGGCTTCATCGGCGCGGTCGAATGGGCCGTCGCCGGACGCGCACTACCTGGGCAGCGCGTCTCCGGAGACCGGTCGGTCGTGCTCGACGCGGGCGGTGGCTCAGTGCTTTTCGCGGTCCTGGACGGGCTGGGCCACGGCGCCGCGGCCGCCGACGCCTCCGATCGCGCGGCACAGGTACTCGCCGAGAATCGCGCCGAACCGCTGGACGTGCTGATCCTGCTCTGCCACCGCGCCATGGCCGATACCCGGGGCGCCGCGGTCTCGCTGGCCCTGTTCGATACCGCCGATCGGCTGCACTGGCTCGGCGTGGGCAATGTCGAAACCCGTATCGTGGCAGCGGCTCCCGGTAAACCGGCCATTCGCGCGGCGGCGCTGCTGTCGGCCGGCATCGTCGGATATCTGCTGCCGCCGAATCTGCAATCGCAAACCGTGGCGGTGCGGCCCGGCGATCTGCTGCTCATGTCCACCGACGGCATTACCAGCGATTACTCCGACCGCATCGATCTGGCCAAGCCGACCTCCGAGATCACCGCCGAGATTCTCGCCCGGCATGCCAAGGACACCGATGACGCCCTGGTGCTGGCGGCCCGGCATCGCGGTCACCTCAGCCCGGGCCGCTCCATTCTGAGCCAGGCCAGCCAAAGTCATTCGGTCACACACCATTCCAGCCCGATACGCCCGAGCTCCACCCCTCCGGGGCCACCGGCATGAGCTCGGTGCTGGCGGCGTTTCGTGACGCGTATACCGGCGCGCTGCGCCTGCATCTGCGCGCACCCACCCAGAACACCCTGGCCGAGGGCTATGAGCTGGGGCGGCGGGCACTGGTCGAGGGCGTGAGCATTCTCGACCTCACCGAACACCACTTCCGGATTCTCGAGCAGGAGGGCCTGCTCCCGGTCAACGATGACGTCCGCTCCGAGGCCGCCCTCGAATTCCTGCTGCAGACCATGGCCGCCCTGGACGTGGCCACCCGCGGTTTCCTCGACGGCAATCGCCGCTACGAGCAACAGCGTTCGCGCGCAGACGATCTCGCGGGCCGCGACGCCTTCCGCACGGCGCTGGTGGAATCGCTGCAGGACGGCTTCTTCGTCGTCGACGCCGAAGGCACTCTGGTGGAGGTCAATTCGTCATTCGGCGCGCTCACCGGTTACGGCCCCGACGGCGCCCCCTACCCGCTCCCCCATCCCTGGACCACCGCCGAGACGCCGCGCTATCCCGATCTGGGCAATGATGCCGCCCGCTTTGTGACCCCCATCCGGCACCGCGACGGCCGCCGCGTCTGGCTGGCCGTGTCCACCAGCTCACTGGTGAAACCCGAGAACGGCGAACGCATCTTCGTCGGCACCATTCGCGACGTCACCGCCGAACACGATGCGCAGGCACGTGATCAGGCGGTATCGCGGCTGGCCACCGTGGTCGGCACCGCCACCAGCGTGGTCGAGGTGCTCGGTGTCGGTCTCGAGGAATTGCGCCGCACCATCGGCGCGGAATCGGCGGTCGTCTCGGTCTGGCCGCACAGCCAGACCGGACCGGATCTCTATGTCTCCGATGACAGTCCGCAGCTGGAATCGGTGCCCGCCCGCGCCAAGCCGTTGCGTGCGGGTGAGCCACCGGACGGCAGGGAATCTCGGCAGGTGCTCGATGCGCGAGCCCGCGCGCTGCTGGATCGAGCGCGATTGCGGCCCGGGAGAACCATGTTCGCCATCCCCGAGGGCACCGACAGTTCGGAGGGAATTGTCGCGCCGCTCGGCGAGGCCGGAGATTCGGCCCTGTGGTTGCGCTTCGCCGCGCCGCGGGTCATCACCCCCGATGACTGGGCGCTGTTCTCGCTGCTGGTCGGGCATTTGAGCCTGGCGGTACAGCGCGCCCGGAACTTCGATCAGGCTCGCTCCACCTCACTCACGCTGCAGCGGGCCATGCTGGGCCCGATCGAACTGCCGCCGCGTTTCTCGGTGCACTACGAACCCGCCCTGCCGCCGCTGGAGATCGGCGGCGACTGGTACGACGTGGTGCGCCTGGAGGACGGCACCCTGGGCGTCGTGGTGGGCGACTGTGTGGGCCGTGGCCTCGCAGCCGCCGTGGTCATGGGCCAATTACGCACTGCGGCAAGAGCTTTGCTGCTACGTGGCGCGGGCCCCGCCCAGCTGCTCGCGGAGCTGGATACGGTGGCCGCCCGCATTCCGGGCGCCATGTGCACCACCGTGTGCGCCGCCATCCTGGACCCGGAGCGCGGGCTGGTGCGCTATTCCAGCGCCGGGCATATGCCGCTGGTACTGGCCGAACCCGGTACGCGCGGCCGACTTCTGGAGGGCGGCCGGGCGGTTCCGCTGGCAACCTTCGATCCGCCGCGCCGCCCCGAGGCCACCACCGCCATGGCCCCCGGCTCCACCCTGGTGCTCTTCACCGACGGCCTCGTCGAAGAGCGCGGCGTCGATATCGACGATCGGTTCGTGGAACTGGGCGACGAGTTGACCGGCGCGGCTGGACAATTGCCGCGCGAGGTGGCCGATTCGGTGCTGTCGCGGCTGCGCCCCGCGGGCGGCTACGACGATGATGTGGCGCTGGTGGTCTACCGCCAGCCGCCGGCACCACTGCATGTGGATGTGCCGTCCACTGCGGGCGAATTGTCCGGTATGCGGCGAAAATTGAAATCCTGGCTGACCACGGCGGCCGTACCGCACGACGCCGCCACCGATCTGATCGCCGCCGCCAATGAGGCGTGCAGCAACAGCATCGAACACGCCTACCTGGAGGGCGCGGCGGGCCGGGTCCTGCTCACCGCCGAAACCGGAGTCGACACAGTCACTCTCGTGGTCACCGATACCGGGACGTGGCGCCCGCAACCTTCCGATCCCGGCCATCGCGGCCGCGGTATCACCATGATGCGCGCGCTCACCGACCAACTCGATATCGACCTCACCGGCCCCGGCACTCGGGTAGCAATGACCACACGATTGCCCGCAGTGTCTTTTTCTGCCGCGAGTCGCGTGTAAACATAGAAGGCACATATGCGCCACAGCCTTCGCAATTCCGCAGAAACGGCGCGGTAACTGGGTCTTTCGCACAACTCCGGCTACCGAACCGATACCGATGTGGCAGACGATGCAGCACGAACGGACGGATCATGGCAGATTGTTCCAACGTGACCAATACATCCGGAGACGCGTATCCCCTCGGCGAGACGATGACTACGACGGTCACCGTGCACGACGGCGCGACGGTGCTTGCCGTGATCGGTGAGGTCGATCTCGCGACGGCCCCCGCGCTCGAGAATGCGATCGAATCGACCCTGGCCGGGAAACCGGGCGCACTTGTCATCGATCTGTCCGAGGTGAGCTTCCTGGCCTCCGCGGGCATGGCGGCGCTGGTTGCCGCACACCAGCGGGCCGGCGCGACCCGCATCGCCGTGGTCGCCGACGGGCCCGCCACCAGTCGGCAGCTGCGAATGACCAATCTGGACCAGGTCTTCTCGATGCATCCGACACTCGACGAGGCGCTGTCCGCGCTCACCATGAACTGACCTCCCGCAACAACAAAGCCCGCGATATCCACCGCACACAGCGGATATCGCGGGCTCTTTCATGCCCGGGCGCAGTACCTCAGTCGCAGATGGTGCGCAGCTGCTCGACCAGCTTGACACGCTCGTCCTTGGTGGCGGCCAGGGGCACCACATTGAGGGCGGTCACGCCGGCCTCGCGGAACGCGGCGACGCGCTCCTTCACGAAGGACGCCGAACCGATCAGGCTGACATCGCGCACCAGCTCGTCGGGAACAACCTTGGCGGCCTCATCTTTTTTGCCCGCCAGGTACAGCTCCTGGATGCGGTCCGCCTCGGCGCCGTAGCCGTACTTGGTCGCGAGGGTGTGATAGAAATTCTTGCCCTTGGCGCCCATACCGCCGATGTACAGCGCCAGATGCGGCTTCACGAATTCGCGCAGCGGCTCCACATTGTCGCCGATGGCCAGCGGCGGACCGGCGAAGATCTCCAGCTTGCCCAGCGCCGGATCACGCTTGGCCAGACCGGTTTTGAGCGACTGACCCCAGATGTCGTCGGCCTTCTCCGGGAGGAAGAAGATGGGCTGCCAGCCCTCGGCCATTTCCGCCGCCAGCTCGACGTTCTTGGGCCCGAGCGCCGCCAGCAGCACCGGAATGTTCTCGCGCACAGGGTGATTGATGAGCTTGAGCGGCTTGCCCAGACCGGTGCCCTTTTCCGCGGGCAGCGGAATCGTGTAGTACTTGCCGTTGTACTCCAGGCGCTCCCGCCGCCACACCTTGCGGCAGATCTCCAGGACCTCGCGGGTGCGGCCGATGGGCGCGTCATAGGGCACACCGTGGAAACCCTCGATGACCTGCGGGCCCGAGGCGCCCAGGCCCAGAATGAAGCGGCCGTCCGACACGTAGTCCAGACCGGCGGCCGTCATGGCCGTCAGGGTGGGCGTGCGGGTGTAGAGCTGCATGATGCCCGAAGCCAGCTGCACCCGTTCGGTCTTCGCGGCCAGATAGCCCAGCCCGCTCACCGCGTCGAACGAATACGCCTCGGGCACGAACACGATATCGAGGCCGGCCCGTTCGAGGTCGGCGACCTCGGCGGCTACCTCTTTGAAGCCGTCGGTGTAATTGATCGACAATCCGATACGCATGATTTGGACCTTACCGACACCATCCCAGCCATCTCCCAGCGGCACCGAGCCGGGTACGGTAGGCGGCGAATCTCGCACCGTTCCACGCACTCTCGAGGAGGCCCTTTCTCATGACTCAGGACGCCGCGCAGGCCATCACCACCTTCGGTGACTCGACACTGCAGGGCTACCTGGATGAGCTGGCCGCCAAGGTGCCCGCGCCGGGTGGCGGCGCGGTCGCCGCACTGCACGCCGCGCAGGGCGCCGCGCTGGTCGCCATGGTCGCGCGCTACACCACCCGCGCCAAGGATGCCGAGAACCGGCCGGTCATCGACCGCATCATTCTGGCCGCCGATATCGCCCGCGACCGCGCGCTCGCCCTGGCCGATGCCGATGCCGCCGCCTTCACCGCGGTCGGTTTCGCCTACAAGATGGCCAAGGAGACCGAGGCGCAGCAGGCCGCGCGCACCGAGGCCATTACCGCCGCCCTGCTCGGCGCGGCCCGGGTGCCCGCCGCCGTGGTCGCCGCGGCCGACGAAGTCGTCTCCCTCGCAACGGAATTGCTGCCCATCGGCAACCCCAATGTGGTCACCGATGTCGGCGCCGCCGCCGATGCCGCGCGGTCCGCCGCCGCCAGCTCGCAGCTCAATATCGCCATCAATGTGGCCTCGCTGGGCGTCGGCGCGGGTGCGGAGTTCGCGCCGGTGCTCACCCAGATCGACGAGGTCATCGCCCGCGCGGACGCACTGCACAACGATGTGATCGCGGCCATCACCGGCTGAGGCGTTCGAACACTCTTCCGAAAACGTGCCCTGCTCCGTCTCGGAGCAGGGCACGTTTTTTTGCCGTGGCACGATGCCCGATTTCCGTGCTCCCAGCGGCCTGGCTAATACCTGGCCGCCCCGTTATCCCCAAGTGTCCACGCCGTGTGCAATGTCACGAAGCGAGAACATTTCCAGAAGAAAGGGATAATCAGGTCATAGTCTGAGCTCCCAGAACCACACCCTCGCGAAGGGATGGAACGATGCGGAACGCGTTTCGTTTTCTGTTTGCCGCAACAACACTCGCGGCAGCAGCCGTGTTCGGCTCCGGAGCCGCAGGGGCGGTGCTGACAGCACCCGATATCCCGGCGGTGCAGGCGATTTCGCCGGGGCCCGGTGAAGTGGTGGGCATAGCCGCACCGGTCAGGGTGCAGTTCGCCGCACCGGTTGCCGATCGCGCTCGCGCCGAACAGGCGGTGGGCGTACGCGCCGAAACCAGTTTGGCCGGGCACTTCTCCTGGGTAGACGACCGTCAGTTGACCTGGACTCCGGCCGCTTACCTGCCCACCTCAGCGCCTATCACGGTGTCGGTGGGCCGCCTGCACACCCAGTTCGATACGAACGGCGGCACGTCGGCCGATGCGGATATGTCGGCGCACACCTTCACGGTCTCCATCGGCGGCGTGGTGGTGCGAACAATGCCCGCGTCCATGGGCAAACCCGGCCGGGAGACTCCGGTCGGCACGTTCCCGGTCATGTCCCGCGAACGCACGGTGACCTTCGATTCGCGGACCATCGGCATTCCGCTGAGCGATCCGGAGGGCTATCTGATGACCGGCGAATTCGCCGAACGTCTCACCTCGGGTGGCGTGTACGTGCACTCGGCGCCGTGGTCGGTTGACTCCCAAGGCAATTCGAATGTCAGCCACGGCTGTATCAACCTCGCTCCGGCGGACGCGGAGTGGTACTACGACAATGTCGCGATCGGTGATCCGGTGACGACGCACTGGTGAGCACCTGCAAAAGCACAGGTGAGCACTGGTAGGACGAAAATCGGGGGCCCTCGCAGGCCCCCGATTTCTGTGTGACTCAGTGAGTTTCCCGGAAACTCAGCGCGCCGATTCGGCCGCCTGCACCACATGACGCATGAGCAGTGCGGTGGTCACCGGGCCGATGCCGCCGGGCACGGGGCTCAGCGCCGAGGCCTTACCGGTCACGGATTCGGCATTCACATCGCCGGTGATATTGCCGTTCTCGTCCTCATTGGTGCCCACATCGAACACAACCGCGCCTTCGCGCACGTGCTCGCCGGTGATCAGCCCGGCCCGGCCCACCGCGGCGACCACCACATCGGCGGCCGAGGTCACCGACGGCAGATCGGTGGTGCGCGAGTGCGCGACCGTCACGGTGGCATTCTCGGCCAGCAGCAGCTGAGCCAATGGCTTGCCGACCACATTGGAGCGGCCCACGACCGCGACCAGACGACCGGCGAGCGGAATCGCGTGGAACTTGGCCAGCTCGACCACGGCCTCGGAGGTGGCGGGCGGGAAGCCCGGAAGGCCGGAGGCCAGCAGGCCCAGTGACAGCGGGCTGACGCCGTCGACATCCTTGGCCGCGGCGATCGACAGGCTCACATCGTCGAGGCCGACACCCTTGGGCAGCGGGGTCTGCAGCATGATCGCGTCCACCGCCGGGTCGGCCGACAGTTCGGCAAGCTTGACGCGAATCTGCTCGGCGGTAGCATCGATGCCGAGATCGACGTTCTCGCAAGTGATTCCATTGCGCTCGGCAGCGCGATTGAGCGACTTCACGTACCAGATGCTGGCCGGATCGTCATTGGCGATCACCAGCGCCAGGCGCGGCGCGGTGCCCTGCTCCGCGAGCGCGGCAGCCCGTGCCTTGGTGTCGGCATTGATGGCGGCGGCGAGTTCCTTGCCGATAAGCGAAGTCGTATCCACGGATTCACACCTTATCCCGCCGGCGGTGCCGCACTGCGCGCACCGCAGGCCGGACTCGCGCGCGTGTGTTCCCGCTCACACCGGTGTCCAAACCTTATAAATCGCATCGGCAAATACCCGAAGAAAGCTCTGGTCAGCCGTATCGTGTCAGCATTCGGTACCGAGCCATTAGCCAGCAACAGGCATAGATATCCAGCAAGCATGTGTGACCCTCCCCGAAAGGTCGACAGCAGTGCAGATCGCCAGGCGTTTACCCACACTCCTCGTGGCGGCCGCGGCCGCCCTGACCCTCTATGGACCGGCCGTCGCACAGGCCGACGCCGGAGCGCTCTACAACTCGGCGCAGGACAATTTCACCGATGGCAACGAGGGCGGTGGACTCGCGGATCTGCGGAATCTGCTCGCCGAATCCCCCGATGACGCGCAGGCGCTGGCCCTGCAGGCCATCTGGTCGGACTACACCGGTGACCTGGTTACCCGGGAAGTGGCGCTCAACCGGCTCAACGGCCTGAATCCGCAGCTGGCCGACGGCACCCGGAATGTGTTCCGGGCCATCGGGTCCGCGGTCGGTACCCTGCCCAATCCGATTCCGGCCATTGCCGGACCGGCCACCGGTATCGCGGTGCTGGGCTACGGTCTGCTGCCCGACGGCAGTATGCGGCCCGAACTGGTGAACCGCTTGCAGGCGGCCTGGTTGCAGGCGATCGCCTCGCCGATGTCCCCGATTCTGGTGACCGGCGGCAATCCGCAGAACGGGATCACCGAGGCGGCGGCCATGCAGGGCTGGCTGATCGGCCATGGAATTCCGGCCAATCGGATCGTGGCCGACCATCGTGCCGGATCCACCGTGCAGAATGCGCTCTTCGGTACCGATATGCTGCGCAAGGCGGGCGCGACCAGCGCGATCGTGGTCACCTCGCCCAATCACATTCGCCGTGCGGTCGCGGATTTCATTGTGGCGGGCATCCCGGTTGTCGGTGCCACCACCTCGCTCGAGCAGCTGGTTTCCTCGCTGGCGCCGCCGGCTCGCGCCAGTCAGCGCGGCATCTATCTCGACGCCACGCGCACCCTGCTGCTGCCCACCTCGCGTTAGCAGGTCCGCGCCGCTTCCTACCGCCCGTTCCGACCCGCATGGCATGTGCGCAGGTCGGGGCGGGCACAATGGCGCAGTGAGTTCTCCCGATACCGATACCCTGGTCGTGCGACTCCGGACGGCCGGTTGTGTCTTCGCGGAGGAGGAAGCCGAGCTGCTGGTTGCCGCTGCCACCGCTGCCGCGCAGCTGGAATCTCTTGTGGTGCAGCGCATTGCCGGCGTACCGCTGGAGCATCTGCTGGGGTGGGCGGAATTTCGCGGAATCCGGGTCGCGGTGACGCCCGAGGTGTTCGTTCCCCGGCAGCGTACCGGCTTCCTGGTCGAGCAGGCCGTCTCGCTCGCGCGCGACGGCGGCGCAGCGTCCGAGTCGTCGATTGTCGCGATCGATATGTGCTGCGGCAGCGGTGCACTCGGGATGGCATTCGCGACCGAGCTTGCGGCGGAAGGTATTCGAGTGGAACTCACTGCCTGTGATATCGAACCGCCCGCCGTCGCCTGCGCCCGCCGCAATCTCGCTGCGCTGGACGCACGGGTGCTCGAGGGCGATCTCTTCGATCCGGTGCCCCCCGAATTGGCTGGGCGCGTGCGGATTCTGCTCGCCAATACCCCGTACGTCCCGTCCGCGGAGATTGCCCATATGCCGCCGGAGGCGCGTGACCACGAACCGCGGGTGACGCTGGACGGTGGCCCGGACGGACTCGACGTGCTGCGCCGGATCGCCGCCGTGGCCACCCACTGGCTCGCACCGGGCGGACATCTGCTGGTCGAGGAGAGCGAATCGCAGGCGCCGCGCGCCGTGGCCGTCATGCGCGAGCACGGGCTGACCGCACGCATTGCCGAGGACGAGGACATCGGCGCGACGGTGGTCGTCGGCACCCGTCCCCTGGCAGCGGGCGTGCACGGATGAGCATTCGCGGCATTCTCTTCGACGTCGACGACACCCTCATCGACTACGCGGCCACCGCGCGCATCGGCCTGCTCGGTCATCTGCGCGCCGAGGACCAGTTGTGGCTGTTCGAATCACCGGACGAGGCGGTAGCGCTCTGGCGCAGCCTGGAGGAGGAGCACTACCCGCGCTTCCTGGCCGGCGAGCTCACCTTCAAGGGCCAGCAGCTGGTGCGCACCGAATTGTTCCTGGCGCATATCGGCATCAGGGTCGCCGATCCGTCCGCCTGGTTCGCCGACTACGCCGCCCGCCGCGACGTCGCCTGGATCACCTTCCCCGATGTCCCGCCGACACTGCGCGCCCTGGCGGGTCAGGTGGCCCTCGGCATCGTCTCCAATTCCTCACTGGCACACCAGCAGGACAAACTCCGCTCGGTGGGCCTGCTCGAGCATTTCGGTGACGCGGTCCTGTGCTCGGCCGAATTCGGCACGGCCAAACCGGATCCGGCCATCTTCCTCGCGGGCTGCAAAATGCTGGAGCTTCCCCCGGACGAGGTCGCCTATGTCGGCGACCGCTTCGACACCGACGGCCTGGGCGCCCGCAATGCCGGTCTGCGCGCCTACTGGCTCGACCGCACCGCCCGGGGCGTGGCCCACCGGGAAGGCGTCACGATCATCCCGTCCCTGGTGGAGTTGAGCGCTACGACGTTCGCCTCCGGCCTTGACTCCCTCTGACAACTGCCGCACGCGCCTGCCGGTGCGTGCCTAGAGTCGTCTGATGATCGACATTCCGGAGTCCTTCGCGTTCACCAAAGAATTCGGCGAAGGGGAACGCGGGCGGGCCTGGATCGCGGCGCTGCCGGGATTGGTCGACGAACTGCTGCAGCGCTGGTCCTGCAGGCCCGATGGTCCGGTCATGCACGGTCAGGTCGGGATCGTGGTACCCGTGCGGCATCGCGACCTGCCGCCCGCGGTCATCAAGGTCTCGTTCCCGCACCCGGGCAATGCGCATGAGCCGGATGCTTTCGCGGCCTGGAACGGCCACGGCGCGGCGCGTCTTTTCGAGCGCTGTGACGACCGCTTCGCCATGCTGCTGGAGCGGGCGCACTACCGCACCCTCGCCTCGGTCACCGACCACGAGGAGGCCATCGGCATAGCGGGCCGGCTGTCGCACCGGCTGAGCATCGAAGCACCGCCGGGACTTCCGAAGCTGTCCGATCAATTGGGCGCGTGGGAGGACGAAATGCTGGCCGCCTCAGCAGCTTTCGACCACCCCCTGCCGAACAGGGTGCTGGACGCCGCGCTCGCCACCTTGCGCGAACTGGGACCGGAGCAACCGAACATCCTGATCCACGGCGATCTGCACGACGCCAATATCCTGGCCTCCGAGCGCGAACCCTGGCTGGCGATCGATCCCAAGGGGCACGTCGGCGATCCGGCCCACAATGCCCTCAATGTCCTCCGCAGCCCGCGCTTCGCCGCCCTGCTCGGCAGCCCGAACTTGAAGCCCGAAGTCCTGCGCCTGCTCGATATCTATTGCGACGCAGCCCAACTCGACCGTGTTCGCACCCGCCGCTGGACCCAGGCCAGGACAGTCCGAGAAGCGCTTCTGGGACGCAAGCAAGGCGATCCCACCTGGCTGATCCACGCCACAGATCAGCTGGCCGACGCCCTCACCTAGGACCCGAGAACTTCAGGAACATCAGCAAAGCGGATGGGTGCATCCCGTCCAGGCAGCTTCGAAAGCCGGCTGAGGGACAGTTGACCGGGGACCTTCGAACGTCCCCAGCAGCAACGATTGCGGCTGATGGGAGGTGTGCTCGTCGGCGTCCGCTCTGTCAGATCAGCTGGTCTCCAGCGACTTTCGGATCTCGGCGGCGAGGTCGAGTTGAGCTCGGGCGGCCGTCAGGGCGGCGGTGGTATCGGCGGCGGTCCGCTGGGTGGCAGCCGAGATGTATTGGGCTACGCCGGATTCGATGGACGCGACGGCCTCGGTGGCCAGTTTCAGTTGGTCGGCAGCGGCTGCGGGTGGGAGGGCGGCCATGGCCACCAGGCGGTCGTCCCAGGACAGGGCGGCCTGTTCGAGTTCGGCGCGCAGGACGAGGGTGGTGCCGTCGTCGAGAGCATCGGCGGTGCGCAGGGCGGTCATGGTATCGCGCAGGCGGCGGTGCAGGCGGGGGGCCGGGTCGTGGGAACCCGCCCAGGAGGCGGGGGCCTTGGTGGGGGTGCCGGGCACCACCTGATTCGCGGCGCCGACCGCCTGTTTCTGGCGTTTCGAGAGCAGCGCTGTGCCGCCGCCGATCGCTACGGCGAGCACTATCAGAAGTACGAGCACCCACACCATCGCTACACCCTCATCCGCTAATTGTGGTGTCCGGGCGCCGTATTCGGCGGCCGGGGCACCGTGGTCCGGCTGGTGGCCGAGTGATGGCCGTGCAGTCCGTTGTACACCAGGATGATCGCCACGATGGCGACGAGCACCGCCACGATCAGGGCAATGATCTTGATCTTGCTCCAGGGGCGGTCACCGGAAACCTCACCGGTGAGACCGTTGATGTACACCTGGTACGGCTTGTCCATATAGACGACGGTCAGCAGCCAGATCGGCAGCAGCAGATGCTTGTACGCCAGCCAGTTCCACGAGGTGTTGGACTCGTGCACGATCTGGCGGTCGCCACCGATCGCGGCGTGCACCGTGCTTTCGATCGCCTGCTCCATGCGCTGCTGCGCCTCGGGCAGCGACTGTTCCGCGTCATTGTCGTAGGTGCGGCACAGGTGACCCGCGACGAATTCCGGTGAATACGAACGCGCTTCCTCGACCGGCCAGGGCTCCAGCGCGCGAATGCGCGAGCGGTTCAGGTTCTCGTTGGCGAGCACCGGGAGATCCGCGAACTGATTGCTCACCTCACCGGACGCCGGAAACCAGCGGGTACGCGTCTCGTAGATCGGATCGCCGTCTTCATCGGTGCCGGTCCGCACCTGATAGTCCTCACCGCGCTCACCCTGATACCAGGTGTCGGTATCGGCGTCGTAGGTGAAGTACGCGGTGTAGAGGCTCGAGAATGCGCCGATCTGCCGGTACTTGCGGAATTTGGACGGTGCGAACCACCGTCCGGAGACCCACTTCTCGACCAGATCCCGGGCCTGCTTCTCTCCGACGTGGAAGGGCAGCAGCCCGTCCACCGGGAGCCGTGCGGGCGCATTGTGCACATCGTCGCGCTGGATCGGCGTCGCTCAGTAGGGGCACCGGGTGGCGGTGAGCGTACCGTTGAATCCGGTTGTCCCACCGCAGTTCTGACACTTCACCTCCCACTCCCCCGTGACCTGCGGCCCGGCCTGACCGGCCTGGATCTGCCGCAACTCCGCAATGGCGGGCCCGAGCTCACGCGCCTGCACCGGAGTGTTCGGCACGGTGATGGCCGAGCGATTACCGCAGTTGGGGCACAGCAGATCCTGTCCCACCGGATCGAACCCCAGCTGCCCACCGCACGACGAACACGGATAGGTGCGGGTCTGCTCGGTGGTGTGCAGCATGGCGCGATCCGGAACCGGCTGCGGCACCGGCGTTGCCGGAGCAGCCTCCGGAGGCGCAGGAACCGGGGCCGCAAATCCTGGCTGCGGTGCATACCCGACCTGCGGCACGTATCCCGCCTGCGGAAGCGGCGGCGGCTCAGCGCCGGGAGCAACCTGAGGCTGACCGGTCGGCAGTGGCGGCGGTCCTGAAGACGGCGCACCGGCCGCAGGCAGCGGCGGCGGACCGGCGGGCAGCGGCGGGGTCCACGGACGCGGCTCGGAGGTCGGTAGCGGTGGTGGGGGCGCCGATCCCCGAGGGGGAAGTGGCGGGGGTGCGGCCGGGTACGGCGGCTGGTTGTCGTTCACTGAAGCTCACTCGCGGTGACGGAAGCGACGGTTACACCGTTGCTGCGGAGAGACTTTCGGGTGCGCCGACGATACCGACGTCGCGACGTGGGTGCCGCGCACGTGACATACATTGCCGGCGCACCCGCCGGTCTCGTGGATTGTGCGGGCGGGCAGCGCTTACCGCGGCGGTAGCGGCGGCGGGGTGCCCGGCAGCGGCGGCGGTGCGGCGAAGAGCGGCTGCAGCGCCGGGACGGTGGAGGCGGCAACCCAGCCCGCCATGCCCTCCGCCCACACATTGGTGTCGCGGGTGAGCTGTCCGGCCGAAACATACTGGCGCAGTTGCTCGATCGGGAACGGCCCGGCCGCCTGCCCGCCATTGTCGAAGTGGAAGACCTGCTGACCCGGCAGCGGCGGCGGGGCGGCCTGCTGCGGCGCGGCCGGCGCCTGCTGCGGCGCGGGCTGGGCGAACCCGCCCTGCATCTGCCCGGCCATCTGCCCGCCCAGCACCATGCCCATTCCGGCCTGCATGGCGGCTCCCATTCCCCCACCGGGGTTCTGGGCGGCCGCGAGCATGGCGTCGGCGGCCTGCATCTGCTGATACCGATTGAGGTCGACATTGTTCATGAACCCGCCGGCCTCGACACCGCGGGCGACGCCGCGGGTCATGGCCTGCTGGATCTCTTCGGGCAGCGAGATCGACAGCGTGACCTGGTCGACGCCGATACCGAATCCGGACAGCCGCTGTGCCACGAATTCGCCCAGCTTGCCGGACAATTCGACCTGACGGCCCTGCAGATCGATGGCCCCGAGCCCGCTGGCCAGGACCATATCGGAGAAGGCCAGCGCCATATTGTTGCGCAGCGTCTCGCTCAGCACATCGGCGTCGACCTCGGCATTGGTGCCGATCATCTGCCGCAGGAACACCTCGACATCGGTGACCTTGACCATGGCGGTGCCGTTGGCGCGGATCTGCACCATGCGGAAGTCGGGATCGCGCACGGTGACCGGTTGCGGTGTCCCCCAGCGCATATCGGTGACCGGCCGGGTATTGATGAAGTACACCTCGGACCGGAACGGCGAATTGAAGCCGTGCCGCCACCCCTGCAGGGTGGACATGATCGGCATATTCTCGGTGGTGAGCTGGTAGTGCCCGGGACCGTACTGGTCGGCCAGCTGCCCCCGGTAGACGAAGACCGCGCGCTGGCCCTCCCGGACGATGAGTTCCGCACCGTTCTTGATCTCGTTGTCGTAGCGCGGGAATCGCCACGCCAAGGTGGTGCGGGTGTCGTCGAGCCACTCGATGATGTCGACGAATTCGCCCCGGATCATGTCCATCAGGCCCATGAAGTCTCCTGTTCCTCCCTTCGGGCACAGCGCCCGCCCTGCGCGAGTATCGCACAGGCGTGTAAACGCTCGTGTCCCACGCGAACTGCTATCGCACGCAGGCACCCCCGGTGTTATCGCGTTCCGCTGACCAGCAGGTTCAGCCCGGAAATGACGACCTGCCCAGGACATGAAAAGGCCCGCGTGGGAGCATCTCCCCACGCGGGCCATCGCTCGAAAAGCTACTTGCGGCCGGTGAACTCGTCCATGGAGTGATAGACGCCGACGCTGTTGAGGTAGAAGTCGCGCACCTTCAGCGGCAGCAATCCGGAGATGGCGCGGTTGAGCCGCGAGGTCCAGGGCAGCACCACCAGCGCCGCACCCTTCTTCATCTCCTCCCAGGAGGTGTTCACGACCTCCTCCTGCTCGAGGATGGGGGTGAACAGGAAGCCCTTGGCGCCGTCGAACATTCCGGTATTGATGTAGGTCGGGCAGACCGTGGTGAACTTGACGTGCTCATTGCCGGACTGCTCCAGCTCCAGCCGCACCGAATCCGACCAGCCCAGCGCCGCCCACTTCGAGGCCGCGTACACGCTCATGCGCGGATTCGCGACCAGCGCCGCCGACGAGGCGATGTTCAGCACCCGCGCCTCGCCGCTGTTCTTCACCATCGCCGGCAGGAACTCCAGCGTGATGTACATGGGCGCAAGGGAATTGATGGCCATGGTCTTATCGATATCGGCCCGGTTCTCGGTCTCCCAGAAGTAGCCGTTGCCGCGCACGATGCCCGCATTGTTGATCAGCACATCGATATCGCCGACCTGCTCGCGCACCGCCGCACCGTGCTCGGCGATGGCATCACGATCGGAGACGTCGACCACATAGTGGTGAATGCTGCTGCCGCCCAGGGCAGCAAGCTCGGCCGCCGTCTCCTTCAGTGCCTGCTCATTGATATCCCAGAGCACCACGTGGGCGGCCTGTTCGCGCACCGCCCGCTCCGCGAACGATTTGCCCAGGCCCATAGCGGCGCCCGTGACGAGGACCTTCTTGCCCGCTACGTTCTTCATTTCGTGCTGCTCCCCTGTATCGATTGTCCGCGAATCACTTCTGCCGCAACGACTTCATGACGCCCAGGTAGACCGTCATGGTCTTGGCCCACAGCTGCTCCGACATGCCGGGCAGCGGGGCGATGGGCAGCATGCGCTGCACCGCGATGGTCTGGGTGTCGACGTACTTGAGCAGGCCCTCCGGACCGTGCCGGCGACCGGTGCCGGAGATGCCGAGCCCGCCGGACGGTGCGGCCACCGAACCCCAGGCGGCGATGAAGCCCTCATTGACGTTCACCGAACCGGCATTGACGCGAGCGGCGATCTCGCGACCGCGGTCCGTATTCCGGCTCCACACACTGGCATTGAGGCCGTAGGCGGTGTCATTGGCCTGGGTCACGGCCTCGTCATCGCTGGCGACGCGGTACACCGAGACGACCGGGCCGAAGGTTTCCTCGCGGAAGACCGTCATCCCCTCGCGCACCTCCGCGAGAATCGTCGGCTCGTAGAAGTACGGACCGAGTTCGGGACGCGCCTTGCCGCCCGCGAGCACGGTCGCGCCCTTGGCGACGGCATCGTCGACATGCTTACTGACGGTGTCGATCTGGCGCGGGAAGGTGAGCGAGCCGATCTCGTAATCGAAGTCGAGGGTCTTGCCGAGCGTGAGCTTCTTGGTATTGGCCACGAATTCAGTGACGAACTGGTCATACACCTTGTCGTGCACATAGATTCGCTCGATCGATTCGCACAGCTGCCCGGCCGAGGCGAAGCAGGCGCGCACCGCGATCTTGGCGGCGGCGGAGACGTCGGCGTCCTCCAGCACGAGCAGCGGATTCTTACCACCCAGTTCGAGGGAGTAGCCGATGAGCCGCTCGCCCGCCTGCTGCGCGATGGTGCGGCCGGTGGCGCTGGAACCGGTGTAGTCGACGTAATCGGCGCGGGCGATGACCTCGGGCCCGAGCTTGGCGCCGCGGCCGAGTACGGCCTGCCACAGGCCCTTCGGCAGTCCCGCGCGCTCGGCGATATCGATGGCCCACAGCAGCGTCAGCGCGGTCTGATTGTCCGGGCGGCCGATGACGGCATTGCCCGCGAGCAGCGCGGGCAGCGCGTCCGAGGCGCCCAGCGCGAGCGGATAGTTCCACGGCGAGATCACGGCCACCACACCCTTGGGCCGGTTGCGGACCTCGACCTGGGTCAGCAGCGGCATGACGCCGCGCGGCTTGCGGTGCGCGAGAATGCGTTTGCCCTCGGCGGCATAGAAGCGGGTGTTCACCGCGACATCGGAGACCTCGTCGAAGGCGTGCACACGCGACTTGCCGGTCTCGATCTGCACGATATCGAGAATGGTGTCCTGCTCGGCGAGCACCAGATCGTGAATGCGGCGCAGCAGCGCGGCTCGCTCCCCGACCGGCACCTTCGCCCACTTCTCCTGGGCGCTGCGCGCGGTGGTGAAGGCGGTCTCCACATCGGCGACGGAGGACTGCGGCAGATCGACGATCTTGCGGCCGGTGGCCGGCGCGAAGATCTCGACCGACGGCGCGCTGCCCGCGACCGCATGGCCGAGCAGTCGCTGTACCAGATCGAACGGCAGTGCATCGGCGGCGGCGAGCTGCGGGGCAGTCGACATTGGTCGCCCTCTCGAGGAGTCGGACGCGGGCGGGCCCGCTATTTACTGAACACCGATGTTAGGTGAACACTAGTGTTAGATTAATGGGCGTGACGCACCTCATGTCAAGCCGTACGCGCGGTGGCCACCTATGACGGCGGCCTCCACGGCAGCGGCCTCCACCGCAACGGCCTCCACCGCGGCCCGGCGCGGCCGCCCGCCGCAGACGGCGCAGCAGGCCGATCAGGTGCGTGCGCGCATCGTCCTGGCCACCGCCGATGTCTTCGCCGAACACGGTTCACGCGGGCTGAGCGTCGCCCGCATCATCGATGCGGCCGGACTGGCCCGGCCGACCTTCTATCGCTATTTCGCCAATGCCGTCGAACCCCTGCACGCGGTCCTGACCCTCTCGAACGACGATCTGGTCGGCGGCATTCGCGCCGCGCTCGAACGCACCGAAGAGCCGGTTCAGCTGGGCATCAATATGATCGAGGCCTATCTCTACTGGGCGAGCGGCCACGGCCCGATGCTCTCCCCGCTCTTCGCGGAACTGCACGACCCCGGCTCACCCGTCTCCTCCTATCGGGAGCGGGCCCTGGACGATATTCGCGAACTCGTTCGCACCAAGTTCGTCGAACTGGGCCGCCCGGTACCGGCTCCCTTGGATCTGGATACCGCCCTGCAAACCTGCGAATTCGTGGTCTACCGGATTTCCGCGGGCGGCGAACCCGGTCCCGAAACCATCGCGGCGGCCCGGCTCACCATGATTCGCAGTGTTCTGGTCACCCTCGGACGCCGCGAAGACGTCGAATACGCCCTGACGATCCCCGGGCTCTTCGCCGCTGATTGAGAGCGCAGCCCGCTCACCAGCTACTTTCGCGCGCGGAGCAAATCGCGGCATTCGCCTGCCGGACCGGCCAGGTTCCCGGCGCCGTGCCCGGATTGCACCTACCGTGGTTTATGCGAACTTTCGTTCACCTGCTGCTTTTCGCCTGTGCCATCGCCATCGCCGTCGGCACCTTCGGTCCGCTGCTCGGCACGGTCGAGGCCCGGCATGTCCGGCTGTCGGATCTGCGCAATGGCTTCGGTTCCGGGCAGACCATCGATCAGGCCGGCAATCAATCCGTCTCGCTGGTGGTGTCCCTGGCCATCGTGCTGCTCGGTGTCGCGCTCGTCGTGCTGCTGGCCGCGCTCTTCGGTTCCCGGGTGCTGGGCTGGCTCGGCGTACTGGCCGGGCTGGCGAGCCTGGGCGTGCTCACCTGGCGGCTCGACGAGCAGTTCGATCAGGAGCTGCGCGCGGACTACCGCACGCTGCTGAGTGGCAGCTGGGGTCTGTACCTGGTCGGCGGCGGGCTCGTCCTGGCCTTGCTCTGTCTGCTGGCTCCACGCGAGCGGGTTGTTCGCGCCATCCCGCGGAGCTAGCAGTCGAGGATGGTCCGCTACGGAGCGCTCGATACCCGATCAGGTTCGCTCGCGCGCTCGAAGCGCATGGCCGGATCGGTGACCTTGCCGTAGCGAAGTTTCGGGAGGTCGCGCAGGTAGTTCATATGCAGTTTCCAGGGGGCGCGGTCGCCTTGCTTGGGGAGGCGATCGAGGGCGCGCAGGACATAACCGGGCTCGAAGTCCAGGAAGGGGGCCGTGCCGACCGACGGGTCGCGGACGGGGGTGGCTTTGGCGTAGCCGTGCGAGTCCATGTAGCGGAGCAGGCGAACCACATACTCGCACACCAGATCTGCCTTGAGGGTCCAGGAGGCGTTGGTGTAGCCGATGATGAAGGCGAAATTGGGGACGTCGGAGAGCATCATGGCCTTGTAGGCCATGGCATTCGGGAGTTCGACGGGTTCACCGTCCACCGTCAGGGCGATATCGCCGAAGGCCACGAGGTTCAAACCCGTTGCGGTGATGATGATGTCGGCCTCGAGGTCGCGGCCCGATTCCAGATGCAGGCCGGTCTCGGTGAAGGTCTCGATGCGATCGGTGACCATCTCCAGCTTGTCGTGCCGGATGGCCCGGAACAGATCGCCATTGGGCACCAGGCACAGTCGCTGATCCCACGGGTTGTAGGGCGGATTGAAATGCGTGTCGATGTCGTAACCCGCAGGGAGCCAACGCTCTTGCAGTCCGTGAATCCAGGCGCGCATACGCTTCGGATAGCGCTGCGAGATCTGGTACATCGCGGTACTGAAGCCGACGTTCTTGGCGCGCGCCAATCCGTATGCCGCACGGGCGGGCAGGATTCGGCGCAGCCGATCGGCAATGGCGTCCCGCGCGGGCATGGAGATGATGTACGACGGTGAGCGCTGCAGCATGATCACCTGCGCGCCCTGCTCGGTCAGCGCCGGGCCGAGCGTCACCGCCGTCGCGCCGGAGCCGATGATGACCACCCGCTTGCCCGCCACCTCCAACTGCTGCGGCCAGTGCTGCGGATGCACCACAGGCCCCCGAAAGCGCTGCATACCAGCAAAATCCGGGGTGTAGCCCTCGTCGTACCGGTAGTAGCCGGAGCAGCTGAACAAAAAGTTCGCGGTCATGGTCACCGATTCGCCGTCATGGTCGGCGGTCACCGTCCACAGATCGTCGATCGAAGACCATTCCGCCCGCACCACCCGATGCCGATACCGAATGTGCTTGTCGATCCCGCCCTCGGCGGCCGTGTCCCGCACATACTCGAGTATCGAACCCCCATCGGCAATGGCCTTGTCCCCCAGCCACGGCCGGAACCGATACCCGAGCGTGAACATATCCGAATCAGACCGAATCCCCGGATAGCGGAACAGATCCCACGTCCCCCCGATCGCCTCCCGCATCTCCAGAATCGCATAGGTGCGCCCCGGAAACGCCCGCTGCACGTGATATGCCGCCCCCACCCCGGAGAGTCCGGCCCCGACAATGAGCACATCGACGTGCTCCGGCGTGCCGCTCATCGCTACTCCTTCGATTCGCCCGAATCCGGCGCTCGCGGCTCACATTCGCAAGGGCAGCCCGGCCGGTGCCTCCGCACCCTGAATTCCAGCGTATCCACCGCGGCACCGGCGCAGGGCCGAAGCAGCCCACGAACCCGAGAAGAATCCGCCCGACGCCCCACCCGGCCCTCCGGCCCCGATATCGACCCGGACAGCTGATCACCAGGAACTGAGGGCGGCATCGTGCGAGAACACCCCACCCCCACTTCCTGGTGATCTTTCTCCCGCGCCGGTCCATTCGCCGAGTGGGCTCTGGTGGTGGCGACACGCCGTGCACTGCCACCGCCGGAGCCCTCTCGAGGCAGCGGCTAGGCGCGCAGGCCGCTGGCGCGGAGGACACGGCGGCCGATGGCGGCGCGGATGGATTCTTCGGTGCCGAGGACTCGGACGTGGCGGCGGGCGCGGGTTATGGCTGTGTAGAGCAACTCTCGGGTGAGGAGGGTGGATTCGGGGCCGGGGAGGACTACCGAGACGGTGTCGTATTGGCTGCCCTGGCTGCGGTGGATGGTCATGGCGTAGACGGTGGTGACGCCGGGGAATTGGGTGGGGTGCACCAGGTAGGGCTCGGTGCCGCGTTGCAGGGCGGCGCGCAGGGTGCCGTCGGGGGCGCGGACGATGACGCCGGTGTCGCCGTTGTAGATGCGGGCCTCGTGGTCGTTGGCGGTGACCAGGAGGGGCTGGCCCGGATACCAGTGTCCGGGGCCGGGATCGGTGCTGATGCCGGCGGCGACCACCCAGCTCGCGGCCAGGCGATCCCAGCGTTCGACACCGTAGGGGCCCTGGCGGTGTGCGCAGAGCAGGCGGTGCGATTCGAGGGCGGTGAGTGCGGCGGTGGCATCACCGGCCTCGGCCGCGTCCGTGGCGGCCCGGGCCGCGCGCAGCACATCCGTGCGCACCTCCGTCGTGTCGTCCGGACCGTGCAGCGTCAATTCGGTCCCACCGGCGACCAGCAGTTCCCAGGCGGTATCCGCATCGCCCGCCCGCACGGCCACCGCGAGTTCGGCAATGCGACCGCCGAAGCGGCGGCCGCGGGTGAGGCGAACGATGCCGCCGCGCAATCGTTCTCGCTCACGGACCGACAGCGCATCGGGATGGCCTGCGGTATCCCGCAATTCGCCGCCGAGTATCTGCTCCAGCGCCGGATTCGCCTGGCCCGCAATCGGTCCGGCGACGAGGTCGGCGAGCACCGCACCGGCGTCGACGGAGGCCAGCTGATCCGGGTCGCCGACGAGCACCAGGCGGGCATCGGGGCGGACGGCGGGCAGCAGCCGGCTCATCATGGTCAGGGACACCATGGAGGTTTCGTCCACCACGATCACGTCGTAGGGCAGCCGGTTGAACTCGTGGTGCTTGAACCGGCTCGCACCACCGCGCTGCCAACCCAGCAGGCGGTGCAGGGTGGCGGCGGTGAGCTCGGGCAGGCCGATGTCACCGGCCTGCTCGCGCACCGACTCCTGCAGTCGCGCCGCGGCTTTGCCGGTGGGCGCGGCCAGCGCGATGCGCAGCGCGGGCGCCCCCGGCATGGCCTGCTGATGCGCCACCAGCAGCGCCAGCACGCGCGCGATGGTGTGCGTCTTGCCGGTACCCGGGCCACCGGCCACCACGGTGGTCCACTGCGTCGCAGCCAGCGCGACCGCGAGCCGCTGCCGATCCGGCGGCTCTCCCGGCCCGCCCTCACCGGGAAACAGCCGATCCAGCTCGCGCCGAACCAGTTCCGCATCCACCATGGGCTGGGTGGTGGAACGCTCGGTGAGCGCCTGCCGGATGGTCTCCTCCTGCCGGTAGTACCGATCCAGGTAGAGCAGCGGACCGGCGTCTGATCCGGGTGGGTCGATCAATCGCAAAGGTCGCAGTGGCCCCGCCGGGCTCCCGCACACCAGCGGACTCTTGCGCAGCGCCGCGATCACCTCGTCCACATCGGGCCACGGCAGCGTCGCCGGATCGATCGAGGACTCCTCGGTCCCTTCGGCATCCACGCCGATCTCGTGCATCCGCCGCACTTCCAGGCATACCGATCCGGACCGCACCGCACGCACCGCCAGCGCGGTCGCGAACAGCACCGCCCCCGAATTCTCCTGACCCAACCGTCCCAGTCGATAGGCCACGTGCAGATCCGCCGCCGACAACACCCCGGCCGCATTGAACGTCTGCAACAGCCCGGTCCCCCGCTGCGCCAACTGAATCGACGTCATCGCGCTATCTCCCGTCGGCTGTCCGCCGAGTTCCGAACGGACTCTTTCGCACCCGCCCACAACAGATCGGCGGTGGCAGATTCACAGACCGTCACAGCCAGGTCCGGGCTGCGCCCACTATCGGTGCGATTCAACGGTCTGCCTCCGGGTTCGTCAGTTCGCCTGCGAGCAGGAGGGACAGGTCCTCGACGAGGGCGGGGGGCGGCTTCCAGTCGAAGACGCCGCAGCCGTCCGGGGTGTCGGGGCCGATCATGCCTCGGACGAAGAGGTAGCGGATGCCGCCGAGGTGCTGGGCGGGGTTGTAGCCGGGGAGGCGCCAGCGCAGGTAGCGGTGCAGGGCGGCGGAATACAGGATGGCCTGGAGCGGGTAGTGGGAGCGCATCATTTCGGCGGCCATGCGCTCGTGGGTGTAGTGGGCGACGGTGAGGTCGCCTTGGCCGAGACGGTTGGTCTTGTAGTCGACCACGACGAAAGACGGTCCGGGGGTGCGCAATACGGCGTCGATACTGCCGGTGAGGTAGCCGCGCAGCGGAGTGTCGTCCAGATGCGCGAGTTGGTCGGCGTAGGGGGCGAAGACATCGCCGGCGGGGAGGTGGCGGCGCAGCAGTTCGGCAATGCGGCGCACCGTCACCCGGGTCGGGGTGGGATTGTCGCCACCGGCGAGGGGCAATTCGAAATCGAGTTCGCTGAGCCGGTCGCGGGCGGAAATCTGTGCCAGGGAACCGAATCCGATCGGGGTGTGCATGACCGCGAGGAGTGCGTCGGCGAGCACCTCCGGATCGGCGTCGAACATCTGCTCGGCGACGGCATGCCGGCAGCGGGCCCGCATCTCGGCGGCCAGGTCGGCCGCATCGGTGTCGACGTACTCCAGGATCTCGTGCACCAGCGTGCCGAATTCCGCACCGTAGGGCAGCGCATTCATGAGCGACGGTGCGGCGGTGGCGAATACGTCGACGGTGTCCTCGAGCACGCTCGGGGTCTCGGGCTCGTCACTGACCCCGCCACCGTCGGGCTGATCACCGGCGGGCATGGCATCGTGCGCACCCGCGGTCAGCGCCGAGTACGAGGTGCGCCGCCACTCCTGATCCAGGGTGCGGTCGAAATGCGCGACGGCCAGGGCTTCGGGCAGCGACGCCGCATGGTCGCGCTGCAGGCGGGCCCGCCTGATCTCGCGCACCGGCTCGACGGCGATCACACCGGGTTCAGCGGTCGACGCCCACTCCGAAATACGTTTGAGCACCACCGAATCAGCGGGCACCGCGACTTTGTCCGCCACCGCCGGACTGCCGGGCTCACGGCCGAGGATCATCCGGTGCAGCGGCGCGGTCTGGGTATCGAACGCGGGCGCCCACCAGGCCACCACCTGCGCGCCCGCACGGGTGAGCGCCACATACAGCAGGCGCAGTTCCTCGGCGGCCTCCTCGGCCTCGGCGCGCGGCTTGCGAGTGCCGTAACCGGACGCGTCCGGCCCGCCCACATCGAGCACACGGCGGCCCTGCTCATCATGGAACAGCAGCGTCGGCGGATTGCGCAGCTTCGCGGCATCCCAGGCGAAAGGCAGGTAGACGACCGGGAATTCGAGTCCCTTACTGGCATGCACGGTGGCTATCTGCACGGCCGCGGCATCACGGTCCAGCCGACGGCTGCGATCGGCGACACTGCCGGACGCGGGATCGCGCACCCGATCACCCAGCCAGCGGGTCAGCGCGCTCAGACCCAAACCCTCACGCAGCGCGGCATCGTCGAGCAATTGGGCAATGTGGCGCAGGTCGGTGAGCTGCCGCTCGCCGCCCTCCAGGGCGAGCAGTCGCGGAGCCAGCCGTGTTTCCGCGCTCATCTTCTCGAAGACTGCGGCGAACCCGGCGCGGGCGAACAGCCGTGCCGAATCCCGCAGTTCGGCGCTCAGGCGTCCGACGAGATCCGCTCCGCCGGAATCGATCTCGTCCGCCGCAATTCCGAGCAATGCGGTTCCGGCGGCCAGGCGCACCGGATCGGCGCGGTGCGGTTGCTCCAAAGCGTGCAGCACCCACAGCCATTCGGTGGCCGACGGCGTGCCGAACACACTCGCGCCGCCCGCCAGCACCGAGGCCACCCCGGCCAGTTCCAGCTCCTTGCGCACCAGGTCGAGCTGATTGCGATTGCGCACCAGGATCGCGATATCGCCGGGCCCGAGCGGCCTTTCGCCCGCGGTCCCGGCCTCGATGCGCGTCCCTGATTCCAGCAGGCGCACGATATCCGCGGCCACATCGGCGGCAATGCGCTCGCGCTGGCGCCCGACGGTCGGATAGCCCGAACGGTTCAGCGGTCCCGCACCGGTGCGCGGAAGGCATCGCAGCCGGAAGGGCGTCACCGATTCAGCAGCTCCGGAGAGCCGCGTGTAGGGGCGGGTGGCCGCTACCGCGTGCACGGTGATTTCCTTGTGCCCCAGCGCCGCACCGCCGTGCAGATGTTCCAGGGCGGTGAGCAGTCCGGCGTCACTGCGCCGATTGGTGGTGAGCTCGCGCCGAGAGTCGGCGTGCGCCACCGCATCCAGATAACTGAGCACCTCCGCACCGCGGAAGGCGTAGATCGCCTGCTTGGGATCGCCGACCAGGACCAGCGTGGTGTGCCCGTGGAACGCGCGCCGCAGAATGTCCCACTGCAGCGGATCGGTGTCCTGGAATTCATCGACCAGCGCCACCTGGAACCGGTCCCGAATGCGCTGGCAGGCGCGCGGCCCGTGCTCCGGATCGGCCAGCACATCGTGTAGCAGCACCAGCAGATCGTCGAAGTCCCGCAGCCCCGAAAGCTGTTTGCGCCGTGCGGTTTCCGCGCGCGCCGCCTTCGCGAACGACACCCGCTCCCCCGCCGGATCGTCCTCGGACTCGGCCTCCGGCACCAGCATGGCGGCGCCGTCCCCCACCGCCGCCGCGGCCAGGCGCTGCGCATCGGCGGGACTGAACGGCGGGATATCCCGCGCGTACCGGCTCAGATACAGATCATCGGCGACGGTGGACACCACCTCGTCGACGTTCTCCACCAACCGCACCCCCGGGTCCTGCTCCCCCGCCAAGCCCAGCTCGTCCAGCATCCGCTGGCAGAAACTGTGCGTGGTCGCAATGGTCCCGGCATCGAAATCCGACAGCGCCGCCAGTAATCGCTCCCGCCGCGCCGCCACCTCCCCCGGATTCGCCTGCGCCAGATGCCGAATCAGCTCATCACCCTGCGCCTGCGCCCGCTCCGGATCGGCCAGCGCCGCCGCCACCGAGACGAACCGATCCCGCGTCCGCTCCCGCAACTCCTGCGTGGCCGCCCGGCTGAACGTCACCAGCAGCAACTCCGAGATATCCACCCCGGCCTCGGCCACGAACCGCACCGCGAGCCCGACAATGGCGTACGTCTTACCCGTCCCCGCACTCGCCTCCAGCACCGTCGTCCCCACCGGCAACGGCCCGGTCAGCTGGAATCCGTCGCCCGGATCGCCGTCCACGGCATCGGTATTCGAACCCGCCGAACCTTCGGCCGATCCGGACAATTCCGCTGCCGCCCAGAGACCGTCACCCATCGATCGCGGCAGGTCCGCATCGGCATCCATACCGCCTGCGGCAGGCGCCGGATCGGCGAACCCGGGCAGAGCGCGCGCGGCAGCTCCGAACAGATCCGGTGCGTCCTCGGCGTCTTCCCGGCCCGGGCCGGTCATCTCGCCCGCTCGACCACTGCCTTCCCGCGACGCCACGGGATTGCCCACCGCATCGCCGTGCGGGTCAGGCTGCCCTCGTCCGCTCCGCGCACTCACCCCGCCTGTCTCATCCCGCGCCGACCGCTCGGCGGCCCCGCCACTCTCGGGCGTGACATCCTCGACCAGGCTGAAGAGATCGGCGCCGTCGTCACCCGCCGGTGTGCGGGCAGCGCGCGACTCGCCGCCCGCCGCGTCACCGCTGCGGCGGGCGCGGGTGGTGGGACGGACGTCGAGGTCCGGGTCGGCGATCGAGAACAGGTCGTCGGTCATCCGCGCCTTTCGTTTTCGGGGGCGGACCGCGGGTGCGGGGTGATCATGGCTGGCTTTGATTCTCGTTGGTGAGCAAGGGGTTCCACAGGCGGCGCGCCAGTTCGCCGAAGCGGGTGGGTTCAGCCTCCATGGCGGTCGGCGCGGTGGTCAGGGCGCCGGTGAGCTGGTGGAAGCGCGGGGTGGGGCCCAAGACGTAGCGCAGGTAGCGGTCGGTGTGTTCGCCGTAGCGGCCGGGACCGTCCTTGCCGCCGTCGAATTCGTGCTCGGCGGCGATCAGCGATTCGTCCGGCGACGCGCCCTGGCAGCGGCGTTCCGCGTAGGCGGCCGAGGCGGCGGGCGCGATGGGGAGCGCCTCGGTCAGGCCTTCGTCCCGCAGTGCGCACAGATCGCGCAGGAAGGCCCGGGCCGCAGGGGCATTCGGGGCCGTGAGGGTGGATTGCCATGCGGGACGGCCATGTTTGCCCCGGCCGATGGTGATGGCCCGCCAACTCTGATGATCACCGGCCGCGGCGAGCGCGAGCAGCCGAACCCAGGCCGCCATGCGATGTTTCGGGGCGAGGCGGGAGAAGGTGGTCCGCAGCAGCGCATCATCGTGCACATCGGGCACGGTACCGGTGAGCCGGCGGCCGTCGCCCAGGTCCACCGCGATATCGACGGTGCGGGCGGGAATCTCGTGCATCGGCTGCGCGACCCGCACCAGCCGGTCCACCGTGGTCTCCACCTCGTCGAGCACGGCCGCCCCGAGCGCGAACGGCGGCAGCGTCCCGCGCCGCCATTCGGCCGCGCGCAGCGCATTCGGATCGACGCCGGTGAGCCTGGCGTTCAACATCCGTTCGCCCATACCCCATTTGGTGAGCCCGTCCAGCTCGATGGGCAGGCGGTCGGCAATCTCCTCCGCACTCTCGGGTACTCGAATTCCCAAGCGCTGCCACAGGAATGCCCGCACCGGATGTTCGACGAAGGAGACCAGATCGGCCAGTTCCACATCACTGCGCTCGCTGCCGGGCAGGGCAGCGGCCAGGAACGGCGGCCGCGGTGCGGGCGCCTGCTGCGCGGCGAGCGCACCGGCCAGTGCGACACCGTCGAAGCTGAACGGCTTGCCGGCCCGGAAATTGCGGCGATCGAAGGGCTGCAGCGGATGCCGTGTGATCACCTGATCCAGCGCCGGCGCACCGACGTGTGCGCGCACGGTGTCCAGCAGTTCGGCCAGCGGAATGGCGGGCGGCCGATGCGCGCCGCTGACCGGATCGGATCCGGTGTGCAACAGCACAAGTCGCTCTCCCGCCGCCATGATGGCATCGAGCAGCAACTGCCGGTCCTCACTGCGCGGATCACGATCACCCGGCAAGCGGTGCCGCCCCAGCACATCGTCCCCGTCCGCACCGCCGGCGCGCGGGAACACCTCGTCATCCAGACCCAGCAGCACCACCACGCGATGCGGTACCGAACGCATCGGCACCATGGTGCACACCGTCAGCTCACCCGTGCGGAAGTTGGCCCGCGAGGGCCGCCCCGCCAGTCGCGCGGCCAGCAGCGCGGCAATATCGGTGAGCCGCAAGGGAATCTGCCCGGCGTGCTCGGTGGCGGCGGCCAGCTCGCGCCGCGCCTGCACCGCCATCCAGCCCTGGCTGTAGGGCACGTCGGTGAGCAGATCGAGCGCACGCCCCAGCACGGTCGCCCATTCGGCGGCGGGCCGCGCGGACCCGGCCGGTTCGGCGAGCGTGGGCCCGCGCAGATCGCGCAGGCAGACCGCGAGCCGATCCACGAACTCCGCGAACCGCCCGGCCAGATCGATGTCATTGCTGTCGACATCGTCGAGCGGCAGCACCAGATCCAGCCAGTCCTCGGTGGATTCGCCCGCGGCCACACCCAGCAGGATCCGGTCGACGGCGGCATTGAGGGTGTTCTGCGCGAAGTCACCGAGCCCGAAGGCCTGGCGCTGGCGCAGCCCGATCCCCCAGCGCGCCCCGGTCTCGGCCGACCACTCGCGCAGCCGCTCGATATCGTCATCGTCGAAACCGCAGCGCAGCCGAATCGGTTCGGTCGCAGCAAGATCGAGAACTTCGGTGACGGTGACCCGGCCGTCGGCGAGCTCCAGCAGCGTGGCGATCACATCCAGCAGCGGGTTCACCGCCCGCTGGGCGCGGTCGGCCAGGCGCACCCGCAATCCGTGCGCGGGATGGCCGGGCTGGGTCCCGTCGATGGACCACTGTCCGAAGGCGGCCCGCACCAGCGGCGCGTAACTCTCGACATCCGGGCACATGACGATGACGTCGCGCGGCTCCAATGTCGGGTCCGCGGTGAACAATCCGAGCAGGGCGTCGCGCAGCACCTCGACCTGCCGCGCCGGACCGTGACAGGAGTGCACGGAGATACTGCCGTCGGCGAGCGCCGGTTCGGGCATGAGCGACCAGCGGTCCTGCCGGATGGCGCCCTGCAATTCCGACAACAGGGTGCGGGCGCCGCTGGTCTCGGGCTGCGGATGATAGGTGTCGATGTGGTCGTAGGCGGCCAAGCGCTGCTGCAGCTCGCGCACATCGCGGCCGAGCGCGGCGAGCAGCGGATGCCGCACGCGCACACCTGAATTCGGGATCACCTCGGCATCGGCCAGCTTGGTCCACAGCGCCGGGCTGGGATGCACCAGCCACAGGTGCACACTGCGCCCGGCCGACAGGGCGGACAGCACCTGCAATTGATCGGTGGTCAATCGGGTCACGCCGAAGAGCGAAATCCGTTCCGGCAGCGAGACCGCATCCGGCTCGGCCCGCAGTCGCGCGCAGGCCGCGTCGAGTCGTTCGGCCGGGCTCGGCGTACCGACCGCCGCCCGCAGTCGCCGCCACAGCATGGGCTGCCACAGCAGATCGGGCGGCAGCTGGTGGCCCGCGCCGTCGGTATCGGAACCGGCCGCCCAGTCCGTGATCATGGCCGGGCGCTGCATCGCATACCCGCCGAAGAGTTCGGCAATGCGCGCCGCCGTCGCATACCGCCGGCCCACCCGATGCCCGCCCGCATCACCGTTGCCGAGATGGCGGGCCAGCACCGCGCTCCACGGTTCGGTCAGCGCGGCGTCGAGCACCGGCAGCAAGGTCCACACCACCCGCTCGGGCGCCCACGGATCCTCGTCGGGAATCAGTCCGGTCGCCTCCGCCAGTACCCGGGCCACCAGTGCGGCCGGATCGGCGAAATCGATATTGGCCGCCACGCCGTCGGCGTGCGCGGCGCTGCCGAGCACCACGCCCAGCCGCTGCTGCAGCCAGCGCTCGACGCCCTTGGCGGGGACAGCGACCACTTCCGGGGTGAACGGATCGCCGAGCGGATCCGCGAGCAGCCCGGCGAGCGCGTCGGCAAGCGTGTCAGCACGCTCCGCACGATGAATGTGCACGACCTGTGTTTATACAGCCAGCGAACGATATGCAATCATCTGGCTCCACGGTCGGCCGCGTGACACCCACCACACGCCCGTGATTTGCTAGGGCGCGCCACTCCGAATTTCTAGTGTGGTATGCGACAGTGCATTTCGGGGAGATCGTTGGTCCATCACGAAAGGCTGGTTGCGCGATGTCTGCGTCTGTGATTCCCATGATCCCGAGACGCGGGTTCACCGTCCGGCGGGTCGGAGAACGCTGGGAGCTGGTGAATTCCCGGTACTACGGTCGCAGCGTCGTGCTGCAGAGCTGGGCGCGCGATCGCCACACCGAGGCGTTCGAACACTGCTATCGCCTCAACAGCCGCCGCACCGAAGAACTCACCGCCGCATTCCGCTGAGCGATTCGGGCGAGTCTCGAATCCGGGCGCGCCGCAGCGAAAGCGCATGCGCGCCAGGGCTCCAGCAGCGGACTCGCCGAATCGGACAACGAAACCCCCTGTGACAGCGGCATTTCGATAGCACACGGGGCAAACCAGCTCAAGACGTGCAAAACAGGCATTGCGGTGTCTATTGTTTCCCTCCGTGCGTTCCCCGAAGGCCCGGCGCTCCCGCGTGGCCGCCTCCACCTGCCTCCTCGCCGCCGCGGCACTGATTCCCGCCGCGCCGGCATTCATCCCCTCCGCCGGTGCCAAACCGGTCCTCATGCAGGGCTGCCTGCAGGGATTCGACTGCGATATGAGCAATCGAATAGCCGCGGTCGACAACTATCTCGCCGGCCGGCCCGGCGTCACCGGATATGTGATGCGTGACCGCGTCTCGGGTGGCATGTACCGGAATGGCAACGCGGACACCATGTTCTGGACCGCGTCCACCATCAAACTCGCAATCGCGGAGGATCTGCTGAATCGCGCCCGTGTGGGCGCCATCACGCTGGGTCCCGACGATCGCGCCACCATGGAGGGCATGCTGGCAACCTCCAATGACGCGGACGCCGACATCCTCTGGAACAAATTCGCCGGCGTCGATCGCATGTCCTTCAACAACGCGTTCCGCGCCAACGGCATGAGCGGGCTCACCCCGCTGCCGCCCACCACCTCGCTGGAGCAGGTCAAGCTCTTCCCGGACTGGGGCTTCCAGCAGTGCACCCCCGGCGATCTCGATCGGCTCATGGACAACGTCCTGAACCATATGAATCCGGACGACCGGGCCTACCTGGTGGACCGCATGCGCAAGGTCGACACCAATCAGCACTGGGGCGTCTGGGGCGCGGGCGCGGCCATGCAGCCGGGTCTGAAGAACGGCTGGTCCGATGAGCAGGGCGGCTGGGTCGTCAATTCGGTCGGCTTCGCCGGGCCGGGCGAGCGCTACACCCTGGCCATCATGACCGAGCAGGGCCCGGACGGGAGTTACACCGACGGGTCCGAGACCACCACGCACGTCGCGCAGCTGTTGTTCGCGGGGCGCTGAGCCAGCGGGTTGTTCGCGGGCGCCGAGCGCGCATGTCTTGGCGCCCCGAACTCCCCTTCGTATTGTATTTTCAGACCTGATGTCCTTTAAGTCGGTTTCCGAATGATCCTGATTCGTCGTCGAACCTCACGCCCCACTACCCTTGGACGTGAAGTGTCGTAGTTTCACGTCTGGGTTTCACCGTCTGGCTAGGAGCAGGGACTAGATGAACGCCGATAATTCCGTCGCACAGCGCCACCGCGTGGTGGTGATCGGGTCCGGGTTCGGCGGCCTCTTCGCTTGCAAGCACCTGCGGAAGGCCGACGTCGACATCACGCTCATCTCCAAAACCTCCACCCACCTGTTCCAGCCGCTGCTGTACCAGGTGGCGACCGGCATCCTGTCGGTCGGTGAGATCGCGCCCGCCACCCGCATCGTGCTGCGCAAACAGCAGAACGTGCGGGTCATCATGGGCGATGTCAACGACATCGACGTGAAGGGCGGCACCGTCACCTCGCGGCTGCTGAACCAGGACACCGTCACCCCGTTCGACAGCATCATCGTCGCCGCCGGCGCGCAGCAGTCGTACTTCGGCAACGATCAGTTCGCCACCTACGCGCCCGGTATGAAGACCATCGACGATGCCCTCGAATTGCGCGCGCGCATTCTCGGCTCCTTCGAGGAGGCCGAGCTCGCCAAGGACCAGGAGACGCGCGACCGATTCATGACCTTCGTGGTCGTCGGCGCGGGACCCACCGGCGTCGAATTGGCCGGGCAGATAGCCGAACTCGCGGACCGCACGCTGGACGGCACCTTCCGCAATATCGACACCCGCGACGCGCGCGTCATTCTCGTCGAGGGCGCGGGCGCGGTGCTGGCCCCGATGGGCCCGAAGCTCGGCGGCAAGGCGCATCAGCGGCTGGAGAAGATGGGCGTGGAGATCCAGCTCAACGCCATCGTCACCAATGTCGACGCGCGCGGCGTCACCATCAAGGACGGCGACGGCACCCGGCGCATCGAATCCGCCTGCAAGGTGTGGTCGGCCGGTGTGCAGGCCAGCGGCCTCGGCAAGATCCTGGCCGAACACTCCGAGGGCACCGAGGTCGACCGTGCCGGACGCGTGATCGTCGAACCGGATCTCACCATCAAGGGCTACCCGAACGTCTTCGTGGTCGGCGATCTGATGTCCGTACCGGGTGTGCCCGGGCAGGCGCAGGGTGCGATCCAGGGCGGTACGTACGCGGCGAAGGCCATCAAGGACGGCATTGCCGGGCACAAGCCCGAGGAGCGCAAGCCGTTCAAGTACTTCGACAAGGGCTCGATGGCCACCGTCTCGCGCTTCTACGCGGTCGCCCAGGTGGGCAAGCTGGAGTTCAGCGGCTTCTTCGCCTGGCTCGCGTGGCTGGCGCTGCACCTGTGGTACCTGGTCGGTTTCCGCAGCCGCTTCGTGACGGTGCTGGAGTGGTTCACCTCCTTCCTGGGCCGCCACCGCGGGCAGATGGCCGCCACCGAGCAGTGGGTGTTCGCCCGGCTCGCACTCGAAGCACTGGATGATCCGGACGAAGCGCGCGAACTGCACAAGCAGATCGGCGGCGAATCCGCTTCCGGCGGCGGCAAATCCGCGGCGAACGCCAAGGCGGCCCCGGCCACGGAGACCCGCGCCGGCTGACCACACCGTCAAGGGCCCATGACCCGACCAATCCGGCACGCCGACCGGATCCGAATGTCCGACGTCCGTCGACATTCGTTCAGAAAGGTCATCCATGGGCAAACGCCAACCGGCTGATCAGGTTTCCTCGCATCGCCGCCGTATCGGGTCCCTCGCCCTCGCGGGAGCACTCCCCCTCGTCGCCGCTCTCGCCACCGCCGGAACCGCTGCGGCGGATCCGGTTGCCGGCGACGACAATCCGTCCGCCGTGATCGAGAACCAGCCCACGACCCCCGCACAGCCCGGACTCGTCCTCGACTCCCCCTTCGGCCAGCTCAATGTGCCGGTGCCCCCGATGGTGTCGGAAGGCGCGCGGCCGTGGGCCGAGACCGCCGCGGCACCCGTGGGCGCCCCGGCCGACGGCGGGTCGTCCGAAGCCGCACCGGTCATCGACCCGGTGACGGACGCGGCCGACCCCCTGGTCGACGCGGCGGGCGTGCCCGCACCGCTGGTGCGGGTCGGCCGCAACTCCGCCACCGGGGTGCGCGATATCCCGAACGGCCCGGTGGCGGCGGTCGATGTGCAGGGTCTGCACATGCCCGACCCGTCGCTCGCGGCCGACGTCGCCCCGATCGCAGCCCCGGAGGGCAAGCTGCGCTTCGGCGATACGCAAATCGATATCCCGGCCTTCCTGACACCCGAGCAGGCCGCACAGGTCAATGACTACTCGGCCCGGACCGAGGCGAATCTCGCGCGCACCCTCGATTCGGCCGGCTTCGAGCCGAGCCGTTCGGACCGGATCGCCGCGCAGACCGTCGGCACCGCTGCCGTGGGTGCGGCGGTGGGTGTGGGCGTCGCCGCGCCCGCGGAGGTCGCCGGCGGAGTGCTGGGCGGCGTCATCGGGGGTATGGCGGGCACGCCCTTCGCTCCGGCCGGGTGGGTTGTCGGCCCGGCCATCGGCGCGAGTGCGGCGCTGTCGCTCATCGCGGTGCCCGCGGCGACCCTCGGCGCCACGGTCGGTGCGGCGGTGGGTGCGGTGAACGGTGTGCTGGCTCCCGCGACCGCGCCGGCGGCGGATGCGGCGGCTCCCGGAGTAGCAACCGCCGAGTAATGATCGATTTGTCGGGGCCGGAATCCATCAACTGGGATTCCGGCCCCGTTTTCGTGAACTACCAAGCAGTTAGCTAACTTTCGGCAATGCGGACGTTCTACGCGACTCCGTTCACCGACCAATCCAGTTGACCGACGGGTCCGAATGCTGGGCGTCGATGTTCACCCTCGGAGGAAAGGACGCGAATGGCCGCAGGTAAGCACAGAGCACTCAACCCGCATCGCACCAAGGTCGGCACCGTAGTTGCAGCGGGTGCCGTTCCGCTAGTCTTGGCGATCGTCGGAACGGGTACCGCCAATGCCGCACCGGAGACATCCAATTCGGTGACGGCACACGACGATACGTCCAAGCAGTGGCCGGCGGCGGATGCTCCCAATGTCAGCCCTTACGAGGGCATGCACATCCCAGGTGACACCAAGAGCTCCATCCAGTGGTCGCGTCAGGCCCCGGACAAGAGCTATCTGGCCCCGGTCGGCGTGCTGCACGCACCCGTCCCCGTGGCCGCCGTGCCGCCGATCGCGCCGCTCCCGGGCAAGTTCCGGTTCGGCGACTCCTCGTTCGACATCCCGGCCGGGATGGACAGCGAACAGGCGATCCAGATCAATGACCAGGCCGCCACGACCGAGGCGAATCTCGCCACCTTCCTCGATTCGATCGGCATGGAGCGCAGCCGTTCCGACCGCATTGCCGGCCAGACCGTCGGCACCGCGGCCATGGGAGCGATGGCAGGAGCCGGATCGGCCGTGCCCATCGCGCTCACCTCGGCGACCGTCGGCGCCGCACTCGGCCTGGTGGTCGGACTTCCGCTGTTCCCGGTCGGCCTCGTCGCCGGTCCGGCGCTCGGTGCTGCCGCGGGTGCGGCGGTCATCGAGGTACCCGCAGCCGCGGCCGGCGCCGTGGTGGGTGCCATGGTCGGCGCGGTGAATGCGTACAACGCACCGCCTCGGGTCGTCGGCGACTGATTACGCTCGGCGACAAGCTTTTTGCAGCAGATTGATACACACGGCGGGAACCGGGCGCGAGGTCCGGTTCCCGCCGTGTTGCTGAATGTCCTACACGCGCAGGGCAATTGCGGTGCGGGTGAACAGGGTTCCGCCCGCCGCGAGCGGCAGCAGCGCCGCATTCATCCCGGTGGTCTCCGCCGGGCGGTCATCCGGATAGGTCAGCACGCTCTCCAGTGCTCGCGGGCCGGTCAGCGCGTCATCGGTCGCGGCGTCCGCACCGAGATCCAGGCGGTGCCGCAGGAGTGGCAGATCGCCGATATCGGCGCGCAATTCCCCGGACCAGAAACCGTGGTCTTCACCCGTGCGACCGATCTGCACGCGCTCCCGAAGCCGCAGTCTCGCACCCTCTTCCAACCGCACCGTGGTGAGCGTCTCGTGTTCGGCCCCTCCGGCGACCACGGTCGGCTCGGGATCGAAATCCAGCTCCCCGCCCGCCGCCACCTCGAAGTGCCAGTGCGCCAGCGATTTCCGGGTCTGACGGCCCGGGAGCGCAATCGTGGCCGCCACCGAGCGCACCAGCAGGCGCGCACCCGCGCCGACCGTGATCCGAATATCCAGCTCGTCACCGCCCAATGGCGTTGCGGCCGTACCGATCAGGTGCACGGTATCGACTCCGGTGCGGCGCGCCGCCAGACCGCCGACCGCGTGAATCTGCGGCAAGGTCCCGGCGACGGCGGTGATTCGCAGCTCAGTGCGCATATCGCACCGGCTCAGTGCCCATGGCCGACCCGTGTGGCGCGCAGCTCGGTTGGCCCCGCGAGTTGCAGCTCGGTCGGCCCCGCGAGAGGCGGCTCAGTCAGTCGCACGGCACGCAGCTCAATCGGCCGTGCGGCACGCAGCTCAGTGCGAGTGTGCGGCACCGGCCGTCGCATCCTGCTCGGCGGCCAGGCGCAGCTGTTCGCGCACCCAGGTCAGTACCGGTGTGGCGGCCGGGTCCTCGGTGAGTGAGGTGAAGACGAACGGCCGTCCCTCACGCACTTTGGTCGAATCGCGGTCCATGACAGCCAGATCCGCGCCCACCATGGGGGCGAGGTCGGTCTTGTTGATGACTAGCAGGTCCGAGAAGGTGACGCCCGGGCCGCCCTTGCGCGGGACCTTATCGCCGCCGGCCACGTCCACCACGAAGATCTGTGCGTCGATCAGGCCGGAGGAGAAGGTGGCGGTGAGATTGTCGCCGCCGGACTCCACCAGGATCAGGTCCAGGGGCGGATTCGCCTCGACGAGATCGTCGATGGCGTCCAGGTTCGCGGTGATGTCATCACGAATCGCGGTGTGCGGGCAACCGCCGGTCTGCACCGCGGTGATGCGCTCATCCGCGAGCACCGCGTGCCGGCGCAGGAAGTCGGCATCCTCGGTGGTGTAGATGTCGTTGGTCAGTACGGCCAGGGACAGCTCGTCGCGCAGCTGCCGGCACAGTGCCGCCACGAGCGCGGTCTTACCCGAACCGACCGGTCCGCCGATGCCGATGCGCACCGGCTCCCCGGGTGTGCGCGCCCGCTTGGGCCGGTCGTGGTGATGATCGTGCGGTTCACCGTCGATGAGGTGGGGTGGCATATGTGCTCCTTTCCGCAGTCATCCTGGCCGATGCACGTAAAAGGCTTGTTACCTGCCCTCGATCCGCTGGTCAGGACGCGAACAGGGGCATATCCCGCTTGATATGGCGTTCGGCCAGCACGTCCTGGAGTGGGTCCGAGAGGGATATCATCGCCTTCGTCGCCTCCTGTGCGGTGCGATCACAGACCTCGGCGAGTCGGATGGTGCACGCGGCGACCGCGGCCGGATCTAGCGCGAGCAAACGCTGCGCGGCCGTCGCCGCGCCCGTCATGGTCGTGTAGACGACAACCCCCGCGATCTCCTCCGGCGCGGACCCGGAAACCACGCCGACCACCCCGAATACCGTCGACAGATGCGGGCGGGCGCCGACTCCGGTCCAATCGCCCTGCGGCCAGACCTGTTTCGCCAGTCGGAGCAGGCCACGCCCCTGTGCGCGGGAGGCGGTGCGCGCGCTGGGTGACGGGGTTCGCGCATCCGCCTCCAGCTCGGCACGGGCGGGTTCCAGGGTGCCCGCACACACCGCCGCGGCGAGCGATGCCGCCACCGCTCCCGAGGTGCGGATGCGCCGGCGCAGATACAGCTCCACCGTCGCCACATCGCGGACCACCCCGGAGGACACCGCCTCCTCCACGCCGCCGGAATGCACGTGGCCGCCGATGGGCAGCCGGGAATCAGCCAGGGTGAGCAGCATGGCCAGACTCATCGACACACCTCCGGATTTCGCATCGCTCGATCCTAAGCCGCCCCTAGCGGACGCTTGACCTCAACCTTGGTCCAGGTAGCAGGCTGGCGGCTGGAACGACCGGCCGTCAGGCGCCGCGGATGGTGCTGAAGGGGTCGGGGTCGGCGGGGGGTTCTTCCATGAGGTGGCGGAGGCGGGTGTTGATGGTGCGGAGTTGGGGGAGGTCGTTGGCGCGGACGGCGGTGTGGCCCTGGGTGATCAGGTCGTCGGCCAGGACCAGGTCGGTCATGGTGTGGCGGTCTGCGCAGAAGCGTTCGAAGATGATGACCTGAAGTTCGCCGGTGCGGTCGAGCAGGCGGCGCCACAGGCCCAGCAGTTCCGAGGTGCGCTGGCGGAGCAGGTCGGGGGCGCGGCTGTCGATGGCCTGGCGGATGGCGACCTCGTGCTGATCGAATTCACGGCGGTAGACCTCATCACCGGCCTCGTCCACGCGGGGGCGGACGTAGCCGAGCATTTCCTTCGCTCTGGCAACAAGACTCGGCCACATGAGTTCGTCTTCGGCCTCGTCGATGGCCGCGCGCAGATCGCGCAGGCGCTGCTCGGCGGCGACCGCGGCATCGGGATCGGTGGCCGCGGCGGCGACGAGCTGCTGCGTGTCGCTGGCGGTCTTCTCCTCTTCGAGACGTTCCAGCAGCAGCCCGGAGGTCGGGTTGCCGACCTTGGCGTGCTTCTGCCGGACCTCCTCCAGCCGCCGCAGCTCCTGCTCGGTGTGCCGGCGCAGATCGCCGGCATCCGGGAGGGTTTCGGTGTGCAGGTCGATGACGTTCTCGAATTCGGCATCGAGATACGGCAGGTACGCGCGGGCGACCATGATGCGTGAGGCGTCGATCTCCAGGGTCAGTTCGATCTCACTGCCCTCGGGCACACTGCGTTCGATCTGATCGGCGGTGATATCCAGGCAGCCGATGGTGCGATTGCGGTCGGCGCGCGCATGTTCGCCCTCCACCACGGGGATTCGAATGAATCCGGTCTTCGCGGCGCCGCGATGAATCGCCACCGAGGTGCGCAGGCGTTTGCGGGCGCGGGCAGGCAGCGGCGTATTGCGCTCGATCAGGCGCACGGTCGAATTGTCCGACAGCCCGACACTGATGGTGTGGATCAGCGGCGGCTGGGTCTCCACAGCGCCGACCGTGTAGTTCAGCGTGGCGGGCTCGAGCGCCCGCCGGTCCCCCGCATAATCGGTGAGCTCGAGCTCAAAAGTATTGGCGCGCCCGGTATCCGCCCACAGAGTGGTGCTGAACACCCCGTTCTCACCCACGGCCACCTTGCCACTGCGCCACGGCGGCCGCGCCTGGGCATTGACCGCCTCGATGGTGAGACCACTCGGCACATCACCGTTGGCAGCGGCGATCCGGCCGACGACCAGTGGCTCACGGTCGGGCCCGACGGGCTGGTATTCGAGCTGCACGGTGAAGCCGCCGGGCGCGGCAACCGGCGCCGACGTCTGCGGAATACGCTGCGTCCCAGCGAAGATCGCGGCACCACGCGCGACCACGGTCAGCGGATCCTGACTGAAGTCGAGCGGAATACGCAATCCGCGCCGCTCGTCGCCGAGGTGTTCACGCAGATACGGCGACAGCGTCGGGCCACCGACCAGGATCAGCTTGCTGATATCGCCCGGCCCGAGATGGGCCTCCTCCACAGCCTTTCGGCACAGGTTCACCGATCGGGTAATCAGCGGTTCGGTCAACCGCTCCACATCCGCACGCAGCATTTCGTAGTAGAACTCGACCCGGCGCCCGTCGCCATCATCCAGTTCGATCTCGATATCGGCCGAATTCGACCGCGACAGCTGGATTTTCGCCTTCTCGGCATTGAGCTTGAGCTTATTGACCACGGCCCGCCAGCGCGCCGACCCCCGGGCCAGATCGGTGAACCCGAACTCGTCGCGAACCGCCGGAATCAGCAGCTCCTCGACAATCCGCCAGTCGATCAGCTTGCCACCGAGGTAGTTGTCGCCGCGATGGTTGAGGACCGTGAATTCGCCGTCCCGCAGTTGGATGACAGCGGCATCGAAGGTGCCGCCGCCGAGGTCGTAGACCAGCCAGCGGGCGTCCTCGTCCGCGGACTGGAAGCCGTAGGCCAGCGCGGCGGCGGTCGGCTCCTGCAGCAGCGGCGAAAACCGTAGTCCCGCAGCCTCTGCGGCCGCACGTGTCGCATCGCAGGCACTCATATCGAAGGCGGCGGGCACCGTCACCACCGCGGCCTCGATATCCTCGCCCAGGCGCTGCCGCACATCGGCCCGCAGCGATTTGAGCACTTCCGCGGACAGCTGCACCGGACTCAACCCGCGCCCACTGGCCGCGAAGCTCACCGATTCGCGCGCCGTACCCATGCGCAGCTTGAACTCGGCGGCAGTATTGTCCGGATCGGATTCACTGCGCTCTTTCGCCGCGCGCCCCACCCGCAGCTGATCGCGGCGATCGATCCACACCGCCGACGGGGTGGTGTCGGAATCCTCATTGTTCTTGATCACATCGGCGTCGACGCCGCGCAATACGGCGACGGCACTGTTGGTGGTGCCCAGATCGATTCCGAAATCAACCGTCGATCGGCCCATTATTGATTGTCCTCCGAGATGTCGTGTGTCGTGCCGGTGTCCGGTGTGGCCACGATGATCTGACCCATCTGCACGATGTGGCCGTCGAGATACACCGTGGGCGTGATGGTTTCGACGACGGTCTCGCGAGCCACCGACTCCGAGGGTGCGAAGGCGACCACCTGCACCGATTGGCCGGGATCGAACGGTTCTCCGGTGTGTGACTGCACCTGCACACCCGCATCGGAGAGCGCATCGGCCATCGATTCCAATTGCCGCGTCACCGATCTCAGCAGTTTCGCCGGATCCTCCCCGGCAACCGGATAATCAGCGGCCAGCTTGCCCTGCAGCCGCCACACCCCCGTCGCCAATTCCACCAGTACCGGCCGGAAATCCTTGCCGTCCATGAACATCTCCCACTGTCGGGCGACGGCTACGCCGGCCGCTCGCCTTTTTTCCACCCCTGCTCGATCAGGTCCGTAATGTGCGGGAACCGCATGGTGTGTTCCCGCACCCCTTTGTCCATCGAACCCAGCATGATCGACGAAATCACGGCGACCACCAGGGCGATACCGCCGACGATCAACACCGGGTGCGCACCGAGACCGATGAGCAGCCCGAAGAACGCCACCAGCCACGAGAGTGCGCATATCGCGCCGGTGGTCGTCCGCTGCTGCTCCGCGGGGCGGTGCTCCTCCTTGCAGACAGCGCACCGGGGCACATCGATATGCAGCGCCCGCCACTTCTTGCCGTTGACGGTGTGCTGCACATCGCGATGCAGGCCGACCCGGATATGACCGTCGGCCGCCTTCGGCCTGGTCTTGCAATACCAGCAGTTGTTCTCCAATTGGGCAGCCGCAGTGCGCTGCTGCCGAATTCGGCCGAGTGCGGCGTACTGCTCCTGCACGAACTCGGTCGCATCCCGGCCCCGCGGCAGCAGCCGGATCCGGGTCAGCAATTGCTCGGCGGTATCGAGATCACTCGACTTGTTGAAGTACGCCACCGTGCACGAGGTGGCGGTACGGGCGACCGCGTCCTGCCACTTCGCCGTCTGCTCACCGTCGGGACCGTGGACGGCGCGGACCCGGGCGAGCGGCAGCCGGGTCCGATCGAGCAGGTCGCGCGCGGTCTGCGCACCGGAACCCTCGTTCACCTCGAGGGCGCGGCGCGCGATGCTGATCAACTCCGCAATGCGGGACATCGCGGTGCTGCCCCATTCGGCAGCCATCCGCGACCGGGTCGCCGTCGTGGTCGCCACCGGGCCGAGCCGCTCGAGCAGGGCTTCGCTCGCCGCGGCGTCCTTGGTCTCGTTGAAATACTTGATATCGCAGGAGATCGCGGTCTGCACCAGATCGTCGTGGGCGCCCGCGCCGACCGGATCGGGTGGTGGGCGCAGCCGGTCGATCACCTGCAGGGGAACGCGGGCGCGATCGAGCATGCGGTGCGCCGTGGCATTGGCTTCCCCCGGCCGCTTCACACCGGTATCGAACGCCTCATCGGTGATCGACTTCAGGCGGGCGGCCAGCTTCCGGACGGCGGCATCGCGGGCATCGCCGATCACCGCGGCGCCGAAAATGCTCGGATACCGGGCCGTCTGCGTGGCGAACTGATCGAGCACTTCGAGATGGACATCGGCGATCGCGGAGCTGTTGTCGTCCGCGGCACGCACGATCAGCTCGGTGTGGATGCGCAAGAGCGCGACCGGAACCGCCTGTCGTAGTTCGGCGAGCACCAGCTCACCCAGCCTGCGATCGTCGATGCGCGCGGCACGGGCGCGCAGGCGCTGCCACAGTGCGGCATCGCCGAGTGCGGCATCCCAGGCGGTCAGCGCATCCAGCCAGGTTTCGGGTGCCCGACCGCGCGATGTCTCCAGCGCCTGGACGTGCCGCAGGACCGCGAGATTGTGCGCCGCGATGCCGTCGCCGTCCGCCTGAGCCACCCAGATGCGTTCCGCGCCGACGCTATCGCCCTGGGCAAGCAAATCCATTGCGGGATCGGCGCCGTCGGCGGGCCAGAACCAGAACAGTTCCTGCACAAGACGATTCACCGGTTCGCGCAGGCGGTTGAGCGCGGATTTCACATCGGCCGGATCCGGCAGCGGCGTCACCGGCAATACTCCCGTACGCGCCAGCGGCGCACCGAGCCGTTCGGCCGCCTCGATCTCGGTGACACGATTGCGAAGTTTGCGTGAATCGGCGTCCGTGCGCAGCCCCGCAAGCCGGAAGGGGTTGCGCCCGTATGCCGCATCGTCCACGAAGGCCTCCAGCACCGCTGCCACGCCGACCGAGGTGGCCGAGGCGCCCGCCGGCGCCTCCGGGCTCACCGCGCGCGCGATGCGCTCCGGCAGTACGGTGCGCACGAGTTCGGGCCTGGGTTCCGCTGTGGCAGCGGCGGTTCCGGGTATGCGCGCGAGATTGCTGCGCGCATTCGGGTCCCCGGCCACGGCGGCGCGCTCATACCATTCGATGGCGGCGGGCAGATTGGGCGTCGCCAGCTTGCTCTGGAACAGCGTGCCGAGATTGTTCATCGCGCCGGCCTGCCCTGCGGCCGCGGCCTTTTCGTACCAGATGACCGCGCCGCCCAGATCGCCGTCGGCCTCGGCGAGCACCCCGAGCGCGAACGGCGCGTCCGCATGACCACTCGCGGCGGCCTTCTCGTACCAGGTGCGGGCGGTGGCGATATCGTGCGGCTCCAGGTTGTACCGGTGGAGCTGGCCGATGTTGTACATGGCTGCGGCACTGCCGTTTTCGGCGGCCTTCTCGTACCACTGCCGGGCGCCGCGATAGTCCGGCGGATTCACGCGTTCGGCGAGCATGTACGCGAGCTTGAACAGCGCATCGGTGTACCCGGCCGCCGCGGCCTGCTCGTACCAGCGCCGCGCTGCTGCGAAATCCGGCGGATCGACCGAGTAGTTGTAGATCTGGCCGAGGTTGTACATGGCTGTGTTACTGCCGTTTTCGGCGGCCTTGATGTACCACTCGAGCGAGGCGATCCGGTCGGGTGGTTCGACGAGCTCCGCGAGCAGAAAGCCGAGCCGGAAGTACGCATCGACATGACCTGCCGCGGCAGCTCTTTCGTACCATTCGCGCGCCGCCCGCACATCGCGCGGGCTCTTGTTCTCGGCCAGCCTGCCGAGATCGTTCATGGCACAGCGATGACCGCCCGCCGCCGCCCGCTCGTACCATTCCGACGCTTCGATCAGATCGGGCGGATCCGCCTTCTCCAAGGCATAACCGAGATCGTGCATGGCGGCGGCGTCCCCGGTCGCCGCCCGGTCGTGCAGCTCACTAGTCACCACAGCGCCCCCACTCTCCTCCCCAGGATCGCGGTGGCCACTGTGATGCAGTGATCGAAAACGCCCCGCCGACCCGTTCGCCGCACATGCTACCCATGGCCCCCGACAGGCGCGACCGATCCGATTCGTACGCAGCGAGCTTGTCACCCTTGATCTTTCAGATCGTGCCCTCCACGACCTCCCGGCTCTCGACGCTCGGCATGAGCACGGCCAGGACCGCATCGTCCCAGGAATTTATCTCGGGGCCCGCGAGGATCGCGTCCAGCAGCGGGGCGCTCGCCAGACTCCCGGGCCCGTAGTAGCCCCCGGCCCGGGCACTGGCCAGAACAGCGTGGATAACACTGGCGTACACCTGCGCCCGCGGTGCGTTGACCGGCCGCCCGGCCCGCTCGTACTCCCGCAGCCACCCGTCGACCGCCTCGATCACTTCACAAAGCACACGAACTTCGACCTCGCTCGTGCTGTCCATCTCGGAGCCGAACATCGTTGGAACCTCCCGTGATTCGGGCAAGTGCGGTGGAACCAGCACACCATTGGCACCCTTGCGAATTCAGCGAAAATGGGATCCCGGGGAGAATCCGCCCATTCACCCACGACCCGACCCACGTACGCGGTACAACGGAATCACTGACTGAACACGGTTGATTCGAGTCCGCAGACCGAAGGTAGAACCGATGACCAGCAATGACGATGACGACGGGGCGGCATCAACACTCCCCCGACGGCAACTCGGCCGCCTGCTACGCGAGGAACGGGAAAAGGACGGGCTGACGATCGAGGTGGCGGCCAAGCTCGCGGATCTGTCGAAATCGGCACTGCAGCGGCTGGAGGCCGGGCGCAATCAACGCATTCAGAAGCAGGATGTGCGGGCATTGTGCGAGGTCTACGGTGTGGATCCGGCGGACAGCACCCAGGCGATCGAACTCGCCGAACAGGCCAGATCGAAGAGCTGGTATCACGCCTTCGGCGGGTTGTTCAGCAATGAATTCAATATGTACATCGGACTCGAGGCCTCGGCGCGACACCTGGTCTTCTATCACGAACAGGTGCCCGGACTACTCCAAACCCGCGACTACGCAAGGGCTTTGATCGGCGCGTTCTACCGTGACGGCACATCCGAGGACATCGAACGCCGCGTCGAAGTGCGAATGCGGCGACAGCACATAGTCACCCGCAGATCCGGGCGGCTCGGCATCGAAGTGCTCCTGCACGAATCCGCGCTGCACCGAGTCATCGGCAACCGCAAAGTCATGGCGACCCAGCTACGCCACCTCGCCGAAATCGGCAAACTTCCCACCGTCTCCATCCGCATCCACCCCTACGACGCCGGCCTCACCTGGGGCATTCTGCACGGCCAATTCGTCCTCCTCGACTTCGGCATCGACAGTCGCGGCAAACCGGTCGAGCCGCCCATCGTCTATCTCGAGGGCGGACCCAGCAGCGACGTCTACCTCGAGAAGCCCGACGAAATCCAGCGCTACGATGAACTCGCCTCCGGCATTCGAGATTCGTGCCTGAGCGAGAACGACACTCGAGACCTACTGCGCCGGGTAGCGAAGGAGCACGAACGTGATTACTGACCTGCCCGGAGCGCACTGGTTCAAAAGCAGCCACAGCGAATCAGGCGGCCAGTGCGTCGAAGTGGCCTGGCTGGACGAGGGCAGGGTCGGCATCCGCGACTCGACGAACCCGACCGGCCCAGCCCTGACCTTCGCCTCCGGGGACTGGTCAGCGTTCCTGCCGTTCATCGTCGAAGTCGCCGAGAGCCGGTAGCCCCGCCGATCGGCACTCCTGAATCAAGAAATGCCCAGCCCAGATCACTGGGCCGGGCATCGGGTCTTGCGATCAGGCACTCGAGGATGCCACATCGAATCCTGCTGAGCGAGTGCATAATCCAGCAAACGGACGGAGCGCAGCTCTCCGAAGGACCGGCAGGTTGTGATCAGGTTTAGGGGGTGGGGCAGAGCAGGCCGCCCGACGGCGGGGGTACGGGGACGATACGTTCGGGGGCGGGGACCGGGTGTTCGGCACCACCGCCGGCGGGGGTGGATCCGTGGTTGGAACCGCCGGGACCGGCGGCGGGGGGCGGAGCTCCTACGTCACCGGAGCTCCATGCGGCAGAGGGGTTCAATGTGACCACGGCGGCACACGCGAACGCTGCGACAAGCCGGCCGATGAGCTGCTTTTGCGTCATGGGGTACGACCGTACAACCAGCTCAACACAATTCGAGGGAACCGACACCTGCACGGAATGTCACGAATGGATCAATTCGCTGTGGGAGCAATGAATTCCGTTGCGGTACAAGGCCGCAGACCGGCGGAACAAGCCCTTTTCACTCGAACACGCCGCTGACGTGGCAATGAAAGGTTTTCGGCAGTCTCCCGGCGTGTCGCACGGGAACTCGAACGTCCGTGAGGTTCAGTGAATGGCGATATCTTGACCGGGAAGGGAACGGCATGACGGCTGGACCTGGTTCGAGAACCGCCGCGCTCGTGGTACTGGCGATCGGCGCTTGCGCCGCGCTGACCTGCAGCGCGCCCGCGAGCACCGCCACCGGGGGATGCGGCACCGACCTCAGCGACGTCAAAGGCGAGTTCACCGCGCAAGAAGGCGCGTTCAATGTGCTGCAATTCGACGGCGCGGGCGGCATAACCTTCCGCAGCGATCGACACGGGAATGGCTCCGGCATCTACGCGATAATCCCCACGGGCGGATTCACCGCCGCCATGCGCATGTCGGACAATGGTTCCGCCGACGCCCGGGCGGCCACCGCAGCGGTGAAAAGCATGACATTCGCCTGCGCCGCCCCCGGTTCCCAAGTCACCGCATTCACCTCACTCGACCAGAACGCCCGGTCATTCGACTACGTCCGATCCTGACGCGATATCGGTGCGCCCGAAAACCACTCGGGGCCAGAATTCAGCGGCGGAAACCGCGTTCCATCAAGCGCTGCGCCGCACCGCGCCGCAGATCGCTCCACGCCTGCACAGGGCCCGTCCACCACGGGGAGATTTCCGGAGGACGTGAAACGACGGCATGGCACACCAGGTCCGCGGCTTCGTCCGCGGTGAGACCGGGGACGCCGGAGAAGTCGGTGGGTGCGCTCATCCGGGTGTGGACCAGGGGCATATAGATGGACGTCGTGGTGACATTGTCGACCGCGATCTCCGTGGCCACGGTGCGAAGCCAGATATCGAAGGCGGCCTTCGAGGCGCCGTACGCAGCCCAGCGCGGCGCCGGTGGCATGCGGATTCCCCAGGTCGAGATATTGACGATGTGCCCCTCCCGGCGTTCCCGCATGCTCGGGAGCAGAGCCAGCAGCAGGCGCACCGGGCCGAGATAATTGATATCGATGGTGCGCGTGAAATCGTGGAAGCGATCGTAGGATTCGTCGATCGGACGGCGAATCGACTTGCCCGCGTTATTGATCACCACATCGATGTGACCGTGCTCGGCGAGCAGATCGCGACCCAGCTCGTCGACGGCATCCATCTCGGTGAGATCAGCCTGATAGACATGCGCCGTCCCACCCTCCTCACGAATCTCGGCGGCCACCTGTTCGAGATCGTCGAGCGTGCGCGCGACCAGCAGTACGGTCGCGCCGCCCGCGGCCAGCTTCTTCGCCGAAGCCTTGCCGATACCGTGTGATGCCCCGGTCACCAGCACCACGCGGCCGGCGACCGCATCGCGCAGGGCCTTGTCGCGGGGTCGGGTGGTCGGATAGAAGAGCCTGGTCGCGACCCGTTCCGCGAGGGGACGGCCGTTCGAACCGGCCTGATCGTCGGGCTCCGGCGTCGAGTTCTCACCCACGCCTCGACTGTAACCGCCCGACCGGTCCATAACTGGGGTTGAGTGGAAATACCCAGGGCGCGAGGCACTTCCGATACCGGACGTCCGACTTCACGAGCGCGATTTTCGACCGCTGAGCACGGCGATCACCGCCATACCGGCCAGCAGCACTGCGCCGGCTGTGGTGGCCACATGCATGCCGTGCACGAAGGAGTCCCGGGCCGAATCGATCAGCGCGGTGTCGCCATCGGCATGGGTCAGGGTGTCCCCCAGCGTCGGCCCGAAGTCACCGCCGGACCGGAAGACCAGTGCCGCAAGCGAACCCAGCAGTGCCAGGCCCAGACCGTTGCCGAGTTCGAAACTGGTCTCGGAGATGCCCACCGCGGATCCGGCGCGCTCGGGCGGCACCGCAGCCACCGCCACCTCCGACACCAGCGTGAACGCCATACCGAAACCGGCACCGGCCACCACGGTTCCGGCCACATACCAGCCGATACCACCGTCCACGCCGACACCGAGCAGCATGAGATTGCCCAGCGCGGCCAGGCCCAGCGCCAGCACGAAGGCGGTCCGGATGCCCAGCCGGCGCCCGACCCGCGCACCGCTCACCGAGCAGACGAAGACCACCACGGCCATCGGAATACCCAGCAGCGCAGCGCCGAGCGCGTCGCGGCCGGTGACCGACTGCAGGTAGACGCTGGTCAGATAGCTCATACCGGCGAGGGCGAGCATGCCGATCGTGCTGGACCCGATGGCCACCGAGAACAAGCCGTTGCGGAACAGGCTCAGATCCAGGAGCGGTTCGGTGAGATGCCGCTGCCTGCGCACGAAGGCGATGAGCAGCAGGACACCGATGAGTCCGATGCCGACCACCGGAAGATCGAATCCCTCGGCCGCACAGTGCTTGATGGCGAAGACGATGGGCAGAATGCCGCCGATGGACAGGCCCACGCTCGGCAGATCCAGTGGCCCGCGACCCGCCGCGCGATGCTCGGGCAGCAGCAGCGGCCCGAAGACCAGCAGGACCACCAGCACCGGCGTATTGATCAGGAAGACCGAACCCCACGAGAAGTGGTGCAGCAGTACGCCGCCGATGATCGGGCCGACCGCCGAGCCGCCCGCGAAGAATGCGGTCCAGACGCCGATGGCGGTGGCGCGCGCCCGCACGTCGGGGAACATGGTGGAGATCAAGGCAAGACTGGAGGGCAGCAGCGTCGCACCGCCGACACCCATGAGCGCCCGCGCCGCGATCAGCACCGAGGCGCTCGGCGCGAACGCCGCGAGCACCGAGGCCAGTCCGAAGACGGTCGCACCGATGAGCAGAATATTGCGCCGGCCGATCCGGTCGCCCAGATTGCCCATGGTGATGAGCAGACCGGCGATCATGAAGCCGTAGATATCGAGAATCCAGAGCTGCTGAGTCGCGGACGGATCCAGCGCCTCGGTCAGCGTGGGCATGGCCAGGTACAGCACCGACATGTCCATGGACACCAGCAGTACCGGCAGCAGCAGTACCGCCAGTCCGAACCAGGCGCGGCGCGAAGTCGTCGCGTCAGGGCGCGCGAGAGTGCGGGTCATCACCTATCCTCAGCTGATTTCGATTCGAATGAAGTCTTTGCAGAACGTGTGCGCGTACGTCGTACGCACGGTCAGAGTACAGTGTACGCATACCGGTGCGTGAAAGGAAATAATTCGTCCGATGACCGAGGCCAAGCTCACCCGGGCCGCCATCGTCGACGCCGCCATCACCCTGGCCGACGAGTCCGGAATCGATGCCCTGTCCATGCGCCGCATTGCCGACAGCATGGGCGCGGGAGCCATGTCGCTCTACCGCCACGTCCCCAATAAAGACGCACTGCTGGCCGCCATGACCGACGAGGTGTCCCGCCGCAACCCCTACCCCTCGGCCGAGGGACAGGACTGGACCTGGCGAGATCGCGTGCGCATCGCCGCCGAGGTGGATTGGCGGCTGTACCGCGAACACCCCTGGGTCCTGTTCACCTTCGCGGTCCCGCGCTACAACTTCGGCGAGAACAGCCTGCTCGTATTGAACTGGCTCGTCGAAGGATTCAACGAACTCGGCGTCAGCACCCGCGAAGCCACCCGCATGTCCCTGTCCGTCTGGAGCTATATCGCCGGGGTAGCACTGCAACACGTCAGCGCCCGCCTGCTCATAGGCCGTGACAGCGAACCCGAAGAATCCTCCGGCCTCACCGCCCTCCTCGAAGGCGAACCCCGCTGGCCCGCACCGCCCGCGCTCATCGAACTCCACGGCACCGGCGGCGACGACCTACTGGACCCCCAAGCCCTCCTCGACTCCGGCCTCAGCGCCCTCTGCGACGGCTTCGAATCCCGCGCCCGGCGGTAGCGCCACACCCCGAAACATCCAGCGCCGCAGCATCGAATGAACACCGATGGGCGACATTCGCCGCAAGTTTGCACACGCTGCAAGCGCGCACCGCCTGTGCGCCGATCGAACGCACGCAACCGCCCCCGCCATAGCTCAGTTCTCGATGATGCCGTCGAGGTAGACCCAGGCGCCGCCGTCGCGGCGGAAGCGGCTGTTTTCGTGGAGGTCGCCCGGGGTGCCGTGGGATCGGTAGTGGGCGCGGAATTCGACGGTGCCTTCGGTGTGGAACGGTCCGCCGCCGGTGGCCTCGAGGATTTCCAGTCGCTCCCAGAGCATTCCGGGATCGAAGTCGACATCGGCGGGGCGCGTGCCGGGGTCCCAGCTGCGCAGCAGATATGCCTCGTCGCGGACCGCGAAGGCGCTGAAACGCGAGCGCATCAGCTGTTCGGCGGTCTTCGCCTGCGCCTCACCGCGGTGCAGACGGCCGCAGCAATCCACATAGTTCGCGGGTAGCCCGCAGGGGCAGGCCGCGGGAATCGGCTGGGGTTTGCGATGCTTCGCCATGCGGTCCATTGTCCGCGCCCGATTCACGTATTCGACCGGCGGTACCGCGTGCTCAGTAGAAGCTGCGCCCGACCAGACCGCCCGATACCGACCAGACCTCGACGATTCGGCCGTTCTCGGCGCGCAGAATGTCGGTGCCGCTGAGCTCGGTGAGTGTGCCATCGCGACCGGTGAACTGCACACCGTAGGGCCGGGCTACCAATCCCGTTCGGGTGTCGTCCATGTCGACGACGCCGGGACCCTGCGGTGCGAATCGCACGCCGGGAAGCTGCGCGCGGAAGGTGTCGATCTGCGCGGCAAAGGCTTTCGCATCGTGAATATCGTCGTAGACGGTCGCGCCGGGCTGGGCGTAACGCAGGGTGAATTCCGGGGCCATGATCTCCTCGGCGGACAGCTCGCCGTTCCACAGATCGGTCCACCGGTCGTACAGCTCGATGCCGAAGTCGCGCATCCACACTCCTCAATAGTCTCTTTGATACGGTCTCGCAGCACTTAAGCTATAGTCTCAGCGATACGGTGTCAATGGGGCGAGCGAAGGAGCTGCGGTATGACGGAGGTCGGCCACCAGGACCACATAGTGCTGGGATTGATCGCCAGGCACGGGCCGCTCACCCCGTACGAGCTCAAGGCCCGGATCGAGGAGAGCGTCGAATACTTCTGGCCGATCCCGCATGCTCAGTTGTATCGCATCCCGCCGCGGCTGGCCGAGCAGGGATTGCTGCACGAGGAAGCCGAGACCGGCGGCCGGCGTCGGCGGGTCTTCCATCTGACCGACGCCGGCCGCGCCGAATTGACCCGCTGGCTGGCCGATCCCAGCGCACCGCCGCCCGAGACCCGGGATCCGGCGCAGGTGAAGCTCTTCTTCGCCGATCTCGGCGGTCCCGGAGACGTTGTCGCACTGGCACACAAGCAGGCCGCCGAACACCGCCGCTGGCTCGATCTCTACCGGAAACTACAGGCGGAGATCGATCCGGAGGACAGCGAACGGGCGGTATCGCGGGCGCGCATCCTGCGGCTGGGCATCGGCCACGAGCAGGCGTACGTCGACTTCTGGGAGGATCTCGCCGCGCATCCCGACGGCGGGCCGGGCGCGCGGGAGTGATTACTCGCCGTCGGTCACGAGGGCATAGGCGAATCCGTCCCAGCCCTTACCGCCGACGGTCTGCAGCACGGTGGCTTCCAATCGCGGTTCGGCATCGAGCAATTCGATGACCTCGCGGCTGGCTCGCACGGCCGCATCCGGCGAATCCGCATTCGCGATGCCGCCATTGCGGACCACATTGTCGACGATGATGACCGAACCCGGCTTGGTCAGCCGCAATGCCCACTGCACATAGTTCGCGTTATTGACCTTGTCGGCATCGATGAACACCAGGTCGAACGGCTCCGGGTGCTCCTCGACCAGCACCGGCAGACTGTCCAGCGCGGCGCCGACCCGGATCTCGACCCGGTCCCCCACCCCGGAGCGATCCAGATTCGCCCGCGCCACCTCGGCATGTTTGGGCTCGTACTCCAGGGTCAGCACCTGCCCCTGCTTGCCCACGGCCCGCGCCAGCCACGTGGTGCTGTACCCGCCGAGCGTGCCGATCTCGAGCACCCGCTGCGCCCGCGCGGACTTGGCGATCAAGTACAGGAACTTGCCCTGCGGCGGTGATACATCGATGGCGGGCAGCCCGGCGGCCGCATTCGCGGCGAAGGTCGCCGAATCCCCGTCTCCCACCAGGGTGTCCACCAGATAACGATCAACTTCGGCCCAGTCTGATGTCGTCATACCGGCCAGTCTGCCACCCGCGCAGCGCGGGTGGCCTCCCTTTAATTCGGTGTGATCGGGTGACTCAGAACAGGAAGTAGCGCTGCGCCATCGGCAGTTCCGTGGCCGGCTCCTCCGCCCACACCTCGCCGTCGATGCGCACGGTGAAGGTGTCGGGATCGACCTCGATGCGCGGCATGGCGTCATTGCGCGGCATATGCGCCTTGGTCCGCTTGCGAACATTGGCCACCGGCACCAGCTTCCGATTGACCCGGAGCCGATCGGCGAGTCCGTCCTCGATGGCCTGCTCGGACACGAAGTGCAACGAGGTCCCCGCCGCCACCGCGGGCGATGCGCCGAACATGGGTCGCGGCAGCACCGGCTGCGGAGTCGGAATGGAGGCGTTCGCGTCACCCATGGCGGCCCAGGCGATCATGCCGCCCTTGAGCACCGCGTGCGGGCGCACCCCGAAGAACGCCGGTTCCCACAGCACCAGATCGGCCAGCTTGCCGACCTCGACCGACCCGATCTCGTGATCGAGACCGTGGGCGACCGCCGGGCAGATGGTGTACTTCGCGATATACCGCTGCACCCGATTATTGTCCGCCGCACCGTCTCCCGGCAGCGCGCCGCGACGCCGCTTCATCACGTGCGCGGTCTGCCAGGTGCGCATGACCACCTCGCCGATGCGGCCCATGGCCTGGGAGTCGCTGCCGATCATGGAGATCGCGCCCATATCGTGCAGCAGATCCTCCGCCGCGATGGTGGAGGGCCGAATCCGGCTCTCCGCGAAGGCCAGATCCTCCGGAATGGACGGGCTCAGGTGATGGCACACCATGAGCATGTCCAGATGCTCGTCGAGGGTATTGACCGTATGCGGCCGCGTCGGATTGGTGGAGCTGGGCAGCACATTGAGATGCGCTGCGACAGTGATGATGTCGGGCGCGTGCCCGCCGCCCGCACCCTCGGTGTGATAGGAGTGGATGGCCCGGCCGCGAATGGCGGCCAGGGTGTCCTCGACGAATCCGGCCTCGTTCAAGGTGTCCGAGTGCAGTGCCACCTGCACACCCGAGGCATCCGCCACAGTGAGGCAGGCGTCGATGGCCGCCGGGGTGGTCCCCCAGTCCTCGTGCAGCTTGAAACCCGCTGCGCCGCTGCGCAATTGCTCCCACATGGCTTCCTGGCGCACGGTATTGCCCTTGCCCAGCAGCACAATGTTCATCGGCCATCCGTCGGTGGCCTCGAGCATGCGGCCCAGATGCCAGGCGCCCGGCGTGACAGTGGTGGCCTTGGAGCCCTCGGCCGGACCGGTGCCACCGCCGACGAGGGTGGTGATGCCGCCGCCCATCGCCTCTTCCAGCAGCTGCGGGCAGATGAAGTGCACGTGACAGTCGATGGCGCCCGCGGTGACGATGCGCCCGTTGCCCGCGATGATCTCCGTCGAGGGCCCGACCACCAGATCCGGATGCACCCCGGTCATGGTGTCGGGGTTACCGGCCTTGCCGATCGCGCAAATGCGCCCGTCCCGAATACCGATGTCGGCCTTGATGATTCCCCAGTGATCGACGATCACCGCACCGGTGATGACGGTATCGGGAGTCCCCTCGGCGCGGGTCGCCCGCGCCTGGCCCATGGATTCGCGCAGCACCTTGCCGCCGCCGAAGACCGCCTCGTCACCGGCGAGTCCCGGTCCGCCACTGCGGTCTTCGGTGATCTCGATGAGCAGATCGGTGTCCGCCAGGCGAATCCGATCGCCGGTGGTGGGGCCGAAGAGTTCGGCGTACCGGGCGCGGGAGAGTTCGGCCATCAGGCATCCAGCTTTCCGGGAGGAGTCAGGCTGATTCCGTGCACTTCACGATTGCCGCCCAGCGGGACCAGCGAAACCCGCTGGCCCAGACCGGGTTCGAAGCGCACCGCGGTGCCGGCCGGAATATCGAGGCGGCGGCCGTGCGCGGCGTCGCGATCGAAGTCCAGGGCCGAGTTCGACTGCGGGAAGTGCACATGGCTGCCGACCTGGACCGGGCGGTCGCCGGTATTCACGACGTCGAGTTCGATGCGTTCGGCTCCGGCATTGAGCTCGATCGTGCCCTCGGCACAGAGGTATTCACCAGGAATCACGGTGTATCAGCCGATCGGATTGTGGACGGTGACGAGCTTGGTGCCGTCCGGGAACGTGGCCTCGACCTGGACGTCGTGAATCATCTCCGGCACGCCGTCCATGACGTCGGCGCGCGTGAGCACGGTCCGCCCGGAGGCCATGAGCTCGGCGACGGTCCGGCCGTCGCGCGCTCCCTCGAGCACATGATCGACAATGAGCGCGATCGACTCGGGGTGATTCAGCTTGAGCCCGCGGCCCTGCCGTCGCCGAGCCAGCTCGGCCGCATAACTCAGGAGCAGGCGTTCCTGCTCGTGCGGCGACAGTCGCATTCGGGCTCCTCACCGAGGTTGCGGGCGGGTCGTCGCACATTCTGGCACGAGCCGTATTACCTCGATGTTTCGTACACCGCGGGCGTGCCGCGTTCGCCCGGGAGCACAATGCGCAGCACCGTCCCGCCCCGGTCGGAGGCCTCGACCGCGATGGTGCCGCCGTGGTTCATGACCACCTGCTTGACGATCGCCAGCCCCAAACCCGAACCGGGCATCGAGCGCGAGGTCGTCGCCCGATAGAACCGTTCGAAGACCAGTTCACGCTCGGCGGCGGGAATGCCCGGGCCCGCATCGTCGACGATCAGCTCCATCAGGCCCGAGTCGTTCTCGCGCATGCCGACCCGCACCTGTTCGCCCTCGGGGCTCCACTTGGCCGCATTGTCGAGGACATTGATGATGGCGCGCTCGAGACTGGCCTCGTGCCCGTAGGCCAGCCAGGGCCGCAGTTCGACGCTGAAGTCGATTCCGGCGCGGCGTCTGCGTACGCGTTCCAAGGCGCGGTCCACCGCTTCGCTGATGTCGACCTGTTCGTAGACGGTGTCCGGGGCGTCCTCGCGAGCGAGGTCCACCAGATCGCCCACCAGCGTGGACAATTCCTCGATCTGCGCCATCACATCCGAGCGCAACTCGATCATGTCCTCGTCCGGAATGCTCGGGGCACCCGGACGCGACGAGGCGATCAGCAGTTCCATATTCGTACGCAATGAGGTCAGCGGCGTCTTCAGCTCATGGCCGGCATCGGCCACCAAACGGCTTTGCCGCTCCCGAGATTCGGTGAGCGCACGGAGCATCGTGTTGAAACTCTCAGTGAGCCTGGCGAGTTCATCATCGCCGGTCACCGGGATGGGCGTGAGGTCATCGGTGCGAGCCACCCGCTCGGTCGCCGCGGTCAGCCGGGCAATAGGCCGCAATCCGGTGCGGCCCACCGCAGTTCCGGCAGCGGCGGCGAGCAGGACTCCGCAGCCGCCGACCACGAACAGCAACCACGCCAGTCGATCCAGCACCCGCTGGGTGGGTTGCAGCCGCTGCGAGATCACCAGCGTGGAGCCTGAATGCGTGCGCTCCGCGAGCACCCGCTGATTGCCGACGGTGCGCAGCGAGTAGGCGATATCCCCGTGTGCCACCGCCAGCTCCTGGCTGCCGATCGGCGGTGCGGCATCCTGCCCGATCACATATCCCTCGGACTTGCTGTCCGGATAGATCAGTGCGACACCGATATCGTTCGAGAACAAGCTCCCGAGGGTGAGCGCCTCCAGATAGTTCATGCTGTCGACATTGTTGGCGATCATGACCGAGGCCCGCGTCCGCAATTGCGAATCCACATCCGCGTACAGCGAGCGCGCCACCATCGCATAGGCGGCAATGGAGGTGAAGGCGACCGCGACCGTCACCACCGATGCGGCCAGCAGCATGACCCGCCAGCGCAGCGAGACCGAGCGGGCCGACGGCATCTGCGGGAGCGGATCGGATTCCGGTGCGTTCCCGAGCCCGGCGACCACCGGACGGTGTGGGACGGTTCTACTCACGAGCGCATGCCGCGAGCACCAGAATTGCGCATACCTCCATGCTGCCCACAGCGACTGAGAAGCAACTGAGAGCTGCGGCCGAATCAGCCCTGCGGACTGAGGTTCTGCAACCGAACCTGGCCGCGCGCGACCGTGCGATCCTGCTCGTCGGTAATGACCACGACCCACAATTGCTGCGAGCGACCCCGATGCACCGGCGTGGCCACACCGCGCAGCACGCCCTCGCGCACCGCACGCAGGAAGTCGGTGTTGTTGTTGACCCCGACCACGGTCCCTCGATCGCCGAGCCACACACTGCCCGCGATGCTCGCCAGCGTCTCGATAACCGTGCAGTACACGCCACCGTTCACAATCCCCGCCGGCTGAAACTGCTGCGGGGTGACGACCCACTCCGCGGTCACCTGATCCGGGGTCATCTCGGTGAGCTTCAACCCGAACGTATCGGTGAAGAAGCCCTCACTGAATTTGTTCATCAGCTCGGGCGTCACATCAGCCATGGACTTGAGCGACGAGAAGTCGTCAACACCCGTGGTCACATGCTCATCAGCACTCATACATTGGAGCTTAACCAGCCCCCTATTCGCGGCGACCGGCAGAGCGAGTCCGGGGAATCTCAGGGTGCGGAACGGGACTACTCAGCCGCCGGTAGCCCCTATGAGTTGCTCAGCATCTCGCGCCGCGCATAGGTCTCTTCAGGGTCCACGGTAATGACGTCGAGTTGCTGCACCAGCGCCCTCGGTATCTCCCCACCCTCGAAGTGCTCCGGGGTAGGAACTATGACCGCCTCGGCATCCAACCGGCTGGCTTGCGCCCGCAGTCGCGCCAATGGTGGCCGACCGAACCTCGGGTCATAGATCACCATGTCCGCGAAGTCATACCCGAGACGCGTTGCAAGCCTCCGGATTCGGGTCTGATCCCACATGTGCGCCATCCCCGACACATCACTGCGCAAGTACCCGATACATGTTGGCTTCCAACGCATTACAGCCCCTGTAGGGGAAAGCTCCCATGAAGCTCGAACGACTCGGCGGAGACTCCGTCAACGGACAATCTCCCACCTTGTACCGCAGCGATCGAGATAACTATCTCGTTCAGGGATGGCGAACCGGCCAACCCGACACCATCGAGATTCCACACCGGCTGATCAGGTTTGTACAGCCGGGTACTTGCCTCGGTGCCACCCTGTACGACAGTGGGCACGGCACTTTCACCCTCACCGGAGATTCGGTCACCGATATCGAAGCTCTGGATCAGGTGCGGCCACCAGCCCACGAAACCGTCGTAGAAGTGTCCGTGACCGCAGAACGGAGGCCTGATGCGCCGAATGGGGTTCGATGAACTAGCTGCGGCCCTCGGCAATCATCAACGCGCATTCCACCTGGAGGTGCGGGATGACTACACCGATGTACCCGGGGAAGCCGAAGCGCTACAACGGTTCCTGGCCGGAGAGACGCTCGACCCGGCGTTTACAGCTCAGTGGTACACCCTAGTTGGGAAGGTCACCACCACAGGCACGGCGGTGCAACGTGTCCGCGTAGTCAGCGAACCCCACACCGACTACGTTCGATTCGCGTTGTCCACTACCCCAGGCAGTCTCGCTGCCGGTGAGGACATACGTTGGCTCCCCCGGGCTGATGCACCCTCTGGGCTACCCGATGATGATTGGTGGTTGTTCGATGACCGCACCGTCGCGTGGACTGTCTTCGAGCAGGATGGCACCGCTTTGCCGGGATGGGTTGCGAGCGATGATCCGGCCATCGCCGGCCACTGTGCCCAACTGCGTGATCAGCTTTGGGGTAAGGCTATTCGACACAACGACTACGTGACGTGACAGATGTTCGCAAAGGTCGCCGCGATCTGGGGGCTCGACTCCGTGACCTCCGGTTCGCGGCACACCTAGGCGCCTATCAACTCGCTGAACAAGCCGGGTGGTCAGCGTCGAAGGTTTCCCGAATCGAGAGCGGGGCGCACTCGCTCACCGAAGCAGACTTTATGAAAAGACCTTCGCCAGACTCGCCGAGCAAGCTTCTTACGGCGAGGTAGCGAGAGAACTCGTCCGCAAGATCCTCGACTCCAGAGCCAATTGATCCGCCAACCGAGGAACGGACTGTCGAGGTATCGGATGGAAAGGAGTCCGCCCGGACGATGTATCTACTCACTGCTGACGAACAAGAACAGCTGCTCAGGCGATGTAGGCGCGCTTTTCATCTGGAGGTTCAGGACAGCTACGCGGTTACCGACGAAGCCGAAGCGCTGGCGAAGTTCCTCGAAACCGGCGAGTTCGAATATGACCCCGAGTGGTTGCACTGGGACGACCTCGTTCGTGAGGTCACGGAATCGGGGCAGGCAGTGCAGCGTGTCCGAGTGGTCACCGAACCCCACACCGACTACACGCGATTCCTCTACGCCACAACCGGAAGCAACGTCGACTCCGGCGAGGAAATCCGCTGGCTGCCACGCCATGTGATCGATCCTGACGAGTTGACCGCAGATGATTGGTGGCTGTTCGACGACAACACCGTGGCATTCACGGCATTCCGGCCAGACGAAACCCTGGGAGGGTTTGCCGTCACCAAAGACCCGAGAATCAGTGGGTACTGCCGCCGTGTCCGTGATCGCGTGTGGAGCTTGGCGACACCGCACGCGGAGTACCGAATCAAGAAGTGAGCGGTGACGGCTGGGCTCACGATCACCCAGTTGCGCATGCGTGCTCGGAATACGAAGCGGCGGGCTCCCCTTGGTAGGGGAACCCGCCGCGGCAATGGACCGGGGGTTCGCGGCAGCCCTCCGGAACACTCACTCGGTCCCAACGCCGGTTCCGAGTGTAGGTCAGGCTTACCTAACAAAGCAAGTCCTCTGCGGCGGCGCCTGTGAAACAGCCGGGGTCACCATGAAGGTGGGGCTCATTTCTCGCATGCGATGCCGTCCCCATCGCGATCGAGCCCCGGCCGATAGCCAGGGTCACCTCTGCGCAGAGGGGCGACGCCGGCTCGCCTCGCCTCCGCGCAACTGCTGTAGTACGCCGAGGGCGTATCCGTTGTCGGCACGACTGCCGGTGGTGGCGCGGGCGGGAGCGGAACCTCTGGCACGGTGGTGATTTCGGGCTGCCGGAGCGCTGGAGCGAATGTCGTGAGGAGAGTTTCTGTGGTAGCTGTAGTGCTGTTCGGCGTCGCCGTGGTGGACAGCGGGCTCATGACATGAACCGCAGTAGTTACCGCTGCGACAATGCTCGTCCGCGTCGCGGACGAAGGTTCTGTCGCCGATCCGCAGGCTGAAATCTGTACCACGCCCGCAGCGATGGCTGCGGCGACCAAAATGCCTTGTCGTAGCGCTGACACGAGTAATCCTTCGTCGATTGAACTCGACCTACCACGAGCAAACACACTGCTATTGGAAGGTTCGTGGACCATGAACGATCCGCGCTGTCGACGCGGGCGTATAGGGCTCAGCAAACGATCGGCACAATCGGTCACACGAGAGGCACGGAGCTACTCGGCGAGGGCCTCGTTCCAGTCCAGGATGCGGTAGCTCTTGACGACGCCGTGCAGGACGAAGGGGTCGTTCGCTACGAATTGTTCGGCGGCCTCGCGGGTTGTGAAGATGGCCATGGAGCCGTTTTGCTGGGGGTCGGCGAAGGTTCCGATCATGAGGAGGTCGCCGCGGTCGATGTAGGGCTGGTATTGGGCCACGTGCGCGGCGAAATGCTGAGGGGCCTTGTCGGCGAGATCGTCTGCGGATTCGTAGAACACGACGGCTTTCATGGGTTGACTTCCTCTCGGCGCACCGGGACCGCGATAGCTTCCAGACACTACTGCGCAGCCGCGCTCCAGCGACTACCAGCGCAGCATCGGTGCGGGATGGAGTGGGTGGCGTGCTGTGTGACGGATGATGCCGGTGAGCACGATTCGGTGGAAGTGTTCGTAGGGTAGTTCGGCTACGACGGAATGCACTGTAGTGCGGGGGATTTGGTTTCGGAGCAGGCCGCGACTGGCGTCTACGAGGTCGGCGATGCGGAAGGTTTCGACGAGGCGGTCTTCCTGTACCGGGCGAATGCGGTGGTGGTCCATGACCATTCGGTGCACGAGGTCGGGGTCGGGGATAGCGAACTTGTCGATGAACTCGTCTGCCAGGGCTGCCGAGGGCTCGAGGTAGTCCATTGTTTTCGCTGTCCAGACACCCAGGTCGTGGATCGCCCAGGCGAGGGCGGCCGAGTCGGGGAGCGAGTCGCCGCCGAGTAGTCGCAGTTGGTAGTTGAACCCGCGCAGCACGTGGTTGCGGTAGGCGTCGTATTCATCGCCCAGTTGCGGGCGGTAGCGGTCCAGGACGGCGTCGACAATCGGGTGGCTGGTGATGATCGGACTACGAGCGGCAGGCGAACCCATACCCGCACAGTACCGACGATCAGGGACCTAACCGGGCATGTTCTTCGCTCGGCCGTCCGCGACGGCGAATCCGGGGTAGTGACGGGCGGCTTCCCGGGCGGAATCGAGAAGTTCGGGCGGACCGGAAAGCGTCCAGATGACGGTGCGGTTGTTCGGGACGTAGTCGGCGAATCGTTTCCAGATATCGGATTCGGTTTCGGCGGTGAGGATTTCACGGACTACGGGCGAGGTGTCGATCGGAATTGCCGTGGCGGGTTCGGCCGGACGGAATTCGAGGAATCCGCGTGGGCCGTATTCGGTCTTTCGGGCCGGGTAGGGGTTTCCGGCATACGCCACCGCCGGGTTGCCGGTGAGCTGTAGTCGGCGATGTACGTGGCCCAGGGCCCAGTAGTCGTAGCCGGTCAGCGTGGCGAGCGTTGTCGGCGCACAAGGACGACGGCTGCTACCGCCGGTCAGGCTGGTGTGCAGCAGCCCGATATTGGTCCAGCCTTCGGCAGGTTCCGGGTAATCGGCGGCAAGGTCGCGCAGTTCGTCGGGGTCACCGATGGATTGGCCGTGCACCGCGATGCCGATGTCCGGCCAGCGGTGCGTGGCCGACGCCTCGATCGGAGCCACCCAGCAGCTGGGCGGTGGTCGAAGTTGTTCGGGCAGTGGGGATTCGGCATCGTGATTGCCCCAGATGAGGGCTACCGGGATGCCCGCATCGTGTAGATCGGCCAACGCCGCATTAGCCGCGTTCAAGGCGCGCGGAGTCGCCTCGTGGCGGTCGAAGAGGTCGCCCGCGATGAGCACGCCTTCGTAGCGGCCATCGAGTATGTGACGAAGCAGGGCGTCGAAGGCGTCGTAGGCGATCTGCACCGGGTCGATCGGCGGGCAGCCCGGATACTCGGGCACCGCACGCAATCGCGCACCCAGGTGCAGATCGGCCAGGTGCGCGAGACGGATCATCGGGATCGGTTCTCACTCATACGGTTTCGCCACCACTCCAGGAGGACCAGCACCACCGTGGAACCGAGGACGCCAATCACGGTCATGGCCATGGCCTCGGCGCGGTGACCCTGATCGAACTGGCCGAGAATCCACGGCGACAGCAACTGCAGCGAAGCGGGCCGCACCATGGAGGAGGCGACAACCTCGCGCACCCCGAGCAGAAATGCCAGCAGCCAGCCCGCCACGATGCCGGGCATGAGCAGCGGAACCGTAATGCGCCACAGGGTCTGCCACGCGGTGGCGCCGGACGCGGCTGCCGCCTCGAGGAACTTGTCGTCGACCGCCGCGTAGGCCACCTTCACGTTCTGCAGCACCACCGGCAGGGTGATGACGACATAGGCGAGCACCGCCATGGCGCGAGTGTTGTACGGCGTGAACGGCAGCCAGGGCGCATTCCACAGGAAGATGAACCCGATCACCAGCACGATGGTCGGCACGGTGTCGGGGGCGATGCCGAGCAGATCGATGCCACGCCGCGCTGTGGTCCGAGCTCGCGTTTCGGCGCCCCGCCGCCGGGCGATCACCATGGCGCACGCCACCGCCAGCACCGTCGCCACCGTGGCGGCGATGAGCGCCAGCGTGATGCTGTTCTGCAGCGCATCCAGCCCGCGACCCGGTCGCAGCACCCGCGCGAAATAGTCGAAGGTGAGATTGTCCATCGACGGCGGCTTGGACCGCAGCACGGTCATCGCACCGAGAATGATCGAAATGTACGGCACCAGCACCGATATCAGCAGCACCAGCCCGATCCAGACCCAGCCGGGCACCGTCCACCAGCCGGTATCGACCCGGGTCCGGCGCGCCACCCGGCCGCCGAACGGCACTTCCCGCCGGCTCATCCACTGCTGCAGACCCCAGACCGTCATGCCCATGGTGAGCAATACGGTCGAAAACGCCGCGGCCCGAGGGAAATTCAGCGGGTCGATGGTGACATTGCCGTAGATCTCCGACACCAGGACCGGGAACCCGATCCGGTTGCCGAGCGTGACGGGAGTACCGAATTCCCCTGCGGCCCGGATGAATACGATCAGCGCGCCGAGCGCGTAGGTAGGGCTCAGCAGCGGCGCGAGCACCAGCCGGAACCGCTGCCCGGCCGAGGCCCCGGCGACCGCGGCCATCTCGTCGAGCGAGGCCGGCACCGCATCGAGGCGATTACGCAGCAGCAGATACAGGAACGTGAAGATCTCGCACGACATGATCGCGGCCATGCCGACCGGCGACTCCACCACCGACCGCACCAGAGCGCCACCGGACGTTCCGAGCCACCGCTCCCCCAGCCCATTGATGCGCGTGAAATCCAGCCACGCCATGGCCGCCACATACGGCGGCGTCAGGAACGGCACCATGACCGCGATATCGATCCAACGATGCCGCCGCAGCCGAGTCCACGACATGAGAAACGCCAGCGGCGCCGCCATGGCGGTCGAGATGACGACCACCAGCACGCCCAGCAGCACCGTATTGCCGACGATCCGCAGGTTCGCCGGTTGCAGCAGCTGCCCGAGCGCCGACGGGTCGCCGTTGTACCCGGTGACGGCCCGGATCAGCATGGCGATCAGCGGCGCCGCCACCGCCACGAGCAGCAACGCCAGCAGAGCGTAAACCCCTGCGCCGAAACGGAATCGAGACTTCGTTCCGGCGGAGCCGAGATCGGTTCCGCCGGAGTCGATATCGGTGCTCACAATCAGCCGAGGTACCGCTTGGTGAATTCCGCGAGCGCGTCCTTACCACTGGCCTTGGCCTGATCCCAGGTGAAGTTCAGCTGCTTGACGTCGGCGTAGGAGCGGGTACCGGCGGCGGCGGGCACATCGGTGCGCGCGGGAATCATCTTGCGGGCCGCGGAGATCGCCTGCCCCTGCGGGGAGAACATGAAGTCCACCAACGCTTTAGCGGCGGCCGGGTTCTTCGAATCCTTGACGATGAACACCGGTCGCGGCGTGATGGTGGTCCCGGAGGCCGGGGAAACCACCTGCAGCGGTTCGCCCTTGTCGATGGCCGCGTAGGCGGAGTAGTCCACACCGCCGAACACCACCGCATGCGAGCCCGCGGTGACATCGTCGAGCGCCGGGCCGTTGGCGCCGTGCACCACCATGCCGTTGGCGAAGAGCTTGTCGAACAGCTCCCAGGTCTTGTCCTTGCCCCAGGCGATGGTCATGGCGGTGACCAGGTCTGCGGCGGTACCGGATTCGCGCGGATCCGGCATGATCACCTTGCCCTTGTATTCGGGCGCGGTGAGATCGGACCAGTCCTTCGGCGTGCCAGGAGCGGCCTTGGTGTTCACGACGATGGTCAGCGCCGAACCGTCGCGGCCGGTGAACGCATTACCCTTATCGGCCCAGCCGGGCTGGATCTTGTCCGCGTCCTGCGGGCTGTAGACGAGCGCCCTACCGTCGGCGGCGTACTTCGCGACCGGCGTCCAGGAGGCCAGGTACACCACATCGGCCTGCGGGTTCTGCCATTCCGCATCGAGTTTCGCGGTGATCTTGCCGGTTTCGCCGCCGAAGGTCTTCACCTTCACCCCGGACGCCTTGGTGAACGCGGCCACCAGATCGTCGGTGAGCTCCTGCGGATTGGCCGAGTACAGCGTCAGATCCCCGGACAGCCCGGCCGGAGCGGTCCACGTCGCCGCGGGCTTGACAGCCGGAGCGGAGTCGTCGGCCGAACCACACCCGGCGACCACGAGGGCCGAGGCGAGGACGGCCGCGGCAAAGGCGCGGCGAGACAGAGACATCGGAATGATTCCTTTCGAAAAGCGGTACAGCGAAAGCTCAGGAGGCCGGGACGATGACATCGGCGGCGTCCAGCGTCAGGCGCACCTCGGTGCCCGGTGCGTGCGCGCTGGGGTGCGGGACGATCCAGGGCCGCTCGACTCCGGCGACCTCACAGTGCAGGTGGTAGTTGCCGCCGGTGAACACGGCCGAGCGAACGGTCGCGGGCACCGTGAGGGCCTCCGCGGGAGTGCCATTGCGATGCGCGAGAACACCATTCGCCGACCCGGTCCCGTTGCCGTCCGCGAGCACTCGCACGCGCTCGGCGCGCACGCCTCCCCCGCTCGGCAGCGGATTGAAGGTGCCGACGAATCCGGCCACGAACGTATCGGCGGGCCCGTGGTAGAGCTCCTCGGGCCGGCCGACCTGCAGAATACGACCGGCCCGCATCACCACGATGCGATCGGACATACTCATCGCCTCGGCCTGATCGTGGGTGACGAATACCGTCGTCGCCCCCAACTCCGTGGTCAGCGAACGGATTTCGGCGCGCAGCTGCTCGCGCAGCGCGGCATCGAGCGCGGAGAGCGGCTCATCGAGCAGCAGCAGCGCGGGCCGCGCCACCAGGGCGCGCGCGATGGCCACCCGCTGCTGCTGACCACCCGAAAGCTGGTGCGGCATCTTGCCCGCCGCACCGGCGAGATCGACCCGCGCCAGCGCATCGGCGACCCGCGTCTCGATCTCGGTCCGCGCGACGCCCGAAACCCGCAAGGGGAAACCGACATTGGCGGCGGCCGTCAGATGCGGCCACAGCGCCAGATCCTGGAACACCATGCCCAGCCGCCGCGCCTGCGGGGGAACGAACACCCCCGACGCGGTATCGCACACCGTCTGGTCACCGAATCGGATCCGCCCCCGCTGCGGCTCGTCCAGCCCGGCCAGCAGCCGCAGCAGGGTGGACTTACCGCAGCCGGACGGGCCGAGGACGGACAGGAATTCACCGGGCTCGATCACCAGATCGGTCGGCTGCAGCCCCGTCCCGTCACCGTAGGTGCGGGACAGTCCCTCCACCACAACCCGAGCTCCGATATGGTCCGCTTCCGACATAGGCGGTGACGGTAAGCAGTGATTCTGTCTCGATGGGGCGGGTCTAGTGAATTGTGAGTGACTTCTACGGTCACCGGCCGGTTATCGGACGAAGCACGTCCGGCGCACCGGCAGACCGCGATCCTCCAGCGCCGCCAGCATGGCCTGGCCGCGTTGTGCGCCCTCCGACGAGGACGTGCCCGCCAGCGCCGGGACATAGGTCGCCGCACCGACAATCGACTCCGCAACCAGCGACCAGAAGCGCCGCACACCCAGCCCGGCGCAGCGCGCCATCGCCTCCTGCACCAGCGCCAGCCCCGGCTCGCAGCGATGCGCGAGCCATATGTACAGCGCCTGTTCACACGGCAGCGCGACCACACCCGGCTGGCCGATCAGGCGATCGCCGTCCACCACGCGAATAGTGGTGTCCACCAGGCCCGCCCAGTCGATTCCGCCGTCGTTGTCGGTGTGGATCCACAGATTCTCCAGGCCCGGATCCCAGGCCCGGCCCTCGGAGACCAGCATGGCCATCACGCGGCCGACCACCGCGTGGATGAGCGCGGTGGCCACCACCTCGGCGGCGATCTCGGCATGGGCCATCTCGGCGACGTGCCGGCGGTACATCAGTTCGATGCGACCCTCGCGAATTCCATCGGCCAATCGCCACCAGCGCCGTTTGCCCTGTTCAGCCATGACGGCGACGGCATAGACGCGCGGGTGCTCCGGTTGCAGACCGCGCAGGCGGGCGCTGGCCCGGCCGAAGGCGATCCGGGAATCGCGAGGCGTGCACACGGTTACGGGTTCGAGCATCGAACCTCCTCATTCATCGAAAATCAGGCCAGTGGGTACGCAACGAGGTAAAAGGTAGGTTAGGCTTACCAAGCTAACGAGAGCAATCAACACAACAGGAGTGGTTCGTCACCGTGCCCGCCGTAGCCACCACCAGACGGCGACGTCTGACCGGACTGGTCCTACTCGCCGTGCTACTGGTGTGCGCCGTGATCGCGAGCATCGCTCTGGGATCGCGTGCACTGCCACTCGGTGCTGTATTCGACGCACTCACCTGTCCGGCGGGGTTACCGCTGTCATGCCCCGCCGACGGAACTGCCGGACAGATCGTGCGCGAATTGCGGTTACCACGAACCGGACTCGCGCTCATCACCGGTCTGGCACTGGGGATGGCGGGGGCTCTCATTCAGGGCTATACCCGAAATCCGTTGGCTGACGCGGGATTACTCGGAATCAATGCCGGCGCAGCTTTTCTGGCCGTACTGAGCATCCACCTCTTCGCGCTCACCGCCCCGGCCCAGTTCATTTGGTTCGCCTTCGCGGGCGCTTTGATCGCAGGCGCGGTCGTGTTCGGCGTGTCCGCCCTCGGCGGCGGCAAGGCCAGCCCGCTGAGCCTGGTGCTGGCCGGCGCGGCCGTGACGGCCTTTCTGCAAGCCATGACGAATGTCGTCGTGCTGCTCGATCAAACAGCGCTCAACAGCTACCGGTACTGGGTGGTCGGCGATGTCGCCGGGCACGATGCGTCGGTGTTCCGGCAGGTCCTCCCGTTCCTTGTTATCGGTGCGGCACTGGCGCTCATCGCCGCTCCGGGCCTGAATCTGCTCGGACTCGGCGACGATGTGGCACGCGGGCTCGGGGTGAACCTCGGGCGCAGCCGGGCACTCGGCCTGGCCTCGGTCGTCCTGCTCGCGGGCGGGGCCACGGCCGCCGTCGGGCCGATCGCGTTCCTCGGCCTGATCGTTCCGCACCTGGCCCGCAGCATTACCGGACCGGATTACCGCTGGCTGGTCCCCTATTCGGGATTACTCGGAGCGATCGTCCTGCTGCTGGCCGACACCACCGGCCGATTGATCGCCCGCCCCGGCGAACTGCAGGCCGGTTTCACCCTGGCCGCGCTCGGCGCCCCGTTCTTCATTCTGCTGGTACGCCGCCGAAAGCTGGTGAGCCTGTGACTGTTCCGACGCCCCCTACGGTTGCGCCCGACCCGCCCGCCCGCACCGTGCGCGCGGTACGACCGGCAGTGCGCATGCACGGCTTCTCGACGGTGCTCCGCATCAGTGCGCTGCTCATCATCGCGGTGCTGATCGCCGTACTGCTGGCCCTGTTCGCACTCGACATCGCCACCGGCGATTTCCAGATTCCGCTGGGCCGGGTACTGGATGTTCTCACCGGCAGTGGTTCGCGCGCCCAGCGATTCGTCATCATGGATTCGCGACTCCCCCGGGCACTCACCGCGGTCGTCGTCGGCGCCGCGCTCGGGCTGGCCGGTGCGATCACCCAGTCGATTCTGCACAATCCACTGGCCAGCCCGGACATTCTCGGAATCACCACGGGCGCCAGTTGCGGCGCCGTCGCGGTCATGGTCGGCACCGGCGGCAGCGCGACCGGAGTGGCTGCGGCACTGGGCGTTCCAGCCGCCGCGCTGGCGGGCGGGCTGCTGACGGCCATCGTCATCTACCTGCTGGCTTGGGGACGCACCACCACCGGGGACAGCGGAGTGATGGGATTTCGCCTGGTACTCATCGGGATCGGCGTGAATGCCGCACTGCTGTCGGTGGTGAGCTGGCAGCTCACCCGTGCCACGCTCAGCGATGCGGCGCACGCACAGCTGTGGCTCACCGGGTCGCTGGACCGTTCGGATTGGTCCACCCTGGTACCCGCCGCCATCGGTCTTGCCCTCACGCTTGCAGTCGCCGCGGTATCGTCCAGGACGCTCGCCGCGCTGCGGTTCGGCACCGATACCACCCGGATCCTGGGTGTGAGAATCCAGACGCAGCAGGCGATTCTGCTTGCCGCGGCCGTCATCGCCGCCGCCCTGGCCACCGCCGCGGCCGGACCGCTCGGCTTCGTCGGCCTGGCCGCGCCGCAGATCGCGCGCCGCCTGCTGCGCACTCCGGGGGAACCGATCATCGCCTCCACCCTTGTCGGCGCGATCGCCGTGGTGGGCGCGGATCTGATCTCCCGCACCATATTTCCCATCGACGTGCCGGTCGGTGTGATCACCGCGGGCATCGGCGGCCCGTTCCTGCTCTACCTGCTAGTGCGCACCAATCGGAAGGCGACGCTGTGACAACGGAAAGCAAGACCGTGACACACGCTGCGGATCACCAGGTTTCGACCCCCGGGCACCGGCTGGAAGCGTCCGGCATCACCCTCGGATACGGCGACCGCGTCATTGTCGACGGACTGTCGCTGGATATCGCACCGGGTGTGATCACCACCGTCATCGGCCCCAACGGTTGCGGCAAGTCCACCCTGCTGCGCTCGCTGGGGCGACTGCTGAAACCGCGCGAGGGCCGGATCCTGTTGGACGGCAAGGCCATTTCGTCCATGAAGACCCGCGATATCGCGCGCATCGTCGGCATGCTGCCGCAGACCCCGATCGCCCCCGAGGGCCTCACCGTCGCCGATCTTGTTGCGCGCGGCCGTCATCCGCACCAGTCCTGGTTGCGGCAGTGGTCGGCCGATGACGAATCGGAGGTGATCCGCGCGCTGGAGCAGACCGGTATCGCCGATCTGGCGGATCGCACGCTGGACGAGCTCTCCGGCGGGCAGCGGCAGCGCGCCTGGATTTCCATGGCACTCGCGCAGGGCACCGACATTCTGCTGCTGGACGAGCCGACCACCTATCTGGATCTGGCGCATTCGCTCGAGGTGCTGGATCTGGTCGACCGCCTGCACGCCGATTTCGGCCGCACCGTCGTGATGGTGCTGCACGATCTGAATCTGGCGATCCGCTACAGCGATGGGCTCATCGTCATGTGCGCGGGCCGCATCGTCGCGCAGGGCAGGCCCGGCGACATCATCTCCGCCGAATTGTTGCAGCAGGTGTTCGGTCTGCGCGCCGAAGTGCTCGAGGATCCGGTTTCCGGCCGGCCGATGATTGTGCCGATCGGCACAAGGCATGTGCACGGCGCCGACGGCCAGGATGCCGTTTCCCCGGCCCAGCTATGACCAATACCACACAGCTACCGACCGGTTACGACGACTTGTAGTACGCATTCGTGTCGTTGTCTCCGTAAACTTGTGGGATGGCAGGTCTTGGTGAACTCGAGAAAGCGGTCATGGACCAGTTGTGGTCGGCCGATGAACCCCAAACGGTGCGGCAGGTGCACGAGGCCCTCGCTCAGCGCCGCGAGCTCGCGTACACCACGGTGATGACCGTTCTGCAGCGTCTCGCGAAGAAGAATCTCGTCCTCCAGCAGCGTGATGATCGCGCGCACCGGTACGCCCCGGTGCATACGCGCGACGAACTCGTCGCCAGTCTGATGTTCGACGCACTGCAGCAGGCGGATGAAGTCGGGAGCCGTCGGGCGGCGCTCGTGCACTTCGTGGAACAGGTCGGAGCCGACGAGGCTGCCGCGCTGCGCGATGCACTCGCTAAGCTCGAAGCCACCGAGGCGGCACGCAAGGAGCCGAAAGACTCCTTGTAGCTTCAGCCTCGGCCCAGGCCCCACAACGCAGTGAGCTGAGGAATGGACGTAACAGCGCCGGTTTTCGCCGGTCTCGCCTTGTTGCTGGCGGGACCGGTTCCAGCGCTGCTCAGCCGAGCGACCTGGCCCTATCGCAGTCCGCGTGCGGCGCTGGTGCTCTGGCAGGCCATCGCCCTGGCCGCGGTATTGAGCGCCTTCGGCTCCGGACTCGCCATCGCCAGCCGACTGCTGGTGCCCGGAGCCCACGGCCGGCCCACCACCACCCCGAGCAAGGAGATCGCCGCGCTCGGCCTGCCGCTGTGGCTGGCCCTGGTCACGGTCTTCGCGCTCACCCTGCTCGTCGGCGCGCGCCTCATTTTCTCGGTGGTGCGCGTCGGAATCCACACCCGTCGCCGGCGGGCCCGCCACCGCATGCTGGTCGATCTGCTCGATCAGAGCGGGGTGGCGCGCAATTCCGCCGATATCCGGGTGCTCGCCGCCACCGAACCGATCGCCTACTGCCTGCCCGGCATTCGGCGCCGCGTCGTGCTCAGTCAGGGCACGGTGACCAATCTTTCCCATGAGGAGTTGACCGCAATCGTCAGCCATGAGCGTTCGCATCTGCGAGCCCGCCACGACCTGGTGCTGGAGGCGTTCACCGCCGCACATGAGGCGTTCCCGCGGGTGGTGCGCTCCAAATCCGCACTGGATTCGGTGAAATTGCTGATCGAATTGCTGGCCGACGACTCCGCCGTGAAGGTCACCGGGCCGACCCCGCTGGCGCGTGCGCTGGTCGCCTGTTCCAATTCGCCTGCGCCGCAGGGCGCGATGGCGGTGGGCGGGCCGACCACGCTGATCCGCATTCAGCGGCTGGCCGGGCCGATGGGCGATATGCGCATTGCCGCGGTGGCCTATCTGGCCGCCGCCGCCATCCTCGTGGTGCCCACGATGGCCGTGGCTATTCCGTGGTTGCAGGAGCTCACCCGGTTGCTGAACCGTGCCTGAGCCGCGCAGCACCACTCCCGATTCGGTGGTCGCGGCCCCGCGGTTCGCCTCCTCTGCCGCTGGCGCCCGGCGCTTTGCCGATCTCGGATTGCCGCCGCTGCTGGTGCAGGCGTTGCGGCGCAACGGCATCGACACCCCGTTCCCCATCCAGGCTGCCGTTATTCCGGACATTCTGGCTGGTCACGACGTATTGGGCCGGGCCGCAACCGGTTCCGGCAAGACCCTCGCCTTCGGTCTGCCCATGCTGGTACGGCTCTCGGGTGCGCCCACCGCACCGCGGCGGCCGCGCGGGCTGATCCTGGTGCCCACCCGAGAGTTGGCCCTGCAGATCGAGACCGCGCTCGATGAGCCGTCGCTGTCGCTCGGGCTGCGGCTCGCCTCGGCCGTGGGTGGTCTGGCGATCAAGACGCAGGACGAGAAGCTGGGTCGCGGCGTCGATCTGCTCATCGCCACGCCCGGGCGTCTGACCGATCTGATCGGCCGTCGCGCCGTGAATCTTTCGGATGTGCAGATCGTCACCGTCGACGAGGCCGACCATATGGCGGACCTCGGCTTCCTGCCGCAACTGACAGCGGTGCTCAATCGGGTTCCCGGCGAAGCGCAGAAGCTGCTGTTCTCGGCGACGCTGGACGAGGCCATCGATGCCCTGGTGCAGCGCTACCTGCGCTCCCCCGTCAGTCATGCGGTGGTCGCTCAGCCCAATACGCCCGCACCCTCGAATTCCGCTGTCGCGGAGACCGATACCGACCTTCCCGATATCGCGCACTACGCGCTGCATGTGCGGCGGATCGAAAAGCGGCCGGTGGTCACGGAAATCGCCGCCCGCAAGGGCCGGACCCTCTTGTTCGTGCGCACCCAGCACGGTGCGGACAAGCTCGCCCGCAAACTGCGCGAGGTCGGCATCGCGGCCGCCGCACTGCACGGCGGCCAGGGCCAGAACCAGCGCACCCGCACCCTCGCGGCCTTCGCGGACGGCACCTGGCCGGTGCTGGTCGCCACCGATATCGCCGCCCGCGGCATCCACGTGGACGATGTCTCACTGGTCGTGCACGTCGATCCCCCGGCCGATCCGAAGGACTACCTGCACCGCACCGGCCGTACCGCGCGCGCCGGCGCCTCCGGCACGGTGGTCACCATCGTCAGTCCGGACGACCGGCAGGAAGCGGCCGATCTGGCCCGCCGCGCAGGCGTTTCCGTCACCGATGTTGAAGTCCGCCCCGCGGACCGCCGCCTCGCCGAGATCACCGGTGCCCGCCGCCCCTCCGGCCACGCACTCGCAGATCCGGCCACCATCGCGGCGACCGCCAAAGCCGCTGCGGCCGCGACCGATTCACCTCCCGAACGCCCCCGCCACCGCATTGATCCCCGCACCGGTGGTCGTCAGCACTCCAAGAAGCGCAAGACCAATACCACTCGCAAGGGCCGCTGACCGCCGAACCCCGCACTGTCGCATCGAATTACCACCCGGAGCAGCTCTGAGCCCGGCGGCCCTTCGCGCTGCCGGTGCATTCACCGACGGGTAAAGTCCGCCGCGTGAAGTTCATGATGGGGTGTGCACTGGCCGTCGCGTGCACAAGTGTGGGATTGCCTGTGGCGCAAGCGGATACCGCGCCGTCGCCCTCGTGCGTCGACTCGGAAAATGGCTACAAGGCCGAGTGGCAGGCCAGTTGGGCGGTGTATCAAGCCGAAGAGGGTAAGCCCGATGCGCGCTCCTCGGTGGTGGTCGATCTGCCGATCACGATCAGCGCCCCACTGCCGAAGGTGTGGTCGGTGTATTCGAATCTGCACAACGACCTCGGCCGCCACCCGTTCCTGAAGGATGAGATCGTTCATCGCACGTGCGATGACGGCGATGCGCAGGTACTGGATTTCACAGCGCTGGAAGACATCCCGATGGGGCCGATCACATTCCCCGGCCACACCCAGGCCGAGCAGCGCATCCACGCCGCCGAGCACTACTACACCTCCGACAGCTGGGACATCCCGAATATCACCACCCACCAGCTGATCACCTTCACCGACAACGGCGACGGCACCACCACGGTCAACGAGCACATCACCTTCCTCGCCGACCCCGCCCTGATCCAGTTCACCGCCGACAACGGCGCATCCTCACACCGCGCCTACCAGACCGCCCTCAAGCGCGACATCGAAAACGGCTCACTCTGAGCCGATTACCCGACGCGCCCGGCACCGGGCGAATCGCCATCAACACACCTGAATTCAACGCCGACACGCCAATTGCCAGCTGCCGCCGATCCATTGGAGCAAACAGCTGGCAATCCGGTCGGCACAATGCCGCCCACTTGGTTTGCGCCACTGGCTATTCCCCAGAGGGAATCGCACCCCCTGGTCGGATCCCGCACAGTCGTCCTCGTGAATAACGAGCAGACTCTGCACTACACCCGCATCGACAGCATCGTCGAGGGCGGCTCCCACTTCGTCGAGGCCGAAATCGCGCTGGCCGAAAAGACTCTCGCGGCAGGTGTGCCCGCCATGTCGGTAGGCGGGATGCCGTCGGCCGCTGGCGTGTCCTTCCTCCGCAGCGCGGGGTTCGACAGCGCGCCGCACCCGGCGCCCGCACGGCAATGGGTGGTGCTGCTGCGCGGGGTACTTGCGGTGACCACCTCGAACGGTGAGGAGCGCAGATTCGGGCCGGGCGATCTGTTGTTCGTCACCGATACCGAGGGCATAGGTCACACCACCGTGGCGGTCGGCGCCGCCGTTCGAGGCGCTGTTCATTCCGGCCGGCGCCTGATCCGCGGCGGCAAGGAGCCCACGCTCCGACTGTTCCCGAGCGGGCCGACTACACTGGGTCGCTGCATGCGTGACATCAGGTAAACGCACGAAGGGTGTCCACCTCATCGGATAACCTTCGGGTGATTCGTGCCATATACCTGCCACCGAAGCATGGATAACACGAAAACCCCACGTCAAAACCATGAGGCGGCTACGAACGTGCAGTTTCTTCCCGGGCAGAACCCGCCCTACGACCTGACTTACGACGATGTCTTCCTCGTCCCGAATCGGACGGATGTGGCGTCGCGGTTCGATGTCGACCTGTCCAGCAGTGACGGGACCGGGACCACCATCCCGCTCGTGGTCGCGAATATGACCGCTGTCGCCGGCCGCCGCATGGCCGAGACGGTGGCGCGCCGCGGCGGCATCGTGGTGCTGCCGCAGGATCTTCCGATCCAGGCCGCCGCCGACACCATCGCCTTCGTGAAGAGCCGGTCGCTGACCGCGGACACTCCGGTCACGCTCGATCCGGAGCAGTCGGTCTCCGATGCGCTCGCGCTGATCCACAAGCGTGCGCACGGCGCGGTCGTGATCGTCGAGAACGGCAAGCCCGTCGGCGTGGTCACCGAGGCCGCATGCAGCGATGTGGACCGTTTCGCTCGCCTGAGCACCGTCGCCGACACCAATTTTGTGAGCGCGCCCGCCGATGCCTCCCCGCGTGAGGTCTTCGGCCTGCTCGAGGGCAGCCGCTCCGGTCTTGCCGTGCTGGTGAACGCCGACGGCACCCTCGCGGGCGTCATGACCCGCACCGGCACCATTCGCGCGGGCATCTACCAGCCCGCCGTCGATGCCCAGGGCCAGCTGCGCATCGCGGCCGCGGTCGGCATCAACGGCGATATCCCGTCCAAGGCCAAGGCTCTTGTCGATGCCGGCGCGGATGTGCTGGTCATGGATACCGCGCACGGCCACCAGCAGAAGATGCTGGAGGCGCTGCGCTCGGTGGCCGCACTGGATCTGGGTGTGCCGCTGGTCGCGGGCAATGTGGTCTCGGCCGCGGGAACCCGCGATCTGATCGAGGCCGGCGCGGACATCATCAAGGTCGGTGTGGGCCCCGGCGCCATGTGCACCACCCGCATGATGACCGGCGTGGGCCGCCCGCAGTTCTCCGCAGTGGCCGAATGTGCCGCTGCCGCCGCGGAATTCGGCAAGCACGTCTGGGCCGACGGTGGCGTCCGGCACCCGCGCGATGTGGCGCTGGCGCTCGCGGCCGGCGCCTCGAACGTCATGATCGGCTCCTGGTTCGCGGGCACCTACGAGTCGCCCGGCGATATGCGCATCGACCGGGACGGCAACCGCTACAAGGAGAGCTTCGGCATGGCCTCCAAGCGTGCCGTCGCCGCCCGCACCGCCGCCGACTCCGCCTTCGACCGGGCCCGCAAGGCGCTGTTCGAGGAGGGCATCTCCTCCTCGCGCATGCGCCTGGACCCGGAGCGCCCGGGTGTCGAGGACCTGCTCGACTACATCACCTCCGGCGTACGCAGCTCCTGCACCTACGCGGGTGCGCGCAGCATCGGTGAGTTCCACGACAAAGCCGTGCTGGGCGTGCAGTCCGCCGCCGGTTTCGCCGAGGGCCGCCCGCTGCCGTCGGGCTGGTAAGCGCTCATCGACCGGTAGATCTCCGCAGCCGAACCCGGCGGGAACCCTCGTGGAACCCGCCGGGTTCGGCTGTGTCCGGCGCGGTCGCGCGGAAACCCGCGCGACCAGCCGGTAGCATTATCGACGCCGGACCGTGACGACCCGTTTCACGGCCCACCCCATGCGAAAGGAACCAGTTGTCACCCGCGTCCGAGGGCGCCACTCAGGAGGGCTCCTCTACCGAGCCGGGTGACAAACCCGGCGCCATCGTTGCCCCAGCCCCAGTGATCTCACCCCAAGATCTTCAGACGGCCGGGTGGTGCTGACCGTGTCGGCCCTGCTCACCGTTCTCAGTCTGCTCGGTTTTGTCGCATTGACCGCAGGCACGGCACTCTTCGTCGCCGCGGAATTCTCGCTCACCGCCCTGGAACGCAGCACCGTGGAGGCGCACGCCCGCGAGGGCGACCGCCGGGCCCGGCAGGTGCGGCAGGCGCACCGCACGCTCTCGTTCCAACTTTCCGGGGCGCAGCTGGGCATCACCATCACCACGCTGATCACCGGTTATATCGCCGAACCGGTGCTGGCGCGGCTGCTCGAGCCCATCTTCAACGCGTTCGGCGTGGATATCGGTACCTCGCACGGCATTTCGCTGGCGCTGGCCCTGATCATCGCGACCTCGTTCTCGATGATCTACGGCGAGCTGGTGCCGAAGAACATAGCCATCGCCTCACCGCTGGCCACCGCGCGCTGGACCGCCGGACCCATGATGTGGTTCTCGACGGCCTTCCGCTGGATGATCAATTTCCTGAACGGCACCGCCAACTGGGCGGTCCGGCGGCTCGGTGTCGAACCGGCCGAGGAGCTGCGTTCGGCCCGGTCACCGCAGGAATTGGGTTCGCTGGTGCGCACGTCCGCGCTGCACGGTGTGCTCGATCAGCGCACCGCGCAGGTGGTGGATCGCTCACTGCAGTTCGGTGAGCGCAGCGCGGAGGAGCTCATGACGCCGCGGGTGAAGATCGAATCCCTCGATCAGGACGACACCATCGCCGACCTCATCGAAACCGCCAGCCGCACCGGCTTTTCGCGTTTCCCGGTCATCGACGGCGATCTCGACAACACCCTCGGCGTGGTGCACGTCAAACAGGCGTTCATGCATCTGGCCAAGGATCGGCGCGTCATCAAGCTCAAAGATATCGCCCAGCCGGTGCCGATAGTCCCCGCCAGCCTGGACGGCGACGAGGTGCTCGAGCGGGTGCGCGCCGACGGTATGCAGGTGGCGCTCGTGGTCGACGAATACGGCGGTACCGCGGGCATTGTCACCATGGAGGACATCATCGAGGAGATTCTCGGCGACGTCCGCGATGAGCACGATGAGGAAGAACTCGATGTGCGCCGCACCGGCAACGACTGGAACTGCTCGGGACTGCTGCGTATCGACGAGGTCTCCCGCACCACCGGATACGACGCGCCCGAGGGCGAATACGAAACGCTCGGCGGCCTGGTGCTGACCCGCCTCGGCCGCATCCCCGTCACCGGGGACGAAGTGCTGCTGCCGCAACCCGGCAATCAGCACACCATGGAAACGCCGACCAGCGGCGGCTGGATCGCCAAGATCGAACGTATGGACGGCCGGCGCATCGACCGGGTGCTACTGCGCCCCGTCGACGCCGAGGGCCTGGCGGAGTGGGAGCGCAACCATGGGTGATATCACCGCGGTCCTGCTCACCCTGGTGCTGCTGCTGGGCAATGCGTTCTTCGTCGGCGCGGAGTTCGCCCTGATCTCCGCCCGCCGCGATCGCCTGGAAGCCCTTGCGGCACAGGGCAAGCGCAGTGCCAATACGGTCATCGAGGCGGGGCAGAACCTGTCGATGATGCTGGCGGCGGCGCAGCTGGGCATCACCATCTGCTCGATCCTGCTGGGCCGGGTCGGTGAGCCCGCCGTGGCGCATCTACTGCAGGGCCCGTTCGATCTGGTCGGGGTGCCCGATCAACTGCTGCATCCGATTTCGTTCGCGCTGGCGCTGACCATCGTGGTCATCCTGCACATCCTGCTCGGTGAGATGATCCCGAAGAATATCGCGCTGGCCGGACCGGAACGCTGTGCGTTGCTGCTGGTTCCGATCCATCTGGCGTGGTTGCGCTTGGCCAGGCCGCTCATCGCGATCTACAACCTGGCGGCGAACCTGTCGCTGCGGGCGCTGCGCATCGAGCCCAAAGATGAACTGGATTCCACTGTTTCGTCGGTGGAGCTCGCCGAGATGTTCGGCGAATCCCGGTCCGAGGGCCTGCTGGACGAGGAGGAGCACCGCCGCCTCACCCAGGCGCTGGGCTCCAGCGACAGCATTGTCGCCGATGTGATGGTGGCATTGGCGAAGACCCGCTCGGTGCCGCTGCGCGGTGACGGCACCACCCTCGGCGATATCGAGAACGCGGTCGCCGAAACGGGTTTCTCACGGTATCCGGTGCGGGCCGGGGACGGTTCCCTGGTCGGCTATCTGCACGTCAAGGATGTGCTGGACCTGGTGGCCGATGATGATGCGGGGCCGTCCACGCCCATTCCCCGCACCGATATCCGCCCACTGCCCACGGTCAGCACCGGCGCCACCCTCTTCGAGGCCCTGGCCCGCTTGCGCCGCACCAACTCCCATCTGGGGCGGGTGGTTGACAGTCGCGGCAATACCGTCGGCATTGTCGCCCTGGAGGATCTGGTGGAGGAGTTCGTCGGCACCGTGCGCGACGGCACCCACCGGGTCGCGGAGTGATCTGACCGTGCTTGCCGATCTCCCAGTGCTCGCGCCCGCCGACTGGCGGGCGCGAGCCGCCGCACACCGGGAACGGGTCGACGTGCTCGTGGGCCCGTATCTCCAGCAGCGGGCCGTCGGGGCGAAACATCCGGTCATCGACTTCCTGTTCACCTATTACGGCAATAAGCCCGCACAGCTCAGACGCTGGCATCCCGGCTTCGGGGTGGCGCTGGCCGACGGTGCCGACTATTCGGAAGCCCGTGGCTACCACCGGGTTCCAGGCGATTCCCCCGATACCCTCGCATGGACGGCAGACCCGGCCTTCCTCCAGAAGCGCCGCGACACCATCGAATTTGTCGCCCGCCTGCTCTCGGCCACGGCGACCCGCCCCGCTCAACTGTCCTGCTTCGGCCTGCACGAGTGGGCCATGGTCTACCGCACCGACGACGTCCGCCACCAGCAGGTCCCCCTCCGCCTCGGCCACGCGGGCACCGACGCCGTCGTCGAATCAATGCAATTGCGCTGCACCCACTTCGACGCCTTCCGCTTCTTCACCCCCGAAGCGATCCCCCTCAATATCGAGCCCCTGACCCGTGAAACCCAGGAGCACCGCGAACAACCCGGCTGCCTGCACGCCAATATGGACCTCTACAAATGGGGCTTCAAACTCACCCCCCTCATCGCCTCCGATCTGCTCTTCGACTGCTTCGAACTGGCCTGCGCCGCCCGCGAACTCGATATGAAGGCCAGCCCCTACAACCTCTCCGACTACGGATACGAACCCATCCGTATCGAAACCCCTTCGGGCCGTGCCGAATACGTCCGCCGCCAGGTCGAGATCGCCGCCCGCGGCGAAACCCTTCGACAGCGATTGCTGACCGCCTGCCAGGCGTTGATAGACGTGGCGTAACTCACCGCGCGGTGGCACCCTGGTCCGTGGGAGGAATTTCACTACAGGGGAGATGTCATGACACTGCGCTTTCGCGCCGCCGCGCCCGCACCCGTTTCCAATGCCGGGCTCGGCATATTGCAGAACCTGCCTGGCACCTGGATGTGGTCCGGATTCAGCCGGACATCCAGGTCGCCACGCTGTTGAAGCAGTAGACCCGGGCAAACGAGGCGGCGTGCGGGCAGCCGTAGCTGCCCGCACCCGCGCAGCCCGCCGGAAGCAGGCGCACAGCTCCCTCGGCTAGCGGTGACCGACAACCTCGGGCTTGTCGAGCGAGCCCATCAAGACATTGGGACCGTCATATCCATCCCCGACGATGGATACCTCCGCGTGGAACACGTCGCCCTGCTGAAGTCCTCTGTTCCACGCAGGAAAATCAACCGTCACCAGCGTCCCGTCCGCTTCGGGATCAGCGCTCTCATCGGCGGTCAGGTACGCGTGGAAAGAGCTTTCCCGGGGACCACCTGCGGTAGTCACCCAGCCGTACACCCAGTACCGCTCGGCAATGTGCCCACGACAGTCGGCGAGTGCCGCCTTCAATGCGGCTTCCTCATTCACTCCCGCGTCGGCCGTTGCCGCCGCGCCCCCAGTCGCTACCGCGATGGCAACAGCAACCGTAATCAGTTTTCGCATGTTTTCTTCTCTGTAGAACCGAAGAGACGTCCTGCCCCCAATCAAGATCATCACACCCCCGCCGATGCGGCGACAATGTGGCATCTCCCGCATTCTTGCGAGTCCACACACGAAAGCCGTTGCGCTGGATACGATCCTCGCACTCACTCGGGAGCGATCAGGTTGGGACTTCTCATGTCGACCGACAACCGAAGGCTCCGGAGACGGAGATGGCACGTCTCCACACGGGCAGATCTGAAGTGAGAGCGAGCAATTAGTGACGCGTCAGCCACATGGCACTCGAACAGCAGTCAGGGAACCGTACGAGCGGGAACCACGAGAGGAACTAGAAGACCCTTCGCATGACTGGACGCACGACAGGTATTTGCTGACACCCAATCAGCGGATCGTCTTCTTCACCGCGAGACTGTTCGTTTTCATCAACTGGTTGATCGCGCTCTCGCTCGGCGGCTTGATCGTGCACAGCGCCGGTGCGACCATCTGGAACTCCCCCAATGCGAAATACGGTGGCCCCCGCTCGATCTGGATCGAATGCTTCCTCATCTCGTTCGTCATAACGAGCATCGGCGCCGGCTTCGTTCTCACCCTGATAGCCGTGATCAAGGGCCGACTGCGCAAGTACGCGCTGGAGCAGACCGAATACTGACCCGGGCGCCGCGGACGGAGGCGGCGGCAAGGCAGGTCGGCGGCGGATGCCCATTCGCCGGGTGTTTGACAGAATCCGCCAATTCGAGCGGGTGATCTTGATTTCCGTGGCGAACCCTACCGAGCGGTCAGTTCATGGATTACGGTTCCGAGATGTAACCGAGACCACTCCGGGCACCTGACTGTGCTGGTCATCGGCATAGCTGCTCTGAGGGAATGGGGGGCACCGCAATGTGGCGGTTCTCGGAAGTACGGCGGTTCAAACCGGCGATCCTGCTGACAGCCGCGTTCATGTGCGGAGCCATGCTCCCGGTGACCGGCGCGCAGGCGGATCTGCAATCGGATATCCAGAATCAGGTGCAGCAGTTCTTCGATGTGGGGCGGACATCGGTACCGCGGGCGGACTGCGGCCCGGACTCGCTGCCGGAGACCGGCATGCAGGGTGATGTGCCCGCAGACGACCGCAACAGCGGCCGCAGCACGCTCGGCTACCGGTGCAATATGTCGCTGGTGGGCGGCTACGTCGGCCGCGGCGCGGGCATCACCTCGGCCACCTATGACCACTGCTCGTACACCGGATCGATGTTCCCGGGCAATATTCTCGGGCCCGCGCAGGGCGTACAGGTCCTGGATGTCTCCGATCCGGCCAATCCGGTACTGACCGGCAATCTCACCGAACCCGCCATGCTCGCGGGCACCTGGGAGTCGCTCAAGGTCAATCCGGTGCGAAAGCTCCTGGTGGGCACCGGTGTTCCCGTCGGCGAGGGCGCGGGGTATCTGTCGGTCTACGACATCTCCGATTGCGCGCATCCACGACTCCTGAATGCGGGCGCGGGCACGAATCTGCTCATGCCGCTGCCGATCACGACCCATGAGGGCGGATTCTCACCGGACGGCAATACCTACTGGGCCTCCGGCATCGCCCCCGGCTTCGTGAGCGCGGTCGATCTCACCGATGCCGCCAATCCGCACGTGATCTGGCAGGGCCTCACCGGTATCGAAGCGCATGGCTTCGGCATCAGCCCCGACGGCAATCGCATGTACCTCTCGGCGCTGGGCGGTTTCACCACCCTCGATATCAGCGCGGTCCAGCGGCGCGATCCGAATCCGCAGGTCAATCACATCGGCCGGGTCTTCTGGACGGACGGCATCGCGACCCAGCACAGCATTCCGGTCACCTACGACGGGAAGCCGTTCCTGTTCACGGTGGACGAGGCCGGCGCCGGCGGCGTGAAGCTCATCGATATCTCCGATGACACCAATCCCAAGGTCGTTTCGAAGATCAAACTGCAGATCGAACTCCAGGAGAACCTGGATTCGGGGCTGGCCTCGTCCATGGGCGGTTCGGTGTTCTCCTACGACGCGCACTACTGCGCGGCCGACCGCCCGGATAATCCGACGGCCCTGGCCTGCGGCTGGGAGGAGTCCGGCATCCGCGTCTTCGATGTGCGTGATCCGTTCCACGCCAAGGAGATCGCCTACTACAACCCGCCCGCACGCAAGGGCCGCAATCTCGAACTGTGGAACTCCCCGCATGCGCTCGCTTCGATCATCGGTCCCCCGCTGCTGCAGTTCCCCGCCGCCGCTCGGGCCATCCTGGAAGGCAAATTCGATCCCACCCAGGCACTTTCGTCGCGCACCGGTGAGATCGCCTTCGGTGATCTGTCCACCGACTGGTGCTTCGCCCCGCCCGAGTGGCACGGCAGCCAGCTCTGGACCAGCTGCAATGACAACGGTTTCATGGTGCTGCAACTCGGCAACGATGTGTACACCCCGCCCGATGATCAGCATTCCGTGGTGGGCTCGTGACGGGCAATCGCTGGATGCGCGCGGTCGGTCTGGCCGCGCTCGCCCTGCTGCTGTGTGTCAGCGGAATGCTGCTGCGCCCGTTCCTCATTCCCGACAGTCAGTCCGCGCCGCCGGTATTGAACCCGACCGAGATCGGCTTCACGCAGGACATGATGGCGCACCATGAGCAAGCGCTGATCATCGTGCAGCGCCTGGACCCGGCCGCCGATCCGGCCATTCGCCAACTGGCACAGCAGATCTCCGACAGCCAGCGCATGGAGATCGGCACCATGCTCGGCTGGCTGCGCCTGGCCAATGCCTCCCCCAGCAATCCGCATCCGATGTCCTGGATGCACAGCACCGGAATGCCCGGCGGCACTGACCATTCGGGCATGAATATGCCCACCGGCACCGCATCGACGGCGGGCGTCACCATGCCCGGCATGGCCACCCTGGCCGAACTCGACGCCCTCGCCACCGCGCGCGGTTCCGCCGCCGAAACCCTTTTCCTGCAACTGATGCTGCGCCACCACCGCGGCGGCGTTGCCATGGCCCAGGCCGCCGACAAGCAGGTGGCCTCCGGTCCGGTCAAGGAGACCGCCCGCGCCATGATCACCGCGCAGTCCCAGGAGGCGGGCATCATGACAGTGCTGCTGGCCCAGCGCGGCGCCCAGCCGCTCGCGTGAACGGCACAGTGCGCGCACTGTGATACTGCGCCGGAAGTCCCGGACGTCTCCTCGAAAGAAAGTGTGCGCCATGGGTATCGTCGGCGGAATGAGTTCAGAGGGACGCGTCGCACTGGTGACCGGTAGCGGCCGCGGGATCGGGCGCGCCATCGCGCTGGCATTGGCGGAGGACGGCGCGGATATCGCGGTGAATTACCGCTCCGACGCAGAGGCCGCCGCCGAAACGGTGGCAGCGATCGAGAAACTGGGCCGCCGCGCGATCGCGGTGCAGGCCAGCGTGGATTCGGTCGAGGACGACGAGCGCATGGTGGACCACGTCATCGACGAGTTCGGCCATATCGACATCCTCGTCAACAATGCCGGCATTGCCAGCCGCGGCCGCTTTGTCGCCGACACCAATCCCGATGAGTTGCTGCGCGTCATGGCCACGCACGCGCTGGGCGCACATCACGTCTCGCGGCTGGTCCTGCCTTCCATGCGTTCACGCCCGCGCGGCGACATCATCATGATTTCCAGCGTCGCCTCCCTGGGCTTCGCACCGGGTGGAGCGCCGTACACGATGGCCAAGGCCGCCCTGGAGGCCCTCGCGTTCACTCTCGCAAAAGAAGAGCGCGACAACGGTATTCGTGTCAATGTCGTGGCGCCCGGCCTGGTCGACACCGATATGGGCAGACGCCTGGTGAAGGCCGTCACCGGCATCACCGATATCCGCAAGCTGGACGAGAACTCCCCCTTCGGCCGCGTCTGCCGCCCCGAGGACATTGCGAATATGGTCCGCTTCCTGGTCTCCCCGCAGGCCGAATACATCACCGGCCAGAAGATGAACATTCACGGCGGCAGCGCAAACGTCGGCTGACCCGCACCCTTCGCCGGGCCCGCATCGACAGCGGCTGTGGAACTTCTCACTCGTGCGAATCTCGCGTGCTCGGCGGGCAGCGGCGGCGTTATCGTCGAAGTGTTGATCAATGTCGCGATGCGGGAGGACTGCTGCAGTATGACGATTCCTCTCGATACGCAGACCATCCCCGAACATATTCACGGATACCCTGACCTGGCATTCGGCGGGTACGTGGCAGGCATGCTGGCCGCGCGGGCCACCGGGGACACGCTCCGGGTGGACTTTCGGCGAGCCGTGTCGGTATTGACCCCGGTGGTGCTCACCACCGAGGACGAGGGCGCGAGCCTGCTGGCACCGGACGGCACGCTGCTGGTCGAAGCCACACCGTCGATGCTGAGCATCGATGCGGTTCCGGCCCCGCCTCTCTCCGAGGCCAGAGCCGCGACCGCACGGGCACTGTCCGCTCCCGAGCGCCGGGTCACCGACTGCTACGGCTGCGGTGTCGCCTGCCCGCCCGGACGCGGCTTACGCCTGTTCGCCTGGGGCATCCGGGAGCGACGTGTCATGGCGGCGGCATGGACCCCTGATGCGGGTCTGGCCGGGGAGAACGGCGAACTGCCGCCCGAGACGGTGTGGTCCGCGCTCGACTGCCCGGGCGGCATTGCCGCATGGGTCTACTCCGAGATGGGCATGGGCGCGTTCACCGCGGCCCTGACGGCGAGGCAGCTGCGCCCGATGTTCGCCGGGACCGAATACATCTCACACGCTTGGCCGATCGACCGCGATGGTCGCAAACACACGGTGGGCGTAGCGCTTTCGACCGCCGAGGGTGAACTCTGCGCGCTCGCCGAGGCCCTGTGGATCGAGCCGCGCGCGGAATAGCCCGCGCGCGAACGCATTCGGCGCCTACAGGTTGCCGACGGCGTGTTCCAGGCGGCGAGCCACCAAATCCCGCGCCGCCTCACGAAGCGCGGGCCGATAACCGCTGGGGTACACCGGATCTCCGGGCGCGTAGGTCTTGAGGACCTCCTTGGCGAGGGTGATCTTGTGCACCTCGGTGGGACCATCGGCGATCGCCATGACCTGAGCGTAGTTCATCATGTCGACAAACGGCAGATCGGTGCTGACGCCGATGGCGCCGTGCAGGTGCATGGCCCGCTGGGCGATATCGTGCATGACCTTGGGCATGGCCACCTTGATGGCGGCGATATCGTGGCGCACCTTGCGGTAGTCCTGCTCCTTGTCGATGCGCCAGGCTGTGCGCAGGACCAGCAGCCGGAACTGCTCCATCTCGATCCACGATTCGGCGATCTTCTCCTGCGTCAGCTGCAGGCCGCCGAGCACACCCTTGCGCATGGGCCGGGAGACGGCGCGCTCGCACATCATGTCGAAAGCCTTGCGCACCAGGGCAACCGTGCGCATAGCGTGGTGCACACGCCCGCCCCCGAGGCGGGTCTGCGCGACGACGAAACCGAGCCCCTCGGCGCCGAGCAGGCTGTCGGCGGGGATGCGCACATCGGTGAAGCGCAGGTGGCCTTCGGTATCGCTGAAGCCGGGCACGGTGAAGTTGCGGACGATCTCCAGGCCGGGGGTGTCGGCGAGGACGATGAACATCGAGAGTCGCTGATGCGGTGCGGCTTCGGGATCGGTCACCGCCATCACGATATGGAAGGTGGCGTAGGCGGCCGCGGAGTTGAACCACTTCTCGCCGTTGATAACCCACGAGTCGCCGTCACGAACGGCGAGGGTCTTGAAGGACGTCGGATCGGAACCACCGGTGGGTTCGGTCATGACGTAGCAGGAGCCGATCTCACCGGCGAGCAAAGGCTCCAGGTACTTCGACTTCTGCTCCGGGGTGCCGAAGTGCGCGAGAATCTCCGCATTGCCGGAATCGGGTGCCTGACAACCGAAAACGAGCGGCGCCCACTGCGAGGTGCCGAGCACCTCGTTGAGCAGGGCGAGTTTCAGCTGACCGTAGCCGGGTCCGCCGAGCTCGGGCCCGAGATGGCAGGCCCACAGCTCCTGCGCTTTGACCTGCTCCTGTAGCGGTTTCATGAGCGCCCGGATCTCCGGGTTCTGCCGGTCGTAGGGATTCGGGTAGAGCAGATCCAGCGGCTCCACCTCGGTCCGGACGAACTCCGCGACCCAGTCCAGTTTCTTCTGATATTCCGGGTCGGTCTCGAAATCCCAAGCCATGGTCAGCCTTTCACTTGATTCCGGCCGGTGTAGTGACACCGTCGAGGATGGTGGTGATGAGAATGTCGGCGATCTGATCGGGCGTGTACTCGCCCTCGGGGTGGTACCAGGAACTGGTCATATTGAGCATGGCCACAACGCTTTTGGTGACGACGTGATCAGCGGTCCGCAGGACGCCCGCCGCATGACCCTCGTCGAAGACCCGCTGCCAGCTGCGCTGGATCCCGTCCCGTAGTTCCTGCAGATCGGCATTGCGTTCGCCGGTCAGCGCACCGGCGTCGCGCAGGGCGATGGTGACCTCGTGCCGGTGTTCGAGAATGAGCCGCACGTGAGTGCGAATCAGCTTGCGCAGCTTGTCCATCGGCGCATCGCCGGTCTCGGCGATACCGGCCGCGGCCTCGAGCATGAGCTGGGTGTAACCGCGCCGGATCTGGAAGAGCAATTCCTCCTTGGACCCGATGTGGTAGTACAGCGCCCCACGCTGAATCCCGGCCCGATCGCCGATCTCGCCGACGCTGGTGGCGTGGAATCCTTTCTCCGCGAACAGTTCCAGCGCCGCCCGCACAATCCGCTCGCGGGTCTGCACCGGATTCGATTCCGAGGCCGGTGGCCGTCCGCGCCGGCGGGCGGGTACCTCGGTCATCGCCACCCGCCGTCCAGGACGAGCGTCGCGCCGGTGCAGAAGGCCGAGGCATCGGAGGCGAAGAACAGCGCCGCGCCGACGATGTCGGCCGGTGCGCCGATCCGCCCGAGCGCATTGTGCTGGGTGAGGTAGTCGCGCATCGCCCGCGGCCACGCCTTGGCGATATCGGTATCGAAGGCCCCGCAGCGAATGGTGTTCACCCGCACCGCCGGGCCATAGGTCTGCGCGAGCCCGCTCGACAGCGCCTCCAGACCGGCCTTGGCGGCCGCATAGGGCACGGCCATCGGTTCGGGCTTGGCCGCCTCGATCGAGGAGATATTGATGATCGATCCCGAGCCCGCCGCCGCCATGCGCGCCCCGATCAGCGCTGACAGCCGGAACGGTCCCTTGAGATTGGTGGCGATCACCTTGTCGAACATGGCCTCGGAAACCTGATCCAGGCTCGGATACAGCAGCGACATGCCGGCATTGTTGATCAGCACGTCGACCTGCCCGAACTCCGTATAGGCGGCCTCGGCCAGGGCCTCGCAGTGCGCCCACTCCCCCACATTGCAGGCCACCGGCAGCGCCCGCCGCCCGTATTTCTCCCGTACTTCAGTGGCGAGTACGTCACATGCGTCGAACTTGCGACTGGCGATCACCACGTCCGCACCGGCGTCCGCGCAGGCCAGCACCATCTCCCGGCCGAGCCCCCGGCTACCGCCGGTGACCGCGACAACCTTGCCGGACAGCGTGTTTCCCATGCGCGACACCTTCATGTGCTCGACCCCGGAAATGTTCCGATCAGTACATTAAATGTACCGGGCGATACAATCAAGACCCGCCGCAGGACACCGAAACACCGGTACCGCGAAATCCCGACGGGTACCCGCGAGTAACATGACAGGCGTACTTTTTCCCGAACATCACAGCCCACCCGGCTTTCTCGAAACGAGGCAGTAGATGACAGAGCGGATTCAGGTCGGCGGACTCCAGGTCGCGCGCGTCCTTCACGATTTCGTGGAGAACGAGGCTCTTCCCGGTACCGGCGTAGACTCCGCCGCGTTCTGGTCGGGTGCCGAGGCCGTTATCAACGACCTCGCCCCCCGTAACCGTGCTCTGCTCGCAGAACGCGACGACATCCAGGCCAAGATCGACGAGTGGCACCGCGCTAACCCCGGCGCCGGCTACGACAAGGCTGCCTACAAGCAGTTCCTCACCGAGATCGGCTACCTGCGTCCCGAACCGGCCGATTTCCAAATCGGTACCGAGAACGTGGACGCCGAAATCGCCATCACCGCGGGCCCGCAGCTCGTGGTTCCGGTCATGAACGCCCGCTTCGCCATCAATGCGGCGAACGCGCGCTGGGGCTCGCTGTATGACGCCCTGTACGGCACCGACGCCATCTCCGAGGCCAATGGCGCGGAAAAGGGCAAGGGCTACAACAAGGTTCGCGGCGACAAGGTCATCGAGTGGGCCCGTAACTTCCTCGACGACGCGCTGCCGCTGATCACCGGATCGCACCTGGGCACCAGCAAGTACGCCATCGTCGACGGCGAGCTCGAGGTCACCCTCGAGGACGGCACCGATATCGGCCTGGCCGATGCCGATGCGCTGGTCGGTTACCTCGGTACCCCCGAGGCCCCGACCTCGATCCTGTTCAAGCACAACGGTTTGCACATCGAACTGCAGATCGATCCCTCGTCGCCGGTCGGCTCGACCGACGATGCCGGCGTCAAGGACGTCGTGCTGGAGTCCGCGATCACCACGATCATGGACTTCGAGGATTCGGTCGCCGCCGTGGACGCCGAGGACAAGGTCCTCTGCTACCACAACTGGCTCGGCCTGATGAAGGGCGATCTGTCCGAAGAGGTGTCGAAGGGCGGCAAGTCCTTCACCCGCACCATGAACCCCGATCGCGTGTACACCGCGCTCGATGGTTCCGATCTGGTGCTGCACGGCCGTTCGCTGCTGTTCGTCCGCAATGTCGGTCACCTGATGACCTCCGACGCGATCATCGACGCGGCGGGCAATGAGGTGCCCGAGGGCATCCTGGACGGCCTCGTCACCTCGCTCATCGCCAAGCACGCGCTGAACGGCGAAGCGCGCGTGTCGAATACCCGCACCGGCTCGGTCTACATCGTGAAGCCGAAGATGCACGGCCCGGACGAGGTCGCCTTCACCAGCGAGCTGTTCGGCCGCATCGAGGGCGTGCTGGGCCTGACCCCCAACACCCTCAAGGTCGGCATCATGGACGAGGAGCGCCGCACCACGGTGAACCTGAAGGCGTCCATCCATGCCGCCAAGGACCGCGTGGTCTTCATCAATACCGGCTTCCTGGACCGCACCGGCGATGAGATCCACACCTCCATGGAGGCCGGGCCGATGGTCCGCAAGGCCGATATGAAGTCGCAGCAGTGGATCAAGTCCTACGAGGACTGGAATGTCGACACCGGCATCGCCGCCGGCCTGCCCGGTAAGGCGCAGATCGGCAAGGGCATGTGGGCCATGCCCGATCTGATGGCCGACATGCTGGTCCAGAAGATCGGCCACCCCAAGGCCGGCGCGAACACCGCCTGGGTGCCGTCGCCGACCGCCGCCACGCTGCACGCCACCCACTACCACCTGGTGGATGTGTTCAAGCGGCAGGCCGAGATCGCCAAGGGCGGCCCGCGCGCCACTGTCGATCAGATCCTGGAGATCCCCCTGGCGCAGGACACCAACTGGTCCGCCGAGGAGAAGCAGCAGGAGCTGGACAACAACTCCCAGGGCATCCTCGGCTACGTGGTGCGCTGGATCGATCAGGGCGTCGGCTGCTCGAAGGTGCCCGATATCAAGGACATCGGCCTCATGGAGGACCGCGCAACCCTGCGCATCTCCAGCCAGCAGGTGGCCAACTGGCTGCGCCACGGCATCGTGACCGAGGAGCAGGTGCTCGAGAGCCTGCAGCGCATGGCCCCGGTCGTCGACCACCAGAACGCCGGTGACTCGAACTACCGCGCCATGGCCCCCGATTTCGCGGGTTCGATCGCCTTCCAGGCGGCCAAGGAACTGGTGTTCGAGGGCACCAAGCAGCCCAACGGCTACACCGAGCCCATCCTGCACCGTCGTCGCCGCGAGGCGAAGGAGGCGTGCAAGTAGCGCGCTGCCGACCCCTGAAAAATAGCTCCTAGCAGCTCTTTTCTACTCGAGGCCCCGCACCGGACACCCCGGAGCGGGGCCTCGTTCATACCTGGAATCAGCGGAGATTACGAAGGTAACGCGTTCACGCCTCCGATGAACAGGACTCGGGCGCGGATACAGGTGAGCTCATGATCGGGAACAAGTGCTCTGTTGTGCCGCCGGCCGGCCGAGAACCATGGAGGCATGCGAAACGACGAGAACAGTCAGATCCAGGTCACGCTGGAAAGACTCGCTGAACGCCATCCCGAAGTGTCACCAACTGTCATGGCAGCGATCGTTGCTCACGCCCGAGATTCTTTCGCGGATGCCAGAATTCGGGTCTTCATACCCCTGCCGATAGAACGCCGCGCGAACATCGAACTGGCGGCCGCCTCGAGAAACTGAATCGAGCTCGGACTGCGGACCACGGGAACGGTCTGGTCGGGCATGGCGGTCTTCTTGTCGATCGTTGTACGTGCGAGAACCTAAGCTGTCGTGGAGTGCGCGCGAAGTGTCGCAACGCGGTCCGCGTACTCCTTCTCGTCGATATCGCCGCGCGCGAAGCGTTGTGCCAGAACCTCTTCCGCGGGCATCAGCACCTGCCGAGTGGCCACATCGCGATAGCCGTCAGCGGTCATCCGGATCAGGAAAACCGTTCCCACAATCAGCAGCCCCCAGAACAGCAGCATCCCGAGACCCATCCCGGCGTATCCCCAGCCGCCCATATCGTGGTTGTACCAGAACATCACGACAGTGCCTCCTTCACAGTGCGATTCGGCCCGGCGGGCCTGAACCGACGGTGCATCCTCACTGTGCGCCGGGCAGCGGCACCCGCAGCAGAGGAGATGGCCCTTCAGGGCATATACCAATGGCCCGAATGTGACCATGGCACACGAACCAGCCATGGTCCCGCGATGCGGACAACGACGCGGGAGATCAGCTACCGGACGCTCGGGGAGAAGGCCGTGCCGGTGCTGACGATCACGAGTATGGGCGCCTCGCATCGAGGGCAGGCCCGCGATCCTGGTGCGAGAGCAGAGGTCCGGCACAGCAGACCGCAGTCGAAGCACCGCAGAATGCGCCCGCGGAGCCGGTGGAACGGTGTCACTCGCATGGCGATTCTCCTCCGAATATGGTGGCCGACAATGCTTCAGGCGCGGCCATGTCGGCGTTCATAGGCTGCGCGCTCGCCGGCGGACCGCTCGCGGTGGCGCACATCCGCCAGGGCGGGGTCGAGGCCGTGCTTGGTGAGGCGGGCACGGCGGAACACATTCATGAGCGCGGTCGTGAAATAGATCAGCGGCAGATAGAGCAGCGCCATCATCGCCAATCCCATCCATAGCGGACCCGGGATCAGCAGGAATAAGCAGAGTGGCGGGATGACCGGGAGGAGCATGCGCAGCAGGTACCGGCGCGTGGCTCCGGGGCCGGTCAGATCCTTGACCACCCACGCACGCATGGATGCGGGCAGCGGCCCGCCCCCGACATAGCGAATCCGTTGGGCGAGTGTCGGTGTGGTGCGGCCGGTCGTCATAGGGTGGCTCCTGCGGGGTGGGATGCGTATTCGCGGGCGAGCGCGATGGCATCGGGGGTGTGGTCGAACAGGGGTGCGTGACCGCCGCCCGGCAGCGCTCCGATCGCGGCCAGGCACTGACGATGGTCGGCGCGCAGCCCGGACATGAGGACGGTGATGCCCCGGTGTTCGAGTTTGCCGATCGCGTCCTTGAGCACCAGCGCTCCGGTGGTGTCGAGGGCGCTGATGTGGGACATGCGCAGGATGACCACCCGCACGTCCGACACCTCGGCCAGCTCGAGCAGGAAGCGGTGGGCGGCGGCGAAGAACAGCGGCCCGTCGAGGCGGTAGGCCACGATGTGCTCGTCCAGCAGGGCGTGTTCCTCGACCAGGTGATCGGAGTCATCGAGTGGGACCTGGTGCAGTCGAGCCTCTTTCGCGATCACCCGCACCGCCAGCAGCACCGCGATACCGACACCGACCGCGACGGCGGTCACCAGGTCGAGCGCGACGGTGACCGCGAAGGTCACGACCATGATGAGCGCATCACCTTTCGAGGCGCGGGCGATCGCCGCCAGCGACGCCGTCTCCACCATGCGGACGGTGGTGGCCAGCAGCACCCCGGCCAGCGCGGCGACAGGGATATCCGCGACCAGCGAGGCGGCCAGGTAGATGATCGCGGCCAGCACCACCGCGTGCGTCAGCGCCGCGAGTCTGGTGCGCGCACCGGCGCGCACATTCACGGCGGTGCGGGCGATCGCGCCGGTGGCAGGCACTCCACCGAACAGTGGTGCGGCGATATTTGCCAGGCCTTGCCCGAGCAGTTCGCGGTCGGGATTGTGACGGGTGCCCACCGCCATCGCGTCGGCAGCCGTGGCCGACAGCAGCGATTCCAGCGCGGCGAGCGCGGCCACCGCCAGCGCGGGCGCCAGCAGCGACTCCAGCTGCTCGAGATGCACGAATCCTATTGTGGGAGCCTGCAATCCGGAGGGGATCGCCCCGATGAGCGTCAGATCGAGCCCGAAGATTCGCGCGACAATGGTCGTGAGGGCGACCGCGAGCAGCGCGAACGGCAGTTTCGGCAGATACCGCCCGCCGGCCAGCACGATCACGGCCACGATCAGCGCGGTCGCCAGGGATATGTGATTCGGATGCGAAAAGTATTGCCGCACAGCGTCGAATCCCGACTGCCACACCTTGTCACCGTGGACGTGCGCGACCCCGAGCGCCGCCGGAAACTGTTGCAGCGCAATGACCACCGCGATACCGGCGGTGAATCCCTCGATCACCGGGGCCGGCATGTATCGCACCGCCCGGCCGACCCCGGCAATCGCAAGCACCACGAGCACAACGCCCGCCAGCAGCCCCACCGTCAGCACTCCACTGCTCCCGAACCGATGGAAGATCGGCACCAGCACCACGGTCATCGCGCCGGTCGGACCCGACACCTGAAAACGTGAGCCGCCGAACACCGCGGCAACCACACCCGCGACCACGGCGGTGGCCAGCCCGGCCGCCGCACCCATGCCCGAGCTGATGCCGAAACCCAGCGCCAGCGGCAATGCGATCAAGGCAACGATCAACCCCGACAACAGGTCTGCGCCGGGAGCGCGGATCGCCGGTCTCCACTCCGACCAACTCGGCAGAAGTGCCCGCACGGTCACTACGGCGTGGGATTGGTCGGTCACTGATCTACTCCGATACTGAACTACTAGTTCTTTAGTTATGAAAGTCTGCAATCAGTGCAGAACAAGCAGCACCGGGGAGTGCGCAGGAAGTGCTCCTCAGGCAGACTCTTCCAATGCTTCGGCCTGCCCGGCCACCACTCCGGTGAGGATCGCTCGGGCAGCCGCCAGCAACTCCGCAACCTGCGGAGAGGTCAGTTCGTAGGTGACCGACAAACCTTCCCTGCGACCGACCACCAACCCGGCTCGACGCAGAATGGACAACTGCTGCGACAGATTCGCCGCTTCCACGCCGATCTCTTCCAACATCTCCGAGACCGGGTACTCGCGTTCACTGAGCAGCTCCAGCACCCGGATCCGGATGGGATGACCCAGCGTCTTGAAGAAATCGGCTTTCATTTGATACAGCGGCCTGCTCAACCCCGGCATGGCACGCCACCCTTCCCTCGAAAGCCCAGCGGCGGCACGGGAACCGGCCCGCTGATTGCGTAGTTCAGCAAACAGTACATTTATCGCGACACTCCTGTCGCCCATCGGCCGAACGCTGGGCGCCGGGCACAGTGTGTGCCAGGCGCCGTCGCGCCCGCCGGTCAGATGGTGACGGTGATGATTCCACCGGTGGCGGTGATGCCCTTGGTGTCGTAGTGCTGATCCCGAATAGCGTCCTCGATGATCTGGGAGTTGCGGCCGCAGAACGCTACGACAGCCAAGGAGCTGGGATCGAGGGTTTGCACGACAGCGTGCGCCGATACCGTGGCGCCGGCGAGTTCGGGCAGTTCGAGATGGCAGATAGTGCTTTCGAGTCGGGCAATTGCGGACATCGGTCACTTCTTTCTCGATGGATGCCACCTCGACGAGGCGGCATGCGGTCACCAACCCGGTACGCCACTGGAGCGACCGATATTACTTTCTAATCTTAGCAACTAGTAGATTACTCGCCTCAGCAGGTCAACGGCCCGAATGTGACCATTGACCCTCCGAGACAGGAGGAAGGCTCCCCGACACCGCCGCTCGCGTGGCCGAGATCATCGCCGACCGATCCGCAACCGGCATCGTTCATTACCCGAGATCAACCCAGATTTCGCGCTAGGAGTTCTGGTTGCGGAACGGCTCACAGGCGAGATCCGGTGCGCCGATCGGGCCGGCATGGCCGTACTGCGCGTCGTAGGCCATCAGGTGCACGGTGCCACCGCTCCCGTCGAATCCCGCCAGCAAGATCGCTCCGGAAGTGTCCCACTCGGCGCTGGTCGAACTCGGCGACATCTCCGTCCACAGCTGCGCTACCGACGAACACCATGCGCTGCGCGAATTTGAACTAACGGTGAATTGCGATGTCCCCAACCATCTTTCAAGACTCGGGAACCTCCGTCCCGCCCTACGGGCAAATACTGCCAGGCGGTACCGACACACTCCGCGCTCAACCCCGAAACGCCAGTTCAGATCCTCCGATCGAATCCCTTCGGAAGGCAGGGGCATTCTTCGGCGAGCCCGAGGACTCGCGGCGGAATCAGCAACGGCCGCAAGTGGATCAGGCCGGGATCGGTGTGCGCCGGGTGTTCTGAAACATGCTGATGCGCCAGCCGGTCGGCTCTCGCAGCATCACGTACGTGAGTGTGGACCGCGTGCTGTTCTCGCGTGACGAAACCTCACCACCGTCACTGGTCCCACCGCCGATCAGCACGATGGCCACGTCGGGACGTACGAGACGGATCTGCGGCTCCTCTCCGAACAGAAGCACGAGTTCCGCACTGCGGTGCGGGCCCTCGAAGACGTAACGGTGCCCCTGCTCGATCTGCGCTCGCCCCTGCAGGGTAAGGCCGAAGTTGGTCGTGTACTGCGCATCCTGGGTGAACAGCGCCGCAAAGCCGGCGGCGTCACCCCTGCCCCAGGTATCGGACAGATCCCCGAACACGGCGCGGATCGCCGAGAGGTCAGCGTTCGGGTCGGTCTGCTGAGTGGCGTTCATGGTTCCTCCAAGTCGCAGCGTAGATTTATCTCTGCAAAACAAGTATCTCGGATTTCCGAAGTAAATGCGAGGAGCGGAACACGTTATGTCTGGGTCCACCCACGATGTCGCTGAGCGCATCGCCCGCGAGCTGCGACTTCTCGCGATCCACATCGTTGTCTACAGCCAGCAGGCGGCCTCGGCTCTCGGACTGAACGCCACGGAGAGTGAAGTCCTCAATCTCCTCGGGCTGGAGGGCTCTCGGACCGCAGGCGAGATCGCCCGTGCAACCGGCGTGACCTCCGGCACCATCACCGGGGTGCTCGATCGACTCGAGGAGCGCGGCTACCTCCGACGGGAACGTGACAACACCGATCGGCGCAAGGTCATCGTCACAGCCGACCCCGATGCGCTCACGCGAGTGGGAGGCATGTTCGACGCACACGAACAGGCCCTCTCTGCCGTACTCGGTGAGTACGAGGCCGATCAGCTCGAAAGTGTCGCAGAATTCCTCACACGGCTGACCGAAGCAGCCGAGGAACACCGCTTCACCCCAGAGTCGAACACCGCACCGCCGTAAGAGCACCCATCCGAACCCACGGGCCGGTCCGGCACGTGCCCGGGAAACCTGACTAATCGGGCAAGATGGACACTCGTGACCGCCCTCCCCTCACCCGCGTACCCCCAGCCGATGCACAACACATCGCTCGGCTGGGTGTTCGCGATGGTCGCGACGCTGCTCCTGATCGCGGTGTGCTGTCTCGGGCTGCTGTGGGCATTCGCCACCCGCAGTGACGCCCTCACCGCGCTGCTCTACGCCGGCGGCGGGCTGCTGGTCCTGGGCGTGATCTGGCTCATGCTCGCCCTTATAGGCGGAATCGCTTATCGCACATACCTACTCAGCGTGCTGGCGCCCGCGCTCATCGTGCTGACGGCAGCGCTGCTGGTCCTGCAGATACCGCAGGACCTCGGCTGGCGAATGTCCCGTCCCGCCCTGGAGAAGGCGGCCGCCGCCTGTGCGGACACCCGCTCCGATACCCGAATCGGGCTCTACACCTTCGATTACATTCGCAAAACCCCCGAGGGCTGCACCTTCAGCCTGGCCGGCTCGGGTCTGGGCCCCGACGGCTTCGCCTACATTCCGAGCGGTTCGGCACCCGAATTGCCCGCGAGGGCCCTGGTCGGCGACCGCTACACCCCACTCGGAGGGCCCTGGTTCACCTTCGACCACTTCATCGATCCCGCCGCCTGATCGCTCCTGTCGCGATCAGTCGACCGTCGGCCAGTCCCAGCCCAGCTGCAGGAACATACCCAGCCGGTCACTGACCGCGCGGATCTCGGCAATCCGTCCTTCGACCAGTGTGAACACCCAAATCTGCTCGACATCACAGCTACGGCCGGTCGGCTCGGGCATCCGCGCATGCGCACCGGTGTGCTTACCCACCACCCGCAGCCGAGCCATCACCCGCCCGTCCTCACCCATCAGATCCTGAATCAGAATCCCACCCTCCCCGTCATCGGTATTACTGAAGGCCGCCAACTGCTGCCGGAACCCCTCGATGGCCGCCCCCGGCTCGTCCGCTTCGCCGAAGATGATCTGGTTGTGGTCGATGACCTGTGGAGACAGGTAGGCGATCCAGTCCGTAGCGGTCCCGTCGATGCCCTCGTTGAGCGCGTTGATGAACGAGGTGATGGTGGCCTTGTTGTCCGCAATCGTGGTGCTCATGACTATCTCCCGCTCGATCTCTCACACTCTTACGTCGTAAGAGTTCTTCGTTGTGCACTACTTTGACTTACAACGTAAGAGTTGTCAACTCGACCAGTTCGGTACGGCGGCAGGCACAGCGGCGGCCTACTGGCCGGGATCCGATAGGGACAACGAACCCCTCCGCCGCGCGCACGGTGGAGGGGTTCGCCGTGTCCGGAACCGCTGGCCCCGACGGCACGTCGGCCTGCGCCGGAGCGGCGAAATACACGGCGCACGAGGTGCATTCACCACCGGCCCATGGGAAATCGGGGGGACAGTCCGCACGGGTGCGGGATCAGCTCAGCGGGTACTGCCCGGCGCCGCCGGTGCCGCCCATTCCGACGACGTCGCCGAACAGTGACACCATCCCCTGTCCGATCGACAGCACGTCATACCCGATCGTTCCAAGATTGGTTGCGAAGTTCTGCATGTCCATCTCCTATCGGTTATTTCGAAGACGGCCGTGGGCCGCGTCGAAATACAGACAAGCAGGCGCTCGGCCGCGACACGTTGTCCGCTGCGGCAAGTCGGCGTACTCGTAGCTGATTCACTGCCAGATTCTCAGAAATATCACAGTCATTCTGCCCGAGTGTCGCGCTGCTTAATCGGCCCCGATGGTGAGCGCGACCTTCCCGCACGGGTGCGCCGTGACCAGGTAGTCGACCGCCGCGGCGGCGTCGGACAGTGCGAAGGTGCGGTCGATCTTCGGAATCACCGCGCCCGCTCCGGCGAGTTCCGTTAGTACAGAGAGGGATTCGGGCTTGGGCAGGGACAGCAGGCCGCGGAGCCGCTGCCGGAGGAAGGGGGTGACGAACAGCGCGCGAATCGAGCGCTCGGTGCTGCCGAGTATCCGGCCACCGCCTTCGCCGCCGCCGAGCACCAGGGTTCCGGCGGGAGTGAGCAGCGCGCGCAGTTCGGACAGCGATCGCCCGCCCGCGATATCGAGGATGAGATCGTAACTGCCGCTGAGCTTCTCAGCGGTGTAGTCGATGATGTGGTCGGCGCCCAGCCCTGTGACGAACTCCGCCTTGGCCGCGCTGCACACCCCGGTCACCTCCGCACCGAAGTGCTTGGCCAGCTGCACCGCCAGGTGCCCGACACCGCCGCCCGCACCGATGACCAGCACGCGCTGCCCGGCCCGGATACGGCCGACATCCCGCAGCCCGGTGAGCGCGGTGGTACCGGACACCGGCAGTGCCGCCGCCTCCTCGAAGCTCAGATTCGGGGGCTTGATCTGAAGCTTCTGCTCTGGGGCGCAGGCGAATTCGGCGAAAGACCCATCGGTGGTCCCGAAGACCGCATCGCCGCGCCGGAATCGGGTCACCTGCGCGCCGACGCCCTCGACAATGCCCGCCACATCCCAGCCGCGAATGGCGACCTTGGGCTTGCGCACTCCCAGCACCAGCCGCCCGGCCAGCGGCAGTCCGGTCATCATGTGCCACACGCCGGGATCCACACCCGCGGATCGCACCCGGATGAGGACGCCGTCCGGGCCGATCACCGGCATCGGCGCGTCCGCGTAGGAGAGCATCTCGGTGGAGCCGTACGCCTGTTGCACAATGGCTTTCATCAGGATTCTTCTTCCGGGTATTCGAAAACCTCGTTCAGCGATGCGCGAAACACCCTGGCGATCTGGAACGCCACCTCGAGCGACGGCGAATATTTGCCCTGTTCGATGGCGATGACGGTCTGCCGCGTAATGCCGAGACGGTCGGCCAGTTCGGCCTGGGTCATCTCACCGCGCGAGAAGCGCAGGGCCCGAATGTTATTGGTCACCCTCGTCGGTTTCACCACGGCCAGAGCCCCCGCCGGTAGGCCACGATCTTGGCGACCGCGCCGACCACCGCGGACAGCGTGAAGCCGAGGTAGATCACATTGGCGATCCAGAATCGATCGCCGCCGGCCAGGGCCAGCAGCAACGCGGCCACCGCGCCCAGCACCACGAAGGCATTGCCGACCTGCGCACCGGCCCGGTCGATCTCGCGATCGCGCTGATCCTTGCGATCGCGGTCCCGGGAGGTCAGGGAAACGACAATGGTGGCCACGATGGACGCCGCTATCGAGCCGGCCACGGCCCACAGCAGCGGCCAAACGTAGGCCACCATCGTCAATGCGTCATGCCGTGCCCGAATCAGTACCACGACCAGGTAGATCGCGTACGAGACGACAGCGGCCACACCCAGTATCCAGGTGCGCTTCTCCTCGAACGGCATGCGCCCAGTGTAAAGAACTTCAGACACCATGTAAACAATTTTTTACATGGCCAGAATCGGATCAGGCGGGCTTGAATCCGACCTGCAGCGATTCCAGCCCCCGGATGACGACGTTCGGCTTGAACGGCGGATTCTCCGAAAGCAGTTCCATCGCACCGACTTTGCGCAGCAGCACCTCCAGCAGCACCTCCATCTCGAGCAGCGCCAGCGGCGCGCCGAGGCAGTAGTGGATGCCGAGGCTGAAGCCGAGATGCTTCTTGGCCGGATTCTTCGGATCCGAGTAGCGGGTCACATCGGTGCGATCCGGATTCGTGAAGGCGGCGTCATCGTGGTTCGCTGAATTGATCAGCACCACAACGCCTTCGCCCTTCTCGAAGTCGTGGCCCGCCACGGTGATGGGCCGGGTCGCGGCGCGGGTGGTGATCTGCACGGACGGCTCCAGCCGCAGCAGCTCGTCGGGGGTGACGGCCACCAGTTCGGGCCGCGCGCGCAGCAGTTCGACCTGACCGGGTTCGCGCAGCAGGCGCAGCATGCCGGTGCCGACCAGATTCGCGGTGGTCTCGTGCCCGGCGACAAAGGTGGTGATGCAGGTGGCAAGCAGTTCCTGCTCGGTCAGCACATCACCGCGGTCCTCGACCTGCGACAGCACGCTGAGCAGATCGTCGGTCGGATTGACCCGGCGCTCGTTCAGCAGTTCGCGGAAGTAGTTCATGAATCCACGCGATGCCGCGCTGCGCGCCTTCAGTGATTCCTCCGGCAGCGTGTAGTCGTGGTCGAAGCCGCGCGCCAGGTCCTGCGACCACTGGTGCACCTGCTCGTACGCCTCCGGCGGGACGCCGATGAGCTCACAGGCGATGATCAGCGGCAGCGGATAGGCGATGAACTCGATCAGATCGAATTCCCCGGCCTCCAGCGCCTTGTCGACGAGCTGTTCGGTGAGTTCCTCGATGCGCGGGCGCAGCCGCGTCACCATGCGCGGGGTGAATCCCTTGGTGACCAGATTGCGCAGGCGGGTGTGGTCCGGCGGCTCCATCCACAGGAAGGAGGTGGGCAGTTCGTCGGCGGCGGTCTCCGGCGTGACGGTCGGGTGCATCATCCCGGCCTCTTCGGCGTGGCTCCACGCGGTGGTGGACAGCACCGCGGCGCAGTCCTCGTACCGGGTGAGGACGTGGTGGCCGATCGGGGTCATATGGATGGGCCCGGCCTCGCGCAGGACGCGCGCCGGAGTGTAGGGATCGGCCCGGCCATCGGGTCCGAAGAGCTGTGCCATTGCCGTGAGAATGGCGGGATCTTGGTCGGCGGCAACGGTGTTCACGTCTGGTGCGGCCATGCGTATCCTCCTGAATTCGACAGCGCGATGACGGTCGACGGCGGCGATGACGTTCGACTGGACATAGGTGGTTCAGCTCGGCGTGGCTCTGGTGTTCGCGAATCCGCTGCCGCGCAGCATGATCCGTCCGGCGGTGACCGGATGCGTGAGCGCGGCAGGCGGTTCCACCAGATGGGCCACACGCATGAAGGTCCGCGACACCACCGGATCGTGATGGGCGGCCCGTTGCACCTGAGCCACATAGACATTGGTGAGCCGGGTCCGAAGCGAACGTGGACCGATCACACCCGGATGGCTCAGGTCGGAGGAGGCGGCCAGGCGCCAGGCGGCGGCCACCGGGTCGGCGGCGGCGGCGTAGAACCGCGCGGCCAGGGTCGCGGGTGCGCCGTCCAGGCAGATGCGCAGAGCGGCGGCCTGCAGTGCGGCGACCGTCATGCCCTGCGCGTACAGCGGATTGAAGGCGCACTGCGCGTCGCCGATCACCAGCAGGCCCCCGGGTACGGCGGTCATCCGATCGAAATGCCGGCGCAGCGACGCCCGGAATCGGTACGGCACCGGATCGTCGAGTGGTTCGGAGTCGGTGACGATCTCATGGATGTCGGGGGCTGAAAGTGTCGCGGCATAGCTCGGGAATTCGGCGGGGTCGGCCGGTGGATGGTCACCGAGCATTCCGGCGAGGGTGACCAGCCACCGGTCCCCTTCGATATGCACCGCCCCGCCGCCGCGGCCGTTCGTTCCGGTCGAGACGATGACCGAGGAGTGCCCGCCCAGCTGCCCGGGCCGGTGCCGATACAGCCGGGAGGAATAGCCGAGATCCACATCGAGCCGTTCGGTATCGGGCACCGCGGCGCCGATATCGGTGAGCCACTCCTCGATTCGGGATCCACGACCGGTCGCATCCACGACCAGATCGGCGGTGATGTCCTCGGCACGGCCGTCGGCGACCGTCGCGACGCCGGTCACCGCCTCGGCGTCGCCGAGCAGGCCCCGCACCGTAATGCCTTCGCGCATACGCACATTCGGTATCTGACAGGTGCGCTGGCGCAGCACGGCCTCCAGCAGCGGGCGGCTCGCGATGACGGAGGTCAATCCGGTCGAAGTGGGCACGAGCCGGGCGCCACCGACGTACCAGCGGGTTTGGACCAGCACCTCGGCGGCGGTCGCACCGCGGCGGACCAGTTCGGCCGTACATCCCGGATACAGCTCTTCGAGGACGGCGCGGCCGCTGTCCAGCAGCCCGTGCAGATGGCGGCCCTGCGGTACGCCGCGGCGCACCTGGACGCCCTCGCACCGGTCGCGCTCCAGAATCGTCACGCGCGCGAACTCTTCCGACAGCACCCGGGCCGCCAGCAGTCCGGCGATCCCGGCACCGAGGACAACGGCGTGCCGTCCGGCGGTCACATCGTCACCGGCAATGCCGTGACGCCCCGGTGGATGAGGCTGGGGCGGTATTCGATGGTGTCGGAGGCCAGCCGTAGTTCCGGGGCCCGATCCAGCAGTGTGAGCACAGCGGCTTCGGCTTCGATCCGCGCCAGCGGCGCGCCCACGCAGTAGTGGATGCCGAGGCTGAAGCCGAGATGCTTACGGGCGGGCCGGGTTCCGGCATAGCGCGTGATATCGAACGAATCGGCATCGGGGAAGACCCGGTCGTCCCGGCTCGCGGAGGCGGTCAGTACGACCACGCCGTCACCGCGCTTGAACTCGCGGCCGCCGACCACGGTGTCGGCCAGCGCCACCCGGATGGTGAACTGGGTGGGTGCGTCATAGCGCAGCATTTCGTCCAGCGCCGACCCGATCAATTCGGGCCGCTCGCGCAGCAGCCGCAGCTGCTCGGGATTCCGCAGCAGCGCCAGCATCCCATTGCCGATGAGGTTGATGGAGGTTTCCATACCCGCCACGAGCAGCAGCAGCGATATGCCGATCACCTCGGATTCGGTGAGCATGTCACCGTCCACGCTGGCGGCCACCAGTTCACTGAGCAGATCCGGTGTCGGACTGTGCTTCTTGCGGGCGATCAACTCGGCGAAGTACCCCATGCAGGCCATGGCTGCCGCACCGCGCGCCGTCATATCGGCCTCGCCCAGCAGCGTGTCCGGATCGCTGCCGCGGGCAATCGCCAACTGCCACTCCCGGAATCGCGCACCGTCGGCGGGATCGGCGCCCAGCAGCCGCACCGGGATCATGGCGACCGCGAGCGGCACGGCCAGATCGGCCAGAATGTCGAGTTCACCGCGCTGCACCGCGGCATCCACCAGTTCGTTCACCACCTGTCCGGCGACAGGCGCCAGTTCGCCGACCATGCGCGGGGTGAACGCCTTGGCCACAAGCTTGCGATAGCGGGCGTGTTCGGGCGGGTCCATGCGGACGAAGGAGCCGGGAATGGCAGCGGTGGTATCGCGGAAAGGGCTGATGCCGGCGGCATATCCGTGGCCCCAGTCCGCGCCGGTGAGCACGGCCGAGCATTCCTCGTACCGCGTCACCAGGGTGACCGGCACCTCATCGAAGGCGTAGGGGAACAGTGCGGCCGCATCGCGCACGCGGCGGTAGGCGGGATAGGGATCGGCGCGCTCACTCGATTCGAAAGCGTCGAACGTGATTTCGGCAGTGCTCATCGGCCCTCCACACGGACAAGAAGTTCGGACATGCCGCGCACCACCACATTCGGCCGGTACGGCGGTTCCTCGAGCAGGGTCAGGTTCTCCACGCGCAGGGCGAGGGCGTGCAATATTTCGCGCATTTCCAGGCGGGCCAGCGGTGCGCCCAGGCAGTAGTGCAGCCCGAGACCGAAGGACAGGTGCCGTTCGGCGCGGCGGCCCGGCCGGTACCGGCGGATATCGAAGCGGTCGGGTTCGGGGAAGGCCGCCGGATCGCGATTGGCGGAGCCGAGCAGCACGATGACGGCATCGCCGGGTACGAATGTCCTTCCGGCGACCATGATTTCGGCCCGGGCGGTGCGGGTGGTGAGGTGCACGGGCGCGTCATAGCGCAGCACCTCGTCCACCGCCGGTGCGGCCAGCTCCGGATCCTGCCGCAGCCGCTGGAATTCGCCGGGGTGGCGCATGAGCGCGAGCACGCCGTTGCCGATCAGGTTGACCGAGGTCTCGTGCCCCGCGACCACCAGGATGAGCAGGGTGCCGATCAGCTCGGTGTGGGTCAGCCGCACCCCGGCCTCCTCGGCCTGCACCAGCGCGGTGATGAGGTCCGCGCGCGGCGTCCGGCGACGCTGGTCCACCAGATCGCCGAAGAATTCGGTGAATTCGTGCACGGCCGCAGTGCGCGCCGCCAGTTCTTCCGGGGACAGCAGTACATCGGGATCCAGGCCGCGCGCAATTCCAGCCGACATGAATCGCACCTGCTCATGCGCTTCGACGGGGACACCGAGCAATTCGCAGATCAGGGTGAGCGGCACCGGATATGCCAGCGCCTCCAGCAGATCCACCTCACCGGCGGCGAGTATGCGAGTCAGGAGTTCGTCGACCAGCTGTTCGGCGCGCGCCTGCAATCCGATGATGGTGCGCGCGGTGAACGCCTTGCCGACCAGTCCGCGCAGCCGAGTGTGGTCCGGCGGCTCCATCCACAGGAACGAGCCGGGCAGTTCGACCTCGCTGTCGCCGTGCAGCAGTTCCGGTTCCTCGGCGTGGCTCCAGCGCGGATCCAGCAGAATGGCCTGTGCCTCGGCATGTCTGGGCACCAGGTGGGTGTCGTGCGGTCCGGGGACGAACGGCCCGGCTGTGCGCAGTGTCTCGTAGCTGTCGTAGGGGTTGTGCCGTAGGTGCGGTGCGACGCTCTCGACCACCGCCAGCTGTACCGGGGTCACGTCTGGAATTACCACTGCCGGAGCGGTGGCCTGGTCGGAACTCACCGGCAACTCCTGAAAGAAATCACTGCGATATCGGATACTCGAACAATTCCGCCGTTCATATTCGCCGCCCGGCCGGGTGCGGTTACCCGGCTATCGCCGGAAGCTATCGCGCGATCACCGTGTCCCTTTATCGTGCAACGTAATTGGTTGATCGAGCCTGCTTATCACAGCGCGGGTTTCACAATGCGTTCAGCGGCTGGACACAATTCGCTGTTGTGGTTGGCCCCATGAATTCCTCGGATTCTTCGGGCACCTTGCCGGGAATGCTCGCCGGTATCGCGGCAGCGCATCCCCGGGTAGCGGCAACCTTCTGGTCGACGGCCGAGAGCATCGAGTACGCCGAACTGCACCGGGCGGCCGGCAGTGCGGCGGCGGTGCTGATCGAGCGCGGGGTGCGGCGCGGCGAGCCGGTGGGCATCCTGTGCCCGAACGCCCCGGAGTTCATCGTGAGCTTCTTCGCCATTGCCGCCGCCGGTGGCGCGGCGACTCCGCTGCCGCTGCCCGCCGGGATCCGCCGGGCAGCCGGATATCCGGAGCAGCTGGCCGCCATCACCGCGGCGGCGGGTATGCGCACCGTGCTGGTCTCACCGGCATTCGCCGAACTGGTGCCGCTGCTCGCCGGGGTCGATGTCGAATTCGTCGACACTGCAACCCTTTCCGGGCCGGACGATGGGTACGCCCCGGCGCTGCCCACCCCCGGACCGGACGATCTCGCCGTCGTGCAGTTCACCTCCGGCAGCACCGCCGCACCCAAGGGTGTCCAGCTCACCCACCGTCAGGTGACCAGCGGGCTGGCCGCCATCCGCACGGGCATTGCCCTCGATCTCGATGATCAGGGCGGGTTCTGGCTGCCGCTGTTCCACGATATGGGCCTGTTCGGCACGCTGTCGGCGATCCTGCGCGGGATTCCGGCGCACGTCTGGTCGCCGCTGGCCTTCGTCAAGGATCCGGCGCGCTGGTTGCGCGAATTCGCCGCCAGCGGAACCACTATCACCGCCATGCCGAACTTCGGCTACGAGGCGCTGCTGGCCGCGGTGCCCCCGGAGCGGGTGGCCGAATACGATCTCTCGCACTGGCGCATCGCTTTCAATGGGGCGGAACCAATTTCGCACGATGTGGTGACACGCTTCTGTGAGCGGTTCGAGCCCGCAGGGTTCCAGCCGAGCACCATGTTCGGGGTATACGGGATGGCGGAGGCCACCCTGGCGGTCGCCTTCCCGCCGCTTGGGCGCGAGACGGTCTTCGAATGGGTCGATCGCGCCACGCTCGCGGATGACAGTCTCGCGCAACCGGTTTCCGCGACTCGACCGGGTGCGCGCGCGGTGGCCGGAGTGGGTTCGGCGGTGGACGGCCTGTCTCTGCGCATCGTCGATCCTGAGACCGATGCGGAACTACCGGACCGGCACGTGGGCGAGATCCTGATCCAGGGCGCTTCGGTCACCGACGGCTATCTGGCGGTCGATCCGGCGGCGGTCGCGGATCGGTTCATCGACGGCTGGCTGCGTACCGGCGATCTCGGATACCTCTGCGAGGGTGAGCTTTTCGTCACCGGCCGCTGCAAGGACATGATCACCGTGCGCGGGGTCAACCACTACGCCCAGGACGTGGAGGCCGTCGTCTGCGACCTCGACGGAATCTACAAGGGCCGTTGCACAGCGGCCATCGATCCGGACGGCGCGGACGTCATCGCTCTCATTGCCGAATCCGAGCTCACCGGTCCCGAGGCCGAGGCCCTGGACCGCGCCATCAGGGACCGGGTCGCGGCCGAACTCGGCCTGGCCGCCGTGGCCGTGTACCTCGTGCCCCCGCGCAGCATTCCCCGGACCAGCAGCGGCAAGCTGCAGCGGCTCGCCGCCCGCGAACTCATCGCCCAGCAACGCTGAAGCCCAGTGGTTTTCGCCTCTCACGAAACTGGAGTCTCCCGTGCACAGTTATGACGTCTTCCGCCACTACGAGCGCCTGCACTGGAAGTTGACCGACCTCAACTTCGATGCCATCGACCCCGCCCTGGTGCGGCCGGAGTACATCACCCTGGCCAAGAGTTCGGCCATGGGCGAATCCAATGTCATCGCGGCGGTGCACGGATTCCTCGCGGAGTTCGTGGACGACTACGACTTCTCCACCTTCGCGGTGGTGTGGGGTTATCAGGAAGTCCAGCACCACTACGCTTTCCGCACCTGGCTGCGCGCGATCGGCGAGGACGTGCAGGACAAGGCCGTGGATGCGATGCGCGAGCCGTACGCGCCGGGCAGCACGCCGTCTGCGACGCTGGCCACCAATATCATCTCCGAGCTCACGGTGAATCACATCTACCGCGCGGTGTCGGCGTGGGTGGAGGAGCCGATTCTGAAAGCCCTGCTGCTCAACGCAAGTCGCGATGAGGCCGGGCATGCGCGCGAATTCATCCACTACGCCACCGAGCGACTGCGGCGTCGTCCGGAGGAGCTGCCCTCGGTCCTCGAGACGCTGTACGTGTACAGCTCCGAGGCCAAGATCAAGCATCCGGTCAGCACCTTCAAGGCCGGCCTGACCGAACTCGGCGATCACGAGACCATCGACACCGGTTTCGATCTGTTCCTGGAGCAGGTGGCGGCCGAGGGTGAGCTGGAGGTGTTGCACGACAAGGTGCGCCGCACCTTCGCGACACTGACCGGGCTCGATGTGTCCAGCAATGCCAAGGTGCGCCGCGCGCTGGCCGACGCGATCGCCTAGCGGTGCAGCACTGCGCCCATCCGGCCGATCCGCCCGCCGTCGCGGTGCCCTGGTCGGTGATTCCGGACTATCACTGCTTCGGCTGTTCCCCACACAATCCGTCCGGATTGCAGCTGACCTTCACGCCGCATCCGGACGGCCTGCAGGCCCGGTTCCGCCTGAACCGGGCCTTCGAGTCCTATCCCGGCGTGGTGCACGGCGGGCTCACCGGCGTGATCTGCGATGAGGTGATGGGCAATCTCATCGTGCTGGTCCGCCACGTACCCGCCTTCACCATCTCGCAGCGCACCCGATTTCTGACCCCGCTGCTGATCGACCGCGAATACCGCTGTGTCGCAACACTGTCCGACAACAGCGCCGAGGCCCCGATCCGGGCGTCCGCCGACATCCTCGACGCCGACGGCGACCTCTGCGCCTCCTCCAGCGCCACCTACCAGCCGTTCGTGCTGGCGGACGTGCGCCATCAACTCTCCCTCGACGACGACGAAGTCGCACTGCTCTCGCACGCCCTGACCACGGCCGATGCCGTGCCATCGAATGGAGTTCAGCCATGACCACCGACGACATCCTGCGTACCGTCACCGAGATCGCCGCGGCCGAAACCGGCCTGCCCGAGACCGTGCTGGCGCCCGACGCCGATCTGCGCGCCATGGCGGGCGTGGATTCGGTGCGGGTGCTGCGCATGATCGCCCGCATCGAGCGCACCTATGACATCGAGCTCGAGGACAAGGATGTGTTCGGCACCTCCACGCTGTCCGAGGTGACGGCCGTGGTGGACAAGCTTGTGCGGACGGCCGCCTGATGTCCGCACCCGAGGTGACCGTCACCGCCGATACCAATCAGCACTACGATCTCGATCCCGATATCTTCGGGCAGTTCCTGGATCCGCTGCGCAAGTACAGCTCGGCGCTGTACGAATCCGACAGTGACTCACTGGAATTGGCGCAGCGCAACAAGCTGCGTTTCGTCGCCCGGCGCCTGGGCCTCAATGGCGGCGAGGAGCTGCTGGATATCGGTTGCGGCTGGGGTTCGCTGATTCTGTTCATGGCGCAGGAGTACGGCTGCGATACGCTCGGCATCAGCCCGGCCCCGCGTCAGCACGAGTACATTGCCGAGCAGGCGGCCGCGCGGGGCGTCAGCAATCAGGTGCGCACTCGCGTAGGGCATTTCGAGCAGCTCACGCTGCCCGATGCCAGCGTGGACGCGGTCACCATGCTCGGATCCATTGTGCATATGCCCGATCTGGACGAGGTGTTCCGGCGGGCGCGCGCGGTGCTGCGGCGCGGCGGCAGCCTCTACGTCTCGGAGAGCTGCTTCCGGAATGCGGCTGCCCGCAGGGCTTTCGACGAGCGGGCGGGCACCGAGTTCGTGCGCTCGGACATCTTCGGCTGGGGCGATCTGCGGCCGCTGTCGGATCTGGTCACGGCCGCCGAGGATGCCGGATTCTCCATCGCCTCGGTCGACGATCTCACCGATGACTACCGCCGCACCATCGACCACTGGATCGACAATGTGGATGTCGCCGCCGAGCGCATCGATGCCCATCAGCCGGGTCTGGCCGCGAAGCTGCGGCACTACCTGGAGGTCGCCAATGCCGGATGGGGTTACACCACAAAGCATTACGCGCTGGTCTGCCGCAAGGCCCGATAGCTGTCAGGAGCAGTCATGACGATCGAATCCGCACTGCTGCCGGTCGAGGATCTGGTGGCGGCAGTCGACAGCTTCCTGGCGGCCTCCCCCGCCGCGCGCGCCTGGGATGTGGAGACGGCCTTCGACTGGGCCGCGGCCGACGCCGGCCGGCTGTCCGAGGGACAGCGGTCGGCGGTGCAGTTCGTCACCCTCATCGAGGATCATCTGCCCGGGTATTTCGATGTGTACCAGCGCAGTTTCCCGGTGGACGATACGGTGGACCTGCCGACCTTCATTCACAATCGGGAGCTGCACCACTTCACCGTGCGCTGGGCACTCGAGGAGGACACGCATTCGCGGGCGCTGGCGCGATATCAGGAAGCCTCCGGTATGGCCGATCGCAGCGCACTGCGCGGTGAGCTGGCGGTGGAGGGGCAGAAGTCCTTCGAGCTGCCGTACACCCATCCGGTGCAGTACTTCGCCTATGCGCTGGTGCAGGAGAAGGCCACTCAGATGTACTACCACCAGCTGCGGGATGTGGTGGATGATCCGGTGCTCGGTGCGGTGCTCACCCGGCTCTCGCGGGACGAGGCGCGGCACTTCAGCTTCATGGCCGATGTGGTGACCCGGTATCTGCGGACGCAGGGTGATGACGCCGTGGAGCCGATTCGCGAGGTGATCGCGGGATTCCGTATGCCCCTTGCCGATACGCTGCGCGGGTATTGGCGGTGGGCGCTGCGGATCGCCGATGTCGCGGACTACGACCACACCGCGGCGTACGACCATCTGATCAAGGTGATCGACCGGGCGGTGGATGCGCGCACCGACCGGGTGGACGAACTGGCCGACTTCGTCGCGCAGTGCCGCACGCTGGGCTGAGCAGCAACGCACTGAGCGAGGCGGTCACAGAGAAGAGGCCCTGCTCCCGACTTCCCCGGGGGCAGGGCCTTTCTCGTTGATTGCCGGCCGGCGCGGAGAGCTAGTCGGCGCGGAGAATGAGAATCGTGGTGGAGCCGTGGGCGATCAGCTTGCCTGCGGCATCGGTGATCCGGCCTTCCGCGGTGGCGGTGCGGCGGCCGACGTGCACGGCCGTGGCATCACAGGTGAGCCGGGAGCCGTCCAGGGTCACGCCCCGAATGAAGTTCACCTTCAGTTCCAGCGTCGTATAGGCAACGCCGTCATCGAGTTTCGTGAATACGGCGCTGCCCATGGCGGTGTCCATGAGGGTCGCGATCACACCGCCGTGCACGGTGAACATGGCATTGATGGTCGCCACATTCGGATCCAGGTAGTAGCGGGTGCAGCCCGCCCCGGCGCTTTCCAATCGGATGCCCAGCGAGGCGCCGACGCCGAGCTTCTCGTCGAGCCCGCGCTGGAATACCTCGGTGAGTTCACCGACCCGCTTGGCGACCTTGTCCTCGACGTGATTGTCGATGCTGGTCATGAATTCTTCCTTCCTGCCGAACGATTCCCTTCATTCGAGCAGTCGGCGGTGAATTCCGTCTGCCGGCAACCCATTCCATTTCAATATCCGATCGGCTGATCGAGACCGGCGCACCCCCGCACCGCCCTCGATGCCAGTCGATAGCGTCGCGCCATGGTCGATATCGAAACACCGGACCGGATCGAGACCATCGGCGCGGACTTCTTCGCCGATCCGCACCGGCACTATCGCCGCTGGCGCGAATACGGTCCGGTGCGGCGGGTTCGCTTCCCCGACGGCGTGATTCGCTGGGTGATCCTCGGCCACGCCGAGGGCCGCGCCGCGCTCGCGGATCCGCGGCTGCGCAAGAACATCGCGCATGTCGAAGCACTGGTGAGCGCGAAACGTCAGACGCCGCCGATGAATCCGCGGCAGATCGCGCTGCTGACGCACATGCTCAATATCGACCCGCCCGACCACTCCCGCCTGCGCAAGCTCGTCAGCAAGGCATTCACAGCACACCGCGTGGCAGCGCTGCGGCCGCGGATCGAGCAGATCACCAGCGCCCTGCTGGACGGGATCGACGGCCGCGACGAGGTCGATCTGCTGCGCGAATTCGCTGTGCCACTGCCTATTACGGTCATCTGTGAACTACTGGGCGTACCACCCGCCGAACGTGACGACTTCCAGCAGTGGACCCAAGACCTCGTCGGCGTCGTGGGCCGCGAAGCGGAACGCACCCGCGCCTCCCTCGCCATGATCGGGTACCTGACCCGCCTGGTGCGCGCCAAACAGGCCACCCCCGCCGACGACCTGCTCTCCGGACTGGTCCAGGTCGGCGAAGACGGCGATGCCCTCACCGAACCCGAGCTGGTGGCCATGTCCTTCCTGCTCCTGGTCGCCGGCTACGAGACCACAGTGAATCTCATCGCCAACGGCACCTACGCACTGCTCCAGCACCCAGATCGGTTCCATGCCCTGCGCGCCGACCCCGCTGCCATCCCCTCCGCAGTCGAGGAATTCCTCCGCTACGACGGCCCGGTCAACCTCTCCACCGTCCGCTTCACGACCGAACCGATCCACATCGCCGACATCACCATCCCCGCAGACGAACTCGTCTACATCGCCCTGGAAGCCGCCAACCGCGACCCCGCCCGCTACCCCGACCCACACATCCTCGACCCCACCCGAGACAGCTCCGGCCACTTGGCTTTCGGCCACGGCATTCACTTCTGCCTCGGCGCACCACTGGCCCGAATGGAAGCCCAGATCGCCTTCACCGCTCTCCTACAACACTTCCCGAACCTCTACCTCTCCCCCATCGCCACCACCACCGCCTGGCAATCCAGCACCCTCATCCGCGGACTCCTGGAATTGCCTGTCCGCCTTCGCTGACCAGGAGCCCTACTGCCATCCGGCAACGCGCCGAACCTCCCCCGCAACCTCTGCGGGCGTCAGCCCCGACGTGTCGACGGAAATATCATCGACACCGGCAGCATCCAGGATTCCGGCCAACTCCCCCGCCCGCGCGAGATGCCATGCCAGGCCCGCAGGATCGCCCGCGTGCCGCCCGCGCAACCGTTCGTCGACCGACCTCCGATTCGCAGTCAGCCGAACCACCACCAGCCTCGCTGCCCGAGTCGCCGCCGCATACCGGGCAACATCACCACGACGTTCGATCACACCCGCGAGAATGAGCCGCTCGGCACCAGCCGCACGGTAATTCGCCACCACCGCCTCCAGGTTCGCCAACTCCAGCGCGAGATTGAAAGGATCCCCACCCGGCGCGGGCCAGAACCGCCGAATGTAATCAAGGTCGATCACCGCATGCGAAGTACCGCCCCGCTCCTCCAGTTCCGCAAGGGCCTCAGCAACAGCGCTCTTCCCCACTCCCACCGTCCCATTCAAGAACACCGCATCCGTTCCACCCATACCCTCATCATCCCAAGCAATGGTTCGCATCACCGGTTCATGGGCGAATATCCGCTCCGGCTTCAGCGCCACATCCTTGCCGAGCCGATGAGACTCACTGGGGCCCAAGGTGTCCCGCGCTAGTGACGGGGGGCTTGAACTGCCGCACCCGGCCCCGGCAATAGGTCGATGTCCCCTGCGTGCATCGGCTGACCGCAGTGGGCGCAGCGGAGGTCGACGTCGGTGATCTCGCCGCAGGCGTGGTGGCGGTACAGGACCGGCGGGCCCGCCTCGCCTGCGGACCACTTGTCGCCCCAGCCTTTCATGACCAGGAGCAGGTCGATCAGTTCTGTTCCCTTCTCCGTCAGGACGTATTCGTAGCGCGGCCGCTGGTCGTAGGCCTTTCTGTCCAGTACGCCGTGCTCGACGAGGTGGTTCAGCCGTTCGGTCAGCACCTTGCGGGAGATGCCGAGGTCGGCCTGGATCTGCTCGAACCGGCTGAACCCGACCCATACGTCGCGCAGGATCAACGGTGACCACGGCTCGCCGATGACATCGAGGGCGCGGGCGATCGAGCAGGCCATCTCGCCGAAGTTCGTACGTTGCATATCTGCAGCCTAGCAATTGGGGTTCCCTTAGGGAACTTTGCTTGCTACGGTGTTTAAGTCTCCTGAAGGAACTTAGAAAGGAACACGGCGATGACCAATGTCTTGCACTGCGAGGTGTGGCGATGAGCCTCGATCCCGATGTGCGCCGCGTACTCGACGGCGCCCCGCACGCCCACGTCGCCACCATCCTCCCCGACGGCGGTCCCCATGCCGTTCCCGTCTACGTCGGCACCGAAGGCGACCGCATCGCGATGTTCACCGGCCCGGGCTCCCGCAAAGCTCGCAACCTGCGCCGCGATCCACGCCTGGCCCTCTCGATGACCACCGCCGACAACTTCTTTCAACCGGTGATCATTCGGGGCAGGGTCGTCGAGTGGCTCGAGGGCGACGCCGCCTGGGCGATCGTCGACCGAATCGCCATGAAATACACCGGCACCCCCTACCCCCGGACCGACGAGCGAGTCGTCTTCCTCATCGACCCGGAGTAGCAACCGCCTTGCCGTCGAGAGGCTCGAAATACCGCAGTACGGCAGGATATCGATGTGACTGAGTTTCTCGACGACACGCGCTTGGAACAGAGTTCGGTAGTAGCCAACTCCGCGATGAACCGCGACCGCCGACTGCCCGCCTACCGCCGCGAACTCGGCTTCGACCCGGTGGCATGGCTGGCAGCACGACCAGCACCACAACGCTGGCTGGACGTAGGATGCGGCAGCGGCCACGCCCTCTTCGAAGCAGCTCAATCCCTGCCCGAGGAGATCCAGATCATCGGCCTGGACCTCGTCGGCTACTTCGCCGGATCACCCTGTGCCGGAGTGGATTTGGTCACCGGCTCGGTTCTGACCTGGACCCCGGACACTCAGGTCGACCTCATCACCGCCGTCCACAGCCTGCACTACGTCGGCGACAAACTCGATGCCCTGACCCGAATGGCATCCTGGCTCACCACCGACGGACACTTCGCCGCCAACTTCGACGCCTCCTCGGTGCGCTGGGCCGACGGCTCCCCGATCGGCAGGAAATTCACTACATCCTTGCGCGACAAAGGATTCCAATACGACGCAAAACGCCGCCGACTCACTCGCACCGGCCAAGCACTTCCGCAGTGGGATCTCCACTACCTCGGCGCCGATGATCATGCCGGACCGAACTACACCGGCCAGGACAGCGTCGCATCGCATTACGATCAGTAAGCACGTCCCGAATACCCTCAGCGGAGGAGGTTCACGCCATGGCCCTACCGAATGTTGTTGCGTCAGAGGTGCAGGAGATCCTGAACTACTTCGGCAAATGCCCGATCTGCGACCACCCGGCCCGTGCGTGGCACATCACCGCCGAGTTCGGTGATGGCAGGGTCGAGGGTCAGGACATTGCCGAGTGCGGTGGGTGGTGCGGGTGGAAGGGTCCGGTGCAGCCGGTTTCCATGACCGGTGGGTCGCTCGTACTCACGGAGCGGCACAACGGGATCAGGGGTGTTGCGGGCGGCGGGGTTAGGCGTCCTCGAGGATTTCTGCGAAGGCGATGATTACGCCTCCGGTGGCGTGTTCGAGGGTGGCGGCGACCAGGGGGCCTGCTTCTGCGGCGGCGGCGCTGGCGGCGGCGTAGTCGGTGAAGTAGAGGTCCAGGAGGCGGTAGGCGGGGGTGGGGGTGCCGTCTTCTTTGGGCCAGACTTTCGATGACTGCAGTTTGGTCAGGCCGGCGAGTTTGCGGGCCAGGGTGAGTTGGTCGGGGTAGGCGGACTCGAAGGCGTCGGGGTCGGTGGGGTTGGAATAGACGAAGGTGATCTTGGTGGTATTGCCGTGCTCGGTCATTGCTGACCTCTCCGTTAGTCTCCGTTGATACCAGCGAGCGGACCCGCTCACGGTTGTCGACACTAACCAGAGGAATGGGTAGCGACCATGACCCAACCGCCGGTAAATCTTGCCGATCGTCCAGCGACACAGGCTGATTCGCCAGCCGACCAGTCGGACGACCTGCTCTCGGAGCTGCTCCGGAGCGTGCGCCTGAGCGGTGAGCGGACCACCGAATACGCTCCGCCGCAGACCTTCTCGATCGGCTTCGCCGAGACCGGCAGCCTGCACATCATCGAAGCGGGCGAGCTCGATCTCCGACTCGACGGCAACCACCAGGTCCAGCACCTGAGACGCGGCGATGTCGTCCTGCTCCCGCGCGGCGACCCGCACCACATCAGCAACACAGACAACAACACACAAGCGATGGCAGCCGAGGGCAACACACCCGAGCCGGCGCGCTGGCTCTGCGGAACATTCACTATCGGCGACCCGCAGGCGAGCCATCTGCTCGGAAGCCTGCCCGCTGTCATCATTCTCGGCGATGCCCGCGCCCCGGCCCCCGAAGGGCTCGAAGTCGCACGCAGAATGCTCCTGATCGAAATGCATTCGCCCTCACAGGGATCGGCGGTCATGATCGCCCGCATTCTCGACCTGATCTTCATCCAGATCCTGCGCGCCTGGGCCGCGGGCAAGGACGCCGAACCGAACTGGCTGGCCGGCGCGTTCGACCCGCAGATCGGCTTGGCCCTCAGCGCTATCCACAGAAACCCCGGTCACGACTGGACAGTCGAGGAGCTGGCACACACCTGCAACCTGTCCCGGTCGGCATTCGCCGCGCGGTTCGTCGATCGCGTCGGGAAGCCACCGGCCACCTTCCTCACGCATGTCCGCCTGGACGCCGCCACCGACCTGCTCCGCGGCACCTCCCTGCCGATCACGCTCATCGCGGAACGAGTCGGCTACACCTCCGAGGCCGCATTCAGCCGTGCGTTCAAAAGCCGCTACGGCACGCCACCCGCCCGCTGGCGCCGAGACATCCTGGGACGCTGAGCATCTCAGGTCCCAGGAACGCGAAAGACCCCGCCCGGATGTAGGGTCCGGGCGGGGTCAGTGTCCCCCGGGCGAGGTTCGCCGGGTATGAGGCCAGCTACTTCGCGGGAACGAGAGGCTGGTTGATCGTGGTGAAGTACTGGACCGCGGCCAGGATGGCGACCGGGGCGGTCACCAGGAGCTGGCCGGCCAGGGTGCCGAGGAAGCCGATGGCCGCCATGCCACCGATGCAGCCGAGAACGGCGGCGGGAACGATCGGGCCGAAGAGGCCGACGATGGCGGCAGCGGCAGCGCCGGCGCCGACAACGCCGCCGATGACGCAACCGACGGCGCCGCCGCCGAGACCACCGACGAGCGTTCCGATGGCCGCACCGACGGAGATGGTGTCACGCATGCGGCCCCAGGCGGCCTGCTCGCGGTCGTAGGGGGTCTTCCAGGGGGCGGTGTCGTCGAAGGGCAGCGCGACCGGCTGGTAGACAGCCTTGTCGATGTCCAGCTCCGGGGTCAGCGTGGCGGTGTGGTCGCTGATGTCAGCGGCGATCGGAAAGACGAAATCGTCCACCCGGAAGGACAATTCGGTGCCGCCGAGCACGGTGCCATTGGCAGCCTTGATCTTGAAGACGCCGTTCTCGTTGGTCAGCGAGCCGGCATCGGTCTTGATGATCGTCGACTTCTCGGTATTGGTCGCCGTGAAGTTCACGGCCTCGTTCTGATCAGCCTGGGCCGCTCCGGTGGCCCCGGCGGCAAAGCCCAGCGCGGCGACGAGCAGCGCGGACGCCGCAGCAGTCTTCCTCATCTTGGTTTCTTCTTCTCTCTGTCATTCCCCGAATCGGGAACTAGGCACGTGGATTTACGTGCTTGTCTGTCGCGCGTGATTCCATCGGGGACAGCGCTTTTCGCCCTCACAGGTCCAGGACCAGCAGATCCGAGCGCGACCGCGAGACACAGGGCATGAGGGTCGCCCCGGCCGCGCGCTCGGCCGCCGTCAGCACCGTGTCGCGGTGCTCGATCTCGCCTTCCAGCACCGGCGTCTCACAGCTGCCGCAGGTGCCTTCCCGGCACGAGGTGATGACCTCGATGCCCGCGCTCTCCAGCACCTCGACGATGGTCCGGTCCGCCGCGACCCGCAGCGTGCGCCCACTGCGAGCGAGCCGCACCTCGAACGCACGATCACCGGTCGTATCGACCTGCAGCGGCACGAAACGCTCCGTGCGCACCTCGAGTCCGGCCAGCGCGCCTTCGGTTTCGACCACGTTCAGCAGCGGCTCGGGTCCACAGCAGTACACCGTGCTGCCCGCATGCTCGGCGAGGATCGCCGCGATCGGCAGCAGCCCGGTCTCGTCCTGTGGCATGAGATGCACCCGCTGGTGCCGCAATTCGCTCTCGAAGGACAGGTGTGCCCGCGTCCGCGCCCCGTAGTAGAGCGACCAGCGGGCACCGGCACGCTGCGCCGCCGCCAGCATGGGCAGGATCGGCGTAATGCCGATCCCGCCCGCTACGAACAGGTACGCGTCACTGGGCACCAGTTCGAAGTTGTTGCGCGGCAGTGAAACCCGGAGCTCTGTCCCGGGCTCGGCGGTGCGGTGCAGATGATCGGAACCGCCGCGCCCGGCCGGTTCGTGCAGGACGGCAATGCGCCAGTGCCGCTCATCGGCAGGATCGCCGCACAGCGAGTACTGCCGCACACCGGCCGCACCGGCGCTCACATCGATGTGCGCGCCCGGCGTCCAGTGCGGCAGCGGCCCGCCATCGACGTCTGCCAGCTCGAGAGCGAATACACCCTCGGCCACATCACGTCGATCGGTCACCCGAACCGTCAGGTCGGTCATCGCATCCCCTCGGTGGAATCAGCGTCGGGATCACCCTGACCGAGCAGTACCGTGATCGCGCGCTGGTTGCGGGAGTCGATTCGTACGATCGGCTCTGCCTATCGCCCGGACCTGACACGCTGCGGCGGACCGACACTGACCCCATGAGCGCTGTGACGGAGCTGGTCGAGCAGACCAGACAGTTCGTTATTGATCACGTCATACCGGTCGAACGGGAGGTGGTGGTCGACGGTCGCGTCACCGATGACGAGATGCGACTGGACCTGCAGAAGAAGGCGAAGGCCGCGGGTGTCTTCGGCCCCCTGTCGGACCCGCGCTACGGTGGCCTGGACCTCGACACCCGCGGTCAGGCACAGGTGCTGGAGGCCGCGGGCGCCAGCCTGCTCGGCCCGCTGGCGGTGAACGCCTGGGCCCCGGACGACGGCAATATCCACCTGCTGGCGCATGTCGCCAATGCCGAACAGCAGGAACGGTATCTGGCCCCGCTCGCCGCCGGCGACGTCCGCTCGGCCATCGCCCTGACCGAGCCCGCCCCCGGCGCCGGCTCGGACCCGCGCATGCTGCAGACCACCGCGCAGGAGACCGATACCGGCTGGGTCATCAACGGCGCCAAGCACTTCACCACCGGCGCCAACGGCGCGGCCTTCATCATCTGCGTCGCCATGACCACCGACGGCCCCACCATGTTCCTGGTCGATCAGGACAATCCGGGTCTGCACGTGGGCCGCCGCATGCGCACCCTCGATCACACCAGCGCCCCGGGCGGGCACTGTGAAGTCAATTTCGCCGACTGCGAGGTCTCCGACGCCGCCGTGCTCGGCCAGGTCGGCCGCGGCCTGGAGCTGGCTCAGGTCCGCCTGGCCCCGTCCCGCCTGACCTTCTGCATGAACTGGCTCGGCCTCGCGGTGCGGGCGCAGCAGTTGACCATCGACCACATCACCACCCGCTCATCGTTCGGTGTTCCGATCGCCGAACACGGACTGGCACAGGGCCTCATCGCCGACAGCGAGATCGATATCGCCGCCGCCCGCAGCCTGGTCCGCGCCACCGCCGAGACCATCGATATCCACGGACCGACCTCCCCGCAGGCCCGCCACGAGACCTCGATCGCGAAAACCTTCGTCTCCGAGGCGGTCTGGCGGGTGCTCGATCGCGCGGTGCAGCTGCACGGCGCGCTGGGCGTCACCGAGGACCACCTGGTCGCCCGATTCCTGGTCGAGGCCAGGGCATTCCGCATCTACGAGGGTCCGTCCGAGGTACTGCGCTGGTCGATCGCCCGGCGCGTGCTGCGCGGACCGCGCTGAAAGGAACGATCACCATGACCACCAGAACCCTTCCCGGATTCGGCGCCGCCTACCCGGACCTCGATCCCGCCGCCATCGATTACGAATACCTGCGGGCGGTGTCGCAGGCCCTGGTTCCCTTCGGCCGCCACGTCGGCACCGTGATCAGCGAAATCAGCCCCGACCGCTCGGTCGTGGAGATCCCGCCGGGCGATACCGTCGGCAATCACATGGGCACCGTGCACGCCGGGGCGCTGTTCACCGCCGCCGATATCGCCGGTGCGGCAGCGTTTGTCGGCGCGGCAGCCGCTCGCCTGCACACCGTGGAGGCGCTGGTGCTGCGCGGCGGCACCGCCTCGTACCGCAAACCGGCGCAGGGCCGCATTCGCGCCGTCGCCACCGTCGATCTGCGCGAACTGGCCGACATTCTCGCCGCGACCACCTCCTCGCGCTTCGAATTGTCCGGCAAGGCGGTGCTTCTCGACGACAACGAGGTGGCGGTCGCCAAGTTCACCTTCGACTACGTCTGCATGGTGACCATCGCCGGAACGGAACCGTCGTGACCACCGCAACCCCCAAGCCGCCGTCGGAGTTCAGCACTCTGGAATCCACGCGGGTCTCCCCCGCCGACGGTATCGAGTTCACCGTCCGCTGGCTGCCCGCCGAGCGCGCCGATGCTCCGGTCGTGCTGATCCTGCCGGCCATGGCGATGAAGGCGCGCAACTACCTCGCACTCGCCAAAGGCCTGCAAGCCCAGGGTCTTTCGGTAGCGACGGTCGATCTGCGCGCCCACGGTGAGGCTCGCCCCGCGCTGGGCGAGCACACCGACTTCGGCTATCGCGAGATGATCGAGACCGATCTGCCCGCCATCGTCTCGGCGGTCGAGGAACGCTTCCCGGGAGCACCGGTGCACCTGTTCGGCCACAGCCTGGGTGGTCAGCTCGCCCTGCTGTTCGCCGCCGCCAAACCCGGCCGCGTCGCCGGGATTACCGTCATCGGCACCGGCACGGTGTTCTGGTGGGCGTTCGGCCCGCGCCGCTGGTTCGAGGCGCTGAGCCAGATCCAGTGGATCGGCATCAAATCGCGGATCTCGGGTCATTGGCCCGGCGGTGTGCTGATTCCCGCCCCGATGCCCGGCGGCGTCATGATCGACTGGTCGATCCATTCGCTGACCAGCTACTACCGCCCGCGCGGCACCAGCCGCAAATACAACACCCTGCTCGCCGCCCTGAAGCTGCCGGTGCTGGTCATCTCCCTGGACCAGGACGTGCTCGGCCCGAAATCCAATGTGGACTTCCTGGTTTCGCGCATGCCCGCCGCCCAGGTGACCCAGTGGCATATCGACGAGAACTCGCCGATCCAGCATCGCGATCACTTCCTGTGGGTGAAGGACGCACCGGCCGTCGCGGCGGGTGTGGCGGGATGGATCACGACCGGCGCACAGCCGGTCTGAAGGAGAAACGTGGCACGCCTGCAGATCGACACGGTGTCGAAACAATTCGGCGCCGACTACGCGGTGCGCGAGGTGAGCCTCGACATCGCCGATGGGGAATTCCTGGTGCTGCTCGGCCCCAGCGGCTGCGGCAAATCCACGCTGCTGCGCATGATCGCGGGCCTGGAGCAGCCGTCGTCCGGCCGAATCCTGCTGGACGGCAATGACATTACGCAGGAGGCCCCGCAGCGCCGGGATCTGGCGATGGTGTTCCAGAGCTATGCGCTGTACCCGCACCTGACGGTGGCGAAGAATATCGGTTTCCCGCTGCGCGCCCGCCGCCGTCCGCGCGCGGCCATCGCCGCACGGGTCGCGGAGGTCGCGGCCACGCTCGAGCTCTCGCAGCTGCTCGATCGCCGCCCCGCCGCGCTCTCGGGCGGCCAGCGGCAGCGAGTTGCCCTGGCGCGCGCCATGGTTCGCGATCCGGGCGCCTTCCTGATGGACGAGCCGCTGTCCAACCTGGATGCGAAGCTGCGCAGTGCGACCCGCGCCGAGCTCATCGCCCTGCATCGCCGCCTGGGCGCCACCTTCCTGTACGTGACCCACGATCAGGTCGAGGCCATGACCATGGCCACCCGAATCGCACTGCTCAATGGGGGGCGGATCGAACAGGTCGGCACCCCCGAGGAGCTGTACGACCGGCCGCGGACGACCTTCGTGGCCGGATTCCTCGGCTCGCCGCCGATGAATCTCTTTCCGGCGCAGGTGATCCGGCGCGAAGGAGAACTCTGGGTGCGGGCCGACGGGGTGGAAGCGGCGCTGGACATCACCGCCTCGACGGACGGCGAAGAGACCTCGGTCATCGCCGGAATCCGCCCCGAACGCCTGCGCATCGACGATGCCGCCACCGCCGTACGCGGGCGGGTGACCATGGTGGAGAACCTCGGCAGCGAGGAGCTCGTCCATGTCACGGCGGGCTCGGTCGAATTGTGCGTCCGCGCCGCCCGGCCCGCCGGGGTGCGTGCGGGCGAGGACATCGGTCTCAGCGTGCACCCCAGCGATATTCACCTTTTCGAAGCCGACTCCGGGCTCCGACTCTCGTGGCAGCAGCCCGAGCAGCTCGAGATACCCGTTCCCGAAGCGACGGCCGTGTCCGTCGCCTGACTTCCCGTACGACCCATTCGATGAGGAGAATTACCGTGAAACGCACCCTGCCCCTTGCGGGCTTGGTGTTCGCCGCCACGCTCGCGCTCACCAGCTGCGGGCTCGGCGGCACCACCTCCACCGACTCCACCGCCACCGGACAGGTCCCCGAGCTCAAGCCGGACCAGCAGGTGTCCATCGTGTTCGAGTCCTACAACTACGGCCTGGCCGGCGCGTGGACCGACACCTTCAACTCGCTGATCTCCGACTTCGGCAAGAAGTTCCCGAATATCAAGGTCACCGCGCAGAAGCCGCAGGGCAACAGCCCGAACCCGGCCACCGACACCATCTCCAGCATTCAGAACCAGATGGTCGCCGGCACGCCGCCGGATGTGGCCCAATTGGGTTTCAGCGACCTGGATTTCACCATCCACCAGCTGCAGGCCAAATCGCTCGATTCGCTGTTCGGCAAGCAGGCGGTCCAGGCGAATTTCGACGGCGCCACCTTCCCGTTCGCCCCGAAGGCCCGCACCCTCGACGATTGGGACGGGCAGACCTACGGCGTCCCGTTCGTCTTCTCCACGCCGGTGCTGTACTACAACGCCAGCCTTTTCAGCCAGGCCGGGCTCGACCCGAACAAGCCGCCGGCCACCTGGCAGGAGGTCGCGGACGCGTCCAAGGCGATCAATACCAAGACCGGTAAGGACGGCGTCTACATCGACTGCCTGACCAAGGCCGCCAAGGACTGGTGCTTCCAGTCCATGGTGCGTTCCAATGGCGGGCGGGTCATCTCCGAGGATCGCCATTCGCTGACCTATGCCGACGATCCGTCCGTGCAGGTCACCAAGATGGCCCAGGATCTGGTCAATGCCGGCGAAATGCCGAAGCTGGCGCAGAAGCAGGGCTACGAGGCGTTCGCGCGCGGCGATATCGGCATGATTCTGGAGACCAGCTCGATTCAGGGCACCTTCACGGCGGGCGCCAAGGACAAGTGGGACCTGCGCGCCGCGGCCATGCCGAGTTTCGGGCCCAAGCCCACCGTGCCCACCAATTCCGGTGCGGGCCTGCACATCCTGTCCAAGGACCCGGCCAAGCAGCGGGCGGCCTGGGAGCTGATCAAGTTCCTCACCAGTGAGGATTCCTACACCAGGATCACCACCAATATCGGCTACCTGCCGCTGCGCAGCGATATGCTCAGCGCGCCGGGCGTGCTGCACGACTGGGCCGCGAAGAATCCGCTGGTCACCCCGAATGTCGCGCAGCTGGCGAATATGGAGCCGTGGGTTTCCATGCCGGGCAATAACTATCTGCAGGTCCGCGACGGCATGATGGACGCGGTCGAGTCGATCGTCTTCCAGGGCAAGGATCCGCAGTCCACACTCGCCGCCGCTCGTAACGAGGGCGCCAAATTGCTGCCGGCATCATGAACGAACTGACGCTGATCCAGCTGACAGACACCCATATCCGCGCCAGCGGTGAGCAGGTGCTCGATACGGTCGACACCTACGCCGCACTCGATCGCGCACTGCAGCAACTGCTTTCGAGCGGGCGCCACATCGACGCGCTGCTGCTGACCGGTGACCTCACCGATAACGGCTCGGTCGAGGGCTACCGCCGCCTGCGCGAGGCCGTCGAGCCGGTGGCCGAGAAGCTCGGGGCCGAACTGGTCTACGTCATGGGAAATCATGACGAGCGCACCGCATTCGGCGTCGAACTGCTCGGCCGCGAGCCGGGTTCGGTTGATCCCGGAGCCCCGCACGATCGGGTCACCGAGGTATCCGGACTGCGAATCATCGCGCTGGACAGCACCATTCCGGGGCTTGCCGACGGCAGGCTGGAGCCCGAGCAGCTGGCCTGGCTCGCCGAGGAACTGCGTACCCCCGCACCGCGGGGCACCCTGCTGGTGCTGCACCATCCGCCGCTGCCGTCCGCCATCGCGGCCGCGCAGGTGCTGAAGCTGCAGCATGCCGAACAGCTGGCGGCAGTGGTCGCGGGCACCGATGTGCGCATGATCCTGTGCGGGCACAACCATATGACCGCCGCCTCCGCACTGGCCGGTATTCCGGTGTGGGTCGGTCCGGCCCTGGCCTACCGCCTCGACGCCATGTCGCCGGTGGGACGCCAGCGCAGCATTACCGGATCCGGTTACAGCCGAATCGATGTGCTGCCCTCCGCGGTGATCGCCACCGCCGTGGAGACCACTCCCGCGACCGAGATCTACAACAATGACGAGGCCGCCGTGCTCGAACGACTGGCGACCGTGGTCGCACACTCCGGGTGATGCGGTGTTCGTCCTAGACGCTCCGCAGGCCGCGCCGCTGGTGACCGTTACGGCACCAGCGGCGCGGCCGCGCCGCATCCTGGCTCGCCGGGTGCTGCGCATTGCCTCGCCGTATCTCTATCTGGCGCCGGCGCTGTTCCTGGTTGTGGTGTGGACGTACCGGCCGCTGCTGCAGGCGGTCGAATTGTCCACGTACTCATGGAATCTGCTCCCGTCCTCACCGATGAAGCCGGTGGGCACCGCGAATTACACTCGGCTGCTGGAACTTCCGTCGTTCTGGGCGTCGCTGCGGCGAACCGGGGAGATGATCGCGGGCCTGCTGCCGTTCACGGTGGCGCTGCCGCTGGTGATCGCACTGGCCAGCCAGCGGGTGCGGGGCCGCGCCCAGACGCTGTACCACGCCTTTATTTTCGCGCCATTCCTCGTCGCTCCGGTCGCCGCGGCGGCGGTGTGGCGCTGGCTCCTGCACCCCGGCAGCGGTTTTGTCGATCAGCTGCTCGGCAGCAAGCGGAACTGGGTGTACGACGTCTCGACGGCGCACGGGGTGATCATCGCGATCACCGGCTGGCAGCTGCTGGGCTTCGCGGTGCTGGTGGTGTGGGCCGGATTGGCCGGCATCAGTGGCGATTACAACGAGGCGGCACAGGTGGACGGCGCCAGTCCGGGCCAGATCCTGCGCTGGATCACACTGCCGATGCTCTCGCCCACCCTCATGTTCCTGGTGCTGACCACCGTATTGCTCAGTCCCACCCTGACTTTCCCGCTCATCGACACTATGACCCAGGGCGGGCCCGCGCAGGCCACCACGAATATCTACTATCTGCTGTGGGACTACGCATTCCACAGCTTCGACGCCGGATTGAGCGCCGCCGCAGGCGTTCTGCTGTTCCTCGGCTTCGGCGTGGTGGCCGGGATACTCGTCTGGATCTCGGAAAAGGTTGCCTTCAACGATGACTGACACATCGCCTGCCACGATGACCGACACCTCGATCGGCGGACGAGTGCGGACCGCGAGCAGTCACCTGCTGCTGGCGGTCACCGCGGTCCTGTGCGTCTTCCCCATCTACTGGCTCTTCGCCACGGCGCTGCGCCGGCCCGAGGACGTCAACTCGCAGTCACCGCTGCCGTGGCCGCTGTCGTTCAGCAGCTTCTCCACCGCGGCACACGAGGTCGACATCACCGGCCTGATCGCGAATACCTTTTTCGTGGCGATACTCTCGGCCACCGGACAGCTGCTGGTCGCACTGCTGGCCGCGTATGCCTTCGCCATGTACACCTTTCCGCTGCAGAAGCTGCTGTATCTGGCGTTCGTCGGCATCTGGCTGGTGCCGTTCCAGGTGACCATGCTGCCGAACTTCATTCTGCTCACCCGGCTGGGCTTGATCGACTCCCTGATCGGCATCGTGCTGCCCACGCTCTGCTCGGCGCTCGGGGTGCTGATGATGAAACAGCATATGGCGGCCTTTCCGAAGGAACTGGTGGCCGCGGCGAAGATGGACGGGCGCTCCTCCTGGTCCATCCTGTGGACGGTCGTGGTGCCGAATCTGCGGTCCGCCCTTGCCGCCCTGGGCATTCTGCTGTTCATCAATGCCTGGAACGACTACTTCTGGCCGGCGGTGGTGCTGCGCAAGTCCAATGGGGTACTGCAGCTGGGCCTGCGCAGCTTCATGGGCACCGAGGGCACGCAGTGGGGGCCGATGATGGCCGTCGCGGGCCTGGCCTGCCTCCCGGTCCTCGCGCTCTACCTGGTGCTGCAGCGGCACATTGTCAATGCCTTCGTCCGCTCCGGCCTGAAATAGGCGCTACAGCCCGAAGACGCGGCGCGCGTTGCCTTCCAGATACAGCGCGCGCGTCTCGTCATCGAGGCCGAGATCGTCCAGGCCGTCCAGCGCGTGCTGCGGGAAGATCATCGGATAGTTGGTGCCGAACAACACTTTCCGGCGGCCGCTGCGGGTCTTCATATACGAGACCAGCTCGGGCGGAAGGCGTTTCGTGGTGTAGGCCGAGGTGTCGATGACCACGTTCTCGTGCTTGCGGGCGACCGCGATCATCTCCTCGGTCCACGGGTAGCCGATATGGCCGCAGACGATGGTCAGCTCCGGGAAATCCAGCGCCACCCGGTCGATATAGGGAATGGGCCGCCCGGGCTCCGAGGAGCGCAGCGGGCCGGTGTGCCCGACCTGGGTGCAGAACGGAATGCCCAGGTCCACACACGCGGCATACAGCGGGTAGAAGCGGGCGTCCGTGGGCGGCACCTCCCACAGCCACGGCAGCACCCGCAAACCCACGAAGCCCTGCTCGGCACACCGGCGCAGCTCGCGCACGGACTCCATGGGCTTGCGCAGATCCACCGAGGCGATGCCGGAGAACCGGTCGGGCGCCTCGGCCACCCATTTGGCGACCTCGTCATTGCTGATCAGCACGCCCTCCGGCGCCGACCAGGCCGAGATGAGCGCCCGGTCCACACCGGCGGCATCCATCACCGCCAGGGTCGCCGACAGCGGGATCTCACCGGTGGGTATGGCATCACCCGTCCACTTCCGCAGGGAAGCGAACATGTCCTGTGCGAGAAAGCGGGCGGTGGGATGTTGCGCCCAAGCGTCGATCGTCATGCGCCGGTGCTCCTTTCGACCTCGAGTCCATCATGGCCGGATATCGATCAGTTTTGAAGACGCTGTTGCCGCGGCGGCGCATCACACTCGAAAGCGACCGAGATGTGGCGCCGACGAGGCGAGGATCGCCGCACTCGTGCAGCGGGCGGCCGGCTGCGGATATCTCGGGAGGGGGTGCTCGCATCGTATGAAGTGGTGAGGATAATGATCTTGATTTGTTTGCCGTCTGTTGCGTTGTACGTGTGATTCCATCCCGAGACAGGGCGGAGGCCACTGAGATGACCGTTTCAGCGAGCATGCAGTACCGGGTGAATCTCTTCGACGAGCTAGAAGATGCGGTGCGCGAGATCGCCGCCGGTCGTGCGGTGATCGTGGTCGATGACGAGCACCGCGAGAACGAGGGCGATCTGATCATGGCCGCCGAGCTGGCCACGCCCGAGGCGCTGGGATTCTTCATCCGCTACACCGGCGGCGTGGTGTGCGCGCCGATGCCGGCCGAGCGGGCGGATCTGCTGGGGTTGCCATTGATGACCTCGGCGAACGAGGACGAGAAGCAGACCGCGTTCACGGTGACCGTCGATGCGGTGGCGGGTGTGGTGTCCGGGATCAGCGCCGCCGATCGGGCCACGACCCTGCGAGCGCTGGCGGGCTCGGGCACGACGGCGGGTGATCTGCAGCGGCCGGGGCATGTGTTTCCGCTGCGCGCGCACCCCGGAGGGTTGGCCGAACGGCAGGGGCACACCGAAGCCGGCGTGGAGTTGATGCGGTTGGCCGGACTGTCACCGGTCGCGGCGATCAGCGAGGTGTGCCATGACAACGGGTCGGTGATGCGGCTGAGCGATCTTCGGGTCTTCGCCGATACCCATGGGCTGAAACTGATTTCGATCGATCAGCTCATCGCCGCGGCCGGTCGTCCCGTGTCGGCGGCCGCTCCTCCGGTGTCCGCAGCGGCTCACCCCGAGTCCGAGGCGGCTCGTTCGGAGTCCGCAGCGGCTCATCCCGAGTCCGAGGCGGCTCGTCCCGAGTCCGACGTGATCGTGCCGGCATGAGCGGGCGCATCGATGCGGTGCTGTTCGATCTGGACGGGACGCTGGCCGCGACAATGCAGCCGTGGGACCGCTGCTGGTCGGATTACGCCGCCCGGCATGGCCACAACTGGTCCGATGCCGACCGCCGACGGACCCACGGCCACGGTGAGTGGGCCCGGTATCTCGCGCAGGTGTGCGGTGTCGAGTCGGCCGATCGGGTCGTCACCGACTGTGTGGATCTGATGGTTGAACAGGTGCAATCGGGGCGAATCGCATTGCTGCCGGGCGCGGAAGCGCTGCTGGACACGGCCGTGAGCACCGCGATGGCGGGTGTAGTGTCGGCGTCGCCGCGCCGATTTGTGCATGCCACGCTGGACCATTTCGGGTTGGATCGGTTCCTGCGGGTCGTGGTGGCTCGCGAGGACCAGGCAGCCACCAAACCGCACCCCGCGCCCTGGTTGCACGCTGCGGCCCTACTGGGTGTCGAACCGCAATACTGTGTGGCAGTGGAGGATTCGGCTGCGGGTATTCGTTCCGCGCATGCGGCGGGTATGCGAGTGCTGGCAATTCCGAGCTGGAGCCCCGCGCTGCATCCGGCAGAGGCGGAGTTGGCCGATCACCTCGCCGCCGATGCCATACAGGCCGACCGCTGGCTGCGCGCGGCAATGACCGGATCTACGCCGGTGCCGGCCGGAATCTGACCGATCCCTCCGGACCCGCCGCGACCGGGGAATTTTTGGACGACGCAGGGGAACTCAACTCGGCCCCCAGCTATAGATCCAGGAGCTTCCCCGCGTCGCGGCGACCACTATAACGGCGACCTGCGCACCACCGCCACTCAATAATCCGGTTCGCCGATCGAGGCCCGGGCAGCAGAGCCCAGCACGGCTATCAGGGCGGAACCGGCGACGAGATTGATGCAGGCGGTGGCGATTTCGGACGTCTGGTCGGCGGTGAGGGTGAACGGGACGATCACCGCGACGGCGGTGACCAGGGCCACGATCCAATAGAAGAGGGTCATGGGATTGGGCATGAACAGCAGCAACAGCGTGAGCAGCGCGGTCGACAGCAGCGCCACCGCCGCACCGCCGAGCGCGTACCCGGTCGTACTCGCATTGCCGTAGGTCCCATTGCCCTCGGGCGCCAATAGCGCGAACCCGAACACCCCGCGCACCAACAGCACTCCGACCACGATCACCAGCGCCACGACAATGGCCGCCCCCACACCCCCGGCCCACAACTTGCCGAAATCGATGCCACGGCCGGAGGCCGGCTCCTCATACCCGGAGTCGGCTCGCGGTGCGTACGGTTCACCCTGAAGTGGCACGTTGTAGTCGCGCATGCGCCAGACCGTACCGGCACCACCCCCATGCCCACGCGAATACGCGCTCCGCGCAACACGACACGACAACGACGCGCCGTACAACCACTGCGCAATCACCCAAAACGCACATCCAACCTGCGGGGAACTCCCCAGTAACGGTCAATGGCAAATCTTCAGCGGCGCGAGGTCGAGAGCATCATCTCGAGATCGGGCGAGCGGTCGACAGCATCGACTCGGCGGGTGAGGTCGGGATCAGGAAATCGTCGCGCGGCACGGTGCCCCGATGCCTCACAGTCATCCGATACGGGTTCCGGCTACAGCTCATTCCCAAGCGAAGCGGGGCTGATCCATGTGATCGACGCGGGTGGCGCGGTGATGCAGGGCCACTTCACGGAATTGATAGAGGATCGCAGCGGTCGGGGCATGCAGGTGGCCGCCGAGCAGCGGTAACTGGATGGCGAGACGGTCGGAACCCGGCACAGGCACGAAGCGCGGTTCGACATCGAGATCCGAGAGCGGAATCCAGTGCACCACAGCCACTTCAGCCGGATTGGGGGTGGGTTCCGGCGAGTCACCGAGCCAGGCCACCACCGGCGTCATCACATAGCCGGAGCGAGTCGGGTAATCGTCGAGCAGCCCGAGCACCGTCGAGCGAGCCACAGCGATCCCCAACTCCTCGTGCAACTCCCGCAACGCCGCCTCTTCCGCATCCTCCCCCGGATCCAGCCGCCCGCCCGGCAAGGCCAACTGCCCGGCATGAGCCCGCAGCCCCGAAGACCGCTCCGTAAGCCAAATCCCCTGTTCCCCACCACGATCGGCGATCGCAATCAATACCGCGGCAGCCTTACGGTCACCAGGATCAACAGCCCGCCGCGAAAACCCGCCCAGCGCCCCCGCAATCCCCCACCGCAACTGGTCCCCGGGCACTTCACTCCAGCGGTATCCCCCACTATCCCCGTCGACCGCCATCAGCCGAACCTAATTCGCCCCACCATCACCGTCAAACGCCCGCTCCGGCAAGCCCGGTCCGCAACGCTGCCGTGCTCCGGACGCCTGATTCACCGACCGCAGCATGCGACGCTGGCCTACCCCCTCCGGCGAGCCATCCACATCGATACCAACTCGACATCTCGATCACGCCGCCCCTGAGGCGTCTCGCCCGCACCGGCCACGGCACATGCCACGGAATCTGCCGACAATACCCAGAGCAGGACCCGCGCAATCACCGATTTCTCCGATGACATCGACGCCTCTCTGGTGATCGCCGATCTCGAAACACCCTCTGCCCGTTCTCCTTTACGTTTCGTTAGAATCGCTCATGACGCCGAGAGAACTGTTCCTCCAACTGGGAGGCGACCACCGACGACAGGTTCACCTCGCGCTCTGCGACGACGCCCTGCCAACCTGGATCACCTACATCCGCAGCAAGCGCACCCCACTTCGCTACCGCGACTCGATAGTCGGAATGTGGCACCACGTAGACCCCGAACTCCCAGCCGACGCCCTCCGCGCCGCCCACGCCGGCATGGATCTAGCCGATATAGGCAACCGATACTTGGAGCCCATCACCGCCCTACAAGACGACGACCTATCGTTCCCAGATCCGGCCGAGTTCACTTATTACGCAATCTACAACTGCTTCCGCAAGTACGTCCGCGGCGACGACATCCCCGATTGGCTAATCGTCAACCAGGCCTTGTCAATTCACGCCGTCAACGACGTGGCCGCATACCTGACACGGACGATCGAAAGCATCGGTCCCACTACGAGCGGAAGCGCCGAGGATGTCGGACCGCTGGGATAGTGCCCCGGTATCGGCGATCGATTGCGCGGACCTGTTCCGGGGAGTCTCAGCATCAGTCGACGCGGATCACGCTCCGTTTGGGTTACGGTAATTCATCTAAACGGAGCATCGTCCGTTTACATGCGTTTCCTCGGCCCAAATGAAAGAGGTATACGTGCAGGAACAGAGCGCTCAATCGACGAAGGGCACGAGCCGGGCGGTCCAGCTCGATTCATTCGGCGGACCCGAGGTCCTGGAAGTCCGTGAGATTCCCGCTCCGCAGGCGGGCCCGGGTCAGATCCGGGTGCGGGTCGCTGCGGCCGGTCTGAATCCGATGGACTGGATTATGACCGGCGATGCGGATACCGCCGCACGGTTCGGGTTGAGCCTTCCTGCGGGGTTCGGGACCGACTATGCGGGCGTGGTCGATCAGGTCGGAGACGGGGTGACCGGCTTCGCGCCTGGCGACCGAGTTTTCGGGAGCGCCCTGTCCCGCGCGGTTGCCGACTTCGTGGTGGTCACACCGGCCGGGGAGATCGCGGCGAACGAAGCCCATCACACTCCCGACGGCGTCGACGATCGCACCGCCGCCACCTTCGCGATCGCCGGGCGCACCGCATCCGCGGCTCTCGCCGTGATCGACCCCGGCCCGGAGGACACCCTACTGATCGGCGGTGCGGCGGGTGGGGTCGGCGTATTCGCCGTCCAGCTGGCCCGGCTCACGGGAGCGCGCGTGATCGCGACGGGATCGGCGACCTCAGCCGATTTCCTGCGCGATCTCGGCGCCGAGCCGGTCGCCTATGGCGACGGCCTGACCGACCGGGTCCGCGCCCTCGCTCCCGGCGGCATCACTGCCGCCATCGACCTGCACGGAACTGAAACAGTGCACGCCGCACGAGAACTCGGCGTCCCGGACAACCGCATCTGCACCATCGCCACGAAAATCGATGACGTGCCGGCGGCCAATGGCGCGAGCGCCCCACTCGGCGCCCTGGAGGAGATCGCCCGCCTGACCGCGACGGGCCAGCTTCGAGTGCCGATCGCCGCGAGCTTCCCGATCGAGCAGATCCGCGGCGCGACCGAGCTCCAGGCCAGCCGGCGTGTGCACGGCAAGGTCATCATCGACCTCTAATCAAGTCGCACCGTGCCGGTGAACGCGATGGGCTCGTCCGTGATCAGCAGGGCGGCCTCGAAGTAGCGACCATCCTGCGCCTTTCTGAGTAGCTTCTTGCGTATGGACAATGCGGGACCCAGCCGGACAGCGCTCGTGACTGCTTACGCTCGTGCCTATCATCAGATTGCGGACCGCCCAAGGATTCTCACCGATCCGCTGGCGGCGCAACTGCTGGGTGTCACCGCGGATGAGCTGAGCGCCTTCGGCCGGCCCGCAGAGGAAAGTCGCGGTGACGGGGTCGACCTCGGAATACTGCGGATGGGTGTCAGCGATCGGCCGCGCCGGCTGTTCTTCGCCGCCCGTGCCCGTTTCGCCGAGGATCGCGTGGCCGAAGCCGTCGCTGCCGGAGTACAACAGGTTGTGATCCTCGGTGCGGGTCTGGATACCTTCGCCTATCGAAACCCACATCCTGGGCTGCATGTCTTCGAGGTCGACCATCCCGCTACCCAAGCGTGGAAGCACCAGCGCCTGGCCGCATCCGGTATCGACCTGCCCGAGCGGTTGACTTTTGTGCCGGTCGACTTCGAAACCGACACACTGGCAAAGCAATTGGAAACCGCCGGATTCAGCCGGACCGATCCGGCGGTGTTCGTATGGCTCGGTGTCGTCTTCTACCTGACCCCGGACGCCGCCCGCACCACCCTCGAATACATTGCGCGGCAATCCGAGCCGGTCGAGGTGATCTTCGACTACCTGCAGCCGGGTGACACCGATGAGGACCGCGCGCGAATGCAGGCGCGCGCGAATCGAGGTGCAGCGGTCGGCGAACCCTGGTTCAGCTACTTCACTCCGGACGACATCGCCGCACAGTTGCGCGGGCTCGGCTTCACGGACATCGAAGATCACTCCGCTGCGGACCTCATCGCTGGATACCTCGAGGGATCGGCGGAATTCGAAGGTGACCCAACCCCGTCGCTGCGCCCGGTTCGCATACTGCGGGCGAGCCGCTGAGGCCTTCCGCGCGAACGCCAACGGCCCGAGATATCTCGGGCCGTTGATCTCCGGACACTCGCAGCCGACCGCCGCTACTTGATCGAGTTGGCCAACTGATCGGCATAGGGGGCGGTGAACTTTCCGACGATGGGAAGCGGCGCGCGGACGCCGCCGGTGTTGTTCGCCTGGACCATGGCCGTGATCCAGACGACAACCGCGAGGACCCCGACCGCGAGTCCGACGAGGCTGAAAATGATCCCCAGTGCCCCGAGGAGCGAGCCGACGATGCTCAGGACAATATTGACCACCGAGACCGCCCCGAAGAAGACGATCGATTGCGAGGCATGGAATTTCACGTCGGGATCGTTCTTTCCCACGAATAGGAAGATGATTCCGGTGAGCCAGCCCAGCGCGTAGGACAGGATCGCGCTGGTCTTCTTGTCCAGGCCGGCGGACTGCGGTTGATTCGTGGGGTGCTGTGAAGAAGTCATGGCGTAAGTAGATGTCGCGCACGCCACCTACCGATCCCAACTTTCGGCACGAACCGCAGGTCTGCGGGCCGGGAGCGCGAGTGCACGCCCCGCCGGAAGGCAGCCGGGCGATTAGGTGATGCGCGAGCGCTGTCGGCGAGCCGCGCGCAGGTCGGGGTCCAGTCGCTCGCGCATGTCCTCGTCGGCACCCGCTCCGGCGAGGAACGCGGTGTTCAAATCCGCCAGGGGTCGGCCACTGTTCCGGTCGACCATGACCGGGAGGATCTCCTCATCGGTGTCCTGATCGATCATGACCACACTCGGCTCACCCGCATCGACATGCTTTCTGCCCCAGGCATATAACGCCACGATGACCGGCCCGAGATCACGGCCCTTCGCGGTCGCGACATATTCGTATCTCGGCGGCGCGGCCGAGTACTGCCTGCGTTCGAGCAGGCCCGCCTCGACGAGGGTGCGCAAGCGCCGGGTCAGCATGGTCGGGGCGATGCCGAGGTTGCGTTCGAACTCGTCGAAGCGGGAGAACCCGTCGAGGGCGTCTCGCATGATCAGCAATGACCACCATTCGCCGACGAGCTCCAGCGTTCCGGCCACCGGGCAGCCCATCGGTTCGAAACTCGTCCGCCGCATCGCCGCTCCTTACAGTTGAGTTACTTGCATTATAGTAGTAACAGGTTTAGGTTCGGGAACCGATAGGCGGTTCATCTCCGGAGAGACCGCGACTCAACCCGGAAGGACGCAACTTGACCACTGCGACAGGCGATTTCAAGTCGACAGTTCTGGTGATCGGCGCCGGTGGGCGCCACGGCCGCACCGGCTCCCGGGTGGTGGAACAGCTCCGCGAATGCGGCCGCCGGGTTCGCGTCCTGCTGCGCGCCGATGACGATCGCGCGCAACGGCTTCGGCAAGACGGCATCGGCGTCGTCATCGGCGATCTGCAGGATCGGCGGACTCTCGACGCCGCCGTCGAGGGTGTCGATGCGGTGTACTTCGCCTACCCGGTCGGCCCCGGCGTGGTGTCCGCCGCTGCCAATCTGGCGGCGGCGCTGCGCAAGTCGGATCGAAGGCCGCATTTGGTGGTGATGTCCATGGCGGCATCGGCGGCCGAGAGCCCCAGCGGCCTCGGTCGTGCGCAGTGGGCAGCCGAGGAGGTGTTCACCTGGGCGGGACTCGAGCCGACGGTGTTGCGGATCGCGGCGTTGTTCTATGAGAACATCCTCCTGCTGCATGCCGCGGAGATTCGCCGGACCGGCGGGTTTGCCAACAGCTTCGGGAACGGCAAGGTGCCCTGGATCAGCGGCCGCGACGCCGCCGACCTGGCTGCCGCCGCATTGACCGATACAGCCCGATACCCGAGGGGTTCAACCTCGTATCCGCAGGCTCCAGTTGCGCTGAGCCACAATGAGATCGCCGAAGTGATCGCCACGGAGATCGGCAGGCCGATCCGGTATGAGCACATTCCCCAGCAGCAGTGGCAGACCGTCTTGGAAGACCTCGCCCGATCGGACACCTCGACAGCGATCAATATCCCTATGGCCCAGCACATTTCGACGATCGGCGAGACCATTGCCCAACTCGGCTCCACGGCCGGATCCGCTCCGAACCCGGCTGCGCTGACCGAGGCCATCGGGCACCCGCCGATGGCGTTCGGGGAGTTCGTCGAGTCCCACCGTGATCAGTTCACAACCGTGGGCTGACGCAGCGGTGATCGCAGGGTAAGCAGCGAGCAGTACGTTTGCCGCCGCTAATCGTCGGGGGAAGCGCGCCGGTTGCGTTTGGTGACACCGCGACGCTTCTTCGCGGCGATGCGCCGTTCCTTGGCTCCGCGCGAGGGCTTGGTCGCGCGGCGCACCGGTGGTGGTGCGGCGGCCGCGTCACGCAACAGCGAGGCCAGGCGTTCGCGGGCGGCAGCGCGGTTCTGCAGCTGGGCGCGTTGCTCGGATGCGGCGATGGTGAGCACCCCGTCGACCAGCCGGGTGGCCAGGCGGTCGAGCATCCGGGTGCGCAGCGACTCGGGCACGGAGGGTGAGTTGGCGAGGTCGAACGACAGCTCGACTCGGCTGTCGGTGGTGTTGACGTGCTGCCCTCCCGGACCGGACGAACGTGAGAACCGCTCGCGCAACTCGGACGCGGGTATCACCAGCGTCCGAGTCACGACCATGTCCTCGGCCATCATCAGCCCCCCTGTGCTCGGTCCTCCGCCGGATCGCGAGCCACTGGACTCGGTCGATGGCCGGTGTCGCGCTTGACCGTGAGCGCGCAGCAGTCACAACCGTAGTCGCGGTGCGGGCTCAGACGGTCATCGCGCGGTCGAGCGGATCGACGCCGGTGAGGCTGTCACCGGAACAGGGCGTCGATGACCATCACCGAACCGGCTCCACCACTGCCGCCGCCCACTGATCCGGCATTGGCGGTCTGGCGAGTACCGAACACTATTTGCTGACCCGCGCCGGGCCCGCTCATGACACCGAGCGTGCTGATGGCATTCTGGCCGATAGGCGAGGTAACCCAATTGCCCGATACCACGCTCACCGATCCATCGGACCACGCTATGGTCCCGCCGGCCGGATTGCCACCCGCGCCCGTGCCGGAGGAACTGCCGGTCACGACATTGAACGGATAACTGATATTCAGCATGCCGCCGGTGATATCAGGCAGTTGGGCACTGCCACAGTCAGTGAGCCCTCCGGTCACGTTCGTGTTCATCCCGGCACTGCCGCTACCTGGAACGTTGGTGGTAGTGAGCTGGCCGCCGTAACAACCGCCGATGACCGGATCAGCAGTAGCAACCGAACCCGTCAGCACGGGGAAAGCAAAAACCGCACCAAGAAAAACTGCCGCACTACGCTGGAATCGCATTTCCGTACCTTTCGCCGTGATGCACGGTTGCATCTCGATGGCAGTACAAACGACTAAATCCATCGTAGGCCGATATTTCAGGGGATGCGATCGGAGGGTTCACCCCATCGGGAAACCGAATTCCAAGCTGCGGAACTGCATTATTGTAATTCGTGCGGAATTAGCTCGTGCAGCGCGGGCAGTGCCACTACTGCCCGTACGCATAGCGCAGATCAGTGAACAACAGTTTGTTCATCCGATAGCGCAGATGCCCGACCTTGCTCTGGTCGGGCGGTTCCCCGTGGGCAAGCAGCGTGAACCGCAGCAAGGTCTCGCCACGCTCGGTGGCCCGCAAATCGAAGCGAACCTGATCATCGGGCCTGCTGGGCCACAACGAGGACCACACGACAACGCCGGGTTCATCGGCAGCCAATAGCGTCGGTTCCACCTCGTCCGGCAACAGATGCAGCCAAGGGCGCGCCTTCGCTTGCCGAGGCTCGACCAGTGACCTCCAGACAACATGAAGAGGTGCGGGCAAAGTCCGCGCACGAGAACCGATCTCCCTCATCGAATCAGCCTACTAAGGCCGTCCATCAAGCATCGTCATGCCAGCGTGCACGGCATCCCCGACCCGCAGCCACCGACGATGCTGGAAATGTTCACAGTCCACGACGGCCGGATCACCGAACTCTGGGGCCTGTCATCTCTGATCCGCGACCGGTGACACCGAAACACACCACACGGAAATCGGTGCGTTCAATGCGTTGCAGATTCGGCCTACTTGCAACGCGTTCTAGTATCGGGCGGTGGCTGTAGCGCACCTGGGATCTATCACTGTCGACTGCGAGGATCCGACCGCTCTCGCGACTTTCTGGGCCGACCTGCTGGGCGGTGTGATCGCAACGGGCACTGAGAAGTTCGTGAGTGTGAAGCTGCAGCACCTGGTGCTTACGGCCATTCGGGTGCCGAACTATCAGCCTCCATCCTGGCCGGATGAGAGCACTCCCAAGCAGATCCATCTCGATCTGGCGGTAGCGGATCTCGACGTGGCGCAGGCAGAGGCCGTACGACTCGGAGCGCGGATCGCCGACCATCAGGCAGCGCCCGCCAAGTGCAGAGTTCTGTTCGACCCGGCCGGCCATCCCTTTTGCCTTTGCTTGTCGCCCGCCGTGTGACGGGAATGGAAGCGGCGCCCGCCGGTTCGGTCAGCGCCATATGCGGCGTGACATGACGTCCTTCGACCGGTAGCGGACCCCAGGCTGTGCAGGACCGAACTCGGTACCCGGGAATGGGACAAGGTCCGCTGTGATCGAACAGTTCTGTTTGCGTCGGCCTGTTCGTTCTAGAGTTTGGGGGCCGGTGGGTTTCCTCGCCGAGTAACGGGGTAGCCAGGCGTTGACTTGGCCTGTGGCGAGCGGAGGGTGGACACGATGACGACACCGCTGTCGGCGCCTTGCGGGGACGAGGGGCAGGCGGCACAGTTCGATCTCGACCTCACTCCGGGCTGGCGGATACGCGAGGCGGTGCGGGAGCTGCTGGCGCCCGATACCGGTGTCATCGTCGAGGACGCCGTGCTGGTCGTCGACGAGATGGTCGCCAACGCCCACGAGCACGGCAGCCCGCCTCGTCGTTGTCGACTCTCGCTGCAGGCGGGCGAGACCCGGCTCCGGGTCGAGGTCGAGGACAGCGGAGCCGGTGATCCGCACATACGTACGCCAGATCTGGCGGGCGGGCGGGGGATGATCGTGATCGACCGTCTCGCCACCGCGTGGGGAGTCATCCACTACTCGGGGTTCAAGACGGTGTGGGCCGAGCTGCCCCTCGATCGGCCGCACTCTCCCCTGATGGCACCGGCCCAGCCCGGCACCTCCGGCGATTCGTAGGCGGCTGCTCACGGCAGATCAGCCGGCGAGAGCTTCCTCGACGGTGTGATAGAGCGCGAGGACCTCCTCGAGACCGGAGATCTCGAGGGGACGGATGACCGGACGGTTGGCATCGACAACGATCCGCAACGGTTCCCGGCGAATTTCGGCTTCCAGGTTGGTTGCGGCGAGGGTCTTCAATCCGGCGCCGCCGAGGAATTCCACATCGGTCAGATCGAGGATGCAGTAGCGGGCGCGGGTGCGGTCGAGACCGGCCTGCACCGCGGCCGCCAGCTGAGGAGCCGTAGTGGCGTCGACCTCTCCCCAGATCGCCACCACGGCGACGTCGCCGATCATTCGATGCTCGACCCGCAAGTCCGGCGAGTGTGATCCCTGCTCATGTTCTGTCACGGTGGGCACTCTAGGGCCTGCCACCGACGGAATGCAGCGGCAGGCCTTTCCCTAGGGTCTGTACGAGGCCATGTCACTTCCCGAACTCGACGACTCGGTCGGCTGATCCGGCAACGCGTGAAACGGTGGGCTGAGGACCGACCATCACGGCCCTCAGCCCACCGCCCTTCCGTTATACCGACGCGGTGGCGGCTTCGGTGAGCGAGCCGATCAGGGCGGTGTCGTGGGTAACGGCCCGGAAGCGCGGGTGGTCCAGCACATCGTGCAGGAACTCCACGGTGGTGGCCACGCCCGCGCCGCGAATACTGGTCTCCGCGAGGGCACGGCGCATGCGGGCGATCGCGGCGGGGCGGTCCGGAGCCCAGACCACGATCTTGGCCAGCAGCGAATCATAGTGCGGTGGAATGGCATAGCCGGTGTGGATGTGGGTGTCGACCCGCACGAACTGCCCGCCGGGCAGCACACATTCGGTGAGTGTTCCCGGCGCCGGGGCGAATTCGCGTTCCGGATCCTCGGCATTGATCCGGCATTCGATGGACACACCCTGCGGCCGGGCGCTCAGTTCACTCGACAGCGGCAGACCCGAGGCGATCCGCAATTGCTCGGCCACCAGGTCGATGCCGGTGACCATCTCGGTGACCGGATGCTCCACCTGCAGACGGCAATTCACCTCCATGAAGTAGAAGCGGCCATCGGCATCGAGCAGGAATTCCACCGTGCCCGCACCCACATAGCCCGCAGCCGCGGCCCCGCGCACCGCAGCCGCCCCGATCTGCTCGACGAGCTCCGGGGACAATCCGGGCGCGGGCGCCTCCTCCACGAGCTTCTGGTGCCGTCGCTGCAGCGAGCAGTCCCGCAGGCCCAAATGCACGACATTGCCGTGGGTATCGGCCAGAATCTGCACCTCGACGTGCCGGGCCGGCTCCAGATACCGTTCGACGTACAGTCGCCCGTCACCGAAGATCGCGGTGGCATTGGCGCGCGTCTGCTGCCACGCCGCGGCGAAATCGCCAGGCTCGCGCACCACCCGCATACCGCGCCCGCCGCCGCCCGCGACGGCCTTCATGATCACCGGATAACCGATGTCGGCCGCCAGTTCTCGCGCCTCGTCCACACTCTCGATGGGATCGCGGCTGCCGGGCAGCAGTGGCAGACCCGCATCGTACATCAGGGCTCGCGCGGTCGACTTATCGCCGAGCCGGGCCATGACGTCCGCCGGAGCGCCTACAAAGATGAACCCCTCGGCCTCGCACACCTCCGCGAAATCCGGGTTCTCCGAAAGAAATCCGTATCCGGGATGAATCGCATCCGCGCCGGTGGCCCGCGCCGCCTCGATGATCGCCGGAATATAGAGGTAGCTCCGCTTGGCCGGACCCGGTCCGATCTGCACCGATTCATCGGCCATGCGCACCGCCAGAGAATCGCGATCTGCCGCCGAATGCACAGCGACAGTAGCGATTCCGAGCTCCGCACAGGTGCGCAGCACCCGGACGGCGATCTCGCCGCGATTGGCCACCAGGACCTTGCGAATGGGCCGCGTCACCGCAGCGCCTCGAACTCGATGAGCGGCTGGCCGTGCTCGACGGCCGCGCCGTCCTCGACCAGGAACTCCGCCACCACACCCTCGCGGGACGCGGTGATCGGAATCATCAACTTCATGGCCTCGACAATCGCGACCTGCTGACCGGCGCGCACCGGATCACCCTCGGTGATGAAGGGCGCGGCACCCGGTTCGGGCGAGCGATAGAACACGCCGACGGTCTCCGCGGTCAATGCGAAAGTCGCCGTCTGCGACTTGCTTTCACCGGTGGAGCCATTGCCGTGCGACGAACCGTTCTCGGCGGCGGGCGCTGCGGCCCGGTGCGATTCCACTGCCGGAGCAAGCACGAGGCCGTTGGCGCCGCCGTCCCAGCTCACGCGCAGTACAACGGGACCGTTGGCCACGGTCACCGAGGTCGGGGCGGCGTCCGCCCGCACGGTGAGCGCGTGCCGGGTCAGCACCGTGAGGCTGTGATCGGCCTCGGCGGCGCTCACACCACGACCGGTCGCGGTGTCGGGAAAGGATTCGGTGGTGACGGAGTCGGTCATCAGTTCTCCTGGAGATCGTTTCGGGCCACGCCGAAGGCTCGGAATCTGGCGTGCCGGTGCGCTATGAGATCGGTGGCGGACCAGGCGCGCAGTTCGTGGACGGCCTGACGCAGGGCCCGGCGCAGCAGTTCGGTGGCGGCGGCGGGATGCTGATCGGCGCCGCCCTCGGGCTCGGGGATCACCGCATCGGCAATGCCCAACTCCAGCAGTGCCGCCGAGTCCACGCGCAGCGCACGTGCCGCCCGGGGCGCCTCGGCGCCGTCCTGCCAGAGGATGGACGCGCAGCCCTCGGCACTGATCACCGAGTACACGGCGTTCTCGCACACCAGCACCCGATCGGCCACAGCGAGCGCCAGCGCTCCCCCGCTGCCGCCCTCGCCGGTAATCACCGCGACGACCGGAACCGGCAGTCCGGCAAGCAGTTTCAGATTCTCGGCAATGGCCACCGCCTGGCCCTGTTCCTCGGCGGCAATGCCCGGATACGCGCCGGCGGTGTCCACCAGCGTGACCACCGGCAGTCCGAGTTTGGCCGCGAGCCGCAGCACCCGTGCGGCCTTGCGATATCCCGCGGGTATCGGCATGCCGTAGTTGCGATGCAGTAATTCGGCGGCCGTATGTCCCTTCTGGGTGCCGAGCACCACGACCGGCACACCGTCGAGGCGAGCGAGTCCGGTCACCATGGCCGGGCAGTCCGCGCTCATACGGTCGCCGTGCAACTCGACGAATTCCTCGAAGGCGCCGGCCACATGGTCGAGAGTGGTGGGGCGGCCCAGCCGCCGGGCCGCGCGGACCCGCTCCCAGGAATCGACCACGGGCAGCGCCGCCGGATCGGTGATGACCGCATCGGCATCGTTCGAGTACGGCCGAGCCGAGCGCACCGTCATAGCCGCCAGCCGAATCAGCCTGTCGCGCAGGGCGGATCGGTGGCAGATCATATCCACGATGCCGTGCTCGACCAGGAATTCGGCAGTCTGGAAGCCGGGCGGCAGCGTCTGCCCGATGGTCTGGCGAATCACCCGCGGACCCGCGAATCCGAGGCGCGCACCGGGTTCGGCGACGATCACATCGGTGGAGGTGGCGAACGAAGCCGCGACGCCGCCGTAGGTGGGGTCGGAGATCACCGAGACGGTGAGCACGCCCGCCTCGTCCAGGCGCTGTAGCGCGCGACTGGTCTTGGCCATCTGCATGAGCGCGAGAATGCCCTCCTGCATGCGCGCGCCGCCGGACGCGGTCACCAGAATCAGCGGACGACGTTCCGCCAGTGCGGCTTCGGCGGCCGCCGTAATGGCTTCACCGACGGCACTGCCCAAACTGCCGCCGAGAAAGCGGAAGTCCATGACCGCCAGTACCACCGGAGTCCCACCCAGAGTGCCGCGCACACAGTGCACCGCATCGGTCATCCCGGTCCGGTCGCGCGCCTGTTCGAGTCGCTCCGGATAGGGCCGGGAATCGGTGAACCCCAGTGGATCCGAGAGGGTTTCGGCATAGTCGACCGGCTCCGCCGAGCCCGGATCCAGCAGCAGTTCGATGCGCTGATCGGCGGTCAGCATGCCGTGGTTGTCGCACTCCGGGCAGACCCGGTCGGCGCGCTCATAGCGTTTGACGTAGATCATCGCCGCACACCCCGGGCACAGCATCCAGGATGTGCCCGCGGCCGTGGCGGTTTCGAGAATGGTCATCATTCCTCCGTCGGGCGGGGCGCGTACCGGGCGCATTCGGCCGGCAGCCGCACTCCGGCGGCGCGCAATTGCGCGACCCGCGTGAGATAGGCCGCGCCCGTCATGAGCTGGTCCGCGATATCGGCCACGGCCCGGTGCTCCGGCGCGGCGAGGTACGTGCCCGCCACCCAGCTGTTGAAGCCGCCCATGGCCGGTCCGCACCAGATCTGGTAGTCGGCAAGGCGATCGGCCGCACCGCGAATGCTCCAGCCCGAGGACAGGCCCAGGTACCAGCGGAACACCAGCGCCATGCGCGCCTTGGGATCACCTTCGGCCGCGACCAGCTGCGCCGGATCGCGTTCGGTGAAGTAGCTGACGCACTCCTGCCAGATGTCCGCGAGCGGCCGCCGGAAGAGCTTGTCCTCCAGCTCCTTTCGCACCTGTTCCGGCAGCGCTTCGATGCCGTCGTAGGCCCGGTACAGGTCGTAGAGCCGGTGCGCCCGGGCGGCGAACATGGTACCGCGCCGCAGCACCTGCACCTGCACGCCGAGTTCGAACATGTCCGAGGAGGGCGCCATGGTGCAGTCCGCGAACTGCGCGGTGGCGAGCAGCTTTTTGGTGGCCGCGGACTGATTCGCCTCGCGCGCGGCCTGATTGACCGAACCGGTGACGATATAGGCCGCGCCCAGAGCGAAAGCCGAGGCTGCCGCATCGGGGGTGCCGATGCCGCCCGCCGCACCGATGCGGACCGCGGCCGCACCGGGAACGGTGGCCGCGATCCGGTCGCGGGCCGCGATCAACTCGGGCAGCAGCACCAGCAGCGGCCTGCGATCGGTGTGGCCGCCCGAATCCGCCTCCGCCGTAATATCATCGGCCATCGGCACCCGCTCGGCCAGTTCGGCCTGCTCGGCGGTGATCTGCCCGCTCTCGACCAGCTGGCGCAACAATCGCACCGGCGCGGGGCGCAGGAACAGTTCCGCCACCTCGACCCGGGACACCTTGGCGATCAGCCGATTCCGGCATTCGATGCCGCCCTGCTGGTTCACCACGAGCCCGGAAGCCCGATAACGCACCACCTCGGCCGTGAGGTCCATGAAGGCCGAGGCTTCCAGGCAGCGCACGCCGTATCGCAGGCAGGCATCCACGATCGCCCGCTCCAGCGCGGGCTCGGAGGGACTGTGAATCAGGTTGCAGGCGAAGGGCTTATCGCCCAGGCGCCCGGAGATCTCGGCCAGTGCGGCGTCGACCGCCAGCGGGGGCACACCCGCCGCGCCATAACTGGCCAGGTATCCGGCCTCGGCCATGGCGATCACCAGCGTGGGCGAGGCGATGCCATTGGCCATCGCGCCCGCCGCATAGGCCGCACGCACACCGTGTGCGGCCCGGAAGGCGCTGTCCCCCAGCCGCTGTGCGGGCAGCGGCGGCACCGCTGCGAGCACCTGCCCGCGCGCGCCGGCGGCCCAGTCGTCGGTGGTGGCGGCGACCGTGCCGCTGTCGGTCCGGACGATCCAGCACGGGCGGTCCAGTTCGAGCAGCCGCGCGGTGATATCCGCGGGCGTCTCGGCCAGGGCCGGACTGCGGAAGGTGGTCATGGGCGCGCCTTTCGATCGGCGAGTTCGACTGCCAGATCCACGAGTTCGTAGATGCGCAGTCCGGGCTTCCACAGCGAGCCGTCCACAACGACGGTCACCCCGTGCGGTCCGCGCCGCACCGATTTGATGTGCGCCTCGAGTTCCACGCTGCCGTCGCTGGGCAGGAACTGACCGCGATAGCGCCAGCTGAACGCGAGGTCCTGCGGGATCCGGAACACCGGATCGGCCATGCCCTCGGCGAATCCGGCGTCCAGCATCCACTCCTGGACGGCGTGGATGACCGATTCGACGCCGAGCGAGCCCGGAATCACCGGGTCCAGGTAGAAGTGCCGGGTGAAGAACCAGTCGGAATCGTCGATGGCGCGCAGCGAACGCAGGTAGCCCGCACCGTAATTGCCGCCGCCGTCGACGACCTCGACGCGGTCGATCAGCGCCAGCTTGTCGTGCGAGCACGCCACGGCGGCCGGATCCGCCCGCCGGGCAGCCACATCGATGACGCGCGGCTGCACGCCCGGCTGACCGGCCAGCCAGGTCGGCACGAAACGCCCGGCGTCCAGGCCGGTCTGGTTGCCCAGGGCCTCGTCGCTGAAGTAGCCGAACATGGTCTCGCCCCGGTAGAAGGGCTCACCGTCCACGCTCAGCGTGTAATCGAAGGTCTGCAGCGAGGATCCGGGCAGGATCGTCGTCGAGAGCAGTCGCGAGGTCTGCTCGATGGTGGCGTCACGCAGGTCCACCTGGCGCAGCACTGTCGCGGTACCGCCCAGATTGCGCAGGCTCAGGGTCACACCGGGTTGCGTGAGCGTAGGACCGGCGTAGTAGCCCATGAGCAGCGCGGCCTGTAGCGAGGTCTCCATGTAGACGAAGTGCGGCATGGAGTCGTTCGCCGTATCGGCGTAGTACCAGGAATCAGCGGGCGAATCGTATTCGGTGACGTACGTGGCGCCGTCGAGATTGCCGCGCGCACCGTCGAACTCGCGTACCCGGTCCACCAGCAGCAGCCCGCCGGTGGGAAGGCGGGTCGCCCGAATGCCGGTGTATTCGGCGAATTCCGGGCCCATGGCAATGCTCTGATCGCCGCGTGCCAGATGCGCCATATGGAACTCGTTGAGCAGCAGTGCGCCCGCCGCACCACCGGGGCCGACGTCGGCACCCTGCGGTTCGACGACCGTGACCGTCACACCGACCGGCGCGATGCCCGGCCCGAACGAGGCAGTCGCCACCAGATGCGGTCGCGGCACCAGATCGAGGCTCTCGATGACGAGTTCGACCGTGCCGGTGGCACTTCCGGCGGCGGATTCCGAAACACCGCCGGTGAGAGCACTACCCGAAATGCACAGCGGCATCCCGGTGTAGAGCGCGAACACCTCGGCCGCCTGGAGAGCGGCCGCACGCGGGTCACCCTCGAACTGCGCTGTGACAAAACCCGTTCCGCTGCCGCCGTACAAATCGATACGGCTGACCTCGGTCAGCACCAGTGTGGTGGTGGCCGCGAGCCGGGCGACCGACTCGATGCCTGCCCGCTGATGCCCGGCGCCGAACACCGCGCCGATCTCACCATGGGTCAGCTGCTCGAGCGCCGCCCGATCCAGCCACACCCGATCGGTGCGGGCCAGCGCCTTGAACGCACCCTCCGGCGCGACAGCGGCCGCAGGGACCACCGCCACCGGCGAGGCATCCGCCGCAACAGGATCGCCCGCGCCCTGCCGCAGCAGGGCCTGTCGCCAAATCCCCCGCTGCAGTGCGATCTGCGCGGACAGCGCGGAACGATGCGCGGCAACCACACCCGCCCGAATCTCCGCGATGGGATCGATTCGAGGGACTGCGGGCACCTCGGGAACCGCGCCTGCCGACAGAGAAGCGCGGTTCACCGGAGCAACAGCGCCCGTAGGGTCCGCGCCGCTCACTGCGGCCGGATCGGACGCAGGAGCAACACCCGCGACCGAGGACGACTGCTGAGGCGAATCGGTACCTACCGGTGAGATCGGAGCCGCTGCCGAGGCGGTGCCCGACACTGGAGCGGGGTTCGCATCAGGTGAACTCGCCGCCGTAGCAGCGGAATCCACTGTTTGCCGGGCCTGCGCTGCGCCCAGGGGGTCGAAGGGAATGCCGTCGAATTCGAGCACTGTCATGCCTGCCACCCCTTCACGGAGATTCGGAACTTGTCCGTCAGATCGGGTGTCGTGAGCACGGTGACATCCGAGAACCGTTGCAGCACCGTGCCGTCGAGCGACAGCGCCGTCGCATCGATGACCGCTTCCATGCGTGCCGCACGAGCGTTGTCCACTACCACCAGGAAGGGATCACCTGCGGGCAGCGGGGCGAAGTAATCGATCCTCCCCACACCGAGCGGCAGGCATGCCGTGCCGAGCAGGCGGTGCCCCAGCACCGGGGGTACCTGCAGGATCAGGTCGGCGAGCACCGGATTGTGCAGACGGCCCGCGTACGCGCCGTTCGCCACCGGATCGGCCGGCAGTGCGCATTCCAGTACAAGAGCCTCGTCGCTCTCCGCACGCACCGACCGCAGTCCCTGCAATGCGGGACCGTGGAATTGGATCGCCTCGTGGTAGATCCGTTCGGCACTGACGCCGGGACCTGCCGGAACCTGTTGATGCGGAGCGGAATCCGGTCTATCGGCGAGCAGCAGCGTCGCCCGGAAGCGGGCCGCGCCATCACCGAAGACGGTCGCGCGGACCGCCGTCCGGCCGTCCACCGGCTCGATCGGAGTGAGCTCGATATCCAGGGTCGCCACCGGATGGTCGAAGACCACCCCGCGCAGCACCTGGAAGTCCCGCGCACCCACCACGATTCGACCGGGCCGGGTGCGCTCGGCGAGGTGGATCATGGCGCCCAGTCCGAAGGTGGCGGGCAGCACGATGTGCTCCCCGACGCGGTGTGCCGCGATCACGGGCTCGTCGGTGAGCCCGAGAATGCCGCGGCGGGCCCGCAGCGGTGCGGTCACCGCCTCACCGGTCGAGAGCGCGGTCGCCGCGCCGACCAGCAGTACCGGCTCGTCCCGGCGCGATTTAGTGAACTGCGCCGTGAAGGCGGCCGCACCGGCGGCCGGCGCCAGCAGCGGGATGCCCTTGGCGCTGAAGTGCTCGCGCAGTGCGGGAGTCACCATGCCGCCGTCCCAGGCGCCCCAGTCCAGCGCGGTGACGTAGCGGTCGGGATTGCGGTGGCCCCAGCTCACCGCGAACCGGCACAGCGCCTCATTGGCCGCCGCGTAGTCGGCCTGCCCGGCATTGCCGAACAATCCGGCCACGGAGGTGAACAGCACCAGGTGGTTCAGCTCACCGGCCGCGGCCAGCACCGCGCCGAGCCCGGCGAGCTTGGGACGCAGCACCCGGTCGATGGAGGCTGCGGTCTTGTCGGGGATGAGCGAATCGGCCAGTACGCCCGCGCCGTGCACCACACCGGTGATGGTGTCGCGCCATGGCGCCAGTACCTCGGTGAGCGCCGCCGCATCGGTGGCGTCGACAGCGAGATACTGTGCCCGATCGCCCAGTTCGGCCAGGGTCGCACGGATTTCGCGCACCGCGCGCACCTCCGCACAGGCCCGGTCGACATCCCTCGGTGTGACACCGGTTCCGGCCAGCGCCCGGACCGCCGCGGGCTTCAGCCCGGTGTCGGCGGTTCCCTGCGCCCACTCCGGTTCCGGAACCAGGACGGTCCGGCCCAGCAGCAGGAAGCGGCAGTCGGACAGTCGTGCCAGCTCCAGCACGCAGGTCGCGGTGACGCCGCGTGCGCCGCCGGTGACCAGCAGTACATCGGATTCGGTCAGCAGCACCGGTCCGAATTCGGTTCCGGCACGCACTATCTCGGTGACCCGAGCCGGAGCGTGCCGTCCGGGTACCGGGGTGCGGCGCACACCGGTGTTGTCGATGCCGATCTCCGGGGTGTCCCATGCCGCATCACACAGCTCTTCGAGCACATGTTCGGCGAGCCGCTGCGGCAGGACCGCCGGATCGATGTCCAGCGCCCGGCAGAACAGCGAAGGCTGTTCCGCCGCAAGGCTCTTGACGACACCGCCGAGTCCGCCCAGCAGTGCGGCCACGGGTTCCGCATCACCGCGCAGACCGAGGTGTCCGTCCAGCCGGGTGACGGTCGTGAAACCGGCCCGCCCGGTCGCGCCCTGCAGGCGGGGCAGTACCTGTCCGGCCACCAGGATGGCATCGGACAGAATGCGTTGCGCCTGTGCCCATTCGGCGGCCACACCGGCGACGACCACACAGGCGTCGACCGTTCCGGTCCCGGTCACCGCGCCGAGCCCCTCGGCCCGGATCACGGTCCAGCTACGCGCCCGGAGCTCCTCTTCGATTGCCTCACAATCGGTTTCGGCGGAGTCGTCCAGGCAGACCAGCAGGGCGGTGCCCGCCGGACGGTAGGGGTCCACGGCGAGATCCACTGCGGGCAGCTCGACGAGTTCGACTACATGCCGCGGCGTTTCGGCCGCGGCCTCAGCTTTTGGGTGGACATCACCCCCGGCCAGCTCGCCCACGATTTGATCGAGTGTGCGTAGCGTGCCGAGTTTCTCCGGTCCCAGCACCGGCAGGTGCGGGAAGCGTTCCTGCAGTGCGCCGATGACCTGCACCCGCTTGATCGAATCCACACCCAGATCCGCTTCCAGATCCATGGTCGGATCGACCATCTCCACCGGATAACCGGTCTTGTCCGCGACCACCTCGCGCAGCGCCTGGCGCAGGGTATCGCCGGAAGGCCCTTCGGCCGAACCGTTCGCGTGGACCGCACCGGCGGCTACACCGTTCGAAGGGGCCACAGTGTTCGAAGACACCACAGTGTTCGCGGCGACCTCAGCGTTCGCGGGGGCCACCGTGTTCTCGGGAGCCTCGGCAACCGCAGCCGTCGGCTGGACCTCGGCCCCGGCCAGCTCCGTCACGATCTGATCCAGGGTGCGCAGCGTGCCGAGCTTCTCCGGCCCCAGGACGGGGAGCTCCGGGAAGCGTTCCTGCAGAGCGCCGATGACCTGCACCCGCTTGATCGAATCCACACCCAGATCCGCTTCCAGATCCATGGTCGGATCGACCATCTCCACCGGATAACCGGTCTTGTCGGCAACCACCTCACGCAGCGCCTGCCGCAGCGAATCGCCCGAAAGCGCGCTCGCGGCGGGAACCGCTGCCGCCTGCGCGGCAACCACCGCGGACGGTGCGGAAGCCTGTTCGAATACCGCTGCGGGGGAAGCGGACTGCGCCGCGTACGCGGTCGGCGCGGCGTGGCCGGCCGTCGCGGCGGGAGCGAGCGCGGCCGCACCGTTCGCGGGCGCCGCAGAGCTGTTCACGGGAGCGGCGGTGCCGTTCGCCGGGGCGGCAATGCTGTTCGCGGGAGCGCCATTGCGGCCGAGCGCCGGATCGGTGGCTGCCCGATCGACGTACGAGGGCACCGAACGCGGGCGGGTCACCTCCGCACCGGTCTCCAGTTCGGCCAGCTGCGCCACCACATCGCCTGCGCGGGAGTGGCTTTCACTGATCGCGACGCCGTGGTCCTTCACGGCTTCGATGGCGCGCACGGTCAGCTCGTCGAGCCCGCCGTGGCGCAGGGCGCCCGCCAGATCGCGAGCCAGCTCCAGCTGACCGTCCAGGTAGTGGCGGTGGGTGTCCAGATGCTGCACCAGCGCGCTGTCGAGAGCGCCCGGTGCGGGAAGTCGGTACTGCGGGTCGGCTGACACGTGTTTCTCCGGGTTCTCCGAGTGTCCGTTGGACAGGATGGGCACGGGCTGAGGTGCCGGAACGGGTGCGGCCACCAGCGGGGCCGTGGGGACGTGCTGCGGCGCGGACGTCACCCGGGCTGCCGCGGCGAACTGCGACACGGGTGCTGCCTGGGCTGCTGCCGCGAACTGCGGTGCGGGTGCTGCCTGGGCTGCCGCGAACTGCGGTGCCGAGGCCGCCGGGGCGAGCTGCGGTGCGGGTGTGTCGGTGACGACGCGATAGCCGTCCGCGAGCAGTGCGGCGTGGGCGGCGCGGCGGGTCTCGGGCACGTACTCCGGCGCCGAAAGAGTCACCGCCATAGCGGGTTTGCCGGTTCGCACCGGGGCTCCGGGCGCGGTGTAGCGGTTGATGCCGCGCACCTCGAAGCCGAGCACCGCCAGCCGCACCGCCGCGCGCTTGAGCGCGAGGTCGCCATTGCCGATGGGTCCGGGATCGGTGGCGATGGCAATGACCTCGGTGCCGAAGGTGCGCCGCACCAGCGAGGTCAGCACCTGCTTCGGGCCGAATTCGACGAAGACCGTGCAGCCGTCGGCCCGCATGGCGGTGAGCGCGTCGTAGAACTCGACCGGATTGCTCAGCTGAGCGGTCAGCGTGGCGCGATTCCCCTCGACATCGTCGCCGTAGGACGCACCCCGGGTGTCGGCGTACACGGGAGCATCCGGAGCGCCGATCTCGATCGCCGCCACCGCCTCCCCGAAAGCCGTCACCGCATGTGCCACGTACGGCGTGTGGAAAGCGCCGGACACCGGCAGATACCGGGTGACCCAGCCCTTTTCGACACAGCGATCGTTCACCGCGGCGATACCCTCGGCGCCACCGCCGACGACCACCTGATCGACGGCATTGTGATTGCAGATCCACACGTCCTCGACACCCGCGATGATCTCCTCGATATCCGCGCGCGAGGCGCCGACCGCGACCATGGTCCCGGCATCGGTGCCCTCGGGCACGGTCATCGCGGCGCCACGGGCGCGGGCGAGGGCGAAGAAGTCGGCCGTGGTCACGGCGCCGGCGGCCCACAGCGCGGTGAGTTCACCGAAGCTGTGGCCCAGGTACCCGGCGGGCTGGAAGCCGCACTCGCGCAGCACACCGAACTGACCGGCCGCCAGCGCACCGATCGCGGGCTGCGCGAATTCGGTACGGCGCAAACCGATTTCCTGCTCGGCGCGGGTCTCGTCATCGAAGGCCGGCGGCGGGAAGACCACACTTCCCAGCCGCACCGGGGCCTGGGCGAAGGCCGCATTGGCGGCGTCGAACGCGGCGCCGACCGGCGGATTGTTCAGTGCCGCATCCAGTCCCATATCGACGTACTGGCTGCCCTGGCCGGCGAACAGCGCGCCCACCTTGCGGTCGGGCAGCGCCGCGGCGCGGAAGTACACGCCCTCCGGGTGATCCCAGTGCGCCGCATCGGCATTGCGCACCAGCTCGTCCACCGCGAGCGTGCGCAGGTCCGCAGCGGTGTCGTCATCGAGCGAGACGAAGCCGACACGCGCGTGGTTCTCCGGAATGTCGCCGCCGTCGGTGCCCTCGGTACTGCGCACCGCGTCGATCAGACCGGACACATCCGGGGCATGCCAGATATGCGCCTGCGGGGTGCGGTGCAGGATCTCGAGCTCGTCACGACCGGTGGTCGCCTCTTCGAGCACCACGTGGAAGTTGGTGCCGCCGAAGCCCATTGCCGAGGCCGCCGCCCGGCGCACCGGACGGTTGGGGTCCAGAATCCACGGCCGGGTGCGGGTGTTCACATAGAAAGGCACTGCGCCCGAGGTGATGGCGACATTGGGCGCATCGACATTGATCGTGCCTGGCAGCACCTTCTGGTGCAGTGCGAGCGCCAGCTTCATGACGCTGGCGGTACCGGCCGCGCCCTTGGTGTGCCCGATCTGCGATTTCACGCTGCCCAGCGCGGCGAAGCGGGTCTCCGAAGTCGCGTCCGAGAGCAGCCCTTTGAGCGCGGTCAGCTCGGTCTTGTCACCGACGGCGGTGCCGGTGGCATGTGCCTCGATCAGCTCGACATCGGCGGGCGAGCAGTCGGCGTCGGCATAGGCGCGGTCCAGCGCGACCCGCTGGCCCTCCGCACGCGGGGCGTAAATGCTGTTGGCGCGACCGTCACTGGAGGATCCGATACCGCTGATCACCGCGTAGATGCGGTTTCCGTCGCGGCGCGCATCCTCGAGCCGGCGCAGCGCCAGCATCGAAATGCCTTCGCCCAGCATGGTTCCGTCGGCGTCGGAGGCGAACGGGCTGATGCGATCGGTCGGCGAGAGCGCACCGACCTTGCTGAAGCACATGTAGATGAAGATGGTGTTCTCGGTATCGACACCGCCGGTGATCATCATATCGGCGCGGCCGTCCCGAAGTTCCGCGATGGCCGTGCGAATGGCCGCCAGCGAGGCGGCGCACGCGGCGTCGACGGTGCAGTTCATCCCGCCGAGGCCCAGGCGGTTGGCCACCCGCCCGGCGACCACGTTGGCGAGCAGACCCGGGAACGAATTCTCTTCCCACGGTGCGAAAGCCGCGACGAAGCGCTCGGCGATCGCATCGGCGTCACCCTCGGTGAGACCTACCGAACGCGCCGCCTCCTTGAGCACCGGCGTCGACAGCCGGGCGGCGAGCGGGTGCATGAGCGGTACCGGACCGGTGGTGCCCAGCACCACGCCGGTACGCGAGGGGTCGTACCACTGCGAATCGGTGGCGCCCGCATCGATGAGCAGATCGCGCGCCACGCCGAGACTCAGCGTCTGCATGGTGCTGGTGACCTCGAGCTGATTGGGCGGCAGCCCGAACTCGAGCGGATCGAAGTCGACGTCGGGCAGGAAAGCCCCACGGCGCGAATAGGTCTTGTCGGGTGTCGCCCGGTCCTGGTCGTAGTAGTCGTCCAGGCTCCAGCGCGAGGCCGGCACCTCCTCGGTGCAGTCCACACCGTCGACGATGTTCTGCCAGTACTCGCGATGATTGCGTGCCTTGGGCAGCAGGCCCGACATCCCGACAATGGCGATCGGGTCGTGTGCCAGGCGTCTGTCGTCCGTCACGGAAATTCCTCTCGAACCGTCGTTGCGCCGATCAGGCGGCAACGGTGGTGGCGGTGGTCGACGAAATGAGTTCGGCCGCGGCGACGGCGAACAGGCGATGGCCCAGCGGGCTCGGGTGCAGACCGTCCTCGGTCCACATCTCCGGCCGCTCCCATTCGGGACGGGTGGCCAGATCCAGCAGCAGCGCGCCATGATTCGCGGTGACGCGAGCCAGGACCGTATTGGCGAAGTCGAAGCGTTCACGCAGCAGGCCGCGGAAGTTCTCCGGAACCGGAAGCCGCGCAGGGATATCCGGGTAATCGGCGGTGATCACCGTGGCGCCACCGGCACACAGGGTGCCGAAGATGGTGTTCATATTGGCCTCGAAGACCTCCGGGGCGAAGGCGCTGACCAGGTCATTGACCCCGACCACGACGCCGTAGACCTCGGCGCGCGCCGCCGAAGGCAGCTGTACGCGCACCACATCGGAGGTGGTGGCCCCGTGCGTGCCGTAGTTGCGAATGGCGGCGGGCCGCAGCCCCAGCTGGCCGCCCAGCCGCGACACCCAGCCGCGGTAACCGCCGGATGCGGCCGGGTCGCCGCGACCTTCGACGAAGCTGTCGCCGAGGGCCGTCAGGCCTAGGCCGATCACCGCACGGCTCCGGCATCACTCTTGCTGACGTGCCGGTCCGCCACGGGGAAGTCGACCAGCTCGTACAGATCGGCCAGTTCCTGCTCCCCGAAGTACTTATCGGGCGAGTACAGGCCGGCGATCAGACCGAAGAAGTGCTTGGTGTACTGCGGGTCCAGGCTCGTGGCGCGGAAGACCGAGTCGTAGTACGGCGTCAGCGACAGCTCGGAAATGGCCTGCGTCAGCTCGTAGGTGCTGGCGCTCTGCGCATCGCGCTCACGCTGGTACTCCGGCAGGGTCTCCTCGAAAGGCCGCACGCCGGAAAGGCTTTCGTCCACCAGATCCGACAACAGCTGCGAGTACTTGAACGAGTCGGTGATGCCCCAGCCGGTGAAGGGATCCTTGTGGTAACCGGCATCGCCCACCAGCGCCCAGCCCGGGCCGAAGGACTGGCGGCGGTAGTTGTCCGGGTACAGCATCGGGCGGAAGGGCTCCACGCGACGGCCCGTATCCGCAAGGCGCGCACCGATTTCCGGATCGATCTGCGACACGATCTCCTGCACGCCCGCATCCGGATCGGTGCGGAAGTCACGGAAGCGATCTCGCTTGCGCATCACTGCCACCAGGGCCAGGCCGTCATTGGTGGGCCAGGAGGCGAACTGCTGCTCGCCGAAACCGGTACGGTGCTGCATGCCCCAGTCCACGCCCTCGTAGTACGAGTAGTAGACGAAGCACGCGGCGGGCGAACCCTCGTAGGTCTGCGCGCCGACCGACTTGGCGACCGTGGAATTGGCGCCGTCCGCGCCGATGACCAGCTGCGCCCGGAACTCCTGCTCGGGGCCCTCGCCGACCCGGCCGCGAATGCCCGCCACCCGGTCACCGTCGCGCACCAGCTCGGTGACGGTGAATCCCTCGATGACCTCCGCGCCGGAATTGCCCGCCGCGTCGACCAGAATCTTGTCCAGGATGGTGCGGCGCGGGCAGTACACGGCGTCGATGCCGTCCTCGGCCGGATCGGCCATGCCCGTGATGACGATGTCGGTGTAGGTGAAGTTCAACTGCCGGACCGGCGGGCAACCGGTGGCGATCACCTCGTCGAGCAGACCCCAGGACTTCAGGAAGCCCAGCCCGGCCTGGTGGATGTAGTGGGTGGAGGGGGTATCACTCGGGAATGTGGCGCGGTCCACCGCGAGCACCCGATATCCCCTGCGAGCCAACAGCATGGCCAGCGGCGCACCGGCCACGCGAGTACCTACAACGATGACGTCATACATGATGTGATCACTTTCGGTGGTCGAATTCCGATTCGAGTCTGTCGCCGCGAGGGCACGAGAACGGCAGTGAGTCAACGCAATTCATCGGCCGATCGGCGGCGGCTATCGCCGTACGGCGGCAAGCTATTTCGCGAGTGTTTACCCGCGCGACATGTAGAGCTGATCGATATCGGCGGAATATGTTTCCGCAATGGCGGCACGCCGCAATTTCAGTGACGAAGTCAACAATCCATTGGCGGACGTGAAATCTCCTGCGACAATGGCAAACTCACGAATCGATTCGGCCCGCGAAACCAGCGAATTCGCCTCGTCCACGGCCGACTGGATCGCGGTCGCCGGATCTTCACCGGGATGCGCGCTGCGCCACTGCTCGGCCTGTGCGGGATCCAGGGTCACCAGCGCGGTCACGAAGGATCTGCCCTCGCCCACCACCATGCAATTGCTGACCAGCGGATGCAGCCGCACCCGATCCTCCAGCGGCGTCGGCGCGACGTTCTTACCGCCCGAGGTCACCAGAATCTCCTTCTTGCGACCGGTGATTCGCAGGTGGCCGTCGTCGAGCTCACCGATATCGCCGGTGTGCAGCCAGCCGTCCGCGTCCACCGGACGGTTGTCCGCGGCCGCACCCCAGTAGCCGGGCGAGACGTGCGGACCACGGACCAGCACTTCACCGTCCGCGTCGGCAATGGCCACCGCCGTTCCCGGAATGGGCCGGCCGACGGTGCCGACCCGGTTGGTCTCCGGCGCGCTGACCGTCACCGCGGTCGCGGCCTCGGTCAGGCCGTAGCAATTGAGGATGGTCACACCGAATCCGGCATAGAACCCGGCCGTCGACTCGTCCAGCGAGGCGCCGCCGGAGATCACGTAGCGCAGATTGCCGCCCAGCGCGGCGCCGACGGGATGATCGGCGGCGAGCGTCTCACCGGCCGCGAGCGCACGCAGGCCGTTGACCACGGCCTGTCGTTCGCCCTCCTCGGTCAGCATCGAACGGCAGTGCTTGCGAATCTTCTCCAGCGCATAGGGAATCAGCGCCAGGAATGTCGGGCGCACCCGCGCCAGCGCCGGCACCAACTCCGGAATGCCCGGCAGCAGCACGGTGCTCGCACCGCCCGCCAGGCAGGCGAACAGCATGGTCTGGCCGAAAACGTGCGACAGCGGCAATGCCAGCGCGGTCACACCCTCGAACAGCGCACCGGTCTGGCGGACCGTATTCGCCGAGGACACATACATATTGCGGTGGGTGATCATGCAGCCCTTGGACACACCCGTGGTGCCGCTGGTGTAGACGATCATCGCCAGGTCATCGGCGCAGACCTGCGCGGTGCGCTCGTACAGCGCCGGCGAAACCGCACCCTGCGACCACACGGCGATATCGTCGAAACGCCAGACCGCGTCCGCGCCCGCCTCTTTCAAACGGGTCGCGTCCTCGGCCGTCTCGGCGGCGAAATACGTGCTGCCACTATCGCGCAGCATGTGCTCGATCTGCACGGCGGACGACGTGGGATATACCGGCACCACCACGGCGCCGACCGCGAGCACGGCGCAATCGAGCAGCGCCCACTCGAGACCGGTCCGCCCGAGCACCACCACTCGGTCACCGGCGGCCACACCGTGCCCGAGCAGGGCCGAAGCCACCGCCCGCACCCGGGTGTCGAATTCCAGACAGGTCAGGGGCGCACCCTCGGCACCACCCAGCGAATCCCGCTGTGGATGGCTGCGGGCCGCATCGGAGATGATCGAATACAAACTCGCGTTCGCGGGCGGATCGAATCCGTTCCCAGTGATCGACACTGTGTTCACAATATGAATTCTGGTACGCAACAATGGTTCTCGTCGCGGCCTGTATCGCTGTTTCTACCGCGCGAAAGTCAACGCCTATCGAAACACCGGAACCGAAACCGGACGGGCATCATCGAGTTGCGCAGGTTCCTCCAAATCGATGCAATCGAGAAATGCGGACACCGCCGGATTCGTTTCCGACGACCGCCACACCGCATACAAATCCAGAGTGGGAACCGGATCCGACAACTTCACCGCGACCGATTTACTGCCCGGCGTGCACATGCCCATGGATATGGCCCTGGGCAGGGAGGCGAACCCGACCAGCGGGCGTACCGAAACCATATGCGCGGTAGCGCCCGGATCATCGGCATGCTGGGCGACGGACAGCGAGATCCGCGTCTGTGCGGCCGCCCGGAAAATGGTGTCGTACATGGACGGACACTGCTCGCGGGAGAACAGCACACACTCCTGATCCTGCAATTCCGCGAACGGCACCCCCGGGCGGTCGGCCCAGCGGTGCTGTCTGCCCACAACCGCGACCAGCGGCACCCTATGGAGCAGTCGCCGGTATCGGAACTCGGCGGTACTCGGATGACCGTAGACGAGTGCGAGATCCAGCGATCCGTCCGACAGCGCGGACAGCTGGGGGCCGGTCCGCTTCTCCCAGAGTGACACCACGATGTCGGGGTGCCGGTCGGTCATGCGCGCCAGCGCGTCCGGCAGGACATGACGGCTGGCGGGCAGGTTGTAGCCGATATTGAGGGTGCCCGAACGCCCTTCGGCGGTGGCCCGCGCCGAGAGCGCCGCGCGCTCCAGCTGGGCCACGATCTGGCGTGCCTGTAGTTCGTACTCCCGGCCCGCGGGGGTGAGACGTACTTCGTGTGAATTCCGGGCAACCAGCTGAACACCCAGAGACTTCTCCAGCTTCTGCAGCTGGGCACTGAGACTTGGCTGCGTGAGGTGAAGGCGCTGCGCTGCGCGGCCGAAGTGCAACTCTTCGGCTATGGCGATGAACGAAAGCAAATGCCGGAACTCCATGACGCCGCTCCTTCTGGGTACTCATCACGTTAGCCACGGCATATAACCCGCGATGAATCCCAACCACACAGCCGTAACCAACTCGGTTGCCAGCCTGTGAATCTCCTGTGCCGAACGAGTCGGCGTGGTAGGCGAAACCGCTGGCCACAGGGTAATTCGAGAACGCGCGGCGGCTCATCCCTGTGATTCGTGTCTCGCAGGAACAATCCTGCGGTCCCGGTCGTTACCACACCAAGGGCGCAAGGGCGAAAAAATCAGCCGACAACGGTATGCACGTTGTGCCACCATAGGTTTCGACGATGATCAACCGACCCGACCGGTCGCGGCACGCAGGAAGGAGGAGGCGGTAATGAATCCGGTGTTCCCCGAGCAGATTTCGAATCTGGCAGGACGGCGAGCTATGCAGATCGACCGCCTCCCGGTGCTCGCGTAAGCACCCCTTCTCACCTTCCTGTTCTGCTCTTCTCACGCTGTGCCCTATTCACGCTGTGCCCTTTTCACGCTGTGCCCTTTTCACGAAACATGGTGACCCCCATGCTGTTGCGTCATTCCGAAGACCCGGAGATAACCACCGACAACTGGATACACACCGGTGTACTGCTGCTCAACGCCTCCTACGAGGCGCTGACCGAGATCCGCGCCGACCGCGCGGTGGTGCTGCTGCTCAGCGGCGCCGCCGAGGCCGTCATCGATCGGCAGCCGCACTTTCCGATCCGCTCGAAGCATGTCGAGATCGTGCTGCCGGAGACCATCCGGCTGCATCGCTACGTCTACCTCGAGCACAAGTTGCTGGTGCACGACGACAACAGCCGTGCCACCCTCCCCGCCATCCTGCGCCGCGACCGGTACAAGTGCGGTTACTGCGCCGGGTGGGCCCGCACCGTCGACCACATTCGCCCGCGTTCCCGGGGCGGCCCGAACACCTGGGCCAATCTGGTTGCCGCGTGCGGACCGTGCAATACCTCCAAGGCGGACCGGACTCCCGAGGAAGCGGGCATGCGCCTGCTGTGGGAGCCGAAAGCACCCAACGAACTACAGAAGCGACAGCGGCAGCTCTGGAAGGACCTCGCCGCCTCGTAAAGAGCACCACCACGCGTGATCGGGAATGAAAGGAGCAAGATCCGATGACGAAAACAGCACTGCTGGAGCCGACCCTGGCGGATCTGCTCCCCGTCTCCGATTCCAAGGACTACTGGCAGCACGCCGCCTGCAAGGGCGACCCGAACCACGAGGCGTGGTTCCCGTTCCCGTCGCAGGACTTCGACTACGCGCGGCAGATCTGCGCGGGGTGCCCGATTCGCCGCGAGTGCGGTGACTTCGCCACCCGTACCGGTCAGTCCGGTGTGTGGGGCGGGCACGAGTACGACCGCGGCAACCTGATCCGCGACTAGCGAATCCGAGTGACGGCCACTCGTTCCCAGTGGGGCGAGTGGCCGTCCCCGTATATATCCGGTGCCGATCGGCTTTGGCTCAACCGCCTGGTGAAAGTAGTTAAAGCCGCGTGAACATACACTGTGCGGCGTGGGTACTCATCGCGCCGATGGCGGGTCACGAGGTGTCAGCAGGGGACCGGTTCTCGCAGTGGTAGCGGTGATCGTGCTGGCTCTGGCCGTCGTCGGCTGGGTCTGGTTACAACAGCGATCCAAGGATCGCGACAGTGCGGCCGCCTCGTCCTGCGCGGGCGGGTCCGTCACGCTCAATGTGACGGTCGATCCGGATATCGCGGCACCGGTCAAGGCAGCCGCCGACAAGTTCAACCAGACCAAGCCGCGGGTGCGTGATCACTGCGCTCAGGTCGCGGTCGATCCGCAGGCGTCCGCGGCCATGGTGGCTGCCTTCACCTCGAACGCGGCGTGGAATCCGGCGCTCGGGCCGCAGCCCGCGCTGTGGATTCCGGACTCCTCCCGCTCGATCGAGCTGATGCGGGTGCCCGGGCTCATCGGCGGCACCCCCGCGTCCGTCGCACAGAGTCCGATCGTGCTCGCCGTACCGGACGAATTGCGGCGCGCGCTCGAGACCGCGCAGGTGCACTGGGCGGATCTGGCCAAGCTGCAACAGGGTTCGCTGGGTGATGCCGGGCTCGCGTCCTGGGGCAATCTGCGGCTGGCCATGCCCTCCGGTGATGCCTCGCTCGCCGTGGCGACCGCGGTCGGCTCGGGCGTCTCGGGCACCGATCCGCTCGATGACAAAGCGGCGCATTCGGGGCAGGTGACCTCGGCGATCTCACTGCTCGCGGCCAATGCGCCCGCCGCCAAGGATCAGCAGAGCGCGCTCACCGATCTGGCGGCGGCGACCGATGCGGCGAAGGCAACTGTGCACGCGGTGCCGGCCAATGAGCAGCAGCTCAAGGCCTATCCCGGTCTGACCGCGTTCCGGCCCAGCGAGAACGGGCCCGTCGATGATTTCCCGGCGGCCCAGATCACCGGCTCCTGGGTGGATCAGACACAGAATTCGGTGGCCGGGCTCTTCGCCGACTTCCTGCGCGCGCCCGATCAGGCGAAGCTGTTCACCGACAATGGTTTCGGCGCCGCTCCCCCGGCCACCGTGCCCGTCGCCGCCCGCGCGGTGCTCGAGCAGGTGAACCAGGTTCTTACCCACCCGGTGCTCGGCGTGAGCGCGACCGTGCTGCTCGATGTCTCCTCGTCCATGACCACGGCGGACGGCAACACCACCCGCCTCGCCAATTCCATTGCGGCGCTGCAATCCACCATGGGTGTGATGCCGCCGGAGTTCGGGATGGGCGTCTGGGCGTATTCGAAGGATCCCGACGGCGCCAACCCGTATCGCGTCGTCGCCGCGACCGCGCCGCTCACCGACGCCCAGCGCGACAAGATCGGGCAGAACCTGGGCAATGTCACCGCGAGCACCTCGAAAACCGATCGCACCTATCCGACCGTCGAGGCGGCCTACCGCACTGTGCTGAGCAACTACGCTGCGGCACGCACCAACTCGATCCTGCTGATCACCGACGGGCCCGAGGACGATTCCACCGTGACCGGTGATCAACTGCTCGCCGATATCGCCGCGGTCACCGATCCGGCGCATCCGGTGCGGGTGGACGTCATCGTCCTCGGTGGCGCCGGCACCCAGACGCTGCAAACCCTGGCGCAGCGCACCGGCGGGGCATACACCAAGGTCGACACCGGCAGCAGCCTCGCCTTCGGCACCGCGGTCTCGCATGCGCTGACCACACCCTGACCAGTACCGATACCCCTCGGTGGCGACCCTGCTCCGGCATGTCGTCACCGTATTGCCCGAACCCCGTGGGACATTCGAAACAGACGTGGTTCCGACCGGAAACGGCCGTGACCACGAGTTTCAAGTTTCGTGATGCTTCACCGACCATCAAAGGGGTTCATCATGGCTCACACCACGGACACCGAACATACGGTCAAGCAGGGCTTCGCGGCAGGCACGTCATTCGCAGCGGCGGTCATGCTCCTGGTCATCGGCGTGCTGTCGATCCTGCAGGGCATTTCCGCCGCCCGCTCGGACGATCTGCTGGTCGTCGGCACCAACGACTACATCTACAAATTCAACACCTCGGCCTGGGGCTGGATCCACATCGTCATCGGCATCGTCGTGGTCCTCACCGCCCTCGGCCTGATGACCGGCGCCACCTGGGCCCGAGCCGCGGCCATCATCATCGCCGCCATCTCCATCGTCGAAAACTTCCTCTGGCTCCCCTACTACCCGGCCTGGTCCCTCCTGATCATCGCCCTCGACATCTTCGTCATCTGGGCAGTCGCCACCTGGAAGCCCGTCACCGTCTGACCCCCACCCCCGAAGCGCCCCACCGGAAACCGGTGGGGCGCTTCGCTGCTGTCACCCCGACTTGTCGGTGGGTGCAACTACGGTGGGGCGGTGAATCGCACTGATCGGCTCTATGCGCTGGTGGAGGATCTGCGGGCGGTGGCGCCTCGGGTGCGGACGGCGCGGGAGCTGGCCGGGCGGTATGAGGTGAGCGTTCGGACCATCGAGCGGGATATCAGTGCGCTGCAGCAGTCGGGAGTGCCGATTTACGCTGATGTGGGGCGGCGGGGTGGGTATGCACTGGATAAGCGGATGTCGTTGCCGCCGTTGAATTTCACCGCGGCGGAGTCGGTGGCGCTGGCGGTCGCGTTGGAGCGCAGTGTGGATACGCCGTTCGCGCATGCGGGGCGGAGCGCGCTGCGGAAGATTCTGGCGGCCATGTCCGACAGTGATGCGGCGTCGGCGCGGGAGCTGGTGGGCCGGGTCGGGCTGATCGAGCGGCATGATCCGGTTGTCGCGCAGGGGATTCCCACGCTGGTCGAGGAGGCGGTGCTGAGCCGCCGGGTGCTCGAGTTCGGGTATCGGGATCGGTTCGGGGCGGGTACCCGGCGGCGGGTCGAACCGATGTTGCTGTTGCACGGCAAGAGTGGGTGGTGCCTGGTGAGCTGGTGCCGGCTGCGGGAGGCGCCGCGCTGCTTCCGTCTGGACCGGATGGTCGACATCATTCTCACCGACGAGCCGATGCCGGTGCGTGCGCTGGAGGGCTGCGATCTCGACATCCCGGAGCACAAACTCCGCATTGTCGCCTTCGGATGAGTTCGGAAAGACCGACAGGGGGTTGTCGCCGGGGAGCGAGATCGTTGGTGCACACCGCACCACAACATCCTCGGAGGACGAATGACCGCGCCCGCGCACAACACCGTCGCTTGGTTCCAGATCGGCAGCAATGAACCGCAGCAGGTTCAGCAGTTCTACGGCGACCTGTTCGGCTGGACCTTCACCTCGGATCCGCAGTTCGGCGGAAACTACGACCTGGTCACCTACTCCGGCGGCGACCGCCCGCAGGGTGGTGTGGCCCGCACCCCCGACCCGTCGGCGAACCATGCCATCTTCAGCGTGATCGTCGCCGACGTAGCGGCCACCGTGGCCGCCGCCGAACGCCTCGGCGCCAAGGTCCAGGTCCCCGTCACCACCACACCCGCAGGCCTGATCTTCGCCGAACTCCTCGACACCTCGGGCAACCACTTCGGCGTCTTCACCCCCGCGCCGGTCTAATCCGGGTCTCGACCCGATCATCGATCAGGAACCGGTGGCGGCAGACGCCGGGAACGGCCGCCACCGCTTCCCCGGCCGAGCCCGGCACCGGTTCCCGGCCGAGCCCGGCCTATCGCGCCGCTCGCAGTACGGGGAGTACGTCGGCGAGGGCATCGAGTTGGCGTCGGGCATCGAGGGAACCTACGCGCAGGATCAGATGTTCGGCGCCCGCATCGAGGTAGCGGCCCAGCCAGTCGACGCACTGTCCGGGTGAGCCACCGAAATACGCTTGGACCGTGGACATTACGTCGAGCGACCGCCGATAGTACTGGCGGACATAGCCATCGAGCTCGGAATGCGCTTTCGCGGGATCAGGATCGAGATTGATCGTCGCGTACATGGCGGCTGTCACCGGGCGGTCCGTGAGATCGCGGATGACGGACCATCCGCGGGCATACGCGCCCGCATCGGGCAGGAACGGCAACCAGCCGTCGTAGTGCCGCGCCACTCGCCGTAGCACCCGCGGAGTATCGCTACCGGCCAGCCACAGTGGCGGCCCCGCAGCGCTCGCCGCGGGCAATGCACCCGAGAGATCCTCGAACTTCCAGTAGCGACCCTCGAAACGGCCACCGCCGGACCAACTCTCGCGCCAGATCGCGACGGTCTCATCCAAGCGGCCCACCCGCTCGTCGAACGGGACCCCGATGGCCGCGAATTCGTCCCGGCTCTCCGGCAGCGGGAATCCGGCGCCGACACCCAGCACCAGCCTGCCCGCGCTGAGCTGATCCACGGTTGCCGCGGTGTGCGCACCGAGCAGCGGATGGCGCAGGGTGGCGGTCAATGCGGCCGTACCCATCCGGACCCGGGACGTGGTCGCGGCGACCGCGGCGAGCAACAACAGTGGATCGACCCTGGTGCGCGCCAGTGGCGAGTCACCGATCCATACGGAGTCGAACCCCGCATCTTCGGCGGCCGCGGCGAATCTCACCAGCCCCGCGGCGTCGTGGCTGCCGGCCATCGCGGTTTCGCGGCTCGGTAGCAATACCCCGATGTGCGTCATGCAGATGATCCTCGGCCGCGACCGGTCGAGCGGCAATTACCTTGCAGGTAAAGGCAAATGCGGGTCGATCCGCGAAAGTGGCCCTTGCTTCAGCTATATCTTACGATATAGCTTCAGTACGTGGGACCACGACGTTTCGGCGGCTTCGAGCCGAGCAGCGGGCGCTTCTTCGGCGCCGGCGAATTGCGATGGGCGCTCTTGGCCCTCATCGCCGAACAGCCGGGACATGGGTACGAACTGATGTCCCGGCTCGAAAAACGGTGCGGCGGCGCGTATCGCCCCAGCGCCGGTGCGGTGTACCCGACGCTCCAGCAATTGGAGGATGAGGGACTTACCACTCTCGAAATCGACAGTGGCCGTAAGGTTTTCCATATCAGCGCGACTGGGCGCGCCGAGGTGGACCAGCACCTCGGCGAGATCGATCGGATCTGGGCGCGCGCTGACGAACGCGGACAGTGGGGTTTGTTCCGCGATCCCGACGCAGCCGAAATCATCGGGCCCGCACTGCGTTTGTTCAAAACCGCGGTCTCGGCCGTGGTGCATTCGCACGGTGATCCCGCGGTGATCGATCAGGTCCGCGGCATCCTCGCCGATACCACACGCGAACTGCAGCAATTGAAGATCGACAGCAAGCGAGAGCACCGCCGGCGGCGCGGCCGGCAGACCGACTGAACGACTCTTCGAATCGAAGGTATTCCCATGGCGCACACCGACAATCCCGCCCAAGCCGTCGCCGCCTCGCAATCGCGCGGACTGGGCGATCTGCTCCTGGACCAGTTCTTCACCAACGGCCGCATCCTGGAAACCGAACGCATCGCCGCCCGCATGACCCGCATCCGCATCGGCGGACCGGCACTGCGGAACCTGGACTGGTTGCCCGGCCAGCACGTACGGGTCGCCACCGGCGACAGCGCGTCCGGCAATGTGCTCGCCCGAGTCGGCGATCTGCGCACGTACTCGGTATGGCATTTCGACCGCGAGCACAGCGAACTCCACCTGTGCGTACTCGACCACGGCGACGGCCCGGGCGCGCGGTGGGGGCGCAATGCCGTTGTCGGGCAGCAGGTTCGATTCCGCGGCCCCGAGGGCTCGTTCACCCTGCGCGCCGACCCGGCATCGGGCGAGGGCGCGCCGTACCACCTGTTCGCCGGTGAGGAGACCGCATCGGTCGCGCTCGGCGCCATGCTGCGCGCGGTTCCGGACGATGTCCCGGTCCACGGCGCGATCGAAACGGCCACGGCCGAGGATCGCCTCCCGCTGCCGCGCGCAGCCGAACTGGCCCATCCCCTGCGCGGCGACGCCTCCGCCGCCCGCTCCGAAATCCTGCTCGACGCGATCCGCGGCCTCGACCTACCGCCCACCCCGGGCGTGGCCTACCTCGCCGGTGAGGCCCGCACCATCCAGCAGATCATGAAACACCTGATCCGCGAACGCCAGTGGCCCCGCCGCGCCATCCTCACCAAGCCCTTCTGGACACCGGGCAAGCGCGGCATGGACTAGTCCGCCCGGCTGGGGAGCCGGAGCCGCGCACCCTCCTCGGAAAACGGCACGGTCGCCACAACCTCTCACATCGAGAGTGCTGCGATGACCGTGTCGACCTCGGAACTCGTTGAAGCTCTGCGGTGTTCGGTTATCCGATATCAGTCGGTGTAGGAATCCATCGGCGGGCAGGAGCAGACCAGGTTGCGGTCGCCGTAGGCGCCGTCGATGCGGCGGACCGACGGCCACACCTTGGGCCGGGGGTTACGCAATCCCTGCGGGTAGACGGCGGTTTCGCGGCTGTACGGGTGCTCCCACTCCCCGACCAGGCACTGGGCGGTGTGCGGAGCGCCGCGCAGCGGGTTGTCCTCGACCGGCCAGACACCGGCCTCGACCTGATCGATCTCACCCTTGATGGCGATCATGGCCTCGATGAACGCGTCGATCTCCTCGAGGTTCTCGCTCTCGGTGGGCTCCACCATGAGCGTGCCCGCGACCGGGAAGCTCATGGTCGGCGCGTGGAAGCCGTAGTCCGCCAGGCGCTTGGCCACATCGTCGACGGTGACGCCGGTGCGCTTGGTGATCTCCCGCAGATCCAGGATGCACTCGTGCGCGACCATGCCGTTCTCACCGGTGAACAGCACGGGGAAGTGCGGATCCAGCCGTCGCGCAATGTAATTCGCCGACGCGATGGCCGTGAGCGTCGCGGCGCGCAGGCCGTCAGCTCCCATCATGCGAATGTAGGACCAGGTGATCGGCAGAATGGAGGCCGAACCGTACTTGGCCGCCGACACCGCATGCGAGCCCGCCTCCAGTGGATCACCCGGCAGGTACTGGGCGAGGTGCTCGCGCACCGCCACCGGGCCGACGCCCGGACCGCCGCCACCGTGCGGAATGCAGAAGGTCTTGTGCAGATTCAGGTGACTGACATCACCACCGAACCGGCCCGGACGAGCCAGTCCGACAAGGGCATTCAGGTTCGCGCCGTCCACGTACACCTGACCGCCGGCATCGTGCACCATGGCGCACAGCTCGGCCACCTCGTGCTCGTACACGCCGTGCGTGGACGGGTAGGTGATCATGATGCAGGCCAGTCGATCGGCGTGATCGGCGATCTTGGCGCGCAGATCGTCCAGATCCACATCGCCGTTCTCGCGAGTTTTCACCACCTCTACCCGCATACCGACCATGGCGGCCGACGCGGCATTGGTGCCGTGTGCGCTGGAGGGGATCAGGCACGTATCCCGGTGCGTATCACCGCGATCCAGGTGGTAGCGGCGAATGGCCAGCAGTCCGGCGTACTCACCCTGGCTACCGGCATTGGGCTGCAGGGACACCCGGTCGTATCCGGTGACCGCGGACAGCCAGCCCTCGAGATCCTCGATCAGGCGGATCAGGCCGGGCGCATCCTCGACGGGCGCGTACGGGTGCACCCGATTGAAGCCCGGCCAGGTGATGGATTCCATCTCCGCCGCCGCATTGAGCTTCATGGTGCAGGACCCGAGCGGAATCATGCTGCGGTCCAGCGCAATATCCTTGTCCGACAGCGCGCGCAGGTAGCGCAGCATGGCGGTCTCGGTGCGGTACCGGGTGAACGCCGGCGCGGTCAGGAACTCCGAGGTGCGGTTCTCGATATGCGGGCGCTGCTTACCGTGGAAGAGCGCGCCCTCCGGGCCGACCGGAATCTCCGCACCGAAGCAGTCCAGCACCGCCACTACATGCGCGTCGGTGGTCGCCTCATCACAGGCGATGCCCACGTGATCGGCGTCGACGAGGCGCAGGTTGATGCCCACGCCCTTCGCCTTGGCCACAATGGTCTCCGCGCCGCCCGGCACGTTCACCAGCACGGTGTCGAAGAACGACTGGTGCACCACCGCATCGCCGAGCCCGGCCGCCAGCCACTGCGCATGCCCGTGCACCCGGCGCGCGATCGACTTCAGCCCGTCGGCGCCGTGATACGAGGCGTACATGGCGGCCACAATGGCCAGCAGCACCTGCGCGGTACAGATATTGGAAGTCGCCTTCTCCCGGCGAATGTGCTGCTCACGAGTCTGCAGCGCGAGCCGGTAGGCGGTATTGCCGTCCGCGTCCACGGAGACGCCGACCAATCGGCCGGGCAGCTGCCGCGCATGGGCGGTATGCACCGCGAGGTATCCGGCATGCGGCCCGCCGAAGCCGAGCGGCACCCCGAAACGCTGGGTGGTGCCGAAGCAGCAATCCGCGCCCTGCTCCCCCGGCGACGTAATCAGGGTCAGCGCAAGCAGATCCGCGCCCACCGCCACCAATGCCCCACGCGCATGGGCGGATTCGATCAGCGGAGCCCAATCGGTGATCCGGCCCGAGGCGCCCGGCTGCTGCAGCAGCACGCCGAAGAACTCGCCCTCGGGCAGCTCGCCACCGGACAGATCCGCCTCGACGATCTCGATGCCCAGCGGCTCGGCCCGGGTGAACAGCACCGTCCGCGTCTGCGGGAACAGATCCGCGTCGATGAGCAGCCGCTGTGACTTACTGCGCCGATTGGCCCGCTGCAGCAGCGTCATGGCCTCGGCCGCCGCGGTCGCCTCGTCCAGCATGGAGGCATTGGCCACATCCATACCCGTCAACTCCGAGACCATGGTCTGGAAATTGAGCAGCGCCTCCAGCCGGCCCTGGCTGATCTCCGGCTGATACGGCGTATACGCGGTGTACCAGGCCGGGTTCTCGATGAGATTGCGCACCAGCACCGGCGGGGTGAGGGTGTCGTAGTAGCCGAGCCCGATCATGGTGGTGGCCACCGTATTCGAGTTCGCCAGCGCGGCCAGCTCATCGAGCACCTCGTGCTCGGAGACGGCCGGCGGCAGGGTATCGAGACCATTGGCGGCGGCGGTGTCGAGAATGCTCGCGGGCACGGCTTTCGCGGCCAGTTCGTCCAGCGACTGGACACCGACGGTCGCGAGAATGCGCTCGAGTTCGCCGCTGTCGGGTCCGATATGACGGTCGGCGAAGGATCGAGTCCAAGTCACGGCTGCTCCAAGGGTGGGCGGGGGGCCGGCCATACGGCCGACGCGTCGTCTGCCCTCCCCCTCTGTCCTTGGCGCCTGAGAGATTCGGGTCCCGGCCAGCTTGTGGCCGTTCCCCTTTCACCATGGGCGGGTGGCTCGGTGGCCACCACTTTCCAGAGGCGTCGAAACTCCGCGCGGTCCCTTGTGCCTGAGAGATTGACGGGGAGGTGCTGCTCCTTCGGCGCCCGGTCCGAGCCCTCGGGGAAGGGCATCGGACTCGGGACTCTCCCGCACGGCTGCGACGCACTGCCAAGTCTAAGGGGCAGCAGGTTACGGGAATGTTGCCTGGGCCTGTTTGAGATCACCGCCGCACAACAATCGAGCGCGCCGCCCATGGGCGGCGCGCTCGGCTGCGGAAGGTGTTGCGTTCAGGAACTACTAACCGGTCTTGGCATTCATGCGTGCCTTGCGGCGGTAGGACAGTTCGTCCTCCGGGCGCTCGGTGGCGGTCGCGGACTCGGCCCGCTCGGCCGGGAAATTGGCGATCGCACCGGTGAGTTCGCGCATGGCGCCGCTCACCGCGATACCGAAGACGCCCTGCCCGCCCTGCAGTAAATCGACGACCTCCTCGGCCGAGGAGCATTCGTACACGGTCGCTCCATCGGAGAAGAGCGTGATACCGGCCAGATCCTCGACGCCTCTGCTGCGCAGATGATCCACGGCTATGCGGATGTTCTGCAGCGAGATACCGGCGTCGAGCAGCCGCTTGACGATCTTGAGGACCAGGATGTCCTTGAAGGAGTACAGCCGCTGGCTACCCGATCCGGTCGCGCTGCGAATGGACGGGACGACCAGCCCGGTGCGAGCCCAGTAGTCCAATTGCCGATAGGTGATACCGGCTACCTGACAGGCGCTGGGTACGCGGTACCCGACCAGGTCGCTCGGCACCGAGTCATCCGGGAACAGCCCTGGCTGCACCACATCCTGCGTGTGCGGTTGATCTCCCACTGACTACTCCCTACTGCTGGCCTATCAGGGCTCGTGTCTCTCATCAAGACGGCGTTCACGACAACTTCACGACACTGCCTTCATGAACACTGCATCAACGCTGGAGCGTGGCCTAACTGTCGAGGCTACTCCACCGATTGTCCAGGCAGCATCGGCCTCGAACCAAGCCTGCCGAGCGGCGTGTTTCTATACCTGAAGTACAGGTCGAGGGATTGTTTCGACTACGCCCAGGTCAGCTGTCGGTGGCTTTGAAATCATCCGGCGAGACCGACTCGAGAAACTCCTTGAACTTCTCCACCTCGTCCTCGCGCTCATCGGGCATCACCAGCCCGGCCTCCTCCAGCACCGGCTCCTCCGCGTAGATCGGACACCCCACACGCAAGGCGATGGCGACCGAATCGGACGGGCGCGCGGAGATGCGCAGATCGTTCTCGAACACCAGATCGGCATAGAAGGTGCCCTCCTGCAGATCCACGATCCGCACCTCTTTCAAGGTGTGGCCGAGATCCTTGATGAGGATCTTGATGAGATCGTGGGTCAGCGGCCGAATCGGCGTGACACCCTCCTGCTCCAGCACGATTGCGGTCGCCTCGGCCTGCCCGATCCAGATCGGCAGATACCTGTCGCCCGACACCTCACGGAGTAACAGCACGGGCTGGTTCTGTGGCTGTTCGACACGTATGCCGATCACACGCATTTCGCTCATCGCACTGCCTCCCATACTCGCTCGGCCGCCCCAGCACACGACGCAGCGGGGCGAGCCGTAACACCGAGTCTAGGCGAAGAATTCAGCCCCCGAGCGATGCACGCACCGAGGTCTTCACCAGGCATGTGTGCAGTGTCAGCGACAACGCCGCCAACTCTCGCACGGTCTCCTCCGCACGGGCGCGCGCATCCGCGTCCCGGCTCTTGGCGATGGGCGCGGCGATTTGCGCGACCATGGCCGCCTCCCGATCCGCCGCCAGTTTGAAGGCGCGCAGATGCCTTGCCTCCAAACCGAATTCGCTCAACGCCTTGGCGGTGCGCGCCAGCGTCACCGCATCGGCGTCGAAGTAACCCGCGGCGCCGGGCGTGATCAGATTCGCGCGAATCAGTTCGGTGAGGAACTTCTCGTCGATTCCCGCCTGCTGCAACAGATCTGCCCGCGGAACCCGGATCTCGTGATCGAACAGGAATTCCTCGGGCGACACCTCACCGGGCACAACACCGAGCCGCCGGAGGCGACTCTCCCCATTGGGGCCCACGCCGTCTCCCCCGGCACCGCCCGCTCGGGCACGGGCTTCCCGTACCCCGAGCGTCGCGGCGCCACTGTCGATCGCTTCCAGCTGTTCCTTGATCACCTTCAAGGGCAGGTACTGGTCCCGCTGTGCCGTGAGCACGAACCGCAGGCGTTCCACGTCGGCGACGTGGAACCTGCGGTAACCCGAGGGCGTGCGCTCCGGACTGATCAATCCCTCCGATTCGAGAAACCGAATCTTCGAGATCGTGATGTCCGGGAAGTCCGGACGCAGCAGATCCAACACGGAGCCGATCGACATTCCTCCGCGTGTCCATTGCTGCGCTGCGCCAGTCATTCCCGTCGGCCTATAGCGCGCCCGCGTCGCTGGTCTGCGGCCGCGGGCCGGTCAGGAACACGAGACGGAACTTGCCGATCTGCACCTCGTCGCCGTTCTGCAGCTCCGAGGAATCCACCGGCTCCCGGTTCACGTAGGTACCGTTCAAACTGCCCACATCGACGACCTGGAAGGTGTCGTCATCCTGGCGGAACTCCGCGTGCCGACGACTGACGGTGACATCGTCGAGAAAGATGTCACTGTCGGGGTGGCGACCCGCGGAGGTGGTGGGCTGATCGAGCAGGAAACGCGAACCGGCATTCGGGCCGCGCTTGACCACCAGCAGGGCTGCGCCCGCGGGCAGACCCTCGACCCCTTGCACCGGCTGCTCGCCGGTCTGCTCGGTGCGCGACGTGTCGACCTCGTTCAGGAAATCAGCGCGGAACACCGAAGTGGTCTCTGCTGCCGTCTCCTGGTAACCCGGGTCCTTGTTCTCGCTCACCCTTGCTCTCCTCCTCGAACCGAATTAATCCATGCAAGCAGTTGATGCCCTCAGCGTGTGCTTGTTGGCATTGACCGTACCCTGCCAGGGCGTACCCGTGCAGGTAGAACTGTGAAGGCTCCTTCAGCCTCCGATAACTCCTTGATAACCTGCGGCATCGAGCAGGTCACCGTACGCGGAGTCGAGCGTTTCGGCGTCTTCGAGCTCGAGCTCGAAGATCCAGCCGTCACCGTAAGGGTCGGTATTGAGGGTCTCCGGCGCGGCCGTCAGAACCTCGTTCACCGCAACGATTTTCCCCGCCAGCGGAGCGTAGATGTCCGAAACACTTTTGGTGGACTCCACTTCGGCGATGCTGTCGCCATTGGCCACATCGGCATTCGCTTCGGGCAGCTGCACGAAAACGACGTCACCGAGCTGCGACTGGGCGTAGTCGGTGATTCCGACCCGCACGCGGGCCGGGCCGGCGATGCGCACCCATTCGTGTTCTTCGGTGTAGCGCAGGTCGTCGGGTAGGTCGCTCACAGGCGATGTCCTTTCGGGCGGGTGGTCCTCTCGGGATCGGCGTCGATCCGTGTGCAACACACCCTAATGGCTAGTGATCTGTCGTCGACGGGGCCGGTATGGCTCGGGCGACCGCAACGGCCTTGCCCACGTAGAGAATGCCGGTCCAGACGTAGGTCGCCACACCCCAGATCAGGAATGCCCCGCCGAAGGCCTTGCTGAAACCTGCTGCGGGCCAATCCATCTGACCGGCGAGCGTCCACGGGAAAGCGGACATGAGCGCGAAGGTGGCGGCCTTGCCGAGGTAGATGACCTCGGGCGGCGGCAGCCCGCGGCGCTTGTAGATGCCCAGCGTCAGCGTCAGGATGCCGTCGCGCGCAACAAGAACGATCACCACCCACCACGGCAGGATGCCGCGAATCAGGAAGCCCGCCAGGGTCGCCAGCAGAAAGAGCCGGTCGACCAGCGGATCCAGGATGGCGCCCAGTTTGGAGGACTGGTCCAGCAGCCGGGCCAGCTTGCCGTCCAGGAAGTCGGTAAAGGCGCTGGCGATCAGCAGCGCGAAGGCCCAGCCGTCGGCCTTCGGGACCAGCAGCAGCCAGAGGAAGACCGGGACGCCGATGAGCCGGATGACGCTCAGCACATTGGGCACGGTGAGGATGCGGTCGCTGTACACCGGTTCGGCGTTCCGCTCGGTTGTCACAACCCGGTCTTACCGTAATCACCGGCGAGTCTCCATACGGGCACGCCGCTGGCCGGTCCGGAGCGGAAACGATATCGTCTCCGCCATACAGGTGGATGACAGAATGAGTGGGGAAGCTTCTCATCTGCCATCCCGGCGTGCGAGAGGAAACACCATGCCAGACTTCGACTACGACGTCGTGGTGATCGGCTCCGGCTTCGGGGGAAGCGTCAGCGCACTGCGACTGACCGAAAAGGGTTACCGGGTGGCCGTGCTGGAGTCCGGCCGGCGCTGGAATGCCGAGGACATCCCGAATACCAATTGGAATGTGCGCAAGGCGATCTGGGCCCCGCGGCTGGGCCTGACCGGCACCCAGCGCATCAGCGTGCTCGGCAAGTGCGCCGTCTTCTCCGCCTCGGGCGTGGGCGGCGGCTCCCTGATCTACGGCAACACCCTGTACGAGCCGCTGCCGGACTTCTACACCGATAAGCAGTGGTCGCACATCACCGACTGGAAATCCGAGCTCGCGCCCTACTACGACCAGGCGCAGCGCATGCTCGGTGTCACACCCAACCCGCGCATGACGCCCGCCGACGATGTGATTCGCTCGGTCGCCGAGGACCTGGGCGTCGCCGACACCTTCCATGCCACCAATGTGGGTGTGTTCTTCAATGAGGAAGCCCCCGGCGACGAGGTGGCGGACCCGTACTTCGGCGGCGCCGGACCGGCCCGCAACGGCTGTATCCACTGTGCGCGCTGCTTCACCGGATGCCCGCACAATGCCAAGAACACCACTCCGAAGAACTACCTGTACCTGGCCGAGCAGGCCGGCGCCACGGTGTTCGCGCTGACCACCGTGACCAAGGTGCGACCCATGACCGGCGGCGGTTACGCCCTGGACACGGTGCGCTCGGATCGCTGGGTTCGCAAGGACCGCAAGACCTTTACCGCCGAACAGGTGGTCTTCGCCGCCGCGGCGCTGGGCACCCAGAAGCTGCTGCACAAGATGCGCGACGAGGCAGTACTGCCGCATCTGTCACCGCGTCTGGGCGAGCTGACCCGCTCCAATTCCGAGGCCATCCTGAATGTGGTGAGCCGCGAGCGCGACGATTTCGCGCAGGGCATCGCCATCACCTCCTCGATTCATCCGGAGCCGAACACGCACATCGAGGTGTGCCACTACGGCGCCGGGCAGAACGGATTGTTCCCGCTGTCGGTGCCGATCGTGGACGGCGGCGCGTTCCGGTTCCTGCGCTTCCTGCTGGCGATGGTGCTGCATCCGCTGGTGTTCGCGCGCAGTCTCAATGCCCGGCGGGCCTCGGACAAATCGGTGATCCTGCTGGTCATGCAGTCTCTGGACAATTCGCTGACCTCCTATCGGCGCTGGGGGCAGCTCAAGACCAAACAGGGCACCGGCAAGCCGAATCCGACCTGGATTCCGATGGCGCACGATGTCGGCCGCCGCTTCGGGGAGAAGGTCGACGGCGATGTGCAGAGCCTCATCATGGACGTGTTCAATATTCCGGCGACGGCCCACTACATCGGCGGCTGCGTGATCGGCGAGGGCCCGGAATCGGGTGTGGTCGATCCGTATCAGCGCGTGTTCGGCCATCCCGGGCTGCACATCGCCGACGGTTCGGCGGTCACCGCGAATCTCGGCGTGAACCCGTCCCTGACCATCACCGCACAGGCCGAGCGCGCAATGGCCTTCTGGCCCAACAGAAATGAGCCCGACCCCCGGCCGCGCCTGGGCAACCCCTACCGCCGCATCAGCCCCGTGCGGCCGCAGCAGCCCACGGTCCCGGACTTCGCCTCGGGCGCCCTGCGCCTGCCGATCTTCCCCGTGGAGGCCAACTGACGGGAATCGCAGTGAGCCACTGCGGATTTCCCGCTACCCGTCGAGCGCGCCACGGCGCTCGACGGTAAGTTGGTGTCGGCCCGATCGACCGACACACGACAGGCAGCAAATCTGGGCGATGGGCGCGCTACATCCGTACCATTTCTTAGCAGCACAGCCGGTATCGATTCGACGAGAGAGGTGCAGCGCCGATGCTCGTTCGAGTACAGAACCCCGCTGGTACGCATGCCGAGAAGCTGCTGATCGACTGGCTCCGCACCTGGAAGGGCCGCGGCGACCCCAAGGGCGTCGCCACCGTCAATTGCAGCCTCTTCCACGGTGATCGGCTCTACCCCTTCGACGCGGTCGTCTGGACGCCGACCAGCTGCGTGGTGATCGAGGCCGAGTCACTGGCGGAGAATCTGCAGGGCGAGCTGGAGGTGCCGCTCAACGGCCCGTGGCGGGTGGCCGAGAAGATCATCACCTTCGACGGCACCGATAAGCGCACCCCGCTGGACAAATCCCGCGATCACACCTTCGCACTGCAGAACTGGCTGGCCGAGCGCGGTCTCGGGCAGCGGGTGGTGCACGGCGCGGTGCTGGTGGTGCCGCCGCCGGATTCGAATCTGCGGGTGCAGCAGCTCTGGAGCGATCCCAGTTTCGAGGTGCTGGTCGGCGATGACCCGCGCCGGCTGCACGACTACTTCATCGGCCTGTCCTCACGCGGCCGCCCGCAGTGGTCGGCCAATGATGTGGCGTGGGCCTTTCGGGGGCTGGGCATTCTGCCGTATCTGCCGGCGCCGCAGGACCTGCTGAACGAGGGCTTCCTGGGCCCGGTGGACATCACGCTCTGGCACGGCGGGCCGCAGCAGGCGCAGGCCGAGGCCTATGCCGAGGAGCAGGCGCGCCTGGAGCTGGAGGCCGCGTCGGCAGGCAACCGGCTGCGGGTGCCCTCGCCCTGGTACAGCCCGTGGAAGCTCTATCCGCGCCGGACCGGTCAGATCGATTTCGGGCGCGGGTTCATGCGCGTCATGCTGTCGCTGGGCATGATCGTGGTGGCGCTGTGGGTGCTGTGGTTCATCATTGCCGCGGTTGTCGCGTACGGGTGAGCGCCACATAGCGGAACGGTAGATAGGCCGCCGTCACCAGGGCGACGGCGGCCGCCGTACCCCCGAGGACATCGGTGGGATGGTGATATCCCAGCCCCACCATGCCGACCAGTACTCCCGGCAGCAGCACCACCGTCACCACCACGATGGTCACCCGTGGCCGCACCGACTCGGTGACCAGCACCATCGCCGTGACGACGGCGATCAACTGCACGGTGTGCCCACTCGGATACGCCAGGTAATGATGCAGCTGCCGGTCCCAGAACGGTTTGAGCGCAAACGAATTCACCAGGATCGCGAACTCCGGCCCGAGGATCATGAACCCGGCGGACCACCACTGCCGCCGGTAGGCGAACCACGCGGCCGCGAGCAGCTGCACCGGAATGATGATGCTGTTGTTGCTGGGCGCGACCAGCACGCTGTAGAGCCACCGATGCCCGTCCAGCGCGGAGTGGATATTCCCTTCCAGAGCGCTGTCCAGCCCGGTCGGACCGCCGTCGGCCGGAAAGAACTGCGGCACAACCACAGTCACGACAATGGCCACCAGGATGAGCGCGGGCAGCGCGGCCTGGCGCATCAGGGTATCGGGCCGGTTCGGGGCGGGCGCGGGCGATCGGATCACCCGGCCACGATAGCCGCGGGCGCAGGGCGGTCACCGCGAGCGCCGCGTTCACTCCCGCAGTGCGGCCCGCTCCAGCAGCGGCCGGGACCGGGCGGGGGCCCACCAGTTCGCGGTGCCCAACAGCCGCATGAAGGCCGGTACCAACACCATTCGCACCAGGGTGGCGTCCATGAGCACCGCCAGCGCCAGGCCGACGCCGAGCATGCGGTTCATGGTCACCTCGCTGCTGGCGATGCCCACGAAGATCACCGCCATGAGCAGCGCCGCCGCGGTGACGATGCGGCCCGACCGGGCAATGCCCAGCGCGACGGCATCGTCATTGTCGGCACGGGTCCGGCCGGAGCGCTTCCACTCCTCGGTGAAGCGCGCGAGCAGGAAGACCTCGTAATCCATCGAGAGCCCGAACGCCACGCAGAACAGCAGTACCGGCAGCGTGGCGATGGTGTATCCGGTGGCCAGTGTGCCCAGGCCGCCCAGGTGCCCGTCCTGGAAGATCCACACCAGCGCGCCGAAGGTCGCCGACAGCGACAGCACATTGAGCACCAGAGCCTTCAAAGGCAGCACCACACTGCCGGTGAGCAGGAGCAGCAGGATGAAGGTGGTCACCGCGATCCAGACGACGGCCTTCGGAAACCCCTCCTTGATGCCCGCGGTGGAGTCCGCGGTCTGCTGGGCGAGCCCGCCGAACAGTACGTGCGTGCCCGCCGGTGCCGTCACGGCATGCAGCGCGCCGAGTTGCCGCTGCCCCTGTTCGGAATACGGATCGACCGTCGAGGAGACCGTCAGATGCGCGCCGTCGCCGTGTCTGGCGGTCGGATCAGCGGGACCGGCCGGTTGGCCGCCTGTGAAGGAGCCCGCCGGGCCGGTGACATCCTGCACATCCGGGACTGCCGACAGGGCGGCCGAATACGCGCCCAGATCGGTGCCGCCGTCGGCAGGGCTCACCACGATGTGCACTGTGCCCGTGGCATTGTCGGCGAACCGATCCCGCAGCAGATCACCCACCTGACGCGATTCCGCCGAGGCGGGCAGCACCCGATCATCGGGCAGGCCGAGTTTCAGCCCGAAGATCGGCGATCCGAACAGCACCAGCAGCGCCAGCACCGGCAGCGCGCACAGTACGGGCCGCCGCTGCACCGTGCGCGCCGCCCGGTAGAGCAAGCCTTCCTGTACCGGCTGGGCCTCCCGCAGCGGTTTCCGATTGATCCGCTCGCCGAACAGCGTCAGCAGCGCGGGGACCATGGTGAGCGTCAGCATGATCGAGAGCGCGACCACCGCCAGACCCGCATAGGCGAGGGAGCGCAGAAAAGCCATGGGGAAGAACGACATTCCGATCAGCGCGATGCCGACCGTGGTCCCGGAGAAGGCCACCGCCCGCCCGCCGCGCTGCATGGCGAGCACCAGCGCCGCGTCACGATCTCGCCCGCCCGCTATCTCTTCCCGATAGCGGCCGATGATCAGCAGCGAATAGTCGATGGCCAGCGCCAATCCGATGGCGGTCGTGATGTTCAGCGCGAAGACCGACAGCTCCACCACGAAGGTCAGCAGGTACAGCACCGCGCTGGTGCCCGCGATGGCGGCGATCCCGGTGATGAACGGAATCGCCGCCGCCACCGCACTTCTCAGGAACCAGATGAGCAGCAGCGCGGTCAGCGGCAGCGCGATGGCCTCGGCGATGGCGAGGTCCTTTTCCGTCTGCTGCCCGGTCTCGGCCAGCACCATGGCCGGGCCACCGGCATGGATGGTGACTCCGTCCCGGCTGCCGGCAAAAGCGCCGGCCAGATCATGCGCGGCCGCAGGCGCGGTGTTCTCGTCGCCGCGCACGCTGGCGACAATGAGCCCGATCCTCTTGTCGCGGCTGACAAGCAGACCGCTCAGCTGCGGATCGGTCCACGGCGAAACAACTTTCGAGACGCGGCCATCGCCCCGCAGCTGTTCGGCGATGTCGCGGCCGCGGGCGGCGGAGGCCGCGCTCCGCACCCCGCCGTCGGATTCCACAGTCAGCACGAGTTGCATGCCGGACATGGAGTAGTCGCGCCCGAGAATGTCCGCGACGCGCGCGGATTCGGAGTCGGTGGCCACGAATCCGCCATTGGACAGCCGCGCGGCGGCCTGCGAACCCAGCGCACCGCAGACCAGGAATGCCACGCCCACCAGAACCAGGACGAGCTTCGGCGCGCGCACGGCCGGTCCGATCAGCGTCGTGATCATCGCGTCTCCCGTCACCGATCGGCCGATGCCTCGTCGCATTGCCCGACACCTCGATAACGAGGAACTGCCGCACCGGGGTTCAATCCGATGCGGCAGTCGCGATCACGACGGGGAAGGTGCGTCTCCGGCGCCGTTCAACATGGCCGCGTGCAGCATCTTCTCCGGCACGCCCAGGCCCTCGATGAGCGTGAGCGCGTGCGGCCGCAGCCGGTCCACGAGTTCGTTCACGCCGCGCCGCACCATTTTCGCCCGTTCCACGGACATGAAGCGGTGCATGATGAACCAGGCCTGGTTCTCCTCGACGGTCTTGTACACGTACAGATCGCAGACGGAGCCGGCCAGTTCACGAGCCGCCTCGTCCTCGATTCCGGCAATGCCTTCGATGAAGGCCTCCAGGACGAGGCGATCGATATGCGCCGTGCCCGCGGCGAGAATGTGGTCCTGGGCATTGTTGAACGCCTCGAAGGGCCCGGTGTCCTTGGCGCGGGCCTGCAGCCGATGCCCGGCCGTGCGGACCAGATAGTCCTCGCGGTCGGCGAAGAGCTGCAGCTGGACCGACCGGCGCGACAGGTCCTGATCGTCGACGCCGTCGTCACCGCGATCACGCAGCCGCTGGATCAGCTGCCGCACGCCCGAGGCTTCGCGCACCGCGTCGCGGGCCATGGTGGCGGCGAAGCGAACCCAGCCCATGGCGTCGAGATCGCGCACCTCATCGGAGTAGGCGGTCAGCAGGTCCTTGGCGACCAGCTGGGTCAGCACCAGATTGTCGCCCTCGAACGTGGTGAAGACATCACTGTCGGCCTTCAGCGTGACCAGGCGGTTCTCGGTGAGATACCCTGCGCCGCCGCAGGCTTCGCGACATTCCTGAATGGCCTGGGTGGCGTGCCGGGTCTGCGCGACCTTGAAACCGGCGGCGCGCTTCTCCAGGGCGCGCTGTGCGGACTCCTCGGTCGCCTGTCCGGTCTGCACCAGATGCATGCGCTGCACCAGATCGTTCTGCGCGAATTGCAGTGCGTAGGCGCGGGCCACCAGCGGCAGCAGGCGGCGCTGATGGCTGCGGTAATCCATCAGCACGGTCTCGACACCCGTATCGGGATCAGCGAATTGGCGCCGCTGCTCGGCGTAGCGGACGGCAATGCTCAGGGCCACCCGGGCCGCCGCGGCCGCCGCACCGCCGACACTGACCCGGCCGCGAACCAGCGTGCCGAGCGTGGTGAAGAACCGCCGGCTCGGGTTGGCGATCTCGGATTTGTAGGTGCCGTCGGGTTCCACGTCGGCATAGCGATTGAGCAGGTTCTCGCGCGGAATTCGCACCTGGTCGAACATGATTCGGCCATTGTCGACACCCGGCAGGCCGCCCTTGAGCCCGTCGTCGGCGGTGGTGACGCCGGGCAGATCCTTACCCTCCGCATCCCGGATCGGCACCAGGAAGCAGTGCACGCCCTGCGATTCGCCACCGGTCACCAGCTGCGCGAAAACCGCTGCCATGCGGGCATGTTCGGCTGCACCGCCGATGTAATCCTTACGCGCGGAAGGCGTAGGGCTGTGCACGATGAACTCTTCTGTGGCAGGGTCGTAGGTGGCTGTGGTCTCCAAGTTGGCCACATCGCTTCCGTGACCGGTTTCGGTCATCGCGAAGCAGCCGAGCAGCTCCAGCGGGAGCAGCGCTTCGATGTACCGGCGGTGCCTCTCGGTACCGAGGTTTTCGACCGCACCGCCGAACAGGCCCCACTGCACACCGCACTTCACCCACAGCGACAGATCGGTGTAGGCAAGCATTTCCAGTGCGGTGACGGCCCCGCCCGGGTCGCCGGTTCCGCCTTCGACCTCGCGGAAACCGCGTTCGGCCCATCCGAAGGAGGACACCAGATGCATTTGCTCCAGTACCCGCGTTCTCGCGGCCTTGTAATCGAGGTAGGGATCGCCGTAGAGCCGGGCATCGTCGAGATGCACCCGGGCCTGTTCGCGCACGTCCCGCCAGGGTCCGTCGAGAGCCGCGCGTAGATGTTCCGCTATCGGATCGCCATCGTTCGCCATGCTTCAAAACACTACTGCTATCGCCCTGCTCAACCCGGTGATCTATCGCACCCGTGTACTTTTCTCCTGTGAGCAATGATCTGGCAATCGAGACCGGCGGTGCCGCCGAGGGCATTGTCGGGCGGTCGCGCAGGCTGCTGACCAGTGTTGTCGGCAAAGCGGTCGCCGACCGCAATGCCGTCGCCGATGTTGTCACCGAGGCACCCGCACCGCTGCAGCCGATCGACCTCACCGACGATGCCGCCGTGACCCAGGTTTTGGACCTGGTCGAGCGGGTAGGCGAAGTGGTGCTTTCCGCCGGTACGGCCGTGATGGACACCACCGCGCAGATCGAAGCCATTGCCTCCACCTACGGCCTGTCCAAATGCGATATCGATGTCACCTACAACTCGATCCGCATTTCTGTCGACCGTGGCACCTTCATGCCGCCGGCCAGCACGATGCGGGTGGTCAAATATCGGTCGCTCGATTTCACTCGACTGGCCGCGGTCGACCGCCTGACCCGGCGAATCCGGCGGGAACTGATGCCGCCGGAGGAGGCCCTGGCGGCGCTCGAGGAGATCACCTCGGCACCGCATCCTTATCACCGCTGGATCTCGACGTTCGGCTGGTCGCTGATGGCCGCGGCGGTGGCGCTACTGCTCAATGGCGGCCTGATGATCGCCGCGCTGAGTTTCGCCACCACCGCTCTCATCGACCGCACCAATCGCCGGCTCAACCGGCGCGGTCTGCCGTTCTTCTTCCAGCATGTGGTCGGCGGCATGATCGCGGCGATGCCGGCGGTGCTCGTGTCCACCTTCGCCAGCCATCTGCATCGGGATCCGGCACTCATCATCGCGGCCGGAATCTCCGTGCTGCTGGCCGGTTTACAGCTGTTCGGCGCGGTCGAGGACGCCATTACCGGTGCACCCATCACCGCGGCTGCGCGCATGCTCGAGGTCGTCATGATGACCGGCGGCATCATCGCGGGCATCGTGCTGACGCTGCGGGTGTCCGAACTGCTGAACCTCACCACCCCGACGGTCGATATGGCCCCGGGCCGGGACCTCACCAATCTTCCGATCAGGGTGGCGGCGGGCGCTGTCACCGCACTGGCCTTCGCACTGGCCTGCTATGCCGAGCGGCGGGCGCTGACCACGGCCGCGTTCAGTGGTGCGGCGGCCATTGCCGTCTATCTCGTGGCGCAGAATGCCGGTTTCGGCCCGATCGTCTCCTCCGGTGTGGCGGCCATTGTGGTCGGCCTCGCCGGTGGTCTGCTCGCCCGCCGCGCGCTGACGCCGCCGCTGGTGGTCGCCCTGGCGGGCATCACTCCCCTGCTCCCGGGTCTGCGTGTCTATCGCGGTCTCTACGCGCTGCTCAATGACGAACAGCTGATCGGCATCAATCAGCTCTTCAGCGCGCTCGCCGTCGGATGCGCCCTCGCGGCCGGCATCACCCTGGGAGAATGGTTCGCGCGGGACCTGCGCCGGCCTCGAATCATCCCGCGCCTTACCACCATCCGAATCTCCCGCCGGACGGGATCGGTCATCACAGGTCGTCCTCCGATAAAGCCTTCTTGATCAGCGTCTGGGCGGCGTCGCCGTAGGCGGCCTGCTCGGCCAGGGCCCGGAACACTCTCTCGTACAGCACGAGTTCGCGCGGCTGCCGGATGGTCAGCTCGGCCGAGATCGTCTCCACCTGCACCAGGTGCGTATCGAAGAAGGTGAAATTTGTTGTCTCATAGATGAATTCAGCGGTGCTGGGGACAACGCCGACGACCACGCGCTCGGCGGACAGCATGGTCTGCAGATGCTCGAGCTGCGCCCTGCGGACCGCGCCGTCGCCCACGGACGTGTACAGCGCGGCCTCGCCGATGAGGAAGTGGAAGCGGTGCTTACCTTCGCGCAGCACGCGCTGCCGTTCCATCCGCGCGGCCACCGCGTGTTCGAGATCGTCGGGGCTGCCGAGGAACCGAATACACCGCCGCAGCACGGCTTCCGCGTAATCGCGGGTCTGCAGCAGTCCGGGCAGCAGCAGACAGTCGTAGCCGCGCACCAGGCCGGTGGCCGCTTCCCGCTCGATACTCTGCCGCTGCCTGCGCGCATGACCGGTGGCCGCGATGCGCCGCCATTCCAGATGGGCGGCATTCACATTGCGCACGGTCGCAATGAGATCCGGCAGGGCGAGTTCGTTCCTGGTGATCCGGCACCACACGGCGAGATCCTCCTCGGACGGCAGCTGCCGGCCGTGCTCTATCTTCGATATCTTCGTCGGCCCCCAGCCCGCGCGCGCGGCCAGGTCCCGTCCGGAGATACGGGCCGACACCCGGAGTTCCCGCAACCGAACCCCGAGCGCCTGCCGCCCCTCGTCAACCCTGGTCACGGAGGTAGACGTCGAACGGAACAGCCAACGGCCACAACTGATCCCGGACCTGGGCGCAGCGGGCGAGCAGCACCGGATCCTCGGTGACCGCACCGCCGGCCCATTCGCCCTCGGGCGAGAAGATCGAGAAGGCCAGCGGGCCGTCGTCGAAGAGCCACCAGTCGTCGGCGGTGTAGTCGGCCGGATCGACGCGGTGCCGGGGCAGGTACCGGACCTGTTCTCCGGCTTCGACATTGCGCTCGGTGTGATGCAGCAGGAAGCGGGTGTAGTCGGTATGCGGTTCGGTCACGATGCGTAATCGCTGGATCAGGGTGCCCTCCTCGGTCACCTCGCGCACAAGCGCATCCCATTCCCGCCAGTCGGCCGGATAACTGGTCGGCTCCCCCGCCACGAAATGTTCCAGTTGCTCGTTCTCGGCGGCCACACCGTAGGTGTCCTGCACCTCCAGGTGGAACGCGCGACGATGCGACCGGTACAGGTCATCGAATTCGGAGCGATAGAGCATGCGGGTAACTCGCTTTCAACGCACGAACTTCCACGGCCGTCTCGTGGTCGGGAATCTGCATGGCGGACAGCACATGGGGGTCGTCGACCACGTCACCGCAGAGGGTGAAGGTCCCGTTTCCGGTGTTGTGCAGCGCTGCACCCAGACAGGTTTCGAGTTCCAGAAAGCCGAGCAGTTGATGGGGTATCTCGACAGTGCCCGGGGTATGGCCGGTACGCCACCCCTGCACAATGATGCTGTCGCGGTCGGTTGCCCACAATCTGGGTGATCCGTTGCCGCCGGTGGGTCCGCCCAGAAGCCGTATCTCCATGATGCCGTGTCCTTGCTCGAGGCAACTACGAACACATCTCATTATCGCTGGTGCCAGGACCTTTCCAGCAGGAGATTCGAGCAACCTCGAGCAATCCGCTGCCGCCGGGGCGCGGTGATCCATACCGTGTAATCCGGAAACCACCGACAGCAAGGGCAATGATGAGCGCACCATCGGCGATCGGCTATCTGCGGCACGACATCTCGAAGGCCAGGCAGGTGTGGGATGAGGCGCAGATCCGCAGCGTCGCCGCCCGCCTCGGCTACGACCTGCGCAAAACCGTCGTCTTCGGCCCCCACACCGACCGCCCCGACCTGCGCCTGCGCACGGTGGTGAGCCGCCTGGGCGTAGACGCCGTGGTGACCCCCAGCCTCGCGCACTTCGGCGGCGAGGTCCCCGATTTTCTGGCCCGGGTGTGCGATGTCATCACCGTCGACCCGGAGACTACCTATGCCCGCTCAGCGAACGACCTGCTGCCGGACTCGGGCGGAGCTTGACGTCCCAGCTCGGCTCGCCCGATAGGATCGATCGGTACCGTCGCCTGGACGAGGAGTGGATGGTGTCCGAACTGCTGGATTGGGCTCGCAAGGAGAACCTGCAGCCTGCCCCGATCACCGTGGAGATCTGGAAGACCCTTCCAGAAGACTTCTGCCGACTTGTCGAGGTCGTCAACGGTGAGGCGGTTCGCGCCGAATCTCCCTTCCGCCCACATCAAAAAGCGGCCCGCCGCATTGCCGACTTCATCGAAACGGCAGCCGACGCGCACATGAGCCGGTACAACGACGGCTGCCTCGATGTCGACACCGACTTCGATGTGTTGCTCTGGGAACTGCCGCGCGCGACGATCCGGCGTCCGGATGCCGCACTGTTCGCGTGCGCTCCGCCGGATCTCCGCCCGCTGCCCGCATCGATGGTCAAACTTGTGGTCGAAGTCGTCTCCCCCGGCACCGAACGAGTCGACACCGCCGACAAAATGGCGGAGTACGCGTTGGCAGGGATCCCTTGGTATTGGATCGTGCACCTTGCCGACAACGAGGTAGCCGTCATCGAAACCTTCGTACTCGACCACCTTCTGAACCAGTATCGCCCGCACCGAACGCTCGAGCACACCGACGGTGTGGCTGAGATCGACCTGCCGATCGCGGTCAAACTCGATTGGAGTCGCCTCATCGGACTTGCGCGTTGAGCGGCAGAGGAACCTGTTACGCCCGTTAGGGATTCGTTCAGACGGATGATGCTCGCGGTTCGTCGACTACCGGCACCGGAATCTGATTGAGCGCGTAGTAGACCGCCAATACCCCGTGCAGTGCCAGGGTCAGCGGTGCGGAGACGAAGGCCAAGCCGACGGTGGTCGGGTAGATGGCGATGCCCAGACCGAAGCGCCAGCGGGTGGCGCGGGCGGCCGCGACGTCGACCCGCGGGTAGAAGAGGTTGCCGGTGCGGGTCAGGTGCAACCACACCGCTTGGAACAAAATGCCGTGGTAGACCATGAAACTGCCGTATATGGCGACCGTGATCCGCGCGGCATGGCTCCCGGTCCACGCGCTCACCGACCCGCCCTCGTGGCCCTCGGTCAGGTAGTCCGCGACCAGCGCCGCAGGCCAGGGCAGCGCGACAACGCCCATGAGCAGCAACAGGTTCAGAAACAGCAGCGTGCGGTCCACCCGCTCGACGAAGGCGAACACGGTGTGGTGGTTCACCCACATGATGCCGATATTCAGGAATGTCACCACATACGCCGCGTACGAGGGCCACTGATGCCCCAGCTCCTGCCACAGCTGATCACCCGCGTTCAGCGGAACCTTGATCTCCAGGATCAACAGCGTGATCGCCACCGCGAACACACCATCACTGAAGGCCTGTGCCCGCCCCGAATCATTCACAGCCACAGAGACTACTGAGTAATCCGCATACTGGTTCGACGCGCAGCGTCACTGCCCGCACCGGCAAGTACGGCGAACCGCTGGTGCACCGATCCGCAGACTCAGGGGTTGCAAATAGACTCGTATTCCGCATAACAGCACGTAAACGACTGTGCCACAATCGAAGCCCGAAACACGATAATGCCGATCGCGATCTTGCTTGTTACCGTGACATATGAACCTGTTCGCGCGATGGGGTGATCTGGCCTGCCGATGGCGGTTCGGGGTCATCGGAGTGATGGTGGCGGCGCTGCTGTCACTGGGTGGTTATGGACTCGGCCTGGACGACCACCTGAGCTCCGGCGGGATGTTCGATCCCTCCGCGGAATCGTCGAAGGCGGGAAGTCTGGCCGATTCCGCCTTCGGCCGCAATCACAATGTCGATGTGGTCGTGCTCTACACCGCGCCCGAGGGCAAGACCGTCGACGATCCAGACTTCAGCAGCACGGTCGTCGATCATCTCAACAGCCTGCCGCGCGACCATCCCGATCAGATCCCGGGCGTCAACGGCACCTACTGGCCGACCGAGACCGGCGCTACCTCCTCTGCCTTCGTGTCCAAGGACCACACCCGCGCGATCGCCGCGATCGCCCTGCGTGGTGAGAACGACACCGATCTGCTCAACAGCTATCGAGCGGTCAAGGGCGACTTCGCCATTCCGGGCGTGGATGTTCAGGTCGGCGGGTTGCAGCCGGTGGCAGGCACCCTCAGTGACACGGTCGCCGACGATATCCACCGCATGGAGTTGATGGCGATCCCACTGGTGGGGCTACTGCTGTTCTTCATCTTCGGCGGTGTGGTCGCCGCAGCGCTACCGCTGATCATCGGTCTGCTCACCATCTTCGGCGCGTCCGGCGTCGTGCGGTTCGTCACGAACTTCACCGAGGTGAATTCCTTCGTCTCCCCGGTGGTTTCGATGATCGGGCTCGGGCTGGCGATCGACTACGGCCTGTTTATCGTCAGCCGGTTCCGCGAAGAACTGGCAGCGGGGTACGACACTCGCACAGCGGTACGGCGCACCGTCATGACGGCCGGGCGCACCGTGGTGTTCTCCGCGACCATGATCGTCGCGAGTCTCGGTGGCCTGCTGCTGTTCCCGCAGGGCTTCTTGAAATCCATTGCGTATGGCGCGATCGCGACCGTGACCATCGCGGCGCTCGCCGCTCTCACCGTCCTGCCGGCCATGCTGGCGATTCTCGGCCCGCGGGTGGATATGCTGGGACTGGATCGCTTTCGGCGGACCAAGTCGGCCGCGCCGATGGAGAGCGGATTCTGGGGTCGCACCACCGGTTGGGTGATGAAACATCCACGGAAGGTGGTTATCCCGCTGCTGCTCGGACTTGCGCTGTTGATCGTGCCGATCCAGAACCTCGTCTTCGGCGGATTCAGCGAGAAGTATCTGCCCCCGGATAACCCGACCCGAATGGCGCAGGAACAGATCGACAAGTACTTCCCGCTCCGCAAGTCCGATCCGCTCGAAATCGTTTTTGTCACAGGCAGTTCGGCTGATGTCGGACCGGTCTGGAATCAGGCCAACCAAGCGCCCGGACTGGTCGGGAAGTTCGATATTCCGGAGCGCTCGCGGTCGAATCCCGACATCTATCGGACCACGGCACCGGTGGCGGATATCAACGATGCCGGCGCGACCATCGAGTATCTGCGAAAGCTGAACCTGCCCGACGATATGACCGTGCTCGTCGGCGGTGTGCCCGCACTGCAGAAAGACAGCATCGACGCCCTGCTGGCCCGGATCCCGTGGATGATCGCGTTGGTTCTCCTGCTCACCGGCCTGCTGATGTTCCTCACCTTCGGCTCGGTCGTGCTGCCGATCAAGGCCGCATTGATGAGCGGCCTCGGACTCGGTTCCACCCTGGGCATTCTCACCTGGATATTCGTCGACGGACATGGGGCAGGCCTGCTGAACTTCACCCCGCAACCCGGCCAGGCGAACATGCTGGTGTTGATCATCGCCATCGTCTACGGCCTGTCAACCGACTATGAGGTGTTCCTGGTATCCCGCATGGTCGAGGCACGCACAAAGGGCGCGACCACTGACGAAGCGATCCGCACCGGCACCGCGCAGACCGGCGGCATCATCACCGCGGCGGCCCTCATCCTCCTGGTGGTCACCGGCGCCTTCGCCTTCTCGGATCTGGTACTCATGCAGTACATCGCCTACGGCATGATCGCCGCCCTCTTCATCGACGCCACCCTGCTCCGCATGCTCCTGGTCCCCGCCACCATGAAGCTCCTCGGCGACCGGGTCTGGTGGGCGCCGGCCTGGATGAAGCGAATCCAGCAGCGCATCGGGCTGGGTGAACCGGTCTTGGACGACGAGCCGCCGTCGCCGCCCCCGGTTCCCGAACTCGTCGGGGCCGGCCGCTGACCCCCCGGCCGGACGAGCAGCGCGGACCGATCCCCCAATCTCCCCTATAGCCAGGCGATTACCCGGCAGACTCCTGGAATGCGGCCTAGCATCTGTTCGTGGCCGAGCAGGATTCGATCACCGAGGGTCTCACCGCGGTGTTCGGTGGGGTCGCCGGTGGGGCGATCATTGTGGGGATACTCGCTATCGCGCTGAAAAAATTCGGCGACAAGCTCGGCGAGGGCCTGTACGGGTCGCTCACCACGCTGCTCCGCCGGGGCTATGAGCGAATCGCGATCCGCTTCAGCGAAGACCGGCGAATCACCCACTACCGGGCCAAGATTCCCGATGAGTACGGACGACATGTCCTGACTCTGCAGCGGCAGATCGCTGTCGAGTCGGTCTACGTGCACCTCCAGTACGAGAGGGGTGGGCGGCGGCACGACCTGCGGCGGCAGGTGCTCCAGGAGAAGGCCGTGCTGCTGCTCGGCGAGGCCGGCGCCGGAAAGTCCCTACTGTCGAAGCACTTTCTCCTGCATTGGGCAGCGCAACCGCGCAAAGCCGAGCAGCGGCAGAAGATTCCGGTACTGGTGGAGTTGCACCGCTGTGACGGATCGGTGGATCTGCCCGGACTGATCGCGGCGCACTTCCGACTACCGAACGACAAGAACGACAGTCGCGCAGTGGAATTCGTCGCTCAGCGCCTGAATGAAGGCTCTATGCGACTGCTGTTCGACGGCCTCGACGAGGTGAGTGCCGACGAACAGGCCGGTGTGGTCGCGGCGATCGAATCCTTCCGGCGAGACCATGCCAGCGGCGACAAGGCGAACTCCGTCGTGGTCACGGGCCGTGGCTCGGCGTACAACGGCAGCCTGAGCGCCTTCGAGGTCATCAAGATCGCCGGTTTCGACGACTCCTCGATCCTTCGATTCCTCGGCCGCTGGCTGGTACTGGAACGTTCCGCCGCTGGCGGGCTGACCACGGCCGATATTGCCGAATTAGGCACAGCCGACCGCATATTCGAGCAGATCCGGCAGAATCCGCAGCTGCTCCAACTGGCCCGCACCCCCCTGCTGCTGAGCCTGCTCGCCGACCTGTACACCGGAAGCCTGGTGCACAAGGGGCGTTCGTTGCCGTCCTCCCGAGCCGACTTCTACGCACGGGTCACCGACCATATGGTCATGCGCGACCTACTGCTGGATCGCGGCGAACGCGCCTCTCCGTACCAGCCACGCGACAAACTCGCGGTATTGAAACGAATCGCCGTGTTCATGACCGAGACTCCGGCCGACCAGGGCGACCGGCTCATTCTGTCTCAGGAAAGGCTCCGGGAGGTCCTCACCACCACCCTCGCAGCACTGGACCTGCGCCCCGAGCACGGGCGGGAGCTGGTGCGCGATCTCACCGATCGAAGTCAGATGCTGGTCGGCTCCGACACCGGGGAACGATTCTGGTTCCCGCACAGGAGCTTTCAGGAGTACTTCACGGCACGAGCACTCGAGGGTCCGGTGGGGGCCGCTCGCCTGCTCGCCGGCTACTGGTCCGATCCGGCCTTCTGGCGCGATACCGTCCGCTTCTGGTGCGGAGACGGCAACAACAGCACCATCGTGGTCCAGCGGCTGTTCGAATCGAACGACCTCAAACATCGCGTGCTGGCGCTCGAATGCCTTTCCGAGGCAAGCGAAATCGATACTCTGCTCGCAGATCGCATTGTGACGCACTTCCTCACCGAACTGCCCGGGACTCCCGAGCCCGCGACGATCGGTGAAGCAGCAGGCATTGTCGAGGCGCTCGGCAGCGTGGCCTCCAGAGACACCGATCGCGGCCGCAGGGTACGCAGGCACCTCGAAGCACAGGCCGAGGCGGGGGCCGAGCGTGCCATGCGCGCCCTGGCCCGGTCCGGTCGTGCCGATGCCGCACAGTTTCTGGTGAGTCTGGCCGTCCGTACCGACGATGCGCTGACCAAGGAGTGCGCGGGGTCGATGGGCGAAGTCGCGGTATCCGCCCTCGCCGATGCGGTGGCGGCTGATCGGCTCTGGCCGGTGGACACGCTCGGCAGTATCGGTACGCCCAGTGCGGCAATGGAACTCGCACGCATGGTGTGGTCCGACGATGTGCGCGCGACCTCGTCGGCCTGGTGGCTGTGTGCATTGATTCGAGAACCGAATATCGAAGCGGCACTGGAGGATCACACGCCGCTCGGCTCCGAGGCAACCACCTACGCCGGACTCGACGGCGCCTGGGATCCCTTCACGCCCGACCCGCAGGGGCGATTCGCACGGCTCATGCGGAGGGTCGCCCACCTGACGAATACCTCGAGCCCACCGGACTTCCTCATCGAACGGCTGGACCCACGGATCGTGGTACTGCTGTCGAGCCTGACTCTGTTACGCCGTCGACCGCCCGGAAGCGAAGCCCTCACCATCGCGATGAGCGATCAACAGCTCAACCAGGAGCTGTTCCTGCGCAGCGACAGACTCGGCCACGGCCCGAACTCGCGGCGGCTCCTGCACACATACCTGCAACGGTTCTCGTACACCGCGTCCGAGATCGCAATGCTGGACACGCTGCCGCTACCGGTTCAGCGCGCACTCATCAGGTACATGCTGGTGTTCCAATTCACCGCAAACGATGCGGCTCGAGCCGAACTGTGGTCGCGAGCAACGCAAGACGTCGAGCACAGTACGGCGGGACTGACACTGTGGTGGCGAGGGATGGCCGGGGTCGCCACCCTGATATTCACCGGCGCCGGGATCTATCGTGCGGTCGGGACCATCGCGCACACCTGGGCATGGGGGCCGATATGGCTCGCCTGGGCGATGCTGATCGTATTCGCCGTATTCGCCGTCTCGGCCTCGATCGCCTGGTATCTGGAGGAAGTCGTCATCGTAGCGGCCGATCTCGAAATCCTGTGGCGGTCGACCGCGATCGTCACAGGCTGCGCGGCGGCCGCATTGGCGGTGCCCGGTATGTCGACGATCGCCGACTGGATCGGCTGGCCGGCCGTCGCGGTCGGCGCAGTTGTCGTGGCACTGATTCTGATCCAGGTAGACCGGGTGATCAGGAAACGAGACCAGGCCAACACCAACCACTTCCGGCTGATTCTGCAGGAATTGCAAGCAGCCGAGGCGAATCGGCAACAGCGCGCCTGACATCGGCCCGCGACAAGCCTGTGCCCAGCGCAGCTCAGTGAGCATTGCGTCGAAGTCCATGTCGGGGGTAGCTCACCGTAATGCGGTGGTTGCCGAACGCCCCGTGCTCGGGACGTCTCAGACGACCATGCCGATGCTGCGGCCGATATCGACGAGGGTGGCGTCGAAGAGGACGTCGGGGTGGGTGATCGGGATCGGGTAATTGCCGAAGACCTCGAGGGTTACGTGGCCGTAGAGGCGGGCCCAGAATTGGATCATCACGTAGCTCACGCCGAGGTCCAGCTTCTCGGCGGGGAACTTCTGACCGGATTCGGCGAGGACCCGCAGCAGGTCGGTCTGGAACCGGACGAGGTCGTCGCGCAGTTCCGGCGGGATCAGTTCCGTTGCCGGGGTGACGATCTCGTACTCGGTGAGCAGGCGACCGGCGGCGCCGAGGAACAACCGCCCGACCGGTTCGCCGAATTGCTGCATGGCGCTGCCGATTCCGGCGACGGTCGGCGAGGCGAAGACCAGCGTGAACTCGCGCGCGTGAGCGAGGGACCAGCTGCGGAAGCCACGGCAGACGGCGAAGAATCGGATACCGGCGTCATCGGGCAGCCCGGCGACCGCCGCCTCGAGGTCCGCGGCGAGATCGCCGCAGACGTCGGTGCGCACCGCCGCGACCAATTGGTCGCGGGATTCGTAGTAACGGTAGAGCGCGGGGGCGGTGACGCCCAGCTCCCGCGCGATGGCCCGCAGCGTAATCGCATCCGGGCCCTGCTCCACCAGCAGTGACCGCGCGACGCGGCGAATGTCTGCGTCGCTTACCGCAGGCATCCGGCCGCGTCGACGGGGTTCACTCATTCGTATTTGACCTGCCAGCTCTTGATGCCGTTCAGCCAACCCGAGCGCAGCCGGACCGGATCGGAGACCTGACTCAGGTTCGGCATCACATCGGCGATGGCGTTGAACATGAGGTCGATCTCCAGGCGTGCGAGGTTGGCGCCCACACAGAAGTGGGTTCCGGTGCCGCCGAAGCCTACATGCGGATTCGGGTTCCGGAGGACGTTGAACTCGAAAGGCTTCTCGAAGACTTCCTCGTCGAAGTTGGCGGCGGAGTAGAACATTCCGACGCGCTGGCCCTTCTTCATCTCCTGGCCGCTGAGCACGGTGTCCTGCAGCAGGGTGCGCTGGAAGGCGATGACCGGGGTGGCCCAGCGAACGATCTCGTCCGGAGCGGTGCGCGGACGCTGCTCGCGGTAGAGCTCCCACTGTTCCGGATTGTCGACGAACGCCTTCATGCCGTGCGTGATGGCATTACGCGTGGTCTCGTTGCCGGCGACGGCGAGCAGGATGACGAACCAGGCGAATTCGTCCGAGCCCATGGCTTCACCATCGACATCGGCATTGAGCAGCGTGGACATGATGTCCGCGTGGCCGTCGAGGTCGATCGGGCACTTGCGCTTCTCTTCGGCCAGGTTCCACGAGTAGCCCATGACCTCGGCGGTGGCGACCTTGTGGTCACCCTCGAAGTCGGGATCGTCGTAGGAGATCATCTGGTTGGTCCAGTCGAAGATCTTGCCGCGATCTTCCTGCGGAATTCCGATGAGCTCGGCGATGGCCTGCAGCGGCAGCTCGCAGGCGACCTGGGTGACGAAGTCGCCGGAGCCGGTCTTCTTGGCCTCGTGCACGATTCGCTCGGCGCGGTCACGCAGTGCGTTGCGCAGCGATTCGACCGCGCGCGGGGTGAAGCCCTTGGACACGATGCGGCGCAGCTTGGTGTGCCGCGGCGGATCCTGGTTCAGCAGCAGATAGCGCTGGACCTCGATCTCTTCACGCATGATGTCGTCGTAGAAGCGGATGACAGCGGTGTTCTCCTCGGAGGAGTACACCTCCGGAGTCTTCGAGATCTCCTTGATGTCATCCATCTTGGTGACGGCCCAGTAGCCGTCGTCTTTGAAGCCACTGCCGATCTGGGGCACCCAGGCGATGGACCGGGTGCGGCGGAGTTCGGCGAATTCTTCGACAGGCAGACGCTGTGCGAGCAGGTCGGGATCGGTGAAGTCGAACCCGGAGGGGATGGACGGCGCGGACACGGTTCCTCCTTTGGATCACGTTCCGGAGAAGTGAATCACACCACAGCCCCGTTTGTGAACACCTATTACTAAATAATGTTCACTTGAGTGTAGGTGTGATCTCAGTACGCGCCATCTCCCCTGGTCACCGCCCCTATCGTCTTGCAGATCAACAGCAGATCCAAGACCATCGACCAGTTCTCGACGTAGGAGAGATCCAGTCGCATGGCATCGTCAGGGGCCAGATCCGAGCGCCCACTGACCTGCCACAGACCGGTCACGCCGGGCTTGACCAGCAGGCGCCGCCGCATGATCCCGTCGTACGAATCGACCTCGCGGCGCACCTGCGGGCGCGGGCCGACAATGCTCATCTCCCCGCGCAGCACATTCAAGAACTGGGGTAGCTCGTCGAGGCTGTACTTGCGGATGATCCGGCCGACCCGCGTCACCCGGGGATCGTCGCGCATCTTGAAGAAGAGCGGATTGCCGCCGTTGCCGGCGATGAGCGCGGTGATGTGCGCATCGGCGTCGGCGTACATACTGCGGAACTTGATCATATGGAACGGATGCCCGTCCCGCCCGATCCGCTCGGAGTGATAGAACACCGGGCCCCGGCTGCTCACCTTGACCGCGATGGCAATGCCGATGAGCGCCGGTGCGATGGCCAGCAGCGCACACAGTGCGAAGCCGAAGTCGAAGAGCGCCTTGCGAATCGACTTGGCGCGGTCATACTGCGGCTTCTCCACATGCAGCATGGGCATATCGGCGACCAGGCGGTGGGTCAGCCGGGCGCCGGAGATGTCCACCAGGCCCGGCGTGACGATCAGTTCGACGCCCAGCGGATCCAATTCCCATGCCATGCGCCGGAAGTCGGCCGGGCCGAGATTGTCGGTGGCGGTGACGGCGACCGTATCGGCCCCTGTACGGCGGACCGCGTCGATGACCGTGCGGTCGGTGCCGACAATCGGAATCTCCCGGCCGCCGACCTCCAGCCCGCGCTCGACGAGGTCGCCCTCCTCGCGGGTGCACACTCCGATGACCTGATAGCCCGATTCCTGATCCCGCGAGAATGCCGCGACCATGGCCCGCGCCGCCTCCGGGCTGCCGACCACGAGCACAGCGGTGCGGTATTCGCCACGGGAGCGCCGCCTGGCTACCCACCCGCGCCACAGCCGGCGCTCCAGCATGAGCCCGAACATGCCCAGCGGCAGGGCAATTGCCAGATAACCGCGGGCGACGTCCACGCGCAGCAACAGCGACACGATGGCTACACCACCGAACAGTTGCAGCGTGGCAGAAACGACCCGTCGGTATTCCTCTGTGCCACTGCCGATTACACGTAGTGAGCGGGTGCCGCTGAGGGAGAGCGCCAGGTACCAGACCAGTGCGAGCACCACCGATACCACCGTGTAGCGAACCTCCAGCGGCAGATTCGAGGCCAGCGTCGGATCCGCCGGCCCGCCGAAGCGGATGAGCTGCGCCATTCCGATGGCCAGGCATACGACCAGCAGGTCGCTACCCGCCAGACGGCGTGCGTAATCGCCTTGCCAGCGTTCGCGATCGGAGCGCGGCAGCGGTCGAGGCAGCCGATTTACACGCACTGCTCGACGAGAAGAAACTTCGAAACTCATGAAACGAACGCACCTCCCCCACGGGAGAACTCGGTTCCGATCCCCACTGATCAGTTCCACGGAAGACAGAACAATGTCGGCTCCCCAAGGGTTTTCGCAACGCGCCAACCTGGGGGACCGCCGACTCTTTCGGTGGCCAGATGCCGAATGTTACACAACTGCGCCACTGTCGTCGGTGAAACTTGTGTGCTGCCAGTGTTTCCGCGAGGTTGCCGGAAGCATCGCAACCGGTTTCCCGGTCGTTTCCCCGTATTTCCCCTAATCACGAAAACGCAGGTTGCGCCGGGTGCCACACCCGGGGTGAGGTGGGAGTAACCCTTGAATTGCAAGACTCGAGTGGTAGCCGACCGCCTGCCCCGTTCTGCGACTCGCAGAAAATTGCCGCCCCGGCGCCCACCTGCCACCGGCCGAGCCCAGCGAAGTTGGCGAATCCTGTTGTAACGTAAGGCCGGATCGAGCCGACCACAGTGCAGTCGGCCTTGCGCCGGTACCGGTCTCGGTGAAAGTGGGGATTCCGCGTGCAATGCCGTCTGTGTACGTCCGAACGTTTGGTCAGCGTGCTCGATCTGGGGGCGACCCCACCCTGCGAGAAATTTCTCACCGCGGCGGAACTCGACCAACCGGAACCCACGTTTCCACTGCATCTGCGGGTCTGTGAAAGCTGTCTGCTGCTACAGATTCCGGCGCTCATCACGCCTGCGGAGACTTTTACGGAATACGCGTATTTCAGTTCCTATTCGGACAGCTGGGTGCAGCACGCAAAACTCTTCGTCGAGGACGCGATCGCCCGCCTGGGGCTGGGCAGTGAATCGCTCATGATCGAAGTCGCCAGCAATGACGGTTACCTGCTGCAGCACGCCGTCGCCGAGGGCATCCCCTGCGTGGGCATCGAACCGTCGGTGAATGTCGGGGCCGCCGCCCGCGAGAAGGGTGTGCCGACCGTGACGGCCTTCCTCGACGAGGACCTCGCCACGCAGGTGCGCGCCGAGCACGGCGCCGCGAATCTTGTTGTGGCCAATAATGTTTACGCCCACATACCGGATTTGCTGGGGTTCACCCGATCACTGCGGGCACTGCTCGCGGACGACGGCTGGCTCTCCATCGAGGTGCATCACGCGCTCAATCTGGTGGCGCTGGGCCAGTTCGACACCATCTATCACGAGCATTTCCAGTACTACACCGTGCTGTCCGCGCAGCGCGCCCTCGCGACCGCGGGCCTCACCGTGGTCGATGTGGAATTGCTTGGCACACACGGTGGTTCGCTGCGCATCTGGGCACGTCCGGATGCCGTGGCCGAGCCTTCCGAGCGCGTGGCCGAGGTGCTGCACCAGGAAGCCGAGGCCGGATTGCACGACGTCTCCGGCTATCTCGCACTGCGACCGCGCACCGAACTGGTCCGCCAGCAACTGCTCCGCTTCCTGCTCGAGGCCAAGGCCGCCGGCAAACGGGTGGTCGGCTACGGCGCACCGGGCAAGGGCAATACCCTGCTCAACTACTGCGGCATCCGCCCCGATCTACTCGAGTACACCGTGGATCGGAACCCGTACAAGCACGGCAGATTCACACCCGGCACCCGCATTCCGATCCACGAACCCGAGCGCATCGACGCCGACAAGCCGGATGTGGTGCTGGTGCTCCCGTGGAATCTGGAGACCGAGATCACCGCGCAATTGCACCATGTGACCGACCGGGGCGGCGAGCTCGTCTATCCGCTCCCCACCCTCCATCACGCAGCATCCCTTGCGACGCTCGACGACGCCGCCGCATCGAATCATGCGGAAAGGCAAGCGAAGTGAAGGTTGTACTGTTCTGCGGCGGCTACGGCATGCGCATGCGCAACGGCACCGAGGATATGATCCCGAAGCCCATGCAGATGGTGGGCCCGCGCCCGCTCATCTGGCACGTGATGCGCTACTACGCGCACTTCGGGCACAAGGATTTCATCCTGTGCCTGGGCTACGGCGCCGCGCACATCAAGAATTTCTTCCTGACCTATCAGGAGTCGGTCTCCAACGATTTCGTCATTCGCGGCGGCCAGGTCGAGCTGCTGCAGTCCGATATCAGCGACTGGACCATCACCTTCGTCGACACCGGCGTGGAATCCCCTATCGGAGAACGACTGCGGCGGGTGCGCGACCATCTCGACGGCGAGCGCTACTTCCTGGCCAACTACGCCGATGTGCTCACCGACGCCCCGCTGGACGAGGTGGTCAGCGACTTCCGCAAATCCGGGGCCGCGGCCTCCATGATGATCGTGCCGCCGCAGTCCTCCTTCCACTGCGTGGATGTGAACTCGGCCGGCGAGGTCAAGAACATCACTCCGGTATCGCGCCTGCCCATCTGGGAGAACGGCGGCTACTTCGTGCTCACCCAGGAGATCTTCGATCATCTGCCGCCCGGCGGTGATCTGGTGGAGGACGCCTGCGGCGCGCTGGCCGCGCAGGGCAAGCTCTTCGGCTATCAGCATCACGGCTTCTGGAAGCCCGCCGACACCTTCAAGGAGCGCGCCGAACTCGACGCCGGATATCTGACGGGCGATCGCCCCTGGATGGTGTGGGAGCAGCCCACACCATGATCCGACTGGGCACGGGCGCGGTCCGTGAGATCGCCCTGGTGGCGGCGCACTGCGACGATCTGGCCATCGGCCTCGGCGGAACCCTGCTGGCGCTGTCGAATACCGTTCCCGGCCTTCGCGTTCGAGCCCTCGTGCTCTCCGGGGCCGGGACCGAGCGGGCCGGGGAGGAACAGGACGCGCTCGCCGCCTTCTGCCCCGGCGCGGATCTGGATCTGCGCATTCTCGATGTCCCGGACGGTTATGCCCCGGCGCATTGGGAGCGGGTCAAGGATGCGGTGGCGGCGCTGCGCCGCGGCAGCAGTCCCGAGGTGGTGTTCGCCCCGCAGCGCGGCGATGCCCACCAGGATCACCGGCTGCTGGCCGAGCTGACCCCCACCGAGTTTCGCGATCATCTCGTGCTGGGCTACGAGATCCTCAAGTGGGAGAACGACACTCCGCAACCGACGGTGTTCCATCCGCTGCCAGCCGGGATCGCCGAGCTCAAGGCCGAGCTGCTGTGGAAGCACTATCCCTCACAACGTAATCGGGACTGGTTCGACGAGCAGTCCTTCCTCGCCCTCTCCCGCCTGCGCGGCGTCCAGTGCCGGGCGCAGCACGCCGAGGCATTCCTGCTCGACAAGGCCACCATCACATTCGGAGGTGCATGACCATGCGCGTACTCGTCACCGGACATCAGGGATATCTGGGGACGGTCATGGTGCCCGAGCTACAGCGAGCCGGTCACGAGGTGACCGGCCTGGACATCGGGTACTTCGCCGACTGTGTGCTCGGGGAAACGCCGCCCGCACCACCGACTCTCACCGTGGACCTGCGCGAAGTGACCGTCGATCAACTCGCCGGATTCGATGCCGTCGTCCATCTGGCGGCGCTGTCGAATGATCCGCTGGGGGCGCTGGCGCCGCAGATCACCTACGACATCAACCATCACGCCTCGGTGCGCCTGGCCCGGCTGGCCAAGGACGCGGGCGTGCAGCGCTTCCTCTACGCCTCCACCTGTTCGGTGTACGGCGCCGCGGGCGCGGATCTGGTCACCGAGGACGCACCCCTGCGGCCGCTCACCCCGTACGCCGAATCCAAGGTGCGGGTCGAGGACGATGTGGCCGCGCTCGCCGACTCCGGCTTCACTCCCGTATTCCTGCGCAATGCCACCGCTTTCGGCTTCTCGCCCCGGCTGCGCGCCGATATCGTGCTCAATAATCTGGTCGGATACGCGGTGCTCACCGGTGAGGTGCGGGTGCTCTCCGACGGCACGCCGTGGCGGCCGCTGGTGCACGCCCAGGATATTGCCCGCGCGTTCGCCACCTGCCTGGAAGCCCCGGCCGAGGCCATCTACTGCCGGGCCTACAACGTGGGCACCGAGACCAATAACCTCACCGTCGCCGAGATCGCGCAGTCCGTGGTCGAGGCGGTCCCCGGTGCCACCCTGGCCATCACCGGCGAGAGCGGCGCGGACCCGCGGTCCTACCGGGTCGACTTCTCCTACGCCCGCAAGGAACTGGGCTTCGAGGCGATCTGGAGCATTCCGGAGGGCGCGGCCGAACTCTACCGCGAGTACGTGGCACGCGGGCTGACCTCCGACGCCTTCTTCCAGCGCTATACCCGGCTCGCGCATCTGACCTCGCTCAAGGATGCGGGCGTGCTCGACGACGAACTGCGCCGCATCCGGATCGGCGCCTGAATGCCCTCAGTGCCCGAACGCCGCGAGCAACTGCTGCCAGGAATTGGCGGCGGCATCGCGGTCGGAGACCACGGTCACCGGTTGCGGCCAGGCGATGGCCAGATCCGGATCGTCGTAGGCGATGCCGATGTCCTCGGCCGGATCGTGCGGCCGGTCGATGCGGTAGCAGACGTCGGCCACCGGGCTCAGCGCCTGGAAGCCGTGCAGAAATCCGGCCGGCACGAACAGGTTCCGGAAATCGGTGTCGTCCAGCAGGAAAGCCTGCTGCTGCCCGAAGGTCGGCGAGTTCGGGCGAATATCCACCAGCACGTCGTGCACCGAACCGTGCGAGCAGCGCACCAGCTTCGCCTCACCGCGCCCGGCCCGGCCGTGCATACCGCGCACCACGCCGCGATAGGAGCGGGACTGCGAATCCTGCAGGAAGGTCGCCGAGAAGCCGGGCGCCTGCAGGAAGCTGTCGAACTCCTCGGCATCGAAGGTCCGGGTGAACAGGCCGCGGCCGTCACGGTAGGGCTGCGGCGTGAGCACCAGGACGTCGGCGAGCTCGGTGGTTTCGATAAGCACCAGGTCATCGTGCCATGAGCGCCGATCCGACGCGGGGATGTCGCGGTTGTGGTGCCGGATCGCTGTTCCGGGTGCTGGATTTGGGCAAAATGCCTGCCGCAGACCATTTTCCGCCCCTCGATGCGCCCGCGGAGGCGCTCGACAGCACCCATCCCCTGGCTATGGACCTGTGCACCGAATGCGGTCTGGCGCAGCTCGCCGAGGACGATACGGTCACCGCCGAACCGCGTGGGGTGGAGCCGCAGGCGCTTCGTGATCAAGCCGCCGACGCCCTCGCCCGGGTCTCGGCCGCGGGCTGGCTGACCGGCCGCACCACACGGGAATTCGGCAGTCCGCACGGCGGGAGCTGGCTGCCGCTGCTGACCGGGTTCACCGAGACCGAGGCACCGGCCGATGTGGTGGTCGACTGCTTCGGCATCATGCACGAACCGGATCAGCGAGCCGCCTTCGCGCAGCGGGCCGCGGCTACCGCGCCGGACGGGGTGCTGCTGCTGCAGTTCCACTCGCTGCACGCCATCGTCGAGCAGGGCCAGTGGAATGCCCTGCGGCACGGCCACTTCGCGTACTACTCGCTGACCGCGCTGCGGAGGCTGCTCGCGGATGCGGGGATGCGGATCGCGGCGGCCTGGGGGTTCGACCTGTACGGCGGAACGGTTCTCGTGGCGGCCGTGCACGGCCCGGCCGAAACCGTGGAGCCGACCGGCGATTCGCAGGTCGCACGGATACTGAACGCGGAAATCAGTCTCTTCGGCAGCGAACCCGAGGCCGCCGCCGATGCCGTGCGAAGTCTGCAACAGGCCGCTGACCAGCAGGCCGCCGCCCTGCGCCGCTGGCTCGAGTATGAAACACTTTCCGGTAGCCGAATCTTCGCCTACGGCGCCGCCTCCCGAGCAGTCGCACTACTGCATCTGGCGGGAGCGCACCGTGGGCTGCTGGCGGCGGTCGCCGACGCCTCGCCCGCCAAACAGGGCCGGCGCATGCCCGGTACCGATATCCCGATCATCGATCCGGCGGAACTGCTTGCCGCCCACCCGGATCGAGTACTTCTCACACTGCCGGACCTATTGCAGGAGGTGCGGTCGCGGTGGCCCGGGCTGGAGGGAAGGTGGGTGGTCGACATCCCCGAAACAATCTGAGCGGCAACAGGATCAACCCGCGGGCGATGTGGAGCCCGTGGTGTATCAATAGTGGGGAATCTATTGCACGCGTAGCGATTACGCGGTCAATCTGATGAGGGAACGGAACAACCATGGGGAACACACAGCGCGTGGTGGTCACGCGCGCCGCGGCGACCGCAGTCGCCGCCACCGCCTTTCTGACGCTGGGCGGCGGAATGTCCACCGCCGCAGTCGATGCCGATAATTCGATCGTCGATCAGCAGGGCCGCACCATCGAAGCCATCTCCGCCGACACCCGTATCGATTTTGTCGCACCGCTGGACGGCAACCCGCTGACCCGCGAATGGTTCCACAGCGGCAAGGCCTGTTTCAAGGTCACATCCCCGACCGATGACAAGTGGACCGGCCACGTCACCATCGGCTATCAGGTCGGCTACCCGGCCACGCTGACCGGGAAGCTCTCCTTCCAGTACCAGACGCCCAGCCTCGAGTTCCAGATCACGCAGCCCCCGGCGCTCAATTTCTTCAATCTCATTCCGACGGTGGGCGGCGAGCTGGATGTGGGCTTCGGGCCGGGTATTCAGTCGGTGGACGCCGCCGGCGGCGATGTCTCCGGGCAGGACGGCTGCATCACCATGTCGGGCTTCCACGGCACGGTGACCGGCGTCCTCGGTCAGACCACTATCCGCCCGTTCGTGCGGCTCACCAGCAGCGGCGGGGATACGGTCGTCACCTACGGGCCGCTGTCGCACAGTTAGTCGGCCCGCCTCCGGTTCAGTCCGAAAACCGGTTCAGTGCAAAAGCTCCGGGCGGCGCAACAGTGTTGCCGTCGCCCGGATACGCGCTCGATCGGCGGCCGCGCGGGCCAAGCGCATATCGCCGCCGAACACCGTGCCGCGGCCGATCAGCTGCGGGTACTCGTGGCCCAGCCGATGGTGGAAGCGCAGCATCTCGCTCAGCTTGCTGACGGTCGAGGTATTGCTGCACAGGTTGAAACTCGAATTGCGCCAGGCCGCCAGCACCTGCTGCATGCCGTAGAACATGCCGAAGGCGCTGACGCGGGCGAACAGGTCCACATCCATGGGGAAGACCAGATCGCCGCGGAAGCCGCCGACCCGTTCGAAATCCTTGCGCCGGAACATGGCCGCGGCGGTGGGCCCGAAATCGGCGGGGCCGCGCCGCACAATGGTGCGCATGAGCGTCTGAGCATTGCGCGGGCCGAGCAGATCGGGCAGCCCGAGATCGGTCTCCTCGATATTGCCGCCCTCGTCGATGACCTGGAACTTCGAGGCGCAGATGGCGATTCCATTGTCGCCCATGACCTCGAGCTGCGCCTCCAGCGAGCCGGGCAGCAGGATATCGTCGGCGCAGACCACCTTGACCAGGCGGCCCCTGGCCAGCGAGACGGCCTTGTTCCAGTTCTCGCCGATCGGCAGCGTCTCTGCATTGCGGGCGATGCGTATGCGCGGATCGTCGAAGGATCTCGCCACCGCGCCGGTATCGTCGGTGCTGGCATTGTCGAGGACGATCACTTCGAATGCGTTGTCCTGGTCGAGAATCGAGCGCAGTGTTGCGCCCAGTGTGCGTCCGGAGTTGTAGGCCGGCACGCACACCGACAGGTTGACCATTGTTCCCCCTGAGCTGGTGCGGCGGTGGGTTAGCCGGACAGGCCCCCCGGCCCCTCCTCCACGAGACGGAACACTCGGTCCAGCCCCGTACGGCCGGTATCGATCTGCTCGACTGCCTTCTGCTGCAGCGTATCTCGCAATTCGGGCGCTGACTCCCACAATTCCCGGACAGCACGTGTCAGTTCGGTCTCGAGGTTGTCGGCGTCGAGATGCACGACCCGCAATCCGGCGCCGAACATATCTGCCAATCCATAGAACTTGTCGTCGTAGTACTGGGATGCCGTTACAGCGACCGCCGGAATACCTTGCGACAGCGCGAAAACCGCCAGGTGGTAGGCGCTGGTGATCAGCACCCGGCAGCGCGAGACCTGACGCGCCACATCCTGCGCGGTGCCGGCACGGCCGATCACGGCACGCACCTTGGCGGCGCCGGTCAGCAGCGGCAGGGTGTGGGTGCGATCCTCATCGTCGTACTCGGAGATGATGAGCGGGGCCAGGGCCGTGCCGAATTCGGCGGCGCGGGCGCGCACCACCGCGCCGAGGGTGTCGCGCGCGGAGTCGCTGACCTTCGAATAGTCGGCGATGCGCAGGCAGAGGCCGAGATCGCCGCCGATCTCGGGACGCCGCATGCGGTAGGAGAATTCGACGGCGTCGTCACCGGTGACGAGTATCCGGTCCGACGAAACACCGAGCTCCGCCAGCAGTTTCGGACCGCGCATCCCCTCGCGCAGGCCGATGAAGTCCACCTTGGGCAGCACCTCGGCCGCCCGCCGTAACAGCTCCGGATCGCGCATGGGGCCCATGCCCTGGCCGATCATCACATTCGGAATGCCCAGGCCCTGAGCGTGTTCCAGCAGATTGAGGGTGCGGTGCGCCTGATACAGATCGACATCGGTCATATAGCCACCGCCCTGCGCGATGACCAGGGAGGCGTCGCTGACGGCGGCCGGAACCGGTGGCAGCGGCGGCATCCCCGCGGACTCGGACCCCTGCTCACCGCCGATCAGTGCGTTCGCTTCACTACGCACCCAATCGCGCACCCCGCGCAGATGATGCTTCGGAACCTCCGTGGCGGCCCGCCAGTGCAGCGCCGCCGGACCGAGGAACCGGGTGCCGGTGACCTGATCGAGCTGACCGCCCAAACCGCTTCTGCCCCAATGCCCTCCGCCGCCCGCGAAGACCGGTTCGGCCTCCGGCAGCACCGCGCGCATCACCCGCGGTTCGTCGGTGAGCATGCCGATGCGGGCCTGTGGCCAGTGCTCGCGCAGCCGGTCCACGGTCATGACCATCATGGCGATATCGCCGCGATTGCGCAGCCAATACTCCCCGTTGTCGACCAGTACCTTCAATCCCCCGGCACTGTTTTTCCCGGCACTGTCCCCCGCGCCAGACGTCCCCACTCTGAATTTCCTTCCGGAGCCCCGGTAAATACCGGTTGTTCTGTTCGGAGGGGCAGCGCTGCCGCGGTCGCCCAACCACCGAAGTAGACGGACCCCCTCGTGCCGAGCACGAATCCGCAGCGAATCTATCGCACTGCGTCGTGTTCGCGCTATGGCCTCATCGAGGAGCGCACAGGGCGGCGTCGACCACGCCGTCCAGATCGATATCGTGCGCCTTCGCGGCGATGATATCCGGCAGCTCATTCATGCTCACGGTGACAGAGCGGCCGGCCGTCGCGCCCCCGTAGACGAAGGTGCCGTGGATGGTGCCACCGTGACCCCACGCCTCGATGCCGCAGGAGGTGGTCCAGTGGAACAGGCCCAGCCCGAAATCCTCCGAGCGACGCAGATCTCCGCTCGGGACGGTACGTTCCATCTCGGTCAGCTCCGCCGCGCCCAGCACCCGCCCGGCCAGCAGCGCCATGTAGAAGCGATTCATATCCGCGCCGGTGGAGACCATAGCCCCGTCGGGCAGACCCCAGCCGGGGTCGATATCGGTGACATCGGTGCGGGTGCCGTCGAATTCGTGATAGGCCCGGGCATGCGGACCGCGAATCACCGATTCCAACGGATACAGCGGCCAGTAGGTATCCCGCAGTCCGAGCGGCAGCAGAATCCGCCGCGTCACCTCCACCCCGACGGGAAGCCCGGTTACACGTTCGATGACCTTCCCCGCGATCAGATAGTTCGTATTCGAGTACTCGGCGTGATCCCCCGGTGTGAACTCCGCGGTCTTGGCCATGGCGAGCCTGATGAGATCGTCCGATGACCGCGACTGCCGCAGGGCGGCAACCGATTCCAGATCGAGATCCAGAATGTAGTCCGGAATTCCGCTGGTGTGCTGCAGCAGATTGCGAATGGTGACGATATTGCCGTCCCCGCCCGGCCCCCGCACCACCCCCGGCAGATACCGCTCGACCGGGGCATCCAGCTCCACTCGCGCCTCGCCGACAAGTTGCAACATGACCGCAGAGACGAACGACTTGGTATTACTAGCGATTCGCACCTGAGCGTTGTCAGGGAAGGCAGCGCCGGTACCCAGATCTCCCACACCGCTGTCGATCTGGAGCGTGCCACTGCCATCGGTCAACACCAACTGCGCCCCCGGCACATCCGCCCCGGACACCGCTTCGTTCAAGTCGGCCTGCAGCAGATCCTGGATGGAAAGCGGATCCGCAGCACCCGTCCCTCCTCCCCCAAAACCGATAAGTACTGTCGCCACGAAGATTCCGAGACACTGGGATGTTGCAGGACAGCGGCGCATCATGCCTCCATCTGAGGGGTAAGTAGCAGTCAGCCGGGAAGCCATACGAACTGCGCTGAACGCGAGTTCGAACCATGCCTTTTCATGTCTTCTTCTCGAGAACCGGACCACAGCCGGTCGCCCCCGCCGGTACCGCAGATAGCCTTCCCAACCGCGGAAGGTCAACCGGGTACGGCTCCCCACGTGCCCAGCACGGCTATCTCGGGCTTTGCCCGCACCCCTGCCAGATCAACCCTGCCCGGGAGGCAAGGAACCCAGGTGCACCGACTGTTTCGGCATAGAAACCGTCGGCTCCTGAGGACGGAACAGCGGGTGTCTCAGCGGCACAGCGGTTATCGGGTTTGTGCCGTGTGGACGCCTGCTGTGCGGCCGTTGAGAAGGCGTGTGTGGTGCCCGCTCCGGGTGGATTCGAGGCCGAGGCAGGCCCGGTGCACCTGGGTTGTTTGCGTCGAGGGGTGGTGTTGGGTCTGTGGGTGCGGGCAGGGCCCGAGATGGCCGTGCTGGTGGCGTCGGGTGGGGTACCCGGTTGACCTTCCGCGGTCACGAGGGAATCTGCGGTACCAGCCGGAAGACTGGTTGTGGTCCGGTTTCAGAGACAAAACACGAAAAGACGAAGACCCGAAAGACCAAGGGCGCCTGGAGACAAGGGAACGAAGAACAAGAGCCTGAAAGACCCGGGCTGGCAACGTTCATGGTGCTCGAGGGATCGGCGCTGATGGTGGTGGCGGGGTAGCACGAGGTTCCGGGCGTTCGGTGGGCGATGGCACGGGGTGCGCGGTGATTCGGCCCGAGTGTTGCATCGGCATGATCAACGCGATGGTGTCTGCGGTGTGAGGGCTGCTGTGCGGGTGGGGGTTCCGGGTGGAGGGTGGACTCACAGGCAACGAGCCACGCCTGCTGCTGCTGGTCCATCCGGTGCGGGTTCCGCTGCGCTCGTTCACGGCGGCGGCCGGTGTCTGTGGAAACGGTGGTTGGGCAGTGTCTTTGGCACCGCTGGTGTGCGCTGTTGCGGTCTGCGGTTGTGGAGTCGGTGGGGAGGGTGAGGTTCGGCCTGGGCTGCCGCTGCTGTCGCCGTTCCCGGTTCTGGATGATTGGGGTCGGCGGCCGTGAAACCCTTGGTGGGCGGGGCCTTGTCGTAGCACCGTCAGGATCGACTTGACGATGTCTGCGCCGGTGGCCAGGTTTCAAAGAGCGCTGACAGGGGTTCCGCTGTTCGCGGGTGGGATGGCTTGTGGGCATCGCGTCCCCGCCTGCCGCGCCTGCCGCTGCCGCCTGCCGCTCCGCACAGTCCAGGTTCCGCTGTGCTCGTTCACCTCTCGAGGCCCACTGCCCGTGCAACCTTGGTAGGCAACGGCTTGTAGCACCGTCAGAATCGACTTGACGATGTCTGCGACGGTGGGGCTCCACTATTCGCGGGTGGGATGGCTTGCGGGTATCGTGCCCCGCCTGCCGCTGCCGGTCCGCTCGGCACGGGTTCCGCTGTGCTCGTTCGCCGCTCGAGGCCCACTGCCCGTGCAACCTTGGTGGGCAACGGCTTGTAGCACCGCCAGGATCAACCTGACGGTGTCCACAAGGGGGTGCGGTCCGCTATTCGCGGGTGGGGGTGGTTTTGCGGGCATCGAGCCATACCCGCCGTCGCTCGCGTTGCACTCGTTCCCGGGCCCGGATCTCGCTCAGGGCACCGGCCATCAGCTCACCGGTGTGATGCAGGTGATTGACCTGCGGGGTCCCGGTGGGGTCGATGTGGGGTGGGGCGATCCACCCGGTCCGGCCCGGGTAAGGCGAGTCTTCGCCCATGACAATGGTTTTCCAGCCACCGGGCCCGTCGTGGATCATGGCGTGGCACCCATCGCACGCCAAGGTCAGGTTGTCGATATCGGTGGGCCCGCCCTCGGCCCACCCGGTGACGTGATGGGCCGCCGACACGCTCGCGGGGGCGCTGCAGCCGGGTCGGGTGCACCCCTTGTCGGAGGCGATGAGCGCGAGTCGTTGTGCGGGCGTGGCCAATCGGTCTCGCCCGCGCCCCAAATACAGGGGCAGTCCGGCCTTGTTCAACACCACCAACAAGGGTCGGGTTCCGGCCGCCAGTTCCAGGGCTTGCGGGATGGTCAGGGTGCCCCCGGTCGCGGTGGTCGCGATCCCCGCACCCCGCTCGAGGTCCTCCACACGCATGACGATGATCGCTTCCACGGGCAGGCCGCGGTGGGAGCCGAGCTTGGGGCGGTCGAGCTGAAAACGCAGCACCGCCAACAACGCATCATGGTTGCGTTGCGCCGCCGAGCGGTTATCACGCTCGGCGGCAGCTTTCAGTTTCTGGCGGTCGAGGGTGCGGTCGGCGACCTTAGGACTGTCCGGATCCGCGGGGTTGCACATGCCCGGGCGGGCGAACTTGGCCAGCAACGGCTCCAGCACTTCCCGCAACGGCTCGGTGATCTCCCCGATCAACGGCGACATCCCATCGGCACGCTTACGACCGAGGGTCAGCCCCCGCATGCGTTCGCGGTCCTTGTCCTGGGTCAGAGTGCCGTCGGGGTCGATGTTCGCCAAGATGACCTCACCCAGATCGAGCAGCTTGTCCGGGCTCCCGGTGCGCGCGTAGGTGGTCAGCACATCCTGGGCCAGGTCCTTCTGTCCCGGGTCGGCGGCACAGGGGATGCGCTTGAGGACCTGCGCGATCCGGCGCACGTGATCGACCGAGATGTCCCCGGCCCGTTGGGCTTGGGCAACATACGCCAGTTCCGGTTCCAGGTCCCCGCCGAGCGCTGGTTGCGGGCTCAGTTGTTTGGCGGCGTTGACCCGCGAGGCCGCGTCCGCGTGGCTCAACCTCAATGTTTGTTCGAGGAATTTGATCGGGGATGCTGATCCGGCACGGGCCGAGAGGCTGCGGGTGCAGGTTTCGGTGACGAACCGGTGCTTGACGGCTTCGAGCTTGCGCATGCTGGTCTCGACCTCACGCATCACGGCGATGAATTCCTCGTCCAGCAAGGGTGTGAGGGAGGCGTCGAGGAGGTTTTCCACGGCGGTATCGAGTGCGTGTGCACTCGATACGATGGTGGTTTCTCCCCCCGGATTCATACCTCTATTCTACCGCCGAAGAACAGACCCCGAAAGGCGAAATGGGTTGTGATATCAAGCTATTCAGATTTCCGATTTGTTCCTTTTCGGTTTTTCTTCTTGTCCAGGCATCTTTTATCTTCTTGGTCTTTACTGCAACCATCAAGACGGGAATAGTGGGCTGACCCACTTGCTGCATAACCACTTTCCGTCTACGTAGTCCATTGACATGGTGACGTTTTGGTGATCGGTCGTGTCGGATTTGCCCTTTGTAGAGTTCACCTGGGTGATATCCACCGCGAGCTCGTAGTGGGTCGTATTCCCCGAAGTGACCGTGCATTTCGAATCGGTTCCCCGGGTGTGCTCGGAGTCCGACTCCAGAAGCAGTCGGATAGCGGGTAGCAGTTGCTGGGCCTGAGATTTCCATGTTCCGGTGGCACCGTTCTCGACCTTCGCCTGCCAGCCGTCACCGTCGGTGTAGTCGTAGGTTGTCATCAGAATGCCGTAGTCGCAGGCGGCCTTGGTCGCGGCGTCACGGGAGGCATCGGTCTGGGTGGCGCCGGGGACGAGCCCACCTGGACCGGGACCTGTGTTTGCGCCGATTGTGAATCGCAAGGCCCCGCTGCCGAATCCGACTCCGATGCCCGCAACGGCGATCGCGGCGAGCAGCCCCGCGACGATGAGCCGCTTTCGCGCCTTGAGGCGGGGCCGGGGAGGGGCGGGCACCTCATACCCAGTGGGCGGCGCAACTGCACCGTCCCGACGGAAGCTTCCCGGTGCCAACTGGGTCACGTCCGGGCCGTATTGCAGTGGCGCGGCAGTGTGTTGAGTCGACTGCCCGAATGCCGTTCGGGGGTGCTGTGTTGTTCCGGTTCCGTCGGCAACAGAGAGCCTCGGCGCCGATACCGGCGGAGTCCACGGTGCACCACCGTGATTCGTCGCCGTCAGTGCCTGAGCTGCGGCGGCCGCCAGTTCCCCGCAGGTGCTGTACCGCTGCGTGCGATCCTTGGCCAGCGCGCACGCGATGACCTCGTCGAACGCACTCGGTACCGCCGGATTCCGTTCGCTCGGCCGGGGTATCTGCCCGTTGAGGTGTCCGTTGATCAGCTGCGCGGTGGTCGGCCCTGGATAAGGCAGCTCGCCGGTGAGCATGTGGAACAGCGTGCAGCCGAGTGCGTATATGTCGGCGCGCTGGTCCATATCCGTGCGCAGTTCGAACTGTTCGGGTGAGGCGTATTGGAAGCTGGCGTACATCTCACCGGTGCGGGTGAGTGCGCTGGTTTGGTCGAGGGCCTTCGCTATTCCGAAGTCTGCCAGGAATACTCGCTGTTCAGGACCCCAGGCCAGCAGGATATTGGCGGGCTTCACGTCACGGTGCAGGACGCCGGCGCGATGTGCGTGGTCCAGTGCTCGTGCGGTTTCGCCGAGGATGCGCACCGCGTGGCCGGGGCGCATCGGTCCGTCGCGCAGTGCTGCGGCGACGTCCGTGCCCTCGATGTACTGCATGGCCATCCACAGCCGGTCCTCGTCGCGGCCGCGGGCGTACACGGCCACGATGTTCGGATGTGCCAGTCGCGCGGCGGTATCGGCTTCGCGGAGGAATCTGGCGCGGACCTCGGCGTCGTCGGCTACGGCAGGGTTGAGCAGCTTCAGTGCTACCGAGCGCGGCAGGTCTCGATCGCGGGCCAGGTAGACCTCGCCCATTCCGCCGACGCCGAGCAAACGCTCGATCACATAGCCCGCGAATGTCTGTCCCTGCGCGAGCGTCCTCGCCACGACCTCACTACCTCCGACTGCTACATGCTGCCGATCACCGTAACGCACACGGGGAGCGGGAGCAGGCGCGGCAACCGGCGCTCGGGGTCGGAAACCGGAGGGTCCGTTGGTTGCCAATCGATAGCTCGCCGGGCCGGGGCGATTGACATACACTTGCGCTGCAAGGGCGTTCGGGCCGCAACCGCGGTCCGAGTGGGTGACAAACCCGGGGGTGAGGGTTGTTGGCTGAGCCGCTTCGCGTGCATATGCACGGGTCCGAGTGGTTTTCCGCAGCACCTGGTGGGCTCAATCGGTACTTCACCGATCTCTATTCCGCATTGGCGCGGATTCCGGAAATATCGGTTACCGCAAAAGCTTTCGGTGCTGCGCCTATCGGCGCGGGCTCATGGGGCCCGACCGGTCGGTCCACTGGGTGGCGGGTACGGACTTCTTATCTGGATCGCGAGGAGTTGAAGCGGGGAACGGTGCTGGATCGACATTTCGCCCTGTACGGGGCCTCGCCCCTCGGGCGGAATCCGCTGGTCGTGCACTTTCACGGACCATGGGCGGCGGAAAGCCGAATGGCCGGAGAGGGTGATCGGCCGGTACGGGCCAAGTATCTCGTCGAGCGGCTGCGATACGCACGAGCGGATCGATTCATTGTGCTGTCCAACCACTTTCGGCAATTGCTCATCGACGATTACCACGTGGCCGAGGACAAAGTGCTGATCGTTCCGCCGGGGGTCGACCTCGGCAGGTTCCCGCCACCGCAAGCCACGCAACCCACCGGCATGGTGCTCTGCGTACGGCGACTGGAACGGCGCATGGGTATAGACGTACTCATCCGCGGTTGGCCCGATGTTGTCGCCGCGCATCCCGAGGCGAGACTCGTGATCGTCGGAACCGGTACTGCCGAAACGGAATTGCGCGAATCGGCGGCCGGAGACAGCTCGATCGTCTTCACCGGACCGGTCACCGACGAGCAACTCACCGCGCTCTATCTGGAGGCCGATCTCACGGTCGTGCCGTCGCTCGCACTCGAGGGGTTCGGGCTCATCGCCCTGGAATCCCTTGCGGCAGGGCGGGCTCCCGTGGTGTCCGACTGCGGCGGACTACCGGATTCGGTGCGTGACCTCGATGCCACGCTCATTGTGCCGCCCGGTGACGCCGGGGCCCTGAGCGCCCGTATCGCCGACGCCCTGTCGGGTACCCGGCCCGATCCGGCAAAGTGCCGCGCCCATGCCGAAACCTTCTCCTGGGACATCGCCGCCCACCGGCATCGAGATATCTACGCCGAATTGGCCGGGTGAACCTGTGAAGGCCGTCTTCCTCGCCCATACCGCGGCTCCCTCCGGAGCCGAACTCGCCACGCTGCGCCTGGTTGCGGCCATGCCCCCGGGGCACACCGCGGTGATCTACACCGAGGACGGGCCGATGGTGCGGCGTACGCAACAGCGCGGGATCGAAACCCGACTGGTGCGCAATGATTTCGACTCCAGAGCGATGACCATCCAGAAGGCCGGTCTCCGCAGTCTGCTCAGTGGCTGCGCGGGACTGGTTCGGCTGGGCTGGGCGCTGGGCGCCACGGTCCGCGAACTGGAGGCGACAGTGGTGGTGGCTGGTAGCACCAAAGCGCTGCTCATGGGCGCGGTGGCGGCGCGGCGCGCACGCGTGCCGCTGATCTGGCATGTGCACGACCGGATTTCGGCGGACTACTTCGGGCGCTGGCTGGCGCCGGCCATTCGACTGCTGGGCTGGCTGGTCGCGCGCGGCTGTATCGCCAATAGCCGCGGCACCCTGGCCTCGCTCTACATCTGGCGGCGGCACGCGCTGGTGGCCTATCCCGGAGTCGAATTCGATACCCCGGAGTTCACCGATCTCGCGCAGGGCAGCGCGGCGATCACCCGCGCCGAGCAGCGCCCGGCCGGCGAAACCGTCATCACCGTGGTCGGCCGCCTCGCCCCGTGGAAGGGGCAGGACCATTTCCTGCGCGCCCTGGCGGACGCGAGAATCCAGCCGCGCGAGGTGTTTCTGGTCGGGGGCACCTTCTTCGACGAAGAGTCCTACCGCGCAGAGCTCGAGGTGCACGCGACCGCGCTGGACCTGCCCGTCACCTTCACCGGTCACGTCGAGGATCCGGAACCCTATCTGCGGCACGCGGATATCCTCGTGCACTGCTCGGTGCTGCCCGAACCCTTCGGACAAGTGGTCGTGGAGGGCATGCGCGCCGGTTGCGCCGTCATCGCCACCCGGCCCGGCGGTCCGGAGGAGATCGTGGACCCCGGCGTGAACGGCCTGCTCGTGGATGCGGGCGACCGCGCCCAGCTGACGCACGCCCTCGACACCCTCATCGCCGATCAGGAACTGCGCGCCAAACTCGCGGAGGCCGCCCGCTTCCGCGCCCGGGATTTCGATATCGCCGAATCCGCCCGCGCAGTCACCGATTTCCTCACCCGGCTCCCCGGATCCCGGTGGCGCCATGGATGACCAACCCGAACCACCCCCGGGATACGACCCACCCACCACCCCGCTCTACCCGCTCTCCAGACTCCGCCAGCGCCGCATCCTGCGCCACAGCCTGGCCACCGAGGACGGGCGGGCCCCCGGCGAATCCCCCGGCGCCGCACCCGTACCGCCCGGCCACTCGGACGCGGACCCTCGCCGTGGAGCTACTCCGGCATCCCCCGGAATGCCCCGCACCGCTTCAGGTTTCGCAGGACCGCGCAACGGCTGGGCGCCCTTCGCCGGACCACCCACGCACGCCGACTCCATCGCGGACGGCAAGAACTTCGACAGCCCTGTGCCTGGTATGGCCGTTCAGCCCGGCGAGCCGCCTGCAAATGGAACCTTCTCCGCAGGCAATCCCGTGCCGGACTGGGGCATTCACCCCGGCGGACCACCGGCGAACGGTGGGCACTCAGGCGACAACGCCGCACCAGGCTTGGGCATCCACTCCGGCGGACCATCCACGAACGGTTCGCGTTCAGGCGACGGTGCTGTACCAGACCGTGGCATGCAGCCCGGCGAACCGCCCGCCAACGGTTCGCGTTCAGGCGACAATGCCGCACCGGGCGGGGGCATTCACCCCGGTGGGCCGCCGGTAAACGGGGCCGGACGCTCCGCTCCGGCCGCCGGGCCGGACACCGCGCAATTGTTCATGGACGCGGTGGGTCTCGTGGACGGGGCGGCCGCCGCCAGTGCCGCGGTGCTCGGGGAATCCGAGGTCGGACCCGCGCCGCTGCGGGATGAGACCCGGGCGTATGCGCCGTCGGCGGTGCAGGTCGAGCTGCCCGGTACGGAGGCGTCGCAGCGTTCGGGCCATGGGAGACACCGCAAGCCGTCTCGGCGCAAGCTCGGCACCATAGGCAGCATTCTGCGCGATATCGGGCTGGTGACATTCGGCAAGTACGGGCAGTACGTCATCACGCTGGTGACGGTGCCGCTGCTGGCGCGCACGCTCGGGCCGCACGGTACCGGTCTGCTGGCGATCGGTATGTCGTCGTATTTCATCGGGTCGCTCATGGTGGACCTCGGGATCACCTCGTTTCTGGCCGCGCGGGTGCACGACGAGGTGTCCAGCCGCATCGAGGTGAACCGCATGCGCGGAACGTATCTCGCGGTTCGCGGCACCACTCTGAGTGTGCTCGGCGCCGCACTGCTGGCGAGTTTGGCGATCGGGGTGCCACCGCAGCTGCATATGGCGCTGCTCGGCCTGTTCGCGGGCGGGTTCTGGTCGACCTCGGAGGATTGGCTGCTCATCGGGCAGGGCCGGTTCGGGCGATCGACCATGTATCAGGGCATCGGGCGGATCGGGTATCTGGTCCTGCTGGTGGTGCTGCTCCCCCGCTTCCCGAACCCCTCGCTCGCCGTGATCTGCCTGCTCATCTCGTCGGTCGCGCCGGTCGGGCTTACCTGGTGGGATTCCTTGCACACCTATGGTCGTCCGACACGACCGCACGGTCTCAAGGCCATGCTTCGGATGGCCGCACCGGTCTTCACCTCACGGCTGCTGGTGACCGGATACGGCCAGGGCTCGGCAGCCGTGTACGGCGCGGTGCTCTCGGCGGCGTCGCTGGGTCTCTACTCCGCGGGCGACCGACTCATCCGGGCGATCCAGTCGTCCCTGGACCCCATCGGCTTCGCCCTCCTGCCTCGTATGGCCCGGCGCAGCACGCATGAATCCTTCTGGCGCAATTCGATTCAGGCGCTCGCGGCCTGCGTCTTCGCCGCCTGCCTCGCGGTGGTCGCGGTATGGGTCCTGGCGCCCGTGCTGATACACCTGATCTACACCGACAATTTCAACGGCGCGATCCCGATGCTGCGCGTGGAGGTACTCATCCTTCCCGCCACCACCATCTCGTCCTATGTGACAACCGCGATTCTGCCGGTCAAGCGGGACACACTGGGGGTGCTCATCGGTGCGATCATCGGCACCTGCGTGGCGCTCGTCGCGCTCACCGCAGCGGCCCGCACCCAGTCGGTGTGGACGCTCGTCTACGGCACCCTATCCGCGGAAATCAGTGTCGCGGTGTGGTACATCATCCGAATGCGGTGGCTCATCGTCCGGGAACGGGCGGTGCGCAGCGGGGCGCTCCAGGCCGCCGCCGTCTTGTTGCGCAAAGGGGATTTGGCGTGAAGTTTCTCTTCGTCGGAGACGACTGGGTGGGGAGCAACGCACGCTCGCTGGCCGACGGCTTCCGGCAGGCGGGACACGAGGTGGTCGTGGTCGATACCACCGCGGTCACCCTGCCCGCGCGATTGTCGCCGCCGTGGGTGTACTCGAAGATCGCACGCCGGCGCGCGCCCTGGGATGTGGAGGCCATTCACACCGAGATCGAGACCGCCGCAGCGGCTTTCAAGCCCGATGTGCTGTTCGCATTCAAGTCCGTCCACCTGGACCAGCACCGACTGCTGGACACCCCGGCCGGGCAGCATGTGCACTACAGCCCCGACGACGTGTCCAATCCGTACAACACCAGTCCGGCGTACCTGGCCTGCGAATCACAGTGGGACCTCATCGTCACCACCAAATGGCACAATGTCCCGGAGCTGCGAGCCCGGGGCGCACGCGCCGTGAAATTCGTTCGCAGCGCCTACGATCCGGCCTGGCATCACCCCTGCGCCCAGCGCGGGGCGCGGCGTTTCCTGCTCGGTTTCATCGGCGCGGTGCGCCCGGACCGGCAGCACCTGCTGGTGTCCCTCGCCCAGGAACACCAGGGCGCCATGCTCCTACGCGGTCCCGGCTGGCGGCGCATCCCCGCACTCCGGCAGACCGCCGCGCAGGTCGGCGGCCCCGCCTACGGTGAGCACTTCTCCACCGCCGTCGCCTCGGTCACCGCCAACCTGGTGCTGCTGAACTCCGACAACCGCGATACCCACACCTGCCGCACCTTCGAAGTGCCCGCCGCCGGTGGGCTTTTCGTCGGCGAGCGCACCGATGAGCACGCCGAGCTGCTGCAGGACGAGTCCGAATGCTTCCTGTTCTCCGGCCCGACCGAACTGCACGAGATCCTCACGCGCTGCGCGCGGTATCCGGATCAGGTCGCCAAGGTCGCCGAGGCGGGCTACCGCCGCATAGTCGGCGGCGGGCACAGCTACCTGGACCGCGCGCACGAGATCGTCGACACCCTGGAATGAGTAACGGTGGGCCACCCGGCGCGAACATATGGGTGATGGAGAAGAGCTGATGGCCCTCGCGCAATTTCACGTTCTGCTTGTCGCCGGCGCCTTGGCGACCATGGTTATCGCCGCCATGTACCTCCCGGGAGTGGCCCGGGTGTTCCTGATCGCACAGAGTGCGCACTGGTCGCTTTCCTATGTCGCGCGCCCGGCGGTCCTGCTGTGGGTGCAGCCGCAGCCGAACTTCGGTGACAATGTGCCCGATCCGCGACTGGCCGATTACGGCTACGACGCGAGCATTGCCCTGGTCCTGAAGCCGGTGGTGTTCGGACTGTGGGTGTACGCCGGACTGGTTGTCGCCTACGCGGTGTGGACCAGACTGCGACCTGAGCACAATATCAACGAGAAAACCGGCGGCGCAGCATATTTCGCGGGCAACCCGGTCTTCACGCAGACCCTGTTCCTGCTCTACGGCATCGGCACCCTGGGCCGGCTGGCCGCCGTCGCCAGCGGCAGCGGCGGCAGCGCCGGTGAGCTCGAGAGCCCCAATCCGATCCTGAACCTGGTCTCCATTCTGGCCACGCTCGGCGCCATCGGATTGATCGTGTACTTCCGCAGCGACAGCGCGCGCACCACCGCACTGGTGGTCGGGGCGCTCACCTGCGGTGAGCTGCTCTGGACCGCCGTGGTGCAGTCCAAGACGCCGATCATGGGCGCGGCGCTGGCCATTGCGGTCCGCTTCGCCATGACCGGCTGGACGCGCGGCAAAGTGGCCGGGGTGCTGAGCATTACCGGAATCGCGGTCGGCGCGTTCGGCTGGCTGCAGTCCCTCAAAACCACCACGGAAGCCAAATCCCAAGCAGCGCTCGTCGATTCGCAGTATCCGGCGGTGGTGAAACCCTTCCTGAGCATTCTGCGGCGCTTCGATCTGCTGGAAGCCGCCACCGATGCCTGGTACGTCGGGCCGCACTCCTGGCTGACACCGGGCCAGGTGGCCCAGCACGCCCTGCAGAGTCTCGTCCCCACCCAGTTGCTCGGCGCGGAGAAGTTCCGATCCGGCGCGGCCTGGGCCGATCAGGTGCGCGGCGCCTCGGTGGATATGTCCACGGTGCAGGTATCGCTGGCCGAGGGCAATATCAGCGAGGGCTATGTGCTGGGCGGCTATGTCGGTGTGGCACTGGGCGTGACGTTCACCTTCGTCATGCTGATCGTCTGGATCCACTCCCTCTACAGCCGCTTCATCGGCATGGCCGTGCTCGGGCTGGCGCTCATCGAGGTGCCGGTGCTGTTCGAGCGCGGCATTCTGGGCACCGTCGAAACGGTCGGCAAGAATCTGCAGGCCGTCGTGCTGGCCTGGCTGGCCTATCTGGTCGTCGGTGAATACCGAAGACGGGTGGACGAAATTTCGAGTGGACCGATACCACCCGCGGAAACGAGGACAGCACAATGGGTTTGATGGACTACTGGCACCTGGTGCGGCGACGGTGGCCGATCATCGTGGTCGCGGTCCTGGTGTGCGGCGGGGGCGCGTATGCGTACGCGGGGACGCTGCCCACCGTGTACACGGCCTCGAGTTCGGTGTACGTGTCCATGGCGACCGGCACCTCGGTCAATGACTCCTATCAGGGCGGCCTGGCCGCCGAGCAGCGGGTGCGCTCGTATGTGGACCTGGCCAACAGCGTCACGGTCGCCACGTATGTGAAAGATCAACTGGGCCTGACCGCTTCGGTGAACGATCTACGCGGCCGCATCACCGCGGCCTCACCGCCGGCCACCACCATCATCGTCATCTCGGCGACCGACTCCACCGCCAATGGCGCGCGCACGATCACCGATGAGGTGGTCTCGCAGTTCCGGGCGCTGGTCTCGAAGCTCGAACTGATTCAGACCGATGCGGCTCCGGCGGCGCGCGTCGATGTGATCGACAAGGCGCAGACGCCGACGGCGCCGACCAGCCCGCAGAAGAAGCGGCTGTACCTGCTCGGCATCCTGGCCGGACTGGCCCTGGGACTGGGGGCGGCCTTCGTCCGCGACCGCCTCGACAAGCGGCTGCACACCTCCTCGGATCTGGAAGGCATTCTGCCGGTGCCGATTCTGGGCATCATCGACGACGGCCGCCCCGGCGCGGCGGGGGAACTGCGGCGGCTGCGCACCCGGCTCACCGAGGACCCGGAGCGCACCACCGTGCTGCTGACCTCACTGTCCCCGCATTCGGAGCCGGATGTGGCGATCGGGCTGGGCCGCGCCTTCGCCGATACCGGCGCGAGCGTGGTGCTGGTGGATGCCGACACCTCCGGACAGGGTTCGAGCAAGCTGATTCCGGTGAATGCCGCACCGGGACTGTCGGAACTGCTGCGCAGCAGCTCCTCCCCGGTGGACGCGGTGACCTATTGGCCGGAGGTCGGGATCAGCGTGCTGGCCCTGGGCGGGCTCGATTTCCGCACCCCGGATCTGCTCGATTCCGATCGCTTCGGCGACATCATGTCCAAGCTGCGCAGCGAATTCGACTACATCCTGGTCGAAGCCGCGCCGGTGAGCACGGCCGCCGACGCCATTGCCCTGGCACGCCGCTGCGATGCCACCATCGGAGTCATCGAACTCGGGCACACCACCTCGAGCCAGGTGCGCGGCGCGCTCGCCACCTTCGGGCACAACAATGAGCGGCTCATCGGAGCGGTGGTGTTCTCGCGGCCGCGCCATGCCTTCCGGGAGCTGCTGCAGCGCCCGCTGGCCCTGGTCAAACGGTGATCGAGGAGCACAGGGGGCTCGGAGACGAGCGCACGCCGGGCGATGCCGGGGTGCGCCGCCGGCGAATGCTGGCCGCAGGACTGGGGGTGGCGGCACTGCTGCCGATGGCGGCGGCCTGCGCCAAGGACGACTCTTCCGATACCGAATTCCGGTCGCCGCATGTCACCGACGCGCCCGCGGCCCGGAATGTCAAGGATTTCGGCGCGGTCGGCGACGGCAAGGCGGATGACACCGCGGCGCTCGCGGCCGCCGCCGCGGTGGGCGGCAAACCTCTCGTCCTCTATCTGCCGGCCGGGCAGTATATGGTGAAAAGCTTTCCGGCACTGCCGGATTACGCCACCGTGCTGGGCGACGGCGGCGATGCCACCACCATTGTCTACGAGGGCGACGACACGCTCATCTCCCTGCAGCGAAAACAGCGGGTTCGGTTCTCCCGCATGGGTTTCTACCTCTCCGGCGCGAAGGCCACGGCGGTGCGGCTCTCGGACTGCTTCCGCTGCACCTTCGATTCGGTGGTGCTGCGCGGCAATCACCTCAGCGATAACGCGCCGCGCTACTTCGATCAGCGCGGGGTGGTGCTCGACCAGAACACCGGCGGCACCGCCATTATCAATTGCGATATCAACAACTTCGGCTACGGCATCGTCACCTCGTGCATTCAGAACTACGTGACCTCCTCCAAGTTGACCAACAATCACATCGGCGTGCTCGGCACCGGCGGCGACCACAATGCCGGAATGGCCTTCGCCAATGTGGAATTCGTCTCCGACAACGATCCGCGCACCACCGATAAACACCTGGTGGTGGACGGCCCCGCCAATGACTGGTGGCTGACGAATGTCTGGTTCGAAGGGGCGGATACGGCCCTGTCCATCGGCGCGAAGAGCGGCGGGCCCGCCCAGTTCGGCATGGTGAACTGCAAGGTGGCGGCTCGCAAGGTATGCCTGGATCTGATCTACTGCCGGCAGCCGTATCTGGCGAATGTGCAGTTCGATCCGGACCTGGACGCACCGCCGGTGGAGATCCGCATCGATGCGGCCGGCGCGCCGGAGGGCACCGCCATCAATCTCATCTCCGGATCCTTCGAAGATGTGGACCCGCACTCCTTTCCGGACGGCTGGCATGTTATCGGGCGCGGGCGCATTCACGGGGCGCGATTCTCCGGAACCATGGTGGCCCAGGCCAGCCAGCTCGGCGCCGATGTCTTCCAGGCGCAGGATCCCGGCGGCAGTGTCGTATCAGCCCTGCTGCCCAGTGGCGCTTATCTTTCCGATCGCAGTGATGGGGGCATCGTGATGAAGGATTCGGCAGGTGCGTATTGGCGGCTCTCGGTGGGGACGGACGGCGCGGTCAAGACCTCGTCACTGGGCAAGCAGCGGCCCACCGCATGAGCACCGGGCTCGGCCGGGTCCGGCTGGGACCGGCACACCTGCACGGCAGCGCGGTGGTCCTGCGACCGCCGCGCTTCACCGATTTCACGATGTGGCGTCGGCTGCGGCTGCGCGATCGCGCCCTCATCGAACCCTTCTGGCATACCTCGCCGCTGGAATGGGAGCAGCGGCACACCGAGACGCTCTGGGTGCGTGAGTGTTTGGAGGCGGCGACCGCCGCACGCACGGGGAAGCGCATCGCCACCGTCATCGAGATCGACGGACGATTCGCCGGGCAGGTGGAGATCGGCGGCATCGATCAGCGATCCAGGCAGGGCGAGATGGGGATCTGGATCGACTCGGAGGTGGCGCGGCACGGATTCGCCGGTGTGGCCGTCGCGTCGATTCTCGACTTCGGTTTCGACGTGCTCGGGCTGGATCGGATCACCGCGCCCATCTCACCCGGCAATCGGGCGGCCTCGCAGGGCGCGGCGCAGATCTGGTTCACCAGGGAAGCCCGGATGGTCTTGCATTTCGATGTCGGCGGGGCGCGGACCGACCATGATCTGTGGGCCATGACGCGTGCGGATATACCGCCCAAGGGATTCACCGAGACCTGGATCGAATGGGTCCTTGCCAGCCGCGCCGGGCCGGTGCCGCCGGGTGCAGCACTGCCGGACCGGATGCCCGCCGCGTCGACGATCGCCCTGGTTTCGGCACGCTATCGCGCCGGGCAGCTGTGGCGGTCCGTACGGCGGATATGGCCCGCGGGTGCACTCGCGCTGCCGGTGCCGGGCGTGGATGGCGCGGTCCTGCGCACCCTCCGGCCCGCCGACGGCGCGGCCTGGCGGGCGGCGCGGCGTAACGCCATTGCCGCCGGAAGCGAATTCCCCAGCAGTAGTGGCCATCTCGCTTGGTGGCGGGAATTCCTCCGCGGTACCGCGGGAGTACGCGCACCGAACGGCCTACTGCTCGTCATCGATGTGGATGGCAGCTATGCCGGGGAAGCCCGGCTGCTCGATCTCGACCTCTTCGATCGCCGGGCCCGGATCCAGGTCTGGGCCGATCCGGCCCGCGCCGATGACGATGTGCGGTCGGCGGCACTGCGCGCACTGCTGGACTACGCGTTCCACGATCTCGGCCTGTTCCGGGTGGCGACGGAGATCGAATCGGGGGACACCGCATCGGCCGCGGTCACCGCACGCGCGGGACTGCTCAAGGAGGGAACCATGCGCGGATTCGTCGGACGCTCCGGACACCGCACCGATCACGACCTGTGGGCCGTGACGACCGGGGGTGCGCCGCATGCGTGATTTCAGCCGCAGCAATGAGATTCAGTCCCGTCTGCACGAGGTGGTCCCGGGCGGAGCGCACACCTATGCGCGCGGGGCCGATCAGTATCCCGAATCCATGGCGCCGGTCCTGGTGCGCGGCGCGGGCGCCCGGGTCTGGGACTGCGACGGAAACGAATACGTCGAGTACGGGATGGGGCTGCGCTCGGTCACGCTCGGTCACGGGTACGCACCGGTGGTGGAGGCGGTGGCACGCACCATTGCCGAGGGGGTCAATTTCTCCCGGCCGACCGAGCTGGAACTGCTTGCCGCACAGGACTTCCTGAGCCTGGTACCGGGCGCGGACATGGTGAAATTCGCCAAGAACGGGTCCGATACCACCACGGCCGCCGTGCGGCTGGCACGCGCGGCCACCGGACGGGAGACGGTGGCGATCTGCGATCAGCCGTTCTTCTCCGTGGACGACTGGTTCATCGGCACCACCGAGATGAATGCGGGCATCCCCGGATCCTGCACGGTGACATTCGATTTCAATGATCTGCCCGCGCTGGAGGCGGCGCTCACGGAACACGAGATCGCCTGCGTGATCCTGGAGCAGGGCACGGCGCTGGCCGAACCCGCACCGGGCTTCCTGGAAGGCGTTCGGGCACTGTGTGACCGGCACGGTGCGCTGCTCATCTTCGATGAGATGATCACCGGGTTCCGGTGGTCCTCCGGTGGCGCACAACAGCTCTACGGCGTGCGGCCCGACCTGTCCTGCTGGGGCAAGGCCATGGGCAATGGTTTTCCGCTCTCGGCGCTCGCCGGTAAGCGCGAATACATGGAGCTGGGCGGGCTGCGGACCGACGCCGACCGGGTGTTCCTGCTCTCGACCACCCACGGACCCGAAACCGGCTCTCTCGCAGCGTTTCGCGCGGTCGTGCAGGCGTACCGGACCACCGACCCCATCGGCCGGATGGAATACGCCGGACGGCGACTTGCCGACGGGGTCAATGCCATCGCGGCCGAGCTCGGTATCGGCGAACACCTGCGGGTCCTGGGTCGCCCCTCCTGTCTGGTCTTCCATACCAAGGACCCGGAAGGCCTACCGTCCCAGCCCTATCGGACGCTCTTCCTGCAGGAGCTCCTCGAGCGCGGCGTGCTGGGGCAGTCCTTCGTCGTGTCCGCCGCGCACACCGATGCCGATATCGACCACACCGTAGACGCCTGCGCGGAAGCCGCCGTCGTCTACCGCAAAGCCCTGGAACACGGGACCGTCGACGGCCTGCTCAACGGCCGGCCCGTGGCTCCCGCCCTGCGCCGCACTGCTTTCCCTCGCCGCCTGCCGGATCTGTGAGAGGTACACACCGATGAATGCGCCGCGCATTGCGATCGTCCACGAGCGGTTCACCGAGTACGGCGGTTCGGAGGCGGTGGTCGCGGAATTCATGAAGACCTGGCCGGGTGCGCCGGTCTTCGCGCCCATCGTCGACGAACCCTGCACGCTGGCACTGCTGGCGGCGGCGAGCATGTCCTCCGAGGACACCGGATCCACCGACACTGCTGCGGGCGAACGCTTTTCCGCTACCAGCGGTGCACCCACCGGGGCCGATCAGCCGATCGGGACGCTGCATCACACGTGGCTGTCGCGGGCCTACGCGGCAACCGGGCGCAGATCGCACGCACCGCTGCTGCCCTTCGTACCGCGGGTGCTGCGCGGACTGCCGCTGGCGGAGAATTACGACGCCGTGGTGGTGAGCCATCACGCCTTCGCGACCCAGGCGGCATTCGCGACCACCGCGCCGGTGGTGGCCTATGTGCACAGTCCGGCACGGTGGGCGTGGGACAAGGCATTCCGGGCGCAGGAGGGCGGCGGTCCGGCCGGACAGCTGGCGCTGACGGCGCTGGGCGCACTGGCCCGGCATCATGAGCTGCGGGCCGCGCCCCGGCTGGCACATGTGGTCGCGAACTCGCAGGCGGTGGCCGAGCGGGTGCGGGATTGGTGGGGCATTCCGGCATCGGTGGTGAATCCGCCGGTCCGGGTGGAGCGCTTCTCCCCGGACCCCAGCATCGAGCGGGAGGAGTTCTTCCTCTTCGCCGGGCGACTGGTCCCTTACAAGCGGCCCGATCTCGCCATTCTCGCGGCGCAGCGGGCCGGGGTACGACTGGTGATCCTGGGCGACGGGCGTTTTCGCCGCCAGCTGGAAACCCTGGCCGGTCCCGAGACCACCTTCCTGGGCCCGGCCTCCGACGAGGTGCTGCTCGATATGTACCGCCGCTGCCGCGCGCTGCTCATGCCCGGCGTGGAGGATTTCGGCATCGTTCCGGTGGAGGCCATGGCCTGCGGGGCGCCGGTGCTCGCGGTCGGCGAGGGCGGGGCGCTGGACACGGTGATTCCCGGCGTCTCCGGCGAGCACATAGCGCACGGTACGGATGAGCAGGTCGTCGCCGGATTCGCCCGTGCCATGCGCGCTTTCGACCCCCTGGACTACGACCGGGACACCATCCGCAAGCACGCCGCGACCTTCGCCCCGGAGGAATTTCGCACTCGAATCGCCGAAGTTGTGTCGCAAGTCAGTCGCTGAAAGACTATTCTTAACGCTTCCGTGCCGGTAGGCGAGGATTCCACGCTCAGACCGCATTCGGATCACCCGTCCTAAGAGGGTGATCCGAATGTCTTACATCATCGACACGTGTGTGGCCGCGCTCTGCCACAGCCAGAATCACTCTGGCAGCGTTCCGATCCCGGTCGGCGCTGAACCCGCAGCGGTGGCATCGGAAAGTTCTGTCTCCGAGTTCGAGCTGCTGCTTGGCTCTCGCGAAACACCTCGAACACGTCATAGTTGTGTAGGCGGGCCGCACCAACACCACCTTCCGGCCGGCCCGCTTGCCATGCACGATCAACTCCCGCTTGCCCGCGCCGATCGCCGCGTCCGCGGCCTTACGTGCCATCGAGGACTTCGCCAGAAACTTCGGCTCGAAGTCCTCTACCGCGATCAACTCATATTTCTCGACAATACTTTTCGCCCACACCCGCGAATCATGCTGGGTTTGCCGGGCCGCTTTCTTGTGCAGTTTCGCAGCCTGACGAGCGGCTCGCTGGTACCCGCGCGATTGTGGGCCACGCTTGCCTCGTCGCCGGCGAGCCACCGTGCGTTGCGCTCGGGCCAGCTCGGCCGCGCAGCGTTTGCGGTGGCCGAGGTACGGCAAATCGAACAAGGGCTCGGTTGTGGTGGCAGTGACACGAACGCCCCAGTCGATGCCGATACCGCCGTGTGCCGGCGCGGCGGACTCGGTCGGGCGGCGGACGACGAACGAGGCATACCAGTGCCCGAGTGAATCCTGAGTCACCCGAACACTCGACGGCTCGGACGGTAACTCCCGCGACCACACCACCGGGATACTGACGCCCTTCGCCAGCACGAGACGACCGTCACGGATGCCGAAGTTGCGGCGCGTGTACTCCAACGACACCGGGGTCATCTTGCGCAACTTGACTTTCGGCCGCCCTCGACCCTTCACTGTGAACGACTGCGCGAGCGCTTGCGCGTAGGTCCGCAGCGTCTGCTGTTGCGCGACCTGCGACCCGTCCCGCAGCCACGAATTGCGCCCGCGGGCCTCGGTCAGGAGTTTGCTGAGCTTGCTGAAGGTCGGTTTGTTCCCAGACTTCTGCAGATTGACCGCCTCATTCCACAGGAACCGGCAGCGATGCCACTCGGCCAGCAGGGCAGATTCCGCAGCGCGGCCCGGCCGCAAGCGAAAGTTGTACCGCACCAACTCATCCACGCCTGATAATTTAACCGCGACCACCGACACGGAATGGAGGACGGCGCTTCTTCCTCGTGAACGAGGGGGTATCCGCGCAAATATCTGATGACGGGTGAGGCTGTGGGTGAAGGCGATGGCGCTGGCGGCGCTCTCGTGACGGGTGGTGCGGGCGATATCGGCCGCGAGGTGGTGCGGCGACTGGCGGCGGCCGGGCGCGAGGTGATCATCGCCGATATCGATGTGGCGGCGGCGCAGCAGCTGGCCGCCGAGCTCGGTCCCAAAGCCAGTGCGCTGCACCTGGATCTGAGGAGCGACGACAGTATCGAGGCCGCCGCGCACGCGGTGCGCGGCAGTATCTCGGCGCTGGTGCAGTGTGCGGGCGCGGCGATCGTGGAGCCGTTCCTGGACAGCACAGTCGCGCACTGGGACCTCATGCACCAGGTGAACCTGCGCGGCCCCATGCAGCTCACCCAGCACCTGCTGCCCGCCCTGCAGCAGGCATCCGGGGCACGCATGGTCTTCGTCTCCTCGGACGGCGCGCGCGCCGGCGCCGCGGGCGAATCCGCCTATGCCGCCTCGAAATCGGGGCTGTTCGGTTTTGCCAAATCGCTGGCTCGCGAGGTCGCCCGGCACGAGGTGACGGTCAATGTGGTGTGTCCCGGCCCCATCGAGGGCCGAATGGTCACCCACACCATGGCGCAGCACCGCGGCAAGCTCGAAGCCCTCCAGAAGGCCATTCCGATGAAACGCCTGGGCCGGCCCGATGAGGTCGCGGCCCTCATCTGCTGGCTGGCGAGCCCGGAAGCCAGTTACCTCACCGGCCAGCTGATCAGCGTCAGCGGCGGCATCACCATGCAGTGAAGGAGACGCCACCATGCCCACCCTCCCCATAGTCGACGCCCACCTGCACCTCTGGGACACGACGGCCCATCCCTGGTACCCGCAGCTACGCGACTTCGGCAGCGCCGCAGGACAGCCCGATCTGGGCCGCCGCTTCCTGCTGCCCGACTACGACCGCGCCGCGGGCGCCGAGATCGCCGGCCTGGTGCACGTCTCCGCGACCTCGGCGCCGCAGGCCTACCTCGCCGAGACCCGCTGGATCGAGGAGATTGCGGCCGCCGACAAGCGGCCTTTCGCGCTGGTGGCCACCGTGGACCCCACGCTTGCGGCGGCCGACCTGCTGGACCATCTCGAACAGCAGTCCCGCAGCGCGCATTTCCGCGGCATCCGGGTCTTCCAGGGCCTGTCCCCCGCCACGCCCGCCGCCGAGACCATCGCGCACTGGCTGCAGGATCGTGATGCCGTCTTCGATCTGGTCACCCGCCCGGACGACATGCTCGACTGGATCGACTTCCTCGCCGGATACCCGAACCTGCGGGTGGTGCTCGAACACCTCGGGCTGCCCAGGAGCACCGCCCCCGACGACCGCACCGCCTGGCACAATGCGCTTTCCCTGGCCGCCAAGGAAACCCAGTGGCTGTGCAAGGTCTCCGGGCTGGGCCTGATCTGCCCCGACCTGAGCTGGGAGTCGCTGGGCTTCTGGCTGGAGAGCAGCGTCCACCTCTGGGGCTGGCGCCGGCTCATGTTCGGCTCGAATATGCCCGTCGAGACGATCGCGGGCAGCTATCCGGAGCTGCTGGCCACCGTCGACCAAATGGTCAGCACCGACGCCACCGATCAGGAAGCCGAATTCTTCTACCGCACAAACGCATCCGATACCTACGGGCTCACACTCTAGGTCTGCCCAGTCGTTCGACCGCGGCGGCCACGCGCTCGATCGAGAGCTGCTCGGGTTGCGGCAGCTGGGAGACGCGGCGGCTGCCGGTCAGTTTGTAGTCCGTGCCGACCAGCTCGTACATGCTGATGAAGCCGTCGAGATCGTCGGAATCCTGGTCGCCGCGCACGATCCAGTAGGTGGGGATGCCGAGCATGGCGTAGACCCGCAGTTTGTCGATGGCCTCGCCGACCTGACTCTCCCCGTGGACGGCCTGCACGACGGCGCAGAGGTCGGCGGGATCGTGCACGGTGCTGTTCTTCGCCGGGCAGTGCCCGGGGCGGAAGACCACGCCGTCGGCGACGAAGTTGCGGAAGCCGAGGTCATCGCGGGCGAAGCCGCTGCCGGCGATGTACTGATCGCCGGCTATCTCGTAGCCGAGGTTGTTCCAGAACTCGAGCACGCTGAACACGATTCGGGAGTACCAGAACGTGACGGGCATGAGTGTCAGCTCCAATCGCCTGCTCTTTCCTGACGAGACCGAAACACCATAACGTCAGATCGGGCATATAAGACACGCGCGGATCCGTGTACCGCTCAGCCGGGCGATTCGGGCAAAATCACGTGACCGGCCACACAGGACAATTGACCAGTTGCGTCCGAATAACTAAGTGCACCGACGGTTACACCAAACCCGTTGTCACACACAAACACTCGAATTGCTACCGGGTGACCAGTCCCACATGCCGGAAATCCCCGTTTCGGTTGAAGGCGCTTTGAGCGCCCCGTAAAGTTACTCACCAGTTAGGCACGATGGTGTTCCTACCGCGGCCCGACATTCTGCTAGGGGGCCGTTCTCTATTCATCGTCCACATCCACCGACGCATGTCGGACGAACAACGTTGAGCACCAACATGTTCGTACATTAAGGAGGGGACGATGGTTTCCTACATCGTCACGGGCGGTACCGGGTTCCTGGGCCGTCGCGTCGTCGCCGGTCTGCTGGACCGCGACCCGCACGCTGTTGTCCATGCACTGGTTCGTGAGGCGTCGGTCGCCAAACTGCACGAGATGGCCCTCGGCTGGGGCGCCGAGGATCGGGTGTTCCCGCTGGTCGGTGATCTCACCGCACCCGGACTCGGACTGCGCGACGGCATTACCGGCGAGCTGGACGCACCCAGCGCGGACCATGTCATCCACCTGGGCGCCATCTACGATATGACCGCCGACGAGGACAGCACCTACGCCGCGAACGTGCAGGGGACGCGCGCCGTAGTGGAGCTGGCCACCGAAATCGGGGCGGTGCTGCACCACGTTTCGTCGGTTGCCGTCGCCGGTGATCACAAGGGCAAGTTCTTCGAGGACGACTTCGATCTCGGGCAGCGTCTCGATTCGCCTTATCACCGCACCAAATTCGAGGCCGAGAAACTCGTGCGCGAAAGCCGCGGCCTGCGCTGGCGGGTATACCGCCCGGCCATTGTGGTCGGCGATTCCCGCACCGGCGAGATGGACAAGATCGACGGGCCGTACTACTTCTTCCCCGCCATTGCCGGATTGGCCGCACTGCCGTCGGAACTGCCGATGCCACTGCCCGATCTGGGCGCCACCAATATCGTTCCGGTGGACTATGTGGCGGCCGCCATGGTCGAACTCGTCAACAAGCCGGGTTTGATCGGCCGCACCTTCCATCTCACCAATCCGGAGCCGCAGCCGTTCGGCCAGATCTACGCCGCGCTGGCCCGCGCCGCCGGCGCGCCCGCCGGCTTCGGCACGCTGCCCGGCAGCCATGCCGCGCTGCACGCCCTCGGCGGACTGCCCGGCGTTCCGGCGGTGCGCGATTTCGTGCTCGAGCGCTTCGGCATTCCCGCCGAGGTCGCCCCGCACACCGCCTTCGCCTCGGCCTTCTCCTCCGACTTCACCCGGGCCCAGCTGCGCGGCACCGGCATCGAGGTGCCGAAGTTCGACACCTACGCCGCCGAGCTGTGGAGCTACTGGGAGGCGCACCTGGACCCCGATCGCGCCCGCCGCGGCGGCAAGGAACCACTGCGGGAGCGCATCGTGCTGGTCACCGGCGCGTCGTCCGGCATCGGCCTGGCCACCGCGCACGCGGTCGCCAAGCGCGGGGCGACCGTGCTCATGGTGGCGCGTACACCCGAGGATCTGGATGCGGCCGCCGCGGCGGTGCGTGCGGAAAGCGGTGCGGCCCAAGCCTACATCTGCGATATCACCGACGAGAAGTCGGTGGAGCTGCTCGTCAAGCAGGTGCTCGCCGACCACGATCACGTCGATTTCGTGGTGAACAACGCGGGCCGCTCCATCCGCCGCTCGGTGCTCAATTCCACCGATCGCATGCACGATTTCGAGCGCACCATGGCCGTCAACTACTTCGGTGCGGTGCGATTGATCCTGGCTCTGCTGCCGTCCATGCGGGAGCGCCGCTTCGGGCACTTCGTCAATATCTCCTCCATCGCGGTGCAGACGAAGGTGCCGCGCTTCGCCGCCTATGTGGCGAGCAAGTCGGCGCTGGACAATTTCAGCGAGATCGCGGCGGTCGAGAATGCCGATGCCGGTATCACTTTCACCTCGGTGCGGATGCCACTGGTGCGCACGCCCATGATCGCGCCGACTGACCTGTACAAGTCCATTCCGGTGCATTCCCCCGATCAGGCCGCCGATATCGTGGTGCGGGCGCTGGAGCACCGGCCCAGCCGCATCGATACGCCCATCGGCACTTTCGCCCAGATCGTGGATATGGTCATGCCGTCGGTCAAGCGCGCCATCCTCTCGGAGGGCTTCCACATGTTCGGAGATTCCAAGGCCACCAAGCCGGTTCGCGACGGCGACGCCGCACCGGCCGAGAAGAAGGAATCGCGCAGCCCGCTGCTGGCCCTGGCGCCGATCGTGCAACCGCTGATGGGCCTGCCCGCCCCGGCGGCCCGCATTGCCAACCGGATTCCGGGACTGCACTGGTAACGCCTCCCGCGCAAAAGCATTCGGCCCGGTGCGAGATTCGCACCGGGCCGAACTGTTCGGATGCAAGGGGTTTCAGGGGCGCAACAGCTGAGAGCTCCCGAGAGTTGGGGCCACCCCCTCCCCTGGCTTCAGCCGACGTGGTTGGCCGCGAAGTTCACCGCGCCGACGAAGCTGCTCCCATAGGCGACGTGGGCATTGGCATCAACACCCGCCCCGCAGATGGGATCGCCGCCGGTGCACCAGTCACCGGTGCGAGACATGAACGGCCCCGGCACATTCCAGCCGATGGCCCGCATGGGATCACCGAACAGCAGAACTGCCGCGACGCGGTCGCCGAGGTCACCGGGCAGCTGCACCCGGCCGGGATACCAGGACACCGCGCCGGTGCCCAGTGCCGCGTGCACAACCGCCGCACCCTGCGAGTACCCCACCAGAATGAACTGCTGCGCCGGGCAGGCCGCCGCCTGAGCGGCCAAGTGCCCCACCAGATCCGCCGATCCCGCGCCCAGATTGAAGCTGTAGTCCGCCGGGTAGTTCACGGAGTACGCACTCGTACTCACGGGCAACCGGTCCTGCAGCATTCCGTATAGCGGATCGCCGACCGCGTCGCCGAGCCAGCCCGGTTCGCCCGTGCCCCGCGCCACGACCACGTCCACGTCGGTACATGCGTCCGCGTGGGCCCGAGGTAGTGGGAAGAACACACTCGCCACCAACAATATGGCGGCGAGAACCCAAGCTATACGCCACTTTCCAGTCAGCACAACCCTTCGGTCGCCCATTGTTCTCACCCTCTCACGCCGTTGTGAGAGGCCCGGTGACTCTTGTCAGTGACAAGTGACAAATCGCCGGGCCATGTGACCCAAGGTAGGGAGAAGGCGACTGTGCGGCAACGAGTCCTACCGGAGAGATACCCAATTGGTGTGCATCTGTATCACTGCGAAACTTGCACTCTACAAGCTATTTTGAGGCAACGAACCGGCCTCGGAACGGTCCTTCGGGTCCCCGCAATCGGGGCGCAAAGTAGAACCAGTTCTCATAGGGTGTTGGTATGGAACGACTTACCGGACTCGATGCGAGCTTCCTCTACCTCGAAACGGATACCCAACTCCTGCACGTCTGCGCACTGCTGATACTCGACCCCACCGCGGACGGACGCGAATTCGACTACGACAGCTTCAAAGCCGAACTCGGCCGGCGGCTGTACCTCATTCCCGCCATGACCCGCCGCCTGCACAATGTGCCGTTCAATCTCGATCATCCGGTGTGGGTGCAGGATTCCCACTTCGACCTGGACTACCACGTGCGCCGGGTCGGCCTGCCCGCACCGGGCGGCCGCCGGGGACTGGCGGAGATCACCGCCGATATCGCAGGCCGGCCGCTGGATCGCACCCGCCCGCTCTGGGAGATGTGGGTGGTGGAGGGCTTCCCGGACCATAAGGTCGCCGTCATCTCCAAGTACCACCACGCCATCGTCGATGGCATCACCGGCACCAATATGATGATGCACCTGTGCGATCTCGAGCCGGGCGTGACCTATTCGCCACCCGCCGAAACCCCTGCTGCCGAAGCGGAACCGAATGATCTGGTGCTGGCCGCCGAGGGCCTGGCCAAATTCCCGGGCAAGCTCGGCATGTTCGGCATGATGCCGCAGACCGTCGGAATTCTGACCGGGCTGGTGCAGCGCCGGCGCGGCAGCGGCGAGACCCGGGGTATGGCACTGCCGTTCACCGCACCGCGCACCCCGTTCAATCACGCAATCACCCGGCATCGCTCGATCTCCTTCGTGCAGTCGGACCTGGCTGATATCAAGGAGATAAAGTCCGCGTTCGGCGTCAAGGTCAACGATGTGGTGCTCGCCGTGGTCGGCGGGGCGCTGCGCAGTTATCTCGAACTGCACGATGAGCTGCCGGAAACCTCACTGATCGCCTCGGTTCCGGTTTCGGTGCACGAAACGTCCCGGCACGAGGCGGGCACCAATAAGGTCTCCACCATTTTCGCGCGGCTCTATACCGATCTCGCCGATCCGGTGGAACGCCTGCAGGCGATTGCCGCGGACAATCGCGGGGCCAAGGAGGAGCATGATCTCATCGGCGCCGACTTCCTGCAGGATTGGGCGAAGTACGCCCCGCCCAACACTTTTCAGCTGGCGGCGCGCGCGTACTCCTCGCTGAAGCTGGCCTCGCACCATCCGGTCGTGCACAATCTGGTGGTCTCGAATGTGCCCGGGCCCAACTTCCCGATGTACTTCCTGGGCGTGCGGGTGTCCTCGATGTATCCGTTCGGGCCGGTATTCCACGGCGCCGGGCTCACCGCCACCGTCATCTCCAATAATGGCAACCTGGACTTCGGCTTCATCGCCGCCAAGGAACTGGTGCCCGATGTCGAGAAGATCGCCGACGCCGTCCCCGAGGTGATCGCCGAGCTGCTCAAGGCAGCCGGCGAAAAGCACTGAGCCTCAGCGCCTAGAGCCGCCCGACCACCGATTGACAGGCCTCGAGGAATACCGGGACAAAGACGTCCGCCTCGAGTGCGCAGGCCGCGTGACCGGCCTTCGCGAGGAAGATCTCCGCTCCCGGAATCATTTTCGCCATCTCCAGCTGCCGGTAGACGGGCAGGGCCCGATCTCGGGTGGTGATCACCACCGCCGTCGGCACCTTCAGCGTCGAGAGCCATTCCGTCGCATCGAAATTACCCAGTACCGCCAGGGCCTGCGCCAGCGCCCAGCCGCTGGTACTGCGCATCTCCGCCATGGCCCAGCGATCCATCCGGCCCACCGGCCACGACGCCTGCGGCAGCACCGGGAGCTTCTGCTTGTGCAATTCCGTGCGGCGCAGGGCCGTGTCGGCGAAGGAGGCCGCCAGCAGGCCCCAGGTCTTGTGGAAGGCCCGCTCGCGGCGGGTCTCCTGGAAGCGATAGGTGGTGGCGGCCAGCACTATTCCGCCGACCTTGTCCGGATGCCGGTGCGCGGCCAGCTGCGCGATGACGCCGCCCATGGAGTAGCCGGCCAGCACCGGGCGATCGAGGCCGAGCACCTCGGCCACCGCGATCGCGTCATCGGCCAGATCGTCGAGATCGAAACGCTCGGAACGGATTCCGTGCCCGTGCCAGCGCTGATCGAAGAGCACCACACGGTAGAGCTCATTGAGCTCGCGCAGCGAGGGGAACCAGTTGAGCATGGCGGTGGTGGCCATACCGTGCAGCAGCAGGATGGTCGGCGAATCGGCGGCAGGGCCCGCCAGGTCCACCACATAGGCGCTGCCCCGGCCGGGCAGCTCGACCATCGCCCCCTGCGGAACCTCGGTCAAGCGCGAAATGCGCGGCGACAGCCGGCGGTTGCGCCGGCGCTCACCGGACTCGGTCGCCTCGGAATAGTCCGAGCTGGGTTTCGTCATCGAATGCCTCCCGGGAAGCCGCATCAACGGTCAAAAATGAAACACGTTTCAGTTGATGATGCCATAATCCCGGTGTGATGCAGGAGTACGTCGCGTCACGAATTGCAGTGCGATGGGGCCGGGACCACAGTCGTGACGACCACCGGTGGCGGCGGCGCGGCCACCGTGGTGGCCGGTGGCGGATCCGGGTCGTAGAGCCGAATTCCGGTGTAGCGCAACTGCCCCGGTGTGACGGTGATGCCCGGGACCTCCACGGTGTGGCCGTAGACATCGGTGACCCGGGCGGTGAACGGGCCCGGACCGGCGCCCGAAATGGTCCAGTAGTTGTCGTAACCGCGGTGCAGCGGCTTCCAGTCGCCGCCCGCATCCGAATGCAGGTCGACCGCGCGCAGGGAGTTGCCGCCACCGGAGAAGAGCACCCCGATCCAGTCCGCCGACGAGCCCTGCTGCACCCGGTAGAACAGTTCCGGTGCGGGATTCGGGTCGACCACCTGACTGATCTTGATCTGCGCCACACCGTCGGAGCTGTCGGCGATGGCCTCGAAGGCGGCTCGGCTCAGATCGTATTGGTGCGGTGCGCAACCCGGGCAGCGGTCCACGATCTGTGCGCGCACGCTGCCGAGGGGGCCGTCGATATTGACGTAGGTGCCGCAGGGTGAGGAGTCGGCGTATTCACCGGTCGGTACGCCGACGTAGTAACCATCGAGGGGTAGATCCGGCAGTGAGCACGCCACGCCGGGACTGAAGGCGTAGAAGCGGGCCTGTGCGAGCTGCGGTTGCGGCGCAGGCGGCGGGGGCGGGGGCGGGGGCGGGAGCTGCTGTGTGGTAACCGAACTGGGAGCTATTGCTGCGGGCTCGGTGCGGACGGTGGTGATCGGCGCCGCCGAGCGGCAGGCGACGGGCTCGGGACGCATGACCCACGTTACTGTCCCCACCACCACGGCCGCCGCGAGGGCCGTCCACAACCAGGGTCTGCTCGAGCGAACCACTTCGTATCCTGTGCGGTGCATGGCCGCTCCCCAACCTCCGAATTGTGTTTGCTGCAACGATGCTGACCCCCTTCAGGAAAGCAGCAGCGCCGGTCGCGGCGGGGTCGAATGGGAAACTCGGAGTGAAACAGTCGGCGAGTCGCCGGTGTGTCATAGATCTAGAACGGACCACCGCCGCACTCCGTATCTCCTGGCGTACACCGAATTCAGGAGCACCCCTCATGCCCGACCTCGCGCCGTTCTATCGGCAAGTCCAATCGCACTACGACGTCTCCGACGATTTCTACGCACTGTTCCTCGACCCGTCCATGACCTACAGCTGCGCCTACTTCCCCGATGCCACCATGAGCCTGCAGGAGGCCCAGCAGGCCAAGATCGATCTCGCACTCGGGAAGCTGCGGCTGCAGCCGGGCATGACCCTGCTCGATATCGGATGCGGTTGGGGCGCAACGATGATTCGCGCCGCACAGCACTACGGGGTGCGGGTGATCGGACTCACCCTGAGCCGCAACCAGTTCGACTACACCCGGGCGCGGCTGGACCGGCTCGGCATCACCGATGCCGAAGTGCGGCTGCAGGGTTGGGAGGAGTTCCGCGGCAAGGCCGATCGGATCGTGAGCATCGGCGCCTTCGAGCATTTCCGCAAGGAGCGCTATCCGGAATTCTTCGCCCGCTGCCACGCCATGATGCCCGCGGACGGACGGCTGCTGTTGCACACCATCATCGGCCGCACACTGGCGGAACTGCGCACGCTGAACATTCCCGTCACCCGTGAGGATGCCCGCTTCCACATCTTCATGAAGCGGGAGATCTTCCCCGGCGGGCAACTCCCCCAGCCCTCCACGGTGACCGGACTCGCCGGGGCCGCCGGATTCCACACCCAGCGCATCCATTCACTGCAGGCGCACTACGCGCACACGCTCGATCTGTGGGCCGCGGCCCTGCAGGCCCATCACACCGAGGCCGTGCGCCTCACCTCCGAGGAGGTTTATGCCCGCTACGTCAAATACCTCACCGGCTGTGCGCACTACTTCCACGCCGGGCACCTGGACATCATGCAGTTCACGCTGGTCAAGTAGCCGGACTCCGGAACGATTCTGCGCCACAATGGAGTGATGACGGGCTGGACTGGCTACCGTCGGTACGCCTACTGGACGGCGACGGTGTTGATCTGCGCCGAAGGGGCGGTCGGCGGAATCTGGGATATCGCACGGATTCAGTACGTCCGGGATCTGGTGACGCATCTGGGTTATCCGACGTATTTCCTGGTGCTGCTGGGCGTATGGAAGGTGCTGGGGGCGCTGGCGCTGCTCGCGCCGCGTATTCCGCTGGTCAAGGAGTGGGCCTATGCGGGGACCTTCTTCGTCTACACCAGCGCGATGGCCTCCCATCTGACCACCGGATATGCGCTCGGCGAGCTGTGGATCCTGGCCGTGCTCGCAGTGCTGACGGTGGTGTCCTGGGCGCTGCGGCCCGACGATCGACGACTACGCCCAGTGCGGCCGGTCACATCGGGTTGACCTCAACCTAAGTCGAGCTAGGACAGTTGGGCTCATGAACGCGATCTCCAGTCCGGCAGCACCTTCGACCGGCATCACTCTGTCCGACCTGCCGTCGGCTCTCCGTCCCCTCGACGACACCGCATTCGAGGAGATTGCGCGCTCCCTGTCGCAGGCGGCCGTGGTGGGCATCGGCGAATCGACGCGGTTCGCGCAGGAGACCTTCGAGGTGCGCGATCGACTGTTCCGCATTCTGGTGCAGCAGTATGGCTTTCGCGCTGTGGCACTGCAGGACAGCGCCGATGTCGCCGCCGTTCTCGACCATTTCGTGCTGACCGGGGAAGGGACCGCGCAGGCCGCGCTCGATACGGCGTGGCGGCCGTGGCGGACCGCCGAGACGGCCGCGGCGCTGGAGTGGATTCGCGACTTCAACCGCGAGCACGGCGCGGATCCGGTCCGGATCATCGCGGTCAAACCCGCACAGGCGAATTCGGCGGATTACGACGTGGTGCTGGATGCCGTGCGGCGGATCGCACCGGACCGGCTGGCCGAGATCTCCGCGCATCTCGAACCGATCCGGAGTGCGCACACCACCGACGAGCATGTGCAGCGCGCACGCGGAATCCACCCGGGGCGGGCGTTCCAGGAGGATGCGCGAGACGCTGCGGCCCTGCTGAATTCACTGGCCGGGGTGCCGGAGGACGTCCGGTCCCGTCTGCGGCTCATTGTCGATTTCCACGAGCGCAGCGTCGCGGGGCGCGGGTCGTTCGTCGGCGATGACGATCTCTGGGGCGCCGCGATGATCGACTATCAGACGCGGACCGGGCGGCGAATCGTCTACTGGGACGGCATCGCCCACAGCTCCGCCCTCGCCACCGGGTCCGGCGACCATCCCACCGCCGGCAGTGTGCTGCGGCAGCATTACGGCGCGCGGTACGCCTCGGTGGCGATCGGATTCCACCACGGCGACCTCGGTATCGTCGATGTTCCCGCGCCGCCCGCGGACTTCCTCGACGCCGTGCTGGGCGTGGCCGAACCTGCGGCGCACTGGGTGGATCTGCGCGGCCACCACGGTGCGCTCGGGCCGGTGAAAATGCGGGTGATCAGCGGCATTTACGACCCGGCGAACGATGCCGCGGCGCATCTGGTGTTCGCCGATCTGCCAGCCGCTTTCGATGTCCTGGTGCATGTTCGCGAGGCGTCTGCGCTGCGGTGGCTGCCGTAAATGCAGGCGGTCAGAGATGGTGTTGGCGTGGCTATATCCGCCGCGTCCGATCGATACCCGACCGCAGAGACCGACTTCACCCGCGTAGTGCGTGCTCATTCCCCGCGCACCAGACCCGAGTGATCGCACGGGTCGCGCGGATATCCGCCAGCGGGTCGCCATCGATCAATACCAGGTCGGCGCGCATTCCCGGTGCGATCACGCCGCGATCGGTCAGTCCGAAATGCTTGGCGGGCAGGCTGGTTGCCGCGCGAATGGCCGCGGCCGGGGTCAAGCCCGCCGCGACCAGCAGTTCGAGCTCACGGTGCAGGGCGGCACCGTGCTCGGGCTGGAACGGCACCCCGACCTGGTCGTTGGAATCGCTGCCCGCCAGGACCGGCACACCCGCGGCATGCAGTGCGCCGACCGTCGCGAGGCAGTACTCGATCCCGCCGCTGCCCAGCGCATTGGCGATGCCCTCCATCATGACGAGGGTGGGCACCGCGATACCGCCCTGTTCAGCCATGCGCCGCACATCGGCCCCAGCGACTTCCGCCTCCCTCGGCACGTGGGTGAGGATGTCCGCGCCGACGTCCAGACCGGTGAGGTAGGCGCCGAGCGATGCCGCGTGCGCGACAACCCGCAGGCCACGCGCATGCGCCGAGCGCACCACGGCCGCGGCCACGTCCGCATCGGGTCCGCCGCCGCCCGGCGCCTCGAGCACGATCTTCACGTAATCCGACCCCGCGGCGACCCGCTCGGCCACCATGCGATCGGCCTGATCCGCATCGGTGATGATCGCCGCATCGGACATGCCCGGCACCCTGGCGTGCATACCGCCCGCACCGATCAGCGGGGTGCCCGCACTGCGAATATCGCTGGCACCGGACTCTTTTCGCAGCGCCGCCAGCCGTTCCGGCGGCCAGGTCGCCATATCGAGCCCGGTGGTCACGCCGTAGTCGGCCAACTGCGTCAGGGTCTGCGGGCCGTGCAGATGAATATGGGCATCGATGAACCCCGGCAGCAGAATCGCACCACCCGCGTCGATCAGTTCCGCCCCGCCGGGATCGGTGCCGATAACGTCCCCGTCGATCACGACGGTGGCCGGTTCCCCGAGCTCCCGACCGTCGAAAACGCGAACACCGGTCAATGCGATCTTCGAACCAGCCTCTGACAAAACAGGATTCACGCCAACCTCCTATGCGGCACTTCTGTCGCGGTGTCCGAATACCGCCCCCCATCCACCCTATCGGCGGCGACCGAAGCGGGCATGAGCGCCAACACCGAGCCGAACCACCACGAACCCAAACAACCAGCGCCACAGCCGAACACGGTTAGTATCGCTGAGACGTCAAGGGTTCACGGCCGGGTTTCGCCGATGAACCGGCAACAGATCAAGGGGAGGCTCGAGCGGATGGATCCAGTGACGATGATCGCCGCGGCGATCGCGGCCGGCGCAGCAGCAGGTTTGACCGACACCACCAAAAAGGCCGTCACCGACGCCTACCAGGCCGTCAAGACACTCATCACCCACCGCTACCAGACCGTCGATGTGAGCGTGCTGGAAGCACACCCGATCGCACCTGCCCAGCGCACCCTCCTGGCCCAGGAACTCACCGACGCCGGCGCCACCGACGACCCGGAACTCCGCACTGCGGCCTGGCATTTGCTGAACCTCATCCAGGAACACACGCCGCAGGTCGCCGAAGCCGTCGGCGTCCAACTGCGCCGGGTCGAAACCGGCGAACTCGAGATAAGCGATATCACCTCCAGTGGCAGCGCCGTCATCGCCGAAGACACCAAAGTTCAAGGCACACTCAAGATCAGCGGAATTCACGCCGGCAACTCGGAGCCGCCACACCCTCACAGCCCGCGGCGATAACCGGTACCACCGCCGCCACATCCGCCGAGCACGCACAGCTGATCGGGGTCTCCGGCGCTTCAGCGGGCCGTGACTTCATAATCCAGGTCCTCACCGCAACGTCGAGCAACGATCATGTGCCGCCGCTTCGACCCACCGGGCGAGTGATATCCGGCGAGATCCCGCAGAAGCCAGCCTATTTCGTATCCCGCGCTGAAATCGCTGATATTCGCGCAGCGCTTGACGGGTCGCGTGTGGCGGCGGTCATCGGCATGCGCGGAACCGGCAAGACTCACCTCGCGGCAGCCTTGGCCCGCGACGATATCGATACCGGACACGGACTGGTGGGATGGGTCAATGCCGGCACCATCGAAACCGCGCTGACCGGACTGGCCGAGATAGCCGATCGTCTGGGAGTCGCCGACCCCCAGGGCGATTCAGCGATTTCAGCGCGACGGCTCCGGGAACATCTGTCGGGTTCTCGCGAAACCGGGCTGCTGATCTTTGACAATGCGGACGACCCGGACCGAATCCGGCCACTGCTACCCGCCGCCGGCCGCACAATGATCCTGATCACCAGCACCAACCGCGCCTTCGACCAATTGGGTGAGACTGTCGACCTCACCGGCTTCACCCGCTCGGAAGCAATCCACTATCTCCGCGGCGCGACCAAGCTGGCCGACCAGGACGGAGCGCACGCGCTCGCGGCCGTGCTGGGTGATCACCCTCTCGCGTTGTCGACAGCCGCAGGGACCATCACCGGGCGTCACCTCACCTACGCGCGCTATCAGGACCTGCTCGATGCGCGATCACTGCCGGAAATCCTCGGCCGCAAGGCCGGCCAGGATTACCCGCGATCGGTGGCACAGGCGATCCTATTGTCGATCGACAACATCGAAACACTGACCGATGACCCCCGGTTGGACGCCGCGGTCTCTCGGCTCATCGGGGTGCTGGCAATGCTCTCACCGGCGGGCGTACGCCGCGACATACTGCTCGACCCGGACGACCGACTCGACGAAGCCCTGGAGCGATGTGAACAAGCTTCGTTGCTGTCGTGGTCGACGGCTGCCGACACCGTGATCATGCACCGGCTGACCGGTCGAGTCCTGCGCGAACGAGCCGAATCCGCAAACGCCACAAACGAACTCGTCGCCGGCGCACTCGACCTCCTGGAAGCGCACATTTTCAGCGAGGACCGAGCATGGACTCGACGCGAGGAAGGCGCTCACCTCGTCGATCATATCGACGCCCTATGGGGCACTCGTCTACCCACCAGAGCAGCCGACCCCATGCCAGCGCGCGCATTGCGACTGCGCCGCTGGGCGGTACGGCAAATGATCACCTCTGCCAACGTCACCCGATCGATCCCCCTCGGACTCGAGACTCTCACCGACCATGAGCGGGTCCTCGGCCCCGACCACCCCGACACTCTCGTCGCCCGCAACAACCTCGCGTACGCATATGAATCCGCAGGACAACTAGCCAAGGCCATACACCTCTACCAGGCCACCCTCACCGACTGCGAACGCGTGCTGGGCTCCGACCACCCCGACACTTTCTCCTGCCGCAATAACCTCGCTAGCGCATACCGATTCGCGGGACAAATCGACAAAGCCATACGCCTCTACGAAACCAATCTCGCCGACAGCGAACCGATTCTGGGGCGCGACCATCCCGATCTCCTCGTATCCCACAACAACCTCGCCCTCGCGTATTACGCAGCGGGACAACTGGACAAGGCAATTCGCTCGCTCGAACTCAACCTCGCCGACTGCGAGCGGATCTTGGGCCTCGATCACCCCCGCACTTTCATCAACCGGACAAACCTCGCCGCCATCTACGCATCGGCGGGACGAGTCGACAAAGCCGTCTCCGCACTCGAAGGCATCCTCACCGACAGCGAACGCATTCTCGGCCCCGACCACCCCGACACCCTCACCACCCGTAACAACCTCGCTCAGGCCTACGGATCAGCGGGAAATCTCGGCAAAGCCATTCCCCTGCACCGGACCACCCTCACCGACAGCGAGCGCGTCCTCGGCCCCGACCACCCCGACACCCTGATCGCCCGGAACAACCTCGCCCTCGCCTATCGATCCGCAGGACGACTCGACGAAGCCACAGCGCTCTTCGAAACCACCCTCACCGACAGCCAACGCGTGCTCGGCCCCGACCATCCCACCACCCTCACCGCCCGGAACAACCTCGCCCTCGCCTATCAATCCGCAGGCCAAGTCGGCAAAGCCATTGCCGCACTCGAAACCACTCTCGCGGACCGCGAACGGATCCTGGGCCTCGATCACCCCGGCACTTCCATCTCCCGCAACAGCCTCGCCTTCGCGTACCAAGCGGGAGGCCAACTCGACAAGGCCATACCCCTCTACGAAACCACCCTCACCGACCGCCTGCGGCTCCTCGGCCCCGACCACCCCGATACCTTGGTCTCCCGAAACAACCTCGCCTTCGCCTTCCAAACGGGTGGACAACTCGGCAAAGCCATACCGCTCTTCGAAACCACCCTCACCGACAGTGAACGCGTCCTGGGCCCCAACCATCCCACCACCCTCACCATCCGCAACAACCTCGCCAGGGCCCACGCATCGGAGGGCCGATCAGCGGATTGAACTCGGGAGATGGGGTCCAGACAATGGCGCAGCTCGGGCACCGGCCTCCCCGGTGGAAACTCGGGACCCGGTGATCGACTGGCTGGGTCCGGGGGTTCTCAGGCTTCGGGGATATCCCTGCCGAATGTTTCCAGGGTGATGCTGTCCGGGTCGGGGCCGCCGCGGACTCCGGTGTCGAGTGCGTCGATCGCAGCGATTTGCTCGCGGGTGAGTTCGAAGTCGAAGACGTCGAAGTTCTCGGCGATGCGGGCGGGTTTGGTGGATTTCGGGATGACGGAGCGGCCGTGCTGCAGATGCCAGCGCAGCATCACCTGTGCGGCGGATTTGCCGTGCTGCCGGGCGATTTCGAGCAGGGTCGGGTCCTGGAAGGTGCTCTTGGGGGCGTCGCGGTAGGAGGTGATGCCGCCGATGGGCGACCAGGCCTGAGTCACGATGCCGTGCTCGGTGTCCGCCTTCTGCACCGCGGGCTGCTGGAAGTACGGGTGCAGTTCGATCTGGTTCACGGCCGGGACGACGTCGGTCGCGTTCAGCAGGCCGTCGAGGTGCTCGGGCATGAAGTTGCTGACGCCGATGGCGCGCACCTTGCCGTCGGCGAGCAGCTGTTCGAGGGCCCGGTAGGCATCGAGGGTGAGATCGAAACGGCTCGGCAGTGCCTGGTGCAGGATCAGCAGGTCGATCCGCTCGACCCCGAGCTTGGCCGCGCTCTTGTCGAAGGCGTGCAGGGTGGCGTCGTAGCCGTAGTCGCTGATCCACACCTTCGTCTCGAGGAAGATGTCGTCGCGGTCGATGCCCGAGCGCCGGATCCCTTCGCCGACTTCGCGTTCGTTGAGATAGGCCGCGGCGGTATCGATATGGCGGTAGCCCACGCGCAGTGCCTCGGTAACCGCATCGGTCGTGGCCTCGGGCGGGGTCTGGAAGACACCGAGGCCGATGGCCGGCATGTCCACGCCGTTGTTCAAGACGATCTTGGTTTCGGTCATATCTCTACGCTAAGCGCGGCCCCGCGGAGGTGACAGGCACTGCCTTTACCCCTCAGCACGTGTCGCGGCGAAGTGGGGCATTCGGCGTTCTACTCGCTGGTGCGGTGTGCGGCGTCGTGATCGCGATTCTCGGTTGCCGCCCAGGTGGCGAGCATTTTCAGCCCGTCGGAGCTCGGCGTGTTCGCCGCTGCCGTGTACACCAGCAGCGTGAGCCCCGGATGCGCGGGAAACTCCATCGCCTCGAAATTCAGATCGAGGCGTCCGACGACGGGGTGGTGCAGTTTCTTGTGCCCGGTCCGGTGGAATCGCACATTGTGTGCGGCCCAGCGCGTCCGGAATTGCTCACTGCGCGTGGACAGTTCGCCGATGAGCTCGATGAGCTGCTTATCGTCGGGCCGGCGGCCGGCTTCCGAACGCAACATTGCCGCGATGTCGTCGGCCGCACGTTCCCAATCGACGAAGAAGTCCTGGGATGCGGGGTCGAGGTAGACGAATCGCGCATTGTTGGCGGGCCGGCGGGGGTCGGCGAGCAATGGTGCGTACAGGGCGCGTGCCAGGGAGTTCGCCGCGAGCAGGTCGTGACGGGCATTGCGCACCCAGGCCGGTGCGTCGGTAATGGCGTCCAGGATCTGCTGGATCGTATCGGTGATCCCGGCGGCCGGTGTGGTACGTCGCTGCCGAGTAGGCACGGGTGTGGACGCGCGCGCGAGATCGAACAGGTGCGCACGTTCGGCGTCGTCGAGTTGCAGTGCGCGGCAGAGGTTGTCGAGCACGCTGTCGGAGGCGCCGGACAGATTGCCGCGTTCCATGCGCACGTAGTAATCGATGCTGACCCCGGCCAGCAGCGCAACCTCTTCGCGACGCAGCCCTTGCACCCGGCGGTTGCCACCGTAGGCGGGCAATCCGGCCTGTTCGGGGGTGATGCGGGCGCGGCGGCTGGTGAGGAACTCGCGGACCTGTGCCCGGTGATCGTCCATCTCTCCACGGTAAACGCATCGACCCCGGGAAAGGGGGTACTGCCGTTACCTGGAAGAGCGGTCACTCCCGCAGGCGCCGGATTCGGCGTGTACTCGAACTCGTGAGCAAGTCCGGCGGATTACATATCAGCCAGCAATTTGACAGCAATCAGCATGAAGAGCGGAAGGGAGTTCGACAATGAAGCGTCTGGACACGCAGCCGTCCGTGCAGGGGCCAGCCGAGTGGTTCACCGGCGACGTGTGGTTCGACCAGATCTACCAAGGCCAGGAGCCCTCGCGTGCCCGAGTCAATGCCGTGCATTTCACGCCCTGCGCGCGCACCGCCTGGCACACCCACGCCCTCGGGCAAACCCTGCACGTCACCGAGGGCATCGGGCTCGTTGTCTCGCGCGGTGGCGAGGTGATCGTCATGCGGCCCGGCGATACCGTGCACACCCCGCCCGGCGAGTGGCACTGGCACGGCGCGACCGCCGACCACTTCATGACCCACCTGGCGATCTGGGACGGCACCGGCGATCCGCAGACCCCCGAGACCACCTGGGGCGAGCACGTCACCGACGACGAATACCGCCACGCCACCCAGCACCTCACTCCATCCTGAGCCTGCAAAACGCCTGCGACAGAAGGGATTCACCCCATGCCTGACAGCCCGTCCCCCGCCCAGCAGCTGATCGGTGACTTCGCACCGAAGCTGGTGTCGCTGACCGTGGCCAGGGAACTGTTCGAGCAGAACGGATCTCGCGCATGAACGGCTGGACGGCTCATAGGACCCCACGGGACATCACCTTCCGAAGCTAGGGGTCGGCGGTCAGAGCCGAGGAGAGGAAGGTGATGAGTTGGAGGCGAACTCGGTCTTGGGTGAGGCCGTCTTCGCCGGCGCGGAGGGCGGAGAAGAGGGCGGAGACCAGGACGGAGAGGAGGACTTCGCCTGCTATGTCCGCGTCGAGGTTGGGGTCCAGGAAGCCGTATTCCATGCCGCGGGCGACCTGGTGGACTGCTTGGACGCCGAAGAGGCGGGCATTGTGCAGGCAGCGTTCTATGACGCCGTCGTCTATCGAAGAGGCTTCCAGGAGTAGGAAATTCACCAGACCTGGCTCGGAGGCGACGAGGTCGTAGCCGCGGTCTATGACGCGGGCGTAGCGGTCGCAGAAGGCTTCCATGGTGGCCGGATCGGCGTCGGCGTCGGGGCCGAGGAGGCGTTCGCGGATGTGGTCGAAGCAGTGGTCGATGACGGCGTCGAGGATGTCGCGCTTATTGTCGAAATAGTTGTAGAAGGTGCCGTGGCTGACGCCCGCGGCGGCGGCGATATCGTCCACGCCGATGGTGCGGAAGCCGCGCGTCATGACCAGACCGTAAGCGGCGCTGACCAATTCGGTGCGGCGCAGCTCCGCGCGAGCGGCCCGCCGAGCGGTCTTCACCGGCTCACTCACGAAGCCACCCTTCTTGCACGCAGTGCCTTCTCCAACAAGTGCAGCATCACTGTAGTGCTGCGCTCGCGCAGCCGGGGGTCGGATGAGCCGAGTAGTTCCCGGACCATGCCGGGACCCACCAGCGTCAGAATGGTGTGCGCGAGCACCTCCGGATCGGCATCCGCGCGAATCCAGCCGTCCGCGACGCCGCGCGCGAGCTCCACGGCGACCAGGGAGGCGGCCATCGCTTCGAAACCCAGAAGTCGTTGCGCCAGTTCGTCGTCGATGGCCCCGGCTTCCACGAAGAACAGGCGCAGCAGCTGCGGCTCCCGCTCGATCAGCCCATAGAACCGCTCCGCCGCCGCCCGCACCGATTCCAGCAGTTCGTCGATACTGCCCGACGTGCCGAAGAAGGCCGCGATCTGCACCGAGTCCATGATCTTCTCGACACCGAAATCGATGACGTGATCCAGGATTTCGCGTTTACTGCCGAAGTACCGATAGACCGTGCCCTGCCCGATCCCGGCGCGCGCGGCCACCTCCGAAATGGCGGTGGCCTCATATCCGTGAGCGGTGAACACCTCGTAGGCGGCTTCGATGATCTGCCGGCGCCGCCGCAGCGGAAGCTCGTGCTGCGGCGGCCGGCCTGTGCGCGGGACTATTTCGCGGCCCCGTCCTTCGGGCCGCCGTCCTTCGCATCCCCATCCTTCGGGCCGTAGTCGACGACCACCCAGTCGCCACCGCTCTTGGCGACGGTGACCAGCAGCAGATTCGGCACCGTCGCCGGATCCGTCTGCTGAATGTTCTGGGTGCGCTGGGTGGCGTACACGGTCACCGCGTACTGATCGTTACCCTTGGCCTCCACCGAGGTGCCCACGACCTTGCCGGTCGCCACCACCTGCGCGCCGGTCATGATCTTGGACAGCGTGTCGTGCACCTGGGTGTACTTGTTGCGCAGGGCATCCGAGGTGCCGTGCTGCACGCCGTCGAAGAAAGCGGGCAGGTTCTTGTAGTCGTAGTTCAGCGAGCGCACGGTGTAATCGCTCGCCACCTCGGCGGCCCGGTCACGGTCGGAATTGCTGGTGCGCAGCGCATCGAGATCACCGGTGGAGTTGTGCCAGAACACGCCCATGACCACCGCGACGACCGCGAACAATGCGGCGGCGGCCACCGCGATCGGATAGGCCCGAGTGCGCAATCCCCGCAGTCGCAACGGTTTCGGATCAACCGGAGGCTCTGTCACCACAGGGGCAGTGTCGGTCATGACAGGGGCCGCGTCGGTCACCACGGGGGCCGCGTCAGTCACCACGGGGACAGCGTCAGTCACCACGGGGACAGCGTCGGTGACCACAGGGGCCGCGTCAGTCACCACAGGGACAGCGTCAACAGCCTCGGGCTCGCTCGCCGTCACCGAATCCTTCTCCAGCACAACCACTTCCGTACGCTCTTCCGTTTCACTCACGATTGCCTTCTCTCTAACGAGGAAATTCGACGCCGACGTGGGCTGCGCCATCACCGGGGAACACTGTGGCCAGCAGATCGACAATCGATCCGGCATCCACACGCAGCGGCTTGAGGGCGCTGGTGGACGGCTTCAGTGCGGTGGCGATGAACCCGAGGTCGGGTCCCATCTCGGACAGGTATTGGTCGATCTTGGTGACCAGCGGCCCCAGCGGATCGTCGAAAATATGCTCACCGACGTAGGAGTAGTTCTGGAATGCGCCGATGATGTGCAGCAGTTCCGGCAGCGCCGAGTCGATATCGCCCGCGGCGGCACTGAGCGACGGTGCGCGGCCGTCGAAACGGTCGCCGAGCGTCTGCACATTGGCGTACAGCCGCGCGATCTCATCCCGCTTGTCGTGCAGGAGATTCGCGGTGCCGACGAGCGCCCGGGTCAGGTTGGCCACATCGGCGTCGCGGCCCTGGAATCCGGCGGCCACGGTGGTCGCCAGATGCTGCAGTCGCGCCGGATCCAATTGCGCTGTCAGCGCATCCATCTTGGCGAGTGCGTCACCGACGGTCGTGGCGGTCTTGACCTGCCGGTTCGGCACAATACTGCCGTCATGCAGGAACGGCCCCGCGGTTCCCGTCGGCCGGAAGTCGAGGAACTGCTCCCCGGCCGCCGACAGATTGGCGATCTGCACCTGACTGTCCACCGGAATCCGGTACTTCGCATCGTATTCCAGCGTCACCGACAGTCCGTGAATCGTGGCCCCGATATCGCGCACCCGCCCGATGGGCATGCCCCGCAGCGTCACCTCGGAGGTCTTCATCAGTCCGCCGGAAGAATCCAAAAGCACTGTGACAGTGTTGTTCTGGCGACGCGGGTCCAGATTCAGCACGCCGACGGCCATATAGCTGCCGCAGATCAGCGTCAGTATCGTCAGCAGCACCAGCGAGACCGGTCCGGAGAGTGAGAGTTTCATGGCACCATCCCGATGGAGCGCAGGGTCGAAATGAGCTGATCGGCCTGCGCATCGGCCGACACCTGCTGCACCCGCACATCCGGTGAGTTCAGGAAGGGAATCAGCTTCTCCCGCAGCAGCGTGTGGAACGTATCGAGATTCCCGGCCAGTGTGATATCGGAATTGCCGAGCGCCACCGCCGTCGGCGCGAGAATCGAGACGATGGAGCGGAAGTCGCCGATATGCGGCAGCAGCAGATCCCCCGCATTCTGCGCCAACTGGCCACCACTGATGATCAGCTTGATCACATTGAACAGCACATCCGCCAGACCGGCCGCCCGCGCGGGCCCGAGCGTGAGGATGCGATCCACCGACTGGCGCCCGTCCGCGAGCTTGGTCGTAATCTGCTGTGCCCCAGCCAGAATGCGATCGATGTCGGCGGTGTGCGAAGCCATATCACTGAGCGCGGCCCGCCCGGCCTTGTTGATCCGGTCCAGCTCGGCCGGATCGGACGGGAACGCCGCGTTGACGTCGGTCACCAGCTTCTGCAGATCTGTCCACCGGCCGCCGGTGATGATATTCGACAGCGCCCGCAGAATGTCCTCCACATTGGTGGCGGGCACGGTCTGCGACATCGGGATGACATCGCCATTGTGCAGGAAACCGCTGTCCGCGTTCTTCGGCGCCTCCAGCGCGATATGGATATCACCGAGGATGGTGCTCTGCCGCAGTTCCGCCGTGGTGGTCTTCGGCAGCTTGGCATCGGTATGCAGTTTCACCGTCGCGACGGCGGTATTGCCGATCAGATCGATGTGGTCGAGCATGCCGATCTCGACACCGTCGGCGATCACCTTCGCGCGGTCCGGCAGATTCAGCACCGAACCGAATTCGATTCGGACGGTGTAGGTGTCACCGCTCGGATAGGTCCCCGGGATGGGGAGATCGGTGGCCCGCACCCCGCACCCGCTCAGCAGCAGGGTCGCGGCGGTCAGCGCCGGTACGAGCCGCAGCAGTACTCGCCTCATCGGGCACCCGCCTGCGGTAGCTGCGCGGCGAGCGGCGGCAGTTGCGCGAGCAGACTGCCGATATCACCCTGATGCTGCTGCAGGAAGTCGTGCGCCTGCGGCAGATACTGATCGAGCAGTGCGTAGACCTGCTGATCGTATTTACCCGCATTGCGCGCCAGCACCGGCAGGAACTCCACGGCGATATCCACCGCGCCGGCGAATTCGGTGGAGAACTCACCGATCAGCTGCAATCCGGCCCGCAGATTGTCCAGCACCAGTTGCATATCCGGCCAATTGCTCACGAACATGGTGGTGAGCTGATCCAGATTGTCCACCAGCCGCCGGAACACCACATCCCGCTGGGACGGATCCCCGACCACCGCGGACAGCCGCTGCAACAGCTGATTCCACTGCGGCCCGGTACCGTCGATCGCCTTGTCGGCGGCGGTCAGGGTGTCATTGATCAGCGTGTCATTGGCCTCCCCCGGCCCGGTCAGATCTCCGGCCAGCTTGCCCATGGAATCGAGCGCCTCGCTGATGCCGATGGGCGTCTTGGTGTGGTCCAGCGGAATGCATTTCGCGGTATCGAAGCGCGCACCACCGGTGTACGGCTTGGTCAACTCCACATGCCGGTCGGTCACAATCGAACTGGACATGGTGACGGCCTGGATGTCGGCGGGCAACGTCACCTTGTCGCCGACCTTCATGGTGACCCGCATGCGATCGCCGAGCGATTCGATCTTCGAGACGGTGCCGACATCGACGCCGAGCATGGTCACGCTATTGCCCTTGTAGAGGCCGACGGTATCGGTGAACTCCGCGCAGACGTCCTGCTCGGAATCACGCACCGCGCTCGCCCAGGTCACACCCGCGGCCACCGTGGCGATCACCACGACGGCAACCCCGATGGCGAGTACGGCTCTCCCCCGAGGTTTGCGAATCCACTGCATCAGCACGCCTTGCCTTCGTAGGGAATGCACACCTGCACACCGTCGGCGGGCTGATCCGCCTTCACCTGGGTGCCGAGCATGCCGTTGAGTTTGGCGATTACATCGCGCATCCCGTTCACGACGGTGTCGATCCGATTCGGATCCTCCATGATCTTGGAGAACAGCTGCTCGAACTGCGTGACCGCCGGCTCGATGCTGTCGCCGTAGGCCATGATCGGGCGGTGCAGCACCACCAGCAGCCGCTTGACCAGGTTGAACATGCTCACGATCTGGTCCTTGCGATTGCCGAGCGAATCGGCGACACCGCCGAGTTGGCGGACGAAGTCGGCCAGTAGCGCCTTGTCGTCGGCAATGGCGCCGATGTACTCGTCCGATATCTGCAGTGTCGTATTCAACTGCTGCGTACGGTCGGCCAGCACACCGGTCAGATCATTGGCATTGGTGACCAGGCTGCGCAGTGCGTCGGGCTGCCCGGCCAGCGCCTTGTCGAGCTGGCCCAGCGTACTGCGCATGGTGCCGGCATCCACCTTGCTGAAGATGGGTGTGCCCTTGTCGAGAATGTCGCTGAGCTCGAACGGCGTTCCGGTGCGGTCGGGCGGAATGTGCTTGCGCCCCAGGTCTTTATCACCCGTCGGCGCGAGCGACAGGTAATGGCCGCCGATGGGGGTCAGCATCTTGACCTCCACGGCCGCGCGATCACCCACGTGCACTTCGGATTTCACCGTGAAGCTGACCTCGACATGATCGCCGACCAGATCCACCGATCGGATCTTGCCGACATTGATGCCCGCCACCCGGACCTCGTCACCGGAGCGCGCCCCGCCGGAGATCTTGAAATCGGCGGTATAGGTGCGCTGTCCGAACGGCACCACATACAGCGCACCCGCCGCCAGCAGCAGCACCACGCACACCGAGACTCCCGCTATGCCCCAGCGCAATTGGGTCGGCTGATCGCCGCGCCCGGCGAGCACCTCACGAATGAGCTCGCCGAAATACTTCACCAGCGCTTTCAATTGCACACCACCAGGTTCTGGTTGGCGAGGACGACGCCCGCGATACCGGATACCGCGGCCTCCCCGTGCGAACAGGTAATCCGCGGCTTCACGCCATTGCCGGGCACCGCCTGATTCAGGCCGGTGACCACCTGCGGAGTGATCGCGAGCAGCTGCGTGAGCTGGTCGGTCGCCGGCACCAGCCGGCGCAGCAGACCATCGATCGGGCCGTAGGCCTGGTCATAGGCGTCCCGCCCCTCCTCCAGGATCGGAACCATCGGCCCGAGAACGGCTTTGGCGGTATCGATGGCATTGAGCATGATCTGGTTCTTGCTGGTGAACTCGCGCAGAATGTCCGCCAGCTGCTGTACCAGATCGCCGACGGCCTTCGATTTACCGCCGATCTCATCGGACACCAGGCCGAGATTGCGGACCAGCAGCACAATGACCGCTTCACTACTGCTGGCGTGTTTGGTGAGCGTATCCAGATCCGACAGCACCGGCCCGATGCCCGAACCGTCGCCCTGGATCACCCGCAGCAGATTGTCGCCGAACTGGTTGAGCTGCGCGGGATCCAGGGTGTCGAACAGCGGTTTGAAGCCGTTGAACAGTTTGGAGACGTCGAAGCTCGGAATGGTGCGCTGCACCGGAATCGTGCTTCCCGGAGCGAGTTTCGCGCCACCGGCGCCGTCGGTGAGCAGTTCGACATACCGCTGCCCGATGAGGTTCTGGTAGCGCACCGCCGCCTGGGTGTTGTCGTAGATCGGCCGGTCGGTGTTCACGGTGAAGTGCACCCGCGCCTGCGCGCCGTCCAGCGCGACCGTTTCCACCTTGCCGACGGCGACGCCCGACATGCGCACCGAATCACCGGCGAACAGGCCCGACACATCGGTGAATACGGCGTCATAACCGACCTTGTCACCCGGAATCGGGGTGCGCAGGGCGGTCACGATGAACACCGAGCAGGCCGAGACGATGAGCAGGAATATCACGAGCTTGACGGAGGACTTGACGACATCGTTCATTTCGGCACTCCCCCGAGTGAATCAGCCAGGTACGGCATGGTTTTCACAATCAGATCGAGTTGCAGCTGCACTCGGCCGTCCACCACCGGGAAGGCTCCGTCCATGGCGCGCAGCAGATTCGGAATCCGGTTGTAGGCCGGGGCGACCGTGCCCAGCGATACGCTGATCGGCACCGCCAGATCGAGCACACCGCTCAGCACCTTCTCCAGCTCGGGGTTGTTGTGCTGCAGCAGATTCGAAATCCCTAGCAGCACCGCCTGATTCACCCCGTCGGTGGCCTTGTTGGTGCGATCCTGATTCGCCGGATCACCGAAGTACGCGGCTTGTTCGAGCACCCCCAGAACGGCATGACCCGCCGACGGCGTCAGATCCGCGAACGCTCCGGTCATATCCGCACCGATGCCGAGGTAGTGCCCGACCGGCGCCTGCTGTCCATCGGCCAGCATGCGCGCGGTGTCGAAGAACGACTGCAATACCGGCTCCAGGCTGCTCGCATTGTCCAGCAGCAGGTCGAAAAGCCGATGGACGGTAGCGGAGTCGAGCACCTGGGTGAGCCGGGCCGCCCGCCGGAAAACCCCGGCGACGGTCGCATTGGTGGCGTTCTCCCCGATCTGCAGCGTGGCGTTCTCGTGCAGCGGCGCGGTGCCACTCCCCGCCACCAGCTCGATCGCACTGGAGCCGAACACATTCGACGAGGTGAAGCGCGCGGTGACACCCTCGGTGAGCGCGGCCGCCTGCTTGCGGTCGATCTGCACCTCGATGCGCTGATGGCCGTAGCCCTCGGTATTCACCTCGCGCACGGTGCCGATGGCGTACCCGCGGAATTTCACCTCCGCACCCGGCGCCAGCCCCTCGCCGAGCGTCGCGGCATCGATGGTCAGATCGAATTTGTCGGCGAACGATCCACGCGCATAGGAACTTACGACGATTGCGACCGTGACGAGGACGACGGCGATCACCAGACCGCGCAGCCGCAGCATCCACGGTCCGGCACTACGCCCGGAATGATCCTTGAACATGCTCATCGGTCACCCCGAAATCTTGATGCCGACATCGAAGCCCCAGATCACGATGGTGAGGATCATGTCCAGAATGACCACCAGCACCAGGCTGGCGCGAATGGCGCGGCCCGAGGCGCGGCCCACGCCCTCCGGACCGCCGGTGGCGTAGAAGCCCTGGTAGCCGTGGATGAGAATGATGGTGATCACGAAGATCGTCGCTTTGAGCAGCGAGGCGAGCACATCGCTCGGCTGCAGGAAGGCGTCGAAGTAGTGGTAGTAGGTGCCCGAGGATTGCCCGTGCAGCACATTCACCACGGTCGCGCAGGACAGGTACGACAGAATCAGCGTGAGCAGGTGCAGCGGCACGATGGTGATGACACCGGCGATCACGCGGGTGGTCACCACGAACGGCATGGGCCGGATGCCGATGGCCTCGAGCGCATCGATCTCCTCGGAGATGCGCATGGACCCGATCTCGGCCGTCATGCGGCAGCCGGCCTGCGCGGCGAATCCGATGGCCGCCACCATGGGCGCCATTTCCCGGGTATTGGCATAGGCGGAGACGAACCCGGTGAGCGGGCCCATGCCGACCATGTTCAGCGCGGTGAAACCCTCCACGCCGATGGAGCCGCCGACCGCGATGCCGAGGAAGGCCAGCACCGCCACGGTGCCGCCGCCGACAATGATCGCGCCCGAGCCCCAGGTGATATCGGAGAGAATGAGCATGGTCTGGCGGCGATACACCCGCAGCGTATGCGGGATGGCCGTCAGCACCTCGTAGACGAAAGTCGCTTGGTGGCCCAGGGATTCGAAGACTCCCAGCGGGGCCTGCGCGCCGCGTTCGACGATCCGACCGGCCGCGCCGAGCGGCTGATAGCGTGCGGGAACCTGGGTCATCAGCCCACCTGCGTCGGTAGGAACATCGAAACCAGCTGGGTGATAACAAGATTCACACCGAAGGCGGCGATCACGCCGATCACCACCGCGGCGTTCACCGCATTGGCGACGCCCTTGGGACCGTTCATGGCTTCCAGGCCGCGCTGACAGGACACGATCAGCACGATCACGCCGAACAGCACGGCTTTGAGAATCGCCACCCCGAGATCGCTCATCTTGGCGAAGGCCGCGAAGGCCGACAGATAGCTGCCGGGCGTGACGCCCTGGAAGCCGACCGCGATCACATATCCGGTGAAGACGCCCATGAAGATGATCAGCATGCAGAGTAGGGGCGTGAGCACGAGCATGGCCGCCAGCCGCGGGGCGACCAGCCGGCGCACCGGGTCGATTCCCATGGTGCGCAGCGCATCCACCTCATCGCGAATGGTGCGGGCGCCGAGATCGGCGGCAATGGCCGATCCGGCCGCGCCGCCCAGCAGCAGCGCGGTCACCATGGGCGCGCCCTGCCGGATGACGCCCAGACCACCGGCCGCGCCGGAGACGGAGCTCGCGCCGACCTGCTGGGTGAGGCTGCCGACCTGCACCGCGACAATGACGCCGAACGGAATCGATACCAGCACAGCGGGAATCGCGGTCACGCTGACTATGAACCACCCCTGCTGCAGGGTGTCACGCCACGGATGTTTCAGGGCGACGATATCGGTGACGAGGTAGCGAAATGCCGCCACCGCCAGTTGAATGGTGCGCCCGAACGTGCGCAACCCGGAAAGAACGAACTCGACTGCCTGCCGAACGAACGGCTCCGGCCCCCGAATGGCCTTGTCGACCAATGCCTACCACCCCACTGCCACTACTGGTCACTGCCGACCGGTCCCCTTGTTCGACCGCTGCCGACTGACCGAGACAGTAATACAGCTTTCGGACTGACGTGTCAGTCTTCACTGGTTTCACTCGAATGCTTGACCAAGTGGCCAGGTCTGGGGCAGAATGCGCGACTCAGACACTAATAGCCGTTCACTACGAACGGCGTCGAGCAATGGCTTGGCAAACGGCAATGCCGTCGAATCAATTTGAATTGATTCGACGGCATTTCACTTTTGCGAGCAATTAGCCCCGTGCACCGATCAGTTCGCGTGCCGCGCGAATATCAGCGGGACGGCCAATGGCCACCGCACCGGTCATCCGGCCGCCGCGCCGGCCCAGTACCGCGATATCGGGAGTGCCGGGCACACCCCGTACCTCGAGTTCGTCCCCCGGCCGAATGCGGCCCGCGAACTGGAGATTCAGGCCGTACTGCGTAGACCAGCCCCACGGCACCTGCGCACGGTCGGGCGCCACTCCGAGCATCGCCTTCGCCGCCGCCGCGCCCTGCGCCTGTGCGCTGTTCCAATGTTCTTCTCGCACATACGCATCGAGTTCGGGATCGAATCGTGCGGCCGCATCACCGGCGGCGTATATCCCGGGAATCGAGGTGCGATAGTCCTCGTCGACGAGAATGCCGTCGGCCACCGCTACTCCCGCCGCGTCGGCGAGAGCGGTCTCGGGAACCGCGCCGATGGCGATCAGCGCCGCGCCGGCGGTCCACCGGCGGCCGTCGGCCGCGGTCGCGAGCACCCCGTCGGCGACATCCTCGATATCGGTCAGCACCACATCGGTGTGGATCTCGACCGCATTGTCCGCGTGCAGCTTTCGGAAGAACTCGCCGATGGTCTCGGGTGCGACGCGGTCCAGCGGAGTCGGTCCGGCGTGCACCACGGTCACCTGCGCGCCGAGACCGGCGGCGGTCGCGGCGACCTCACATCCGATGAGCCCGGCGCCGACGATGAGCAGCGATCCGTCATCGATGGCCGCGCGGATCGGCGCGATATCGCCTCGGCCGCGCAGTGTGTGCGCACCCAGCCCGACGCCCGGCAGTCGGCGCGGGCGAGCTCCGGTCGCGAGAAGCAGTGCGTCATAGTCGATCTCGGAATCATCGGTCATATGCACCCGGGCGCGTCCGGCATCGATCCCGCGGACGGCCGTTCCGGTCCGCAGGTCGATATCCTGCGCGGACCAGAAGTCCGCCGCCTCCAACAGCATTCGCCGTTCGACCGCGGTCCCGGCCAGCAGTTCCTTCGAGACCATGGGCCGCCGGTACGGCTGGCTGCCCTCCGCGCCCAGCAGCACGATCTCACCGGAGTAACCGGAGCTGCGCAGTGTCTTGGCCGCGGTGGCGCCGGCCACCCCGGCACCCACGATCACGATTCGCTGAGTCACGAGCGACTGACCTCGACCATCTCGAAATCCGCTTTGGCCGCACCACAATCGGGGCAGGACCAGTCCTCGGGGATATCGGCCCAGCGGGTACCGGGGGCGATATCGTCCTCGGGCCAGCCGAGCGCCTCATCGTATTCGAATCCGCACACCAGGCAGCGGAAGAGCTTGTAATCAGTGGTCATGATCGCGTCCTGTTCGATCGGGGCCGGTGGCGACCGCGGTGGATTCGAAGTCGAGCTTCTCCCGGACGCCGCAGTCGGGGCAGCACCAGTCGTCGGGGACCGCGGACCACGGGGTGCCCGCCGGAAAGCCCTCCCGCGGTGCGCCTTTCGACTCGTCGTAGACGTAGTCGCAGACCGGGCAACGGTAGGCGGCCATCACCGGGCTCCGTACCGGGTCAGCACGCGGTCACGCTTGCTCGGCTGGATGTTCACGCGGGTGATATCGCCCTCGTAGTGCGCCACCACCCGCTTGTCCATGACCCGGCGCCACAGTGGCGGGAAGTAAGCCAGACCGATCATGGAGGCGTACCCGCTGGGCAGGTTCGGCGCACCGTCCATACTGCGCAATGTCTGATACCGACGGGTCGGGTTCGCGTGATGATCGCTGTGCCGTTGCAGGTGGTACAGGAAGATATTCGTGACGATGTGGTCGGAGTTCCAGCTGTGCTCGGGGGTGCAGCGCTCATAGCGACCACTGGCGGTGCGCTGACGCAGCAGGCCGTAGTGCTCGAGGTAGTTCACTGTCTCCAGCAGGGCGAAGCCGTATACCGCCTGCAGGACCAGGAACGGCAGCACGATCGGGCCGAAGACCGCCGCGAGCACGCCCCACAGCACCACCGACATGAGCCAGGCATTGAGCACGTCATTGTGGATCGTCCACGGCCGCTTACCCAGTCGCCGCAGGCGCGCCGCCTCCAGCTCCCACGAGGAGCGCAGACTCCCCACCACGCTGCGCGGCAGGAAGGTCCAGAAGGATTCGCCGAAGCGGGAGCTGGCCGGATCCTCCGGCGTCGCGACGCGCACATGGTGGCCGCGATTGTGCTCGATGTAGAAGTGGCCGTAGAAGGTCTGGGCGAGCGTGATCTTCGACAGCCAGCGCTCCAATTCGTCCTTCTTGTGGCCGAGTTCGTGCGCGGTATTGATACCGACGCCGCCGACCACGCCGATGCTCAGCGCCAGGCCGATCTTCGAAACCAGACCCAGGCCGCCGTCGATGCCGAGCCAGGACAGGTCGGTGGCCGTCCAGAGGTAGCAGGCGAATCCGAGGCTCAGCAGCTGGAACGGGATGTAGGCGTAGGTGCAGTACCGGTAGTAGCGGTCGTTCTCCAGCCACTCCATCACCTCGTCCGGCGGGTTCTGGCCGTCCGGGCCGAAGAAGCGATCCAGCAGCGGCAGCAGCACGTAGACCAGGAGTGGGCCGATCCACCACCACACCGGTGCCACGGCCTGCCAGCCCAGCTCGTCGAAGGCCCAGACCAGGCCGGTGGCCAGAAAGAGGGCGGTCGGTGCGACCAGGCCGAAGAGCCACAGGTAGCGCTTGCGGTCACGCCACTGCGGCGGCGGGGCTACGGGGGCCGGTTCACTGATTCGAGACGTCGTCATTGTCGATCTCCTTGGCATTTACACTTCTTGACGAAGTGTATTCAGTAGATACACTTCAATGACGATTGTCAACGGGCGAGACGAAAGACGAGCTCATGTACCATCGGATCGTGGCTGAAGCGCCGAATTTCCAGACCGAGATGCGCCAACTCCTGCGCGAACGGATCATCGACACCGCACGGCGGATCGTCTGCGCCGAAGGCTGGGGCGCAGTGAACATGTCCCGCCTGGCCAAGGAGGTGGGCGTCAGCCGCCCGGTCATGTACAAGGAGTTCGGCAACAAACACGAACTCGCCGAGGTCGTCATCCAGCAGGAGGTCGACACCTTCCTGATCGGCATCGCCGACAGCCTCGCCGTCCACCCGGACGATGTGGTGGCCGGCCTGCGTCAGGCCGTCGAATTCACCCTGCGCACCGGCGCGGACAACACCTTGCTCAAAGCCGTGCTCGCCGGCCGAACCGCCCCGGACACCGCGCTGCTCCCGGTCCTGATGACCGAACCCGAACCCGTGCTCGGGCGCGCGATCGACGCCGTCGCCGCCATGATCCGTGCCCAATACGAACTCGCGTCACTCCCCGACACCGAACTGGCCGCGCTGACGGAAACCCTTGTCCGCCTTGCTCTCAGCCACCTGTTCCAACCGACCGGCTCGATCGAGCGAGCGGTGGATCAGATCGGTGCCGTCATCGCGAGCACCATCGCCCCCGCGCTCATCGGCGACTAGGTCAGGCGGTGAAGCCGTCCATCATGGACAGGACGCGGAGCATGACCTCGTCCGCACCGCCGCCGATGCTGAGGAGGCGGCTGTCGCGGAAGGCGCGGGCGGTCCAGGTTTCTTCCATATAGCCCATGCCGCCGTGGATTTGGAGGCACCAGTCGACCACCTGGCGGGTGAGGCGGCCGGCTTCCAGTTTGGCGATGGTGGCCATGCGGGTGACGTCGGTGCCGGACATGTATTGCTCGGCAATGGATTCGGTGTAGACGCGCAGCATGTCCACGCGGGCTGCCAGTTCGGCGTAGGTGTATTGCAGGTATTGGTTGGCGGTCAGGGGCTGGCCGAAGAGTGTGCGCCGGCGGGCGTAGTCGCGGGTGAGCTCCAGTTGCAGGGCGCAGCTGATGGGTGCGCCGTAGGAGCCGAACATGCGCTCCATGACGAACTGCGACATCTGCTGCTGGAAGCCGCGGCCGATCGCACCGATGGTGTTGCGCACCGGAACTCGCACATCGTCGAAGGTGAGCAGGCCGGTATCGGAGGCGCGCATGCCGAGCTTGTCGAGCTTCTTGGCGACGCTGAAACCGGGAGTGGCGGTGGGCACGATGATCTGGCTCATCCCGCGGTAGCCGCCCTCGTCGGAGGTGCGCACCAGGGTGCAGAGCCAGTCCGCCTGAACGGAATTGGTAATGAACATCTTCGAGCCGTTGATCACCCAGTCGTCGCCGTCGCGGCGGGCGTGGGTGCGGATACCGGCGACATCGGAACCCGCCTCCGGTTCGGTGACCGCTACGCCGCAGACCATTTCGCCGCGCATGGCGGGCGCCAGATACTCCAGCTTGAGCTCATCACTGCCGTGTTCGTGCAGTGAGGGTGTCGCCATCGCCACCTGCACACCGAACGCCATGGGGAACGACCCGGCCGCCACACGGCCCATCTCCTGGCACAGCACCATGGTGAACAGGTGATCCGCACCCTGGCCGCCGTACGCCGGATCGTATTCCAGGCCGAGCATGCCGAGTTTCGCCATATCCGCGAAGATCTCGTGCAGCGGCATCATCTCGGCGCGTTCCCACTCGTCGACGTGCGGATTGATGTTCTGCTCGACGTACCGGCGCACCGTGGCCCGGAATTGCTGATGCTCGCTGCTGTAGTTCACGCCGCGCTCCTTCGTCGATAGAACGAGAGTAACGCTGCGGCACTACCTCAATGTCTCGATCCAGCGACGGGTATCGGCCGGGTCGATGACGTCGTCGAGTTCCAGGACGGTGGCGGCGGTCAGGGCCTTGCCATTGGCATAGGCCAGTTTCACCAGGTTGTCGAAGGCGGTCTGCCGTTCGAGCGGGTCCTCGATGGCGGCGAGTTCCTTGGCGAAGCCCAGGCGGACTGCGCCTTCCAGGCCCATGCCGCCGATTTCACCGGTGGGCCAGGCGACTACGAAACGCGGGGCGCGGAAGGAGCCCGCTGCCATCGCCTGTGCCCCCAGCCCGTAGCCCTTACGCAGGATGATGGTGCCCCATGGCACCGACAAGGCCGCCGCGTCGATGAACAGGCGGCTGAACTTGGTGACGGTGGCTTGCGTTTCAGCTTCCGGGCCGACCATGAAACCCGGAGTGTCGCAGAGTGATACGACAGGCAGGCCGTGTGCGTCGCACAGGCGCAGGAAGGCGCTGAGCTTATCGGCGGCGGGGGCGTCGATGGCGCCGCCCAGATGGTGGCAGTCATTGGCGATCAGGCCGAAGGCGCGGCCGTGCACGCGAATCAGGGCGGTGACCACACCGATGCCCCAGTCGCGGCGCAGTTCCAGGACCGAGCCGGTGTCCGCGACGGATTCGATGGCGGCGCGAATATCGAAGGCGCGCAGCCGGTCCTCCGGGACCACGTGACGGGACAGTCGCGGATCCGGTGCGGCCCATTCGGATTCGGCGCCCTGGAAGTACGCGAGGTAGCGGCGTGCGATGGCCACCGCCTCCGTCTCGTCGGCGGCGACAATGTGCACCACGCCATTTCGGCGCTGCACCTCGATCGGGCCGATGTCCTCGGGGGCGTAGACGCCCAGGCCGCCACCCTCGATCATGGCGGGACCGCCCATGCCGATATTCGCGTCGGGGGTGGCGATCACGACATCACACATGCCCAGCAGCGCCGCGTTGCCGGCGAAGCAGCGACCGGACACGATGCCGATCAGCGGGACCCGGCCGGAGAGCGCGCCCATGGCGCGAAAGGTGGTGACATCGAGCCCGGAGATGCCCGCGTAGTCGGTATCGCCCGGACGCCCGCCGCCGCCCTCGGTGAAGAAAATGACCGGAAGTTTCTGGGCGGCAGCCAGTTCCAGCATGCGATCGGTCTTGGCGTGATTGCGCATACCCTGGGTGCCGGCGAGCACCGTGTAGTCGTAGGACATGACAACGACCCGGGTCGCGTCCGCGCCGAAGTGATCGGAATTCACGGTGGCGACGCCGCCGATCAGACCGTCGGCCGGAGTGTTCGCGATCAGATCCCCGGGACTGCGGCGCAAGCGCTGGGCCGCGACCGCCAGCGCGCCGTATTCGACGAAACTATTGTCATCCACCAGATCGGCAATGTTCTGCCGTGCGGTGCGGCGGCCCAGGCGGTGCCGTTTGGCTACCGCCTGCGGACGGGATTCGTCGAGCCCGATCCGATGCCGGTCGAGCACCTCGGCGAGATCGGGCCGAATCGAATCCAGGTCCACCGCTTCACTTTCCACCGATTCACCCGCGTGATCGGCCTCCGCCCAGACGAGCAGGGGTGCGTGCGGATCGATCACATCGCCCGGTCCGACCAGCGGGCGCAGCACCCGCAGCGGCTGCCCGGCACGCACCACGTGCTGCATCTTCATCGCCTCGAGGACCGCCACCTCGGCGCCGGCGGCCACGAGCGTGCCCGGCTCCACCACAGTGACCACGGTGCCGCCCATCGGCGAGCGCAGCGCCTGCTCCCCCTCCGCCAGATCGGCGGCGGCCGCCGCAGGCTGATCCACCTCCGCGACGTGCACGAGGGCCGGAGCGTAATCCGCTGCCCGGGAGACCAATTCGCTCATACGCTGTTCGAACCAGGAGGTCGGCACCGTACCGGCAGTGCTCAGCTCATCGAGCACCGCCCGCTGCACCGCGAGATTGGTTTCGATGCCGGCGATCACGGTCTCGGCCAAGGCGTCGGCCGCGCGCCGCAGTGCGGCCGGATACGACGATCCGCGCGTAATGACCTTCGCCAGCAGGGAATCGAAATCGGCGCCCTGCCGCATGCCGCCGAATGCGGCGGTATCCACGCGCACGCCCACACCGGTCGGGGCAGCGAACTGGGTAAGTATTCCGGTACTGGGCAGCACATCCCCACCGGCCGTGACGATTTCGGCATTCACCCGCGCCTGTACCGCATACCCGCGCGGAGCGGTCGCCGTCAGCTCCAGCTCGGCGAGCGTGCGGCCCTGCGCCAATTCGAATTGGATCGCCACCAGATCCAGCCCGGTCACCTCCTCGGTGACCGTATGTTCCACCTGCAGTCGCGGATTCACCTCGAGGAACCAGGAGTCCTCACCGCTGACCAGGAATTCGACCGTGACCACACCGCGGCAGCCCACCGATTCGGCCAGCCGCACCGCCTGCCCGTGCAGCCGCTCCCGCAGTCCCGCACCAAGATTCGGCGCGGGCGCGATCTCCACCAGCTTCTGCTGGCGCCGCTGCACACTGCAGTCGCGATCCCCCACCGCCACCGCGCGCACGCCGTCCGCGACGATCTGCACCTCGATATGCCGAGCCGCGCTCACCAGCGCCTCGGCATACACGGCATCATCACCGAACCCCGCCAGCGCCTCCGACCGGCAGCGCTCGAACGCCTCCGCCACCTGCGCCGGATCCCGCACCACCCGCATACCGCGCCCACCGCCACCGGCCGCGGCCTTCACCATGACCCCGCCCGGATGCGCGGCAAGCAGCTCGACGATCTCCTCCGGCGTGGCCACACTCCCCGTCGCCGGCAATACCGGCACCCCCGCCCGCTCTGCCGCCGCCCGCGCCGCGACCTTGTCCCCGAACAGCCGCAGCACCTCCACCTGCGGCCCGACGAACACCAGTCCCGCCGCCGCACAGGCCTCCGCGAATTCCGCACTCTCACTGAGGAACCCATACCCCGGATGCACCAGCGCGCCCTCCCCCGCCTTCCGGGCCGCCCGCACCACCTCACCGATACCGAGATACGCGGCCGCCCCACTCCCGGCCAGCCGCACCGCATCATCGGCCAGCCGCACCACCAGGGCCCCGGCCTCATCGTCGGTGTACACCGCCAGCGTCGCGAACCCGCTCTCCCGCGCGGTCCGCACCACCCGGACAGCCACTTCCCCACGGTTCACCACAACGATGTGCATGCCGCCAGTTTTACCCGTAACCCCGGTGATCGTCGAAGGTAGGGCTGACCCACGTCTTCGCGGGGATCGAGTCGGACCTCAGTCGGGAAGTTCGGTGCCTTCGGCGGCGAGCTTGGCGGCTACCTCTTCGGGGAAGACATTGCGGAACAGGAAGAGGTCACGGCCCAGTTTCCAGCCGGGGGCGAGGGCTACGGCGTAGCGCTCGAAGTAGCCGAGTTGTTTGCCCATGAGGATGAGCTGCTGCGGGCCGGAGGCGCCGCGGCGTTTGCCGAATTCCAGGAGACGGGCCGAGACGACGCCGAGGTCGAGTTTGTCGAGGCTGCCGGACAGGACGGGGCCCAGCGCAACCGCCAGCTGGCGGCCGATGGTGGCGTCGTCGCCGCTGTCGTCGGTGACCATATCGAGTTTGCGGAGGGCGCGGGCCACGGGGCGGAAATCGTTGTCGATGGAGCTGGCGTAGAACAGCGCGCGGACGAACTCACGCCATTCGGTCTCCATGCGGCCGACAATGCCGAAGTCGAGCATGGCCACGCGGCCGTCGTCGAGCAGCCAGAGGTTGCCGGCGTGCACGTCACCGTGGAAGAGACCGTGTACCGCAACACTTTCCATCCACGCCTTGACCAGGCGGCGGATGAGCAGTTCCGGATCGGGATGGACGGCGCGGATATCGTCGAAGCGGTCCAGGGGCATACCGCGCATGCGCTCCATGCAGAGCACACGAGGGCCGCACAGTTCCCAATAGACCTCGGGGACAACAACATTGGTATTGTCACCGAACGCCGCCAGGTTCTCCCGGGCGCGAGTCTGGTTATCGGCCTCGATGAGGAAGTTCAGCTCCGCGACGGTCGCCTCGTACAGATCACGCACCACGCCTTGGGTATTGGCGACGCGGGCATTCTCCGAACGCTTCTCCATGGTGCGCGCCAGCCGCATCGCGGCGCGCAGATCCACGATCATGCGGCGGCCGATCTCCGGACGCTGCACCTTCACCACGGCGGGACGGCCGTCGTGCAGCACGCAGGCGTGCACCTGGGCGATGGACGCGGCGGACAGCGGCTCATCCTCGAACGACCGGAAGAGCTCGGAAATCGGCTTGCCCAGATCGGCTTCGATGATCGACCGCGCATCGGCGGACGGGAACGGCGCCATATCGTCGAGGCAGCGCAGGCAGGCGTCGGCCAGCTCGCGCGGGAAGGCGCCGGGCGAGGAGGCGATCAGCTGGCCGAGTTTCACGAACATCGGGCCCAGCGATTCGAAACCGTTCACCACGCCCTCGGCCACCGCGCGTTTACGCTTGGCCTTGCGCAGTCCGCCACGCAGCACGCTGCGGGTGACCGATCCACCCAGCACCGCGCCGACAATTACCGTTCGCCGCATTTCGGAGAACCCGAACGTGTCCAGATCCGGCCGGATCACCTCGGGCGCCCCCGCTCGCACAGTCATCGGTGAGCTCACGCGCCGCAGTGTATCCCTGTCCCAGCCGGTCGGTCTGCTGTGGTGCCCGGCGCAGGTTACCCACCCGTTCAGTGGTTAGGGACGGGTGGCGCACGGTACCGTGGCGGGCTGGGTCGTGATCCGGCTCCACCTGATGTAGGCGAAAGGCAAGACCGAAGTAATGACGGGTACCGCGGAGAAGCTGGCAGAACTGCGCAAGCTCCTGGAGATCGCCGAAGAACCTTCCGGTGAGAAGGGCATCCAGAAGAGACTTGTGAAGGGCATTCCCAGCGCCCGGGAACGGGCACGGATACTGCTCGACGCGGGCACCTTCGTCGAGATGGGCGCGCTCATCCGCCAGCCGGGCAACTCCAATGCCTTCTACGGCGACGGCGTGGTCACCGGCCGCGGCTATATCGACGGCCGCCCGGTCGTGGTGATCTCGCACGATCAGACCGTCTACGGCGGCTCGGTCAGCGAGATGTTCGGCCGCCGGGTGCGCGCCGCGATGGACTTCGCCTACAACAATGCCTGCCCGGTGGTCTGCATCAACGACTCCGGCGGCGCGCGCATTCAGGACGGCGTCGCCTCCCTGGCCTGGTACGCGATCATGTGCCGCCTGCAGGAGGACCTGTCCGGCTATGTGCCCATGGTCGCCGTCATGCTCGGCAAGTGCGCGGCCGGTTCGGTGTACGGACCCATCAATATGGATGTCCTGGTCGCCACCGAGGATTCGTACATGTTCGTCACCGGCCCGGAGGTCATTCGGGCCGTGACCGGCGCGTCGGTCTCGGCCGAGGAGCTGGGCGGCGCCCGAGCGCTGGAGAAGAACGGCACCGTCCACCACGTCGCCAAGACCGAGACGGAAGCGTTCCAGTGGGTGCGCGACTACCTGAGCTACCTGCCGACCAGCTGCCTCGAACAGCCGCCGATCGTGAATCCGGGCCTGGAGCCCGAGCTCACCGATCATGACCGTGAGCTGGACAAGTTCATGCCCGATGCCGACAAGGTCGGCTACGACATGCACGACATCCTGCTGCGCATCTTCGACGACGGAGCGTTCCACGAGATCAGCGCCAAGACTTCGGAAAATCTCATTACCGGGTTCGCGCGTGTCGACGGCCGTCCGATCGGTGTGATCGCCAATCAGCCGCTGGTGCTGGGCGGCGCGCTGGACGCGGCCTGCTCCGACAAGGCCGCGCATTTCATCCGGCTCTGCGATGCGTTCAATATCCCGCTGGTCTATGTGGTCGACACCCCGGGTGTGCTGCCGGGCGTGGACGAGGAGCGCAATCACGTCATCAAGCGCGGCGGCCGCATGTTCCGCGCGCTCATCGAGGCCACTGTGCCGATCGTGACCATCGTGACCCGCAAGGCGTACGGCGGCGGCTACGCGGTGATGGGCTGCAAGCAGCTCGGCGCGGATATCAGCCTGGCCTGGCCCACCGCGCGGCTCGCGGTCATGGGCGCGGAATCCATGATCCCGATCGTCGGCAAGCGGCAGATAGAGGCCGCGGCACCCGAGGACCGGGAAGCGGTGCGGCAGGGCATGATCGACTTCTACAACGCCACCGTCGCCACCCCGTGGACGGCGGCCGAGCGCGGTTATATCGACGCGGTCATCGAGCCCTCGGCGACCCGCCTGGAGATCCGCAAGGCGCTGCAGCTGCTGCGCGACAAGGGCGCGGTGCGCAAGCCGAACCCGCGTAAGCACAACCTGTTCCCGATGTAGATCGGCACACGTGTATGAAGCTGCCCCCGGCCGATGCGGCCGGGGGCAGCTTCATATTCCGGAATGTGTTGGGCGCGTTCAGCATTCATTGGGCGCGGGTTCGCCCCGCAATCGCGCGTCGAGCCACAGCATGGCCTCCGGGAATCCGGTGAAGGCGGCGGTGATGTGCTCGCCGAGCACGCTGCGATACACCGCGGGCACACCCAGGGCGCACTGTTCTTTGTAGAGGTTCTTCGCACCTTCGGAGGGCACCCAGAACTCCTGCGCGCCATTGTAGATATACAGCGGCACAGGCGATTTGCGCCCATCCATGCGGGTGATGCGGTAGATGTCCTGCGCCAGCGGACTGTGCAGCGGGTCCGGGAAATCGGCGGCGACATCCAGCGGCAGCTGCAGCACACCGGGTAGCCCGAACGCGGACATGCACTGATTCTTGTACGCGACCGCTATCCACTGCGCGAGATTGTTCATATGCGCCAGGATTTCCGGCCGCTCCCGGCCGATGGCGAAGGTGGCGGCGAAGAACACCCCCGAGGCCAGATTCGCGTTCATGCTGCGCGAGAGAATCTCGTAATCGGCGGGCACTCCGCCCATGGCCGCGCCGACCACCACATCGGCGAGCTCCGGCGCGTAGTCCGACATGAGTTTCACCGCGCCCTTGGCGGCGATGGATCCGCCCGAGTACCCGGTCAGGCCGAATCGGCTGTCCCCGAACTGCTTCGGCATGGACCCGCGCATCGCGCGAATCGAGTCCAGCACCGCGTGCCCGGCCACGAACGGCTCGGCATAGGCCATCCGCGGACCCTCGTGATCGGGAATCAGCACCGCGTATCCGCGCAGCAGCGGCAGCTGGGTGGCCGGCGGCAGGTACTCCGAGAGGTTGGTCGCATCCGAAAAGCCGTGCACCATTGTGTAACTCGGATTGCAGGTGCGCCCGAGCCCATTGATGGGCAGCAGATTGACCACCACCGGCCGCTCCCCCGGGCCCGTCCAGGCGCCGGTCGGAATCACCAGTGACGCAATGGCATAGGACGGCGCGCCGTGCGAATCGGTGGTCCGATACTTCAACTGCACCACCTGAACCACCGGCGCGATCACGGCGGGCGCGGCGGTAGCGGTCACATCACGCCACTGGATCAGCTGCCCGGCACTGAAATCGTCCAGGTTGGCCGGCCAGTCGTCGATGAACGCATCACCGATCGGAGACGGCAGCGTCGCCGCGCGCAGGGCTGCGAGCTGCGGCGACAGCCCGCCGCTGTCCACCAGCGGCGTCGCGGGCGCATCGGGCAGCGGCGGCGGCGGTACGACTGCCTCGACAAATTGCTGAAACGCGGGCAGCAGCCCCGAAATCGGCGCACCGGACGGCTGCTGCACCGGCGGTTGCGCATGCGCAACGCCGGCAAATCCGCCTATCATCAAGGCGGCAGCGACGATTCGCAGACAACGGAGCACAACACCCCCACAGGATCAGTAGCTCAGCGGACCTGGCGAGCCTAGACGGGCGCCCACCTGCGACACTCCGACGTAGTCTGTTCGAGTCCACATCGAGACCAGTCCGTGCCGATCTCCTTTGACCGATCCCCCGGTCATGTGGATGTCGAACGCCTGTTCCCACGATCGCACCTGCCCCGGACTCACCCCGCACCCGGCGAGTCGTCGAGCATTGTGGTCAACCCGTAACAGGCCACCTGACGAGTATCCGTCGCCGCATGTGCTTCCCGTAGCGGATCGGCGGGATCGAAACAGTCTCGGTCCCACCCCCGATCTGCGCCGTCTCCGGCGCCCGCCGAGGTTCCGGTCAGGCGCGCGCGTTCATGACCGCGTCGAGTTGCGCACTGCTGATCTGCCGCCCGGCATTGGATACCGAGGTCACCATGCAGCTGCCGAAGGCGCCCGCACGGTCGAACAGCGTGGCCACACCGACGGCCATACCGCGATCACTGATATGGCTGTCGGCCTCGACGCCGATCTGCCCGGCCTGCGGCATCCGCGACAGTGCCAGGGTCATATCGGTATTGATGAAGCCGATGCCCGCATCACCCCAGTTGGTCATCATGCTGGTCGCCTCGCCGACCATGGCCGCACGCTGGAAGGGCGACAGCTCCTCCCCCGTCACCACCCGAATCGGGTTCTGCCAGGTGCGTTTGCGCGCATTGTTCTCGTGCGCGGTGGGCACGGACGACCATTCACCCGGATTCGCATCGCTGTTGAACAGCGGCACCTGCGGCAGCGAGGTGGTCGGCGCGATCTCCAGCGACGGCGGCTGCGGCTGGAACTCGCGCTGCCACAGCTGCCCGGGCGGCTGCTCCGACGGCTGCAACAGCACCACCGAGGCACGCGCCGCCACCTTGCCGCCCTGCACCACCGACACATCGGCGACCCGGATCCGCTTACCGTCCCGGACCCGCACAGTGGGCATGGTGGTGTGCTCGAAACGGGCCGCGCTGAACATGTCCACGGTGAGCCGCACCGGCACAAAACCGTCGGTGGCGTGCTCGAGCTCCAATTGCCGTGCCATCAGGCCACAGATCGCGGGGCCCACCACCTGCGCCGAGGACCATTGACTGGCCGCGAAACGCGTCGCCTCGAACCCGCCGTCCACCACATCGAAATACGCCGGCACATCCACCACGGGTCCACCTGTCCAAGTCAATCGATCAATCCACTGCTCCCAGACCTAACACACAGCTAGAACCCGTTTCAATGCGACGCCCGCCCAGCGGCCCGTGTCATTTCCCACAGCATGTCATTTCCCACGGCGCCATCTCGGGACCATCACCGCCGTGGCACGGATTGACCGTCTGCTCCGACGGGTATCCCACGGTTTATCAGCCTTGAAGGGCAGGGCGGAAAGGGTGGCGATGATGCCTGCCACGATCGACGACCCGTCCGGCAATTCGCCGGGACTGACACTGGCTGCCATCGGAATCGTCTCGATGGCACTGACTTTGACCATCGGTGGCTACGGTTTCGCCATGCTGGCGTTCCTGGGCGCTGCGGTCAGCGGGCTGTGCCTGGCACTCGGCATCACACTCGTGGTGGCCGAACACAATCGCGATTGTGTGCGCAAACAGCACCGCGCCCGCTGCAACGGGGAGTGACACGCACTGAGCGCAGCGAATGAGGCGCCCTGAGCGCCGCGAATGAGGCACTCTGAGCGCAGCCGGGCCATGGGCCGGAAAGAGCCCTGGAAACTGCCCCGAAAAAGTTAGCTCGCAAACTTTTAGCAAGCCGAAATCGCTGCTGGCCCTTCATATTCGAGGTTACAGATGCACTTGCATCTGCGCGGAGCACGGTCATAGACTCATCGTGCAAGGCACCGTAGGGGACAACCAGGGAGCCGAGCGGTGGATCACCGGCGATTCCGCGCCATCGGTTTTAACCCTCGGCTTGGCATCAGGGGCGTTCTATGAATCAGCCGATCAACCTCAGCCGACTCGGGTTTGCCGAAAGAACCCAGCCGGAGCAGTCATATTCACATGAGACTGCAACCGCTTTCGTCATTGACCAGGTCGAATCGACCGGAGCGGCGACTCGATACGATTTTGATATCGAGCGAATAGTTGCCACCGCGCATGCGATGGTGAATGACTGGGATCTGCACGTGATGCAGCCAGAAGCCTTCTGGCGTATCGCCTCCAGCTTCATCAGGCAATGAACTGAATAACCCGCCACAAGCTAACGGGGCCCCCTTTACGGGGGCCCCGCAGCCTTGTCTCGAACCGACTCTCGAACCGGTTGAACCAGCCCGCCGAAGCGGGCTGGAATCTCAACTCACAGCTCGGCAGCTATCTTCTCCAGAAGTTTGCGGGACCGCTCCGGCGGCTCCGCCTGGACGCTCAACTGATCCATGACCTGGCGGTAGAGTTCCAGATCCTGCCGGCGATCCAGGTACAGGGCGCTGGTCAGCTGCTCCAGGTACACGATGTCGGGCAGCTCGGCCTCGGCGAATCGCAGCATGGTGAACGAGCTCCCCGCGGCGGCGTGCCCGCCGGCCGAATAGGGCAGCACCTGAATGGTGATGTTGGGCAGCTGCGACATCTCGATCAGCTGATTGATCTGCTCACGCAAAACGGCTGCACCGCCGACCGGGCGATGCAGGACCGCCTCGTCCAGCACGGCCCAGAAGCTGGGCGCGCTCGGGCGGGTCAGCAGTTCTTGACGGTGCCGACGCAGCGATACGCGCCGCTCACCGTCCTCATCATGACCGAGAGCGACGATGGAGCGCGCGTAATCAGCTGTTTGCAGCAGACCCGGAACCAGTTGGCCCTCATAGGTCCTGATGGACTTGGCCGCGTATTCCAGGCCTAGATAGGTCTCGAACCAGGGTGGCAGCAGGTCGCTGTAGCGATGCCACCATCCTGGTTCATTGGCCTTGCGGACCAGATCGAGGAACTGCTCGCGCTCGCCGGGATCGTCGACGTGATAGAGGCTCAACAGATCCCGGATATCGCGTTCCTTGAATCCGGTTCGCCCGAGTTCCAGGCGACTGATCTTGGCGTGGGAACCACGGATGTGCTCACCCGCGGCCTCCCGGGTGATGCCGTTGAGCTCCCTCAGCTTTCGTAGCTGCCCGCCCACTGCAATACGCAGTGCGGTCGGGCCACGGTCTACGACAGCGGAATTCGCCCGACCGTGAGGAACGGGTTCTGCGATCATGGGGTCCACTCCGATGCTCGGATTTGCCGGCAGTGGGCCACAACCGCACGTCGCGTACCACCGCGCCGATTGCCAATGCTACCGCTCAGAACGCCAAATCGTCGAACTCTCCGCTCTTGGCGCCCAGCAGGAAGCATTCGATCTCGGGGCGGGTGTAGACCAGCACCGATCCTTCCGGGTCCCGTGAGTTCCGCATGGCTACCTCGCCGTTCGCCAGTTTCGCGAGTTCCACGCAGTTACCGCTGGGGTTGCTGAAAGTGCTCTTGCGCCAAGAGAGTTCGTTGGGGTTGATGTCGAGATGGGTTGCCGGGATTTCCATCATTTCAGACTCCTTGCCAGTACCGCCCGCAGACGGTGGTCCAGTACTTGCAAATGTTCGGCCAAATGTTCTTGCAGTTGCAACCGCAAGAACGACGATAGCACGCGGGTAGCCCGCTATCGATGGCATAAATCGGGCATATCCTTTGCAACACAACAGGTTTGATCTTGTTCAGCGATCTTGCGCTGCGAAGTTGTGAAGAAAATCTGACATTACGTACCGGTAGGTCTTATTTACCAAGGCATTTCGGCTGGCTATCTACCAACGGGCAATACCTGGCGAACCTCCGGGCCGCGGGAAACGCTGGGGCGGAACACAGGCCCCGATGCGGATATTCCGGACGCCGGCGGTCCGGCGCGTAATCCCTGGCGCCACAACAACACCGAAACGGACGAAACCCCTCCGACACGAGTGTTCGACCGTGCAGATGTACTTGCATCTGCCTCTTTCACCCTCATACACTCAGGAGAACCATTTCCCCTCGGCAAGAGGCATCCCATGACACAGATGCTCGCCCACAGCACCGATATCTCCGGTGACGGCTGCGAGAACGAACCGCGCAGTCTCAACTATCGCAAGGCGCGCGCCCTGTTGCGTGTGCACGATCAGCACTTCGCCTGCCGGCAGTATCTCGCTGCGGTGGCATACCTTTCGGCGGACAACGACGTCGACTGACCGCGGTGCACGGCTGAGGTGATTCCGGCGCACAGCTGATTCCTGTGTGCGGCAACTGAATTCTTCCCCTTGCGCAACACGGCACCGGGCGGGTACTCCGGATAGAGAAACCCGTCCTCTCGTGGAAGTGCGCCAAGATGATTCTGACTGCTGCCCACGAAGTGCTCACTCAGCACCTGCTCACCCAGAGCGTCCTGGCCCAGCTGGGCAACCCCACGCCCGAGACACCGCCGGTGGCGGACAAGCTGATGCGGCTGGTTCGCTACTTCACCTGGTTCGTACTACTGGCAGGGGTTCTCGCCATCATCTTCGCCGGCGGCAAGTTCGCCTGGGAGAAGTGGAACGGCGGCTCGCTCACCGCCCCGAAGCAGATAGCGGGCGCGCTGATCGGCGGCATCATCGCCACGAGCGCGGGCACCATTATGAATGCCGTCATCGGACAGTAGGCGCCGTCGTCTCAGACAAGACCGGCCGAAACCGCAGCCCGCGCCGCCGAATCCACGACGCCGTGCTGCCGAATCCACTACGCCGTGGCGGCGTGCACGGTCTCCTCTTCGAGGCCGGTGGTACCCACCAGCTCCTCGAATCGCGCCACCACCTTCTGGTGGTAGAGCCCGAACAGGTCCTCGAACAGCGCCAGCTGCGCCTCACTCGGCCCATTGTCCGATTCCCACACCGCGACCAGGGCGCGCCAGACCAGCACATGCAGATCCGGCGAGACCGCGAAGTAGGCCTGCACCGCCTCCGGCACCTCGAGCACCATCTCACCGATGGAGTTGAGGACCGCGCGCTGCATGACATGCCCGAGCGCCGTCAGCATCCGGCGCAGTAGGCCCAGTTCGATGCGCAGCATGCGGTACTGGTCCGGATCCGCGCTGCGCGCAAGGGTTTCCAGCTCGTCGATATCGGCCTTGAATTCACCAGGATCGATACCGCGATCGCTGCCGGTGTAGGCGAGCAGGGCCTCCAGCGCGATGCCGCGCTCCTCCTCGACGATATTGCCGAACATATCGGCGGCCAGTTCGGGCTCCGGCATGGAGAGCCGGAACAGTCGCCGGTACACATCCACACCGCCCTCGGCGCGCACATCGCGGATCACGAATCCCTTGCCGCGATGCGCATCCACGAATCCGTACGACTCCAGCCGTCCCAGAATCAGTTGCGCTGTCGCACGATTCAGGTCGAACTCGTCCGCGACCTGTCGAACGGACGGCATGAGGCCACCGGGCGTGTACTGCCCGGATGCCACGCGGCGCGCCAACTCGTCTGCAACGTCGGCGACGACCGTCCGGTCACCCATCGTGTCACCTCTCCTGAATCTGGTTCACGTCCCAGACAGTGTATGTGGTTAGTCGGACAACTGCACAAGTCTCGGAGCTCGCAAGAAGAAGCACCGCGATTCCATGCATCTTTACGGAATCCATACGGCGTGCGCACCGGTTCGTCAGGATTTCCCGCTTAGGCTCAGCCACCGTGGTTTCACCGATCGATGTCGCCAAACGACTTGTTCTCGGGCGACCGTTTCGCAGCGATCGACTCGGCGAGACACTGCTGCCGAAACGGCTGGCCCTGCCCATTTTCGCCAGCGATCCGCTGTCGTCGGTGGCCTATGCGACCCAGGAGATCCTGCTCATTCTCACCCTGGGTGGGCTGAGCTATCTGCATTTCACGCCATTGGTGGCCGGTGGCGTGGTCGTGCTGCTCGCGGTGGTGGCGCTGTCCTACCGGCAGGTGGTGCAGGCGTACCCCTCCGGCGGCGGCTCCTACGAGGTGGTGGCGGAGAATCTGGGCGCACTGCCCGGTCTGGTCGTGGCGGCGGCGCTGCTGGTCGACTACGTCATGACGGTGGCTGTCTCGGTCGCGGCCGGTGTCGACAACATCATCTCCGCGGTCCCGGACCTGAATCCGTATCGGGTCGCGATCAATCTCGCCTTCATCGCCTTCCTCACGGCCATGAATCTGCGCGGCGTGCGCGAATCCGGTCGACTGTTCGCCATCCCCACCTACGGATTCATCATCGGCGTGCTGGTGCTCATCGTGTTCGGGTTCGGCGAGATGCTGCTCGGCCACACCCCGGTCGCCGAGAGCGCGCACTATCAGATTCATGCCGAGCAGGTCGGACTCTCCACCGCCGGTCTGGCCTTCCTGCTGCTGCGCGCCTTCTCCTCCGGCTGTACCGCACTCACCGGCGCGGAGGCCATTTCGAACGGTGTGCCCGCCTTCCGGAAACCCAAGGCGCTCAATGCGGCCCGCACCATGACGGCCATGGGCGTCATCGCCATCGTCATGTTCACCGGTGTCACCGCACTGGCCATGATCACCAAGACCAAGGTCACCGAGAATGCCTGCGATCTCATCGGTTTCCCGGGCGACTGCCACAACGACGCGCAGAAAACCGTCATCGCGCAGATCACCGCCGCGGTCTTCGGCGGGCACAGCATCATCTTCTACTACCTCATGGTGACCACCGCGCTCATTCTCGTGCTGGCCGCCAATACCGCGTACAACGGCTTCCCGCTGCTGAATTCGATTCTGGCGCAACGCCGCTATATGCCGCGGCAGTTGCACACCCGCGGCGACCGGCTGGCCTTCTCCAACGGCATCATCCTGCTGGCCGTCGTCGCCGGGATTCTGATCTACGCGTTCCATGGGTCGACCACGCGGCTGATCCAGCTCTACATCGTGGGGGTGTTCACCTCCTTCACGCTGTGCCAGATCGGCATGGTGCGGCACTGGAACCGCGAATTGCGTTCGGAGCAGAGCAGAGCGGACCGCCTGCGCATCCACCGTGCCCGGGCCATCAACGCCTTCGGCGCGTGCTTCACCGGCGTGGTGCTGGTGGTCGTCATGGTCACCAAGTTCACCCACGGCGCGTATCTGGTGGTCATCGCCATGCCGATTCTGGTGGCCATCATGTGGCTCATCCACCGGCACTACACGGCGGTGCGGGCCGAATTGGATATCGACCCGGACGATCTGGAGACCCTGCCCGGCCGCGTGCATGCCCTGGTGCTGGTTTCGGGCTGGCACAAGGCGACCCACCGGGCCATCCAGTTCGCCCGCGCGACCCGGCCGGACACGCTGACCGCCGTCACCGTCAATGTCGACGAGTCCGATACCCGCCGGCTAGCGGACGCCTGGGATCGCAACCATGTGGGCATCCCGCTCAAGGTCATCGAATCGCCGTATCGCGAGATCACCGGCCCGGTCGTGGAGGAGATCAAGCGCCAGCGCCGATCCCGCCCGCGCGATGTGGTCAGCGTCTTCATCCCGGAGTACGTGGTGGGCCGCTGGTGGGAGAACCTGCTGCACAATCAGAGTTCGCTACGGCTCAAGGCGCGGCTGCTCTTCGAACCGGGCGTCATGGTGACCAGCGTGCCCTTCCAGCTGCAGTCCTCGCGAAACCGCGACTTCCAGGCGATGGAGCATCGCGCGGGTGAGGTGCGGCGGGGCATCACCGGTCCCGGCGACCACGCCTGAATCCCGCCCTACGCATCGCCGGCGGCGCCCTCGAGATCCGCGCCCCATCGCTGCGACCACTGCCACAGCGGTTCCAGCGCCTGCCCGAGTTCAGTTCCGGCCTCGGTCAATTCGTAGGACTTGTCCGGCTTCTTGACCACCACGCCCGCCTCCTGCAGCCGCTGCATGCGCACCGACAGCATGCTCGACGAGCAATTGCCCATGCGCCTGCGCAGTTCCAGGAAGCCGAGCGGACCGGGTTCGAGTTCCCAGATCACGCGCAGCATCCAGCGCTGTCCGAGCAGGTCCATGGCGGCGAGCAAGGGTGCTGCCGAGTGCTGGGCGCGGCTCTTGCCCACCGCGGGTTGCCTTGCGCTTCTCATTTCGAACTACCATAGTGGTTCTGAATCAGAAGCGTTCGATCAGGGCCGGAAGGACTGGACATGCAGCGAATCGTGTTGGTTACCGGTGCATCTCGCGGCATCGGTGCGGAGACCGCACGGGTGCTGGGGGCACGCGGGGACCACGTGGTCGTCAACTATCGGGAGAAGCGCAAGCGCGCGGAAGTGATCGCGGCCGATATCGCCGCCGCGGGCGGCAGCGCCTCGGTGGCCGGTGCGGATATCGCCGACCCGGACAGCGCACGAGCGCTCATCGAATCGACGGTCGGCGAGTTCGGGCGGCTGGATGTGCTGGTGCTCAATGCCTCCGGCGGGCTCGAGCGCGATGCCGCACCCGAGTACGCCATGCGGCTCAATCGCGATGCGCAGACCCGGCTGGCGCGGCTCGCACTCGAACACCTCCCGGCGGGCGGGCGCATTGTCTTCGTCACCAGTCATCAGGCGCACTTCTCCGCCACCCGCCCGGTGCCCACCGGGTATGAGCCGATCGCCGCGAGCAAGCGTGCCGGGGAGGATGCACTGCGTGAGATGATCCCCGAATTCGACAGTCGCGGAATCGGTTTCACGGTCGTCTCCGGCGATATGATCGACGGCACGATCATCGTGCGGCTGCTGGAACGCCGCGATCCGGATGCGGTGACCGCGCGACGCGAACACGGCTCGCTGCCGACGGTCGAGGAATTCGCCACCGCTGTCGCCGATGCGACAACCGCCGATACCGCGCCCGGGCACACCGTGTACGTCGGCGGCCGGGACTTCGCGCTGCCCGCCGCGGAAAACAGCTGGTGAGCACCGCGGCTGCGTGACAGCATCATTCGATGCCGCACCTGGTCCACGTCCTTCCCGCCTTCCTGCTCGCCTGCCTGATTCTGGCCGCGCTGCCCGGCCCCGCCACCGCGCTGTTCCTGCAGCGTTCCGTGCGCGACGGCCGCGGGGCCGGGTTGGCGGCGGTGGCCGGCAATGAGATCGGCGTCTTCGGGTGGACGATGGCCGGCGGCGCGGGGTTGTCCGCGCTACTGATCGCCAACCGCATGCTGAGCCTGGCCATCCACGTCCTGGGCGCGGTGGTGCTCATCTGGCTCGGCATTCAAGCCTGGCGCGGCGCCCGCCGATCCACGGCCGAGGACGCGTTCGGGGCGGCGCTGACCTCGGCGCTGCCGCGCGGCCGCACCCCTGCCGCCGCCTTCCGCGCCGCGCTCGTCTCCATTGCCGCCAATCCGAAGGCCGCCGTCTTCGGGCTGACGATTCTGCCGCAATTCCTGCCCAGCGACGGCCCGGTGCTGACCACCGTGGTGGTGCTGGCGGTGATTCAGCTCGTCATCGACACCCTGTGGTGTGTGGGCGTCGTACTGGCCGCCGAGCGGGCGGGAGCCTGGTTGCGGCGCACTGCGATCCGGCAGCGGGTCGAGCGGGCGCTGGCCGCCGTACTGTTGGGGCTGGGCCTCGGTCTCGCGGCCGAGGCGCGCTGAGCCGACCTCGGACAGCCGGGCGCCTTCGGCACGGGCCTATGTTTGTGGGTAACCGCGGGTTCGAGCGGGCACTACGGCGGCGAGGAGGTGCGGGCATGGTCGACGACGTCGGCAGGAGCTGGAACGATCCGCCCACACTGCGGCGTGCGGTGCGCTATGTGGTGGCGGTCCTGATTCTCACGGGCATGGTGGTCGCGCTGGCCCTGGTGTGGGCCGCCTCGCGACCGCAGTGCCTGAACGCCTCGCTGATGTGCGATTCCGCCGCACGTCTCGCCGTCGCCCTGGGACCGGCCATTGTGCTGCTGCTCGGCGGTCTCGGCGCGTTTGTCATCACCTTCCAGGAATGGCGGGCGGCGCGGCCGTGGACGATCTGGCAGGGCGCCGGGTGGTTCCTGTTCACCACCATGGTCATCTATCTGAGCATCGCGGGCGGCGCGGGCTGATCCAACGGTTCACACCGGGCACCTCCGTCGGTTCACACCGGGCACCGCGGCGTTCCCTCCGCGGACACATCGTGATGGTCGAACGGCGTGCCCCGAATCCCGACCCGCGCGGCCAGGAATCGGGCGACGCGAATATTGCGGTCCCAGAACGGATCCACGCGTTCGGCCCGGCGGATCATCCGGCGGCGAGCGCCGGGCAGCTGATCATCGAGGGCGCGCAGCCGCACGGCGGCGGTGGTGACCACGCCGGTCGCGGCGGACCAGGGCTGCAGCGGAACCGACCGCAGCGGCGTATCCGCCAGCAGCGTCCGCACCAATGGCTGGCCGCTGTAGTACGCGAACACACCCAATGCCGGTGCGGTAGCCGCGATCTGGACGCGACCCAGGAGTGACGCCGGATTGAATCCGCGCGTTGCGGCGCCTGCCATATTCGCCGTCCGCTCCGGTGCGACCCCGGCGGTGGCCACCATATAGTCCACCATCTCCATGCCCTCGGCGGCCGAGCGCGGAATCAGTTCCTCGGCCACCCCGAAGCAGTAGGCGATATAGGCCCAGTAGTGCATCACCGCATCGAGTTGCCTTGTGCTGCAGCGCCGTCCGTGCACGTGGTCGAAGCACATCGGGGTCAGCCCGAAGGTGACGGCCGCGCCCATGGTGGTGGCATTGGAGATGGGATTGCCGTGCCGCGCGAAATGCTCGTCACCCCAGCGCCGGCGCAGCATGGCGCGGACCTGCGCGTGCATGAGCCGCACCCGCACGGTGTCGTGCAGAATCGGCGAGCTGCGCTCCAGGGCGCCGGGTGCGGTGACACTGCCGAACCAGACGGCGGATTCGAGATTGCGGCGGTAGGGGTCCTTGACGAAACGCCCCGTCTCCCCCACCGCCGAGGCCACCTCGGCGCCGACGAAGGTACCCATGAAATCCTGTACGCCCATGGCCATCTTCCCGGCCGTGGAGACATTGATCCAGAGCCGGCGGCCGTACTCCCACAGGTCCGGGTCGTACCAGTCCGGTGGATTGTCGATGCGCGCAAAGAGATTCACCAGCTCCGCCGGTGGATCCTCGACACTGTCGATGCCGTGCGCGAGCGCCTGGTTCAGCATGCGCCGACCACCGGCGGTGCCGAGTCGCCGGAAGGCCGCGACCACCTCGTCCATGGGTTCGTCGCCCTGCCACAGATGGTCGGCCATGAGCCGGGTGCGCGGCGTCTGCAGGGGTTCCAGGCGCACCTCCAGCCATGGTGACAGCATGGATTTGCGCGGCTCGAACCACAGTTCCGAGGCGACCGCGCGGGGCGGCGGCGGGCGCAGCGGCATGCCGGGACGGTAGTAGTAGTCGTACGGATGTCTGCCGTCGACGGGCTGAACTTCGGTCAGTGACTGCATAACTCTGGACACCTTCTGCTCTAGAACCCGGTCAGCTGACGGAATGTGGTGGCCGCGCCGCCACCCGGATCGGCGTGGACCGGGCAGTAGTGCTTGGGATCGGCGCGGTGTTCCGGTGCGGGCCACAGTGATTCGGGCGCCTCCGGTGGCGGCATATCAGGGGGTCGCTTGCCCGCCACCCGGCGGCGGGCGGCGCGCACGCGCGGGGCGGCGTACTTCACCTCGTCCGGCGTCACGCGGTTCAGCGCGGATATCGCCCGGCAGAGCCGATCGAAGAGCCACTGATCACGATCGGTCCAGGGGAAGCCCATGGTGTCGCGAATGGCCGGATCACACAGCCCGACGGTGATGAACTTGACCAGGCCCGCTCCGGCCGGGCGAATCGCCTTTTCCCACAGCGGCTCCGGCAGTCGCCGCAGCACCGGGAACGGTGGCACCGGCGCGGTATCGATGAGGTTGTACACGTCCCATGCCGCCGGTGTCGGTTCCAGGGTGTCGCGGCACATATCGCGCCAGTAGCGGCGGAAGTCGTTCCAGGACTGCGGCACCACCCGCATGCTCATGCCGTACATCTCGTACCACTGGTAGTGCTCGCGCCAGAGCTGTTCGCGCTGCGGACCGGTCAGGCCGCCCATGAAATGTTCCGCCGTGCGCAGCGTCTGCATGAAGAACACCGCGTGCGCCCAGTAGAAGGTGCCCGGGTCGAGCGCGTGGTACCGGCGGCCCTGCGCGTCGACGCCCTTGATCTCGCGGTGGTACCCGACGATCTCCTGCGCCGTCTGCCGCGCCCGCGGGCCGTCGAAGACAACGCCGAGGATCGGGTAGGAGGAACGCAGGACACGCTGATAGGGCTCACTCCCGATATCGGAGTGGAATTCCACGCCCGCACCGAGTCCGGGATGCATGTTCTGCACCATACCCATGAAGAATCCCGTCGGCCCGTAGTAGAGCGAGCCGAAGATCTTCCACGTCAGCGAGTCCGGTCCGAGCGGCCTCGGCTCGGGATGGGGCTCGTGCGAAACCGCTGCTTGTGACACCATGGCCACAGGCTGACACGAATAATTACTCGCATTCAATTCGCATTCCCAACCGCTGCGGAAACGCTATGCCACCGAAACGCACACCCCCGAAATCACCTGCCGCACCCCGGAAATCGCCGCAGCAGCAACGCTCGCGCGCCATGGTCGAGCGCATTGTCGACGCAGGTCAGCGGGTGCTGATCGCGCACGGATACGACGGCGCCTCGACCAATCGGATCGCCGAGGCGGCCGGCATCAGTCCCGGATCGCTGTACCAGTACTTCCCGAACAAGGATGCCGTGGTGGCCGCGGTGATCGAGCGCTACACCACCGAGGTCGCCGATCGCATTCGCACCCGGGTGGTGGCCAATATGACCCGCAATCCGGAAGTCGCGGTGCCGGAGACGATTTCGGAGTTGCTCGATGCCCTGGGCACACACCGCGAACTGCTGCGAGCCGTGGTCGAACAGACGCCGCGACTGTCCTCCGGCGCGACGGTCGTGGCCTTCGAACAGCAGATCGGTGAGCTGGCGCGGCTGGCCCTGTCCATGCACGCCCGCGCCATGCCCGCCGAGGTGGACTCCGATGCGGCCGCCTGGATGCTGGTGCGGGTGGTCGAACATCTGACCATTCGCTACCTGCTCGACGATCCGCCGATCCCTCGCGACCGCTTCCTGGCCGATATCACCCGGCTGGTGCTCAACTACTTCCGGGAGCCGTTGCCGCGAGCGTGATGCGAGTATTCGGGCAGGGCGAGCAGGAGATCCACCGCGCGGGCGGCACTCTGCGCCGCGCTCTCCATGGTGGCCGACCAATCCGTGCGGGTCCAGTCGCCCGCGAGCACCAGGGTCGGCACCGAGGTGCCCTGCCCCGGCCGCAGCCCATCCGTGCCGACCACCTGTGAGAAGGTGGCGCGCGGCATCGGAACCACCTGGGCGTGCAGCACTTTCGCCTCCCGGGCGGCCGGATAGTAGCGGCGCAGCAGCGCCAGCTGCTCGTCGACGACCGCATCGTGCGGCTTGTGTATCTGCTCGTAGGCGCCGCTGGTGGTCAGGCAGTACAACCACCCGTGCTCGGTGCTGCGGCCGTGCATGCGCTGCCGATCGAAGACCTGGTCGACGACCTCCGCGCCGCCGATGAGCGCCTCCATGGCGCCCTCGGTGCCGAGCGGGCGATCCAGGTACAGATTGGTGCTGACAATCGGCGTGTAGCCCAATTTGTCGGCGGCCGCGTAGATCTCGTCGTGCTCGGGGAGCTCGTCCAGCAGGCCGCCCAGATACGAGTTGGGGACCGCGCACACCACCGCATCGGCGGGCACGGTATCGCCGTCGGCGAGCGTCACCCCCGTGACCACACCGTCCCGAATATCGATATGCCGTGCCACCGCACGGTATTTCACCGCCACGCCGTACTTCTCGAAGATCTGATGCGCGCCGGTGACGAACAGGGTGTCGAGATCGGTGGTGGGGTAGCCGATGGAGACCGGCCGTCTGTGCTTGATGCCCAGGCGAATTCCGGTGGCCAGCACATCGGCGAAGACCTTCGCCGACTCCTGTCGCACCGGTTCGGCGGCAATGCCCAGCGCCAGCCAGTCCCACAGCGCCACCCGCGCGGTGGCGGGCATGCCGAGCCGCCGGAACCATTGATCGGTGGTGAGATCGGCCAGATCGCCGGGCTGATGCAGGCACTGCCAGCCCAGGCGCGCGGTGGCCAGCGCCGCCCGGGCCCGGTCCACGGGGCCGGCGTCGGGATGCGCACCCAGCAGTGCGCGCAGCGCCTGGAAACCCTTGGTGCCCATGGTTGTCGCGCGCCCGCCCGGCCAGCGCAGCACGCCGCTGTGCGGGAATTCCACGAATTTCCGGGTGCCGACACTGGTCAGATAGCGGAACAGATGGTCGTAGCCGCTGGCGATCACATGCTGGCCGTTGTCCGGAATATCGTGCAGGGTGGCGACTTCCAGGGCATGGGTGCGCCCGCCGAGCCGTCCGCGCCGCTCCAGCAGCGTGACCTGCTTACCGGCCTCCGCCAGCCACACCGCGGAGGCCAGCCCCGCCAGTCCGCCCCCGATGACCACATACCGCCGCGGATCGTTCATGCGCGCTCCCGTAGCCGAAACCTACAGAAGGGAAGGTACGCCCGCCGCATCGACGGGCGTACCTGATTCGCCCGAAAAGCGAGGTGGAGCAGCCGTTTACGCGCGCTTACGCGACAGCACCGGATACGCCGCGCAGACCAGCGCACCCCACACGACACCGACCACGATGGCCGTACGGCCCGAATCGGTGAAGAACAGCAGCACCACGACCAGCGCCAGGAAGGCCAGGGCCAGTAGCGAAGTCACCGGTGCGCCCGGCAGGCGATAGTCGCTCGCGGGGAGCAGTCCGGCTTTCACGCGGGCGCGATAGATCAGGTGGCAGACCAGAATGATGCCCCACACGAAGATGATGCCCATGGTGGAGACCGAGGTGACGTAGCCGAAGGCCTTCTCCGGGGAGAAGTAGTTCACCGCCACGCCGATCACCATGACCGCCGCCGATACCGCGATACCGGTCGCGGGCACCGACCGGGTGCTCAGTGCGCCCAACTTGGCGGGCGCCTCCTCGCGCTGCGCCAGACTGCGCAGCATGCGGCCGGTGGAGTAGATGCCCGAATTGCACGAGGACAGCGCCGCGGTCAGCAGCACGAAGTTGATGATGGCTGCCGCGCCCGGAATGCCGATCTGCTCGAACACCTCCACGAACGGACTGCGCCCGGCATGGAAATTCCGCCAGCTGGAGACCGACATGATGACGATGAGCGCGCCCACGTAGAACAGGCCGATGCGGAACGGCAGGGTATTGATGGCCTTGCGCAGGGTGCGCTTCGGGTCGCGGGCCTCACCGGCGGTGACGCCGACCAGCTCCACACCGACATAGGCGAAGACCACGATCTGCAGCACCAGCAGCGCCTGCCCGAAACCGTTCGGGAACACACCGCCGTCGTTCCACAAATTGGCGGGCGTCGGATTGACGGCATGGCCGAAGTGGAAGATGAGCACGCCGATGCCGATGGCGATCATGGCGACGATGGCGGTGACCTTGATGATGGAGAACCAGAACTCGCCCTCACCGAACAGCTTCACCGACACCAGGTTCAGCCCGAACATAATGCCCAGCACCACCAGCGCGGTGACCCACTGCGGGATGTCGAACCAGTACTGCACGTACTTGCCGGCGACGGTGATCTCGGCCATGCAGGTGCTCACCCAGACGGCCCAGTAGGTCCAGCCGGTGGCGAAGCCGGCGAAGCGGCCCAGGAATTCGTTCGCGTATTCGGCGAAGCTGCCGGTGACCGGGCGGTAGGTGAGCAGCTCGCCCAGCGCCCGCATGATGATGAAGATGGCCAGGCCTGCGACCAGGTAGGCGAGGATGAGTGCGGGGCCCGCCTGTGCGATCGCCCCGCCTGCGCCGTAGAACAGCCCGGTGCCGATGGCACCGCCGATGGCGATCATCTGGATGGTGCGCGGTGACAGTCCCCGGGCGTAGCCCTCGTCCCCGGGTAGTTCGGCCGATTCGATCGGCGTCTGTCTCTCAGAGGCTGTCATGTATTCCTTCCACGTGCGTGCGGCCGCACCGCATCCCGGCCGTCATCGGCACAGATGCGCGGGCCACGCCGAGCTTGCCGGCGGATTGCCGTGCTCGAGCCAACGGCGTGTCACGCTACCGGAGACGTAGTGGCCGTCACAGTGGGCCGGTCGTGGAACTACTCGCCGGTAATGTCATCGACGAGCTCGACACCGGTGACCACCTCGGTCTCGATGCGGATCAGATGATCCATCGGCATGGTGATCCACGAATCGATGAGGGTCTCGTAGCGCTGCACCTGTTCCGGATCGGTGATCACGCGCGCGACCCCGGTGACGATGACGCTCCAGCCGCGGCGGGTGTGCTCGTCGAAGTCGTCCGCCTCGTACGCGACGACCTGCCCGTCACCACCCAGCAGACTCGCGCCCAAATTCGCGCGCACCAGCACCGCATCCTCTTCGACGATGTGGTTCACCGGCCGAATGATCGGAATTCCGCGGCGCGATAAAACAATTCGCCCGTACTGCGCGCCGGCCAACCGCTTCAGCGAATCGGCAGCCGAGAGCTCGCGCAGCTTTCGTGCCCCTTCGCCGCCCATCCCTCCAATTGTGGTCGATCTCCCGGAGTTTCGCCAATTGTGTTGCCGCAAGCGGGTGTTCGCAAGTCCACTCAGCGCAGCGGCGGCACGTCGACCTGCGCCGGAACCTTGTCGGTGCGCAATCCCTTCCAGCTCGGCATACGCAGGCGCGCACCGGAGAATTCGCGATACTCGACGTCTCCGACCAGGATCGGGTCCACCCAGCGCCAGCCCGCCGCGACGGCTTCGGGCGGTGGTTCGTCGAAAGCACTTGCCGAGGTTTCGATTTCGCCGAGAGTGGCGCGAATGATGCGGCGGGCCGCCTGGGTGAAGCCGGTACCCGCATTGCCGATGTAGACGAAGCGGCCGTTCTCGTCATAGGCGCCGAGCACCAGTGAACCGAAGGTGGATCCCATCGCGCCCGCACCTGGCGTCCAGCCCGCAACCACCGCCTCGGTGCGCTGCCGCAGCGGCGTCTTGATCCACGCGGGCGATCGCCGCCCGGGCAGATACACCGAATCGACACGCTTGGAGACGATTCCCTCCAGCCGATGCTCCAGCGCCACCCGCTGCAATGCCTGCGCATCGACCTCGATCCAGTGCGGCGGCGCGGACAGCGGGGCGGCGAAGTCCACTTCGGCCAGCCGTTTCCGGCGCTCGAGATACGGCTCCGGCATGGTGTCGCGAGCGCCGATGCGCAGCACATCGAAGGCGAAGAACTGCACCGGGACCTCCGCCACCAGCTGCTCCCCGGGCAGCGCGACATGCATGCGGCGCTGCAGCCGCCCGAAGGACGGAGCGCCATCAGGTTCCTGCGCCACGATCTCGCCGTCGAGTATCAGATTTCCGTTCCCCGACAACACTTTCAGTGCGGCGACCACCTCGGGATAGGAACCGCCGACGTCATTGCCGTTGCGGCTGTAGAGCCGGCACTGCCGGGCCTCGCACACCGCGATGATCCGCACCCCGTCCCACTTCATCTCCACGGCCCAGCCGGCCGCATCCGGCGGCGCTCCCCCGATCGCCAGCATGGGCGCGGGAACACCGGGGAGCGGCCAGGGCACGGTGCGCCGCTACCCGTGTAGACAATCGGGCAAAAAAGACATGGCGATAGTTTGCCAAATAATTGCCAATACATATCGGCGGCTCGCCGCGCCATTCCGATTCAGTTGTCACCCAGAAAGTTTCACGGGTCCTAACGCAACGGCGCAGGCCGGTGGCGGCCGCGATCCATGTTGTGCGAGTTACCGGAATATCGCGTAATTTACGTTCCGTGGCTTTTCCGAGTGGGCGTTCGGCTCCTATCACAAACCGTTCATTGGGCAGGCTGCTGCCATGGCGCGGGAGATCAGCGCGGTAGCCGACGTCGAATTCCACCCGGGCGCACAGGCGGTGAACCTGCTGCGCACCGGCTCTCGGAGGGCTGACACCGAGGCCGCTGCCGACGCTTGCCGGCGGGCGGTCTCATTGCGGACCCTCGCACACAAAGTGATCTGCGTCACAGTGACTTTGATTCGTTTCAACTATCAAGACAGATCAAGGCGCAATCCGATCCCGGTGGCGGCAGTGGCTCCGAGCAGGGCGGTACTGCCTGAACTCCGAACTCGAGACTCGACCACGGGCGTATGCAATCATCGCCGAGTGTCGAATCTCAAGCTTGTTTGTCTTCCGTTTGCTGGCTCCGGCGCTTCGTTCTTTCGAAACACGAAGTCCCCGGAAGGGATCGATCTCCTGCCGATCCAGCTGCCCGGTCACGAGGAGCGGTTCATCGATCCGCCTTTCGTAGACGTCCGGACGGCGGCCGCCGAGGTTGCGGACTACGTGCGGGCAGAGAGCGACTCGGACAGCCGAATACTGGTCTTCGGCCACAGCATGGGAGCAATTCTCGCTTTCGAGACGGCCCTCGCCCTCGGGGCCATGGTCGATCACGTTTTCGTGAGCGGGTCGCCCGATCCCTGGCATCCGCGCAGCGAGCGCGCCTCGACGCTGACCGACGAAGAGTTCATGGCGAAGGTGGAGGCTTTCGCGGGTTACACCCATCCCGCACTCGCCAATCCGGAAATGCGACAGCTGATTCTGCCCATCCTGCGGGCCGATGTGCTCATGCACGAGTCGTATATCGCCGGTAGCGGCACCGTCATCGATGTGCCCATCACCGCGCTGCGCGGAACCGACGACGCCCTGGTGTCGGAGGCCGATATGCTCGGCTGGCGCAATGCGACCACCAGCAACTTCTCGATCGAGACGGTCCAGGGCGGCCATATGTACCTCGCCGACCGGCTCGAGGAGACCCTGGAGTTCATTGCGGAAACCACGCGTATCTCCCATGGCAAGTGAGGATCATCTAGTCGCGCTCGTCACCGGCGCGGCACGCGGGATCGGGCGGGCCTGCAGCGTTCGACTGGCCGAGGCGAATATGTCTCTGGTGCTGATGGATATCGGCAAGGACGCCTCCGAGGTGCCCTATTCGCTGGGTTCGGAGAGCCAGCTCGAACACACCCGGCGACTGTGCGTCGACATGGGCGCGAATGCCGAAACAGCCACCGGTGATGTGCGGAATATCGGTGATATCGACGAAGCGATGCGGCTCGCGATGCAGCGCTTCGGGCGGCTGGACGTTGTGGTCAACTGCGCCGGGATTGTCAGTCCCTCCGGCAGCAGTGTCGAGGAGGTGACCTCCGACGACTGGTCGACCATGCTCGATATCAATCTCACCGGACCATTCCAGGTCCTGTCCGCGGCCGCGCGAATAATGAAGCAGCAGGGCTCGGGCAGCATTATCAATATCGCGTCCACGGCCGGCCTGGTGGGATACCGGCATTTCGCGGGATACGTGGCCTCCAAGCACGGATTGGTCGGATTGACCAAGGCCGCCGCGCTGGATCTGGCTCCCCACGGAATCCGCGTCAATGCGGTGTGCCCCGGATCGGTCCATGACGCACCGGAACTCGAAGGAAGAATGCTGCGCGAGGTGGCGAACGCACTCGACCTGAACGGCGACCACGAGCAGATGTTCCTGCGCGATCAACCCTCCAACGCGCTGGTCGCCGCGGAGGACATTGCCGAGACTGTCGCGTGGCTGGCTTCCAGCAGAAGCCGGAGCGTGGTCGGTTCGATCGTCACCGTCGACGGCGGCTTCACCTCTCGTTAATCGGCCCTCGGACAGAAGCTGCAGTCATGAAAACAATGCACGACGTCACCGATGACGGACTCGAAACCCCCTCGCACCCGGCCGGAATCGCGGTCCGCGTCTCGACGCCCGGCGGTGTCGACGCCCTTGCCGCCCGGTGCGCCGAAGCGCTCGGCGGGGATCCCGAAACCATCGGAATCTGGTATCAGAGCGCCCCTTTCGACTCCGCGTCGAATCCGGCGGACAGAATCGTGCGCCAGCAGCGGGCACATCCGCTGGCCCCGGGGCTGCGGGCCCGGCTGACCTGCACCAGTTATCTCGGCGGTGTCACCGATATGGTGCTGCTGGCGGACGGTGACCTCAGCGGTGTGCTCGCCGAGTTCGATCGCGCCGGCGCACGGTCGTTACCGGCCCTGCCCGACACGTCCGACGCACTGGCCGGCGCGATCGACATCGAATTCGGCGAGGCGTACCAGACCACCGAATTGGCTGCTGCGGCCGTCATTGTGCTGGGCCGATTCCTGGATACCGCAGCGCTCGCGGTCGATCTGGCGACTGCTGACTTATTGCTGCGGTCACCCGCCGCCCGTGCGCGAATGTTCTCCGAATCCGGTGCCGGCACTTGCGAATTCGGAGTGCACGGTTCGATCGGGGACGTCGTTTCTCAGCTCTCGGCCGCCACGCCGGAGGCAACCGCGGCAGGGCCGGAATCCGACCACGGCCTGCGGTCGGTGCGGATCATCGATTACACCGACGCGCCAGGCGTTTTCCTTCCGAAGCCGGCCGCATCGCACGACTTCGACATCGCGATCCATCCGACGTCCGATCCCGGCATCGCCCGGGTACTGCTGCGGACCCGGTCGGAGGAAGCGGCCGAGTTCATCCATCAGATCGCGCAGGTGCTCGGCTTCGTCTACGCGCAGATCCAGGCGAAGGGCCCGGATCTGCGACTGCTCGATATCGCCTACGCCGATGTCCCGGAATCGATCTCGGTCGAGGCCGTACGCGCCCCCGGTGCGGGTGGCCGAATGGAACAGCGCATTGCCGCCCATGCGGCCGACCGCCCCTCCTCGACCGCGGTGCTGGACGCGACCACGTCGACCTCGTTCGGAGAACTCGAGGCGCAATCGCAGCGCATCGCGGCGGGGCTGCTGCAGCTCGGGGTGCTCCCGGGTGACTTCGTGGTGGTCGCGGCGGCGAAATCAGCGACGCTCTTCGCCACCATGCTGGGCATCTGGAAGTGCGGCGCGGCCTACGTTCCCGTCGATATCGAATTCCCGATGGAACGGCTGCGATACATCATCGAGGACTCCCGTGCGCGGGTGGCCGTGGTCGAGCCGCAGTTGCTCGGCGCGGTACCGGATTCGGCTCGTGCGGTGGACATTTCGGCCCTGGCAACCTCGGAGACATCCGATGCCGCACTGCCGCAAGGATTGTCGGAGAACGCACCCGCCTACGCGATCTACACCTCGGGCACCACCGGCCGGCCCAAAGGCACGGTGATCGCGCACCGCAGTGTGCTCGCCCTCATCGACGCGCTCACCGAGCAGTTCTCGCTCTCGGAGACCGATGTGTGGAGCGCCTTCCACTCCCCCGCGTTCGATTTCTCGGTCTGGGAGATCTGGGGCGCGCTGGCCACCGGCGGCGCGGTGGCCGTGGTGCCCAAGAGCGCGGCGCGCGATCCGCGGCAGTTCCACGAGCTGTTGCGCGGTGCCGGTGTGACGGTGCTGAACCAGACGCCGTCGGCCTTCGCACACCTGGTGAGTTTCGATGCGCAGGCGCCGCTGCTCGACACGGTCCGGTTGGTGATCCTGGGCGGAGAAGCCTTGCAGGCCGGCAGTTCCGCCGCCTGGCTGGACCGCTACCCGGCAAATCGCTGCCGGCTGATCAATATGTACGGCATCACCGAGACCACCGTCCACGTCACCGTGCAACCGGTCACCAAACACACCACACTGCGCGCGCCCCGATCGGTGGGGCATGCCATCGCGGGTTGGCACACCACCGTGCTGGGTCCGGATCTGCGGCCCGCTCCCCCGGGCTTTCCGGGTGAGATCGTCGTCGCCGGTGCCGGTCTGGCGCTTTACTATTCGGGAAAGCCCGCCCTGACCGCGACGAAGTTCGTCGCGGGCCCGGACGGACAGCGCTGGTACCGCAGCGGCGATCTCGGACGCCTCCGCCCCGACGGCACGCTCGAACATCTCGGCCGCATCGACCACCAGGTCAAGATCAACGGCTATCGCATCGAACTCGACGAGATCCGCAACTGCCTCAGGCGCCAACCCGGCGTCCGCGACGCGATCGTGGTGTGCCACCGGGCCGAAGGCCAGTTCGCCACCACCCGCCTCGATGCCTACCTGGTCGGCGACGAGCTGGATCTGCCGGAACTGCGCGGCGCGGTCGCCCGCATGCTGCCCTCGTACATGCGGCCCGCGTTCTACACGGTCGTGGACAAGATTCCACTGACCACCAATGGAAAAGCCGATATCGCACGCCTGCCGGCGCCGGACAGCGGTCCGCACCAGGCCGATTCGGCACCCGAGTCCGAGCCCGCACCGGAAACCAGCGGGACACAACCGATTCTCACCAAGGTGTGGTCCTCGGTCCTGGGCGTGGAGCCGAGCGCCGACGACAACTTCTTCCTCTCCGGCGGAAACTCACTCGCGGCCATCCACCTCAGCACCGAGCTCGGCAAGAACGCGGTCCCCATGCCCCTGAGCATGGTGTACCAGTACCCGGTGTTCAAGGACCTGCTGGCCGCCATCGGCGAAAAGGCGCACTGAGCAGGGACGACGTGCCGGGCAGACCCCGGCACGTTTGGACCTGATCGCTGCGGTTACTCCGAAAAGGAGACGCTGGAGCATCGGCGTGCCCGTCTACAGCGAGGAAGTGTCATGGTCATTTCCGATCTGGTTCTGCTCTTCGCCGGCATCCTCTTCCGCATGGGGGTTCGGTAGACCCCGGCGAGACCCGTTGCGGGCAAGGGCGGACAACACCGCTTCCTGCACGTTTGATGTTGCCGGGAGCGGGAATTGCCGCCCTATGTTCATCATCATCGGGCTCGTCGTCCTCATCGGCGCTGTGGTGGTCGGGGTTGCCGGCATTGCCGCCAACAGCGGCGAAAATCATCTGATTCCAGGCGGTTTCACCGTCTTCGAGCACACCTATGCCGGATCGTCCGGCCTGTTGTTCGCCTACGGCATCCTGATCGGGGCGATCGGCACCTGTGGGCTGATCATGCTGCTGGCCGGGACGTGGGCCACGTCCCGGCGCGGGGTCGCGGCACGCCGCGATCTCCGGAACTCGCGTCGCGAAATGGCTGCGGCCCGGCGCGAACTGACCACCAAGCCGGTACCGGAACCGCAGCCGCCCAAACGATCTGCCCTGCCGGCGGATCCGAAGAAGGCGGCCGCAGCAGCGCCGTCGCAGCCGACCTGGTCCTTCAACCGGTTCATGAACCGCTCCACGCCCGCGAAGCCGGCTACTTCGCTCTCCAAATCGAAATAGGAATTAGTCATGATTGCTCTCGGTATTGTTCTGCTCGTCATCGGCTGGCTGGTCGGCATCCCGATCGTCACCACGCTGGGAATCATCGCCATCGTCGCCGGTCTGGTGCTGTGGGCACTGGGCTCGATGGGCCGCCCGGTCGGCGGCAGGCGCTGGTATTACTAACTGTCTCTGAGTAATGCTCGCGGACCGCCGCGGGGCCCATCCACTAGCTTGAAACCTATGACGGTGACGGTGCTGGTTCCGGATGACTACGGCCTCGCGGCGGTTTCGCGTCTGGAGGGCGTGCGGGCGTTGCGCTTCCGGCTCGGCGAGCCGCTGCCCGCGGGGGCCGATGAGGCCGAGGTGCTGGTGCCCGGTTTCCTGGTCGGCCCCGAAGCGGTGCAGATGACCTGGGCGCTACCGAAACTGCGGCTGGTGCAGCTGCTGACCGCCGGTGCGGAGGCCTGGGTCGGGAAGGTGCCCGCGAGCGTGCAGGTCTCCATCGCCCGCGGAGCGCACGGGGCGAGCACCGCCGAATGGGCGATCACCGGATTGCTCACCGTGTACCGGGAATTCATCGGGTTCGCGACGGCGCAGCGGGAGCACCGCTGGACGCAGCATCAGACGGACACCTTGTCCGGCAAGCGGATTCTGATCATCGGCGCCGGCGATCTGGCCGCGGAACTGCAGCGCAAACTCGCACCGTTCGATGCCACGAGCGTCCTGGTCGGTACGCATGCCCGCGAGGGAGTGCACGGTGTGGACGAACTGCCGCAGCTGCTCGGCGATTTCGATGCTGTGGTGCTCATGGTGCCGGTGACCAGTAAGACCATCGGCATGGTGGATGCGGCCTTCCTGGCCCGCATGGCCGACGGCGCGATTGTGGTGAATGCCGCCCGCGGCCCGGTGGTGCACACCGATGCGCTGCTGGCCGAGCTCCGAAGCGGCCGTCTGCGTGCCGTTCTCGATGTCACCGATCCGGAGCCGCTGCCCGCCGGCCATCCGCTGTGGGACGCGCCCGGCTTGTTGCTCACCCCGCATGTGGGCGGCAGTAGCCGGGGCGCACAGGAACGTGGGTGGGCGATTGCGACCCGCCAGATCGGCCGCTATCTCGCCGGGGAGGCGCCGGAGAATCTCGTGCACGGCGAATACTGATCTCCCCCGGATGATCTCGCCGGCGGCTACAGCGAATCCTTGCCGATCGGCCGATTCAGCAGGCGCCACTCCCGCTCCCAGCGGGCGCTACGCCGCGAATCGAGCACGGCGGCGGTGATCCACACCGATGCGGCAGTGGCGCACCAGCTTTCGACCAGGATGGCCAGCCCGGTGCCGACTCCCTCGGCCGCGGCCGAACCCGGTCGCGCCGGAGCCGTGGCCGGATTTCCATCCGGTCCGATCCACAGCGCGGTGGTCGACCCCGACAATTGCGGTTTCGGAAGCTCGATGGTGGCGGTCCTGGCGTGCGCGTCGAACATGAATTGCACGGGCACCTGGTATCGGTCCGGCTGGGCGCCATAGTGATCCGCCGTCGGCAGCAATTGCGCATCGGCGGTGAGCGTGGCGGTCACCTGCGTCTTGCCCGCGTCCTGTGCGGCGATCCGCGCCACCGCGCCGGTATAGCTCACGGTTCCGATGGCGCCGGAGATCGGCACGGCCACCACCACGGCCAGCACCGCCAGCACCCGCACCAGGACCTCGAACCGATCCGAAACACGCATGAGCGGATTGGGGTTCCACGGTCGAACCCGCCACACCCGCACCACAGCTGAAGGACCCTCCGGCACCTGGACCACCTCCCTCCACGGCGCCACTGCACCGATGTCATCGGTAGCAGTACCCGTTTAAATACCCCTTGAACAGCCATCTGTCCAGCGGCAATCTGGCCACAACGGTTGGCAGGCGGCGTGTCTAGGCCGGCGGCGTGGTCCACAGGGCCGGTGCGCAGCGGGCCGGGCCGAGGCGCGGCACGCTGGTCACCGCGATACTGATGCGCGTAATACTCACCAGCGCACCGAGAGTCACCGGCAGGATGACCAGATCGCGAGGAGCCTCGGCGAGCAGGGTCATCAGGGTGATCAGCAGGGTTCCGTCGATGAACACCGATACCGTCGCGGTGACGAGTAGCGCCCTGGCGGCCAGTCGCGTCGGGATGCGCACCACGCGGCTCGCCCGGCCGGTGGACGCGATGGCCAAGGCGGTGCACGGTACGCCGACGACAACCGCGAAGCCCATGAGTACCAGGCCGGCGATCGTCAGCGACCGCGGTACCGCACTGAACGAACCCAGGAGCGCAGCGGTACCCCACAGCACACCGATGACCGGCCCGATCGCGGTGAACGTACAGCCGTAGCGGTGAATCCGCTTGGAGGACAGCACCGGTACGAACTCGGCGGCGATGACCGTCGGACCGCCGAATTCCTCGATGGCGGCGGTACTTGCTCGTTCCAGCGAAAGCCCCTGCGCGCGATAATGTTCCACGGCGTCGTTCAACCCGTCGCCGATCTCGGCGAGGATCGCCTGGCGTTCCCACCAGGTGCCCGACAACCGCGTACCCAGGTCGTCGAGATAGTCGTCGATCACAGTGCGGGCCAAGGCTCTTCCCCCATGACAGCGTTCCCCTCCATCAGAGCGCCGACCGCGGCGACGAAGTCCCGCCAGGACGCCCGCTCCTGTCCGAGCTGCCGATGCCCGGCAGCACTCAGGGTATAGGTGCGCCGCTGCCGGCCACCCTCCCTGGACCACGCACCGTCGATCAGCCCCGCCTGTTCGAGCCGATGCAGGGCCGGATAGATGGTGCCCTTGGGCAGATCGAAACGGCCGCCGGTGCGAGTGCGGAGGGCATCGATGACGCCGTAGCCGTGGCGCGGTCCGGCGGCGAGCACGGCCAGGATCATCCCGTCCAGGTGCCCTTTCAGCACTTCTGCACTCATGGGTAGCAAGCCTACCCTTCAAGGCGAAAGTGCCCTAGCCTATGGGTAGCGTCCCTACCCATAGGAGGTCCCGGTGCGCTACAGGATTGCGAGCGCGATTTTCGCGCTCACCACGGCCGGTGTACTGACCGGCTGCGCCGACGGATCGGGGGGACTGCCCGATGCCGGGCTGATGATGCGCGATGCCGCAATCTCCGCCGGCGCAATAGATTCCGCACATCTGGTGCTCCAGGCCGAGGGGTCGGTGCCGGGTTTCCCACTGCGCGGACTGGAGGCCGATGTCGCCAAGAGCGACGGCGGCAGCGCGACCGGCACGGCGACACTGCCCACCGGATCGGTGACGCGGTTCGTCGCCTCCCAGGGCAAGGTTTTCAGTAGATCCGACAACGGAACTCTCGTCCCGCTGCCGTCCGGATTCCCCAGTCCGAGCGGCATGATCGGGCGCGACGGCGGGCTCGCCCGGCTGCTGCGCTCACTGCGAGATCCGGAAACCGTTGGGCGCGAACAGTTCACCGGCATCGATGCGTTCAAGATCCAGGCGGCGGTACCGGCCGAATCGCTCGCGGCGATACTGCCGGGCGCCACCGAGGACGCGACTCTGACCATATGGGTCCGTGTACGGGGAGCCCATCTGCCGCTGCAGACCATCCTCGGATTTCCCGAGCACCCGGACGCTCATCTGAATGTCGCGGTGTCCAAATCACAGGCAGCCTCCCTACCGGGCAAGCAATCATGAAGGATTCCGAAATGACCGACAGCGCAATCGATGTGCTGGATCTGAGTGTCAGCCGAGGTAAGCAGGAGGTCCTGCGCGATATCAGCTTCGCGCTGCCGCCGGGCAGTGTGACCGGATTGCTCGGCCCCAGCGGATCGGGCAAGACCACACTGCTGCGCGCCATTGTCGGCGTGCAGCGCATCCGGTCCGGCAGTGTCACCGTCCTGGGCCGTCCTGCGGGTACGGCCGAATTGCGCAGGCAGGTCGGCTATGTGACACAGCAGCCTTCGGTCTACGGCGATCTGACAATCCGCCAGAACGCTCGCTATTTCGCCAAGATCCAGGGCACCGGCGCGGCCTCCGCCGAAGCCGCGATCCGCGATGTGGGCCTCGCCGATATCGCCGATCGGATGGTCGACGCGCTCTCGGGCGGCCAGCGCGCCCGCGTCTCCCTGGCCTGCGCACTGCTCGCGCACCCGGCCGTACTGGTCCTGGACGAACCGACCGTCGGCCTCGATCCGGTACTGCGCCGCGATATCTGGGCCCGGTTCCACACCCTCGCCGATGCGGGCACCACCCTGCTGGTCTCGAGTCATGTGATGGACGAAGCCGACCGCTGCGAGCGACTGCTCCTGCTGCGGGACGGCCGACTGCTCGCCGACGAGACACCGGACGACCTGCGCGCCGCCACCGGTGCGCCGAATCTCGAGGACGCGTTCCTGCGCCTGATCCTGCAGCAGACCGGCGACTCCGACGACCGAAAGGTGCTCGCCTGATGACTGTTTCGCTCACTCTCGCCACCACCGCGCGCGTGCTCACCCAGGTCCGGCACGATCGGCGCACCATCGCACTGGTCATCACCGTCCCCAGTCTGCTGCTGGCCCTGCTGCGGTACATCTTCGTCGACCGTCTCGACATCTTCGATCAGATCGGGCTGATGCTGCTGGGCATCTTCCCCTTCACCTCGATGTTCCTCATCACCAGTGTCGCCATGCTGCGCGAGCGCGTCAGCGGCACCCTCGAACGCCTGCTCAGCACTCCCGTGCACAAACTCGATCTGCTCTTCGGCTATGCCATCGCCTTCGCCGCCCTGGCGGCCATCCAGGCCTGCGTCGCCTGCGCCGTCGCCTACGGCCTGCTCGGTCTGCGCACCCAGGGAAATATTGCGACGGTCCTGCTGATCGCTGTCAGCACGGCCATTCTCGGCTGCTGCACCGGGCTGTTGACCAGCGCCTTCGCCCGCACCGAATTCCAGGCCCTGCAATTCATGCCGGCCATCGTCTTCCCGCAGATTCTGCTCTGCGGACTCATCTGGCCCCGCGCGGAAATGTCCACCGCCCTGCAGTGGGCCGGCGATGTCATGCCGCTGCGCTACGCGGCCGAGGCCATGGGCGAGGTGGGCACCTTCCCGCTCCCGACCACCCGACTCTGGCTGGACCTGCTGGCCATCGCCCTGTTCGCCATTGCCACCCTGCTCGGCGGCGCGGCCACACTGCGCCGCCAGACCCGCTGATCGACGGGGCCGAAACCTCCTGTGCCACATGATCATCAGAATGCGATTTCATTTGCAAAATCACCGTTAATCTGGGTTTACATTCCTGTTGTGCTGCCGTTTTCCGTGTGCCAAGATCAACCGCGTCGGCTCGGGGGGAATTATTCGGAGGCGGTCGGCAATCCGCACCAGCGCAACCACTCTCGACCACCTCTTTGTCCGTGGAGGGCTACTTCCCTTTGACTTCAAGCACATTCGATCGAATGGTTTGTGGTGCACCACGAAAGTATCTGTGGCACACAGTAACCGGTATTCGAGAACAGGGCGCTGCCAATACCACCCAGGAGCCGCATTGGGAGCGATACTTCTCAGCCGAGATCTGCCCGGAACCCCCGAGGCACTGTTCAACACCATTATTTCTCCGACCACATGGGAACACTGGTTCGGCATCCACCGTGAATTCGTCGGCAAACCGCCCGAGCGCCTGATGGAAGGCTCGACCGTGGTCTCCGAGGTGCTGATCCACGGTATGGCCGAGGAGGTCGAGTGGACCGCGCGGCGACTCGACGAACCCAATCGCGTGGTGCTGCGCGGCATCGGGCAGACCGGTGTGCAATGCGATTTCACCTATTGGCTGCAGGGGACGGCGGCCGGCACGACCGTCACCGCGGGCATCACCTTCACCGGACTGCTGATCACCGACTCGGTGACGAAGGTGCTGGAAAAGCACGGTTACGAGCAGCTCGACCGCACCCTCGGTCAACTAGCCGAACTCGCTTGCGCACTGCATGAATGAGGCGCCGCCAGGACGGCGTCACCACCCCGCTGTTTCACCTGATACATAGCCCGGTCCGCGGATCCGAGGATCTCCCGCAGCGAGTCCCGAGTACCCCGGCGATCACCGATGGCCGCCATATCGACGATTGCGAGCCCGAGGCTGGCAGTGACCGATATCGAACCGATCGGCGCGGCAACGGCGCCGCGTAATCGCTCGGCCGCGGCCACCGCCGCCGCACCGGGCAACCGCACGATGACCGCGAACTCCTCACCGCCGAAGCGGGAGACGATGCTGCCGGCGGGTGCGGCCCGGCGCAATCGATCGGCGATGCACACCAGCACCTCGTCACCGGCGGTATGCCCGAACCTGTCATTGACGGATTTGAACCGGTCGAGGTCGATCATCATCACGCATACCGGCAGCAGTGACGGACGCGCCAGCAGGGCCGCCGAATGGTAGTCGAGCCCGCGCCGGCTCAGCAGCATTGTCAGTGGGTCCGAAAGCATTTCGCTGCGCAGCACCCAGTAGCAGAACTGCAGTCCGGGCGGTACCACGACGGCCGCGGCCATACCCAGCATCATGATCGCCGCCGAGGTCACATCGCCGCTGCCGATCAGCGGAGCCGCGAGCAGCGCGGCCGAGCCGAGTGACCACATCGTGTGCACGGCAAGAGCTTTCGGAGCATGGAACGCGCTCACATAGATGCCGACGATCAACAGCAGCAGCATTCCCACGGACCGCACCACATAGCCGGGGCTCAGTGCGCACACCACGGTGACGGACACATCGGCGATCGCCACCAGCACCAGCGATTCCGCCTCGGCCGGCCAAGGCAGCACAACCCAGCGCACACCCCAGGCCACTCCGGCACCGACGAGCAGCCACAGCACCGCCCGCCCCAGCGGCGCGTCCGGCGCCTGCGGCGACAGCAGCATCAGCACACAGATCGCCGGCGCCACCAACCCGCACACACCGATAGCAACCTTGAGCACCCCGAGTGCCGACCGGGACGCGATCGCGTCGACCACCCATCCGTAGTCGACGTCCTCACGCCACCAATCGCGAAGTAACCGCAGACCAACCCGCATGTACTGCCCCCTCGGCGCCGGACGAACCCTCCTGCACTGACGAACCGCACAGCACCGGACACCCCGCTCCGGCTGCGTATCGCAGTCTATTCAGCCATAATGCAGCAACCGCATGGACTGTAATCCATGTCACTCCGCCGGTGGGCGGCGCAGCCGGGCCGCCAGCCACAGCACCACGCCGTAGCCGAAGGCCGCATCGGCATTGGACACCAGCGCGGAGGACGGGAAGATGATGGCGTGCCGCAGTCCCGCATCGGCCAGGGCGCGCACTCGGGCCAGCACCTCCGCGGGCGTGCCGATCACGAGCCACTCGTGCAGGACCTCGTCCGGAACCTCCTCGATCGCCGCCAGCACCTCGGCTCGGGTCAATTGGTGCGGCATCAGATCGATGAGACCCCGGAAGTCTTCTCCGAAGGGATGTTTCGCGCCGCAGCGCGTCCACACCGCGCCCGGAGCCATCAGACCCAGATAGCGCACCGACGGATTGCGCAGCAGCCGCCGGATTCCCGCCTGCGTACGCGCGGTGACGATCGAGAGCATCTGGGCGGGCACGATCGCCGCCGGATCGCGCCCGGCCGCGCGGGCAGCGGCGTGCACCAGCCCCAGCCGCCGCTGGTACTCGTCCGGTGACATCGACTCCCACGGATACCATCCGTCGGCATATCGCCCCGTCAACTCCAGCATGCGCGGTCCGTGCGCACCGATCCACACCTGCGGCATCCGCCCGGGCGGCGCCGTCAAATCCATTGGCGCCCTGTCGATTTTGTAATACCTACCGGAGAATTCGAGCGGCTCCGTCGCGGTGAGCGCCGCGCGGAGCACCTGCAGCGCCTCCTCCAGGCGGTCCACCGGGCGATTCCAGGTGAACCCGTACGGATCGAGGTTCTCCCGCTCACCGGACCCGATCCCCAGGATGGGCGGCACCTTCGTCATATGCGCGAGGGTGAGAAAGGTCTGCGCCAGCAATACCGGATGCCGGCGGTGCGGATCCGTCACACCGACGCCCAGCTGCACCCGGCCCGCCCCGGCGGCCAGATGCGCGAGCAATGGCGCGTAGTCGAACTGTTCGTCCGGGCTCGCGACCGCCTTCGCCTGTGGCGTGAAGTCGCTGTCCCACACCGCACGTGGGAATACACCGATCAAATGATCCGGTGCCAGCACCGAATCCAGCCGTCCGAGCCGGGCCATCCGCACCATGAGGCGCGCTGCGGCCAAGGGCGGATTCACACCGGCGAGGGTGCCTACCGCGAATGATTTCTGCTGCGAGTCCGACACGATGGTCTCCTCTCGGCGGGCACACCGGAATCGGGCCCTCGCCGATTATCGCGTCGATCCCCCTGTCACGTCCGGTGATTGCGCGCATCCGCCCCGCGCCCGTACCCCGCGAAAAGCCATCTGTCCAGCGGTGATCTGGCCCCGGACGGCGACACTCGCTATGGTTCGGCGATGCAGAGCGCAGAGTTGATCGAACGCGGCAGCACGATCATGGATCGGGTGACATCCCAGCAGTCCGCACAGCCGTGGCAATTGGTGGTCGGCACGGGAGTTGTTGCGCTGCTACTGGTGGCCTTCCGCCCGACCTGGCGGATTCTGCGCAATGTGGTGACCATCGCGCACGAGGGCGGACACGCGTTCACGGCGCTGCTGACGGGACGGCGGCTCAACAGCATCCGATTGCATTCGGACACTTCCGGACTCACCGTCTCGAGCGGAAAGCCGTACGGGCTCGGCATGATTCTCACCAGCGCCGCCGGCTATCCCGCACCCGCGCTGCTGGGTCTGGGCTACGCGGCACTGCTGGGGGCACATCGCATCACCCTCATGCTGTGGCTGACCATCGCACTGCTGGCGGTTCTGCTGCTGAAGGTACGCAATGGATACGGCCTCCTGACGGTCTTCCTGACCGGCGGGCTGATCTTCCTGGTCTCCTGGTTCGGCACCGATACCGTTCAGGCGGCAGTGGCCTATCTGGCGGCCTGGTTCCTGCTGCTGGCCGCGGTGCGACCGGTGATCGAGTTGCAGCGTAATCGCCGGAACGAACCCAATTCCGATGCCGATCAGCTGGCGCGCCTCACTCGCGTACCCGGACTACTGTGGGTATTGGCGTTCGGAGCGGTAGCCCTGTGCTCACTGGTGCTGGGCGCCCGGCTGTTGCTGAACGACGTGACCGGAGTGTGCGTGCCGCCGCTCACTCACAACACGTGTTCCGCGTCCGCCGAGCGGTGACGAACCTCGCGCAACATCACGAGATCGATGCCGCTACAAGATTTCTGGAGAATGCGAGCTAACATTCGCGGTGCACCGTCCGGGTGATCGGGAACACGGCGAACCCCTTCCTCGATCGTCCGGCCGGGTTCGATCGTCAGTGCAGGAGGGTGTGGGATGGAAAGACCGGCATGGGCCCCGGAGGGCGTGGACATGGCGCAGGCGAGTCCGGCTCGCATGTACGACGCATTGCTGGGCGGCTCACACAATTTCGATATCGACCGCCGGGCCGCCGAAATGGGCAAGGCGCTGGTGCCGGACCTGCCGCGACTGGCCCTGAGCAATCGCGCCTTCCTGCGGCGCTCGGTGCGCTTCCTGGTGGATTCGGGCATCCGGCAGTTCCTGGATATCGGTTCCGGCATTCCGACCGCGGGCAATGTGCACGAGATCGCGCAGGAGATCGACCCGGGCTGCCGGGTGCTGTACGCCGATATCGATCCGGTGGCCGTCGCACACGCGCGGGCCATCCTGCAGGGCAATGACCACGCCGCCGCCATCGAGGCCGATCTGCGCAAGCCGGTCGATCTGCTCGCCGCGGCCCGCGAGAGCGGCATGATCGATTTCGAGCAGCCGGTCGGCGTCCTGCTGTTCGCCGTCCTGCACCTGCTCGGCGATGACGACCGTCCGGCCGATACCGTCGCCACGGTGCGCGCCGCGGTGCCCGCGGGCAGTTATATCGCCCTCTCGCATCTCTCCTCGGCCTCCCGGCCGGAGGATGCCGCCAAACTCGGCGCGAACGCGGCCGGTAAGAGCAATGTGGGCATCCACTTCCGCTCGCGCGAGGCGATCACCGAATTCTTCGAGGGCTGGGACCTGGTGGAGCCCGGCGTGGTCGAGCTGCCGGTGTGGCGGCCCGAATCCGAACGCGATCAGCACGAAGCACCCGGCCGCTCACTCGGTTTGGCCGGTGTGGGGCGCAAAGGCTGAGCAGGAGTAGGACTTTCGGGGCAGGGGGTTAGCGGTGGGTGCGGCACACGAACTGGCGGTGCGATGGGCGGCCATGCTCGACGGCGCCGTCGCGCCCACACTCAACCGCACCCAGGTCGAGCAGCTGCTGGATCCCTATGCCGTCGGACTGATCGAGGCGGTGCGCGGCACCGGCGTGACAACGGTGGCGGCCGACGCGGCCGCGGCGCTGGTCGCGGCCAATTATCGTGACCCCCTTGCGGTGCACCGCTCGGTACTGGTGCTCTGCAAGGACCTCGTCGACGCCGTCTGCCCCGATCCCGACTGCCCCGAGTTCGTTCCCGTTCGGGAACGCGCCATCGAGGTGGCCGCCGAATTCGCCGCCGCCTTCACCGCGGGCCTGCGCAATGCCGCACTGGCCGAGCAGGAGAGCACCATGGCCGCCGTCCTGACCGCGGCCCGGGAGGCCGAGGCGCGGCGGCAACTGTCGGAGGCGCGGTTCCAGGCCATCTTCGCGGGCGCGTCGGTGGGCATCGGCACCATCGATATCACCACCGGCCAGGTGGTCGATGTGAACAATGCGATGGCCGAAGTGCTCGGCGTCCCAGCCGAATCCATGCCGGGACGCTCGGTGGCCGACATTCTCGGGCCGATGAATATCGGCGATGCCTTCGCCCGCTTCCAGCAGCTGTTCTCCGGTGAGGTGGACAGCTTCCGCGTCGAATCGGTGCACACCCGCCCGAACGGCACCATCACCATCATCGACCTGTCCATGTCCGTGGTGCGCGACAGCGACGGCAATCCGCGCTTCCTCATCGGTGTCACCGTCGATGTCACCGAACGCAAACAGCTCGCCGATCAGCTCTGGTACGACGCGCACCACGATTCGCTCACCGGTCTGCCCAACCGGCTGCTGTTCTTCGACCGGCTCACCGCGGCGGACGGTCAGGTCGGCGTGTGCTATCTGGATCTGGACGGGTTCAAGGAGATCAACGACCGCCGCGGCCACACCGCCGGCGACCGGGTGCTCTGCGATGTGGCGCAGCGGCTGCGCGCCGTCCTGCCGGAGAACGCCGTGGCCGCGCGGCTGGGCGGTGACGAATTCATCGTGCTGGTCGAACACTGCTCGGGCCGTGAGGAATTGACGGCCGTGGCGGACAGCATTCTCGGGGCGCTGCGCCAGCCGTTCGATGTCGCGGGCCTGTCGGTGACGGTCGGCGCGAGCATCGGCACCGCGCTGGTGGATACCCATTCGACCGCCATCGACGAGCTCATGCATGCCGTGGACACCGCCATGTACCGCGATAAGGCCGCTAGATCACGAAGGGCAGCAGCGCTTTTCGCTCCGCCGGATAATCACTGAACTTCTCCCGGTACCACTTGTGCGTGGCGAAGGCGCGCGGCACCAGATTGCCGAAGGTGATCAGGAAGATGACCACACCCGGCAGCGCCCAGGTGAGCAGCGCGAAGCCCGCCCAGGCCAGCAGCTCACCGAGATAGGTGGGGCTGGTGACGAATCGGAAGCCCAGGCCGAACGGGATCTTGTATTCCGTTGCGCCCGGATTGTTCTTGTCCCGCAGATTGCGAACGATCCACTCCGAGCTGACCAGCAGCCCGAAACCGCACAGGTACACCACCAGGCCGACGAGGAAGCGCGGATCGGTCAGCCAGCCGGTGCCGTACTGCCCCAGGTAGTCATGGCTGAACAGCGCGCCGTTGAGGTACCCGTGCATGCAGGTCACCAGCATGCCCATGCCGAGCACCGAAACATTGAAACTGCTTGTCTTGCCTGGCACCTGGCGGATGGAGAGCGGGAAGAACCAGCCGCGATTGGCGTAGTGCAGGATCCAGATGCCCGCCAGCACCAGCGAGGTGGGCTCGAACCGGTGCGGTCCGGTCAGGTACGCGACCGCGAACACCACGGTGGCCGGAATCTCCATGAGCCACCACCCGAGTTTCGGGTTCAGGTTCAGGCCGAGTTTGGCGGTGGCGAATCGGCCGTAGGGGCTCTGCCCGAACAGCCCGCCCACCAGCACGAACGCGGCGAATGCGAACGCGATCGTGAGCACGGTGTCGTAGACGGTGTTACCGGTATACCAGTTCATTCATGGTCCTTCGTAGTAAAACTAGAACAGGTTCTACCACGCCGGGCATACGATCCGGTACCCATACGCGGGCAGGACACCTAACCGCCCGGTAGGTTGGCGAGAGCCTGGAGGGAGGCGTAGATGGGTGCAGAGGGCTGGGATGTACTCCTGAAGTGGATGCCGTTCTTCCTGGAGGAGGACGAGGAGGCGGCCGATCGATTCGGCCTGGACTGGAATCCGCGATTCATGCAGGCGCGCGACGAAAACACCGGGCGCCATGCGCATTTCGCGCAGCAGGGCAGTGAGATCGAAGTGCTGATCACCGTCCCCGACGATCCCGCTGACGCCGAGCGACTACGCACCGCACTGCGGGCGCAGCCGGAGGGCACCTGGGATCCGTGCCCGCTGCCGCTCGAATCCGATACCGCCACACCGGATCCGCAGTGGCGGGCGGTGCAGCGGGTGCAGGAGCAACCGGAACTGGCGCGCGAATGGGCCGCCGGCTGGCGGCGCGGCGCACCCCTGGAGCAGCGCAGGAAGATCGCGGAATCGGTGGTGGCGGTGCTGGATCGGGGCCTGGCCATGACACCGGATCGGCTGCGCTTCAGCGCCTGGAGCCTGGACGCGCCCGATACCGTCCGCGCCTACGGGCTGCCCGCCGATCGCCCCAGCGAGCGCAATGCGACCACCCAGTGCGCCGACTGGGCCGATTTCGAGATCCGGCTGGCCTGGGCGCTCACCACCCTGCCCTGGGACGGCGTGATCAATCTCAGCACCCCGCATCCCGGGCCCGATCCGTGCTTCGTGCAATTTCTGCACGGGCGGCAGCTGTTCAACGAGGCCAGCGGCTGGGACGTCGCCGGGCTCGGCGCGGGCGAATTCGACCGGCGCATGCAGGATCTGGGCTGGAGCTTCGCACCGCACAGCGTGCCCGGCGGGGCGGCGCTCATCTGGGAGGGTCCACAGGCCAGAGCCGGGCACAACCCGCGACTGCTCAGCGCGCCGCAGCGGACGGTGACAACCTTCCGGGAGGTGTTCGCCGTGCAGCACCCGCAGGATCTGGTGTTCCGGGCCTTCCGCAACGGGCGGCGGCGCGATCCCGAGTTGCGTTATCTCGATGCGGAACTCGGGGTGCCGCGCGACGTGCGTTGAGCCGCAGCCCCTTTCACCGGCGTCAGAGTCGCTGCAGGTGAATGGGCAGCCCGTCGGCGGGTTTGGGTCCGGTACCGGCCACCAGCGGCACCTCGTAGCCGGCGGGCACGCTCCAGCGGTACTCGAGCAGCATGCGGTGCAGCACGGCCTTCACCGTCATACCGCCGAAGTACCGGCCGATGCACTTGTGCGCACCGCCGCCGAACGGCGGCCAGGCGTAGCGATGCGATTTGTCTTCCGCGCGTTGCGGATCGAAGCGCTCCGGATCGAAGACGTCGGGATCGTGCCAGTTCTGCTCGGCGCGCATCATGGTGAACGCCCCGGCGATGATCAGGGTCCCGGCGGGGATGAAGTACCCGCAGATCTCGGTGTCGCTGATGGCCTGCCGCACGATCTGGCCGACCGGCGCGTACATGCGCAGCGTCTCCCGGAACGCCATATCCAAGCCGATGAGACGGTCCGCATCCCCGTAGTCGAGCGTGGACTTGCCCAGCGCACGGGACTCCTCGCGCAGGCGTTCCTGCCACTGCGGGTGCCGGGCCAGCTCGTAGGCCAGCATGGAGATGGCATTGGTGCTGGTGTCGTGCGCGGCCATCATGGTGAAGATCATGTGGTCGACAATGTCTGCGTCACTGAAGGATTCGCCGTCCTCGGTGGTGGCGCGGCAGAGCACACTGAACAGATCGTCCCCCTCGCCGGCGCGCTTGGCGGGCACTTCCCGGCGGAAGTACTCCTCCAGCGTCTGCCGCCCCCGCAGGCCCCGATTCCACACTCCCCCGGGCATATTGGTGCGAATGGCGGCCTGCCCCCCGCGCACGGCGTCTTCGAAGGCATGCGCCAGCCGGGTGCCCTCCGGACCCAGTTCGGCGCCTGCGAACACCACCGTGGCCTGCTCCAGGAGCAGCTGTTTGACGTGGTCGTAGAGCGGAAAATCGCGGCCGGGCCGCCAGCCGTCGACGGCGCGGACAATGCGGGGCGTGGTGAGGTCGAGATAGCCGATCAGGCGCGGGCGGGTGAAGGCCTGCTGCAGAATGCGACGGTGGTAGCTGTGCTCGTCGAAGTCGCGCAACAGGATTCCGCCCCGGAAGAACGGGCCGATGAGGAATTCGTAGCCCTGCTGCGCCGAGAACACATGCTTGCGATCCAGGACCAGTTCCTCGACGGCCTCCGGGCTGCTCACCCCGACAATGCGGCGGCCGAAACCACCCGTCCACTGCACCGGGCCGTAGCGGCGCATCCGCCGGCGCGAGAAGGTGAGCGGATCGGCCAGCATGCTCACGATGTGGCCGATGCCCGGCGGTCCGTAATCACCCATGACGGGTTTGAGCCCGCTGCCGGGCGGCGGGGCGGCCAGGGCCCGGGGCGCGGACGGATATCGCTCCAGCACCCCGGCGGCACGACCTTGAATTCGATGGTTCAGCACGGCTCTACGAGGCACCATGCATTCACGTTAGCGGAAACACTTGTTTCCGTAAACGCTCGTTTCCCAATATCTGTGCGAAGCTGTGAAGGTGACGCGCGCCTTCAGCGGGACCTATCGCGGAACCTCCACCGATGAACGACGCGAACAGCGGCGGCGGCGGCTCCTCGAAGCCGCACTCGACATTGTGGGGACCCAGGGCCTGGCCGCACTGACCGTGCGCGGGGTGTGCGAGCAGGCCCGGGTCGGGCCGCGCTTCTTCTACGAATCGTTCCCGGATCTCGACGCGCTCGCGGGCGCCCTCCTCGACGAGGTGCAGCAGGCGGCCCTGGAGCAGGCCCAGCTCACCATGGCCGAGACCCCCGGCGAACCCGAGGACAAGATTCGCGCCGGAGTGGCCGCACTGATCATCGCCATGACCGATGATCCGCGGCGCGCGAATATCGCCTTCGCGCAGGCCTACGGCAGCGAAGCCCTCATGCGGCGGCGCTTCGCGGGCATGCGGAAGGTCGCCGAGACGATCATCGAGCAGACCCGCATGCTGCTGGACATCCCCGAGGGGCAGGACACCGCGCTCACCGCACTGGCGCAGCTCATTACGGGCGGCGCCGCGGAATTGATTCTGGTGTGGCTCGACGGCGGGCTGAAGGTGGAGCGGCCGGTGCTCATCGAGATCGTGGCCGACTATGTGGTGGCTATGGTGGATCGGCTACCCGGGACAGCCGCGAAGCTGCGCTGAGAATCTTGTCCACCACGATCTTCGCGGTTTCCGCGCAGGCGGTGGTGCCGCCGTGCGCGTATTCCTTGACGGCGTCACCGACATTCCAGAGATTCGGGATGGGGGTGTCGTGCGGCAGGTCGTAGCCCGAGACGGTGCGCTGCGGGGGCCAGTCGTCACGGGTGACGGCAATGGACAGGATGCGCGCCCGATCGAAGCCGTCGATCTCACGACTGAGATCCTGTAGTACCAGGGCGGTTTCGGAGTCGGTGTCGAAATCGCCGACCGAGGGTTTGGGCACGCCGGTGCCCACGTAGAGATGCCAGCCGTCCGGCGCCATTTCCGGGCAGGTGGCGGTGAAATCCGCTACGTAGCACAGGCGTCGGGTGTTCACGAAGCTCAGCAGCCCCGGTGCGTCGATGAGAGGCTCCCGGCTGGCGAAGTTCACCGAGATCATGGCGCTGGGCAGATCACCCTGCAGCACGGTGCCGATATAGCTGGGTGAGAAGTGTTCCGGACCGACCAGATCCAGGGTGGCCGAGGGGCCGATATCGCTGACCGCGAAATCACAAGTGAGCTCGGTCGTTTCGCCATTGCGCACAAGACGTGCGCCCGTGATGCGGCCGTTGTCGACATGCAGCCGGGAGACCTCGGTGTCCAGCCGGACCTGTCCCCCATTGCGTTCCACCACATCGGCGAGTGCGCGCCACAGGCCGATGGTGCCCTCGGGACAGAAGCCGAAGTTTCCGAATGTCAGCTCGGCGAAGTGGGTGAGGAATACCCGCGCGGGCAGCTCATCGGAGCTGACGGCGAAGCCCGCACCGCACATGGCACGGAAGACGCCCTGCACCGCAACGTTTTTCGTATGCCTTCGCACCCAGTCGGCGGTGGACAGCTCGCGATCGAGAACCTCGTGCGCCTCGCGGTCCATAATGCCGTTCAGCAGTGGCGCGCCCTGCCGGATGAGCTGCGACAGCAGCAGACCCCAGCCGCCGCTGGTGACATCCACCGTGCGGCCGCCTATTCGATACAGGATCGACGGATTGGCCGGGCGGACTTCGAATTTCGCGCCCACATCGGTGAACGTCTGCTCGGTGCTGCCGCCCAGTTCGACGACGATGGCACCGGTATTGATCTTGAATCCGTCGATTTCCTCGGTGGAGGCACGTCCACCGACCCGGTCCAGACGTTCGACCACCAGCGTGCGGTAGCCGTGGTGCGACAGCCGGGCGGCGGCACAGAGGCCGCCTGCCCCGGCTCCGACAACCAGTGCGTCCCAATGGTTCTCGCTCATGGCGAGGCTCCCTGGAGAAAGGCTCAGCCGGCGGGGTTCAGCCCTGGTTGAGCGTCGGCCATATCGGTGATGCGACTCCAATTCTCCCGTACCTCGGCGATACTCGGAACGTCCGGGAACAACACCGGCTTATTGGCGAACAGCTGTACACGTTGTACAGAACCGTCGCCGACAATCACTACGAGACCGGTGTCCTCGCACTCCCGGCTCAGCAGATATCCGACAACCGGAGCCGCGTGTGCGGGTGGAAGTCGTTGCAGCAGATCGGCGGGCGCGATGTCGGCGGTCAGGCGCGTGGCGGCCATCGGGGCAACAGCATTGACGGTGATGTCGTACCGGCCGCCCTCGATGGCGAGGGTATTGAGCAGGCCGATGATCCCCAGTGTGGCTGCGCCGTAATTGGCTTGGCCGAAATTGCCGAAGAGGCCGGCGGTCGAGGTCGCCATGACGATGCGGCCGTGGCCCTGTTCGCGGAAGTGCCCCCAGGCCGCATGCGTGAGGTTGTACGCGCCGAACAGGTGCACCCGCAGTACGGCCTCCCAGTCGTCGCCGGTCAGATTGGCGAAGCTGGTGTCCCGCAGGATGCCCGCGTTATTGACAATGCCGTGTATCGCGCCGAATTCGTCCAGCGCGGTGCGAATGAGGGCGGCCGCGCCCGCCTCGGTGGCGACACTGTCGTAGTTGGCGACCGCTGCCGCACCGCTCGCGCGGAGCTCGGCGACCACGGCATCCGCCACGGCGCTGCCGGATCCGGTACCGTCGCTATCGGCCCCTGAATCATTGACGACAACCCACGCGCCCGCCCGGGCCAGCATGCGCGCGTAGTCTCGACCCGAACCACCCCCGGCCCCGGTGACAATGACGACTCGATCGGTGACACCGGGCATGAGGCTCCTTGGTGAGCGCAGGGCGAACAACTCCGAAATTCGTTCGCCACGTGTACGGTCGCCGCTGCCCGCCACCGATCATTCTACGCGGCCTAAAGCTCCTGTTGACAGTACAAATTGCCGAAACGCCTGTGCGCACCCGCAATTCGGCGTCCGCAGGAGTGCGGAGCAGGCCCACGCTCGTACCGGTACCGGCCGGTCGATACGTTGGGAGTGTGACGCCCCACCTCCATCAGCTTTTTCCGGACCTGACCGGCACCGTCCCGCATATCGCACTGGGAACGAGCCCGACACCCGTGCGGCGGCTGTCGGCGCTCGACACCACCGGCGCGGAGCTGTGGGTCAAGGACGACAGCGTCTTCGGGGCGGGCGGCTGGGGCGGTAACAAGGTCCGCAAACTGGAGTGGTTGCTGCCCGACGCACTGCGGCTCGGGCGCCGCACCATCGTGACCGTGGGCGGGCTGGGCACCAACTGGGGGTTGGCGACCGCGCTGTACGGGCGCGAGCACGGGCTGAAAACCGTTCTGGCACTGGTCGATCAGCCGGTCGACGACCATGTGCGCAGTCAGCTGGAACGCCTGCGCGCATCCGGGGCGGAACTGCATTTCACACACACCAAAGCCCGCACGATCCTCGTCGCACCAGTCATTCTGGCCCGCAACTTCTCCGGGCGGCGGCCGCCGTATCTGCTTCCGGCGGGCGGCTCCTCACCGGTCGGAGCGCTCGGCTATGTCGAGGCCGCGCTGGAGCTGGCCGCGCAGATCCGCGCCGGTGAGCTGCCCGAGCCGTCGCATATCGTGACCGCCGTGGGCTCCGGCGGCACGGTGGCCGGGCTGTCGCTGGGAATGCGGCTTGCGGGTCTGCCGACACGGGTGGTCGGTGTCGTCGTGAACGACACACTGCGCCTGGACGAGCCGACGCTGACCCGGCTGGCCGATCGCACCGCGCGCCTACTGCGCGATCGGGGCGCCCAGCTGCCCGAGAACGTCTCCCCCACCGGCAATCTCGATATCGTGACCGACTGGATCGGGCCCGGCTACGGCTACCCGACACCGGAAGCCACTACCGCCCAGACACTTTCGGCGGATCTGGAGCATCTGAATCTGGAGCCTGTCTACACCGCCAAGGCCATGGCCGCCCTGCTGGATATGAACGCGCACGGCCGGTTCGGGCGCGGCCCGGTCGTCTTCCTCAATACCAACGGTCCACGCTGACGGGGTCCCGAAGGCGGGCGGCGACCCCATCCACGGCAAGGGACTGAGATGTGCCGGAGCGGGCCGCTGCCTTCGAAACGGTGCGTGCGGGCGCCACCGCAGCCCGCCTCGTAGGCTGTCCTCATGTCGGATTCCTCCCTGGAGCGGCTGCTGGAACTGCTCGCCGGCCGCCGAGTAGCGGTGCTGACGGGTGCGGGCATCTCCACCGACAGCGGTATCCCTGATTACCGCGGCCCGAACACACCACCGCGCACTCCGATGACCTATCAGCAGTTCGTCGGGGATCCGGTGTTCCGGCAACGCTATTGGGCCCGCAATCACGTCGGCTGGCGGTACATGGATGCGGCACGGCCGAATGCCGGGCACCGAGCGCTGGCCAGGCTCGAACGCGGCGGCCTGATCACCGGCCTGATCACCCAGAACGTGGATCTGCTGCACACCAAGGCGGGACAGCGCGCGGTCATCGATCTACACGGTGTCTACGCCCGGGTGCGATGCCTGGAGTGCGCGGGACTCACCTCGCGCATGACCCTGGCCGAGCGCCTGGAGGCAGCGAATCCGGGATTCGCGGAGGCGTCCACCCTCAGCGGTTTGGAGGTCGCGCCCGATGCCGACGCGGTGGTCACCGAAACCGAGAGCTTCCGCATGGTGGACTGCGACCGGTGCGGCGGAATGCTGAAGCCGGACATCGTCTACTTCGGGGAAGCCGTGCCGAAGGAGCGGGTGGACGCGGCGTTCGAGATGGTCGAGGAGGCGGAGACCCTCCTGGTGGTCGGATCGTCACTGACCGTCATGTCAGGGCTGCGATTCGCCCGGCGCGCAGCGAAATCCGGCCGCGATGTCGTGATCGTGAATCGGGGCGCGACCCGCGGTGATGAGCTCGCCACACTCACCGTCGACGCGAGTTGCTCCGCGGTGCTCACCGGGCTGGCCGATGCGCTGGCGCCGCTTCCGGTAGCTGGTGGGCAACCGGCTCGAGTGTGACCGGGCCCGTGCAGCGCTAGTCGCGTAGTTCGAGTCTCCGGACCATCGTGACCAGGCCTGCTCGCATGGCATCCGGGTTGTCGGCGTCGGCTCCCAGCAGCATTCGGACCACCTGGGGTACGGAGAACCACCAGGCCGCGAGGGCTGCCACGGCGTACAGCAGGTAGCCCGCGGGAACGTCGCCGGGCAGTGCGCCCGCGCGTTGGGCGGCCGCCAGTGAGGCCACCTTTTCGGCGTAGTGCGAGGAGCGAGCGGATGCGGCGGGTAGCTCGCCGCCCTGCGTCTGCAGTCCCTCCCATTGCAGCAGCCGCAGGAATTGTGGGTGGGTGCGGTGATAGTCGAAGACGTGTCCCGCGTACTCGGCGAGGTCCCCCGCCTTGTCCGCGGAGAGCGGGCTGGCGGCGGCGAGCTGTTCCAGCTGATCGGTCAGCACGGCCTCGAACAGTCCCTGCTTATCGCCGAAGTACTGGTAGATGCGCTCCTTGTTGATTCCCGCGCGGGCGGCGATGGCCGCAACACGAGCGCCGTCCGGCCCGCGCTCGGCGAACTCCTGCACCGCGGCCTCCAGCAGCCGCCGCTTGGTTCCCTCGGTATCCCACGCCATGGGGTCCATCCAACCATCTCCAACCGCACGGTTGCGGATCGGCCGCGCGCTGTGCCAAACTCCAACCGCACGGTTGCAATTACTGCGGGAGGTGGCGTCATGCCGGAACTGCGTTCACGCACGGTCACACACGGCCGGAATATGGCAGGAGCTCGCGCGCTCATGCGGGCCAGCGGAGTGCCGTCGGCCGATATCGGCCGCAAGCCGGTGATCGCGATCGCCAATAGCTTCACCGAGTTCGTGCCCGGCCACACCCACCTGCAGCCGGTCGGCCGAATCGTCTCCGAGGCCGTGCGCGCGGCCGGCGGAATCCCCCGCGAGTTCAACACCATTGCCGTCGACGACGGAATCGCCATGGGACACGGCGGAATGCTGTACTCGCTGCCGTCCCGCGACCTCATCGCGGACTCCATCGAATACATGGTGAACGCGCACTGCGCGGACGCGCTGGTGTGCATCTCCAACTGCGACAAGATCACTCCCGGCATGCTCATGGCCGCCATGCGGCTCAATATCCCGACGGTGTTCGTGTCCGGCGGCCCGATGGAGGGCGGCAAAGCGGTGCTCGTGGACGGAACCGTGCGCAGCCGCCTGGATCTCATCGTGACCATGTCCGAGGCCGTATCACCGCTGGTGTCGGACGAGGATATGGAACTCATCGAAGAAAACGCCTGTCCCACATGCGGTTCCTGCGCCGGAATGTTCACCGCGAACTCGATGAACTGCCTCACCGAAGCACTGGGGCTGGCACTGCCCGGCAACGGCACCACCTTGGCGACCCACACCGCGCGGCGCGACCTGTACGAAGCAGCCGGGCGCACGGTGATGGAAGTGACCCGGCGCTACTACGACGAGAACGACGCCCGGGTGCTACCCCGTAATCTCGCGTCCCGCAAAGCATTCGACAATGCGATGGCACTGGACCTGGCAATGGGCGGGTCCACGAACACAGTCCTGCACCTGCTGGCCGCCGCCCAGGAGGCCGGACTGGACTACACCCTCCTCGATATGGAGAAGATGTCACTGCAGGTTCCGTGCCTCTGCAAGGTCGCACCGAACGGCGACTACCTGATCGAGGATGTGCACCGGGCAGGCGGAATCCCCGCCATCCTCGGGGAACTGGACCGCGCCGGGCTACTGCACCGCGATGTGATTGCGGTGCACGCGGATTCACTCGCCGAATGGCTGGCCGAATGGGATATCCGCAGCGGCACCGCAGCACCCCGAGCGCTGGAGCTGTTCCACGCCGCACCCGGCGGAAAGCGTTCCGCCACAGCGTTTTCCCAATCCGAGCGATGGCATTCACTCGACACCGACGCAGCCGAAGGCTGCATTCGCGATCGCGCCCACGCACATTCGACCGATGGCGGCCTAGCCGTCCTGCGCGGCAACCTCTCCCCCGACGGCGCCGTCGTGAAATCCGCCGGCGTGGCACCCCACATGCACACCTTCACCGGCCCGGCAGTGGTGGTCGAATCCCAGGAGGACGCGGTCGACGCCATCCTCTCCAAACGATTGCAGCCCGGCGACGTACTGGTGATCCGCTACGAGGGACCACGCGGCGGACCGGGAATGCAGGAAATGCTCTATCCCACTTCATATCTCAAGGGCCGTGGCCTATCCGGCCAGTGCGCACTGGTCACCGACGGCCGATTCTCCGGCGGCTCATCCGGCCTGTCGATCGGACACGTGTCCCCCGAGGCCGCAGCAGGCGGGCCATTGGCCCTGGTCCACGACGGCGATGAAGTGACCATCGACATCCCGTCGCGGAGTATCACATTGCATGTCGACGACACCGAACTGATCGAGCGACGAAAGGCACTGGAGGCCGCAGGCGGATATCGCCCCAAATCCCGGCAACGGGAAGTCTCGGTCGCCCTTCGGACATACGCATTGCTGGCTACATCCGCTGATCGTGGTGCGGTTCGGGATGTGGAGAAGCTTGCGGGGTAGAAGATCTAAAAGAAAAAGACGCCTGGACAAGAAGAAAGAAAACGACAAAAGACCAATAGCCCGAAAGAGGCTGGACGGTACGCCAGTCTGAATATCCTTATATCACAACACAATTCACCTATCCGGAGCCATTCTCCGGCGGTAGAATAGAGCTATGAATCCGGGGGGAGAAACCACCATCGTATCGAGTGCACACGCACTCGATACCGCCGTGGAAAACCTCCTGAACGCCACCCTCACACCCTTGCTGGACGAGGAATTCATCGCCGTCATGCGTGAGGTCGAGACCAGCATGCGCAAACTCGAAGCCGTCAAGCACCGGTTCGTCACCGAAACCTGCACCCGCTCCCTGGCGGCCCGCGCCGGATCAGCATCCCCGATCAAATTCTTGGAACAAACATTGAGGTTGAGCCACGCGGACGCCTCCTCGCGGGTCAACGCCGCCAAGCAGTTGAGCCCGCAACCAGCCCTCGGCGGGGACCTGGAACCGGAACTGGCGTATGTCGCCGAAGCCCAACGGGCCGGGGACATCTCGGTCGATCACGTGCGGCGGATCGCGCAGATCCTCAAGCGCATCCCGTGCGCCGCCGACCCCGGCCAGAAGGACCTCGCCCAAGACGTTCTGACCACCTACGCCCGCACCGGCAGCCCCGACAAGCTGCTCGATCTCGGTGAGGTCATCCTGGCGAACATCGACCCCGACGGCACCCTCACCCAGGACAAAGACCGCGAACGCATGCGCGGGCTCACCCTCGGACGCAAACGCGCCGACGGGATGTCCCCGTTGATCGGGGAGATCACCGAGCCGCTGCGGGAAGTGCTGGAACCGTTGCTGGCCAAGTTCGCCCGCCCGGGCATGTGCAACCCGGCCGATGCGGACAGCCCGAAGGTCGCCGACCGCACCCTCGACCGCCAGAAACTGAAGGCCGCCGCCGAGCGCGATACTCGCAGTGCGGCGCAACGCAACCACGACGCCCTGTTGGCGGTGCTGCGTTTCCAGCTCGACCGCCCCAAGCTCGGCTCCCACCGGGGTTTGCCGGTGGAAGCGATCATCGTCATGCGGTTGGAGGACCTCGAGCGGGGTGCCGGGATCGCGACCACCGCGACCGGGGGCACCCTGACCATCCCCCAAGCCCTGGAACTGGCCGCCGGAACCCGCCCGTTGTTGGTGGTGTTGAGCAAGGCCGGACTGCCACTGTATTTGGGGCGCGGGCGAGACCGATTGGCCACGCCCGCACAACGACTCGCGCTCATCGCCTCCGACAAGGGCTGCACCCGCCCCGGCTGCAGCGCGCCCGCCTCGATCTCGGCGGCCCATCACGTCACCGGCTGGGCCGAAGGCGGGCCCACCGACATCGACAACCTCACCCTCGCCTGCGACGGCTGCCACGCCATGATCCACGACGGGCCCGGTGGCTGGAAAACCATTGTCATGGGCGAAGACTCGCCTTACCCGGGCCGGACCGGGTGGATCGCCCCACCCCACATCGACCCCACCGGGACCCCGCAGGTCAATCACCTGCATCACACCGGTGAGCTGATGGCCGGTGCCCTGAGCGAGATCCGGGCTCGGGAACGGTTGCAACGCGAACGCCGCCGAGCATGGCTCGATGCCCGCAAAACCACCACCACCCGCGAATAGCGAACTCGCCCTTGTGGACACCGTCAGGTTGATCCTGACGGTGCTACAAGCTGTTGCCCACCAAGGTTCCACGGCCGCCGACCCCTACCATCCAGAACCGGGAACGGCGACAACAGCGGCAGCCCGGGCCGATCCTCACCCTCCCCACCGACTCGACAACCGCAGACCGCAGCAACGCACACCAGCGGTGCCAAAGACACTGCCCAACCACCGTTTCCACAGACACCGGCCGCCGACATGAACGACCACAGCGGAACCCGCACCGGATGGACCAGCAGCAGCAGGCGTGGCTCTCTGCCCATGAGTCCACCCTCCACCCGGAACCCCCACCCGTGCAGCAGGCTTCACACCGCAGAGACCATCGCATTGATCCTGCCGATGCGACACTCGGGCCGAATCACCCTGCACCCCCGTGCCATCGCCCACCGCCCGCCGCCCGCCGCCTCGTGCTACCCCGCCACCACCACCAGCGCCGATCCCCTCAGCACCATGAACGCTGCCAGACCGGGTCTTCCAGGCTCTTGCTCTTCGATCCCTTCTCTCCCGGCGTCCCTTGGTCTTTCCGGTCTTCGTCTTTTCGCGTTTTGTCTCTGAAACCGGACCACAACCAGTCTTCCGGCCGGTACCGCAGGCTCCCTCGTCACCGCGGAAGGTCAACCGGGTACCCCACCCGACGCCACCAGCACGGCCATCTCGGGCCCTGCCCGCACCCAGGGATCCAACACCTCCCCTCGACGCAAGCAACCCAGGTGCACCGGTTCATCTCGGCCTCGAATCCACCCCGAGCGGCACCACACACGCCTTCTCGACGGCCGCACAGCCAGCCGTCCGCACGGCACAGACCCGATAACCGCTGTGCCGCTGAGACACCCGCTGTTCCGTTCTCGGGAGCCGACGGTTTCTATGCCGAAACGGTCGGTGCACCTGGGTTTCTTGCCTCCCGAGCAGGGTTGATCTGGCAGGGGGTGCGGGCAAAGCCCGAGATGGCCGTGCTGGGCACGTCGGGAGACGTACCCGGTTGGCCTTCCGCGGTTGGGAGGGCTAGCTGCGGTACCAGCGGGGGCGACCGGCTGTGGTGCCGTTCTCGAGACAAGACACGAAAGAGCGACGTGGTGGGCTTGGGGGTTAGGCGCTGTATCTCTCGATGATGAATCCGGCCACTGTTGTTGTGCTGCCGCCGATATTCAGTGTTGCTACTCGCTCTGCGCCGTCAATCTGGTAGTTGCCTGCTTGTCCGGTCACTTGCTTGTATCCATCCAGGAGCATGCGGGTTCCGGTGGCTCCTACCGGGTGACCTATGCCGATCAGGCCACCACCGGGGTTGATTGGGAGACTGCCGTTGCGGGAGATGTCGCCTGACTCGATCGCTTTCCAGCTCTCACCGGGCGGCGTGAGGCCGAGGTGGTCGATGGCCACGTACTCCGACATGGAGAAGCAGTCGTGTACCTCCACAGCATCCACTTCGGTGATATCCGAGAGTCCGGCGCGGCCCAGGGCGTCCTGCATGGCGCGGCGGATATGGGGGAAGACATAGGGCTCGTCTGCGGACATACTCAGCTTCTGTGCCAGCGACAGGCCGACGGTTCGATGTCCCCAGCCGGAGATGGTGGCGCGACGGGTGGCCCGGAAAGCGTTGTGGCGCTCCAGGAATCGGTCCGATACAAGAACCACCGCAGCGGCACCGTCGGTCATCTGACTGCAATCCTGACGGCGCAGTGGGCCCGCTACGGGTGGGTTGGCGGTGTCGTCGGCGGTGAAACTCTCCGGGGTGTACTTCCATTCGCGGGTTTGGGCCAGCGGGTTCAGACGGGCGTTGGTGATATTGAGTTCGCTGACGGCGTGCAGGTGGGTGGGGTCGAGGCCGTAGCGGCGGTCGTATTCTTCGGCGATGGCGGCGAACATGGTGGGCCAGACCAGGTCTGTGTCCTGGGCCTCGTGGCCGGTCCATGCGGCTGCGCCCATGTAGGCGGCGGCCTGGTTGCCGGGGACGGTCTTCTCCAGCTCGGCGCCGATGACCAGGGCGCAGTCGTAGCGGCCCGATTCGAGGTCGGACATCGCTGCCAGGATCGCCATGCTGCCGGAGGCGCAGGCGGCCTCGTGGCGGGTGGACGGGATGCCCCAGAGTTCGGGGAGGACGGTGGCGGGCATACCGCCCAGGTGTCCCTGGCCGGTGAAAAGCTGGCCGAAGGCGTTGCCTACGTGGACTACTTCGATGTCGGCCGGGTCGATGTGGGTGGATTCGAGGGTTTGTTCGATGACGGTGCGGATCAGTGCGTCGAAGCCGAGGCCCGCGCGATGCCAGTTGACGGCGAAATCCGTTTGGCTGCCGCCGAGGATGTGGACGGACACTGGGACTCCTGAATGGTGTTGTGACGGTTCAGAGTTGGTCGCGCAGTTCGCGGCGCAGCAGTTTGCCGACCGGATTGCGTGGGAGGGTTTCGACGATTTCGAGACGTTCGGGGAGTTTGAACGAGGCCACTTCGCGAGAGCGCAGGTGTGCGACCAGATCCACGAGGGTGACGGTGGATCCGGGCTTGGGAACTACGAAGGCGCAGCACTTTTCGCCGAGCACCTCGTCGGGGTAGCCGACAATGGCCACATCGGCGACGGCCGGGTGATCCGACAGCAGGCCCTCGATCTCGGCGGGGGCGATATTCATGCCGCCGCGAATGATGATCTCCTTCACCCGATCCACGAAGCGCAGGTATCGCCCGCCCTCACCGCACAGTTCGAAAACGTCTCCGCTGCACAGGTATCCCTCTTCGTCGAAGGGTTCGGTGGTGGCGGTACCGGGGAGGTAGCCGCCGAAAACAGCGGGACCGCGCAATCGGAGCTCTCCTCGGCCGCCCAGCGTGGTGACCGTTTCGCCCGTGGTGACATCGACCAGCTTCACCGCCGTGCGTTCCGCCAGCCGCGTGGACCACTGGACGCCGGGTGCACCGTAGTGCGGCAGATGTTGCGCCCGCACAGTCGGATCCGGGATATCCGCGGGGGCGCCGAGCAGGCTCACGCCCTCATTGGAGCCGAAGAAATTGAGGACGTGGATGCCGAGCTCCTCCTGCCAGCGCCGGACCACCGGCGGCGGCAGCGGTGCACCGCCGGAGCCGACCGTCAGCAGGGATGACAGGTCCGCCTGGGCGCGCAGGGTCTCGTTCTGCAGCAGCATGGTCAGCAGGGCGGGCGGCATGCTGGTGTGCGTGACCCGGTGTTCGGCGATCTGCCGGAAGAAGACCGGCAGATCCAGGGGATGGTGCTGGACCAGATGGCCGCCGGCCAGCAGCCAGGGCAGGAAGGCACCGGCGAAGCCGGCCATATTCACCATGGGAAAGGGGTTGAGCACCACCGAGTCCGGGGTGATGCCGAGGCCGTCCTGGACGCTGCGGGCCACCGCCAGCCAGTCGCCGTGGCAGCGTGGAATGCCCTTGGGCGCAGCCTCGGTACCGCTGGTCCAGCAGACGGTGATCCGGTCGTTGACGGTCACCTTCAGCGCGAGTTCGTAGTCGCGAATACGGGTGCGGGCGGGCAGGTCGGCGGGATCACCCAGTGCCACAGCCTCATCCGGGACGCCGGGGCCGAAGGCGAAGACGGTGGCGGCGCTCTCCATTACCGCGAGCACCTCTCGCGCCAGCTCCCGGCCGGAGAGCGCACCGGCGGTGATGATCGCATCGGCCTCGGTCGCAGCGACAATGCCGGAGATCTCGTGCCGCCGGTACGAGGCGGGCATGGGTGTGGCCACCGCACCCAGCCGCCACAGCGCGAGATAGGTGGCCGTGAGCGCGACCGAATTGGGCAGCAGGACCGCGACGGTGTCGCCCTGGCGGATTCCGTGCGCGAACAGGACTGCCGCGATATCGATTACGTGGTCGTCCAGACCCTGCCAGGTCAGCGTGCGCGGGGCGGCACCGGTGAGAGCGACCAGATTCGCCGGGTCGGTGATCGCGGGTTCCTCGGGGGCCGCGATGACGCGGCGGCGGAAGATCTCCGGGATCGTCTCGTCCTCCCACCAGCCGCGGTCGAGGTACGAGCGAACGGTGTCCTCCGGGTGGCACACGCGCACCGGATGACGGGTCTGGGCCGCACGGCGACCGGCGGCAATGGTTGCGGGAGCGGGTGATTCGGCCATGATCTTCCCTAGACTCGTAGTTCTCAGGACAGACGACGCAGGACCACGGCGGATCCCAGCCCCAGTGCGGCGGGGATCGTGACGAGCGCATATTCGCCATCGCAGCGCCGCAGCGCATCCAGCGCCTGCGCGATGAGGATGCCGCCCGACGCACCGAGCGGGTGACCTACCGCGAGCGCACCACCCGACGGATTCACCTGTGCCGGATCGAGATCCAGTTCGCGGGTCAGCAGTAGGGGTGTTACCGCGAAGGATTCGTTGACCTCCACCACATCGAGGTCGGCGGCGGTGATTCCGGCACGGCGCAGGGCTGCACGCGCAGCTGTCACAGGTGCGGTCAGCAGCGGTGAGCGGACCGCTGTTTGCGCAGTTCCGGCGATGGCGGCCAAGGGACTTCGGCCGAGAGTACGAGCCGCCTGGGCATTGCCCAGAAGCACTGCCGAGGCACCGTCCGCAAGCTGGGGTGCAGTGGCGAGCGTGTGCAGCCCGGCGACCGGACGCGGTGCATCGGGCAGGCGGCGAGCAACTCGCTCCCAGGAAGGATCTTCGCCGAACAGTGCGGGTAGCGCGGCAAAAGCTTCTACAGAAGCGTCCGGTCGTGCACCTTCATCAGCACCGAGCAACAGTGTTCCACCCTTGCGAACCGGGATCACCCGATCGGAAATGGCTGCGACACTGGCTCTTCGGTGCGACTGCACAGCGTAGGCGTCGAGTTCCGCGCGAGTGATGCCGTGCGCCGCAGCGGTGAGGTCCGCCGAGACACCGATGGTGACGAATCCGGTGCGCTCCCCCAGATCGTTGTCGCCGGCGATGGCGGGCCGATCCGAGAGCATCGGCACCCGTGACATCGATTCCACGCCACCGGCAATCATGATGTCCGCATATCCGGCCGCAATGCGGGCCGCCGCACTCTCCACCGCATCCAACCCCGAGCAGCACAGCCGGGAGACCACCCCGCCGGGCACCGAATCCGGCCAGCCCGCCCACAATCCGGCAGCACGCGCGATATCGCCGCCCTGCTCCCCGACCGCGGTACTCACCCCGACGATGATGTCGTCCACGGATTCCGCTGGGCACGAACGCTTCTCCAGTGCGGAGAGCAACTGCCCGAACAGCTCGTAGGGCGGAATGTCGGCGAGCGTGCCCCCGGCTTTGCGCACCCGCCCACGAGGTAGTCGAACCGCATCGTAGATATAAGCCTCAGCCATGGTCGATCCTCGCAAGCGTCTGCAGAGTGCGATAGGCAGCCGGATCCTCGGCCGAGGTCACCGGAACCACCACGATTTCGTCGGCTCCCGCCGCGCGGTAAGCCGACAGACGTGCCGCGAGCGTGGCCGCATCGCCGAACATGCCCACTGTGGCGGCCAATTCATCGGGGATGGCCGCCAGCACTTCCCGTGGATGTCCGCCCTGTTGCGCCAAGCGGACCACATCGCCGAATCCGGCCTCGGTGAACATGGCGTCGTATCCAGGGGCTCGCAGGTAGCCGACCACTCCGCGCCGCACGGTGGTGAGCATTTCAGCGCTGGGGTCGGCCGCCGCCGTCACCCACACCGATATCGCCGGTACCGGGCGACCCGCCTCGGCGGCGAATTCCTTTACCGCCGAGGCACATCGCGCCACCTGTGCGGGTGTCACCAGGTTCAGCACCACCCGATCAGCGGTGCGCGCGGCGGCGGCCAATGCCCGTTCCCCGAAGGCGGCCACCACCACTTCATAGCGTGGAACAGCTGTTTCAGGCTCGGACGGCAGGGAGACCACCGGATACCCGGCGCTCATCGGGATGGCCGATGGCACCTGCGCCGACTCGGAAGGGACGGTGCCCACACGCTGTTCACCAGCGGAGGTTGCCGGAGGTACCCCGGACTCGGCCTTCGCGACGGCGAGGCCAGGCAGCCGTAGCCGGTAGCCGCGTATGCGTTCCGCTGTCCCGTCGAAGTCGGCCTTCTCGCCGTCGAGCAGGCGACGGACAATCCGCGCCGACTCCTCCAAATGCACTGCGGTGCGCTGTCTTTCCCGGCCGTGCCAGTCCCGCACCACCACCGTGCTGGAGGTGCCGAGCGCTATGTCGACGGGACGGCCGGTGAGGGCTGCGACGCTGGCCACTCCCATGGCGATCGTCGCCGGGCTGCGCACGGCCACCGCCAGCGGGCCGATGCACAGCGGGATGCGCCCGGGCGCTTGGCCGATGGCGGTCGCCAGGGCGAAGGCGTCGAAGGTTGCCATTTCGCCGATCCAGAGCCGGTCGAAGCCCAGTTTGTCGGCGGCTTCGGCGACCAGGAGCGCGTCCAGTGGGTCGCGGTCCTGCCAGTACGGCAGGCTGACGCTCAGTCGTGGATTGTGCACGCGGGCAACCCGTTCAGGCGATCGGCTCGGAGGCGGCACGCATGCGGTCGCCGCTCACCCAGGTCGCATGGAAGCCGAGTGGGATGCGGGTGGGCAGGCCCAGGCGGCAGACGGGTCCGCGGGCGAGGTCGGCCGCATCGTAGATCCACACCTCGCCCAGGCCGGTGTGGTTGTTGTGGGCGAACATGGTCAGCCAGGCGTCGTCTTCACGGTCACCGCCCGGCCGCGGCACCACGGTCAGTTCGCTGCCGAACATGCCGTCGCCGAAAGGCGCGGTTTCCTTTGCGCCGGTGAGCAAGTCGTACTTGATGACGGCGTCGAAGATCATGGTGCTGTCCACCGAGAGACGCATCTGATACGAGTACCGGCCGCGCTGTCCACTGATGCCCTGGTCGATCGCCGGGAACTCGGTGTTCACATCGTCCATGGGGGTTTCGGTAGTGGCGCCGGTACGCAGATTGAAGCGGTACTTGTGCAGCTTCGCCTCCGGCCGCAGATACGCGAGCAATTGCGCGAGGGGATGCGCGCGATCGGAGACCGGGCTCGGTTCGGTGACCCGGCAGACCACCAGCACGATTTCGTCGCCCTCCTCCCAGGAGTTGACCGTGTGGTAGATGTAGCCGGGCGCGGCCTCGAACCACTTCGCCTCCGCGCCAACGCCATAGCGCGGCAGCACCGCGAAACGACTGGGCAGGTTGCGGTCGAAGAAGATCTTGAACCGGCCGGCCGCGGCGGCGCGCGGATCGTTGTAGAGCGGCAGATCCATCAGGATCGAATAGTTCTCGGTGATCGCCATATCGTGCGGCAGGCGCGGGCCGGGCAGTTCGAGACCGGTGAAGTGGGTGACGGTCCCCGCCGCGTCCGCGACGCCGTAGCGCAGGTACGGGGCATTGATGCCGTAATCGAAGAAGAGCAGTTCCTCGGTCCGCTCATCCACCTTCGCATGTGCCGAAACCTCGCCCGGCAGTGTGCCGTTGAAGGTGTCGACGCCACGGGTCTCGAGGCTCACCGGATCCAGCGCGTAGGGCTTGCCCGCGCGGTACCAGAGGGCCAGCAGATTGCCGTGGTGGTACACGACATCGGTATTGGCGGAATTGCGTTCGCGGCGGTCACCTGCCGGATTGTCGTCCCAGGGCTCGATGACGCCGCGCCACAGCGCGGTACCCGCGGCCTTCTCGGCATCGAACTCGGCGGTGCGAATGTACCGATTGCGGTAGGTCGCCCGGCCATTGTCGAAGTGCACCGCGTGCAGCATGCCGTCACCGTCGAACCAGTGATAGCGGCCCATCGGCGCGAATTGCGGGTTCGGCCCGTTGCGGACGTACACACCGTCCAGATCCACCGGCAGCTCGCCGTACAGGACCGTGAGGTCGGTGGCCGTGATCTCGTCGGCCGTGGCGGCGTACGGACCCTCCAGGTACGGATTGGTCAGGGCCGCGGCGGCCGGGGCGATGAGTTCTTCGTTGAGCGGCATGAGAGGCGCCTCCAGTGGCCGGGCACAGACGACCCGGCGAAGTTCACTACAGTTAATGAAGTGATACGCGTCTCAGCGAGAGCTGTCAAGAGCCGTCAGGGGCGTTCGAACCGCACATCGGTGCGTCCGAGCACCACCTCGCAGCCCCGGCACCGCAGCGCGGGCAGCAGTACGGCGCCGCACTCGCGGTGATGAATGCGCAGGCCGGGCTCCGGATTCTGCGGGTGCGCCTGATCGGACCAGGCGAGCAGAAAAGCGAAGACGCCGAACAGGGCTCGGCCGCGTGGGGTCAGACGATATTCGCGCGCATCGGTTTCCGGGCGGTGCAGGATCCCGGCCTCGACCAGGCGGGTCAGCCGCTCGGTCAGCGTGGTCGGCGACATGTGCAGGGCCACACGGAATTCCGAGAAGCGGCGCACGCCGGCCAGCGCCAGACCGGTGACCGCGGCGCTCCACCGATCGCCGATGGCCTCCATGATTTCGTCGAATCGCGCATCCACGCGGGCGAGCGGGGCCGTCCGTGCGGCAGAGCGGCGGCGACCCGACGTGATGTGCCACAGCGCGTCGCGGTCCAGTTCCACATCGGTGTCGTGGGGGGTTACCGTGCGCCCGCAACCGCGGCACATGAGCACCGGCGGGCCACGATGGCCGCAGTCGGTATGCACGAATTCCGGGAGCAGCGCCCACTCCGGCGTCCACTCCCGCTGCCAGGACCAGACGCAGACCAGGATTTCCCAGGTGTCCAATCCGAGCGGGGTGAGCCGGTATTCGGCGCGATCGCGCACCAGCACCCCGGCATCGACGAGCGCCGCCAGCCGCGCGGTGAGCACGGCGGGCGGCGCCCCGGTGCGGTCGCTCCACTGACTGAAGCGGCGAGCGTGTTCGACGAAGGCCAATCGCAGGATGGTCAAGGTCAAACGGTCGCCGAGCAGGTCGAAGGTGGCGGCCACGGAGTTCGATAACACTTCGTTAACTGTACTGGATTGGTGGGCTCGGCTGCCCTTCGACACCGCCGAGCCCACCGGAATCACAGCGCAGCCGTCACAGCGACAACGACTCCATCTCGCGTTCGACAGCCTCTTCGTGCTCCGCCGCCGCCTCCGCAGCCTTCTTCGGGCTCCAGTAGCCGGACATGGCGAATACGAACGGCAGGAAGATGACCTGCGCGATCAGGCAGATCCACCACCAGGTCCGCCACTGCTTCGGCGAATCGACCTGGGCCTGCTGCACCTCCTTGGCATGATCGGACAGATACTGCTGATCAGCCGTCGGGATGGCGCTCACCGCCTTCAATTGTTCACTCGCAGTGGTCAATTGCGGCCCCACCTGCGAGGCCACGGCCAGATCGTTCACCGGCACCACCTTCGCCGCGGTAATGCGCGCAATGGCCTGATCCGGCGGAATATTGAACTTCTTCGCCACCTGACCGACCGCTGTCGCGGCGGACTGCTGATCATTGGGATTGATCAGCAGTTTGGTGAGCACCGCCGGGTCGATCGACTGCAGTGTCGCCAATTCCTGCGGGTATTTGGCATTGAGGGCGAGGGTGGTCTGGACATCCCCGGGTGCGGCGCCCGTCAGCTTCACCAGTGCCGCGACCTGTGCCGCCGTATCGTTCGGATTGGCTCCGAGCTTTGCCATGGTGTCGGTGCCGACCGTCTGGATGGTGGCGATCTCGGTGTGGTACTTGGCCGCGATCTCCTGCAGCCGTGGACCGTAGTTCACCAGGGTGCCCGCCGCGGTGACCACGAGGAGCAGGCCCAGCAGCACGAAAGTGACCACGGTGCGCAGAGTTCCGCCCCAGACGGCGAGCCCGGCGACCGTGGCCGCGGGATTGCGGTTCTCCACGGTCTCGGTGAAGCTGGCCATCCAGGTGGCGTAGGCGATACCGCTGCCGACCGCGATGAGACTCAGCACAATGGCGAACGTGTAGTAGTCGGTGCCGGGTTTATCGGTGTATCCGAGGAACGCGTAGACACCGATGATGCTGATTATCGCCCCGAAAATCATGAAGGGTTTTCGCACCTTCAGATAATCCGAGACGATGCCCGTCAGCACCAGGCTCAGCGCATTGGCGATCCAATACCAGTTACCGAGCGCATTGGCCTGCGCCGAGGTGAATCCGAAATTGGTCGCCAGGTACACCGGCAGGAAAGACACGATGGTGTAGAAGAACGCCAGGAATATCGAGATGGCGAAAGCGGAGCCGACGATATTGAACGTCAGCATCTGTTTCCACTGATCGCGCTCGAGACTGCCCACGTCCAGCCCGCGCGCACGAGCCTCGACGAGCGCCCGGTCCTTGATCGACACCATGATCTGATCACGCAGCGCGGGACTCAGCTCACGCAGGCCGACGAGGCCGATCAATGAGATGACAATGCAGATCACGCCGCACAACCGGTAGTGGAACTGCCAATCCGGATGGGCGTCGAGGGTGTGGGTGGAGATCTCCGTGGTCACCAGTGCGCCGAGTACCGGGCCCAGTGTCCAGAAGCCCATGGCCGAGGCGCGGCCCAGCTGCGGCGAGAAGTCGCGGACCAGGGCCGGGGTGGCCACCAGAACAGCGCCTTCCACTATGCCGACCAGGCAGTACACGATGAGGTACGCCTCTTTGGTGGTGCAGGCCGGAACCGCCAGGAAGGTGAGCAGCGAACAGATCACCGTGCCGTAGGCGACCATATTGGCCCGCCCCCACCTGTCGAGCAGGCCGGCGATGACCGAGGCCACCGCGCCGAATGCGGCGCCGATGATGAAGATTCCGACGAAGTACCGGAATGACAGATGGAAGTAGGCAATGAGCTGATTGCCCACCGCACCCGATACGAAGAGCTGGTAATAGAGGGCGACCGAGGTGATCACCACGAGGAACAGGTACCAGGATCGAGCCGGGGTATCCGGATAATGCGGGATCTTGCGCTGCCAGAGCCCGGTGAGCAGCGTAGGTTGCTGCAGGCCCGGGTCCGCGGACGGGACGGCGGTCGGAGTGGAACTCATGATCGAGATGCCTTTCTATCCCAGGCATTTCGTGGAGGCGGAAGACCCTTGTGATTCGCCACGAGCAGCCGAGGTGATCACAGGGTAGCGGTCACAAGTGATCCGTATCACTGTTTACCGCGAATCAAGATCTATTTCAAGATCTCCGCAGCCCCTGGATCTATGCGCTGCCGTCGCGGAAATACAGGATGTTCGCACCGTGCGCGGACAGCGGCCCGGCTTCGGCGGCCTGCCGGATACCGCTGCCCGGCAGCATGGTGAGCTTGGTGAACATCGTGGTGTTGCCGAAGGCGGACCGCACCTGCGTCTCGGAAGCGTAGTCCGCGCCGTGGTCCGCGAGCGCCTTGAAATCCAGCGGGGCAAGCGGCTTTTCGAGCGGAACCTGTCCCGCCGGCAGCCCGAGCGCCGCGTACTGGATCGCCGAACCGCCCTCGTACCAGCACAGTTCGTAGGACATGTTCTCGGTGGTGGTCACGCTGACCACCGGCCACTCATGGGAAAGCCGCAGTGCCAGTGGGTGTTTACCGACCGGCGCCACCTCCCAGTTCAGGCTCTTGACCGAAACCCAGTGCTCGGAGACCTTTTCGATGAGCACCACGTCCTGGCCCAGCCGCTCGGCCCGATTGGCCTCGGGGTCCGGTGTGCTCCAATGCTTTTCGTCCACGCCGAGGTAGGCGGTGGCGGGCACGGTCTGCGCGCCGTCCACGCTGTAGGCGGCGAGCACGGCGGCCCGCACCAGGGTCACGGCATTGCGGGAGGAGCAGCGCACACCCAGCGCGCCGAAGGAGGTGCTGATCTCCATCGGCTTGGAGGGCTGATCGGGCATGGCGCCCGCGGCGAGCGGCTTGAGACCCACCAGCGCCAGCTGCCAGTTGACCTCTTCGATGGTCGAGAGGTCACCCGCGCTCTGGTACAGAATCTGCTGCTGAGTGAGGTATCCGGCCCGCTCCAGGGTCGCGCATTCCAGCTTGCGCAGTGCGGTCAGCGTCTTGCTGGTGAAACCGATGTCCTCGACCTTGATATCCCGCAGCTGCTGGGCCATCACCGGCGAGGTGACCTGCGCATAGTGCTCGCGATACAGGGCGATGGCGGGCTTGCGCTGCTGCCCCACCATGAGCGTGCGCAACAGGGTATTGAGGCTGGAGAGATACCGGGCGGCCTGCTCCGGATCCGCGGCGAACAGCCTGGCGCGAATGGTGACGGCATCCCGCCCGGCGGCCACGGCCGCGGTGGGGTCGAGCCTGCACAGCCACACACCGCACTTGGCCAGCGCATCCGCGCAGACGGCCGCGGCATTCGGATAGTTGTGCGCCACCTGGCGGTACGCATTACACGCATTGCGGATGGTGGCGGTGGCGAGCTCACGATGGCCGATGAGTCGCGCGGCCTCCTCGAACAGCCGCAGCGCCTCCTGCACCTCGTTCGCGAAGATCGCATTCACATGACCGGCGGTGAGCCAGCGCAGCCGCAGCAGCACCGCCTCCTGCGCCGGTTCGAGCGCCGAGGCCGACCGATCCCGCTGCGCAGGATCGTTTTTGGTGGCCATCAGCCCGCGTGCGAACGCGCATAGTGTGGTGGCGAGCTGCAGCTCTGCTTGAAGCGAACGGTCCTGGGCGGCTCCGCGATCCGAAGCTACCTGGCGCTCGATGGCGCTGAGATCCATTGCGACCTTCAAACTCCCACATCACCGTATGCACGTCCGGCCTCGGTTTCGGCCGCCTCGCGCGTTTGCGCCGAGTCTGCCACAGATTCCCCGCGCCGGTTACCCGAGTGCCGGTATGCCCGGATTCTGCGGCGAGCTCCCGGGGCGGTGCCGGCTAGTCGTGCCGGGTATAGCGCAGCTGATGCGGTTTCTCCTGGTCGTAGGCCTCGCGGCCCGAGAGGTGCTGGGGCACTCCAACTTCCCACCAGGCACCGGCTTCGGTCCAGGACGAGGGCTGCGTGCGCACCACCACCACAGCGGGTCGGCGTTCGGTGATGGCGGCATTGCGGGCGCGGGTGTAAGCGTCGCGGAACTCCGCGGATTCGCCGGCGGTGAACACCACGCAGCCGAGGGAGCGGGCGTGTGCGGCGAAATCGACGCGGGGCGGTTCGGTGTGGTGAGTGCGGCAATCGGCGTAGAAGTTGTTGAACGGCTTGCCGCCCTGGCCCTCCTGCAATCGGGCGATCACCGCGTAGCCGTCGTTATCGCAGACGACGGCGACCAGGGGGTGCCCGGCGAAGGCCGCGGAGAAGAGTTCGGAGTTGAGCATGAGGTAGGAGCCGTCGCCGAGCAGGGTGGTGACCAGTCCGCTGGTATAGGAGCGCGCCTCGTCGGAGACGATCATGGCCGCGCCCCAGGCGCCGGAGAGCTCGTATCCCATGCAGGAGAAGCCGTATTCGACGTCCATGGCCGGTTCACCACCGGTGGCGCGCCAGCCGCCGACGAGTTCACCGGGCAGACCACCCGAAGCGGTCATGACGTAATCGTGCGGGCCGCTGAGGTCATTGACGACGCCGACGATCTGGGCATAGCTGGGTGCGCCCAGAGCCGGGCTGCGGAGTTTGTCGATATGCGCGTCCCAGTCGGTGCGGACGGCGAGCGCGCGAGCGGTCCAGGCGGGATCCGCATGCCACGGTCCCAGCTGCGGCGCGAGATCCTGCAGTGCGGCATCGGCATCGCCCACCACCGCGAGCGCGCCGTGCTTCACCGCGTCGAATCGGGCGGCATTGATATGCACCAGGCGCACTTCCGGATCGAAGACCGTCCAGGAGGCGGTGGTGAAGTCTTGCAGGCGGGTACCGATGGCGAGCACCACATCGGCCGCACTCGCGAGCGCATTGGCCGATGCCGCGCCGGTGATGCCGAGCGGGCCCGCGTACAGCGGGTGATCGTGGGGTACCTGGGTGCGGCCCGCGGTCGTCTCCGTCACCGGAATACCGTGCTGCTCTGCGAATTCCACCGCGCGGGCAGCGGCACCGGAGTACCGGACACCACCGCCGAGAATCACCAGGGGACGCTGCGCGCCGCGCAGCATGTCGGCCGCCTCGGCCAGGCTGCTGCGGTCGGGGCGCGGACGCGGGATGCGGTGCAGTACCGGCTCGAACAGCGCCTCCGGAAAGTCGTAGGTCTCGACCTGAACATCCTGCGGCAGTGCGAGAGTCACCGGTCCCGCATCGGCCGGATCGGTGAGTACCCGCGCCACCTGCGGAAGGGTGGCAATGAGCTGCTCGGGCCGGGTGATGCGGTCGAAATACCGGCTCACCGGGCGGAAGGCGTCGTTCACCGTAATGGTGGGGTCGCCGTAGTGCTCCACCTGCTGCAGCACCGGATCGGGCGCACGACTGACAAACGTATCGCCGGGCAGCAGGAGCAGGGGCAGCCGGTTGGCATGTGCCACACCGGCTGCCGTGACCATATTGAGCGCCCCGGGACCGATGGAGGAGGTCGCGATGCCGACCTGCCGGCGCTGTGCGGCCTTGGCCAGACCGACCGCGGCCAGGGCCATGCCCTGTTCGGTGTGCCCGCGCCAGACCGGGATCTCCTCGCGCCGCTCCTGCAGCGCGGTGCCGAGCCCGAGCACATTGCCGTGCCCGAAGATGGCGAAAACCGCAGGGAACAGCGGGACTTCGGCGCCGTCGAGGGTTTCGGACCGCTGGGCGACCAGCCAGGCCACCAGGGCTTGTGCGGTCGTGAGTCTCATGCGAGTCGTCCTTCGTGCGAGGTGACGGGGCAGCGCGGGTCGAGCGGTTCGTCGGCCCACCGGGAGCGGACCCAGGCGTGTGCGGGGTCGTCACAGAAGTCCATGGACCGTTCGGGGGCGGGACCGGCCAGCACGTTCAGGTAGTACATCGGATAGCCGGGGGCGGCGATGCAGGGGCCGTGGTAGCCGTGCGGGATCAGGAAGACGTCGCCGTCGCGTACGGCGACATTCTCGTCCAGGTCACCGTCGGCGGTGTAGGTGCGATGCATGCCGAATCCTGTTGCGGAGGGGGTTGTTCCATCGGCCCCGGCAATGCGGAAGTAGTAGATCTCCTCGTTGACGACCTCGCAGTCGCTCGCCTCGTCGTGCTTGTGCGGCGGATAGGAGGACCAATTGCCGCCCGGGGTGAGGAGTTCACAGGCATTGAGTTTGTCGGCGTGATCCCAGACGCCGGGCACACCGAAACCGGTGACCTGCCGGGTCGCCGGACCCGCACCGCGAACCTCCACCGGAACCTGTTCGGCCGGGCCGTATTTCGGAGTCAGGCGGCGGGTGCAGCGAGCCATCGGCAGCGCGACCTCCAGACCGGACACCGTGGACAGCGCGACCTCGGCATCACGAGGGACGTAGGCGAAGTCGGTCACCCGGGTGAAAACTGTTTCGCGGCCGGCCAACTCGAATACCTGGCCGTCGACGCGGACCGTGCACGACCCGGACAGCGGCAGCACGAATGCTTCGAAGTCGCCGGTGTGCACCGTGCGTGATTCGCCCGGAGCCAGCTGAAGCACGCGCAGCCCGGTGTAGGTCCAGCCCGCATCGGCGGGCGTCAGGAATACCGGATCCGCGCCGTCACACAGGGTTCCGGCGCGGCGGTGGAGTTTGCTCATGACGCCGCCTCCAGCACCCGGGCAGCCTTGTCCACCGCGCCCGCTACATCGCCATCGGGCGGGTAGAGCAGGCTGCGGCCGACTACCAGGCCGCGCACCACATCGTGGGTGAGCGCCGCGCCCCAGGAGGCGAGGTCGGCGGCAGGGTCCCCGGAGGGCGCACCACCGAGGACCACCACGGGCAGAGTTGTCGCATCCAGCGCCGAAATATCCTGGGGCGCCGGTATCTTCAGCCACGTGTACGCCGAGGTGACCCCGAGGCCCGACGCCACCGTGATGGCGCGCTGGAGTGCGGCGGCATCGCGGTGCATGACCAGCGCCCCGGACGGATCGCGTCCGTAGGGCAGCGGCTCGACCATGGCCATGAGTCCGTGCTCGGCCAATTCCGAGACCGCGCGGGCGCAGGCTTCCAGCGTGGGCACGGTACCGGGATCCGAATCCACCAGGCGCAGCAGCATTTTCCCGCCGTCCAGCCGGTATTTCACCAGTGATTCCGCATCGTATCCGGTGAAGCGGTCGTCGATCTCCCAGTCCGCCCCGGCCAGACCGCCGCGATTCATCGAACCGATGACGATCTTGTCGTGCACGGCGTCCAGGAGCAGCAGCTCCTCGACAATGTCCGGCGACCCGAGCACACCGTCCACGGCGGGATTGTCGAGCGCGATGAGCAGCCGCTCCAGCAGTGTGCGCCGCCCGGCCATGGCGGTGCTGTCGGCACGTACGCTCAGCGCCCCGCGCGCCGGGTGATCGGCGGCGACCAGGAACAGTGTGCCCTTGTCCGACAGCAGGTTCGGCCGGCGGCGGCGGTCGGCGTAGGCGGCGCGAATCGCCTCGGGTTCGGTGGCTCGGGCGCGTAGCAGTCGATACCAGCGTTCATCGGTCAGGTGCACAGCAGCTCCTCGATCTCGGCGGCGGTCGGCATGGCGTCGGCACAGGCCAATCGCGAAGCCACCAATGCCCCGGCGGCATTGGCATAGGTGGCGAGGCGATGCGGATCCCAGTCCGAGAGCAGCCCGTGGATGAGGGCCCCGCCGAAACCATCGCCGGCGCCCAGGCCGCAGACCACCTCGATGCGGCAGGGCTCGACCGTCCAGCGTTCATGCTCAGTGGCGACCAGCACACCCTCGGCGCCGCGCTTGATGACCGCCAGGCGCACACCGCGCGCCAGCAGCCGATCGGCCGCCTCGTCCGGGTCCGCGGAGCCGGTGGCCACCTGCACCTCGGTTCTATTGCCCACCACCACATTCACGTGGTCGAGCATCCAGCCGATCTCGGTGCGGGCGGTCTCGACATCGGGCCAGAACATGGGCCGGTAGTCGAGGTCCAGCACGGTGTGGCCGCGCCGGGCACGGCGCTCGAGAATCGCGCGCTGGGTGGTGCGGCCGGGTTCGGCGCTCACGCCGGTACCCGTCACCCACAGCAGAGGCACGGAATCGACGACATCCCAGGGGATCTCGTCCTCGGTGAGGGTGAGATCCGGTGCGATGGGTGCGCGGTAGAACAGCAGCGGCGGGTCGGCGGGCGGATTGAGCTCGCAGAACACCACGGGGGTGTGCAGATTCGGCGCGGTGGCGACGAACTCGTTCACCACACCGAAGTCCCGCAGCGCCGTGCGCACGAAGTCGCCGAATCCATCGGGCCCGACCTTGGTGAGAATGGCGGTGCGGCGGCCCAGGCGGGCGGCCGCGACAGCGACATTGGTGGCGGTGCCGCCGAGGAATTTGGCGAAGGTGGTGACCTCCGCCAGCGAGACGCCGCTCTGCTCCGGGTACAGGTCGACGCCGACCCGGCCGATCGTCAGGACCTCCAGATCGGTCACGGCGTCACCACTCGCTGCAATTCGTGCTGCAGCGCTTCCAGTTCCGCGCCGCCGGACATCTGCCGGGTCAGTTCCGGCAGGTCGATCTCGGATTTCTCGTAGCAACCGAGCTGACCGCCGCGCTGCAGCAGCAGGAAGCGGTCACCGACCGGATAGGCATGGTGCGGATTGTGGGTGATGAGCACCACGCCCAGGCCGCGTTCGCGCGCCTGCACCACATACCGCAGCACCACACCCGCCTGCTTGACACCCAGTGCGGCGGTGGGCTCGTCCAGAATCAGCACCTTCGCCCCGTAGTGCACGGCGCGGGCGATGGCGACGCTCTGACGCTGACCGCCGGAGAGCGTTCCGACCGGCTGCTCCAGATCATTGAGCTCGATTCCCATATCCGACAGGGCTTTACGGGTGATGTCCTGCGCGGTGCGCCGATCCAGCAGCTCGATCGGGCCGTAGCGTTTGACGGGTTCGGAGCCGAGCACAAAATTACGCCATACGCTCATGAGCGGGACCACCGCGAGATCCTGGTAGACGGTGGCGATGCCGCGATCCAAAGCCTCACGGGGCGAGGAGAATCGGGTCGGCTCGCCTTCGACGCGCAGTTCACCGGTGTCGTGCTGATGGACGCCGGACAGGATCTTGATGAGCGTGGACTTGCCCGCGCCATTGTCACCCAGGACGCAGGTGACCTCCCCCGCGTTCACCACCATCGAGACATCGTGCAGCGCAACAACACCGCCGTAGCTCTTGCCGATATCCACCGCTTCTATCAGTGGCACAGTCATCGGCGTACCCTTTCCGCTCGCTTCTTGAATGCGGTATTGACCAGCACGGCCGCGAGCAGCAGGATGCCGAGGAACAGCATGAACCAGTCGCTGTTCCAGCCCGCGAACACAATTCCTTGCCGTGCCATGCCGAAGGTGAGCGCGCCCAGCGCCGCACCGACCACCGAGCCGAAGCCGCCGGTCAGCAGGCAGCCGCCGATCACCGCGGCGATGATGTACTGAAACTCCAGTCCCACACCCTGATTGGCCTGCACGCTGGAGAAGCGCAGCAGATTGCACGCGCCCACCACCCAGCCCGCGAAGGCCGTGGTCATGAAGAGCAGGATCTTGGTGCGCGCGGCGGGCACACCCACCGCGCGGGCACTCGGCAGCGAGCCGCCGACGGCGAAGATCCAGTTGCCGAACCTGGTGCGCACCAGCACGATTCCCGCCAGGACGGTGAGCACGATCCACCACACCACCGAGGCCTGAATATGGGCATCGCCGATATTCGTGGTGGAGGCGAACACCCAGCCCGCGGACTGGTAGCCGCCCGATGCGCGAATGCCCGATACCTGCACGGTGCCGGTGATCCACCGGGTCACACCGAGATTCAAGCCCTGCAGCGCGAGGAAGGTGCCCAGGGTGACGATGAAGCTCGGCAGGCCGGTCCGCATGACCACCCAGCCGTTGAGCGCTCCGACCGCCAGCGCGAACACCAGCGAAACCGCCAGCGCCAGCCAGACATTCCAGCCCGCATTGACCGCGAGCAGTCCGGTGACCAGTGCCGTGGACGCCGTCATCACACCGGCGGAGAGATCGAATTCGCCGCCGATCATGAGCAGCGCCACCGCCACCGCCATGATGCCGAGCGTCGAGGCGTCGTCGAGCCAGTTGGAAACGCCCAGGGCGCTGAAGAACTTGTCGGTGATGATGGAGAAGAACAGGAACACCACCAGCGCGCCGATGAACGCGCCGAGTTCGGGCCGCACGATCAGCCGCTGCAGTATCGAGGCGCGGAGCCCGGCGGGCTTGGTGTCCGGCTCGGAAGCCGTTGTGGCAACACTCATGTCATTCACTCCCGACACTCACCGCGTGCCCTGGGCGACGAGCCCGGCGACGACATCGACATTGGTCTTGTCCACGAAGGCGGGACCGGTCTGCACCGGCAGGCCGCCACCGACGCTATTGAGGTTGGACCGGTACAGCTTCAACATGACCACCGGCAGATAGCCCTGTTCGTACTGCTGCTGATCGATCGCGAACAGCAGGGTGCCGGCCCGAATGGCAGCCACCACATCATCATTGAGATCGAAGGTGGCAATGCCCGCCTTCGACTTGGACTCCCGCACCGCATCCACCGCACGCGCGGCGATCTGCGAATTCAGCGTCAGCACCGCGTCGATGGACGGATCCGATTCCAGCGCACCCCGGATGCGCGCCTGCACATCGGTGGGATTGTTGATATCGACCTGCAGGGTGACCGCGGTGCCGAACCCCTGGGTGGCACCCGCGCAGCGTTCGTTCGCGCCGATATTCCCGGCCTCGTGGATCACGCACAGCATCTTGCGTTTTCCGGCGGCCGCGAGCCGCTTGCCCGCCGCCTCACCGGCCTGCCGCTCACTCTGGCCGACATGCCCGATGGCGCCGAACTGGACGCTTTCGGCCTCACCGGAATTGATGGTCACCACCGGGATACCGGCCGAGATCGCCTTCTCCACGGAGGTGCGCAGCGCATCCGGATTGGCCATGGACACCACCAGGCCGTCCACGCCCTGTGCCACCGCATTGTCGATGAGCTTGGCCTGCTGACCCGGATCGCCGGAGGAGTTGTATTCCACGCGGACGCCGAGCTGCTTGCCCGCCGCCTCCGCGCCGTTCTTCACCACATTCCAGAAGGCGTCACCGGGCGAACCGTGGGTGACCACGGCGACCGTATTGAGCTTGCCGACCTCGACGGGCGCCTGCGCGGGCGTGGTCTGATCGGAACCCGGACCACTGCAGGCCGCCAGGACCGCGGCGGCCGCGATCCAGGGCGCCAGCCGGCGCCAGCGCTTCCCGCCGCTTCGCAAAGATGGGGACCTCATTGTCATCACCTCCCCACTAAATCCGGGTCGGGGTCGATTGGACCCCGATTTCGACCAGGTGTCGCAGACTTCGTGCGGTATCTCGGGTCGGACCGTCCGCGGAGTCGCCGGGGAGCAGCGCCGTGTCCTGCTCGAGGACGTACCAGCCGTCGTAGCCCGCCGACTGCACCGCACGCACCAGGGCGGCGATATCGACGTCGCCGTCACCCAGCGGGACATAGAGTCCGTCGCGCACGGCCTCGCTGTATTCCATTCGGCCGCAACGCACTTCGTTGGCGATCTCGAGGCGTACATCCTTGAGGTGGATGTGCCCGATGCGCTCGGGGTACTGCCGGGCCAGCGCCACCGGATCGGTACCGCCGATGGCCAGGTGCCCGGTGTCCAGGCACAGGTCCAGTTCCGAGTCGGCGAGAAAGCGCCGCACCTCGGCTTCGTCCTCGATATGCGTGCCGACGTGGGGGTGCAGGGTGACGCGCAGACCGTATTCGGCCGCGATATCGCCGATGGCGGCGGCCGTCTCGATCAGGGTCCGCCATTCGTCGCCGGTGAGCGGCATCCGGGAGTTGTACCCGTTCGCGCCCGTGGCCGCGGCGAGTATCAGCACCTCCGCACCGGTGGCCGCGAAGAGTTCGGCGGTCACGCGGGCGGCGGCGAGGGCGGCGTCCGGTTCGCGGTGCAACGCCAGCGCCAGGAAGCCGCCGATCGGTGTGATGCCGTGCGCGGCAAGGTGATTGCCCAGCTCGACCGGATCGCCGGGGAGATAACCGGGTGGGCCGAATTCGGTGGCGGTCAGGCCCAGGCCCGCCATGGCCGACAGGACGGTGCCTGAATCGAGGACGTGACCCCAGCCCGGAACTTCGCACACACCCCAGGAGATGGGGGCGGCGGCAATACGCAGGGGGGCGGAACGCAGGGGATGGAGCGGTTCGGTCATCGGCACTTCCCAGACCCGTCGGTAGCCATCATGTACAGGCGCCCCATTGGAGCGCTCCAACAATGTAACCCCAATCACAACTGTGTCAAGAGCCCGGATTGATGCGCAAAGTGGTGTTCCACCTTGCATATTCGGTCTCACCTGGGCCGTTGCGCGTGAGAAATAGTGTCCGAATCATGTGATTAGAGCGCTCTATTGCTGATGGCACTTCGGCACGGTAGCGTCAGGCAGCATGACAGGACCGACCATGGAAGACGTCGCCGCCCGAGCGGGTGTCTCCCGCGCACTGGTCTCACTGGTCATGCGCAATTCCCCCAAGGTGAGCGAGCACCGCCGGCGTGCGGTGCTGCAGGCCGCGCAGGATCTCGGGTATCAGCCACACCTCATGGCCCGCTCGCTGGCCAGCCGCACCTCGAACATCGTCGGCGTCATGGTGTCCGATCTGCGCAATGCCTTCTTCGCCGATGTGGTCGAGGGCATGGACGAGGCCGCCCAGGACAATGGCCTCGAACTCATTCTCACCACCGGGCGGCGCAGCGCGGATCGGGAGGGCACGGCGCTGACCAGCCTGCTGGCCTTCCGGCCGGGCGGGATCATCCTGCTCTCACCGGTCCTGCCGACCGCCTCGATTCGTGATGCGGCACAGCGGTGCCCGGTGGTGCTGGTGTCTCGCGCATCCAGCCTGCCCGAGGTGGACACCGTCAATGACGACGGCGAACTGGGGGCCGCACTGGCGGTCGACCATCTGGTCGCGCTGGGTCATCGGCGGATCGTGCATCTGGACGGCGGCGGCGCCTTCACCGCCACGCCCCGGCGCGAGGGGTACACCGCGGCCATGGTCCGGCACGGGCTGGAACCGATGGTCATCGCCAGCGAGCACACCGACGGGGCCGGGGCAGCGGCGGTCCGAAGCCTCTTGAACCTCTTCTCCCCCAGTAACTTTCCCACCGCACTGGTCTGCGGCAATGACTTCAATGCCGTGGGCGCCATGTCGGCGCTGACCGAGGCCGGACTGCGGGTGCCCGAGGATGTCTCGGTTGTCGGCTACGACAACACCTCACTGGCGGCGCTGCGCCATGTCGCCCTGACCACGATCGACCAGCCCCGCAATCGGATCGGGCAACTGGCCGTCACGGCCCTGACCGAACGACTGCGCGACGGCCGCACCGAACCGGTGCGCAGCCGCCTCGAACCGAGCCTGGTCGTCCGCTCGACCACGGCCGCACCCCGCGACTGACCCGGGGACACCACCGATTTCGAAGGAGCACACATGTCCACGATCAGACTGGGCCTCGCGGGCACCGGCCGTATCGGCAGCTCCCACGCCGAAACCCTGACCACACTGCCCGGTGTCGATGCGGTGATCGTCGCGGATGCCGATACCGAGCGTGCCCGGGCAACCGCCGGCAAACTCGATATCGAGTACGCGCCCGATATCGACGCTCTACTCGCGGCCGATCTCACCGGGCTGGTGATCACCACGGCCACCGACTCGCATCCGGAGCTGATCACTGCCGCCGTGGATCGCGGCATCCCCGTCTTCTGCGAAAAGCCCATTGCCGCCGATATTCTCGGCACCCTCGCGGTGGTCGAGCGCGTCGCCGGATCGACGGTGCCGGTGCAGATCGGCTTTCAGCGCCGCTTCGACGCCGGCTACCGCGCCGCCCGCGCGGCCGTCGCGTCCGGAGAGCTCGGCTGGGTGCACACGCTGCGCGCCACCACACTCGATCCGGCTCCGCCACCGGCGGAATACATTCCACGTTCGGGCGGGGTGTTCCGCGATTGCGGCGTCCACGATTTCGACATCATTCGCTGGGTGACCGGGCGCGAGGTGACCGAGGTGTACGCGACCGGAGCCAATCGCGGCGAGCAGATGTTCGCCGATGCGGGCGATGTGGATACGGCCGCGGTGATACTGCGCATGGACGACGGTGCGCTGGCGACGGTTTCGCTGAGCCGCTACAACGGGGCCGGATACGACGTGCGGCTGGAAGTGCTCGGCTCGCAGGGCAATGCCATTGTGGGACTCGATGATCGCGCGCCGCTGCACTCGGTCGAACCCGGGTATCCACCCTCGGCGCTGCCCGTGTACCCCGGGTTCATGGATCGCTTCCACGGCGCCTATGTCGAGGAGCTCACCACCTTCGTGGGCGTGGCCACCGGACAGGCCGCCAACCCGTGCCCGCCCGGTGAGGCGTTGCAGGCGTTCTACATTGCCGAGGCCTGTGAACTGTCCCGCCGAGAGGGCCGGCCCGTGCGAATCGCCGAGGTCCGCAGCTAGCGGGTCCGCCCGCAACCACCACATTTTTGGCATACCGCGCATTTTTGGCATACCGCGCAATTCTCGCTGCCGCGCAGTCTTCGGCGGCCGCACAGTCTTTGGCGGCTGCGTAGTCTTCGGCGTTCGAGCAGTCTTCGGCGGCCGCGCACCGAAAATATGGCTGTTTATTGCGCGGCGTGCCAAAAGGCATGCCGTGCAATCTTCGTCCGGATGCCGGCTAGGCCGCCGGTACGGTCCAGCGCTGGCCGATCCCGTCGCCACAGCTCCGCAACACCAGGCCCGTATTCACCACACCGGGATCGCCGGCCGTATCGACGCACAATCCGCTGTGCACGTTCGAGATGTGCGCGGTCGCACCGTCATAGGCCCAGAACTGCCCGGTGAAGTCCCCGCAGCTGCGCAGCAGCAGGCCGGTATTCACCACTCCCGGATCACCGTTCGTATCCACGCACAGCCCGCTGGACATGTTCGACACTCGGCCGGACGCGGCATCGAACGTCCAGACCTGACCGGTGAAGTCACCGCAATCACGCACCTGCAGCCCGGTATTCACCACTGCCGGATCGCCGTTGGTATCCATGCACAGCCCGCTGCTCGGGTTGGCGATCGCACCGTTGGCCTGCGCCGCCGCCGGACCCGCTCCGGCGAGCATCGCCGCGGGCAGTACGGCGGCGAGGGCCAGCGCGCGGACAAGGGCGGTGCGGAACGGCGGGCGCGGGATTCCAGGCATCGGGCTAGCTTACGAGCAAGCCGATTGCGAGACCGGTCATTACGAGGGCGATGACCGAGTCCAGTACCCGCCAGGCCATCGGCTTGGCGAACAGCGGACCGAGCAGGCGCGCGCCGAAACCCAGTGCGATGAACCAGATCATGCTGCCGACCATGGCGCCCGCGGCCAGGAACCAGCGGTCCGGGGAAGCGTAGGTACTGGCGAACGAGCCGAGCAGGACCATGGTGTCGAGATAGGCGTGCGGGTTGAGCCAGGTCACCGCCAAGCAGGTGGCAATCGCCGCGCCCAGGGCGATCGGGGTACCGCCACCGGCACTCAGGGCCGAGGCGGAGAACGCGCGTTTGGCCGCCAGCGCCGCGTAACCGAGCAGGAAGGCGATGCCCCCGTACTTGGCCAGGGTCAGCACGATCGGCGCGGCGTGCACCACCGCGCCGAAGCCGGCGACGCCGATGGTGATCAGCGCCACGTCCGACAGCGCGCAGACCGCCACCACGGCCAGGACATGCTCGCGGCGGATGCCCTGGCGCAGCACAAAGGCGTTCTGCGCGCCGATCGCCACAATGAGGGACATACCGAAGCCGAGTCCTGAAATGGCCGCCAGGGCCGCCGATGAGACGTTCACCCTCTCGAAACTAGGCGGGCGACCAGCACCAGGCCAGCTAATCATTCTGAAGCACGATTAGAGTTGCTTACTATGGACCTGCAGCTCGATCAGCTACGCGCACTCGATGCGGTCATCAGCGAGGGCACCTTCGAGGCCGCCGCGCGCCGGCTCAGCGTGACGCCGTCGGCAATCAGCCAGCGCATCAAGGCGCTGGAGGATTCCGCCGGGCGGATTCTGGTGCAGCGCACCAAACCGGTGCAGCCCACCGAATCCGGGCTGACCGTGCTGCGGCTGGCCAAGCAGGTGCAGCTGCTGACCAGCGATACCGCGCGGGAACTGGGCGATGAGAATCAGCCCGCCGCGCGCCTGGTCAATATCCCCATCGCGGTCAATGCCGATTCGCTGCAGACCTGGGTCATGTCCGCGCTGGGCCGCGCCGCCGCGGGGGTGACCTTCGAGATCCATCGCGAGGACGAGGAGCACACCACCCGGCTGCTGCGCGACGGCACGGTCATGGCGGCCATCACCTCGACCGCCGCGCCGGTGCAGGGCTGTACGGTCCGGCGACTCGGGGCCATGCGCTATCGGCCCACGGCGAACGCCGAATTCGCCCGGACCTGGTTCCCCGACGGGCCGACCGCGCAGGCGTTCGCGGTGGCGCCGGTCATTCTGTTCGACCGCAAGGACGATCTGCAGTTCCGGCTCATGCGGCGGTACACGCGCAGGCCCGTGGATCCGCCCCGGCACTACATTCCGTCCTCGGCGGGATTCTCCGACGCCATCCGGTTCGGATTGGGCTGGGGCATGATGCCGGATCTGCAGACCCGGCCCGGCGATAAGCTCGTCCCCCTGGACAGCGCGGTCCACATCGATGTTCCGCTCTACTGGCAGCAGTGGCGACTGGACTCCCCCGCACTCGGTATGGTCGCGGCAACCATTGCCGAAGCCGCGGCGGCGGCGCTGCTCTGACAGCCCACTGCTATGAACGTTCGGTCCGGTGCATGCCATAGTCGATCGAGATTGTGCTTTGCAGAGAAAGGCATTACGTGTCCCAAGTTGTGCGCGGCGTCATCGCACGCTCGAAGAATGCCCCCGTCGAAGTGACCGAGATCGTCATTCCCGACCCCGGACCCGGCGAGGCCGTGGTGCAGGTGCAGGCGTGCGGGGTGTGCCACACCGATCTGCACTACCGCGAGGGCGGTATCAATGACGAATTCCCGTTCCTGCTCGGCCATGAGGCGGCGGGCATCGTGGAAGCGGTCGGCGAGGGCGTCACCGATGTGGAGCCCGGCGATTTCGTCATCCTGAACTGGCGTGCCGTGTGCGGCAATTGTCGCGCCTGCCGCAAGGGCAAGCCGTGGTACTGCTTCTCCACTCACAATGCGGCACAGCCGATGACGCTCACCGACGGCACACCGCTCACCCCCGCGCTGGGCATCGGCGCGTTCGCGGAGAAGACCCTCGTCCATGCCGGACAGTGCACCAAGGTGGACCCGACCGCCTCACCGGTCGCGGCCGGCCTGCTGGGCTGCGGTGTGATGGCCGGACTCGGCGCCGCCATCAATACCGGCAATGTGAGCCGCGGCGACAGCGTGGCCGTGATCGGTTGCGGCGGTGTGGGCAATGCCGCCGTGGCGGGCGCCAAGCTGGCGGGTGCGACCACCGTCATCGCCGTCGATATCGATGAGCGGAAGCTGGAGTGGGCCACCGGTTTCGGGGCCACCCACACCGTGAACGCCTCGAAAGAGGATGCGGTGGAGCGCGTTCAGGAACTGACCGGCGGCTTCGGCGCCGATGTGGTGATCGATGCGGTCGGCCGCCCGGAGACCTGGAAGCAGGCGTTCTACGCGCGCGATCTGGCGGGCACCGTGGTGCTGGTCGGCGTGCCGACTCCGGAGATGAAGCTGGAGATGCCGCTCATCGACTTCTTCTCGCGCGGTGGGTCTTTGAAGTCCTCCTGGTACGGCGACTGCCTGCCCTCGCGGGATTTCCCGTATCTGATCGAGCTCTACAAGCAGGGCCGGTTCGATCTGGATGCCTTTGTCACCGAGACCATTTCGCTGACCGATATCGAAGCCGCCTTCACCAAGATGCACGACGGTGAAGTGCTGCGCTCGGTCGTGGTGTTCTGATGGCGCATATCGATCACGCCACCACCTCGGGCACCTTCAGCCTGGACGGTGAGACCTTCGAGGTCGAGAACAATGTCTGGGTGGTGGGCGACGATCTCGAGTGCGTCATCATCGATGCGCCGCACAGTGTTCCGGCCATTCTGGATGTGGTGGGCACGCGCAAGGTGCGGGCGATTCTGGCCACGCACGCGCACGACGATCACATCCGGGTCGCACCGGAGCTGGCCGCGGCGACCGGTGCGCCGATCCTGCTGCACCCGGACGATCTGGTGCTGTGGCGGCTGACCCATCCGGATATCGCTCCGGACGGCGAGCTTTCGGACAAGCAGATCATCGCGGTGGGCGGCACCGAACTGCATGTGCTGCACACGCCCGGCCATGCGCCGGGCGCGGTGTGCTTCCACTCCCCTGATCTGGGTGTGGTTTTCACCGGTGACACGCTGTTCCACGGCGGTCCGGGCGCGACGGGACGGTCCTACTCGGACTACGACACCATCGTGGCCTCGATCGCCGATCGGCTGCTGGCACTGCCGCCGGAGACCCTGGTGCACACCGGTCACGGTGATTCCACCACCATCGGCGCGGAGGCACCGCAACTCGAAGAGTGGCGGGCGCGCGACAACTGACCGTCATATGTAACGTGGTGTGGGCCCGACGCGCCGGGCTCACACCATGTTCACAGTCTTTGCTGGCAAATCCGGCTTATCGCCCAGGTCCGCGACCGGATAATTCCCGCCATGCGAAAAATAGCTGCTGTGATAGCCGTTGCGTCTATCCCGTTGTTCGCCATCGGTTGCTCCTCCAGCCCTGGGTCGGTGAGCAAGAGCGATGTGGAGACCAAGACCGCCGGCGTGTTCCACGACAAATCGCACGAGGACGCGAAATCCACTGTGTGCGACGGCAGTCTGAAGGCCGAGGTCGGCGCCACCCAGCAGTGCACCGTCACCTCGGCCGATAATCAGACCTGGAAGACCACCGCCACGGTGACCAAGGTCGACGGCGACACCGCCTCGTACGACATCGTTTTCGCCGACAAGTTCCTGGGCCCGGACGATATCGCCACCAACGTCTCCAAGTTCTATCAGGACAAGGTCGGCACCGCCCCCACCTCCACCAGCTGCAACGGCCTGCTACGCGGGGCCACCGGCGCCAGCGTGCGCTGCGTCATCACCGAAACCGACGCCACCCGTTGGGGAGTCACGGTCACCGCCACCAATGTCGAGGGTGAGACGGTGAACTACAACATGGTCGTGGACGATCAGCCCATGCCGTGATTCGGGAGCTGTCGCCGCCGTGTGCTTCAATACGGCGGTTCCAGCTATATCCCGGGGGTTCTGCAAGCATGTCCGCGTCGAATGGCGTCTTCTGCCACTATTGTGGCTCCACTCCTGCTGCGGAGGTCGACTTCCGCGCACACCGCGGCCTGGTCTTCATGATGCAGTTCCGGAAAATGACGGGACCCTTCTGCCGCGACTGCGGCCGCCGGCGAGCAATCATTCGCCGACGTCGCACAGCAGCTACCCGGCGTACACGCCGTACCCGACCTACAGCGCACCGTACATCCCGCCCGTGCTGACGACCGCGCCTGCCGCACGCACCGATGCCAAGACGGCGGTGGCCGGAGATTGTGTGTGGGACAGCCACGGTCCGATCTCGACGGACACCGATCCGGTACTGGTCGTGGTGCCGTGCGGCGATAACCGGGCGCAGGCGGAGGTGCTCGCCCGGCCGGTGGGTCCGGCCGGAGATACCGAGTGCGACAACAAGTATCCCGAGAGCGATCTCGTCTTCACGCATACGACGAAGTTCGGCAGTGGACCCGAACTACAGGACTTCGCGCTCTGCCTGAAGCTGAAGTAGCGCTCAGCGGCAGGTGTGGAGGGTGGCCTCGGCTAGTTCCTCGATCACGTCGGATACCTTGCCGCGCAAGTGAAAAGCCTCGAGCTGTCTGCGGGCTCCGTTGCCGCGGGCAAGGAGGGCGGTGAGGGTGTCGTCGACGAAGGCGACATCTCCGAGGTCTTCGAGGGCGGGCCGGACCAGGTCGATGAGTTTCGCCAGCAGATCCTGCATCGGGATGGTCCGGCCGTCTGCCGGATCTATGGCCGGGCCGTCCATGCCCTCGTGGGCGGCGCGCCAATATGCCGCGCGCAGTGTGTCTTCCGCTATCACCGGTGTGACGGCGGAGCGGCGGGCGGTCATGACCGCGGCACGCACTAGGGTGGCCAGGAGGGCTGTTTCCTCCACGGTGGCCGGTACATCGCTGACGCGGACCTCGACGGTGGGGAACGTAACCGATGGGCGCACATCCCAATACACCATTTTTCGGTCCAGGATCACGCCGAGCGACAGCATGGACTCGACCGCGGCGTCGAACTCGACGACCGTGCCGAAGTGCGGTGGCGGTCCGGCGCTCGGCCAGCGCCGCCAGAGAATGTTTCGCCAACTGGCATAACCGGTTTCGTCGCCGTGATAGATGGCGGAGTTGGCGGTCAGCGACAGCAGTAGCGGTAGCCAGGGGCGCAGGAAATTGCTGACCTGCAGTGCCACTTCACGATCGGGCACCGCGACATGGACGTGACAGCCGCACAGACCCTGTTCCCGGGCGAGCCTGCCGAAGGTCTCGACGACCCGGTGATAGCGGGGTGTGCTGGTATAGGTGAGCAGCTCCTCGGGAAGGGCGGGTGGCACGGCGACTGCCAGCAGTAATGCGTCGTTCTTCTCCGCGCAAGCCGCAGCGCCACGCCGCAATTCGCGCAATTCCCGGAGTAGATCGACCGTATTCGTATGCACACGGGTGCTGGTTTCCACCTGGCACCGCATGATCTCCAATTGCATATCGATGCCGAAATCCGCAGCGGTGCGGGCAACGTCGGCATTTCTGCCGACAGGCGCACCGGTACGCGGATCCACGAGGAGAAACTCCTCTTCGACACCCACCGTCGGCGGGGCTTCCACCTGTCATGTGTACCTCATCGCCGCGCGCCTGACACCTGCCGGAATGGTCTGTTTCGTTCCGGTATCCCCGGCGCAAACTTGTCGGTGGACGGGTTCACAATGCAGAGATGGCCTATGACGAAAAGCTTGCCGACCGGATTCGGGATGCGCTGGGGCCCGCGCTGCCGGAAGTGGTCGAGAAGAAATTGTTCGGCGGATTGGCATTCCTGATCGGCGGCAATATGGCCGTCGCCGCGAGCGGGCGGGGTGGTCTGATGGTGCGGGTCGACCCCGAGAACTACACCGGCCTCCTCGTGCCGGGATCGGTCGAGACCATGGTCATGGGCGGGCGCGAGACGCGCGGCTGGCTACGCGTCACCACCGAGACCGTCGAGGACGACGATGCGCTGATCGAGTGGGTGGAGCGCGGGGTCGCCTACGCGGGCAGCCTCCCGGTGAAACAGGCCTCGGGCAGGAGTCGGCGCAAATAGTGTGCGGTGCGGCACACCGAATGAATCCCTGTGGGCCGCTTCACTGAAAATGCCGCTGGCACAGTCATTTTGTCGCCGCGTGTCACCACCTATTTACACCGGAGCACAGCGCGGAAATCTCGGCCCCGCACCCTGGTGAATATGAGGCAAACCGAGGTACATGCCCTGGCATGCGAAGTATGCGGTCGCCTGCCCCACCCTCGTCGCACCCGGCTGACCCTGGCCAAACTCGCCGCGGTGTTCCCGGTCGAATTGGCGCTGCACGCGCTGGTCATCCATTTCGATTTGCCGTATCTGGTCACCGTCGTGCTCCTGACCATCACCACCACCATTCTCGTCATCTGGGTGGTGGAGCCGGGAGCCATGCGCTATCTCGCCCGCTGGCTGCACGGACCCGAACTCGATCAGCGGCAGCGCCTGGACAGCGCCGAGCTGCTGTGGCGCATTCGAGTGCGCCTGGACAACACTCCGGGGCGCCTGGAACTGCTCACCAAACAGCTCACCTATCGGCGCGCCAATATCCTCACGGTGCATGTGCACCACCTGGAGGACGGTGTACTGGACGAGCTGGTGGTCTCCACACCCGCCGATGTCGGGCCGCCGCGGCTGGCCAATGCCATTGCCAAAGCGGGCGGATCGACCGTCGGCATCTGGCCCGCCTCCGCCCTGACCCTGGTCGACGGTCAGACCCGGGCACTGAGCCTGGCCACCCGGGTGGCCGGCGATCCCGGCGAGCTGCCGCTGGTGATCGCGGAACTGCTGGGCGCGCAATATGTTTCGGCCGTAGATCCGGAATATGCCCCCGCCGGAACGATTCTGGAGATCTCCGCCGATATCGAGATCGACGCCATGACCTTCGTCCGCCCCGAGGATCCGTTCACCCCGGCCGAAATCGCCCGCGCGCATCGGCTCACCGATCTCGCCCGGCTCACCGCCCGTCAGGGCTGATCAACATCGCCCGTCAGCTGATCGGTACCGCCCGCCAAGGCCGACCCTCACCACTCGCCAAGGCCGACCGGCACCGCCCGCCAAGGCCGACCCGCACCACCCGCCAAGGCCGACCGGCACCGCATCCAGGGCCGATCCACGCAATCCCGTCAATCCGGGCTGCCCGGTTTCACGTCGTGGCACACTGCTCCTGGCGCACAGGGCTAGGCGCAAGGGGATGATCGGATGGCGGTTCGGCGCATCGGTGCACAGCCGAGGAGCTCGGGCGACGCGGAACAACAGCACGATATCGGCGGGCATCCGCCGGCGCGACCGGCGGTGCGCGCAGCCAAACTGGCGGCGCTGCCCATTGCCTTCGCGGGCCGCCGCGCGGCCGGTACCGGCAAACGGGCGCTGGGCAGATCGCCGGGCGAGGTGGATCGGGATATCCGCCTGCGCACCGCGCAGCATTTCTTCGACGTGCTCGGCGAGCTGAAGGGCTTCGCCGCCAAACTGGGTCAGATGCTCGGCATCTACGAACTCGCCCTGCCACCGGAATTGGCCGAGCCCTATCGAATTGCCCTGAGCCGACTGCAGGATGCAACGCCCGCCATGCTGCCCGCCACGGTGCACGCGGTGCTGGCGGAGGCTTTCGGCCCGCAGTGGCGCACGCAGTTTCGCGAGTTCGACGACCACCGGGCCGCCTCGGCCACCATCGGCCAGGTACACCGCGCGGTATGGCGCGACGGCCGCAGTGTGGCGGTGAAGGTCATGTATCCCGGCGCCCGGGCGGCCGTGCACGCCGATCTCCGGCAATTGCGGCGCATGTCGGGCTTGCTCTCGGTCTTCGTTCCGAACGCCGATGTCCGGGCGGTCACCGATCGGCTGGCCGAATGTGTCAGCGCGGAACTGGATTTCGCGGCCGAGGCCGACAGTCAGCGCGCCTTCGCCGCCGCTTTCGCACGGGATCCGGACTTCCGGGTGCCCGAGGTGGTGACACAGTGCGGCGACGTCATTGTCAGCGAATGGCTGGACGGCATACCGGTTTCCAGGCTGATCGCCTCCGGCGCGCAATCCGAGCGCGATCGGGTCGGGCTGCTGACACTGCGGTTCGTGCTGTCCTCGGCCGAGCGCACCGGACTGCTCTACTGCGATCCGCATCCGGGGAACTTCCGGGTGCTGCCCGACGGCCGGCTCGGCGTGGTCGATTTCGGCGCGTGTCCGGTCTGGCCGCCGCCGCAGTTCGCGCCGCTGGTCCACGATATTGCCGAGGCGCTGCTCAATGGCGGTGCGGCGGAGCTCGATACGGCCATGCGGCGGCACGGTTTCGCCGACCGGCTGCGGACCTACGATGTGCAGGCGCTGGCCGAGCAGCTGCTGCCCTACGTGGAACTGCTGCGGCAGGAGCACTCTCGCGTGGATCGCGCCTGGCTACGGCAGCGGGTGCTGGTCGCGATGAACCCCCGGTTGAGCAATGTGCACCGGCAGCTCAGCCTGCCCGCCTACTACACCCCGTTCGCCCGGGCCATGGTCACACTGCTGGGTCTGCTGAGTCAGCTCGAGGTCACCGGACCGCTGCGCGACGAAATACTGCGCTGGTCACCGGAATTAGCCGCGGCAATGGCCCGCTACCACACCCGGACGGGCGGGCCCGCCGACCTCGCCGCCGCACGAGCACGCCGCGCCGCGGCAGCGAAACGAGATGCGGCCACCGGGTGATTCGCCCGGATTCCCGATAGCTCTTGATCACTGTCCCAGACAGCTCTAGTCTGGAGTGGAGCCCCGCTTCGTGCGGGACGAGTCCACGACGGCCTCGCAACGGGCCGCCGACGGCCGGCCGCAGCCACTCGAAAGGCGGTCGGCCGCTTCGCTCTCGAAAGGCCGGACATGGTGGGCAGCGCATCGAATGGAAATCCGTCGGCATCGAGGTCCGCTCCGGATCATGAGGTCGCGGTCATCGGCGCGGGGCCCGGCGGAATCGCCGCCGGCGTCAAGCTGAAGAAGGCGGGTGTCACTGATTTCGTGATTATCGAGCGCGCCGACGAGGTGGGCGGCAGCTGGAACGAAAACCATTACCCGGGACTGGAAGTCGATATCCCGTCTCTCGCCTATCAGTACTCCTTCGCACGAAATGCCAAGTGGAGCAGACTGTTCGCGCCCGGTGCGGAGGTGAAGCAGTACCACATCGACGTCGCCACGCGGTTCGGGCTGTATCCGCATCTGCGGTTCGGCACCAATGTCATCGGCGAGGAGTGGGACGAGGACAACCACTGGTGGAAGCTGCATATCCAAGGCGGCGAGGTCATTACGGCACGCTTTGTGGTCAGCGCGGTGGGTGCGTTTGTCAGCCCGAAGCAGGATCCGGGTATTCCGGGGCTGGAGGACTATCGGGGCAAACTGCAGCGACCCTCGGAGTGGGATCACGATTACGACCTCACCGGTAAACGAGTCGCCATTATCGGCACCGGCGCGAGTTCGGTGCAGATCACACCGTCGATTGCCGGGACAGTGGGCACCCTCTCGGTATTCCAGCGGACGCCGGTGTGGTGTATTCCCAAGCCCAATCCCAAGATTCCCGATGCGGTGAAGGTGGTCCTGCAGACGCCGGGGCTGCAGGCGGCCACACACGGTGCGGTTTTGGTGGTGGTGGATCTGGTACTGCGGGCCATGTCGAACGCGCCCATGGCACTGGTGCGGCCGACCATGCGGGCCGTGGACGCGTCGGCCATCGCAGGATACCGGGGCCTGCTGCGCATGATGGTGCGCGACCCGCAGACGCGGGCGGCGCTGACACCGGACTACGGGCCGATCGCCAAGCGGCCGACCGCGAATACCGGCTATCTACTGAGCTTCAATCGCGACAATGTCGAGCTGGTCACCACGTCGATCGAACGGTTCACCCCGAGCGGCATCCGCACCACCGACGGCACCGAACGCGAATTCGACATGGTGGTATTGGCGACCGGCTACCACGTGTTCTCCGATCCGGAGACCTACACACCGGGCATGGTGGTGGGGCGCGACGGACTGGACCTGGGCAAGTTCTATACCGAACACGGCCTGCAGGCGTACGAGAGCGTGGCGCTGCCGGGCCTGCCCAATCGGTGGACGCTGGTCGGGCCGTACTCGTGGTCGGGCAGCGGCTGGCATGCCTTCGTGGAGATGACGGCCGATCATGCGGTGCGGGCCATTTCGGAGGCGCGGCGGCGCGGGGCCACCTTCGTGGCGGTCCGGCAGGAGGCACACGACGCCTATCATCGCGCGATCTATCAGCACGGTGCGGCCATGCGGTTCTATCTGGCCGAGCTGAATGCGCATGTGCCGACGTACTACCGGAATTCGCAGGGGGACAGCACGTATATCCGTCCCACCGGCTTCTTCGCGGCCCGGCGCGGGCATCGGCGCTTCCCGTTCTCCGACTATCGATTCGACGTATTGCGGCCGCAGCCGATCGCCGCCCCGCCGCAGGCCAATGGCGCCAAGCCGAAGCGCACGCGGCGCACCAAGACCGACAGCCCCGCGTGATCCCTGCTCGACAAGGAAGTTGAGCCATGTTAGAACTACCGAAATCGGTCCGGATCGCGCTGGGCGCAGCCGGTTACGGCATCAGTGATCACAGGCTGGGGCCGGCGGTCGCGGGCAAGATCATTCTGGTGACCGGTGCGTCCTCGGGTGTCGGGCGCGCCACTGCCCTCCGGTTGGCCGCGAACGGCGCGATAGTGCTGGCGGTCGCACGGCGCGCGCAGCTCCTGGAGGAACTGCGGGCGGAGGCATTCGACTGTCCTGGAACGGTTTACGTCTACCCGGCCGATCTGAGCGATACCGATGCCTGTGCGGAGTTGATCGATCGGGTGCTCGCCGAGCACGGTCGTGTCGATGTGTTCGTAAACAATGCGGGCAAGTCGATTCGCCGCTGGCTCTCGGATTCGCTGGACCGCTGGGACAATTTCGACGACACCGCCAAGGTGAACTACCTGGGCCCGGTGCGTCTGGTGCTGAGCCTGCTGCCGTCCATGCGCGCCCGGCACCAGGGACACATCGTCAATATCAGCACCGCCGGGGTGCATGCGCCGAGCGTCGGCTGGACCGCGTATATCGCCACCAAGGCCGCCTTCAACTCCTGGATGCGCGGCGCCGCACCGGAATTGCGGGCCGACGGCATCACCACCACCGCCGTGCATCTGCAACTGGTGCGCTCGGACATGCTGGGGCCGTTCCGGATGTACCGGTACACGCCGAGCATGTCATCGGAGGAGGCGGCGAGCCTGGTGTGCCGGGCGATCGTGGATCGGCCGCTGGCCATCCGGCCCTGGTGGGAGCGCGCGGCCGCGCCGGTGTCGTATGCGCTCGACAGTTCGCACACCGCGCAGCGGGCCTTGGCGATATACGCGAAGGCGGGCAACTGGAACAACCGGCCGACGGATTGGGCCGGGCCGATCGGGCGGGTGGAGCAGGCGGCCAATCTGCTCGATGACGCGGTGACCATTGCAGGCTGGGTGCCGGCGGCCGGGGCATGGAATCTGCTTCCACCACAGCGCATTCCACAGCTACTGCTCTCACTGCGCGATGGGGCCGGGCTGGCGACGGTGCTGGCGTCCTTCGCGGCGCGGTTTCCCGACCGGCTCGCCCTCATCGACGACAGCGGGTCGGTGACCGCCGCCGAACTCCATCGCCAGGTGCGCCGTCTGGCTGCGGCATTGCGGGCTCGATGGAATATCGGGCGTGGCAGCCGAATCGGTGTGCTGAGCCGGAATCATCGCGGATTTGTGGTGGCTTCCTTTGCCGCAGCGCGACTCTCGGCCGATCTGGTGCCGCTGAACTACGGGTTCGCGGGACCGCAGATCGGTGAGGTGCTCGAGCGGGAACACGTGGATCTGCTGCTGTACGACGCCGAATTCCATTCCGAGATAGCGAAATCCGGCTATCAAGGCCGCCGCGTACTGGCGCGGGGGTCGGCCGATGGGCTGCCGACCGTCGAGGAGCTTGTTGCCGAGGGCGGTCCTGCGGTGCGCACTCCGGCGTACGGCGGCTCGGTCGTGCTGCTGACCGGCGGCACCACGGGTGTACCCAAGGGCGCTCCCCGGCAACTCGGTGTGCGAGAGGCCGTTCCCCTGATCGCCGGGCTGCACCCGCGCATGGTGCTGGCCATCGGGGATCTGGCCAAGATCGAGCCGATTCCGCGGTTGGGCAGTCCGATCGTCATCGCACCGCCGCTGCATCACACCTACGGGTTCGGGGCGCTGCTCCTGGCCTTCCTGACCGGTTCCACCGCCGTCGTGCACGAGCGGTTCGAGGCCGAGCAGACGCTGGCCGATATCGAACGCCACAGTGTGCGGATCGCCTGCCTGGTGCCGACCATGGTGAAACGCATTATGGAATTGCCCGAGGACGTGCGGCAGAACTACAACACCGAAACCTTGCAGATGGTGTTGTGCGGGGCCGCACCCATGCCGCCGTGGCTGGCGGTCGCGTTCATGGACGAATTCGGGGATGTGCTGTTCAACGGTTACGGATCCACCGAATCCGGTGCGGGCGCTGTGGCCACGCCCGCGGATCTGCGCGCCGCGCCGGGCACGGTCGGCAAACCGCCGACCGGCTTCGTGGACATCCGGATCGTCGACGAGCAGGGCCGCGAGGTCCCCGCCGGAACCACCGGTCGCATCGTCAACAAGAACCCCACCATGTTCCGTGGTTACAGCGACGGCAAGCAGCGAACCATGGTCGGAAAGTACATGGACACCGGCGATATCGGGCATCTCGATGCCGAGGGACGCCTGTTCATCGAAGGCCGCTCCGACGACATGATCGTCTCCGGTGGCGAGAACGTCTTCCCGCAGGAGGTGGAGACCGTACTGCTGGCGCATCCAGCCCTCGCCGATGCCGGAGCCGTCGGCGCGCCCGATGACGACTTCGGCCAGCGGCTGGTCGCGGCGGTAGTTCTGCAGGACGGCGCGTCTGTCACCGCGGACGAGCTGAAACAGCACATCAAATCCACACTCGCCAACTACAAAGTGCCACGCGACATCGTCTTCGTGACCGAGCTCCCCCGCACCACCGCGGGAAAGCTGCGCCGGCAACAACTTCCGGAGATCATCTCCGAATCACAGGACGCGAGGTCCCAGTCATGAACTCCACCAATGGTTCCCCCTGCTCCCCCACCTACGAGGTCGCCGTCATCGGCGCGGGTCTCGGCGGCATCGGCGCGGGCGTGGCATTGCGCAAGGCCGGGGTCGAAAACTTCGTCATCATCGACAAGTGGTCCCGGGTGGGCGGAACCTGGCTGGCGAATACGTATCCCGGTGTGGCCGTGGATGTTCCGTCGCCGGTGTACAACTTCTCGTTCCAGCAGCGGTCGAAGTGGTCGCGGTTCTTCGCGCCGGGTGAGGAGATTCAGCGGTACGCCGAGGAAGTTGTCGACAAGCAAGGGCTGCGCGCGAAGCTGCGGCTCGGATCGGGGGCCTCCAAGGGTGTGTTCGACGAGGCCAACGATCTGTGGCGGGTCACCCTGGAAGACGGCACGGTGATAACCGCGCGGTTCGTGATCGGGGCGGTGGGCGGACTGGAACAGCCGCACAATCCGGAGATTGCCGGAATCGAGGATTTCCGGGGCAAGCTCATGCACAGCTCCCGCTGGGATCACGAGTACGACTATCGGGGTAAGCGGGTGGCGGTGATCGGCACCGGGGCCAGTGCTTTGCAGCTGATTCCGGAGCTGGCCAAAGATGTTGCGCAACTGACGGTGTACCAGCGGCGCGCTATCTGGATCGCGCCGAAACCGGACTTCCGAATGGGGCCGGTGCTCAACTCGGTGCTCAACTTCGCACCGGTGCAGCAGACGGTGCGATTCGTCGGCAATGTGGGCGTGAATGCCGGGCTAGGTGCAGGGTTGGCGGTATCGGCTTATCCACGGCTTACGTCTGTCGGTCTCACCGTGGGCGAAACCGCGCTCAAGAGCTACCTTTTCGCCCAGGTGCGCGACCCGAAGTTGCGCGAGAAGCTCACCCCCGACTATCGGCTCGGCTGTAAACGGCCGTCGGTGTCGAACTCCTACTTCCGGACCTTCACGAAGCCGCATGTGGATCTGATCACCGACAGTATCCAGCGGTTCACATCCACGGGGATCGTCACCGCCGATGGGGCCTCACAGGACTTCGACATGGTGGTGCTGGCCACCGGATTCAAGGTCATGGAGAAGGGGTTCACGCCGCCGTATCCGATCTATGGCCGGGGCGGCGTGGAGCTCGGGGAGTTCTGGGATGCCAACCGATTCCAGGCATACCAAGGGGTTTCGGTGCCGCGGTTCCCGAATGCGTTCCTGATCGTAGGGCCGTACGCATACGCGCCCGGGTCGTATATTCCGCTGATCGAGTCGACGTCCGCACACGCGGCTCGGGTGATCTCCGAGGCCGGGAAGCGCGGGGCTACCTGCGTCGAGGTGCGGCAGGAGCCGCACGATCGGTATTTCGCCCGGATGGACAAGAGAGCCAAGAAGACTCACCTCTTCAGCCAGGGATGCGCTACCTCCAATACGTACTACATCAACTATCAGGGCGATGGGGCGGCATTCCGGCCTTCGACGCAGCTCGAGATGTACTGGGAAAATAGGCATTTTCCGTTGGATGACTATGAGTTCACTGCTGCGCGGACGGTGCGTGCACGGGGGGATGGGAGGCGAGTGGCTGCCCCTGTGGTCTGACAAAGGCAAAGAGCGAAAGAACAAAGACGCCTGGACGAGAAGAAGAGAAAACGACAAAAGAACAAGACGAGAAAAGAACAAGGATGCGAAAGAGGCTGGTCGGTCCGCCAGTCTGAA